>NZ_JIBQ01000004.1 GCF_000688695.1 Lonsdalea quercina subsp. quercina | reverse complement strand
CAGGCCCACCCGCCGCAACCGGTCCTGCGTATCCCACTCGTAGCGCGTTTCTTTAGGTCGGAATCCCGCCCGGACTTCTCGCTTGCGACTTAACCGGCCGCAGACATCGTACTCATAGCGCACATCGCCACGCTCGACGATACGTCCTGCGCCGTCATAGCGACGCTGGCCCTCGGATACCGCCTGAGACACCGACAGCGGGACGCCCGACAAGGCCATAATGTCCGACACTTCGCACAGGTTCTGCTCGCTGTCGTAACCAAACAGTTTTGCCTGACGCCAGCGCCCATTCCGGCGCTCCGCCGTGACCTGTCCGTTGCCGTTCAGGCGGAAATCCTGCTCGCCCCAGTGAGCGTCTTTTATCCCCACCAGACGGTCCAGCACGTCGTAGCGATAGCGCCGTTCCAGATGGTGCGGCTCGCTGCCGCCGCCGTTCACCAGCGCCTGACGCTCTAACAGCCCGGTCTCGCTCCAGCTCTGCGACAGCGCGAAGCCCGCGCCGTTGCTACGCAGGCTTTCCTGACCCGCATCCGTATGGCTGAACGACAAGGCCTGATGCGAACCTACGCCCAGCGCCGACAACCGCCCTGATTGCCACTGCTGTTGCAGCGGCGCCAACAGCCCACTGACCTGCGCGCGGTAACCGCTCGCATCGTAGTCGCTGATGATCTCTTGCCCATTGACTCGCTCAGAGATGACCTGACCGGAGCGGTTATAGGTGTACTCCACGCAGGCGTCTGCGTTGCTGGCGCTTAACAATCGTCCCGCGATGTCATAGTCCAGCGTGGTAACGCTGTCCGTCGCCCCTTCAGCAGTGAGGCACTGGACTTCCGTCACCCGTCCCAAGGCATCATGCGTGTAGTTTTGCTGGCTGCCGTCGGGAGAAGTTCGGCACGTTAATCGNCCCGCCACGTCGTAGGCATAGCGATACACTCGCCCGTCATAATGTTGCTCTTCGGAAAGCCGTCCACACTCGTCAAAGGAGTAAGTCCAAGCGTCGCCGTGGCTGTTGGTCACACCGGCGAATTCGGCTTCCGTATTGTAGTGATAGCGGACTGTTGCACCGAGTGGATCCGTGGCTTCCATCAGGTTATCAAATGCGCCGTAGCGGAACTGGTGCTGCTGCCCTAACGCATCGGTCACAGAGGTGAGATTGCCTTCTTTATCAAAGCCAAAGGTGGTTTCAGTTCCGTCTTCATAAATGACTTTTGACGGCGCTTCTCGATAACCTTCATATTCCCAGCGACGCACCAACCGACCAGATTGGCTCTCCTGATGCCGTTCTGTCACCCTGTCCTGACCATCGTAGAAGAATCGCACTGTGGGGGCGTTATCCACTTCGATCCTACTGACCAGCCCTCGCGCGTTGTAGTGATATCGTTGCAACACGCCGTTAGGGGCGATGATGGTTTCCAGTAGGCCCTGATCGGTATAACTATGCAGCCACTCACGTCCTTCCGGATCGTTAACTTCTACCACCTGCCCCCGAGCATTACGCTGATACTGCCAAACATTGCCGAGTGGATCGGTATACGCCAGCAGTTGCGCATCATCATCGTAGTTATAGCGGTGTATTGCGCCGTCCGGCAACGTCACGGCCGTGATCTGCCCCCAGTCGTTACGCTCAAACTCTGTGCGATAGCCTAACGGGTCAGTTTGCGCCACCAGCTGATTGTGTTCCCATTCGAACAGCGTCTCGCCGCCATCGGGTGTCCGATGGCTGAGAATATTGTTGCGTTCATCCCTGATATAGCGCGCCACACCACCAAACCCATTGTGGTAATACGTGGTGAGTCGTTCATCGTCATAGTCGAAGCTACCTGCCCAGTAACCTTCCGATGCACGGTCGCGCACGGCACGGCCCTGGCTGTCATAGGTATGTTCTACCCAGGTTTCCGACAGATCTGACCAACGCAACATCCAACCTTCTGGCGAATAACGGTAATCAAAACTGCGTCCTTCTCCGGCACGGACGCTAACCAGATAGCCTTTCTGATCATAGGTATAGTTAACCAGCGGCTGTAACGGCCGACGCTGACGATCGCATAACGTCAGGCAGGCGATTCGCCCGTGCTGCGTTTCCACATGCACCAGACGCTCATCCGCGAGCACCACCCATCGTAATTCGCCAAATTCCCACAGCAGCGACGTACGATTGCCCACGCTATCCTCTATTGCGGTCAGACAGAGCTGCACGCCGCGAGTATGTTCAAACCAGTAACTCATCCCGTCACGATGGCGTAGCACCAATACGCCTTGTTGACGCGTTAAACGCCATGCTGGATTGGAAAGAGAAAGGCTGTACTCGCCTTCAACAGGCGCCGCGAATATGGCCTGATTAAATTCCCCATCCGTAAACGTCACGACATCGTTTTCGAGTTTCAGGCTCATATCCCAGTTGCTGCGCCAAAGCTTGCCCAGCAAACCGGAGATTCGGGTGCCTCCTGAACGATAACTTCTTTTCAAGGCGAGAGGGAAAAGCCCTGAAATCTGAAAATCCGTGCGCCAGTCAACGACATAACCCGTTGCGACATCGACCGGGTCACCTGCGCAAGTCGATTCGGACGTACAGAGTTCGTCCCCTTTTTTCTTCGCAGCGTTCTCAGCTTCTGTTTCCGCCGCCCGACTTTCCTGCTTCGTCGCCCCCGCCGTCATTTTTTCCGCTTTGGTCGCTTTTCCTTTACCCAGCGCCGTACCCGGTTTTTTGGTCACAATTTTGGCGATGAAGGATTCTACTTTCTCGATAATGGTATTAACGATGCTTTCGAATTTTTCTATCAGCCATTTCAGTACCCTGACAATCGAATTAAAGCTGTCTTTAGCGAAAGCCACGATCCAGCTTTGTGCCGAGTGGGCCGCATCCTGCAAAATACGCTCAATGGCCAAGGAAATTTTGTTTAACAACGCGATAGCTTCAGTCGCAATTGACTTAATTTTGGAGGCGAAATCCATCAGCCATCGCACAATATTTCCGTCAGACAGGTGACGAATTTCTCGTATTGCGAGCTGGATAGCGCGTTTATCAGCGACGGCACCGGCGACTTTTCCAACCGCTTTTAATACTGATTTCCCCGCATATTTAAGAGCATGGCCAGCACCGGGTACCACACCAATAACATCTAACACCCCCTCACAAATAAAATAAGGGTCCTTGAGATTCTCAGGATTTTTATAGGCGGCCCAACACCATTCCCCAATGAAATACACATCAGGCGCTTGTCCGACGATAGGGACAAAACCAAGGATGATCTGGCAAAAGAGGAGCACAGCCGTTTCAGTCGTGTGACTGGCGACTTCCGTTGATAGGCTATGATGGACTTTATTGATAGCCTGCTTTAGCTCTCGGCTACTGTTGTTAATCTTGTCCTTCAGCTCCATGAAGCGGTTATAAGCCAACTCATATTTATCTTCGTAGTAAAAATACATACCACCATAAACATGACTGTTGATGCCGACTTCGTTATAACGCTTGCTCTCTTCCTGATCGTATTCCAGCAATCCTTCTTTGCTGAGTAATAAATAAAGCGTGAAGTACTCGCCCGCGAGTGCCGCATATTCGGGATTGGACTGTAGTACCGGATTATTGGTGACGGTGTCTTCGGGTTCGAACTCGTCGCTTCCTTCCTGAATATTCAGCTCGTAGCCATTGCAACCCATATCGTAGATTTTGAAATAGCCGTTCTCATCCGTTTGCCCGCTAATATTCGTACCCTTGCTATCCGTAACGACAAAAGGCGCGTTAGGAACGGGTTTTCCCGAATCGTATAAGTATTGAACGAAAATTTCACAAGCGCATTCCTTACATCCCCCCGGGATGGCTTTATCACTGGAAAAGTTCTTACTTGCGGCCTCTTCGCTGGAGACCAGCGTCGCTGATTTCGTCTGTTCCATAGCACTACGTCCTTTTATGCTTCGCTCTGTTGGCTCACCGCGGCGGCGTAGAGGCGATCCATCTTGTTCTGGGTTCCGATAATTTCCGGTTCCGCCATGACCGTTTGCGCCCAAGGCTCGCCGATAAAGTCGGGACTGAGCTCCGTCGCCAACGCCAGATAGCGCACGATATCGCGGTCGTTGTTGAATCCCTGCAACTCGGCTTGTTTCACCTGTTGCTGGGTAAATGCCAACAACGCATCGTTGCCTTCGGCCTGCCAACGCGGATGGTAGGCGCGCAGGTGATCCATGTAGGTTTCCAAGGCGTTCTGCGTGGACGGGCCCAGGAGGGCCTGCCATTGGGCGTCGCTGAGTTGGCGGGGCGAGGTGTTGGGGATGTCGTGAGGCTCACGGTGTGTGAGGGTCAGAACCCGCGAACCGCCCCGATTCGGCGAAAGATCACAGAAACTGGCGATAGGGCCGAACAAGGCCGTCGCCTCCTGCGCCGTGCTGGCCGACAAAAGCTGTTTCACTATCAGCCAGTCGCTGATGCGCAGAATGGCATTATCTCCGTCCGGCATCGCCACCAGGCTCCAGTGCCGCAGGTGGGTGACCAACTCGACCAGTTGCTGTCCGGGCGTATAGGCCTGCATAAACCACTCAAGCTGAATACCGATACCCCAGCCGTCACGGATGCAAAGGTACTCTTCCAACTGAGGCCAGTTTTGGGCCGTGACCGGGATGCAATAGGGGGAGATCGAAGCATGCTCGCGTCCGGCCTCGCCCCAATAAAGCCGGGTATGTTCCAGACTGCCGCCCCAGCGCTCAGCCAGCCACGGCGCCGCGTCATTAAGGGCGGCTTCCGCCACGATGAAACACCCGCCTTCGTCGATGCGTGCCAACCATCCGTCAGCGTCTTCTTGCGTTTCAGTCAGAAAAGGCGTGGTTAAAGGTGTCGTTAATGTCACTCGGTGACCTCCAATGTGTCAGGCGATAGTCCCTTCATCCAGTCAGGCCGGTGGTAGCGTGCTCGAACGTCTTCCAGATGGCGCGGTTCGGATTTGAACAGCTGAATACATTTTCCCAGGGCGTGGTTCATGGTTAGATGAATAAAATGAGGATGGTGATAAAACTCGCTGCCGATAATCCAGCGGTGAGCAGACCAGGCTTCGCATTCGGCGTCGGTGGCGCGCGGATATAATCTTTTGGCCAGATCGATACCGCTAATAAAACGTTTTCTTAGTAGTTCGATATCTAATAAAAAAAACGTTCTTTCACTGACATACATAAAAAGCTGATTCGCCAGACAACGCAGCCGATTATCGTGCGTTAAGAGATCAAACTGGGTTTGATTCAGCGATATTTGATCATTGTTCGTCGCCGGGAGAGATATTTCCTCCTCAAGCAAGGGAATATAATCCAAAAACTCGCGAGTCTCGGCCGGTAGGAACAATTGCCGGGCCGGCGCAAGGAAATCCGTTTGCGCCTGCGGGCTGATTGTCGCCCACCACAGCGCCAGTGCATCCGGGCCATAGCTGCGAAACAGCGTCTCCTGCCCGGTGGGCCCACGGCAAACCACGCGTTGTTGCCAATACTTCACCATCTCATCAAGCGGCATGTCGGCTGCCATCAGCAACGTCCCCTGATGGCCGTACTCCTGGCTTTGAGTCCAATGCAGCAGCGTTTCTCCGCAGTTGCCTTCCTCGAGTTCGACAATAATCGGCGCAACTAAGCGTAATGAATCTGGAAATATCGGGGAATCGAGCTGCCGCCACTGATTTTTAGCTGACTGATGAAAGGCGCGCCAATAATCAGGCAGCGCCGGATAACACATCACATCAATAATGGCGTACAGCGGCGAAGTTTTATTTCGAATGATCTCAAAGAGTCTCAGGCTGTTTTTTTCATTCATCTGATAAACCTGAATCTTAATTAAGGGATAACAATAAATAGTTAACGTCGCGAAATAACGGCGTTATTCCACGCGGTGGCATGTATGTTTTTCGTTAGGGAATAAATGAGAGTATGTAACTAGGCAAGAAGGGGAAAATGTCAGGGAACGATTATCCGATCGTTCCCTGATGACTGTGATCTATTTAGCCTTATCCTTTTCCCACTGCGCTCTGACTTCTTGAGGAGAGGGAGGTGGGAACCTCACCCCTTTTTGCTCCAGCGCCTGCTTGACCTTTATCAGCCACGGACGTTGCGGCGCATCTTTGGACATGATGGACTCGCTGTCATAGACATTCCACGCAAGACTTACGCCCACTTTATCGTAAGTGTCAATTTGGGCACCCTGTTTCATTAGGAAATCAACGATTTCATATTTATTAAGATAAGACGCATATAACACACTGTTCATGTTCATTTTATCTTGCAAATTGATATCGGCCCCGCGCGCCAGCAACAGCTCGATATCATCCCAGCGCTCTTCATTAATCGCGCCGAATATCGGCGGTTGACCGCCCCCTCCCAACAAATTCGGATCTCCGCCCGCATCCAGAATGATGCGTAACCAATCAGGATCTTCAAACCCGGGCACCATATTAATTGCCGCAGTACCGTTACCGTTTTTAAAGTTGGGATCGGCGCCTAACTTCAGTCCCAGCGTCACCGCTTTTTTGTCCCGCGTCTCCAGGATCAGCCACTGCAGTGGCGTCACCCCTTCCTTACCATGGACGTTCAGCTTAACACCCTGCGCCAGCGCTTCTTTTGCCGCGCTTTCATTACCCTTACGAATATTCTCCAGCAGTGCGGCAGTCGTCGGGTCAAATAGCTCTCTGGCTTCCATACTATGTCCTCCCAGATTGCAAGCCGTTAAAAGGCTGGCGATAAAAAGACATCCCCACTTGATACGCTTTAACCATTGCATCACGTCTCCTTAAATACACCACTAATCGCGCTGATATCTTCTCTTTTCTGCGTTTCAATACCGGCAATCACCTGATCCATCCCGTGACGGGCAATGGGCGATCCGCCCAGTGACGGTAGCGACGACATCTCACCGACGGCTTTCGGCAAAGCGCCTTTATAAAGCTCCATCATGCCACATGCCGCTCCGACCATCGCTCCCATTGTTCCCCCCCCAAGCAAACCACCGATCAACGAGCCTCCTAACGCTAATAGACCCGGAACCGCCGCCTTGCCATAAGTCTGCGCCATGGTCAGTACTTCGCCATCGACAGCCTGCGTTTTGATCAGTGCGGCCGTCTCCTCTAAAGAGGCTCCCCCAGCGCGGGCGACCGTATTAGCATGTAGACCCGCAGCATTAAAGGNATAGCCGGGAAGTTTGGTCACACTGACACCTGCCGAGGCCAAACCGCCTCCAAGTGAATGCCCCACCATTTTCAGACTTTCATTGGGAAGAGAGCTTTTAGCGACTCTCGCTGCGAGCATAGCCTGTTCATAAGCCGTAGACTTTAGTCCCAGCCCTTGCAAAGCATTTGTCGTCCAGTCCTCTACGCCCGTCACTGCATTATCGGTACCCCGAAAGGTGAGCATCGTTTCACCATTGATGTCCGATTTAAATAATGCGGCACCGAAACCAGATTCTTTATTGAAATAAGGATTCGATTCTTTCGACAACATCTGCTCTGGATTCACTATCGAAAGCCCCACCGGCGGTGCGGGCAACTCTGCTTTCGCGCCGCGGCGAAATTCATCCACATCATAGACATACTTCGCGGCCTCTGCGCGTAAAATGCTGTCGTTGTTGCCGGCGAGACGCTTGGCGGCGGCTTGCAGATTCGGATTGGTCGACGCCTGTTGCGCCAGCTGTTTACGCGCCTGATAGCGGGCTTTGCGCTGTTCCAGCGTCAACGCTTCCGTTGGCGGCGGTAGCTCAGGCGTCGCCATCCATGACATCAGGCCTTTCCACGGCAGCAGCATAGGCGACAACGCCAGCAGCGGCGATCGCTTGCTGGCCGACTGCTCCGCGCAGGATTTAACGGGGGACTGATGCGGCGTGTCGCCGATGATCACATCCCCGCTACCTGCGGCGACGGAGCCGCCGCAGCCGATGGCATCGCCTACACGCGCCGCTGCTTTGCCGTTGATGATGACATTACTGGATCCTGCGGAGATCGACCGGGGATGTAAGGCATGCGGCATGGTGGGACAAGGGCAAGCGTGCAGCAGCACCATATCGCCCTTGCGGGCGGCAGGTTTGCCGTTGATGATGACATCGCTGCTTCCCTGAATGATCGGCGTGGCGGGGAAACAGCCATGCCCAGAGCAGCTGTCGCCTAATCGTGCGGCACTTGGCATGTTATCTCCTTATCGACGATCCGGTGCATCCGGCAGCGTGGGTTTATTCGGCGCATCCGGTTCGATAGAAGATGGCGCGACGCCGGTCCCTGGCGAGCCGCCGTCGTTGATCTTGACGATCGTTCCCGAGATGGTCACGCCAGCGCTGTCGATTTTGATAAAGCCGCCAGACGATTTGATCGTCAAGGCCTGACCGGCCTCCAGCACGATGTCCGCTGCCTTGAGATAGCTGTCGGTATTTACCACCGTGCGCTGATGTGCGCCGATCAACGTCTCCTCCGAACCGCTGATGGTCGACTGCCGACTGCCCGTGATCTTGGTGATCTCACCGCCGCCGATCAGCCGCTTCAGGGATTGACCAATCTGTTGAATGAAATTACGTCCGATCGCCTGATGATGATCTTGCCCGATCTGTTCAAAGTCATCCTGACCGATCGTTCGGTGACGGTGACGTTCAACCCGCTGGTATTGATCCTGCGCTACGCTCAGATGTTGATCCAACCCTACGCTCTGGCGATGGATATGGTTGATCACCGTATCCGCATCCTTTTGCGCATGAACGTAAATTTGTTCGCGCGATACTTCATCTTCGAAGCGCAACTCATTAAAACCCGTGCCTTTATGCGTATCGGTGCGCAGCGTGGTACGCGTTTTATGCTCCGGCAAAACGTAAGGCGTCGGGTTAGTCGCGTGGAACGTTCTTCCCGTCACCAGCGGCTGGTCCGGGTCGCCCTCCAGAAAACTCACCACCACCTCATGGCCGATACGCGGGATGGCCATCATGCCGTACTGACCGCCCGCCCAGCCCTGACTGACGCGTACCCAGCACGAGCTCTGGTCGTCGCTCGCCCCGTAGCGGTCCCACGGGAACTGTAGCTTCACCCGGCCGTATTCGTCGCAGTAAATCTCTTCCCCCGCCGGGCCGACCACCGTGGCGATTTGCGGGCCGTCCACCATCGGGCGATGCGGCATTTTCGCTCGCCACGTGGTGCTGGCCTTCACCACCCCAAAGGTGTTGGTCAGCGTCGTCGGCTCGCCGCCGCCTTCCTCTTCCAGCGCCTGCGGCTGGGTGCCGGTGTGGCTGACGGTCACCACCTGCCAGCCGATGTTCAGCGTCAGGTTCGGGTGCTCCGTCAGGGTAAACGCGCTCCCCGGCATCAGCGCCGCGCAGTTTGACGCGCCCTGTCCGGTGACCGCGTCGGCGCGCAGCGCATCCAGCCGGTGGCCGCTGAATGCCTTGCCGCTCGGGTCTTTCTTGAAGCGTCCCGGGTAGTCGTAGTGCTGATAGCTTTCGCGCTGATGGTCTAACGCGTCGCCCAACTTTTTGTGCGACAGGCCATAGGCCGGGGTCTTGAAGCTGTAGTCTTTTAGCTCCACTTCCGCCGTACGCACCGCTTCCCGGTAGCTGAACTGGCGCACATAGGCGCCTTCTGATAAGCCCTGACTGGCAAGGTTGAAGAACAGGTCCGGGCCTTTGCCCAACGCCACCGCGTCGTCCGCGAACACCACCCGGTGTTTGCCCGCCTCGAATTCGTGGAAGTAGAACAGCCCTTCCTCCGCCGCCAGCCGGTCGATAAACGCCAGGTCGCTCTCCCGGTACTGCACGCAGTATTCCCGCTGGGCGTGCTCGTTACGCAGGGCAAAGGCGAAGTCGGTAATCCCCGCTTCCTGCAACAGGAGGCTGATAATCTCTTCCGGCTTCTGCGCCTGGAAGATGCGGGCGTTGGTGCGCAGGCCCAGACGCCACAGCGCCGGACGCACCACCGCCTGATAACGCGTGCGCCGAAAGCCGGTGTCGCCCTGACCGAACTCGCTGACGATACCGCTCACCCGCCGCTGCAGCTCGCCTTCGTACCACACCCGCAGCTCGCACGGCTGGTCCAGCACCGCGCTGAAGTCCACCGCCGGCAGCGCGCTCGCCAGCGACAACCCCAGCGCAAAGGGCTGGTTCAGCCCCTCGTCCAGCTGAAAATCCACCACCGAGAAGGTGCTCTCCGGCAGTGCGCCTATCGTTACGGTAAACTGAAGCCCGGTCATGCTTGCCACGTTATCCCTCTCCTTTATTCCCTGTCGCCACGGCGACCGCACAGTGCGATGCGGCATTCTGCGCCGTGATGATGGACGGTAGTTCGACTACCTGATGGATGCTGTGGTCTGCGTTCACGCACACCGCAACACCCTTCATACAACGGAAAAACCCGGGCCGCAGCCCGGGTAGTCGGCATTACGCTTCGACCGGCGCACGCCAGTCGTCGGAGCCTGAAGTCCCGGCGACGGTGTGTTCCCAGTCGATTTTGCGGTAGGACAGAGATACCTGGATCAGCTGGGTGTAGTCCAGTTTGGACGGGTCCTGGCAGTGCGGCATCTGGCAGTCGATATCCACGATGGTAGCGTCAGTCAGCTTGGTGGAGAAGAAGTGCTCCTGCTTACCTTCGACAGAGGTGCGGTACCATTTCAGGGTCACGGTCGGCAGCATTTCGCCGGACGCCAGGGCGTTGTACATCAGCGGAACGGCTTTGTTCAGCGCCACGGTGAATTTGAACGGCTTGTGTACTCGCTGGCCGGACGGCTGACCGGACTGCGGGTCAGTCGGGACGGTCACCACGTGCTGAAATTCCTGCACCAGCATTTCATCTTCGTGGCCCTGCACGTAGATGTTGCCGACGGAATCGGACGTGAAGGCACCGGCGGTGATGTTGCCCTGAGTTTTCCCTTCAATGCTGATATAACATGGGGTTGGCATAGTCATGCTCCTTGTTGTTGAACGGTTTTTACTTTCGCCCGCTTGACATTGCAATGGCTATGCCAACTTTTATATCACTGTTTTATAAAGGAATTTAAAATACGGGATTTTCCCTAACCCATACCTGCGCAAAAAGTTGCGCAGAATGCGCAGATCGTTTGCAAACATTGCGCAAAAAGTGATTTGTGCTGAAAAGTGCGCAAGAAGTTGCGCAGATTTGGCAATTGTTCTGAAGATTTGACTTAGTGCTCACCATAATCTGTCGCATTGAAAGGTAAGGGCGATTAATCATTTACTCTAGCGGTGAGAAACTTAAATTGTTGCTAATGCAATAATTTTCACATCAACTTTTGGGCTATTGCGCAGGGTTGGGGATCCACAGTCCGCTTGTCGATGCCGTCGGCCATCGATTCAATCCGACTCAGCAGTGTCCAGGCTGTGATTAATGAAACAGAGATTCACGTTGAAAGGTTAAGTATTTATTCCTCGATTGACGACGTCGTTTGAGCACACCACTGTCAACGTTGTTTGCTGGCACGGAGTAGGTGAAAACAAACCCACATGCTCTAGAGTCACTTCATCTGCTCAACTTTCTGTGCTTCCAAATGGTCGGTAAAGATCAACTAAGGCATACCGCTGCTGATTTAAAAACCATTTCGTTTTCAATATATTCATTAAACACGCGATGTCGGCCTTCGCCCGGATCTCACCCAAACTTCCGACTTCCCGCACAGTGCCCTGTCCAACCCGCAAAAAAAAACGCTTGCCGAACTTCGGCAAGCGTCAATAAACATCAGGTCTTAAAGACTAGGGGTGGTGCCTCACTCAACGTAATGTCCGAAACGTTTCATGAAATAATATTCATGTCATGGTGGACGATAGGCACCGATAAGGGCTCTGCGTCATTCCCAGGGTTATGAAGCCGAAGCAAACATAGAAAATGGAATGAGCATCTACGGTGAGCATTCTGCATCAACCGTGCCACTCTTGCCATAGTGATTAATCTTAAAGGCCAAACCACTAATAATTATTTGAAAAATAATAAGATTTAATACTGTGTTTGTTATGCCGTCGCCGCTAACTCTATCCCAAGGCGTAAAAGCAAAAACGCCAGCCTGTCACCTGTAAGAGACAGTCTGGCGTCAATGATAATTAAGTCTGGATAATCAATGCATTATCCGTCTTCTTTTGGCGACAGTCTGCAACTGATACTGTCGCTTAATGAAGACAGCCCCGAGGTCGCCGCTCATGGCCCAATATGAGGCTTTGCGGTACGGAAACCGCTGCAATCTACGGCGGTGATACCTAACGAGTTCATAGAGCATTCACTTTGTCGACTCGTAGCCACCGCAGTCACGCTTCCTGCGACAGTTGCTCCAGGCTCTTGCGCGCCACACTGTAAAGATAGTGCGCCGTCGGGAACAGCGCCCGATCGTCCACCCGGAATTTAGGATGATGCAACGCGTAAGGTCCGCCGGAACCGACCATCATGAACGTGCCCGGCAGCTTCTGCTGATAAAAGGAGAAGTCTTCGCCAATCGGACTGGCTTCCACGCGGCGCGCCTCGAACCCCTCGTCGCTGGCGACCTGCAGGGAAAATTCCACCCAGCGAGGCGTATTGACGACTGACGGCGGCCCGGCGTGCCACAGCAGCTCAATCTCCGCGCCGTATGTGCTGGCGATACCCGCGACAATTTGCCGAAAGCGCTCTTCAATCAGATTGCGCGCTTCCGAACTAAAGGTCCGCACCGTGCCTTCCAGATAGGCTGTGTCGGGGATGACGTTCCAGGTACTGCCGCTATGCACCTGCGTAATCGACACCACCGCGTTGTTGTCCGACGGTACGTTCCGGCTGATGATCGTCTGCACCGCGCCTATCAGCTGCCCCACAATGACGATCGGGTCGTTACCTTCATGCGGTTTGGCCGCGTGACACCCTTTGGCGGCAATCTTGATTTCAAAACGATCGACGCCTGCGGTCAGCGCGCCATCCTTCCCCCCGATCACGCCGACCGGCAGCGTGGGATCGTTGTGGATCCCAAAAATCGCCGTCGCTCCGTCCAGTGCGCCGGTGGCGATGACGTCAGGGGCCCCTAATCCGGTCTCTTCCGCCGCCTGAAACAGAATGCGCACCCGGCCCTTTAGCTCGGACTCCGCCCGTTTCAGCAATATCGCCGCGCCCAGCGCCGCCGACGTATGAAAATCGTGCCCGCAGGCGTGCATCACGCCCTGGTGGTGAGAGCTGAACGCGACGCCGGACTCTTCTTCAATCGGCAAGGCATCAATATCCGCGCGCACCACGACCATCGGCTCCGCCTCGGGGCTGCCGATCTCCGCCACCAGCCCGGTTTTCAGCGGCAGGNCGAGGATGCGGATGCCCTCTTTTTCCAGCTCGGCGCGGATTTTACGGGTGGTTTCGAACTCCTGATGAGACAGTTCGGGATACTGGTGCATATCGTGGCGGAACGCCTGAACATACTGCGCCAAAGGTTCATGCTGAGGGTTCACTCTCATAATGGGAAACTCCTAACGGTGACGCCATCGGACAATGCCGGGCGTAACAAAAGTGAGAATCGATCAGATTACATACTCTGTCGGTTCCTGAATCGTCGTTAACTGCCGCAGGAAGCGCTGCGTCTGCGGGTTGTCGGAAAAACTGATGACCTGTTCCGCCGGTCCCTGCTCCACGATGCGTCCGTCAGCCATGAAAATCACCCGGTCAGCCACCTCTTTGGCAAACTGCATCTCGTGGGTGACGATCACCATCGTGGTGTCGTTTTTTGCCAGTTGCTTGATGACCTGCAGCACTTCATGCACCCGCTCTGGGTCCAGCGCCGACGTCGGCTCATCGAACAGCATCGCCTGCGGCTCCACCGCCAGCGCCCGGGCAATGCTGACCCGCTGCTGCTGACCGCCGGATAGCGTCACCGGGTACTGCCCGGCCTGCGGTTCCAAACCGACCCGCGCCAGCAACNCCATGCCCTTCTCCCGGGCCTGCGCCTTCGGCATTTTTTTCACTACGATGAGCGCTTCGGTGACATTCTCCAGCGCGGTTTTATTCTTAAACAGGTTGTAGTTCTGGAAGACCATCGCCGTTTGCTGGCGCAGCGCATGGGCTTCCTTACGCGTATACCGCCGGCAGTCCAGCGTGCGTTCGCCGATGACGATCGTGCCTGCTTCCGGCGACTCCAGCAAGTTCATGCAGCGCAGCAGCGTCGACTTCCCCGAGCCTGACGGCCCGATAATCGCCACCACTTCCCCCTTCGCGACCTCAAGACTGATGTCGTTGAGCACCGCGCGATCGCCGAAGCGCTTGGTCAAATGTCTGATGTTAATCATGTCCGCTCCTTATCGCTGACGCGAGTGGCTCAGTTTCTTCTCCAGCAGCGCCTGCAGCCGCGCATAAACAAGGATCAGCAGCCAGTACACCAGCCCGACCACCAAAAACGTTTCGAAGAAACGCAGCGACTCGGCGGCAATCATCTTGCCCTCGGCAAACAGTTCGGAGACACCTAGCGCGAAAGCCACTGACGTGTCTTTAATCAGGGAGATAAAGGTGTTGCCGGTCGCGGGTAGCGCGTTCAGCAATGCCTGCGGCAGGACGATGCGACCATAAATCTGCGCCCGGTTCATCCCGACCGACAACCCGGCCTCCGTCTGCCCCGGATCGACCGAGGCCAGCGCGGCGCGGAAAATCTCCGCCATATACGCGGAATTTTTCAGACTGAAGCCGATGATAGCCGCCGACATCGCCGACATTCCGTTCAGCTCCGGGAACAGCTGCGGCAGGCCGAAGTAGATAATGAACAGCTGCACCAGCGACGGAATACCGCGAAACAGCGAGATGTACAACGCGACGAGCTTTACCACAAGCAGGAACCGGCTCTCACGCAGCAACGCCAGCGCGAGTCCCAGGATGATGGCGAACAGCATCGACACTACCGCCAGCAGCAGCGTGGTCGGCACGTACATCAGCACCTGGGGAAATACGTTCAACAGATAGCCAAAATCAATATTCATAGATCATACCTGCGGGCTGCCTCTGTTTCCTCCGCCGCCTTAACGGGCGGGCGGTGTGGTGATGTCGTCGCCGAAATATTTGTTGGAAAGCGCCTTCAGCCGCCCATCTTCGCGCAACCGGGTCAGCGCTTCGTCAAATTTTTTGCGCAGCGCTTCGCCTTTCTCGTCCTTATGGAACGGGAATCCGACCGACTCGACCACCAGCGGACCGCCGACGAGTTTGAAAGGCAGATTGCGCTTGTTGATTTCCGCCAGCAAGATCGGCCCCGATTGGATATACCCTTCCACACGCCTGGCCAGCGCGTCGCTCATCGCGCCATCGCGGTTTTCATAGGTACGAATGGCGACACTGCCGTCAGGGAAGGCTTTTTTCAGGTTGTTGACGTGATTCGATCCCAGCACGCCCGCCACCGTTTTTCCTTTCAGATCGTCCAGCGTGTTGATGTCGGCATTGTCTTTATGCGTAACAATTTGGCTGCCGTAATAGCCGTACGTCTGGGAAAAGTCGTATTTTTGCTGGCGAGCGGGCGTTATCGCCACCACGTTCGCCACCGTATCCAACTTTTTCGCCTCCAACTGCCCCATAATCCCGCTGAAGTCGGCCGTTACCCATTCAATCCGATAATTCAACTCTTTAGCGATGCCCTCCGCCACTTCGACATCGAAACCAACCAGCTTGTTATCCTGCTTAAATGCATTGGGGTAACTCTGACCCGTTGCGCCGATACGCAACACGTTGGCATCGTCGCCGTGCTGCGCATCGCACCCGGCCGTCATTAGCGCGGCGGCCAATGCGGCGGCAGACAGGGTCAGTGCTTTCAATTTCATCATTACGCCTCTCTTGTCGACTGTTTCTGCGTCCACTGCGCATAGTGCTGCGGGTCAAACACTTTTTGCATATAGATGGTCAGATGGCCTTTGCCCAAATCGGCCTGCCCGACGGGTTTAAAGCCGTATTTTTGGTACATCGCCAACAGCCAGGGGTGTTGCTGGGCCGTGCCGAGCGTAACCGCCGGCGCCTTGAGCTGGCCGACCAGAATCTCCTGCTCCAGCCACGCCAACATCCGGCGCCCCAGCCCCTGCTGTTTAAAGTCCGGATGGGTGGCGAACCAACCCAAATGCGGCAGCCCGTATGGACCGGGGTTCGGCCCCCACGGATAGCGAACGGTGAAGGAGGAAGCCAGACGCCCGTCTTTCTCCATCACATAAACACCGTGGTTTTGGATATGCCGACGCACCATGGCGAGATCGGCGTGTGCGGCGTCGAAGTGGATGCCCAAAGCCCGTATCGGCGCATAAGCGGCGACCGCCAGCGTCAGAAACGCGTCGTCGTCGGCTAACGTGGCCAGGCGAAATCGTAGATTCATGGCGTCTCTCGATTCAGGCGGCGAGGAGGCCAACATGTTTCGCATGGCGAATCACATCAGCGATTTTAAGTAGGCGGGCATCTGAACGTTCAGCGTTTTCTGCCGCCACCTGCGGCGGAGCCATATCCAGCTCGCCTCCGACACGCGCCATCGCGACGTCCACCTCAATCTGTTTCACCAGACATTGGCGTTCAGACCCCAACTCACGCATTTCAACGGTGCCGAAATTGTTTCCAATCAGAAGAACATCAATCGGGTGAGAAGCCATAGGTTACTCTTCGCGTAGGATTCAATCAGGTTTTGGTCAGGCCAGAAGAAGGAGGAAAGACCGCTGAAAACAGAGCATTGGCTTAAAAATATAGCATGCAGAATTAGCCGGACATATACCGTATGAGACTAAGATAGAACGGCAAGTAAAAAGCCTTAAAAGACTTAATAATCAAGAGAAAAACCAAAACCCATACGAAATTAATGGTTGAAAAACCATCACGGATCATGGATAAAAAACCATCATTTAGCTAGCGAATTATTCATTGCCACCTATAATTAATGGTACTGCCTTAATTTCATGGATCAACAAAAGGAGCTATCGGGCGCAGTCATGACTCAACGCCAAACAGATTCCAAATAATTTCTCAAAAGGAGGAGCGGTACGATGACAGACAAGGCACCAGAACCCCCTTTATGCTTAGATGCTTATGCTTTTTTCTTTGATCTCGACGGTACGCTGGCCGAGATTCAGCCCACCCCCGAACAGGTGGTCGTCCCACCCGAGGTTTGCAATACGCTGCATAGCCTGTTTACCGGCAATGATGGCGCGCTGGCGTTAGTCTCTGGACGTCCCATCGCAGAGCTGGACGCGCTGGTCGCCCCGCTCATCTTGCCCGCCGCCGGGATCCACGGCGCGGAACGACGCGAAATCAGCGGGAAACGTCATGAAACGCGCCTGCCCGCCAGTATCGTCGACCCCTTGCAGGACGCGCTGACCGCCGCGCTGGCCGCGCTTCCCGGCTGCCGACTGGAAAACAAAGGCGCGTCCTTCGCGTTGCACTACCGTCAGGCCCCAGATTATAAGCCGGAGGTCACCGCGCTGGCCGAGTCGCTCTGCGAGCGCTATCCGCAGCTGACCGTACAAACCGGCAAATGCGTGGTGGAACTGAAACCACGTGGGGCAAACAAGGGCGCCGCCATCAAAACCTTCATGGAATCTTCGCCTTTCGCCGGACGCACTCCGCTTTTCATCGGCGACGATACTACCGACGAAGCTGGCTTCCGTCAGGTGAACGCCCTCGGCGGGATTTCCGTCAAAGTCGGTCCAGGGCCCAGCGAAGCGCGCTACCGACTCGCCAACGTGGCAGCGGTCCATCATTGGCTCACACAGCAGCAGGCCATGTATGAAAACAAAATTTCATTGGTAAGGAGCTAAAGCTATGAGTCGATTAGTCGTCATATCAAATAGAATTGCCGCCCCCGATAGCAAGAGACAGAGCGCCGGCGGTCTTGCTGTCGGCATATTGGATGCGCTCAAAAGCAGCGGCGGGCTTTGGTACGGCTGGAACGGAGACATCAGCGACGATCCGTTGCCTCTCCGGATTCAGAAAAACGACGGCATCACCTACGCCTCGTTTAACCTAAGCCATACAGATTACGAAGAGTATTACTGCCAGTTCTCCAATACCGTACTCTGGCCCGCCTTCCACTATCGTCTCGATTTGGTGTCGTATGACCGCAGCGCGTGGGAGGGCTATTGCCGCGTCAATACGCTGCTGGCGGAACGCCTGCAACCGCTGGTGAAAGAGGACGATATTCTGTGGGTTCACGACTACCATCTGCTGCCGTTCGGCGCCGCGTGCCGCCAATTGGGCCTGAACAATCGGATGGGCTTTTTCCTGCATATCCCTTTCCCGGCGCCGGATATCTTCAACGCGCTGCCGCCCTGCGAGGAATTGCTGGAAAAACTGTGTGAGTACGATCTGCTGGGATTCCAGACCGAACATGACCGTCAGGCGTTTCTCGAAAGCCTGTCCCTGCTGACGCCCGTCAAAACCGTCGGCGAACAGACCTACAGCGCGTTCGGCAACCTGTTCCGCACCGAGGTGTATCCTATCGGGATCGAACCAGAGAGCATCCGCAAGATGGCGGAGGGTCCGCTGCCCGCCAAGCTGGAAGAGGCCCGTCGCGGCCTGGTGAATTTGAAGAACGTCATCGCGGTAGAGCGTTTAGACTACTCCAAGGGGCTGCCCGAACGCTTCCTGGCCTTCGAGTCGTTGCTGGAGCACTATCCGCAGCATCGCGGTCACGTCCGCTATACGCAGATCGCCCCGACCTCGCGCGGCGACGTGCAGGCCTATCAAGACATCCGCCATCAGCTGGAAACCGAGGCCGGGCGCATCAATAGCCGCTACGGCACGCTGAACTGGACGCCGCTGTACTACCTCAATCAGCACTTTGAACGCCGACTGCTGATGAAGATTTTCCGCTATACCGAGGTCGGACTGGTCACGCCGCTGCGCGACGGCATGAATCTGGTCGCCAAGGAGTACGTCGCCTCACAGGATCCGAACGATCCGGGCGTGCTCATTCTGTCTAAATTCGCCGGCGCCGCGAATGAACTGACCTCCGCGCTGATCGTCAACCCCTACGATCGCGATCAGGTCGCCAGCGCGTTGGATCAAGCGTTAACGATGCCGCTGGCGGAGAGGATCGCCCGTCACAGCGACATGATGGCGGTGATCAACCGCAACGACATCAGCCACTGGCGTCAGTCCTTCTTGTCCGATTTGAAAGCGGTCGATCTTTGCCGGGAGCAGCACAGCCTCGAAAAAAAAAATAGCGACCTTCCCCCGGCAGGCGTGACGCCCCGGGGACATCGCAGTCCGGCTCACCGCTGAGACGAGCGTGCGGGTAAAACGACGGCTCGTGACGAACGATGTCCCCGCGCGCGGTTTGCCTTCCGCAGATAGATGTGACGAAAAACGAAGTTAAGGCTTTATGACTTCGACTTTCTGAACTGGCCGCAGCAGGGTGAAAAATTCATTTTTACATTGAAAACAAAGAATTGCGCCAAAATACCCCTTACCGGATGACTGACAATCCCGGAACGGACACGGTAACGGTGATTTAGGGCAACGTGACGGTCAAAGGCTGAGATGCCTCTTATGAATGATTGAACCCTGTGCCTACCGTATACGATAACGTACTGACGTGGAGCGACACCGCTATCAGCCGCTGAGTCCCTGGGTCAGTGCGTTTACTGGGGTAACTCCAAATGGTCCTTGGAGAGAGGAAGCGCCTTCTCTTCCACACTCAAACAGTAGCCGACCGAGCGCTGAGTCTTGATGAGCGGCTGCGCAAAGCCCTTGTCGATTTTGGCGCGCAGTTTGGACATATGCACGTCGATAAGATTGGTCTGCGGGTTGAAATGGTAGCCCCACACGCGCTCTAACAACTGCATTCGGCTAAAAACTTTACCGGGGGCTTCCATCAAGATAATCAACAGCTTAATTTCTTTGTCGGTCAGCTCGATGCGTTTCCCCTCTCGCCATACGGTACGCTGCAGGCAATCGACTTTCAGATCGAAAAAAGTCAGTACGGAACTGGACTCCCTGCGTCGACGCGCACGCCCGACCATGATATCCAACCGTAAACGCAGTTCGTCGAAATTGAAGGGTTTTCCCAGGTAGTCTTCCGCGCCCAGCTCAAGCCCCATCACGCGGTCAACATCGCGGTCCAGCGCGGAAAGCAGCATGATGGGAGGATGTGGCCGATCGGTAAGTTCGCGCAGCACGGTAAAGCCGTCCATCACCGGCAACATGCGGTCAAGCAGGACAACGTCGTAAACCTCTTGCTGTATTGCCTTCAAAGCGCTGCCGCCGTCGTGAACGATCCGGCAAGCATGACCGTGAGCGTGTAGTTTCTCGCTCAGCCAGTGACAAAGAACAAAATCGTCGTCAACCACAAGAATACGCATGCAAATCCCCTGAAACCCGAGTGCACGTGGGGTTAGCGCTTTTTGAACACCGGGTGAAGTGATTCAGTAAGCTTAATAATTACCTTATAATTTTCATGTAGATAGAAGGTCGTGATTGAAATAGCGCCCCTATCCCATTTTGGATAATAACAATCATTATCATCTTTAAGCAAGAATTTTACTTAGCTTGCAATCTATTAAAAATCATTGAAAAGTGTCCGTTCCCGTAAAGAACGACGTCATTTCCCGTGAGACAGGGCAACGATAGGGTTAACAGGTTCGACTATTCCGCGCCGTTCGGCTCATCGCTCCGCATCGGCGAGGCAGCGGCAAGCACATTAACAAAATTTAATGAATTTTGGCCCTTTTCAGGGTCTTTACCGACACAATGTCGGATTTTCTACTGATATGCGTCAACTTTCCCTTCGAGCGGCTGTATTATCCTTTTCCTCCATCTCCGGAGATAAATGATTTCTATTTTCATTTACATTCAAGAGTGACCGGCAGATTTACAGAGGAACACGCCATCTATGTCTCTTGATCTTTCACCTTTTTTCGCTGCTGAACACGGACTTCCCTTTACCGGTCGCTGGGCCACCATGCCCTGGCGCCAGCAAAGACCGCTTCCTCCCGGTGAAGTCGATGCCGCCTGGCAGGGATTGCTGAGCACCACGCAGACCGGCAACAAGCGCTTGCTGTATGTGCACATTCCATTCTGCGCCACGCAGTGCAAATTTTGCGGTTTTTACCAGAACAAGCAAGATGAGCACGCCATCGCGCATTACTGCGACATGCTGATGCGAGAACTGGATCTGGAGGCGGACAGTCCGCTCCACCAGTCTTCGCCGATCCACGCGATCTATCTGGGCGGCGGCACACCCTCGGCGCTGACGGCCCGACAGCTGCACCAGATTATCAGCGCACTGCGGAAGAAACTGCCGCTGGCGTCGGATTGCGAAATCACCGTCGAAGGGCGCATCTTCAACTTCGACGATGAGCGGATTGACGCCTGCCTGGAAGCCGGGGCCAACCGCTTTTCCATCGGCATTCAGACATTCGATTCACGCGTGCGTCAGCGGCTGGGGCGCCGGGCCAACCGGGAAGAAGCGATGACATTTATCCGCAAACTGGCTGAACGCGACCGTGCGGCCATCATTTGCGATCTGATGTTTGGCCTGCCGGAGCAGACGGTAGAAAGCTGGCGGGAAGATTTGGCGATCGTACGCGATCTTCCGCTGGACGGGGTCGATCTCTACGCCCTGAACCTGCTGCCCAATACCCTGCTGGCGAAAGCCGTCGAAAACCACCGGGTGACGCTGCCGGATGTGAGCCTGTGTCGCGAGCTTTACTTGATCGGGGAGCAATTCCTGGCGGATGAAAACTGGCGTCAGCTCAGTAACAGTCATTGGTCTCGCCACACCCGCGAACGCAATCTGTACAATCTGCTCATCAAACAGGGCGCGGACTATCTTGCTCTCGGCAGCGGCGCGGGCGGTAGTCTGCGCGGGCAGTCTTACATGATGGCACGTCATCTGGACGACTATTACCGCGCGATCGGCGAAGGCCGTAAACCCATTGCCATGATGACGCCCCAAAGCGATCAGTACCGCTGGCGGTTGGATCTGCAAGGCGGCATCGATGCCGGATATTACGATCTGGCGCGTGTGCTGGACGATCCCACGCCTTTGCTGCCGCTGTTGCAACAATGGCAACAGTGCGATCTGTTGCGGTTAAACGGCGCGCGTTTCCATCTCACGGCAGACGGACGTTTCTGGGCAAGTAATCTGCTGCAGGCTTTGCAAACGTTAATCCCGCCGTTACTGTTACCACAGGCGGCGGCCTGACAGGTGCAACATTTTGGATGTCGCGATGGGCAAATCGTGTAGCGAAACAGGAAACGAACTGATGGAAAAACATCCGTGGCTGATTTTTGGCGGGGCGAGCGGCGTCGGCCGGGCGCTGGTGGCGTTGGGGTTACAGGAGTCGCGCGCCATCACCGCGCTGGTCCGCAACGCCGAGCAGGCACAGGCGCTGCGCGAGTGTGGCGTCACGGTGGTGGAAGGNGATGCGCTGGATGCGCGCAGCGTCCGGACTGCCTGCGAAACTGCGGGTCCGCAGGCGCGGATCGTTTCCACGCTGGGCAGCGCGGAGGCTGACTATGCCGGTAATCGGCTCATTATTGATAGCGCGGAGCGCTACGGTATCGGCCATATGGTGCTGGTCACATCTATTGGCTGCGGGGAGAGCTGGCATCTGCTGTCGCCGAAAGCGCGGGAGATATTCGGCCACGCCGTTCGGGAAAAATCGTTGGCGGAAAGCTGGCTGAAGACGAGCCGATTGAACGGATGCATACTCCGACCCGGCGGTCTCAAGTCCGGGCCAAGAACCGGCCTGTCCATCCGGGTACAAGAGGAAGCTTTCGGGTTGATCCATCGGGAAGATGTGGCTCGCCAGATCCAGCAGGTCATTNATGATGACGCCGCCTACGGGAAGACTTACTTTCTCATCGACCCAACGCTGACGCCATCGGCACAGCTTTAGAATATAGGGGGTATGCCTGCATGGCATCCCCCTATTGGCGACAGCGGGCCAACATTCACCCGCGGCATGTCTGACTGCGGCTCAATCAAACTCGAAATAGCGGCACCTATTATGTTTCTCTTTTTACGGGACTACGCTCCTGTACAGGGTCATCCAGTTTTGAAAACGATTTCTCGTGGGAAATAAAATAAGCGATGAAATGACACCCCTTTCTGTCGAAAGGGTATTATTTCCACTGTGTTAATCATCACAAATAAAGACTATTTATATAATCATATAAATACATCGTTGCGATCACTGGCTCGCAGAAAAAGAATAATCACCGAGATTATGGCGCACCCTCTCTGAATAGATTGAAATAAATAACGGTTTGTTTTTTATTCGTAAATGAAATCCTTTTTCATACGCAGGAAGTTTTTCTGGGCAAGACACTTTTCATCCTCCGAAAGCGTTGAGCGCACGGATATTCCATAACCGTTGGCGATATCTCGTTGAATCACATCTCGCCGGCTAAAAGCCGTCTCGGTATTCAGATAGTCATCCAGCAGCCGGAAAGCGATTAAGTAAGACTCGCCCTTGACCGCCCAAATCGACGGCAGGTTCCAGAGATTGAGCAACGCCTCCTGTGCGATCAGAGACGGCATATCGCGAGCCCCATCAAGATAATGCAGCGTAGCGCCCGCCGCTTGTTCTAGCTTTCGGTTATCACCCATTGCGGCGATCTGCTCGATGGCATACTGTCCCGACGCATAGGGCAGCATGGCGAAATGCGCGTTAACGACGCGGCCATCGAAAAAAGTCATCCAACGCGTATCCAATGCGAAATCCCGAAACACAATGGCGCCTTTGCACCCATGTTGCTCGTAACGCGCTCGAACGTTTTGCAGGCACACCTCATCAAAATGGCGTGCGTTGATGATATTTTCCGCACTGAGTATATGGTGTGAAGGCACGCCATAGCGTTCAGCTAAATAAATCTCAGAAGGACTTAACGTTCCATAGGCTTCTTCAAGCAAACAACGATCGTTCTCGTTAATGAATTCTTTTTTTGATAAAAATGAATGAACGCTATCAAGGATTTCTTTATTTAATTGACGCCGATTCTTTACCACCCACAAGATTTTTCTATGCCGCATTCGTTCATATAAAAAGCTAAAGTGAAAGCGCGTTTCCGTCAAACATGAAATCATTCTTATTCTCCTTAATAAATGAAAAATCCCTTTTATTGATTGATAACTATGCTAAATGAAGAGGAAGAATAAACTATTACCGATGGAAAACTGTCGCTGACTTAAGATGAGGTTGACACTAACACCTTCCTCATTCAACTGTTTTATTATCATGAAACTATCACGGCATAAAATAAGGAGATATTTCCGAAATAAAGTTATCGAGATAAGTAAAAGGAATATATCTACAAATAGGCGTATTGGCATTCAATATCGAAGGAGGGTTTCTGGGATGATTATTTCAGCCATACCGGAGAAGTCAGACAAAGCGGACAATCCCATCGATGTCACCTTGTCCTGAAATAAAGTGGAGGTCTAAGACGTAAACTAGCCTGCCAAAACAGTTCTGGCTACGTGGCGAAGAGGAGGAAGGAAGCCGTGGCGATTAAGTCGGACCTAAGCTGATCGCGCATGTCACTCGAGACCAAATAACAGACGAAAAAAAACCGCCGGTGAAATTCACCAACGGTTTTTTTATGGTCCTGTTTAATGCGCAAACAAGACCCTGAGAATAGTGGTCGGCGAGAGAGGATTCGAACCTCCGACCCACTGGTCCCAAACCAGTTGCGCTACCAAGCTGCGCTACTCGCCGACGGGTGATGCTGTACTACTACTTCATGATGTCACTGACATCTGAGCTTGTGTGGTGCGAAGAGAGGGACTTGAACCCTCACGTCCGTTAAGACACTAACACCTGAAGCTAGCGCGTCTACCAATTCCGCCACCTTCGCATGTCACAAACTTTAAAAATTGGGGTGGCTAATGGGACTCGAACCCACGACAACTGGAATCACAATCCAGGGCTCTACCAACTGAGCTATAGCCACCATATTACCACTTCTTTACTACGTTTCCGGTACTCACTTCTCACGGAGTCATTAAGTACCTCCGCAGCTCCCGCACTACATCGAATCATATAAATGCTTCGAATGGTGCGCCCGACAGGATTCGAACCTGAGACCTCTGCCTCCGGAGGGCAGCGCTCTATCCAGCTGAGCTACGGGCGCGTAGCGCCGTTGCGGGTGGGGATACTACGGATTTAATAGAAGCCTGTCTAGTGCTTTTTCGTAGAAAGAGCGCGTTTGCTTACGCTTTGCTCATTTCCCTTAAAATCATCGACTCTACCGCTTTCCCACCCGCTGTTTACGGGTGATTATTTCACTTCAGCCTGCTTTTTACCCAGACCGAGAACCGCATAAATCATGCTGACGAAGGCCAGGAATATCAAACCCACGATCAGCGACAGGCGGGTATCTGCGTTGATGTACATCCCAACCAACACGCAGAGCAGGAACGCCATCGTCAGATAGTTAACCCACGGGAACAGGATTGACTTGAAAGGGTGACCTGCAATGGCAGCCTGATGTTTACGACGGAAACGCAGCTGGCTGACCAGCACCACAAACCACGGCACCATCCCCGGCAGAACGCTCGCGCTATACACATAGACGAAGACTTTTTCCGGATTAGGAATGAGGTAGTTCAGGGCCGACCCGGCGATCAGGCACAGGATAGAGCCCATCACGCCCGCCGCAGGCACGCCGCTGGCGGTGACTTTGCCCAAGGCCGCCGGTAACTGACGGTTTTTGGACAGGGAGAATAGCATACGCCCACAGCTGTACATTCCGCTGTTGCAGCCGGACAACGCCGCGGTCAGCACGACAAAGTTGATGATACCTGCCGCCGCCGTGATACCGATTTTGGCAAAGGTCAACACGAAGGGGCTGCCGGTAGTGCCGATTTCGTTCCATGGGAAGATAGTGATGATGACGAAAATCGCGCCCACGTAGAAGATCAGGATACGCCACAGGATGTTATTGATGGCACGTTTCAACGTTACCTGCGGGTTTTTGGCTTCGCCTGCCGTAATACCCACCAGTTCCACGCCCTGATACGAGGCAACCACCAGGCACAGTGCAAACAACAGTCCTTTCCAGCCGCCGGCCAGGAAGCCGCCATGTGCCGTCAGGTTAGCAAAACCCGTGGCCTCACCATGGTTGCCCAGTCCGAAGAAAATCACGCCAGCGCCGACGACAATCATCACGATAATGGTGGTGATTTTAATCATCGCGAACCAGAATTCGATTTCACCGTACAGACGCACCGCCGCCAGGTTGGCGCCCGCCACCAGCACGACGGCAGCTATCGCCGGTATCCATTGGGGAAGTTCCGGGAACCAGAACTGGACGTACACGCCTATCGCCGTGATTTCCGAGATACCGACGGCCATCCACATGAACCAGTAGCTCCAGGCGGTGAGATAGCCGAAAAAGGGATTGAGATAATTGTGAGCGTATACGGCGAACGAACCGGCCACCGGTTCGAGAAACAGCATTTCGCCCATCGAACGCATAATGAAGAACACAAAAAGGCCAGCTACGATATACGCCAGCAGGACGGAAGGACCGGCCCACTTCAGCGCACTCGCCGCGCCCATAAACAAACCGACGCCAATGGTGCCCCCAAGTGCGATCAGTTCAATATGTCTTGCCTCCAGACCCCGGTGGAGCTGATCTTCTTTGACTTTTTTTGTCATAAATCCTCTATCATTCCATGTTGTGTTTGTTTCTGCCGAGTTAATGAATTGTTTTATTTCGCCGGCAACGATCAACGGTACCTCTCGCGCAAAAAAACGCCGCCCGAAACAGGGCGCCGGAAAAGATACAGCAATGCTGTTGGGATTAACATCTTCGGGGAAGGAGTTATAACTAAATAAGAAAGGTATGCGTTTGCTTATAACTCAATCGATAGCGTTCAAGCAAACGCGGGGAGGAGACCGGACTACAGACGTCTGCTGATGTGATAAGCCAGATAGCGCAATAGCTTTATCTGCCGCGTGATCCGGCTGGGCTGAGACAGCAGTCGATACAACCACTCCAACCCCAGATTCTGCCAGCGTTTGGGCGCGCGTTTCACGTGCCCGGTAAATACGTCGTAAGTGCCGCCTACGCCCATATAGAGCGCTTCAGGATATATCTGCCGGCAGTCCTGCATAATTCGTTCCTGCTTGGGAGAGCCCATCGCTACCGTCACCAGCTGTGCGCCGCTGTCGCGCACGCGGTCGAACAATGCCGGCTGCTGCTCCACGCTGAAATAGCCGTCTTGAGAGCCAACGATATTCACCTGCCAGCGACGACGCAGCTCCCGTTCCGTCTGAGCCAGCACTTCGGGTTTGCCGCCGATAAGAAAGACCGGCGTTCCACGTTCGCCAGCACGCTGCATCAACGCTTCCCAGAGGTCGGCCCCGGCGATGCGCTCCACGCGGGCATCCGCATATTTCCGTCGGATAGAGTGAACAATGCTGATGCCGTCGGCATATTTGTATTCCGCCGCCTCAATCAGCGCCTTCAGCGCGGAATCCCGTTCCGTCGCCAGAACTTTTTCAGCGTTAATCGCGACCAAAGTGCCGGTTTTGACCTGTTCACCGGCCAGCAGATAATCCACGCATTGCGCCATGTTCTCGAAGCCGTACAGAGGGATCCCGCGAATCTGGTACTGTGGGATCGCGTCATTGTGTTCCATTATTTTCCTCATTATTAGCGTCGCTGACTCGCAGGCTCAGGGCGTTGTTCCGTCCCGGGGGGCGGTAAGGTCCGCCAGCGCTGACGGATAACCCCGCCCACGAGCAGCAGCCAATACAATAGCTTGGCCAGCACCAGGCAGGCACCAAAGACCAGACAGAAAAACACCACTCGAGAGACAAAGGCATCCATCCCTTCCCTGACCAGCACGATGATGTTAAATATCGCGCCAAAGCAGAAAGCCTGCAAAATCGCCGCGTTATAGCGATTAGGACTTTGGCGACCACGCTCATAAAGCCAATCAAACCACTTGATAATCAGCCCGACGGCCACTGCGCCCAACGGAATAAACGCCGCGCCGCCCATGACCAGCAGCGAGCCGATCAGCGTGGGCGACATCGCCAGTCCGCTGTGGTTATTCAGCACTTCCCAGGTGAAGTAGTTGGCGCTGTTGAGGATCAGCGAAGGCCGTCCCGGCCACAGCCAGCCGGGAATAAAGACATAAAAANCGCGAATGATGGGCGCCAGTCCCTGGAAATGGATTTCGTCGTAAAACTGCCACAACCGGGCCAAATTTTCCCATGGGGAAAATGTATCCCGCGTCAGATACAGAAACGTGTAAACCGCCTCGGCGCCGCTGACGTCGAGGCTATAGCGCTTCAACGCCAGCCAGAACATCCCGACGATCCCCATCAATCCCGCCGCAACCAACATCGACAGTGAGATCCATCCACGCACGATGCCGATAAACAGAAACAGCGAAAAAGCGATCAGGACGTTGGCCCGCGTTCCGCCGACAATCATGTAAGTCAACATGCCGAAAGCCACCGTCGCCAGCAAGAATCCCAGCCAGGCACGTTGCGTCTGACGCAGGAAATAGACCACCAGCATCGCCGGAATAAAGAAATAGAAAAAGCGTTTCAGCGCAACGCCAGACACATCGCTGGAGAAGATCTGATTGTAGGCCCGCAGCTTAAACAGCAAGAAGCCGTTGTGGAGAAAGAAGATGCCGACGGTCACCACCGCCACCAGCGCCAGCAGTCCCCAGACCAGATGCGTCTCTACCCGGGAGAATCTCAGCATTGGGGGGGAAGAAACCACAGGCGAGGCGCGCAGCCGGGTTTTATACGTCACATAATAAATGGCGTAGAACACCGTCGCCGATAGCAGAGCCATCAATAGGTACTGCGCCGGANCTACCGCCACATTAAACCGGAACGCCAGCAGGCAGGTAAACGGGAAGCCGAGATAGAAAGTCAATAGATACAATAACGAAAACAACACGTTAAAGTTGAATCGCACCCGTCTGAACTCTTGCCACGTCAGAAACAGGATGAACAGCACGGAGACGAGGTACACCCCCAGAAGTCCGCTGACCTGCCATTCGGTCATACTGGCTCTCCCGCCGCCAGCGCCAGTGCCTGACGCCAGCCATGAATGTAGTTTGGATTGAAAAACGCAATGTACCGTTTATCGACCCGCGCCAGCGCCCGTTGAGCTTCCAGTACGTCCGCCTCATCTAAGGGTTCGCCGTAAAACAGCACCGGCAAATGTTGCTCCTGCAGATCCTGCCAGAACGGATTGTGACGGCTAATGACGAACGGAACGCCGAACTGTATCAGCAGGCACAGCGTACCAATGCCCTGCTGGCGGTCAAAGATGAAGTAGCCCAGGTCGCAACGGCGCAGCATTCCCAGGTAATCGTCAAACGCCATCTTCTGACGCAGCAGTTGAAAGCGTTTCACCCCGAACAGCGTATCGCCGACCTGCTGGACTTGTGCAATATAGTCATCGTTATTCTCGGGATAGCCCATGGGGACAATCACCCGCGCACGTTCGCCAAACTGCTCGTGAATCGCCCGCAGCGCCTCAATATGGCGGTTGGTGCTATCACCGGAGTTGCCGACCAAAATGGTCATCGGCCCGGCCTGACCTTTCAGATCGTTTGACGCAACCAGCGCCGGGTCCATGCGCGTGGGGAAATAGAGCAGTTTGGCGGGAATCTGCGGCTGCCGTTGCGCAAAATAGTTTAAATCGCCGCGCGTTGCGAACACTCGGCCAATGCGCCCCTGCGCACGGCGACGCATCAGATAGAACAGACGAGAAGCCATGCCGCTCGCCGTTTCATACAGGTCAGCGCCCCAAATGTGCCAATAAGCCTGGGCGGGACGGATACCCCCCGTCAGCAGCGCCAGCCACAGCCACGGATTGAACTGGCCATGAAAGAAGAAACGGGTATCACAGTGCGCTCTGGCCTGCGCGACAACCGCTTTCGCCAGCGCACGTTTGTCAGGATAGCAGTCGACGGCCAGCGCCGGCAGATTTTGCAGCCATGCGGCTTCTTCTGGGGCCACCACCATAAAGCGCCGCACCTGTTCAGCGGGCAGCGTCGGGGCCAGCACATCGTTGAAGAAACGCAGTACCGTCTGATTATGGTGAGGAATATCCGCACCCAGCACGTGAATTAAGGGGGTCATGCTCGCCTACAGTAAATAATGAATATGCCGCAACACAGCAGGAAATAGACCAGATAGCTTGCCATATAAGCCTGTGCCGCGCCCAGTGCGCCATGCAGGGGGATCAGCCAATGTGCGAATCCCATCAGCAGGAGAAACTGGCTGATTTCAGTCAACAGGTAGAAGCGCAAGGAAGCTTTCGCGATGACCAGATAGCCAAAGACGTAAGCACCCACTTTCATCACATCCCCAGCCAATTGCCAGGGAAAGAGGTCGCGCATCGCAATAAACTGATGTGAAAACAGCAGCCAAATCGCCGCATCGCGCAGCAGCCAGACGACAAAACTCACCGCCGCCACCGTAGGCAGGACAAACTTCAGCGCAGTGACAATTTCCCGCGCCTGATCTCTGCGTTCGGTCAGCCGTGACAGCGTCGGCAGCAGATAGACACTAAACGCCGCCGTGATGAACTGCAGATAGGCGTCGGAAATCGTCGTGACGCCCTGCCAGATCCCGACGGCATCCCAACCATAATGCGCGGCGAGCAAATTACGCATGCTGATATACGCCACCGGCAGCGTCACCGCCGTCATCAACGCCATCAGGGTAAATTTCGCCAGACGCCCCGCCACTATCCGCTCCCAGAACGGCTTAAGCATCGGCCAGCGCAGCGGGGTCGAACGCTGAAGCCACCAGGCTGCCGGAATCGCGATTAACGCCGGCACCAACGCCAGACCGACCAGCGCGCCGTGGTAGCCGCCCAGCCAGAAACAGGCCAAATACGCCAGTAACCCAATCAGGCTGCCTGCGATAATCGCCAGCGCATTACCTCGCGCACGGCGATACCCTTTCAGGATCGCCAAAAACAGGTTGGCATAGGCGATGCCGACCTGAAGCAGCGCCAACGCCCGAACCACAGAGACGTAACGCGCATCACCAAACAACGCTCCCGCTATCGGCGTCGCCGCCAGCCATAGCACAAGCGCCAGCACGAGAGAAAAAGCAGTGACCAGCGTCGTCGCGGTGCCTAGCAGAGAACGCAGCGCCGACGGATGTTGCTGATATTCCGCGACGTATTTGGTGACGCCGTTGAAAATGCCAGCGCCCGCCAACACGCCCAGCACGGTGATCAGCTGGCGGTAGTTTCCCGCCAGTCCTACGCCGCCGGGCCCGAAAGAGACGGCCAGCAGCTTGACGACGACCAGACCTACCCCGATTTTGATCAGCGTTGAGGCGGCCGTCCAGACTGATGCCTTGGCGAGCGACATATCAGGAGAAGAAGCTCAGCACCGTGCTGATGACGGTACGCTGATTCACGTTGCGCAGGTTGTAAAACAGCGGCAGGCGCACCAGCCGCTCGCTCTCACGCGTGGTAAAGCTATCTTCCCCGGAGAAACGTCCAAACTGCTGTCCGGCCGGGCTGCTGTGCAGCGGAATGTAGTGGAAGACGGCCAGAATTTCGGCTTCTTTCATATAGTTGATGAAGTCGTTGCGCTGTTCGTTATCACGCAGCCGCAGATAGAACATGTGGGCGTTGTGTACGCAGTCAGCCGGGACCGTCGGCAGTTCCAGCTTACCCGCCTGTTCCAGCGGATGGAACGCGGCATAATAGGCGTCCCACAGGCGCAGTCGACGTTCGTTGATCCGCTGCGCCGCTTCCAGCTGCCCCCACAGATAAGCCGCCTGGATATCCGCCATCAGGTAGCTGGAGCCTAAATCGCGCCAGGTGTACTTATCAACCTGGCCGCGGAAAAACTGGCTGCGGTTGGTGCCTTTCTCGCGAATGATTTCCGCACGGTCAATCAGCGCGGGGTCGTTAATCAGCGTCGCCCCGCCTTCACCGCCCGCCGTGTAATTTTTGGTTTCATGAAAACTGAAGCAGCCGATGTGGCCTATCGAGCCCAGCGGGCGTCCCTTATAGCTGGACATCACGCCCTGCGCGGCGTCTTCCACCACGTACAGCCCGTGTTTCTGCGCCAGGGCCATAATGGCATCCATCTCACACGCCACGCCCGCATAATGCACCGGCACGATAACGCGGGTACGGTCTGTGATCGCGGCTTCGATCTTGGTTTCATCGATGTTTAACGTATCCGGGCGGATATCGACATAGACGATTGTGGCGCCGCGCAGCACGAAGGCATTCGCCGTCGACACGAACGTATAGCTCGGCATGATGACCTCGTCGCCGGGCTGGATATCCAGCAACAGCGCAGCCATCTCCAGCGAAGCGGTGCAGGAAGGCGTCAGCAGCACTTTGGGACTGCCGGAATAGTGCTCCAGCCACTGCTGACAGCGGCGGGNGAAACCGCCGTCTCCACACAGCTTGCCGCTGCGCATGGCAGCCTGCATATATTCCAGTTCGGAGCCTACGATGGGCGGAGCATTGAATGGGATCATATCGTCACCTGTATAGCCAATGGGCTGTGCTGTCGATTCGCGCGCCGCCGCCGAGATAAAGCCGCAACGCCGCAATATTGCCAAGTTGGGTCGCCACCCGTAAACGTAGGACATCCTGCTGTCGGCACCACGCCTCCGCCGCCTGCATCAGGCGGCGGCCTGTGCCGCGTCCGACTTGTCCCGGCCACGCCGCCAGTAGACCGATGCGTGCCTCCTGCTCCGGCAGCTGTCGCAACGTCACCCACCCCTCAGGCCGGTGGCGACTGTCTTCCAGCACCAGACACACGTCGTCAAATGTTCCGAGCACCGCATTTTCCACCCAGCGGGCATAAAATCGTCCGCTGTCTTCCGGCGCATACCACGGCGTGCGAAAACGGCTGAGCGCAAACGTCGTGCGAGCCGCCTCGCGCAGCATGGGGATATCGCTCTCCACGGCCCGACGTACGCCGTCGAGCGCCTCGGAGACCATCCGGTCGGCTAAAGACACGCTAAGATCGACCTCGCTTTCCGCCAGCCGAAAGCCCAGTGCGGACAGCGCGTCCGCCCGCGTGGTCTCATCCGCCGGGATTTTCGCCTGAACGATGTCGTACGGAGCCAGCGCCGCTCCGCTAAGCACCGGCGCCGTATCGGAAAACAGCAGCCTGCCGCTGGCGCGATGAAAAAACGCGCTTTCCCAGCTCAGAGGTTCCACATTGGCATGCAGCGGCATAAGCGATGTCCTGTTATCGTGCGAAGGAGGTTATCGGCGGGGCGGCTATCGCCACACGCCTTTGGTGTCCACCACCCAACGTTGGCTGACCTGTTCGGGCGCAATCGCGCGGAACGCACGGTGATCGACCAGCATGACCAATACATCAGCGGCTTGTAAGGCAGTGGCGCAGTCCNCCAACGTCGCCTTCTCACGCAGCGAATCAGGCAACTGGCGGATATTCGGCTCGACGAGCAGCGTTTCTCCCGTATGCCATTCGGCAATCCGGGTCGCGACATCCAGCGCCGGACTTTCGCGTAAGTCGTCAATATCGGGTTTGAACGCCAGCCCGAAACAGGCCACGCGAAGCTCGCTCGGACGTTTGTCAGTATTCACTAACGCTTCGGCGACGGCCGCTTTCACCTGGTCCACCACCCACTGCGGCTTGGCGTCGTTGACCAGCCGGGCGGTATGGATCAGCCGCGCCAACGCGGGATTTTGCGCCACGATAAACCAGGGGTCGACCGCTATGCAGTGACCGCCGACGCCCGGCCCCGGCTGCAGGATATTGACGCGAGGGTGGCGGTTTGCCAATCGGATGAGTTCCCAAACGTCGATCTGCTGTTCATCGCAAATGAGCGAAAGCTCGTTGGCGAAGGCGATGTTCACATCGCGGAAGCTGTTTTCCGTCAGCTTGCACATTTCAGCGGTGCGGGAGTTAGTAACCACACACTCACCTTCCAGAAAGAGACGATAGAGCTTACAGGCGCGCGCCGAACAGGTCGGCGTCATGCCGCCTACGACGCGGTCATTTTTGATCAGCTCCACCATCACTTTCCCGGGTAATACGCGTTCCGGGCAGTACGCCACATTGATTTGCGCCGCGTCGCCAACCTGTTGTGGAAACGTCAGGTCAGGACGCGCCTGCGCCAGCCACTCGGCCATTTGTTCGGTCGTGCCGACCGGAGAGGTCGACTCCAGAATGACCAGATTGCCGGGCACCAGCACGGGAGCGATAGACTCAACGGCCGCGCGAACGTAGCTCAGGTCCGGCTCGTGGTCGCCCTTAAACGGCGTCGGTACGGCGATAAGAAAGGCATCGGCAGGCACGGGGCGCTCAGAGGCGCGCAGATAACCTTCGGCCACGGCCGTGCTGACCACTTGTTCCAGATCCGGCTCAACAATGTGAATTTCGCCGCGATTGATCGTCTCCACGGCGCGGCGATTAACATCAACCCCCACCACGCTGTGCTGCCGCGATGCAAATGCCGCGGCTGTGGGCAAACCGATATACCCCAAGCCAATGACTGAAATTGTATTAAAACTCATGATATTACCTGATTTTCTTTTAATGCCGCGAGGATACGCTGGCTGGCGTGACCGTCGCCATAGGGATTCTGCGCCTGACTCATGGACAGGTAGGCTGACTCATCCGTCAGCAGCGCCGAGACGTTATGCAAAATCTTCGTCGCATCGGTGCCGACTAGCCGCACGACGCCAGATGCCAACGCCTCTGGCCGTTCGGTTGTGTCTCTCATGACCAGGACCGGCTTCCCGAGCGAAGGCGCCTCCTCCTGAATGCCGCCCGAATCCGTCAGAATCAGGTAAGCCCGGTTCATCAGATAAACAAACGGCAGATAATTTTGTGGCGGTATCAGGAAAATATTGTCGATGCCGCTAAGAATGCGATTTACCGGCTCGCTGACGTTGGGATTGAGGTGCACCGGATACACAATCTGGACGTCCGGGTGACGCTGGGCGATGGCGGCCAGAGCGCTGCATATCCGCTCGAAACCATCGCCGAAACTTTCCCGACGGTGGCCCGTAACCAGGATCATTTTGCGCTGTTCGGACAAAAAGGCGTACTGCGCCTGTAACGGCTGGTTCAGTTTAGGATCGCGGGCGATGAGGTCCCGAACCCAGAATAGCGCATCAATCACCGTGTTACCGGTCACTTTGATGGCGGCGTCAGGCACGTTTTCTTTGAGCAGGTTCAACCGGGCGCTGTCTGTCGGCGCAAAGTGGTACTGCGCCAGATGGCCGGTGAGCGTTCGATTCGCCTCTTCCGGCCAAGGCGCAAAGATATCGCCCGTTCTCAGCCCCGCTTCGACATGCCCGACCGGAATGCGCTGATAGAACGCGGCCAAGCTGGCCATCAGCGTGGTAGACGTGTCGCCGTGCACCAGCACCAGATCGGGACGGAACGCCTCTAAAACAGGTTTCAGCCCCGAGAGGATACGGCATGAGATCTCGCTAAGCCCCTGCCCCGGTTGCATAATGTTGAGATCAAAGTCGGGCTCAATCCCAAACAGTTCCAGGACCTGATCCAGCATTTCCCGGTGCTGAGCCGTGACGCAGACTCTTGACTCAAAAAACGCATCCTGAGCCAATGCGTGGATCAATGGCGCCATTTTAATTGCTTCTGGGCGGGTGCCGAAAACCGTCAGGACTTTCACATTCGATGCTCTTTAGTCAGATAAAATAGGGCGTTCCGCCACAGGCAACACCTGTCAGCGACGACGCGCCAATGCTACGCCTGCGCCAATCACCAATCCCACGCTGCCCCACATGACCAGCAGCAGCAGGCGACGCGGGCTGTCGCGTTTCACCGGCTCTTCCGGCGTGCGGAGATAGCGGTAGGTTTGGAACTGCTTTTCAACCACAGGTCCCACCAGCAGCGTATTCAGCAGCGCCCGGTTTCGGTCGTAATCGCTGTCATATTGCGGGCCGCCGGCCTGCAAAAGCTCCAGTCGCGCTTGTAACATCGGCACGCCCAGCAGGAAAAGCTCAGAAGGCGGCAGCTGGTTGGCGGGCGTGTCCGCCGCATTCTGGCGAATCCCTTGCTGGCGAGCGGCCTGCAAAGCCAGTTCGACGACGTGCAGCTCACGATCGTAGGCCGCTTTCGCGACGGATTCCTGCTGCTTGATCTGCGAACGCATAAAAACAGNGCGAGCCGCCCAAGCGCCATCAAGCGCCTCGTTAAGGTGCGACGCGGCGCGCTGGCTGGCGAATGCAATGTACTGGCGCAACAGGACATTCGCATCGGCCGACGTTTCCGCCGTCAGTTTCACGCTATCGTTGGTTTTTTTGGCTTCGTCATACGGCGTGAACTGAATCTGATCGACCAATTCGTCCAGCAACGCGGCGTCCGCTCTCGCGTCGCCTTTTTGATGCGCACGATAATAGGCAGACTGTAGCCAGAAATCACGTCGTGTATCGTACGCCGCGGTCTGCATCACAAACTCCGCGTAGGCTTCCGCAGTGATAGGAGGCTGCTCTGCGGGCGGGGTCGCAAAAGATTTGGCATCCAGGTTGCGAAGGAACTGCTGCTGCGAGTAGAAACCGCCTAACATATTCACGGTGGGTTTATCCGTGATCGCCGTGGCGCTCCACTCTTGCGGCGCGAGCCAGGCATACAGCATAGCCAGGGCCGCAAACATTATGGCTGAACCGGCGATCCAGCGTTTTCCTTGCCAAAGCGCCCGGAACAGGCCGCGGATATCCAGTTCATTATCCCACTGGTTATGCCGGACAACGTGATTCTCTGTACTCATTCTATCCCCAGATTATCGTGGTTGAGAGTAAGACCGCTCGCGCAGCTGACGTTTTACCCGCTTCACAAAACGCGCCACCCGCCACGCACGCTTCAGGCAGAAGCCGTAGAGGGAGAACATGAGCAGGAATAAGGCTAGCATCAGCCATTCAGGAATAAATGGCAGAAACTCTCCCGCCATGCCTATCGCCGCCAACGCAGCGGCTGACAGCGTAATCAGCACAAACGCCTGACGAGAGGTGAAACCTGCCCGCATGATCAGATGGTGGATATGCTGTCGATCCGCGGAAAAAGGGCTCATGCCTTTGCGCAGACGACGATACATGATGGCGACCATATCCATCAGCGGTATGGCGATGATCCACAACGCCGTCACCGGGTTGATCGGGGGGGCTTCTCCCTGCGTACTTTGCAACAGGAGCCAGATTGCCGTAAAGCCCATCATGGTGCTGCCCGCATCGCCCATGAAGACTTTGTACCGTCGGCCGAAAGCGCCGAGATTCAGGAGGATATAGGGTAAGGTCGCGGCAATCATCGAGAAACTCCACAGCGCCAGGCTGTGGTTTCCGCTGTGATAAAGCAGAATGCCGATCGCGCCGAATGACACGCTGGACAGCCCGCCCAATAGCCCGTCGATGCCATCAACCATATTGAACGCATTTATCGCAGCCCAAACGGCGAAAAGCGTCAGCAAATAGTTGAAAGGCCCCAGACTCAGATTCCAGTCCCCAAAGATATACCCCAGGTGCTGAAGCGTCAGACCGGCAAACCCCATCATCGCCGCCGCGACCGCGGCCTGTACCGTCGCGCGAAGCCGCACGCTGATATCATAGCGATCGTCGAGCGCGCCGACGACGACTAGAATGCCCGCGCAAACCAGATAGAGGCGAGCATGCGGAATATAGTCATCGGTCATGAGAAAAGTGAAGCAGACCCCGGCATAAACCGAAATTCCTCCCACCAACGGTATCAGTCCCTGATGACGTTTACGGAAGTTAGGGCGATCAACGAGCCCATTTTTTCTCGCCACTTTGCGAGCCAGCAGCAGAAAAAGAAAAGAAAACAGAAATGTAGACGCTAATTGAGTACTCATAATGAGTAAGTTCACGATTTACAGCGCTTGATAATACAACTGGCTGTTTTATGAATGCCTTATTTTTACCTAACTTTTCATAGACAAAGCATGAAAAGCACAGGACAAAACGGTATATGGGCAAGGCATGGAGTGATGCGTTAAGCAGCACGTGATTACGCCAAAACTCTTCCACGCCAGCATTATAGAGCAAAATAAAAAACGCCACGACTCAGCGTGGCGTTTTATCAAACCGGTAGCGTAATTTACGAACGCTTCATCATGTCGAAGAACTCATCATTGGTCTTCGTCATGGCTAGTTTGTTAATCAGGAATTCCATGGCGTCGATCTCTCCCATCGGGTGGATGATCTTGCGAAGAATCCACATTTTCTGCAGCTCTTCGGAGCTGGCAAGCAGCTCTTCTTTACGCGTACCGGAACGGTTGTAGTCAATCGCCGGGAAGACGCGTTTTTCTGCGATTTTACGAGAAAGGTGCAGTTCCATGTTACCGGTACCTTTAAACTCTTCGTAAATCACTTCATCCATCTTCGAACCGGTATCGACCAGCGCGGTGGCGATAATGGTCAGGCTACCGCCTTCCTCAACGTTACGTGCCGCACCGAAGAAACGCTTCGGACGATGCAGGGCGTTAGCGTCGACCCCACCGGTCAACACTTTACCGGAGGACGGAACGACCGTGTTGTAGGCGCGAGCCAGACGGGTGATGGAGTCCAGCAGAATGATGACGTCTTTCTTGTGCTCAACCAGACGTTTCGCTTTCTCAATCACCATTTCAGCAACCTGAACGTGGCGAGATGCCGGTTCGTCGAAGGNGGAAGCGATCACTTCGCCTTTCACCAGACGCTGCATCTCGGTCACTTCTTCCGGACGTTCGTCGATCAGCAGTACCATCAACACGCAGTCCGGGTGATTGTAAGCGATGCTCTGCGCAATATTCTGCAGCAGCATGGTTTTACCCGCTTTCGGCGGCGCCACAATCAGACCACGCTGACCGCGACCAATCGGAGAAGCCAGGTCCAGAACGCGCGCCGTCAAATCTTCCGTCGAACCGTTGCCGCGTTCCATACGCAGACGCGAGTTGGCATGCAGCGGCGTCAGGTTTTCGAACAGAATCTTACTGCGGGCATTTTCCGGTTTGTCGTAGTTGACTTCATTGACTTTCAGCAGAGCGAAATAGCGTTCGCCTTCTTTTGGTGGGCGAATTTTACCGGAAATGGTATCGCCAGTACGGAGGTTGAAGCGGCGGATTTGGCTGGGAGAAACGTAGATATCGTCGGGACCGGCGAGGTAGGAGCTGTCGGCGGAACGTAGAAAACCAAACCCATCCTGCAATATTTCCAGCACACCATCGCCGAAGATATCTTCGCCACTCTTTGCATGCTGCTTCAGTATGGCGAAAATAATGTCCTGTTTACGCATGCGGGCCAGGTTTTCCAGCCCCATATTTTCGCCAAGAGTGATCAACTCAGAAACTGGCGTATTCTTTAATTCGGTAAGATTCATAGTGGTGGGTTCTTAAACTCGGGGTAAATCTCGAACTATTAACGTGAATGGTATGGCAGGATCATCCGTGCCTCTTATAACGGCCTTCAATCACCGAATGCCAGCTTTGTGCCGGACTGAATCATGCGGGCTCTGCGCATACACACGGCAAAGATCGAAGACACCTTCAAAACAAATTAATTTATAACTGTCAGATTGCCAAACCGGGGGGAAGAACATCGTTAACTTAAATGACTTTTTCCGATTTTGACACAGAATATTGCTTTAGATTCTAACTTTAGGCTCAAGCCCGAAGAGCTCAAACTACAGGTAAGTACGATATGCAGTGAGGATGAATCTAGCATGCTTCCCTGTGGGCGTCCAGCGGTCAGTAAGAGAAATTCTCATTGCCGAAAGACGCCCAGGGAACCGCCCTGTTCAGTACGAATTACAGGTTAGCTTCGATGAACTCTTTCAACTGACCTTTCGATAATGCGCCGACTTTCGTGGCCGCCACTTCGCCATTTTTGAACAGCAGCAAAGTCGGGATTCCGCGAATACCATATTTAGGTGCCGTAGCCGGGTTTTCATCAATGTTGAGTTTGGCTACAGTTAATCTGTCCGCGTATTCCTCGGAGATTTCATTCAGAATGGGAGCGATCATTTTACAAGGACCACACCATTCAGCCCAGAAATCAACCAGCGTTACGCCCTCGGCCTGCAATACGTCTTTATCGAAAGTGCCGTCGGTCAGGTGAATAATTTTATCGCTCATGTTTTACTCCGCAGGATTATGTCCAACCAGTTGGTGTAGCATTAACCAACCTCGGGGTTGGCTTTATTTCTTATTTCACTGGATACGCTTTCGTAAAGCAATAGTTAGCTGATATTCTACCATACTATGAGCAAAACACACTTAACCGAACAGAAGTTTTCCGACTTCGCACTGCACCCGCAGGTTATAGAAGCGCTTGAAAGTAAAGGGTTTCATAACTGTACGCCGATTCAGGCACTGACATTACCACTGACGTTGTCAGGCCGTGATGTCGCAGGTCAAGCGCAAACCGGTACCGGCAAGACGCTGGCGTTCCTGGCGTCTACTTTCCATTATCTGCTTTCCCATCCCGCTTCGGCTGAACGCGAAACCAACCAGCCTCGCGCTCTGATTATGGCGCCGACGCGTGAACTCGCCGTGCAAATCCACGCAGACGCTGAAGCGCTGGCGCAGGCCACCGGTTTGAAATTGGGCCTGGCCTACGGCGGCGACGGCTACGACAAACAGCTGAAGGTGCTGGAGAGCGGCGTTGATATTCTGATCGGCACCACCGGTCGTTTGATCGACTACGCCAAGCAGAACTACGTCAATCTGGGCGCGATTCAGGTTGTGGTGCTGGATGAAGCGGATCGCATGTACGATCTGGGCTTCATTAAAGATATCCGTTGGTTGTTCCGACGCATGCCCGCCACCGATCAGCGTCTCAACATGCTGTTTTCCGCCACGTTGTCCTACCGTGTTCGTGAACTTGCTTTCGAGCAAATGAACAACGCGGAATATGTGGAAGTGGAACCGGAGCAGAAAACCGGTCACCGGATCAAAGAAGAGCTGTTCTACCCGTCTAACGAAGAGAAGATGCGTCTGCTGCAGACCCTCATCGAAGAAGAGTGGCCGGATCGTTGCATCATCTTCGCCAATACCAAGCATCGCTGCGAAGACGTTTGGGGTCATCTGGCCGCAGATGGTCACCGCGTCGGACTGCTAACCGGCGATGTGCCGCAGAAAAAACGCCTGCGCATTCTGGAAGATTTCACCCACGGCAATATCGATATTCTGGTTGCGACCGATGTCGCCGCACGCGGCCTCCATATTCCGCTGGTCACGCATGTCTTCAACTACGATTTACCGGATGATTGCGAAGATTATGTTCACCGTATCGGTCGAACCGGCCGTGCCGGCGCAAGCGGTTGTTCCATCAGCCTGGCCTGCGAAGAGTACGCGCTGAACCTGCCGGCGATTGAAGAGTACACAGGACACCGTATTCCGGTCAGCAAATACAATAGCGAAGCGCTGCTGAGTGATTTTCCGCCGCCAAAACGCCTGACGCGTCCACGCTCTGCCTCCGGTCCACGTCGCCAGAATTCACAGCGACGCAGCAGTGGTCCTCGTAACAACAACCGTAGACGGCAGGGTTGATGCTCTCATGTCGATGCTAAGTTCTTCTTCGCTCTACGCCGCCATTGATTTAGGCTCCAACAGCTTTCATATGCTGGTCGTCCGGGAAGTCGCCGGCAGCATACAGACCATGTCCCGCATCAAACGCAAAGTGCGACTGGCCGCTGGACTGGACAAGCAAAGTTGCCTGTCCATGGAAGCGATGGAGCGCGGCTGGCAGTGCCTGAAACTGTTCTCGGAACACCTGCAGGATATTCCGCAGGATCAGGTGCGTGTCGTCGCAACGGCGACCCTCAGGCTCGCTGCCAACNCCGACGAGTTTCTGGACAAGGCTAAACGCATTTTGGGCGTGCCGGTGCAGGTGATCAGCGGAGAAGAAGAAGCTCGACTCATTTATCAGGGCGTCGCCCACACGACAGGCGGTCCTGAACAACGGCTGGTCGTCGATATCGGCGGTGGCAGTACCGAACTGGCGACAGGCACCGGCGCGCAAACCAAACAGCTGTTCAGCCTGCCGATGGGCTGTGTGACCTGGCTGGAACGCTACTTCGCGGATCGAAATCTGGGCGAAGACAATTTTGCCCGCGCTGAAGCAGCCGCACGTGAAATGGTGCGTACGGTAAAAGAAAGCCTGCTGGCGCAAGGCTGGCAGATCTGCGTTGGGGCCTCCGGCACCGTACAGGCGCTGCAGGAAATCATGGTCGCTCAGGGGATGGATGAGTACATCACGCTGACGAAGCTACAGCAGCTCAAACTGCGCGCGATCCAATGCGGCAAGCTGGAAGAACTCGAAATCGACGGATTGACGCTGGAACGCGCGCTGGTTTTCCCAAGCGGCCTGTCCATCCTGCTGGCGATCTTTCACGAACTGGGCATCCAAACCATGACGTTAGCCGGCGGCGCGCTCCGCGAAGGACTGGTGTATGGCATGCTGCATTTGCCCATCGGACAGGATATCCGCTCCCGCACCTTGCATAATCTGCAACAGCGCTATCTTCTTGATGCCGAGCAGGCGCGGCGCGTCAGCGCGCTGGCGGACAATTTCGCACAGCAGCTGGTCCAGGACTGGCAATTGGACGATCGATGTCGGGAGCTTCTGCGCAGCGCGAGTCTGATTCACGAGATCGGACTCAGCATCGACTTCCGTCAGGCTTCCCATCACGCCGCCTATCTCATCCGTAATAGCGATCTCCCTGGTTTTACACCCGCTCAGAAAAAACTGCTAGCCACTCTGCTCCACAATCAGTGCAATACGCTCGATCCTATTCCGCTGACGCAGCAAAACGCGCTGCCGGTGAGCCAGGCACAGCATTTATGTCGCCTGCTGCGACTGGCGATTATTTTCGCGAGTCGCCGCCGGGACGATACGCTGCCGGCCGTCAGACTACGCGCAGAAGGCGAAACGCTGCGGGTCATTTTACCTGCCGGATGGCTATCCCAGTATCCGCTACGGGCCGAAATGCTGGAGCAGGAGAGTCGCTGGCAAAGCTATGTGCACTGGCCGCTCATTATTGAAGAAAGCCCTGCCTGATCAGTCGGTAAAGGGTAACATTTTGTTGCCCTTGCCTTCCCTCGCGCCTCAAAATCTGCGATGTTTTTGCTGCCCTGAATCGATACAGGACGTATCGCCGCCGTAACGCACGTTTTCCTAACAACTCGTCATTACGGCATACACCTAATTTTCAAAAATGAAGGATTAAGGATGAAAGGATTCTCCCTGCCCGGGCGCTATTCCCAGAGCGCGGCCGCCGCATTGTTACTGTTTACTTGCGCATCGTCAGGTGCCGATAACCTTCCCCAACAGCTGCGCGTACCGACGCTGGCGTATGATGACCACAGCATTGTGTTAGTGTGGGACGCGCCGGAAGACACATCCAACATCGTCGACTATCAGATTTATCAGGGCGGACGGCTTATCGGTCTGGCGAGCAAGATGAACGCGTCCAACGCCCCCACCGGCCGCTACCTATCGGCGTTTTACAAGAATGACACCGCCAACTTCCAGCATCGGATCGTGATACATAACGCGCGAATCGATAATCTGAAGGCCAATACCGAGTATCAATTTACCGTTCGAGTCGTTTATGCCGACGGCACCGTATCCGGTGACAGCAACGCCGTTACCGCAAAAACCGCCAGCACGCCGCAGGTGCTGAACATCACTCGATATGGCGCAAAAGGCGATGGCGTGACGCTGAATACGGCCGCTATCCAGAAAGCCATTAATGCGTGCAAACCGGGCTGTCGGGTAGACATTCCTGCCGGCGTATTCAAAACCGGCGCGTTATGGCTGAAAAGCAACATGACGCTTAATCTGGTCAAGGGGGCGACGCTGCTGGGGTCGGACAACCCCAGCGATTATCCTGACGGCTATAAGCTATACCCCTACTCCACCTTTACCCGCCCGGCTTCATTAATTAATGCGATCGACCAAAACAGCAGTACGCCGGGGACGTTCAAGAACATCCGTATCGTGGGTCAGGGCGTTATCGACGGCAATGGCTGGAAGCGTGCAACCACCGCCACGGTGACGGACGAAGCCCGCACGGCGCTGCCGCAATACGTCGCCAGCAATAGCAGCAAAGTGAGCCAGGATGGTATTTTGGCTAAAAATCAGGTGGATAAGCTGGTCAATAATGGCGTTGACGCGAAACTGGCCTACGGCCAGGGCCGCTCCAGCCTGATGACGCTACGCGGTGTGGAAAACGTCTACCTCGCGGACTTTACCGTCCGGAATCCGGCGTTCCACGGCATTATGCTGTTGGAAAACCACAATGCGGTGGTGAATGGCCTGACGCATCAGACCTATGACGCCAACAACGCCGACGGAGTGGAGTTTGGCAACAGCCAGAACGTGATGGCGTTTAACAACGTCTTCGACACCGGCGATGACTGCATCAACTTCGCCGCCGGCACCGGCGAAAACGCCAACCAGCAAGAGCCGATGAAAGGCGCATGGCTGTTCAACAACTATTTCCGTATGGGACATGGCGCGATAGTGACCGGCAGCCATACCGGGGCCTGGATACAAGATATTGTGGCGGAGAACAACGTGATGCAGAAAACCGACGTGGGCTTGCGCGCCAAAAGCGCGCCGGATATCGGCGGGGGCGCACATGGCGTGGTATTTCGTAACAATGCGATGAAGAACATCGTTAAACAGGCGGTGGTCGTCACGCTGAGCTATTCGGACTCGAACGCGACCGTAGATTACCCGGCAGCCAAAACGCCCGCCCGCTTCTACGACTTTGCGGTCAGCAACGTCACCGTACAGGGCACGTCCGGCGCCTATCCGTCGATTGAGGTTGTGGGCGACAGTGCGAAGGGGATTTGGCACAGTCAGCTGAATTTCAGCAACGTGAAACTGGACAGCGTCCCTCCGGCCTCCATAAACGATATGCAAGACAGCACGTTCAGCCATGTGGCCTTCACGAATCTGCTTAACGGCACGACGCCGTGGAAAATCGGCACGGTGAAAAACGTGACCATTGAAGGCAAAACGCGGACCCAGTAATAGCGCAACCTGCTTTCCGCCAGGCGAGTCATCTCGCCTGGCGTTTTCATTTCAGCACCACGCACACATCTATGGGGAAAACGACACGTGCTCCTCGTCAACAACAATCACCCGGCGTTCGGCTTCTCCGGCGGCGTAACGGCCTGACTACTTTTTCTCTCTGGCCTTCGCCAGCTGCTCACGAATATTCGCCAGATGCCCTTGCCCCTTTTGCATCCGCTCCTGCGCACTCACGACTTTTCTTACCGTTTCCCACTGAACGTCATCCTGCGGCAATTCCAACAGAAAACGGCTCGGCTCCGGACGTATCAGTTCACCATACTGGCGACGCTCCCGACACATCGTGAAGGTCAGCTCCTTTTGCGCTCGTGTGATACCGACGTAGGCCAATCGCCGCTCTTCATCGACGTTGTCTTCATCGATACTGGTCTGATGCGGCAGCAACCCTTCTTCCATCCCCACCAGATAGACATTGGGGAACTCCAGCCCTTTAGACGCATGCAGCGTCATCAGTTGCACCTGGTCGAGATCTTCTTCGCTTTCGTTGCGCTCCATCATGTCGCGCAACGTGAAGCGCGTGACGACTTGCGTCAGCGTCATCGGCTCGTCCAGATCGCTCCCCTCCAGCATCTCCGTCATCCAGGTAAACAGCTGGTTGACGTTTTTCATGCGCATTTCCGCCGCTTTCTGGCTGGGGGAGGTTTCATACAGCCAACTTTCGTAATCCAACCCGTGGATGAGATCGCGCACCGCCGCCACAGGCTCTCGCTCCGTTTGACGCGCAATCTCAGCCAGCCACTGCGTGAAACGCTGGAGCGATTCGAGACCGCGGCCGGTCAGCACCTGAGAGAGCCCCACATCGAAGCTGGCGTTAAACAGGCTGCGGTTGCGCTGATTCGCCCATTCACCCAGCTTCTTCAGCGTGGCCGGGCCGATTTCTCTTTTCGGCGTATTCACGATGCGCAGAAACGCGCTGTCGTCGTCAGCATTGGTCAACACGCGCAGGTAGGCCAAGAGATCCTTGATTTCCGGACGAGAGAAGAAAGAGCTGCCACCGGAAATTTTGTAGGGAATGCGGTTCTGCATCAGCACCTTTTCGAACAGCCGCGACTGATGATTGCCGCGATAAAGAATAGCGTAGTCGCGATACTGAGTTTTATTGATGAAGTGATGCGCGATCAGCTCGCCCACGACGCGTTCGGCTTCATGATCCTCGTTATTGGCGGTAATAATCTTCAGCTCGTTGCCGTACGCCAGCTCCGAGTAGAGTCGTTTCTCGAAGACATGCGGGTTGTTGGCGATCAGGATATTGGCCGCTTTCAGAATGCGTCCGGACGAACGGTAATTCTGCTCCAGTTTAATCACCTGCAACGCAGGGAAATCGTGTTGCAGCAGCTCCAGGTTCTGCGGACGCGCGCCGCGCCAGGAGTAAATCGACTGGTCGTCATCACCCACCACGGTAAAGCGCGCGCGGCGACCCACCAACTGTTTGACCAGTTCGTACTGGCTGGTGTTCGTGTCCTGATATTCGTCCACCAGCAGATAGCGCAGGCGATGCTGCCAACGTTCGCGGGCCTGTTCATCACGCCGGAACAACAGCGTCGGCAGCAGGATGAGATCGTCAAAGTCCAACACGTTGCAGGCGCGCAGATGTTCGCTGTAGAGCTGGTAGCAGTGCGCAAATAGACGATCCCGCTCGGATCGCGCCAGCGCCGCGGCCTGAGCCGGTTCGATCAGATCGTTTTTCCAGTTGGAGATCGTCGAGATCAGCTGTTGCAGCAACTCTTTATCATTTTGCAGCCAGGTTTCCGTGAGCTCCTTGAGCAGCGCCAGCTGATCCTGATCGTCGAACAGGGAAAAATTGGATTTCATGTTCAGCGCGGCATATTCGCGCTTGATAATCTCCAGTCCCAGCGTGTGAAAAGTCGCAATCATCAGGCCGCGACTCTCTTTCCGCCCCAGCGTCTGCGCCACGCGCTCTTTCATCTCGCGAGCCGCCTTGTTGGTAAAGGTGACCGCCGCGATATTCCGCGCCTGATAGCCGCACTCCCGTATCAGATGGGCTATCTTTTGCGTGATGACGCGCGTTTTGCCGGAACCGGCGCCGGCCAGGACCAGGCAGGGACCGCTCACGAACTCGACGGCGTGTTGTTGGCTGGGATTTAAACGCATGGATCTGTCTTGCTCTTTGTTCAAACGGAAGGCGATTGTAGCAAAACTCGCGCTGGGAAGAGTGGCAGAACCGATCGCCGACGAGACACGGCGCATTGCTATTGGTATTGGACGCGGGTTACAGTGCCTGCCAGCAACCCCCGATTAAAAAGGTATATACCATGGCAAAAACAGCCTCGGCGCTGCACATTCTGGTTGATACGGAACAGCAGGCCAACGACATTCTGGCCCAGTTAGAACAAGGCGCGGACTTCCAGCAGTTGGCCAAGAAGTTTTCCACCTGCCCGTCAAAACGCAACGGCGGCGACCTGGGCGAATTTCGTCAGGGCGATATGGTGCCGACGTTTGATAAAGCCGTGTTCTCCTGCGAGCTGCTCAAGCCCTGCGGACCGGTCAAAACCCAGTTCGGCTACCACATCATCAAAGTGCTCTATCGCCGTTAATCTCGAGAACCGGGCTGACGGGTGATCCATCCGCCGCTCTCGCGCTGATTCCGTTGGGGATGGGCACGATCAAAAAGGGCGCAACTTTCGTTNCGCCCTTTGTTATTACCGGGATAACGTCTTATCGACGTTAAGAATTATCCGGCAACCGCAATGCGTTTCATATCGGTCATGTAGCCACGCAGTTTCTTACCGACGACTTCGATAGGATGGTTGCGGATGGCTTCATTGACGTCACGCAGCTGCGCGTTGTCAACGGCGGTAGCGGCAACGGATTTACCGATATCGCCCGGCTGCAGGCTGCTCATGAATTTCTCTTTCAGCAGCGGCACCGCGGCGTTGGCAAACAGGTAGTTACCGTATTCAGCGGTGTCGGAAATAACCACGTTCATTTCGTACAGACGCTTACGGGCGATGGTGTTCGCGATCAACGGCAGTTCGTGCAGAGATTCGTAGTAAGCGGACTCTTCGATGATACCGGAGCTCACCATTGTTTCGAACGCCAGCTCAACCCCGGCTTTCACCATGGCGATCATCAGCACGCCGTTGTCGAAGTATTCCTGCTCGCTGATCTTGCCTTCGAACTGCGGTGCGTTTTCGAACGCGGTTTTGCCGGTCTCTTCACGCCAGGTCAGCAGCTTCACGTCACCGTTGGCCCAGTCGTCCATCATGCCACGGGAAAACGCGCCGGAGATGATGTCGTCCATGTGTTTCTGGAACAGGGGCGCCATCAGGGTTTTCAGCTGTTCAGACAGCGCGTAAGCACGCAGTTTCGCCGGGTTAGACAGGCGATCCATCATCAAAGAAATACCGCCCTGTTTCAGCGCTTCGGTGATGGTTTCCCAACCGTACTGAATCAGTTTTTCCGCATAGGCTGGTTCAACGCCGTCTGCGACCAGTTTGTCGAAGCTCAGCAGAGAACCCGCCTGCAGCATGCCGCACAGGATAGTCTGTTCGCCCATCAGGTCGGATTTAACTTCAGCCACGAAGGAGGATTCCAGAACGCCCGCACGATGACCGCCGGTCGCTGCGGCCCAGGCTTTGGCAATCGCCATGCCTTCGCCTTTCGGATCGTTTTCCGGATGAACCGCGATCAGGGTCGGCACGCCGAAACCACGTTTGTACTCTTCACGCACTTCCGTGCCCGGGCATTTCGGCGCAACCATCACGACGGTAATGTCTTTACGCACTTGCTCGCCGACTTCCACGATGTTGAAACCGTGAGAGTAACCCAGCGCAGCGCCCTGTTTCATCAGTGGCTGTACGGCCTGTACCACGGAGGAGTGCTGTTTGTCCGGCGTCAGGTTGACCACCAGATCCGCCTGCGGGATCAGGTCTTCATAAGTGCCGACGGTAAAACCGTTTTCGGTCGCTTTACGCCATGACGCACGCTTCTCGGCAATAGCTTCTTTACGCAGGGCATAAGCGATATCCAGACCGGAATCGCGCATGTTCAGCCCCTGGTTTAGCCCCTGAGCGCCACATCCCACGATCACGACTTTTTTGCCCTTGAGGTAGTTAGCTTCATCAGCAAATTCGTCGCGATTCATAAAGCGACATTTACCCAATTGCGCCAGCTTCTGACGCAGGTTCAAGGTATCAAAGTAGTTAGCCATGTGGAGATGCTCCATAATGATGTGTTGGTTGCCGTTGTTTCTTTGGGTTGCCGCCTCGGCGGCCCCGGAATAGACACATCATATGACAGGATTTGCATTGCTTAAATTGATATATTAACAACGCTACATTGCATAATCTGCAACATAAAAAACAGGGCCTGCATCCGATGGATTTACGCGATCTCAAATTATTCCTGCATCTGGTGGAAAGTCACCATTTTGGTCACACCGCCAAGGCTATGCATATCAGCCCGTCGACCCTGTCGCGCCAGATACAGCGTATGGAGGAAGACATCGGGCAGGCGCTGTTTCTACGGGATAACCGCACGGTACGACTGACCGAGGCCGGCGAGCATCTGAAAATTTTCGCCCAGCAAACGCTGTTGCAGTACCAGCAGATGCAGCTGGCGATGTCGCAGCATGGCCAGTCGCTTAGCGGCGAACTACGGGTATTTTGCTCTGTGACGGGTGCCTATAGTCATTTNCCCACGATTCTGGATCGCTTCCGCGCACGCCACCCGCTGGTGGAAATCAAGCTGACGACGGGCGATGCCGCCGACGCCGTAGACAAGGTGCGCTCGAACGTCGCCGATCTCAGCATCGCCGGCCATCCCGAGACGCTGCCGCCCAGCATGGTTTTCATCCCCATCGGCAACATTCGCATCGCGCTGGTCATCCCCACGATGCCTTGTCCTGTCCAGGTGCAAATGCAGGATCCTGACCCTGACTGGGCTCAGGTTCCCTTCATTTTGCCGCAGTACGGACCGGTCAGAAAACTCACCGAACGCTGGTTCCGCCATCAGAAGATCGCCAATCCGCTCATCTATGCGACCGTCGCCGGACATGAAGCCATGGTGTCGATGGTCGCGGTGGGGTGTGGCGTGGCGCTGGTCCCCGACGTCGTGCTGGAAAATAGCCCTGAACCCGTGCGTAAGCGTGTGTTCGTCTTGCAGGAACAAATTCTGGAGCCTATCCCGCTCGGGATCTGTATGCAGAAAAAGCGCCTGAGCGAACCACTGATTGCCGCCTTCTGGGAGACGCTACAGGAGACGCAATAGCGCGATCGATGCCGCAGAGGAATTAACGTTGCGGCGGCAGAGACCGGTCGGACGAGGCGTTGAAAGCGCCTGCCTGCTCGGCCCGTTTCATCCTCTCAATGTCCATCAGATAGCGGTATAACGGCTCCAGCCGGGTGAAGCCCTCGGCCAGCATCGTCACTAATTCGCCGCTAAACAACGGGGACATATCCTGACGGGAAGCCACCGCCGCCAGCGATTTGCGGTTATACCAGTGCGCCAGCGCCGCGGGCTGGTCTTTGATGAGCGGTCGGCGGTAACTCTCGCCTTCCAGCGTAAATTCGTCTCCCAGACAGGCCGCGACCTTGAGAAAACGATGCGGATTTTCTCGCAATGTCTGACGAAACAACTCCATCGTGGGTCGGCTGGCGCTGTAGTAACCCAACCCGTAGTGCCAGCTGTCCGGTCTGATTTCGAAGAAGTAGGTCGGCGCATCCGTCCAGTTTTTACGGCTGCGCTTAAACGTCAGCCACATCGTGCTGCGATAGCGGGACTTGTCCCGAGAGAAACGGGTATCCCGGTGGATACGCGACAGGGTTTTGGTGGGGCGCGTTTCGAAATGTTCGTCGATTTGCAGCATCGTGATGCCAAGCGATTCCAGCAGCGCGCGAAACGGAACCAGGAGCGTGGCCTCGTAGTCGGCTCGATGCGCCTCGAACCACTCTTTGCTGTTGTGTTGACGCACCTGCAGCAAAAAGGTGAGTCCCTGTTGTGAAAATCCGTTGAATCCTGTCGTCATGGCTCATGACCACCGTAAAAAATGAGGGGAGGTGGGAAACGGTCACCCGCTTTTTCCCCAACCGATAACGCGCCCGCTGAAGAACATCCAGCGGGCGCGCGACGGTCTACCGATACGCGAAACTTAGCGTCGTCTTAGCCTTTCATAAAAAATCGAAAAGCCGGATTTTGGGTTTCTTCGTGACACTCATAACCCAGATCCTGCAAGTGGCGCTCAAACGAGGCATCGCGCTCGGCAAGTTCAAACGCGGCCAACACGCGGCCATAGTCCGTGCCGTGGCTACGATAATGGAACAGAGAAATATTCCAGTGCGTTCCCAGCGTAATGAGGAATTTCAGCAACGCACCCGGCGATTCAGGGAACTCGAAGCTATAGAGTTTTTCCTGCAGCGGCTTGGACGGCCGCCCGCCCACCATGTAACGCACGTGCAATTTCGCCATTTCATCATCAGACAGATCGACCACCTGATAGCCGCCCGCCTGCAGATCGGACAGAATTTCCTGCCGTTCTTCATGACCGCGCGTGAGGCGGACGCCCATGAAGATGCAGGCTTCTTCGTCGCTGGAGTAGCGATAGTTGAATTCGGTGATGGCTCGACCGCCCAGCAGCTGACATAGCTTCAGGAAGCTGCCTTTCTGCTCAGGGATGGTGACCGCCATCAGCGCTTCCCGCTGTTCGCCCAGCTCGCAGCGTTCAGATACGTAGCGTAGCCCGTGGAAGTTGACGTTGGCGCCGGACAGCACGTGCGCCAGACGCTCGCCCTGAATGTTATGCTGCTGAATGTATTTCTTCATCCCGGCCAGCGCCAACGCGCCCGATGGCTCAGCAACCGCACGCACGTCTTCGAACAAGTCTTTGACCGCGGCGCAGATCGAGTCGCTATCGACCGTGATGACATCATCCAGATACTCCCGGCACAGACGGAAAGTCTCGTTGCCGATACGTTTGACCGCCACGCCTTCCGCAAACAGACCGACGCGAGCCAAATCCACCGGCTCGCCCGCATCCAGCGCGGCGCGCAAGCAAGCAGAGTCTTCAGCTTCAACGCCGATGACTTGGATTTGCGGCATCAGCTGTTTAATCAATACCGCCACGCCCGCCGCCAGGCCGCCGCCGCCGACCGGGACGAAAACCCGATCAAGATGCGCATCCTGCTGCAAAAGTTCCATTGCCAGCGTGCCCTGCCCGGCAATCACGGCCGGGTGGTCGAACGGCGGAACGAAGGTCATTTTATCCCGTTCAGACAGTTCGATAGCCTTGGCTTTGGCCTCATCAAAGTTAGCGCCATGCAACAGCACTTCGCCGCCGAAACCACGTACGGCATCGACTTTGATATCCGCCGTGGCGACCGGCATGACGATCAGGGCTTTAATGCCCAGACGATTGGCGGAGAGCGCCACACCCTGAGCATGGTTGCCGGCCGAAGCCGTCACCACGCCATGGGACTTCTGTTCATCGCTTAGCCCGGCCATCATGGCGTAGGCGCCGCGCAGTTTGAAACTATGAACAGCCTGGCGATCTTCCCGCTTCACCAGAATGTTATTGCCCAAACGGGCAGATAGCTTGTCCATCCGCTCCAGCGGCGTGACCTGCGCGACTTCATACACCGGCGAGCGGAGAACCGCCCGCAGATATTCCGCGCCGCAAGGGGCGTCGGAAAGGGGTTGTGAAACTGCCATCAGCTTTAGCCTCCCAGCTTGCTTTTATCCCGGACGGCACCTTTGTCAGCGCTGGTCGCCAGACTGGCGTAGGCACGTAATGCAAATGAAACCTGACGAGCGCGGTTCTTCGGCGTCCAAGCCGCGTCTCCGCGCGCCAGCTGCGCTTCCCGGCGCTGGGCCAGCTCGCCCTCGGCGACATCCAGTACAATTCCCCGGTTTGGAATATCGATGGCGATGGTATCGCCGTCTTCCACCAGCCCGATCAGGCCGCCGTTGGCCGCTTCCGGCGAAGCATGGCCGATGGACAGACCGGACGTTCCGCCCGAGAAACGTCCGTCGGTGATCAGCGCGCAAGCTTTGCCGAGACCCATCGACTTCAGGAAGCTGGTCGGATACAGCATTTCCTGCATCCCCGGACCGCCTTTCGGACCTTCGTAACGGATGACCACGACATCGCCAGCTTCGACCTTGCCGCCCAAAATGGCTTCTACCGCATCATCCTGGCTCTCGTACACCTTGGCCGGACCGGTAAACACCAGACTGTTTTTATCCACGCCTGCCGTTTTAACGATACAGCCGTCTTCCGCCAGGTTGCCGTACAGTACGGCCAGACCACCGTCCTGACTGTAGGCGAATTCCTTGGTGCGGATACACCCTTCCTTACGGTCGGTATCCAGCGAATCCCAACGACAATCCTGCGAGAAAGCCTGTGTGGTACGAATACCCGCCGGGCCCGCCGCATACATTTTCTTCACGCTTTCGTCCTGAGTCTGCATGACATCGTAGGCCGCCAGCGTTTCCGGCAGCGACATGCCCAGAATGTTGGTCACATCACGGTGCAGCAGACCGGCGCGATCCAGCTCGCCCAAAATACCCAGCACGCCGCCCGCGCGGTGAACGTCTTCCATGTGGTATTTCTGCGTGCTCGGCGCGACTTTGCACAGATGCGGAACCCTGCGCGACAGGCGATCGATATCCTCCATGGTGAAGTCGACCTCGCCTTCCTGCGCGGAAGCCAGCAGATGGAGAACCGTGTTGGTGGAGCCGCCCATCGCGATGTCCAGCGTCATCGCATTTTCGAAGGCCTGTTTGTTGGCGATGTTACGCGGCAACGCGCTCTCGTCATCCTGCTCGTAGTAACGTTTGGTCAGCTCGACGATGCGCTTACCGGCGTTGAGGAACAGCTGTTTACGGTCAGCATGCGTCGCCAGCAAAGAACCGTTACCCGGTTGCGACAGGCCCAGCGCCTCGGTCAGACAGTTCATTGAGTTGGCGGTAAACATACCCGAGCAGGAGCCGCAGGTCGGACAGGCCGAACGTTCGATCTGCAGACTGTCTTCATCGCTGACTTTCGGATTGGCGCCCTGAATCATGGCATCGACCAGATCCAGTTTGATCAGCTGATCGGACAGTTTGGTTTTACCGGCTTCCATCGGGCCGCCGGAAACGAAAATCACCGGAATGTTGAGGCGCAAAGCCGCCATCATCATTCCCGGGGTGATCTTGTCACAGTTGGAAATGCAGACCATGGCGTCAGCGCAGTGTGCGTTCACCATGTACTCCACGGAATCCGCAATCAATTCGCGGGAAGGCAGGGAGTAGAGCATACCGCCGTGACCCATCGCGATGCCGTCATCGACCGCAATGGTATTGAACTCTTTGGCTACGCCGCCGGATGCTTCGATCTGCTCCGCGACCAGCTTGCCCAGATCGCGCAGGTGAACGTGCCCGGGAACGAATTGCGTGAACGAGTTCACAACGGCAATGATAGGCTTGCCGAAATCGGCGTCGGTCATCCCTGTGGCGCGCCACAAGGCTCGCGCTCCAGCCATATTACGACCATGCGTGGTGGTGGCTGAACGGTACTTAGGCATACTCTGATTACTCCAGTTTAAAACAGATGACCGGCAGCAAAGCGCGCTGCCGGTAAGAAAAGAAAATCGGTGATGTGATTAACGGTTAACCGGATCCAGCCAGCCCCATTTATCTTCTGTTTCACCCGTGAACAGGCCGAAGAATGCCTGCTGAAGCTGCTTGGTGACAGGACCACATTTTCCGATACCCACCTGAATGCCATCGACGCTGCGAACTGGCGTGATTTCCGCGGCAGTACCAGACATGAAGACTTCGTCAGCCAGATAGAGTGATTCGCGGGACAGCACCTGTTCGCGGACTTCGAATCCTTTTTGTTTCGCCAGCGTGATAATGGCGTCGCGGGTAATCCCCGGCAGCGCGGAAGAGGTGAACGGCGGTGTGAAGATGATGCCGTTTTTCACTTCGAACAGGTTTTCGCCAGCGCCTTCGGAAACGTAACCATGAACATCCAGCGCGATCCCTTCCTGATAGCCATGACGACGGGCTTCGCTACCCACCAGCAGCGAGGACAGATAGTTACCGCCAGCTTTGGCCGCGGTCGGGATCGTGTTGGCCGCCACGCGGTTCCACGAAGACACCATCGCATCAATACCCTGATCCAGGGCTTCTTCGCCCAGATAAGCTCCCCATGGGAAGGCCGCGATGATGACATCTGTTTTATAGCCATCCGGCGGGTTCACGCCCATACCGACATCGCCGACGAACACCAACGGACGGATATAAGCGCTGGATAAGTTGTTTTTGCGCAGCGTTTCGCGACACGCTTCCATCAGTTCGTCGACGCTCTGAGACAGCGGCATACGGTAGATCTTGGCGGAGTCATGCAGACGCTGCATATGCTCGCGGTGGCGGAACACAACCGGCCCACGGTGAGAGTCATAGCAACGGACGCCTTCGAAGACGGAAGTACCGTAGTGCAAGGCGTGAGACATCACGTGAACTTTTGCATCAGCCCAAGGAACCATTTCGCCGTTGAACCAGATATAGTCAGCTTTCTTTGTCATTGTTAATTTCCTTCTCGGTGCCTCAGGCACGTATCTATTATGCTTTCAGTGACTGGATCTCAACGCGCGAGATGTCCAGCAGTTTGCTTAATTGGGTTGACAGTAAATCGACCGGCCGCTGGCTCGCAACGGTCAGTTCGATATTTAACTGGGCGCCGTCGTTCTCCGACGACATGTTCATGGCGGAAACCTGAAACCCGCGATGGCGAGTGACGCGCAACACACGTTCCAGCGTTTCTGCTCGAAAACGGGCCTGAATTGAAATCTGATGGCGTTTCATTCGTTCTCCTCCAACATAGTTTCATTGCCGGCACCGGGCGGCACCAGCGGCCAGACGTTTTCATACGAATCGATAGATACATGCAACAGGTACGGCCCGTCGCTGTTCAACAGTGCGTTCAAAGCGGAATCAATCTGGTCTTTACGGGTAATGCTTTGGCCGGGGATACCAAATGCGCTCGCTAGCGTCAGGAAGTCAGGGTTATCGGAGAGCGTCGTTTCGCTGTAGCGTTCTTCGAAGAATAACTCCTGCCACTGCCTCACCATGCCTAATCGTTGATTGTCTAACAGCACGATTTTCATCGGCAGACGCTTTCGCTTGATCGTGCCCAGTTCCTGGATGTTCATCATGAAAGAACCGTCACCGGAGATACAGATAACCGTATCATCAGGCCGCGCGACCTGAGCACCCACTGCGGCAGGCACCCCAAACCCCATCGTGCCGAGGCCGCTGGACGTAATGAAATTTTCCGGACGATTGACCCGCATATGTTGGGCAGCCCACATCTGATGCTGTCCCACGTCGGTGGTGATGACGGTGTTAGCCGGCATCCGTTCGGACAACGTTTTCAGCAGGGCCGGCGCATAGATGGCTTCACCCGGATGATCGTAGCGTGACGGATACTCGGCTTTCATCAACGTCGCCTGCTGACGCCAGGCATCAATACGCAGCGGCTGTTTTAATGCGGGCAACAGTTGGTTTAAATCCCCTTGCAACGCCACGTGAGCCTGACGCAGCTTGTTCAGTTCTGCCGGGTCGATATCCATGTGAATCACACTGGCATTCGGAGCAAACGTGTTGAGTTTACCGGTCACGCGATCGTCAAAGCGCGCGCCCACGGCAATGAGCAGGTCACATTGCTGTACCATGAGATTCGCTGCTTTGGTTCCGTGCATCCCGATCATGCCGAGGTAGAAAGGGTAATCCGTCTCGACGACGCCAAGCCCTTTCAAGGTCACGACACAGGGGATCTGCGTTGTATCCAAAAACTCGCGCAAAGCGGGAACCGCACGCGCCATTCCCACGCCGCCGCCGATATACAGCACGGGCTGTTTGGCATGAGCCAGCAATGTATTGGCATCGGTCAGCGCCTGCGTCGGCAGGCTGTCGGTTTCTGCCGGAGAGGGAACGTAAGGGGTAAATTCGCCGCCTTCGGCCAGCTGGATATCTTTGGGGATATCGACCAGTACCGGTCCCGGACGTCCACTTTGGGCGATAGCAAAGGCTTCCGCCATGATTTCCGGTAAGGATTCGAGGGAGTCGACAAGAAAACTGTGTTTAGTGCACGCCAGCGAGAGGCCAAGAACATCGATTTCCTGGAAGGCGTCGGTCCCAATCAGTGAAGATCCGACCTGACCGGTGATCGCCACAATCGGTACAGAATCTAACAGCGCATCCGCCAGACCGGTGATCAGATTGGTTGCTCCCGGTCCGGAAGTGGCGATGCACACGCCAACTTTACCTGTCGCTCGAGCATAGCCGATAGCGGCCATTGCAGCGCCTTGTTCATGGCGGCATAGCAGGTGATCGACGCCTCCGTCATACAATGCATCATAAACTGGCATGATTGCGCCACCAGGATAGCCAAATACACTATCCACTCCCTGCGCTCGCAACGCTTGTACCACCCACTGAGCCCCATTCATAGTTATTTCCTCAACTTCTTTCGGGTATGGCAGGATTTTATGCTGTTGAACATTCTCTGCTCCCTTGTTACGAATTTCGACCCCATAAAAAAAACCCCCGACCAGTTGGTGCGGGGGTTTTTCTTGAATTCGGCCTTGATTTTTAAGCCATTCTTCGTCCAAGTGCTGCCCCGCACGGTAGGTTAATAATCACCACCACGCTAATGACGACTAGGCTAATCACGAGGGCAAACGCTTTCATTTTCGGTTTATTCATTAATCAGTGTCGAACGAATGACTACAGAGTTACCATAGTCAGACGAGGGCTGACAACATTTTTTTTCCGTGATTATTTGGCCACTTCGGTCTTAAGAAAAATAAAATTCTTATTATTCAGTTATTAAATTTAATAAATGACTTCAATAGCCAATTCCATTTTTTCACTTGGCACAGGCCGAATACCGTATGGTGAAATTCTCCATACCTGAAATGCGCGCCCTAATTATTTCCTCGCACCGCTTCGCAAAATCACTCTGACATTCTTTTGCCACAAAAAACGGCGGTCATAATTCCCCGCAAAGGGAGGAAACACGATGACACTCGCCATAGCCTTTACGCGGGCAACGATCGGAATGCAGGCTCCAGAGGTCTCGATCGAGGTACACATCAGCAATGGGCTGCCGGCACTCACGCTGGTTGGCCTGCCGGAAACCACGGTGAAGGAAGCACGCGATCGGGTACGAAGCGCCCTGCTTAACTGCGGTTTCACCTTTCCCGCCAAACGAATTACCGTCAATTTGGCTCCTGCGGATCTTCCCAAAGAAGGTGGGCGTTACGATCTGCCTATCGCTTTAGCGATTTTAGCGGCGTCTGAACAGGTTCCTGGCAATAAACTGAGTGAGTATGAATTCCTGGGTGAATTGGGTCTCTCAGGAGCACTACGAGGCGTTAACGGCACTATCTCGGCAGCATTGGAAGCGCAGAAATCGGGTAGGCAGTTGATCGTCCCCGAAGATAATCAACGGGAGATGGCGCTGATTCCAGAGGGTGAAGCGGTGCTGGCGAATCATTTGCTGCAGGTATGCGCTTTTTTACATGGCAAGGTCACGCTGTCGAGCAATCGCCTGTTGCCACCAGAGCAACATCAAACGGAGTCCGACCTTGATTTGCAGGATATCGTCGGCCAAGAGCAAGCCAAGCGTGCGCTGGAAATTGCCGCCGCGGGGGGTCACAATCTGCTGTTTCTCGGCCCTCCTGGTACAGGGAAAACCATGCTTGCGAGCCGGTTGGCAGGATTGATGCCGCCACTCAATGACTCTGAGGCGTTGGAAAGCGCGGCGATAAATAGCTTGGTGAGCTGTTATAGCGGACCGGATAAGTGGCGTAGCAGGCCGTTTCGGGCGCCTCATCATACGTCGTCAATCGCAGCTTTGGTTGGCGGCGGCTCTCTGCCTAAGCCCGGAGAAATTTCCCTCGCTCATAATGGGATTCTCTTTCTGGATGAACTGCCGGAATTTGAGCGGCGCGTTCTCGATTCGCTTCGCGAACCGCTTGAGTCGGGAGAGATCGTCATCTCACGCGCCCGTGCCAAGGTCTGCTATCCGGCACGATTCCAATTGGTCGCAGCGATGAACCCGAGCCCATCAGGACACTATCAGGGCATTCATAACCGCATGCCAGCGCAGCAAATTTTACGCTATCTCAACCGCCTCTCAGGCCCCTTTCTAGATAGGTTTGATATCTCTATCGAAGTGCCGCTGTTGCCGCCGGGAATTCTGCGCAAACAGCGTAGTCAGGGGGAAGATAGCGCCACAGTACGGGCACGTGTGTTGGCTGCCCGACAACGGCAATTAGAACGCGCGGACAAGATCAACGCCTACCTAAGCCCCAGGGAAATTGAAACGTTCTGTCATCTGAGATCTGAAGATGCGCAATATCTCGAAGAAGTTATGAGCAAGCTTGGGCTTTCGGTACGCGCCTGGCATCGAATTTTGAAAGTTGCCCGCACCATTGCAGACCTATCAGAGGAAGTGAGTATTAACCGAAAACATCTTGCAGAAGCCCTGAGCTACCGCTGTATGGATCGATTATTGATTCAATTACATAAAAATTTGGCTTGAAGAGAAGTAGCCTTCAGTCAAAAAGAAAAATGGGGACCGAGTCCCCATTCGATCAATCTTCACTTTCAGTAAATTCTTCAACCGTGTCCATCTGCGGTTTTCCACCCGATAAAGTGTGGAAACGTTTGGGACGGCGAACACGTGTCGTATATTTGATCCAGATCTTTTCCAACTCCGTTTCAGGTTTACGTTCACCGTGGCAAACGGCCAAAAACTGGATTTCTTCGTCCGTGATCGGCTGACGTTTACCGATATCAAGCTCGTTCAATGCATGGCCATGACGCTCCAGCAGTTGGGCTTCTTTAATCGTAAAGTCACCGTGTCGGGAGAAACCACGCGGATAGAATTTGTTGTCAAAAAAACGACTGGTTGTTGAGAAGCTTTCTGCCATTTTACACGCTCCTAATGCTTTATGGTCGTGCCCTTTATGGCGCGGAGTATTAGATAGGCTTGACTTCCTGTAAAACAAAACATTTAAATCATCACGACAAATTTTTTTTGGAGAACAGCATGGACACCGACTTATTGAAAACCTTCCTGGAAGTGAGCAGAACCAGGCACTTCGGTCGTGCTGCGGAATCACTCTATCTAACACAATCGGCAGTTAGCTTTCGTATCCGCCAACTCGAGAACCAACTTGGCGCTAATCTGTTCACTCGACACCGTAATAATATCCGACTGACGCCAGCAGGAGAAAGGCTGTTGCCCTATGCCGAGAACCTGATTGGCACCTGGTCTATCGCGAAGAAAGAGGTTGCTCGCTCACAGCAACATAACCTTCTTTCCATCGGCGCTACGGCTTCTCTGTGGGAGGCTTATTTGACGTCATGGCTCAATGAACTCTATCAGCAACGACCAATGCTCCAACTGGAGGCTAGAATCGCGCTACGCCAGTCTCTGGTGCACCAGTTGCTTGATAGACAGTTGGATCTCCTTATCACGACTGAGCCCCCGAAAATGGAAGAACTTGCCAGCCAATTACTGGGAAATTTCTCGTTATCGCTTTTTACGGTCAAGGGGCAACAATCAGAAGAAAATATTCCCTATATCAAGCTCGAATGGGGAGCCGATTTTCATCAACAGGAAAACCGATTATTCCCGAGCGACCATATGCCCGTGCTGACAACCACATCCGCCCAGCTAACGCGTCAGTTGATATCTACATTGAGAGGATGTGCATTCTTGCCTAATCATTGGCAACGGCAATATGAAGAACTTCAAGTCGTCGAGACCGCCCCTGTGGTTAGCCGTTCTTTTTATGCCGTATGGCTGCAAAATAGCGACCAACAAGCGTTGATTCGGCAATTGCTGAAAGTCCCTATTTCGTTGCTAGATACCATCACTACTCCGTGACTTAGAAGAAAAAATGCAGTGAGAAAATACGTTTTTTGTGATTCCCCAACCGCTCGGGATTAGAAAGATAGAATTCTATTCAAAATAGAGAGGGAAGTGTGCCTGAGGGTGTGATTCATCCTTTGGATAGGATATAAAAAAGACAAAAAAAACCCTTCACATGATGTGAAGGGTTATTTCTTGGCAGGGGCGGAGAGACTCGAACTCCCAACACCCGGTTTTGGAGACCGGTGCTCTACCAATTGAACTACGCCCCTAAATAGGGTGGCGGAACGGACGGGACTCGAACCCGCGACCCCCTGCGTGACAGGCAGGTATTCTAACCAACTGAACTACCGCTCCACCGATTCTGTATCGTTACCGGATAACCTGCTTCCAGTAACCGGTGCTATGCACCTTAAATTAATGCCTGGCAGTTCCCTACTCTCACATGGGGAGNCCCCACNCTACCATCGGCGCTACGGCGTTTCACTGCTGAGTTCGGCATGGGGTCAGGTGGGACCACCGCGCTATCGCCGCCAGGCAAATTCTGTTTCATTCCAGCCGTTACACACTCTCTCCGTGCAACCACCAGAACCAATCTTTGAACAAGCTGAATTCCGTCTCTCTAAAAACACCTTCGGTGTTGTAAGGTTAAGCCTCTCGGGTCATTAGTACTGGTTAGCTCAACGTATCGCTACGCTTACACACCCAGCCTATCTACGTCGTCGTCTTCAACGGCCCTTCAGGGGACTCGAAGTCCCAGGGAAGACTCATCTCGGGGCAAGTTTCCCGCTTAGATNCTTTCAGCGGTTATCTCTTCCGCACTTAGCTACCGGGCAATGCGATTGGCATCACAACCCGAACACCAGTGGTGCGTTCACTCCGGTCCTCTCGTACTAGGAGCAACCCCCCTCAATCTTCCAACGCCCACGGCAGATAGGGACCGAACTGTCTCACGACGTTCTAAACCCAGCTCGCGTACCACTTTAAACGGCGAACAGCCGTACCCTTGGGACCTACTTCAGCCCCAGGATGTGATGAGCCGACATCGAGGTGCCAAACACCGCCGTCGATATGAACTCTTGGGCGGTATCAGCCTGTTATCCCCGGAGTACCTTTTATCCGTTGAGCGATGGCCCTTCCATTCAGAACCACCGGATCACTAAGACCTGCTTTCGCACCTGCTCGAGCCGTCACTCTCGCAGTCAAGCTAGCTTATGCCTTTGCACTAACCTCCTGATGTCCGACCAGGATTAGCTAACCTTCGTGCTCCTCCGTTACTCTTTGGGAGGAGACCGCCCCAGTCAAACTACCCACCAGACACTGTCCGCAACCCCGATTAGGGGCCCACGTTAGAACATCAAACATTAAAGGGTGGTATTTCAAGGTTGGCTCCATGCAGACTGGCGTCCACACTTCAAAGCCTCCCACCTATCCTACACATCAAGGCTCAAGGTTCAGTGTCAAGCTATAGTAAAGGTTCACGGGGTCTTTCCGTCTTGCCGCGGGTACACTGCATCTTCACAGCGAGTTCAATTTCACTGAGTCTCGGGTGGAGACAGCCTGGCCATCATTACGCCATTCGTGCAGGTCGGAACTTACCCGACAAGGAATTTCGCTACCTTAGGACCGTTATAGTTACGGCCGCCGTTTACCGGGGCTTCGATCAAGAGCTTCGCCTTGCGGCTGACCCCATCAATTAACCTTCCGGCACCGGGCAGGCGTCACACCGTATACGTCCACTTTCGTGTTTGCACAGTGCTGTGTTTTTATTAAACAGTTGCAGCCAGCTGGTATCTGCGACTGGTATCAGCTCCGGGAGCAAGTCCCTTCACCAACGCCAGCGTGCCTTCTCCCGAAGTTACGGCACCATTTTGCCTAGTTCCTTCACCCGAGTTCTCTCAAGCGCCTTGGTATTCTCTACCTGACCACCTGTGTCGGTTTGGGGTACGATTTCGTGTTACCTGGAGCTTAGAGGCTTTTCCTGGAAGCTTGGCATCGGTCACTTCATCACCGTAGTGACTCGTCATCACGCCTCAGTGTTAATGATGTTCCGGATTTACCAAAAACATCCNCCTACACGCTTAAACCGGGACAACCGTCGCCCGGATAACCTAGCCTTCTCCGTCCCCCCTTCGCAGTAACACCAAGTACAGGAATATTAACCTGTTTCCCATCGACTACGCCTTTCGGCCTCGCCTTAGGGGTCGACTCACCCTGCCCCGATTAACGTTGGACAGGAACCCTTGGTCTTCCGGCGTGCGGGGTTTTCACCCGCATTATCGTTACTTATGTCAGCATTCGCACTTCTGATACCTCCAGCAACCCTCACAGGTCACCTTCGCAGGCTTACAGAACGCTCCCCTACCCAACAACACCTGAGTGTCGCTGCCGCAGCTTCGGTGCATGGTTTAGCCCCGTTACATCTTCCGCGCAGGCCGACTCGACCAGTGAGCTATTACGCTTTCTTTAAATGATGGCTGCTTCTAAGCCAACATCCTGGCTGTCTGGGCCTTCCCACATCGTTTCCCACTTAACCATGACTTTGGGACCTTAGCTGGCGGTCTGGGTTGTTTCCCTCTTCACGACGGACGTTAGCACCCGCCGTGTGTCTCCCGTGATAACATTCTTCGGTATTCGCAGTTTGCATCGAGTTGGTAAGCCGGGATGGCCCCCTAGTCGAAACAGTGCTCTACCCCCGAAGATGAGTTCACGAGGCGCTACCTAAATAGCTTTCGGGGAGAACCAGCTATCTCCCGGTTTGATTGGCCTTTCACCCCCAGCCACAAGTCATCCGCTAATTTTTCAACATTAGTCGGTTCGGTCCTCCAGTTAGTGTTACCCAACCTTCAACCTGCCCATGGCTAGATCACCGGGTTTCGGGTCTATACCCTGCAACTTAACGCCCAGTTAAGACTCGGTTTCCCTGCGGCTCCCCTATTCGGTTAACCTTGCTACAGAATATAAGTCGCTGACCCATTATACAAAAGGTACGCAGTCACCCTGATAAATCAAGGCTCCCACTGCTTGTACGTACACGGTTTCAGGTTCTATTTCACTCCCCTCGCCGGGGTTCTTTTCGCCTTTCCCTCACGGTACTGGTTCACTATCGGTCAGTCAGGAGTATTTAGCCTTGGAGGATGGTCCCCCCATATTCAGACAGGATAACACGTGTCCCGCCCTACTCATCGAACTCACAATCCATGCCTCTTCGTGTACGGGACTATCACCCTCTGTCGTGCGACTTTCCAGACGCTTCCACTAAGACACAAACTGATTCAGGTTCTGGGCTCCTCCCCGTTCGCTCGCCGCTACTAGGGGAATCTCGGTTGATTTCTTTTCCTCGGGGTACTGAGATGTTTCAGTTCCCCCGGTTCGCCTCGCAACACTATGTATTCATGTTGCGATAGTGCAACGGATTGCACTGGGTTTCCCCATTCGGGTATCGTCGGGTATAACGGTTCATATCACCTTGCCGACGCTTTTCGCAGATTAGCACGCCCTTCATCGCCTCTGACTGCCTAGGCATCCACCGTGTACGCTTAGTCACTTAACCTCACAACCCGAAGGTGTCTCGTAAGACACGCTTCACGCTGCGATTATTTGAGAGACTCTGACACAACCAAATCACATCTCAATACTGCACGGAGAGACATGTTCAGCTGCATCGTTTCAAATTTCAGCTTGTTCCAGATTGTTAAAGAGCAATATCTTAAACACGACTCGTTAAAGTCATCTTTAAGATATTCAGGTGATAATGCCTTTCACTCATTATCGGTATGGCGTCCCCAAGGGGATTCGAACCCCTGTTACCGCCGTGAAAGGGCGGTGTCCTAGGCCTCTAGACGATGGGGACACGAAATCCGACTCAGCCTTCCGGCTCAATCGTTCCGCATCAGCATGAGTCAGAGACTCATCATCAACAGGTGCGCTTTTGCTCTTGCTTTTTCATCAGACAATCTGTGTGAGCACTTCACTAGCACTTCACTTTGGTAAGGAGGTGATCCAACCGCAGGTTCCCCTACGGTTACCTTGTTACGACTTCACCCCAGTCATGAATCACAAAGTGGTAAGCGCCCTCCCGAAGGTTAAGCTACCTACTTCTTTTGCAACCCACTCCCATGGTGTGACGGGCGGTGTGTACAAGGCCCGGGAACGTATTCACCGTAGCATTCTGATCTACGATTACTAGCGATTCCGACTTCATGGAGTCGAGTTGCAGACTCCAATCCGGACTACGACGCACTTTATGAGGTCCGCTTACTCTCGCAAGTTCGCTTCTCTTTGTATGCGCCATTGTAGCACGTGTGTAGCCCTACTCGTAAGGGCCATGATGACTTGACGTCATCCCCACCTTCCTCCGGTTTATCACCGGCAGTCTCCTTTGAGTTCCCGACCGAATCGCTGGCAACAAAGGATAAGGGTTGCGCTCGTTGCGGGACTTAACCCAACATTTCACAACACGAGCTGACGACAGCCATGCAGCACCTGTCTCAGAGTTCCCGAAGGCACTAAAGCATCTCTGCTAAATTCTCTGGATGTCAAGAGTAGGTAAGGTTCTTCGCGTTGCATCGAATTAAACCACATGCTCCACCGCTTGTGCGGGCCCCCGTCAATTCATTTGAGTTTTAACCTTGCGGCCGTACTCCCCAGGCGGTCGACTTAACGCGTTAGCTCCGGAAGCCACAGTTCAAGACCGCAACCTCCAAGTCGACATCGTTTACAGCGTGGACTACCAGGGTATCTAATCCTGTTTGCTCCCCACGCTTTCGCACCTGAGCGTCAGTCTTTGTCCAGGGGGCCGCCTTCGCCACCGGTATTCCTCCAGATCTCTACGCATTTCACCGCTACACCTGGAATTCTACCCCCCTCTACAAGACTCTAGCTTGCCAGTTTCAAATGCAGTTCCCAAGTTAAGCTCGGGGATTTCACATCTGACTTAACAAACCGCCTGCGTGCGCTTTACGCCCAGTCATTCCGATTAACGCTTGCACCCTCCGTATTACCGCGGCTGCTGGCACGGAGTTAGCCGGTGCTTCTTCTGCGGGTAACGTCAATCAGTGAACGTATTAAGTTCACTGCCTTCCTCCCCGCTGAAAGTACTTTACAACCCGAAGGCCTTCTTCATACACGCGGCATGGCTGCATCAGGGTTTCCCCCATTGTGCAATATTCCCCACTGCTGCCTCCCGTAGGAGTCTGGACCGTGTCTCAGTTCCAGTGTGGCTGGTCATCCTCTCAGACCAGCTAGAGATCGTCGCCTAGGTGGGCCTTTACCCCGCCTACTAGCTAATCCCATCTGGGTTCATCCGATGGTGTGAGGCCCGAAGGTCCCCCACTTTGGTCTTGCGACGTTATGCGGTATTAGCTACCGTTTCCAGTAGTTATCCCCCTCCATCGGGCAGATCCCCAGACATTACTCACCCGTCCGCCGCTCGCCGGCAAGGAAGCAAGCTTCCTTCCGCTGCCGCTCGACTTGCATGTGTTAGGCCTGCCGCCAGCGTTCAATCTGAGCCATGATCAAACTCTTCAATTAAAAGCTTGATTTGCTAAGTTAATAGCGATGCTCAAAGAATTTACTGTTTATTCGTAATGAATTAACTGTTGTTCACTCTTCAAGACTTTTTCGTATCTAGTTGCGATAGTGTCTTGTGAGTGCCCACACAGATTGTCTGATTAAATTGTTAAAGAGCGTTTCGTTGCCGCCGTGGCGACTAACGTGAGGCCGCGTATATTACGCTTACCTCATTCAGAGTCAACGACTTTCTTCGTTTTTCTCCGACTGTCACCGCGTCGCGTTGTCCGCTGTGCCGTGTCAGTGGGAGCGCATTATAGGGATCTCTCCGGGTTGCACAACCCCTTTTTTAATCTTTTTTGCTATACGCTCGTTTTTCAGTCTCAACGCTTGTTTTTTATGCTTTTTATGGCTTTTGGCAGGTCTGCCAGACTCTCTATTACACAATCAGCCAGTTGTTCGCCCTCTTCCGTCACCGGTTTACCCGTACGTACGAGGACTTTAGTTCCTACCCCTGCAGCGGCGGCAGCCTGCATATCTTCGACTTTGTCGCCAACCATATAAGAAGAAGCCATATCGATGTGCAGATGCTCTTGGGCAGATTTCAGCATACCCGGCTGTGGTTTCCGGCAGTCGCACTTCTGGCGATACTCTTCTTCAGAACCTTCCGGATGATGCGGACAGAAATAGATGCCGTCCAGGTCTACCCCGCGATCGGCCAATGACCAATCCATCCATTCGGTCAATTGCATGAACTGGTCTTCCGTGAATTTGCCGCGCGCGATACCCGACTGATTGGTAATCAGCACCAAGGCAAATCCCATGGACTTCAGCTCGCGCAGCGCATCGATAACGCCGTCGATGAACTGAAACTGATCGATTTCGTGTACATAACCGTGATCGACATTAATCGTGCCGTCGCGGTCGAGAAAAATTGCTGGAACGCTGGTTGCCACTTTACTTTGCTCCCGATAGAGAAAATTGCGCCGTAGTATCGCAGTTTTCGCTGCTGGATAGAATGATAGCAGAGTTACAATCTCGATTGACTTGGACGTCTAGACGCCTTAGCATCCCGACAACAAATGGTCAGTATAAGTAAGTGTTATTCATCGGCCCGCGGCCCCTATTGATAGAACTCATGATAAAACTTTCTCATATTACAAAGATTTTCCAGCAAAACGGTCGAGCCATCACAGCGCTTGACGACGTGACGCTGCACGTTCCGGCGGGCCAAATCTATGGCGTCATCGGCTCTTCTGGCGCGGGTAAAAGCACCTTGATCCGCTGCATTAACCTACTAGAGCGTCCCACATCAGGGACCGTTCTGGTCGCCGAACAGGATTTAATGGCGTTATCAAATAGCCAGTTAACGCGCGCACGCCGCCAAATCGGCATGATTTTCCAGCATTTCAATCTGCTCTCGTCACGTACCGTATTCGGTAACGTTGCTTTGCCGCTGGAGCTGGATAATCTGCCGTCCGCCAAGATCAAACAGCGCGTCGATGAATTGCTGGAGCTGGTTGGATTGTCGGATAAGCACGATGTGTATCCCGCCAACCTGTCTGGTGGCCAGAAACAGCGTGTTGCAATCGCCCGCGCGTTGGCCAGCAACCCCAAGGTTCTATTGTGCGATGAAGCCACCAGCGCGTTGGACCCGGCTACGACTCGCGCGATTTTGGAGTTGCTGAAAGATATCAATCGGCGCTTGGGGTTGACCATTCTGTTGATCACCCACGAAATGGATGTCGTGAAACGCATCTGCGATCAGGTCGCCGTCATTAGTGAAGGGCGTCTGATTGAGCAAGACACCGTCGGACAGATGTTTTCTCATCCCAAAACGCCGCTGGCTCAGAAGTTCATTCATTCAACATTACATCTGGATATTCCGGACGACTATATCGCTCGTCTGACGCCAACGCCTCATGAGGGCAGTATTCCTCTGCTGCGCATGGAATTTACCGGTCAGTCTGTTGATGCTCCGCTGCTGTCTGAAATCGCACGGCGCTTCAACGTAAACAACAATATTATCAGTGCGCAGATGGATTACGCGGGCGGGGTTAAGTTCGGCATCATGCTGGCGGAAATGGCCGGCACGGAAGCGGATACCACTGCAGCTATCAAATTCCTGCAAGACAACCACGCAAATATAGAGGTACTCGGTTATGTCTGAAGCCATGATGTGGTTAATGGCCCGCGGCGTGTGGGAAACAATTGTGATGACCCTGGTTTCAGGCTTTTTCGGTTTCGTACTGGGACTGCCTGTCGGTGTGCTTCTTTATATAACGCGTCCGGGACAGATTATCGCCAATCCCAAACTTTACCGCGCGCTTTCGGCCATCGTGAATATCTTTCGTTCCATCCCCTTCATTATATTGCTGGTGTGGATGATTCCTTTTACCCGCATGATTGTCGGCACTTCTATTGGCCTTCAGGCCGCGATCGTACCGCTGACCGTAGGCGCCGCGCCGTTTATCGCCCGTATGGTGGAAAATGCGTTGTTGGAAATCCCCGGCGGGTTGATTGAGGCCGCACGGGCGATGGGAGCCACGCCGATGCAAATCATCAAAAAAATCTTGCTGCCTGAAGCGCTGCCCGGCCTGATCAACGCCGCGACCATCACGTTGATTACTCTGGTGGGCTATTCTGCAATGGGGGGTGCCGTAGGCGCCGGCGGCCTGGGACAAATCGGTTATCAGTATGGTTATGTCGGCTATAACTCGACTGTGATGAATACGGTATTAGTACTGTTGGTTGTGTTGGTTTTTATCATTCAATTCTGCGGCGATCGCGCAGTTCGGGCTGTCACCCGCAAGTAATTGTTCCATTGCCATGCACCTTGAAAGTGCGTGATAACAAGACTGTTAAGCAGAGGTAAGGAATATGGCTATTAAATTGAAATCTATCGCCGCAGTAGGCGCATTGGTTGGTGCTCTGGCGCTGGCAGGATGCGGACAGGAAGAAAAGGATCCTAACCATATCAAGGTCGGCGTCATCGTAGGTGCCGAGCAGCAGGTCGCGGAAGTAGCCCAGAAAGTGGCCAAGGAAAAATACGGTCTGGACGTTGAGCTGGTCACCTTCAACGATTATGTTCTGCCTAACGAAGCGTTGAGCAAGGGCGACATCGATCTGAACGCGTTCCAGCACAAACCCTATCTGGATCAGCAGATCAAAGATCGCGGCTACAAACTGGTGTCCGTCGGCAACACCTTCGTTTATCCCATCGCAGGGTATTCGAAAAAGATTAAATCTCTGAGCGAACTGCAGGACGGCGCGCAAATCGCCATTCCTAACGACCCGACCAACCTGGGCCGTTCCCTGTTGCTGCTTCAAAAACAGGGGCTGATCAAATTGAAAGACAACGTTGGGCTGTTGCCGACCTCTCTGGACATCGTCGAAAACCCGAAACATGTGAAGCTGGTAGAACTGGAAGCGCCTCAGTTGCCACGTTCGCTGGATGATGACCAGATTGCCCTGGCCGTTATCAATACCACTTACGCCAGCCAGATCAATCTGACGCCGACCAAAGACGGACTGTTTGTCGAAGATAAAGACTCTCCGTACGTCAATCTGCTGGTCGCCCGTGAAGACAATAAAGATGCGGAAAATGTGAAGAAGTTCGTCAGTGCTTACCAGTCTGATGAAGTGAATCAGGCCGCGTTGAAAACTTTTAATGGCGGTGCCGTCAAAGGTTGGTAAGTTTCCCATTGCATGAAACGATAAAATATCCTACTGACGGGNCTCGGCCCGTCTTGTTATTTTTCGCATAGCTTGCTTCAATAAGCGCACTTATGAAAGCCAGAGGAAAAGCTATGCGTGCCTTGCCCATTGTAATGTTATCGCTGTCGCTGACAGGATGTTCTCTGCTACACAAATCGACTACGCCTACCACATCCCAGCCCGAGACACCGTCAGCCGTTGAAACGACGCCTAAAACTAAACCCTCCCCTCCGGCTACGCCTGCCGTACTGTACAAAAGCGCCGAAGAGCTGGTAGGGAAGCCTTTCCACGATATGGGCGAAGTCTCCGGTTCCTCATGCCAGGCAACAGCGCAGGATCCTCAGCCGAGCATCGCCACAGCAAGAAAAAGATTACAAAGCCGGGCGACAAGCCTGAAGGCGAATGCGGTGCTGCTGCATGAGNGCCAGATCGTGAGCGATGTCGACAGCTGCTATCGCCAGGCTATCTGTGAAGGCACTGCGCTGAAAGTCTCCTCTCAATGAGCGAGTTCTCCTTCGATCAGGTCGGTGTTATCCGCTCCCCTTATAAAGAGAAGTTTGCCGTCCCTCGACAACCGGGTCTGATTGAAGATGGTGGAGGTGAACTACACCTGCTGCCGCCCTACAACCAACCGGAAGCTGTGCGCGGGCTTTCCGACTTCAGCCATCTATGGGTACTGTTCGTTTTTCATCAGACGGCGTCTGCAGGCTGGCGTCCCACGGTACGTCCTCCTCGTCTGGGAGGCAATGCGCGGATGGGCGTTTTCGCTACCCGTTCAACGTTTCGTCCCAATCCTATCGGGATGTCGCTGGTCGAGCTCAAAGGCGTTCGTGCCGACAAGCACGAGCTGGTGCTGGAACTCGGCAGTCTGGATCTGGTGGATGGCACGCCCGTGATCGACATTAAGCCCTATCTTCCCTTCGCCGAAAGCCAGCCACAGGCACAAGCAGGCTTCGCGCCCTGCGCACCGGACGCAGACATGCCGGTGATGTTTTCTCCACTGGCGGAACAACAGCTGCTCGCCTGGCACGATCGTCATCCACAGTTGCGCCGTTTCATCACCCAGGTATTGGCACAAGATCCACGTCCGGCCTACCGTAAAACCAGCCATGATGAGAAGGAGTATGCTGCGCTATTACTGGAATTCAACGTGCGTTGGAGAGTGACCAACGGGCAAACAGAAGTAATATGCCTGGATACCCGTTAAAAAACGTCTGCATCTCTTTTGGGGAACGTTCCTCGCTGGTAAACTAAGCCACTTTTTATTTATGCTCAGGCCCTTCGGCCCACGCCATTTATCGTTCTTACGGAACTACAACACCATGCGTACAAGTCAATATTTGCTCTCCACTCAAAAGGAGACGCCCGCCGACGCCGAGGTTATCAGTCATCAGCTGATGCTGCGCGCAGGAATGATTCGTAAACTCGCCTCGGGTCTCTATACCTGGTTGCCGACGGGTTTGCGCGTTTTGAAAAAAGTCGAAAGTATCGTGCGCGAAGAAATGAATAGCGCCGGCGCCATCGAAATTTCGATGCCTGTCGTTCAGCCTGCGGACCTGTGGCAGGAGAGCGGTCGTTGGGAACAGTATGGTCCCGAGCTGCTGCGCTTCGCCGACCGCGGCGAACGTCCATTCGTGTTGGGCCCGACGCATGAAGAAGTCATCACCGATCTGGTGCGTAATGAAATCAGCTCCTACAAACAGCTACCGCTGACCTTCTATCAGATCCAGACCAAGTTCCGTGACGAAGTCCGTCCGCGCTTCGGCATCATGCGCGCGCGCGAGTTCCTGATGAAAGACGCCTACTCCTTCCATACCTCTCAAGAGTCACTGCAGGCGACTTACGATGCGTTGTATGCGGCATACACAAAAATCTTCAGCCGTATGGGCCTGAACTTCCGCGCCGTGCAGGCGGATACTGGCTCTATCGGCGGTAGCGCGTCTCACGAATTCCAGGTACTGGCCGCATGCGGCGAAGACGACATCGCCTTTTCCACCGAATCAGACTTCGCCGCTAATATCGAGCTTGCCGAAGCGGTTGCTCCGAACGTTGAACGCGCCGCGCCGACGCAGGACATGACCCTGGTCGAAACGCCCAACGCTAAAACCATCGCTGAGCTGGTTGAACAGTTCGACGTGCCGGTGGAAAAAACGGTTAAAACGCTGCTGGTGAAAGCGACGGAAGAAAGCGCGCACCCGCTGGTTGCCCTGCTGGTTCGCGGCGATCACGAGCTGAATGAAGTGAAGGCCGAGAAGCTGGATCTGGTTGCAAGTCCGCTGACCTTCGCCACGGAAGAAGAAATTCGCGCGTTGGTGAATGCAGGTCCAGGCTCTCTGGGTCCGGTCAATCTGTCCTTGCCTGTCATCATCGACAGAACCGTTGCGGTAATGAGCGATTTCAGCGCGGGCGCCAACATCGACGGCAAGCACTACTTCGGCATCAACTGGGAGCGTGACGTTGCGCTGCCGCAGGTTGCTGATCTGCGTAATGTGGTAGAAGGCGATCAAAGCCCGGACGGTAAAGGCACGTTACAGATCAAGCGCGGTATCGAAGTCGGCCACATCTTCCAGCTCGGCACCAAATATTCTGAAGCCATGAAGGCAACGGTACAGGGCGAAGATGGCCGTAACCAGACGCTGACGATGGGATGCTATGGTATTGGTATCTCCCGTGTGATAGCCGCAGCGATCGAACAGAACCATGACGATCGCGGTATTATCTGGCCAGACGTGCTTGCACCGTTCCAGGTGGCCATTCTGCCGATGAACATGCATAAATCCTTCCGCGTTAAAGAAGTGGCGGAACGTATTTATCAGCAGCTGCGCGACAATGGCGTAGAAGTGTTGATGGACGACCGTAAAGAACGCCCAGGCGTGATGTTTGCGGACATGGAGCTGATTGGCATTCCTCACACCATCGTCATTGGCGATCGTAACCTGGACAACGATGATATCGAGTACAAAAACCGTCGTCAGGGTGAGAAACAGATGATTAAAACGGGTGAGGTGGTGGACTTCCTGCTCTCGCAGGTCGTGCGTTAATCGCGTTCCGGTTTCAGTCATAAAAAATGGTGGGTTACCCCACCATTTTTTTATTCTCGTCACCGTTAATGGTGACTATGCACGGAACAGCTCTTCAATATCAAGCCCCTGCATTTGCAGGATTTCACGCAGACGACGCAGTCCTTCAACCTGAATCTGACGCACGCGTTCGCGAGTCAGACCAATTTCACGACCAACATCTTCCAGCGTGGCCGCTTCATAACCCAGAAGGCCGAAGCGACGAGCCAGAACTTCTCGCTGTTTTGCATTCAGTTCGAACAACCACTTAACGATATTTTGCTTCATATCGTTATCCTGCGTAGTGTCCTCAGGACCGTTGTCTTTCTCATCGGCCAGAATATCCAGTAACGCCTTTTCAGAATCTCCGCCCAGCGGCGTGTCAACGGAAGTAATACGTTCGTTCAGACGCAACATACGGTTCACGTCATCAACTGGTTTATCGAGCTGTTCGGCAATTTCTTCCGCACTGGGCTCATGATCTAGCTTATGGGATAACTCGCGTGCTGTGCGCAGGTAAACATTAAGTTCTTTGACAATGTGAATCGGTAAACGGATGGTGCGGGTTTGATTCATTATCGCCCGCTCTATGGTCTGCCTGATCCACCAGGTCGCATACGTTGAAAAGCGAAACCCTCTTTCCGGGTCAAACTTCTCAACGGCTCGGATCAGACCAAGGTTTCCTTCTTCAATCAGGTCCAGCAAAGCTAGCCCCCGATTGTTATAGCGACGGGCGATTTTCACCACCAACCGCAGGTTACTCTCGATCATACGTTTGCGTGATGATACGTCACCACGCAACGCTCGCCGGGCGAAATAGACCTCTTCTTCGGCGGTTAAAAGAGGCGAATAGCCAATTTCTCCCAGATAGAGTTGAGTAGCATCTAAAACACGCTGGGTGCTAACTTGTGACAATAACTCATCGTCTAAAGAGTCATTGTCACTGGTTTCTTCCTCTGCCAGCGCTTTATCGTCAAATACGTCAAGCCCATTCTCGTCGAAATCAGTATCTTCATGTAACTCGTTAACTTTCAGCGTACTTTGGCTCATAAGCGGCTCCTACCCGTGATCCCTTGGCAGAATACCGAAGCACTCTGCCCGATTTATCGCTGCGGAATAAAACGCAGCGGGTTTACGGATTTCCCCTTGTAACGAATTTCAAAATGCAAGCGTACTGAACTGGTTCCGGTGCTACCCATGGTAGCTATTTGTTGTCCCGCCTTAACCTCTTGTTGTTCCCGGACCAGCATGGTTTCGTTATGGGCATAGGCGCTCAGGTAGTCATCATTATGCTTGATGATTATCAGATTCCCGTAACCGCGCAAAGCGTTGCCCGCGTACACCACGCGCCCTCCGGCGGTAGCAACCACGGTCTGCCCACGTGAGCCAGCGATATCAATCCCTTTATTTCCCCCCTCAGAGGCTGAGAAATTATCAATGACTTTCCCATCTGTAGGCCAACGCCAACCAGTAATAGCGGCATTACTGCTGCTAGGTACCGGCGTTGGTTCGGTAGCAGGAGCGGAAACTGCGGCTCCTGTAGCAGGTAACATCTTACCCACATTCTGTTTACCCGAATTTGCAGAATACGCATTAGTTGAGGTGGAATCAACCTGTGAAGTTTGTATTTGCGTACTGCTCGGCGCCTGAGAAACTCCCCCTGCCGCCGCATTGGCTGGAAGCATGTGACCGCTGCGAGAATTGGAAGGGCTCACGACTGCGCCTGAAGGCACGCTGGCAACCGCCATGCCCTGCCCTGCGCTCGTATTCATATTATTTCCCAGCGCCAGACTCTGCCCGACATTCAGACTGTAGGGTTCCGGGATATTATTGCGCTGCGCCAGCTCGCGATAATCGTTGCCCGTAATCCAGGCGATGTAGAACAGCGTATCGCCGCGTTTTACGGTATAGGTATTCCCGGTATAGCTACCTTTAGGAATCGCGTCGTAGCTGCGGTTATAAACGATTTTTCCGCCTTGCGAGTTAACTGGAGCAGAAGTGACCGGCGTGCTGACAACAGCGGCGGGTCGTGAATTCGCCGATGAAGAGAGGCGTGGCGGTGAAGCGATCGCGCCGCTACGGCCAGAGGCATTGCCACCATCGCCCACGCTGCTTATAGAGGCAGGCTGATCGTTACCGTCGGCGCAGCCCGCCAACCCCAGAGCAATTGCCGTACATACCGCGAGCTGACGCCAGTTCATCATTTGGCTCCCCATGCGCCGAATCCCCCTATGACCCAAAATTGACTCGTTAATTGTCGCCAGCTGTCTCAAAAAATTAGCTCAATTGCCGAGAGTGGGAATCTGTCATTCCCAAATAAACTCAACAACGCGCCCCCTCGTTTCTTAATAAAACGGGTATCGACGGGCCATAGAGACAGCACCATTCGTTGATGCTAGCAATATCAACAAATTAGTACCATAAGATAGTTGTATTGAAATTTTAAGACGGCAGGCGCTCATCATAAAGAGTCAGGCCAGTTCGCCTTTGACTAGCGGCACAAAGCGCACTCCCTCAACGGTTTGAATAATCAACTCTCCGTTGTTGCGTTGAACCACCTTGAGCGTTTGCTGCTCTTCACCGACCGGCAGAACCATGATGCCGCCTTCATCCAGCTGATCCATCAGCGCAACGGGAATTTCAGGCGGCGCCGCCGTGACAATAATCGCATCGAAAGGTCCTTTTGAGGCCCATCCCAACCAGCCGTCGCCATGCCGCGTGGACACATTATGCAAGTCGAGCTGTTTGAGACGACGCTTAGCCTGCCACTGGAGTCCTTTAATCCGCTCCACAGAACAAACGTGCTGCACCAGATGCGCCAGCACGGCGGTTTGATAGCCCGAGCCAGTACCAATCTCCAGAACGCGGGATACGGGCGTCAGGCGCAGCAATTCGGTCATTCTGGCGACCATGTAAGGTTGAGAAATCGTCTGTCCTGAACCAATAGGCAATGCCGTATTTTCATAGGCTTTGTGTTCAAAGGCTTCATCAACGAAGCGTTCTCGCGGTACGGCGGCCATCGCCTGTAACAGGCGTTCATCCTTAATTCCCTGCCGACTCAACTGTTCCAGTAATGTCTGCACGCGTTTGTTCACCATTCCCCGCAAACCCCAGCTTTGGCTAACCTCATCAACGTTGTTTATGCTGCTTGGACAAAGGCATGCCCCTGCCGCAGCGTTGTGCTCTCCGTCGCGCCCGAAATACCGCTACATCCCGCTGTCGAATTCCTGCTCTTCGACCTGCATCAGCTCACGCACGACGCTGGTGGCATAACAGCCCGATGGCAACCAGAAACGCACGGTGACGACGTCATCATTCTGCCACGACCACTCCATGTGTTGCGGAGTGACCAAGATCGCTCTCCGCGCCGGCTCCAGACGCTCCCGGCGCAGCAGCGACAGCAGCAGTTCGTTCTCTTCCAGACAGGACGACTCGAATACCAGCGCATCGGCCTGCGTACCCGGTTCGCCATCGCCCGGCATCGGGGCCGTCACCTGAAGCTCTCCCGCATCCAAACGCTGTTGCAACGTCTCAAGCTCTTCTGACTGCGCGACGAACCAACTGCCGCGACCGGTCAATTGCAGCGCATCCCCGTTCAACACTGTTTTTTCCAGCTTTTGCGTCAGACGGGCGCTGGCGACGCGGTTGAACAGTTCACTGCGGCTGGCCGACAGATAAAAACTGCGTTTACTGCGTTCTTTAACGCGAATCTCATTATTCGCCCAGCGTCGAGCCTGCTCAAGATTATTGCCGTTACGGCCGAAACGCTGGCTACCGAAATAGTTGGGCACGCCCTGTTCGGAGATATGTTGTAATCGCGTCTCGATTTCCGCTCGGTCGCTGATGTGACGAAGCACCAGCGTGAACGCATTTCCCTTCAGGGCGCCGATGCGCAGTTTCCGGCGGTGACGAGCGGTTTCCAAAATTTCGCATCCTTCCAGCTCGAACGTCCGCCAGTCCGGATCGGCTTTGCCCGGCATATGCAGACCGAACCATTGTTCAGTGACGGCATGACGGTCTTTCAGACCCGCATAGCTAACCGCGCGGGCCGGCAGACGGGCGAACTTCGCCAGCGCTTCGGCGACAAAAGACGTATTGCAGCCGCGCTTACGCACCCGGACCAAAATGTGTTCACCGTCGCCATCAGGCTGGAATCCGAGATCTTCTATCACCTCAAAGTCTTCTGCCGATGCTTTCAGTACGCCGCTTGCGGCAGGCTTACCGTGCATCCAGTAGAGCTCATTAGAGGTTTCCATCACCATGCCACCACTCCCGACGCATCGCTTTTCACCAACAAAGCCACGGCCTCACAGGCGATCCCCTCGCCGCGGCCGGTAAATCCCAGTTGTTCGGTCGTGGTCGCTTTAACGTTGACGTCGTCCATGTGGCACTGAAGATCTTCCGCCAGATTGACTCTCATTTGCGGGATGTGCGGCGCCATTTTCGGCGCCTGAGCGATAATGGTCACGTCCACATTGCCCAGGCTATACCCCATCTCGGAAATACGGCGCCAGGCTTCCCGCAAGAGTTCACGACTATCCGCGCCCTTAAAGGCCGGGTCGGTATCCGGAAACAGTTTGCCGATATCGCCCAGCGCGGCGGCGCCCAACAGCGCGTCGGTGACAGCATGCAGCACCACGTCGCCATCGGAATGCGCGAGCAAACCTTGCGTGTAAGGAACTCTTACTCCACCGAGCACAAGCGGGCCTTCGCCACCGAATTTATGGACATCAAAACCGTGACCGATACGCATCGCACACGCTCCTTTATTTATACAATAGTTTGATTTTCAAGGTTACGAGTCAGATAAAACTCCGCCAGCGCCAAATCTTCCGGGCGGGTGACTTTGATATTATCCGCTCGTCCGCTGACAATCTGGGGATGGTAACCGCAAAACTCCAACGCCGACGCTTCATCGGTAATCTCCGCCCCTTCGGACAGGGCGCGTTCCAGGCTGTTTTTCAGCAGCATTAAGGGAAACAACTGTGGCGTCAGGGCGTGCCAGAGCGCATTGCGCTCGACCGTATGTTCGATAGCGCCCTGCGCGTTGCTACGCTTCATGGTATCACGCACCGGCGCAGCCAGAATGCCTCCGACGTCGCTTCGCGACGTCAGTTCCAGCAAGCGAGCCAAATCGTTTGGATGCAAGCATGGGCGGGCCGCATCATGCACCAGCACCCATTCCACGCCCTGAACCTGCTGCAGACCGGCCAGCACGGAGTCCGCCCTCTGCCGTCCGCCCTGCACGATTTGAATGCGGGGATTGGACGCCAGCGGCAGCGTGTGAAAGTAGTCGTCATCAGGGCTGATAGCGATTATGGCCTTACGGATACGCGGATGCTGAAACAGCGCGTCCACCGTATGTTCCAGAATCGTTTTGTTACCGATCTTCAAATATTGTTTCGGGCGATCGATCTGCATTCTGCTGCCGTTTCCGGCGGCAGGCAGCACGGCAATCACCTCAGATGGGTCATCCTTCAGAGTCAGCATACCTAGCGTGGGGTCGGATAAGAGGAAGATTGAGGGGACGTAGAGGTCGAGTTGGTCTGATGGCCCGACTGGTTTGGCACCAGACGATAGAATGATTCGCCGGGTTTGATCATAGTTAGTTCGTTACGAGCGCGCTCTTCGATAGCTTCCTGCCCGCCATTGAGATCGTCGATTTCGGCGAAAAGCAGTTCATTACGGGATTTCAACTTGGCATTGCTGGCCTGTTGAACGGCAACGCCGTCCTTCACCTGCACCAAGTCGTGAATACCGTTTTTTCCCAGCCAAAGCGAATACTGCAGCCAGCCTAGAATGACCAATAATAACAGCGTAAGTTTTCCCATCCCGCCCCCTGAAAAGCCGCCTAATCATCCCATAACTTTTATCAGGACTCCACTGTGCGGATGCAATTGCTGAAGACAATTCGGCACAGGCACTACAGAACACCGGACTCTACGCGTCAGAAGGAAGAAAGGTTTCTGTGCCGGAAGTCCGGCGCAGAGGCCGTCCGGCTATGAATAATAGCCTACCAGCCTGAAATTACCGAGAAGACTAGCCAGAAGCTGAACAGAACGGAACCGCCGCAGCACAGGATCATGGGNAACACCCGCCGCTGCCATAGCAGGCCGAACAGCATTCCCACCATGACGCAGAGAAGCAGCAACGCCAGAAATAGCGGCCAGGTATAGAGCATCAGCAGGCGCGTGGCATCAAGACCATACAGCAAGAAAGTGAGAGCAAACGCCAACCAGTAAAAACAGAAGCCGGCTATCGCCCCCAGGCTGGGGTATGACACCGGCGTGTCCTGTGAAGGAGGATGGATCTGGCGATGCGGCAATAGCGTAACACGCTGGACAGTTTTTCCCATTCGGCTCGTGTTCCCGGCACAACGCGTTTTGGCAACGCTTGACAAGAATGTTAAGCGTCTATGATAGCCAGACGGCGCAGCATCGCTAACAGTTGCGCGATCAAATCTGTTACTAATTGTTCTCCATTTAGATGCGCTTCCGGATGTTCAGGCGCTTCATAGATCGAGTCAATTCCCGTGAAATTGCGCAGTTCGCCAGCGCGCGCTTTCTTATAGAGACCTTTAGGATCGCGCGCCTCGCACACCGCCAGCGGCGTGTCCACGAACACTTCGATAAATTGACGCTCTTCCAGCAAGTCGCGCNCCATCTGCCGTTCGGCGCGATGCGGCGAGATGAACGCGGTGAGAACAACCAAACCGGCGTCCACCATCAGCTTAGCCACCTCCCCGACGCGGCGAATATTTTCGCGCCGATCGTCGTCCGTAAATCCCAGGTCGCGACACAGGGCATGCCGAACGTTGTCGCCGTCCAGCAAATAGGTGCTGACGCCAGCAGCGTGCAGCGCCTGCTCCAGCGCCCCAGCCAGCGTCGATTTCCCCGAGCCGGACAGCCCGGTAAACCAGATGACCGCGCCACGGTGGCCGTGGCGACGTTCACGATCCGCACGCGTCACCGCGTGAGAATGCCATACTACGTTTTCATTGGCTGGGGACAGGGATTGTGGCTCGGACACCTTATTTCCCCCCCAGCAGATCGCGCGCNCCCCAATGCGGGAAGTGACGACGCACCAGCGCGTTCAGCTCCAGTTCAAACGCACTGTACGCGCCGGGCTCTTCATAGGTCTGTTCGATGCCTTCTCGCACCAGACCCGCGCCCACCGTGACGTTACTCAGACGGTCTATAAAGATCATCCCGCCGGTGACGTGGTTCTGCGGATAGCGGTCCAGCACCAGTGGTTCGTCGAAGGTCAGCTCCACCAGCCCGATGCCGTTCAACGGTAACGATTCGGTCACCCGCTGGGTCAGCGTATTGATGTCGACCTGATACTGAATGTTTTCCACTCGCGCCCGCGTTTTCTTGCCCGCAATTTTGATGTCGTAGCTTTGCCCCGCGATCAGCGGCTGTTCCGCCATCCATACCACGTCCACCTGCGCACTCTGCACCGCTTCCAGCGTTTCCGCATGATCGACGATCAGATCGCCGCGGCTGATATCAATCTCCTTTTCCAGCACCAGCGTCACCGCTTCGCCAACCTGCGCCTGCGGCAGATCGCCGTCAAACGTCACGATGCGGGCGATGGCCGACTCAACGCCGGAAGGCAGCACCTTGACGCGCTGGCCGACGTGGACCACGCCGGACGCCACCGTCCCCGCGTAGCCGCGAAAATCCAGGTTGGGTCGGTTGACATACTGCACCGGGAAACGCAGCGGCTGGGAAAGGCTGTGCGGCGCAACATCAACCGTCTCCAGCACCTCCAGCAACGTGGGGCCGTTATACCAGCTCATCTGAGTGCTGGGCGTCGCCACGTTATCCCCTTCCAGCGCGGAGAGCGGTACGAAGGTGACGTTGAGATCCGCCGGCAGCTGCTGCGCAAAGTCCAAATAGTCCTGCTTAAACTGTTCGAAGACCGACTGCTGATAGTCGACCAGATCCATTTTGTTGACCGCCACGACCAGATGACGGATGCCCAGTAGGGTGGCGATGAAGCTGTGACGGCGCGTCTGATCCAACACGCCTTTTCGGGCATCGATCAGCAGAATTGCCAGTTCACAGGTGGATGCGCCAGTCGCCATGTTACGCGTGTATTGCTCATGCCCTGGGGTGTCGGCAATGATGAATTTACGCTTCTCGGTAGAGAAATAGCGGTAAGCGACGTCAATGGTGATCCCCTGCTCGCGCTCAGCCTGCAGGCCGTCGACCAGCAAAGCCAAATCCAGCTTTTCACCCTGTGTTCCCAGCCTTTTGCTGTCATTGTGCAGCGTGGAAAGCTGATCTTCGTAGATCTGGCGGGTATCATGCAGCAGGCGACCAATCAAGGTGCTTTTACCGTCGTCGACGCTGCCGCAGGTCAGGAAGCGCAGCAGGCTTTTATCCTGTTGTGCAAGCAGATAGGCCTCGACGCCGCCCTGCTCGGCGATCTGTTTTGCTATATCGTGATTCATGCTGCCACTCCTCAGAAATATCCCTGACGCTTTTTCAGCTCCATCGACCCGGCCTGATCGCGGTCGATCATCCGTCCCTGACGCTCACTGGTGGTGGAGACCAACATTTCTTCGATGATCTCCGGCAGAGTCTGCGCCTGCGACTCGACCGCGCCTGTCAACGGCCAACATCCCAGCGTGCGGAAACGCACCATGCGCTGGGTGATGGTTTCACCCGGCTGCGGCTCGAAGCGGTCGTCATCGACCATCATCAGCATACCGTCACGCTCGACCACCGGGCGCTCTGCGGCCAGATACAGCGGTACGATGTCGATTTTTTCGAGGAAGATATACTGCCAGATATCCAGCTCCGTCCAGTTAGACAGGGGAAACACGCGAATGCTTTCACCCTTGTTGATCTGACCGTTGTAATTGCGCCATAGCTCGGGTCGCTGGTTTTTCGGATCCCAGCGATGGAAGCGGTCGCGGAACGAGTAGATACGCTCTTTGGCGCGCGATTTTTCTTCGTCGCGCCGCGCCCCGCCGAAAGCGGCATCGAAGCCATACTTGTTCAGCGCCTGTTTCAGCCCTTCGGTCTTCATGATGTCGGTATGCTTCGCGCTGCCGTGCACAAACGGGTTGATCCCCATCGCGACGCCTTCCGGGTTGCGGTGTACCAGCAGTTCGCAGCCGTAAGCCTTAGCCGTCCGGTCACGAAACTCGTACATTTCGCGAAACTTCCAGCCGGTATCGACGTGCAGCAGCGGGAACGGCAGCGTGCCGGGATAGAAAGCCTTGCGCGCCAGATGCAGCATGACCGAGGAGTCTTTACCGATGGAATACATCATCACCGGATTACTGAACTCCGCCGCGACTTCGCGAATGATATGAATACTTTCTGCTTCAAGCTGTTGCAGATGCGTCAGTCTTTTCTCGTCCATAAAATCGTACCTTAAGCCAAATTCACCACTGTTGGCCGACGTTCTGAGGCCGACACCCGCGAATGATCTCCAAACCAGGCGATTTGCTCATGCAAATTCACCACCTCGCCAATCACCAGCAATGCCGGTGTAGCCGCCTGCTGCGCCAGCGGTTCCAACTGTTGCAATGTGCCGGTCAGCACCTGCTGATCCCGGCATGTGCCGCGGCTGATCACGGCGACCGGCGTTTCAGCGGATCGCCCGTTTTCTATCAGCTGACGGCTGATGTCCGCGGCTTTCATCGTCCCCATATAAATCACCAACGTTTGCCGCTCGCGCGCCAGCGTAGACCAGTCCGGCGCTTTGCCGTCTACGCGGTGATGTCCGGTAATAAAGGCCACGCTTTGCGCATAGTCGCGATGGGTCAGCGGGATACCCGCGTACGCGGTCACGCCCGCCGCCGCCGTCACGCCCGGCACCACCTGGAAGGGAATGCCCGCCTTGGCCACGTGCTGCAGCTCCTCGCCGCCTCGACCAAAAATAAAAGGATCGCCGCCCTTCAGGCGAACGACCCGTTTGCCTTGCTGCGCCAACGTCACCAGCCGCCGGTTAATCTCGTCCTGCGGCATCAGATGCGCGCTGGCGCGTTTGCCCACGCAAATCATCTCGGCGTCGCGTCGAACCAGTTCCAGCACGTCCGCGCTCACCAGATAGTCGTAGAGTACGACGTCCGCCTGCTGGATCACCTGTAAACCGCGTAGCGTCAGCAAGCCGGCATCGCCTGGTCCCGCGCCCACCAAAGACACCTCGCCTTGCAGGCTCTGCGGCTCCATCAGCTGTTTTTCCAGCGCGTCCTCGGCTTCCGTCAGTTTTCCCGACGTCACCAATGAGGCAAAACGACTCTCGAACAGGCGCTCCCAAAACCGGCGTCGGCCTGTCATCGTCGGCAGTTGCCGTTTCACGCGGGTACGCCAGTGGCCCGCCAGCTCGGCCATCTGTCCTAAACGAGAGGGCAGTAGCGCCTCCAGCTTTTCACGCAGCAGTCGCGCCAATACCGGCGCCGTGCCGCTGGACGAGATCGCCACCATCAGCGGGGATCTATCAATCAACGACGGAAAAATAAAGGAGCATTTCGGCTGATCGTCGACCACGTTGACCAGCTTTTGCCGACGATCCGCGGACGCTGAGACCGTTTCATTGAGCTTAGCATCATCGGTGGCGGCAATGACCAGGAACACCGGGTCCAGCTGTTCAGGGCTGAACTCACGGGCAATCCAGACCACCTTTCCGGCCTGATGCAAAGCATTAAGCGGGGCGCACAGTTCGCGCGCCGCCACCCGGACCTCTGCGCCCGCCCGCAGCAATAGCGTGATTTTACGCATGGCCACTTCGCCGCCGCCCACCACCAGCACGGGGCGCTGCCGTAGATCGGCGAATACAGGGAGATAGTTCACAGATGCCTTTACTAAGATAAAAAAGTGATAATGGGACTATAAAACGAGGGGGTAAGCGTAATGAAATGCCGAATTCGCATGATAAGTTCCGTAATGGAATAAAGAAGCACTCGATGAGCGGTAAAAAGCGTATCCACGCCCCTAAATGGGGGATTTGGACTCAATCGGTTATACCGAAACTGCCCAAATGTTCCGCCAGCTGATGCTGAAGCAGATACGCCTTCACCTCCCGTTGCCAAGCATCACCCAGCGACGCCACTCGACTATAAGTCACTCCGGCCAGCGCGCCACGGTCATCATAAGCATTAATCAACGTCTGGTTGATCGCATCCTGATTCAGCGCAGGATTCGACCGCTGCTGACGCGCCAGCGCATCAACCACCCGTTGTCGCTGTTCTGCATCCGGTTTCCAGCGTTGATGATATAAGCCGCTCAACACGATAAACAGCGGCGGGACACCTTCATCTCGCGCGGCTTGCAACCGCGAATGCCCATCTAAAATCACATAGGCGCCCAGCCCGGAGACAAACCACAGCAGAATGGGAGGCAACGCCCCTTCCCGTGCCTTCTTCCGCCACCACTTCACCCGCGACGAGGTCGGGTCGACCACAGACAGCGGCAGTAACCGCGTGCTTTCCCACCAGCGATCAATAAGAAACACCGCGTCTGACGCAGTCAGGTCCGGGATATCTTCGCCGAACAGATCCCAATGAGGACAATAGTCGCCCGCCGCCTGAGGAGAGATAAACCGCCAGGCGTTTATCGGCTGCGGCTGGATCACGCGCGGCGCGGCGGGCATCACATACGGCATAGGCCGCAACAGCCACTGGCCGCTGTTCAGCAGCGCTGGGGGAGAAGAAAGCAGTCGTTCGGCAAAGAAGCGGCACCAAAATGCCTGACGCGCGGCGGGCGTCTGCTCGGCTTCAGCCCGCATGACGTCGGCGGAGCGAATCGGGAGGAGCAACGATCGCTGGCGGATGTCTCTGCGAGGACAAAGCACGCTGGCCTCGGCGCCATTCGTCGCTATCACCGCCCAGAATAAGGTTTCATCTCCGCAGACCGCCTGTGCCCTTCCCTGTGCGCCTACGCGTAATTGCAGTGCTCCGGCCGGACGCTGGCTGGGAGGACTTTCCAGCGCCAACCCCTGCCAGACGCCCTCTCGATCGTCGATGTCTCGCCACCACATTTTCTTCCTCTCAGACACCCTATACCACTCCATTCAGCCAACAGCGGTAAAAATATCATGCCGCGCCAAGGGTATCACGGCGATACCCGATGAATTTATCTCATCGCATCTAAGCCGCTGGCCTCACTTAGGGAGCGACACATCAGGTTGAAGGTGGTTGGTCAAACCTAAAAACAGAAGGCGGTTGAAATCTCGTCGTCGCAAAAGAAAGCCCCTCGGGAGAGGGGCTGCGGGTCAACCTTCGTGCAAGCCGCACTCGCGCTTCAGACCGAAGAAGCGCGTCTCTTCTTCGCTCATGCCCGGCTCCCACTTGCGGGTGGTATGAGTATCGCCCACCGACAGGTAGCCCTGATCCCACAGCGGGTGGTAGCTCAGACCATTGGCCTTCAGGTACTGATAGACCTGTCGGTTGTCCCAGTCGATGATCGGCAGGAATTTGAATACGCCGCGCTGCACAGACAGCACCGGCAACGATTCACGGCTGCTCGACTGCTCGCGGCGCAGCCCGGCGAACCAGGTCCCCGCGCCAAGTTCCTGCAACGCCCGGTTCAACGGCTCAACCTTGTTCATCTGGTTATAGCGTTCGATACCTTCGACGCCTTGCTCCCACAGCTTGCCGTAGCGCGCTTCCTGCCACGCTGGCGACAACACGGCGCGAAACACCTTCAGGTTCAGCTTCAACTGGTCGGTGAGGCTGTCGATGAACTGATAGGTTTCCGGGAACAGGTAGCCGGTATCCGTCAGGATCACCGGAATCTGCGGACACTGCTGAGTCACCAGATGCAGAGAAATCGCCGCCTGAATACCAAAGCTCGAGGTAAGGACGAACTCGCCCGGTAGGTTTTCCAGGGCCCAGGCGATTCGGTTTTCGGCGGAAAGGCTTTCCAGCTCGGCGTTGATTTCCGCAAGCTCAGCCTCTTGTTCCGGCTTCGGTAACGCGTTGAGCGCATCCAGAATGAGTGCAGACATCAGGCTCTCCTCTTAGTCATAGAAATCGACAGCGGGGTCGAGCACCGGTTTGATGATGTGAGCACGAATGGCGAAATCGCCAAATCCTTCGCCCGCTTCGCGCTCCTGCGCCCAACGTCCTACCAACTGGTCGATTTCGCTGAGGATGTCAGCTTCGGTGATATTTTCCCGGTACATACGCGGAATGCGCGTTCCTTCCCGGTTGCCGCCAAGATGCAGGTTGTACCGGCCGATGGCTTTACCCACCAGACCGATTTCCGCCAGCAGCGAGCGGCCGCAGCCGTTAGGACAGCCGGTCACACGTAACACGATGTGCTCATCGCCAACGCCGTGCTGCTGCATGATGCCTTCTACTTTTGTGACAAACTGCGGCAGAAAACGTTCAGCTTCCGCCATCGCCAGCGGACAGGTCGGCAGCGAAACGCAGGCCATCGAATTTTTACGCTGCTCGCTGACCGCATCGTCAATCAGCCCATGTTCGCGCGCCAGCGCTTCGATTTTCGCTTTATCGCGCGTGGCCACGCCCGCCACAATCAGGTTTTGATTGGCGGTCAGGCGGAAATCCCCTTTGTGAATTTTGGCGATTTCGTTAAGCCCCGTTTTCAAAGGACGGCCTGGATAGTCGAGGATGCGGCCATTTTCGATAAACAGCGTCAGGTGCCACTTGTTATCGATGCCTTTGACCCAGCCGATACGGTCGCCGCGGCCGGTAAATTCATACGGACGGATCTCTTCGAACGTCACGCCGGACCGACGTTCCACTTCCTGTTTGAACGTGTCGACGCCAACGCGCTCCAGCGTATATTTAGTCTTGGCGTTCTTACGGTTGGTGCGGTTGCCCCAGTCACGCTGGGTGGTGACTACCGCTTCCGCCACGGCCAACGTCTTCTCGACGGGGATGTAGCCGAACTCGCTGGCGGTGCGCGCATAGGTCGCCTTGTCGCCGTGGGCGATGGACAAACCGCCACCCACCAGCACGTTGAAGCCGACCAGGCGGCCGTTCTCGGCGATGGCGACAAAGTTCAGGTCATTCGCATGCAGATCCACGTCGTTTTGCGGCGGGATCACCACCGTGGTTTTGAACTTACGCGGCAGGTAGGNCGATCCCAGGATCGGCTCTTCATCCGTCGTCGCTATCTTTTCCCGATCGAGCCAGATCTCGGCATAGGCGCGGGTACGCGGCAGCAGATGTTCGGAGATCTTCTTCGCCCAGTCGTACGCCTGCTGATGCAACTCAGACTCGGCGGGATTAGACGTACACATCACGTTGCGGTTCACGTCGTTCGCCGTCGCGAGTGAATCCAGCCCCACGTCGTGCAACAGCTGATGCGCCGATTTCAGGTCGGATTTCAGAATGCCGTGAAACTGAAACGTCTGGCGGTTAGTGATACGGATACTGCCGTAGATCGTCTTGGCCTTGGCAAAATCGTCGATCGCCAACCACTGCTTCGGGGTCATGACGCCGCCCGGCAGGCGACAGCGCAGCATCATCGCATGACGCGGCTCCAGCTTCTGCGCGACACGTTCAGCGCGAATATCGCGGTCGTCCTGCTGATACATGCCGTGAAAACGGATCAGCAGAAAGTTGTCGCCGGTAAAGCCACCGGTCAAGCCATCTTTCAGATCGTCTGCGATCGTGCCGCGCAGAAAATTGCTCTGCTTTTTCAGACGTTCCGCATCGGTGAGTTTGCCTTCCACCACCAGCGGGCCAGAATATCTCTCGCTCATTAGTACACGTCTCTCTGATAGCGCCGCTCAAGCCGCAGCTCGCTTAAAAATTCATCCGCCTGTTCGGCATCCATTCCGCCCTGCTCGGCAATCACCGTCAGCAGGGCCTGCTCGACATCTTTCGCCATGCGGTTGGCGTCGCCGCATACGTAAATATGCGCGCCATCCTGGATCCAGCGCCAGACTTCCGCGCTCTTCTCACGGATGCGATCCTGAACGTAAATTTTGTGCTCCTGATCGCGCGACCAGGCCAGATCGATGTGTGTCAGCAGCCCGTCTTTAACGTAACGCTGCCACTCCACCTGATACAGGAAATCTTCCACAAAGTGCGGATTGCCGAAGAACAGCCAGTTTTTACCCTCAGCGCCTTCCGCTTCACGCTGCTGCATAAATGCTCGGAACGGTGCAATGCCCGTCCCCGGTCCGATCATAATGACCGGCGTATTCGCGTCCGCAGGCAGGCGAAAATTGTCGTTGTGCTCGATAAAAACCCGCACTTCGCCGTCTTCTTCCAGCCGGTCTGCCAGGAAGCCCGAGGCACCACCGGTGCGCTCGCGCCCTTCGTGGGTGTAGCGCACGACGCCGACGGTGATATGCACCTCATTGTCGACCTCTTCCTGCGATGAGGCGATGGAGTACAGCCGCGGCGTCAGCGGACGCAACCAGCCGACCAGCTGTTCCGGGGTCAGTTCGGCGGGCGCCGAGCGCACCATCTCTACCAACGGCGTCTGCTGCGCGTACTGCTGCAGAGCGGATTTGTCTCCGACCCGCCCCTGGAGTGCTTCATCCCCCGACAGCCCGGCATATTTCTCCACCAGCGGCGCCGTGTTTTGAGTCAGCTCCAAATGCCGTTGCAGGGCCTCGGTGAGCGGCAGAGTCTTACCGGACACCGTCACCGTTTCATCCCCTTTTAACTTCAGGAGTCCCAGCAGTTCTTCGACCAGCGCCGGGTCATTCTCATACCACACGCCCAGCGCATCGCCGGGACGATAGCGCAGACCCGACTCGCCCAGATCAATTTCCAGGTGACGCACGTCTTTGTCCGAGCCGCGGCCGGTGATCTTTTGATTGACCGAAAGCGCCGCGGTATAAGGCNTTTCTTTGCCGTAAGGGCTCGCCGTTATCTCATCCACCGCGCCCGCCGCCGCCGTCTGAACGGCAGCCGCATCCTGCGCCTGATGGCGAGATTTCAGCGTTTCCGTCAGCCGTTGCCGCCACTGCTCCGCGTCGGGCTGGAACGCCACATCGGCATCTACCCGGTCCAACAGGCGTTCCGCGCCCAGTTCCGCCAGGCGGCTGTCGAAATCCCTGCCAGCTTTGCAGAAGAATTCGTATGACGAGTCTCCGAGGCCAAAGACCGCAAAAGCCGCATCGTTCAAGGTTGGCGCTTTCTTGGAGAACAGATATTTGTATAACGCCACGGCTTCTTCCGGCGGTTCTCCCTCGCCCTGCGTCGATGTCACAATGACCAGCAGTTTTTCCTGCGCGATGTGCTTAAATTTGTAGTCGCCCGCGTTGACGAGCGTGACCGGCAATCCGGCCGCCAGCAGATCGTCACGCGCCTGTTCGGCGACCCGCCGCGCATTCCCGGTCTGAGACGCAGAGATCAGCGTGATGGCTGAAGGCGCGGCAGGGGGGGCGCTGGCCGCCGCGACGGCGCCGGTTGAAACGCCGGCAGGCTGTTGAGAAATCCCCCAGAAATAACCGGATAGCCAGGCGAGCTGGGTGGGTGAGAAATCACCGGTTGCCGCCTGCAGGCGCGCAAGTTGCTCCGCGCTCAGAGGGAGCAGCGAAGTCGGAGAAACCGGATTTGTCATTGTGATACTTTTTCCTTGTTCAGGTCGCTGAAGCCAATGCCGATCTACTGCGGTAAAAAAATGAATGGGCTATTAAGGTAGCGACCCCCATCTTAACAATTAAAGAAATGATGGAAATATCAAATAACCAAAATGACTAAAGGGTTTTTTATATACCCTTTACCACAAAAAACGATATAGGCCGAAAATTGAATTAAACGATTGTTTTATAAAAATAAAATTAGCAAATAGGCATCAGAAATCAAATGATAAAAATTACCATTTACGCTTCTTTGCGGCGGAAAATAGCGCAAAGGCGCACTTTCCGGTAGTATGCGTCGGTTTTTTCAGGTCATATGAGATTCACCGTCATGCCAACCATGCTGTTTAAAGATTTTCAGTTTGAAGCCGCTCATCGGCTTCCCCATGTTCCAGACGGACACAAATGTGGCCGCCTGCATGGCCACTCATTTATGGTTCGACTGGAAATTACCGGCGAAGTCGATGCCTATACCGGCTGGGTGATGGATTTTGCCGAACTGAAAGCCATCTCTCGTCCGATCTGGGAGCAGTTGGACCACCACTATCTGAACGAAATTCCTGGGTTGGAAAATCCCACCAGTGAAATTCTGGCTCAGTGGATTTGGCAAAGACTGAAACCGATACTGCCGCTCTTAACCGCCGTCCGGGTCAAAGAAACCTGCACAGCAGGTTGTGTGTATCGGGGAGAGGAAAAGTAGTCGCCTGACCAGCACGGACGCACCGGTCAGGTTGTCGTCAGGCTATGTTCAGGTATTTGTGGGTCTGCATGGATAAACGCCAGTTACGCGCTATGCAGGTGGCAATGCATAACCGAGTCGCTTCTTCTTTCTGGCTGATAGGCTGTAACGCAATGACCCGCGCCTTATCATCATCCAACCGGTTCAACAGCGCATCCAACGTTTCAATATCACGCTCCCGCGCCACCGGATGTTTAATTTCATCCGACCGCTGCAGCGCCTGATCGATAACGACCATGCCGCCGCGCATATTCACCTTTGGCGAGACCGTGACCCAGCAATCGGTTGAGCAGCGGATTTCGTGCGTCCCGCTGGTTTCGATTTGGGTGCTGAAGCCCAGCGCTTCCAGTCGCTGAGTCAACGTCGTCAGATCGTGGATGCAGGGCTCGCCGCCGGTAATCACCACATGCCGGGCGGTATAGCCCAGCTGCGTCATATGGCCCACGATGTCGTCCACGCTGGCCAGTCCCCAGGCATCGCTCTCCGTCGTTTTATCGACGATCTGCTTGAGCGGAATTTCCCGCTCCGGACGCTTTTCCCAGGTGTGTTTGGTGTCACACCAGCTGCACCCTACCGGGCATCCCTGTAAACGGATAAACACCGCGGGAACGCCGGTAAAATAGCCCTCTCCCTGTAAGGTCTGGAACATTTCGTTAATCGGGTACTGCATGTTTTTCCACTGTAGCGGTTGCGTAAAAAATCATTATCGCAGATCGCCGATGAGTCGCCAAACAACCGTCATCATTAGCCTGATAGGTTTTGATTGAGTCATGACTCACGACCGGTTAATAATCGCTATTTAGTGCTAGGCTTAATCCATCAAAACCCGAAAACGACAAGGAACGAAAGACATGAGTTCGCTGAAATCTCTGACGTTGTGTTTAATGACGCTGTTCGCCGTTCCCGTGGTGGTGAACGCTCAGGCCGTCCCGCAGGTAAAAACCCAGCCGGGCTACTACCGACTGATGCTCGGGCAATTTGAGGTGACCGCGCTTTCAGATGGCACATTTACGATGCCGATGGGAACGCTGCTGGCGCGCACGCCGGCAGACATCATCAAACAGCGTCTGGCGGATGACGAACTGGACCCGTCCGCCGTCGAAACCTCCATTAATACCTTCCTGATCAACACCGGCAAAAATCTGGTTCTGATCGATACCGGTAACGGCGAAAAACCGGGCGCGCCGGTAGGCCGTCTTCTGAGTAATTTGAAAGCCGCGGGTTATCGACCGGATCAGGTCGATACTGTGATCCTGACCCATTTGCACGGCGATCACATCGGCGGTCTGCTGACTAACGGTAAACCGACTTTCCCTAACGCGGCGGTCTACATCAGCAAAGCCGACAGAGATTACTGGCTGAGTGAAGCGAACCTGCAAAAAGCGCCAGCCGACGGCAAAGCGAATTTCCAGCTGGCTCAGAATACGTTCCAAGTGATTAATGCCGCGAAGAAAATGAAGGTGTATAGCGGCAACGATCGGATCGTACCGGGGATCACCGCCCTGCCGCTGTCAGGTCACACGCCGGGTCACTCGGGGATGTGGGTCGATAGCGATGGCGCCAAGCTCTTGGTATGGGGCGACATCATCCATGCCGCTGCCGTTCAGTTCTCGTTGCCAGCCACCACGATCAACTTCGACTCGGATATGGATACCGCAGCGAAAAACCGCGCGTCCATTTTGGCGGATGCGGCTGACAAGGGCTACTGGGTCGCGGGCGCGCACATCAGCTTCCCCGGTCTCGGCCACGTTAAGGTGCTAAAAGACAGTGACGGCCAGCCAAACGGCTATCGCTGGGTTCCGGCCAACTACAGCCTGTCAGGGCTGGCTGCGCAGTAAATAAGGTCTACGGCAGGGGGAACGTTCTCCCTGCCCCCTCCTCCGCTTTATCCTTTCATTTTGCCTCTTTCTCCATGGCTGACGCCACCGCAACCATGGCACGCGATGCGTTCAGAGCTGTCTACCCGATAAAGTCTTGGTTTTGGAGATAAGAACCGAGAAAAGTCGCCTGCTGAGTCAGTTTTAAACGACAGGCAAAAAAAATCCGGAGGCGCAGGACGCGCTTCCGGATTTGTATTCAATCCCACCGGAGTCTGAACGCTATTTCGCATCAGACTCCAGAGAAGAAAAGGAGGCGATTAAGCCTGGCCTTTCACTTCTTTCAGACCGTTGAACGGCGCTTTGGCACCCAGTGCTTCTTCGATACGAATCAGCTGGTTGTATTTCGCTACACGGTCAGAACGGCTCATGGAACCAGTTTTGATCTGGCCAGCTGCAGTACCTACCGCCAGGTCAGCGATGGTCGCATCTTCAGTTTCACCAGAACGGTGAGAGATAACGGCAGTGTAGCCAGCGTCTTTCGCCATCTTGATTGCAGCCAGCGTTTCGGTCAGAGAACCGATCTGGTTGAATTTGATCAGGATGGAGTTAGCGATGCCTTTGTCGATACCTTCTTTCAGGATCTTGGTGTTGGTGACGAACAGGTCGTCGCCCACCAGCTGGATTTTGTCGCCCAGGACTTTAGTCTGGTATGCAAAACCTTCCCAGTCAGATTCGTTCAGGCCATCTTCGATGGACACGATCGGATACTGTTTGGTCAGTTCTTCCAGGTAGTGAGTGAATTCCTGAGAGGTGAAGGTTTTGCCTTCGCCTTTCAGTTCGTAGTTGCCAGTTTCGTTGTTGTAGAACTCGGAAGCGGCACAGTCCATAGCCAGAGTCACGTCTTTACCCAGAACGTAACCTGCTTTTTCTACGGCTTCTTTGATGGCAGCCAGCGCAGCAGCGTTGGATTCCAGGTTCGGTGCATAACCACCTTCGTCGCCGACTGCAGTGTTCATACCTTTAGCTTTCAGAACTTTAGCCAGGTTGTGGAACACTTCTGAACCCATACGGATGGCTTCTTTAACGGTTTTCGCGCCAACAGGCTGAATCATGAATTCCTGGATGTCGACGTTGTTGTCAGCGTGCTCACCACCATTGATGATGTTCATCATCGGCAGCGGCATGGAGTACTGACCCGGGGTGCCGTTCAGTTCAGCGATGTGTGCGTACAGCGGCAGGCCTTTGGAAGCGGCAGCAGCTTTAGCAGAAGCCAGAGAAACGGCCAGGATTGCGTTAGCGCCGAATTTGGATTTGTTTTCAGTGCCGTCCAGGTCGATCATGATCTGGTCGATGTTAGCCTGATCTTTGGCATCTTTGCCCAGAACAGCCTGTGCGATCGGGCCGTTAACAGCTGCAACAGCTTTGGTCACGCCTTTACCCAGGAAACGAGATTTGTCGCCATCACGCAGTTCCAGCGCTTCGCGGGAACCAGTGGAAGCACCTGACGGTGCAGCAGCCAGACCTACGAAACCACCTTCCAGGTGAACTTCAGCCTCAACGGTCGGATTTCCGCGTGAGTCGATGATTTCACGGCCAATGACTTTAACAATTTTGGACATTAGATTTTCCTCAGTACAAGTTAAACTAAAACCTCAGACGAACAACGCGCGACCTCTGGACGCGCGTTGCTGACAAAACCCTATTTTTCCTGACGTTTCTGGTACGCTCCCGCGGCTTTCACAAAGCCAGCGAACAGCGGATGCCCATCACGCGGCGTGGACGTAAATTCCGGATGGAACTGACAAGCTACGAACCACGGATGATCAGGGATCTCAACAATCTCTACCAGTCGGCGGTCGGCGGAATAACCAGCAACACGTAATCCCGCCGCTTCAATCTGTTTCAACAACATGTTGTTGACTTCATAACGATGACGATGGCGCTCGATGATCGTCGGCTCGCCATACAGGCCGCGAACCAGGCTGCCTTCGGTCAGATGGCATTCCTGCCCGCCGACGCGCATTGTACCGCCGAGGTCGCTCTCTTCGCTACGCACTTCCAGGTTGCCTTCGGCATCGCGCCATTCGGTGATCAGCGCCACAACGGGGTATTTGCAGTCAGGGACAAACTCGGTGGAGTTCGCGCCTTCCATACCCACGACGTTGCGGGAGAACTCCATCAGCGCGACCTGCATGCCGAGACAAATGCCTAGGTAAGGGATCTTGTTCTCGCGAGCATATCGCGCTGCCATGATCTTGCCTTCCACGCCGCGGTAGCCGAAACCACCCGGCACCAGGATAGCGTCTAAATCTTTCAGAACTTCGACGCCGCGGCTTTCTACATCCTGCGAGTCGATGAACTTGATGTTCACGGTCAGACGATTTTTCAAACCGCCGTGCTTCAGCGCTTCGACAACGGACTTATAGGCATCCGGCAGTTCAACGTACTTGCCGATCATGCCGATAGTCACTTCGCCGCCCGGGTTGGCTTCTTCGTAAACGACCTGTTCCCATTCTGACAGGTTCGCTTCCGGGCACTCCAGGCTGAATCGTTTACAAATATAATCGTCCAGGCCCTGCGATTTCAATAGCGACGGAATTTTATAAATAGAATCAATATCTTTAAGAGATATCACCGCTTTTTCCGGCACATTGCAGAATAATGCAATTTTCGCGCGCTCGTTCGCGGGTACTGTGCGATCGGAACGACAAATCAGCACATCCGGCTGAATCCCGATGGACAACAGTTCCTTCACGGAGTGCTGCGTGGGCTTGGTTTTCACCTCGCCTGCGGCCGCCAGATAAGGCACCAGCGTCAGGTGCATAAACAGGGTGTGTTCACGCCCCACTTCCACGGCCATCTGACGAATCGCTTCAAGGAACGGCAGCGATTCGATATCGCCCACCGTACCGCCGATTTCGACCAGCACCACATCGTGGCCTTCGCCGCCTTCGATGATGCGCTCTTTGATCGCGTTGGTGATATGGGGGATAACCTGAATGGTCGCACCCAGATAATCACCACGGCGCTCTTTGCGCAGGACGTCAGAATAGATCCGTCCGGTGGTGAAGTTATTGCGGCGCGTCATTTTAGTGCGAATAAAACGCTCATAGTGGCCCAGGTCGAGATCGGTTTCGGCGCCATCTTCGGTGACAAACACTTCACCGTGCTGCGTAGGGCTCATTGTCCCCGGATCCACATTGATATACGGGTCCAGTTTCATGATGGTCACGTTGAGGCCGCGGGCTTCGAGAATAGCCGCCAGAGAGGCTGCGGCAATGCCTTTACCCAGAGAGGATACGACCCCGCCGGTCACAAAAATATAATTAGTTGTCATGCTGAACCTGAGAGTTTAGGTTTAAGGATGATGGAAGACCAAGACGGGAAAGTAGTATACCGGAACCTGATGGGCGCCACAAATGTTCGTTTTGCCTAATATCGGATAGTCATCCTGTCCGTGGTCGCCGCGACCTTGCGAAGTCGCGGCAAAACATCTTCCTGAAAAATCATACTGATAAAACAAAATATGTGAATTATCAGCCATTTCAGACCTAAAATCCCTTAATGCCCTTTTTCTTCACATTTTACCTGCTGCCAGGCAGCCTCCATTTCCTCAAGGCTGGCTTCGGGAAGNGTTTTCCCTTTTTCGCTAATGATTTGCTCTACCTGACGAAAACGGCGACAGAATTTACGATTTGCGTCCTGCAGCGTGATTTCCGCCTTATGGCCCAAATGTCGTGAAAGATTGACGGCGGCGAAGAACATATCGCCCAGCTCTTCGCCCAGGCGTTCCTGATCCACCACCGCCTGCTTCGCCTCGAACATGACCTCGTCGATTTCTTCGTACAGCTTGTCCACGACAGGTCCCAGCGTTTTCCAGTCAAACCCCACCGCCGAGCAGCGCTGCTGAATTTTTTGCGCCTGCATCAGCGCTGGCAACGCTTCCGGGATATCATCGACCTGCGAGTGGAGTGCCTTTTCGGCTCTCTCCTTGGACTTGGTCTGCTCCCAAGTTTTCAGCGCGTCGGCGGCGTTCGGCGCATCGGCCCCGGCGAAAATATGCGGATGACGCCGCTCCAGCTTGTCGCTGATGGCGTCGCAGACGTCGGAAAAGTCGAACAGTCCCTGCTCCTGAGCCATCTGGGCGTAAAACACGACCTGATACAGCAGATCGCCGAGCTCGCTGCGCAAATCGTCGAAATCCTTACGCCGGATGGCGTCCAGCACTTCATAGGTTTCTTCCAGCGTGTAAGGAACTATCGAATCGAAGGTTTGTTTGCTATCCCACGGGCAGCCGCTTTGCGGGTCACGCAGCCGCGTCATGATAGTGAGCAGTCGGGAGATGGATGAGGACATAACGTTTCCTGGTTGAGGCTGAATGGGCGGGCAACGGGCCCGCCCAGATGATTGGACTGCGGCTCAGCTGCCCTGCTGACGACGCGCGTCAATGACGTCAGGAAGCTGATTCAGCTTGGCCAGTACCCGGCCCAGCACCTGCAGGTTGTAGATCTCGATTTCCATGTCGATCGTCGCGAGCTGCTGTTTGACGTCGCTGCGGCTGGAAACGCCGAGCACGTTGACCTTCTCGTTGGCGAGGATGGTCGTGATGTCGCGCAGCAGACCGCTACGGTCGTTGGCGGTCACGCGCACCACCAGCGAGTATCCGCTGGAGTAGCTTTCCCCCCAAACCGCATCCACCACGCGTTCCGGCGCATGGCCGCGCAGTTCGTCCAGCTGTTCGCAGTCGGCCCGATGGATCGAGATCCCACGCCCTTTGGTGATGAAGCCGACGATATCGTCGCCCGGGATCGGCTGACAGCAGCGTGCGATGTGGTGCATCAGGTTGCCGACGCCTTCCACCACGACGCGCCCGTTGTCTTTGCTCGCGCGCGTCGGCGCCGGGGTCTTCTGGGTCAGTTGACGCAGCGCCTCACGATCCTGTTCTTCGGCGCTCGGCTGATTAACCTTGGACTGCAGGAAGTTGACGACCTGATTCAGGCGAATATCGCCGCCGCCGATCCCGGCCAGAAACTCATCCATCGAATTGATGTTGTAACGCGGCAACAGCAGTTTTTCGGCCATCTTATGGCTGAGGCCCAGGTTTTCCAGCTCGTTGTCGAGGATCTGCTTGCCCGCCAGGATATTTTTATCGCGATCCTGTTTCCGGAACCAGTTGTGGATCTTGGACCGCCCGCGGCTGGTGGTGACATAGCCCAGATTAGGATTCAGCCAATCCCGGCTGGGGTTCGGCTGCTTCTGAGTAATGACTTCGATCTGGTCGCCCATCTGCAGCTGATAGGTAAATGGTACGATGCGGCCGCCGACCTTGGCGCCGATGCAGCGATGCCCGATGTCGCTATGAATATGATAAGCGAAGTCCAGCGGCGTCGAACCGGTCGGCAAATCAATGACATCGCCTTTCGGCGTAAACACGTAGACGCGGTCGTCGAAGACCTGGCTGCGCACCTCGTCCAGCATTTCGTCCGAATCCGCCATCTCCTCCTGCCAGGCCAGCAGCTTACGCAGCCAGGCGATACGCCCTTCGTAGCCGGAGCGGCTGGTGGTCGACGCGCCTTCTTTATACTTCCAGTGCGCGGCGACGCCCAGTTCCGAGTTCTCATGCATTTCGCGAGTACGGATCTGGATCTCCAGCGTTTTACCGCGCGGCCCCAGCACCACGGTGTGGATAGACTGATAGCCGTTCGGCTTCGGGTTCGCGACATAGTCGTCGAACTCATCCGGCAGATGACGATAGTGGGTATGTACGATCCCGAGCGCCCCGTAGCAGTCCTGTAAACGCTCGACGACGATCCGCACGGCGCGGACGTCGAACAGCTCGTCGAAGGACAGCGATTTTTTCTGCATCTTGCGCCAGATGCTGTAGATATGTTTCGGACGGCCGTACACTTCGGCTTTCAGCCCGTCCTTCTCCATCGCCTGACGCAGGTTGGTCACGAAGTCGTCGATATACTGCTCGCGATCGATGCGCCGTTCATGCAACAGACTGGCAATGCGTTTGTACTCTTCGGGGTGCAGATAGCGGAAGCAGAAATCTTCCAGCTCCCACTTCAGTTGACCGATGCCCAGCCGGTTCGCCAGGGGCGCATAGATGTTGGTGCACTCTTTCGCCGCCAGCACCCGCTCTTCTTCCGGGGCGTCCTTGACTTCGCGCAGGTGGGCGATACGCTCCGCCAACTTGATGACGACACAGCGGAAATCTTCCACCATCGCCAGCAGCATCCGCCGGATATTATCCACCTGCTCCGACGCGACGGAGTCGTGCTGCGTGGCCTTGAGCTGACGTATCGCATCCATATCCCTGACGCCGTGCACCAGATTAGCGATATTCTGACCGAACGCTTCTTTTAGCGTCTCTTCGTCGACGACATCCGCATTGACCAGCGGGAACAGCATGGCCGCCCGCAGGCTGTCGTTATCCATACTCAGCGTGGAGAGGATCTCGACCATTTCGATGCCGCGCCACAACAACAACAACGCATCCGGATGATCTTTCGTGTGCTGTTCACAATAGCGCCAGGTGTCTTTCAGGCGCTCGCATGACTGCTGGTTGGCGATCCCCAAAGACGCGATCCACACATCGGGTTCGAATTCGCCTTCGGTATTTAAATGTGCACTTCTTACCGCAACCATAAATTCTCCCTTTCTTTACCGACCACCGGCGCCGGGCAGAAACAACGCCATGGATTCAAGATGCCCGGTGTGTGGAAACATATCCAGCATCGCTATCCGCGCCAGCTGATAGCCGGCCTCCAATAGCACTTTGCTGTCTCGCGCCAGCGTGGTCGGGTTACAGGATATGTAGACCACGCGCTCAGGCGCCAGTTTCACGATGTGAGACATAACGCCCGGCGCGCCGGCGCGGGCCGGATCGAGCACTATTTTGTTGAACCCCTGCGACGCCCACGGCTGCCGGGTGACGTCCTCTTCCAGGTTATGATGAAAGAATACCGCGTTGGATAAACCGTTGCGTCGGGCATTTTCCTGTCCCTTGGCCACCAACGCCGGCACGCCTTCCACGCCGNCGACTTCGGCGGCCCGCCGGGCCAGCGGCAGCGTAAAATTGCCCATACCGCAAAACAGGTCAAGCACACGGTCCTGCGGCTGCACATCGAGCCAGGACAAGGCCTGACTAACCATTTGCCGATTGATGACGTCGTTCACCTGAATGAAGTCCCGCGGACTGAACGCCAGGGAAAGATCGTCAATGTGATACGTCGGCATTTCGCCGTGCAGACACTCAAGGGCGTCTGTCTCACCGGCGAGAAACAGCGATATCGACCGCGCGCGCGCCAGTGCGATAAGCGCCTGACGGTCTGCGGCGCAGAGCGGATCGAGATGGCGCAGAATCACCAGCGGCCCTTGATCGGCGAGCACCAGCTCGACATGACCGAGACGCCTTTTCGCCTGAAGGCTGCTGAGGCATTCGTGCAAAGGTACCAGCAGCGCTTCCAGCTCGGAACATAGTATCGGGCAGTGACGCACCTCCACCAAATCGTGCGAGGCCGCCTGGCGATACCCCATCTGCAATCGCTGTGATTTAGCCTGAAAGTATAACCCAAGCCGGGCACGGCGTCGGTAGGCGTAGGCCGGGCCGCTAATCACATCCGGCGAAGGCACGGTGACTCCGATCTCCCTCGCCATCAACCGCATTAGGGCGCTGGATTTACTCCGTTCCTGAAGCGCCTGACTGGCATGCTGCTGCTGACAGCCCCCGCAGACGTTGAAATGCGGGCAGCGAGGGTCGACACGATCTTCGCTCTTGCTCAACAGCTGTTTCAGGCTCGCCCGGGAAAACTGTTTCTTATCCTCAGTCACCTGAACTTCGGCCTGTTCCCCCGGCAACGCGCCAGCGATGAAAATCGTTTTCCCCTGATGACGCGCCACGCCCTGACCGAACGGGTCGAGGTCATTGACCGACACGGTGATGCGTTGACGGGTCGTCACACGCCGTTTTGGGGAGTAGAATTGCGCCATATAAGTGTGATGTCATGTATTAACGGATTAATCAGCCTCAATTCTCCCACATTGGACCCCCATGACCAAATACAGTCTGCGTGCACGAATGATGATTCTGATTCTGGCGCCCACGCTGCTGGTGGGACTCCTGCTCAGCGGCTTCTTCATCATTCATCGTTATAATCAGTTGCAGGATCAGCTGACGGAAGCCGGCAGCAGCATTATTGAACCTCTGGCGATCAACAGCGCATTCGCCATCGCCCAGCACCAGCCGGAAACGCTGCGCCAGCTGGTACACCGGCTGCATCGCCGCCACGCCGATGTGGTTCGCGCCATCAGCGTTTTCGATACGCATCATCGTCCCTTAGTGAGCACCTACTCTCGCGATATCAACAATATCCTGGCGCTGCCGGAAGGAGCGCCGGTGCCGGATTCGCTCCAGATTTTCGAACGGGACAATCACCTCATCATGCGTATGCCGCTGCTGACGGAGGAGGCGCTGTCCCCGTCGCTCCCCACCAGCAATGCCCGCATAGCGCCGGTGGGGTATGTCGCCATCGCCCTGAATCTGGATAACATCGAACTGCAGCAGTATCGGGAAATCGGTCTGGCCGGTCTGCTGTTGCTGATGAGTATGGGGTGCGCGCTGCTGTTCGCCTATCGCCTGATGCGGGACGTCACCACGCCCATCCGCAATATGGTGGATACCGTCGACCGCATTCGCCGGGGCCAGCTAGACAGCCGCGTCGAAGGCAAGATGCTTGGCGAGCTGCACATGCTGAAAAACGGCATCAATTCGATGGCGATGTCATTGACCGCCTACCACGAAGAGATGCAGCAGAATATCGATCAGGCAACTTACGACCTGAGAGAAACGCTGGAGCAGATGGAAATTCAGAACGTTGAGCTGGATTTAGCCAAGAAGCGCGCTCAGGAAGCCGCCCGCATCAAGTCCGAGTTTCTCGCCAATATGTCGCATGAGCTGCGCACGCCGCTCAACGGCGTGATCGGCTTCACCCGACAAACGCTGAAAACGCAGCTGACGCCCACGCAGCAAGATTACCTGCACACGATTGAACGTTCAGCCAACAACCTGCTGAACATCATCAATGACGTGTTGGACTTCTCCAAACTGGAAGCTGGCAAGCTAGTGCTCGAGCACATCCCTTTCTCTCTGCACAACACGCTGGATGAAATGGTGATACTGCTGGCCCATACCGCGCACGAGAAAGGGCTGGAGCTGACGCTAAACATCAAGCGCGATGTCCCGGAACAGTTTATCGGCGACCCATTACGCATCCAGCAAATCGTCACTAACCTGCTGGGCAACGCGATTAAGTTCACCGAGCACGGCAACATTGATATCCGCGTGGAAAAACGTTCCCAACAGCATCAGCAGGCGCAGCTGGAAATTCAAATCAAAGATACCGGCATTGGGATTGATGAAACGCAGCAAACCCAGCTGTTTCAGGCTTTCCGACAAGCCGATACCAGCATCTCCCGTCGGCATGGCGGAACCGGACTGGGTCTGGTGATCACCCAGCGGCTCGTGCAGGAAATGGGCGGCAATATCCGCTTCCACAGCGTGCCCGATAAGGGGTCGACCTTCTGGTGTACGCTGAATCTGCAGTTGAACCCGCACCCCGCCGTGCTTAATAACTACTTCGATATGCTGCAAGGGAAAAATCTGGCCTATGTCGAAGCCAACCCGGCAGCCGCGCAGGCGACGCTGGATGTGCTGAGGCGAACGCCGCTGACCGTCAGCTACAGCCCCACAACCGAACAACTGCCGGCGCAAAAATTCGATATTTTGCTGGTCGGCATTCCCGTCCATTACCGCAATACGCTGCTGGATTTCACCCCCAAGATCCACAGTCTCTGCCGTCGCGCGCCCTGCGTGATCCTCGCCCTGCCCAGCCTGGCGCAGATGGATGCGGAACAGCTGAAATCATTGGGCGTTCATGCCTGCCTGAGCAAACCGATCACCTCAGCGCGCCTTCTGCCGCTGTTGCAGGACACCAATCTGTTCCAGTGCAACTATGCGAACACGACTGGGCTGGAACTTCATCGTCAGCAGGAAACCCCGCGACTGCCGCTGCGGGTGATGGCGGTCGACGACAATCTGGCGAACCTGAAATTGATCGGCACGCTGTTGAAAGAGCTGGTGGACGACATCATTCTGTGCGAAAGCGGCGCGGAGTCGGTGGAACAGGCCAAACAAAACGACTTGAACGTGATACTGATGGATATTCAGATGCCGGGAATGGATGGTCTGCATGCCAGCGAGCTGATCCGCCAGTTGCCCAACCATAAAGACACGCCAATCATTGCCGTCACGGCACAGGTCATGCACGGCGAGCGGGAGCAGTTTCTCCAGTCCGGCATGGACGACTATCTGTCTAAACCCATTGATGAAAAGATGCTGTACAGCGTGCTGCGTAGGCACGTGCCGGAGCCGGAAGCCACCCCGGTCGACGCCGCCGAGGAAACGCCGTCGCTGGACTGGGCGCTGGCACAACAGCAGGCCGCCAACAAGCCGGAACTGGCTCGTGATTTGCTCAAAATGCTGTTGGACTTCCTGGACCAGGTGCGCCCGCAGATTGAAGCGCAATTGAATGGGCAGCATCAGGCATCGCTGTTGGAAACCATCCACAAACTGCACGGCAGCTGTAGTTATAGCGGCGTGCCTCGTCTCAAACAACATTGCGCCTATCTGGAACAGCAGCTGCGTCGCGGCGTAACGGCAGAAGCCTTAGAGCCGGAGTGGCTAGAACTGCTGGATGAAATGGCCCATGTTGAGAAAGCGGCGAGACAATATCTTGCCGATTAACAAAACGCTCTCATTAATTCCCTCTTCAAGGGGGGAATTAATGTCATTTTATTTTATCTGCTTTGTAAACACCTTGTTGAGCGGGATAAATACATAATTCGTTATATTTTTAACAACTCAAACAAAATCTAATTTTTATTTTGTGATTATTTAAATTCATCAAATGACTTTATCGTTTAAATACTCATTATCACGAGAATGAGTATTATCTACATCCTGAAATCACGAATAAATTGACAATATCACCCTTTACCGGATAATCCCCAGCCTGGTGGAAACACCCCCGAATAGACGGCGATTGCCTTATATAAATAAGTCCTATTCCCAAACCACCATCGATAATAATAAAGCGCCACTCTTTTAATAAATTTTCTTATTCAATCGGTTATTTATTTTTCATTTATTTCTTTTACGACGACACACACTCGGGGTTTTGTTATGAGGGTTAATACACCTGTCAGCCAACAAGAATATTCGCTAAGCGCGGATACCACGTTAATGTCAACGACTGACATCAAAAGCCATATTACCTATGCCAATTCGGCCTTTATTCGGGTCAGCGGATTTGACGCCGAAGAACTTATGGGCCAACCCCATAATATTGTCCGTCATCCGGATATGCCCCCCGCAGCCTTTGCAGACATGTGGTATACCCTGCAACAGGGAGACAGCTGGACTGGCATGGTAAAAAATCGCCGCAGAAACGGTGATTATTATTGGGTCCGCGCTAACGTCACGCCGGTTTATCATAACGATAAACTTTCTGGTTATATTTCCGTACGTAACACGCCGGAAGCAGAAGAAGTCAAAGCCGCCGCGGCGCTCTATGACGCGGTCATCAAACAGCAGGCTGGTCGTCGCAAATTCTATAAAGGATTGGTGGTCAGAACGGGCCTGTTATCCATTCTCTCCCTATTCCAAAAAATGCCGGTACGCTGGCGTCTGCGCTGCGCCGTCTTGGCTGGCGGTATGATACCTTTTCTTTTGTCCCTGTCCGGCGCCGGCATTCTCCCGCAAGCCTTCGCTTCGCTGCTGACCATGCTGTTGCTGGACATCTTTTTACAGCAGCAAATCGCCCGCCCTCTGCAAACCCTACTCCGTCAGGCGCAGCGCGTCGTTTCGGGCAGAAAAGTCGATGCTCTGCGGTTCAACCGCGTGGATGAAATCGGCATGCTGCTGCGGGTGGTCAATCAATTCTCGCTCAATCTGAACTCGCTGGTCGACGACGTCAGCACTCAGGTGGCGGGCATGAAAAGCGTCAGCGAGCAGCTGGCGGCAGGCAACGTCGACCTGAGCCAACGCACGGAAGAGACGGCGGGCAACCTGCAGCAAACGGCGGCGGCGATCGAAGAGATCACCTCAGCTGTCCACCAAAGCGCCGAAACGGCGGCGAACGCAATTCAACTGACCGACGACGCCACTCAGGCGGCACAGCAAGGCGGCGACATCATGCGGCAGACCGTCGAGATGATGAGCGCGATTAACGCGGCAAGTGCAAAGGTGGTGGACATCATTGCCGTCATCGACAGCATCGCGTTCCAGACCAACATTCTGGCTCTTAACGCCGCCGTGGAAGCAGCCCGCGCGGGCGAACAAGGTAAAGGATTCGCGGTCGTCGCCGCCGAAGTCCGGCAGCTGGCGCAAAATTCCGCTTCCGCCGCCAAAGAGATCAAGGCCTTGATTGACGATAACGTCGCCAGCGTTCAAAACGGCAGCCATCTGGTAGAAAAGGCCGACCAGCATATTTCAAGCATCGTGGAACATGTCGGACAGGTCAGCGGCCTCATCCACGAGATCGGTCTCGCCACACGGGAACAGACGTCGGCGCTGGCGTTGATCAACGACTCCATCGCCCAGATCGAGCAAATGACGCAAAGTAACAGCGAGATGGTCACCCAATCGTCCGGCGTGGCGACAGGATTGAAACAGCAGGCTATCCGCCTGACGGAAGCGGTTAACGTCTACGGACGCTAACGCAAAGGAAACCGGCGAGCATAACAGTGAATGTTTTATACTGAACTAGCATTAAAAGATTATAACAATTCGCCGACAATGAGATCTTACCCTCCGCGTACATTGGCGCAGGGTAAGGGATGAGTATCATGGCATGACACAATGATTAAGGAGCGAAAATGACAAGTATCAGCTCAGTGTCTTCCGTCAGCAGCAGTTCATCTGGCGGTTCGACCAACTACACGCAGAAAATCAACCAGCTCAATCAGAAACTGGAAAAAACCACCGAGCAGTTGAAGGATGTGTCCACTTCAAATGCGGATGAAGAGACGAAAGCCACTCAAACGCAGATGTTGCAGGCACAGATTGAGATGATTGAAGCTCAGATTGAGCAGCTCCAAACCCAGCAGGCTCAGGAGCAAATGGCGCAGGCCCAGCAAAGTCAGCAACAGCAGAGCGTCGCTGAAAGCAGCAATGCGTCGAGTTCCAGCAGCAAAAAGGAAGGCGTCAATCAGCCAACCGACACCAATCAGATTGATATCTATATCTGACGGTCCTCTGCCAGTTTGGCGCTTTTGGCGTCATCCTGGAGAGTGACCCACGGTCGGGCCTTGACGCCCGACCGCGTTTTCTACTCTATAGCCGGCGATCCCACAAAAGCCCCTTGAACATCGTCGTCACGCTTCGCCTGCCTGAACCCCGCACCGTCATGGCGTAAACCGCCTCTTTACGCTTTCCCCACGCTTTGCCGCAAATTTCTGTGTTTTTTCAGACAAAGTGCTAAATATTCGCCTAACTCACTTGTTTTATAATCACTCCATAGCCTACCAAGGCTGACAATGGAGGAAGACATCATGGCCGCAATCAGCGCAATATCGTCGACATCATTCAGCGATTCGTCCAGCAACCGTGATAACACACAAAGGATTGCCCGGTTGCAACAGCAGATACAGCATCTGACCCAACAATTGAGTCAGGTCACGTCCAGCAGCGGTGAAGATCCCAGCGCGCAGATGGAGATTCAGATGATTGAAGCGCAGATTCAGGCGCTCGCTGCCCAGATTTCCCAGCTGCAATCTTCTCAGACGCAAAGCTATGCCACCAATAGCAGCACGCAGACCAGCAGTTTCTCGACGTTGGCGGACGGCATTAATCGCCCTACCGCCAACAACCAGATTAACGTCTACGTGTAAGGGTAAGAAAAGGAACGAGCCGGTCAGTCAGACCGGCCGTTTGAGGCGTCTTTCAGGGGTTTGATCAACCCCTGCAAACCTTCCATTTTGATCACCATCGTCAGTTGCAGCAGCTCGCCTAAACGCCCTTCGGGAAACACCTCTTTACGTGCGAACCACAGCAGATACTCTTCCGGCAGATCGATCAGCGCCCGGCCTTTGTATTTACCAAACGGCATCGTCGTGTTGGCTATCGCCAGCAGGTCGGCTTTTTCCATCGCTATTGCTCCAGCAAGCGTATCATTTCCGCCTCGTCAATGACCGGAATGCCCAACGACTGCGCCTTAGTCAGTTTCGACCCCGCCGCTTCGCCCGCGATCACCATATCGGTCTTTTTCGATACGCTGCCGCTGACCTTCGCGCCGAGCGCCGTCAGGCGATCTTTGGCTTCGTCGCGGGACAGAACGCTCAACGACCCCGTCAGCACGAGCGTTTTGCCTGCAAACGGACTGGATGAGGCGTCGACGTCGACCACAACAGGCTCGGGCCAGTGGATGCCAATCTCGTCGACAAGCTCCCGGATCACCTGCTGGTTATGCTCTTCATCCAGGAAATTGCGCACGCGTGTCGCCACGACAATCCCGACGTCCTGTACCTGCTGCAATGCGTCCAGATCCGCGTCAGACAGAGCCTGCGGCGTCAGGAAATGCGCGGCCAGACTCGCCGCGGTCGCCTCGCCGACGTCCCGGATGCCCAACGCATACAGGAAACGGGCAAAGGTGGTCGACTTCGCTTTCTCCAGCGAGTTGACCAAATTCTGCGCCGACTTCGGCCCCATGCGATCCAGCCCGGTGAGAATGCCCGCCGTCAGGCGGAACAGGTCTGCGGGCGTGTGCACGTACTCCTTTTCCACCAGTTGGTCGATGATCTTGTCGCCCATTCCATCGACGTCCATCGCCCGGCGGGAAACAAAGTGCTTCAGCGCTTCTTTACGCTGGGCGCCGCAGAACAAACCGCCGGTGCAGCGGGTCACCGCCTCGCCTTCCACCCGCTCGACGTCGGAGCCGCAGACCGGACACTGGTCAGGGAAAACGATAGGCTGCGTTTCCTGCGGACGTTCCGTCAACACAACGCTGACGATCTGTGGGATGACGTCTCCGGCGCGGCGCACCGTCACGCGGTCGCCGATACGAATGCCGAGACGTTCAATTTCATCGGCGTTGTGCAGCGTGGCGTTGCTGACCACCACCCCGGCGACAGCCACCGGCTCCAGCCGCGCGACCGGCGTAATCGCCCCGGTGCGGCCAACCTGAAACTCCACGTCGCGCAGCCAAGTCAGCTGCTCCTGCGCCGGAAACTTGTAGGCGACCGCCCAGCGAGGCGCGCGGGCCACGAAGCCAAGACGCTCTTGCAGCGCGAGATCGTCGACTTTGATCACCACGCCGTCGATATCGAATCCCAGACCGCTGCGCGTTTCTTCCACCTGGCGGTAGAAGTCCAGCACCGCGTCGCTGCCGCAGCATCGCCGAATGCGATCGCTGACCGGAAGTCCCCAGGACTTAAAGCGTTGCAGTCGCTCCCAGTGGGAGTCCGGCAGCGTGCCGTCCTCCACCAGTCCGACGCCGTAGCAGAAAAAGGTCAGCGGACGTTTAGCCGTAATGCGCGGGTCCAACTGACGCAGCGAACCGGCGGCGGCGTTGCGCGGGTTGGCAAACACCTTGCCGCCCGTGCGACGCGCTTCCTCGTTCAGCGCCTCGAAGCCGCCATGCGTCATAAAGACTTCGCCGCGCACTTCCACCCGACGCGGAATGTCGTCGCCGCTCAGCCGCAGCGGGATCGCGCCGATGGTGCGAATGTTCGAGGTGATGTTCTCCCCCGTCGTCCCGTCGCCGCGGGTGGCGGCACGCACCAGCACACCCTCTTCATATAGCAGGCTGACCGCCAGTCCATCCAATTTCAGTTCACAGCAGAACGAGAGATCGTCCTCGTGTTTCAGGCGATCGTTGATTCGCTTGCAGAACGCCTGAAAACTTTCTTCGTCGAAAACGTTATCCAGCGACAACATCGGCACTTCGTGCCGTACCGACTCGAACGCCGCCAGCGGCTCCGCGCCCACTCGCTGCGTCGGCGAGTCCGGCGTGATCAGCGCCGGATGTTCTTGCTCAAGCGCTTTCAGCTCACGCATCAGACGGTCATATTCCGCATCGGGAATTTCTGGCGCATCCTCCACATGATACTTGTGCTCGTGATAACGAAGCTGGGTGCGCAGCGTTTCAAGACGTGCTTCAACAGACTGTGAATTCAATGGAGTAAACCCTTTCTCTGACATAACGACATCGATCAGCGGCTGGCCTTGATGATATTGATGATATTGGTGGTCGAACAGCCGTCCTCAAAGTTCAGCACTTTGACTTCGCCGCCGTTGTCCCAGACTTCTTTGCTGCCCGCGATCTCTTCCGGCTTGTAATCGCCGCCTTTCACCAGAATATCCGGCAGGATTTCGGCAATCAGACGCTGCGGAGTGTCCTCTTCAAACGGCACTACCCAGTCGACGGCTTCCAGCGCGCCCAGCACGATCATACGCTGCATCAGCGGATTGACCGGACGAGTGGGGCCTTTAAGACGTTGAGTCGATGCATCGCTGTTCACGGCGACAATCAGACGGTCGCCCAGCTTGCGGGCGTTCGCCAGATAGGAAACATGGCCGGCATGCAGAATATCGAAGCAGCCGTTGGTCATCACGATACGCTCGCCGCGCTGACGCGCCTGTGCGACCGCCGCTTTCAGCTGCGCTTCGTCCATCGCGCCGAACCCGGTTTCCGCACGACCGCGAACCGCATTTTCCAGCTCGATCGGCGTGACGGTGGAGGTTCCCAGCTTGCCGACCACGACGCCCGCGGCGGCATTGGCCAGGAAGCAGGCTTCTTCCAGCGGATTACCGGCGGCCAGAGCGGCGGCCAGTACGCCGATGACCGTATCGCCAGCGCCGGTCACGTCATACACTTCCTGCGCCTGCGTCGGCAGATGCAGCGGCGTCTGACCCGGCTGCAGCAGCGTCATACCCTGCTCTGAACGCGTCACCAGCAGCGCGGACAAATCCAATTCCGCCATCAGCTTCATACCGCGCGCGACCAGATCGTCTTCGTCGCGGCAACGGCCTGCAACAGCTTCGAATTCCGACAGGTTCGGCGTCAATAGCGTGGCGCCGCGATAGCGGGCGAAGTCCGTGCCTTTCGGGTCGATCAGCACCGGCACGCCGGCCGCCTTGGCTGTCTGGATCATGCTTTGCACGTGGACCAGCGCGCCTTTGGCGTAGTCCGACAGCACCAGCGCGCCAATTTTCGGCAGCGCCTGCTGAATGCGTTCAATCATCGGCTCCGGGTCAACGTTGTCGAACCCTTCCTCGAAGTCCAGACGGATCAGCTGCTGGTTACGGGACAGCACCCGCAGCTTAGTAATCGTGGGATGCGTCGCGACGGAGACGAAATCACACTGCACATTGACTTCGCTCAGTTTGGCATTCAGCGCCCGGGCCGCATCATCGATCCCGGTCAGGCCGACCAGGCGCGAACCGGCGCCCAGCGCCGCGATATTCATCGCCACGTTCGCCGCGCCGCCCGGACGCTCCTCGATGGTGTCGACCTTGACCACCGGTACCGGCGCTTCCGGCGAAATACGGCTGGTCGGACCATACCAATAACGGTCGAGCATGACATCGCCCACCACCAGGACACCGGCTTGACGAAAATCAGGTAGCGTAACTTTCATTCCCTGCTCCAAAAAGGGTTCATTTTAACGCGCGCTATACTACCACAGCTCGCCCGACGGGACGGCCCCCACGGGGGAAATCCGCGGAGGCGGCGGCGATTTTGCGCACAATCTCTCAGCCCAGCCAGTTTTTCCAGCTGCGTTCCACCTGCTCGCGCTCAACGCTGAAGTGCGCGCGGCTCACGCGCCCGGAGCGCTCCTGCAAAGCCAGACGATGCAGTTCGTCGCGCAGCGTGATGTAAGCCCGCGTCAACGCATTGGCCTCGTCTTCCTCCATCACGCCGTGCTGAGCCATCATCTCCAGAATCCGCACATTGTCGGACCAGCGCGTTAATGCCGGCTGTGAGTGCGCATAGCGCAGGACCAGATACTGCACGATAAACTCAATGTCGATGATGCCGCCGGCGTCCGTCTTCAGATTGAAAGCATTCGTATCTCGATAGGTCTGGTGACGCCGCATCTTCTCCCGCATCTCACGCACTTCGGCACGCAACGCTTCGCCGTCGCGCTCCCGGCAAAGAACATGTCGGCGTATCGCCTCGAACTGTTGCTGGACGTCGGTTTCGCCGTACACCATTCGGGCGCGAACCAGCGCCTGATGTTCCCAGGTCCAGGCATCGTGACGCTGATAGTCGTCGAACGCTCCGACGGTACTGACCAACATGCCCGCCGCGCCGGACGGCCGCAGCCGCGCGTCCACCTCGTAAAGGATCCCGGAAGAGGTGCGCGTGCTGAACAGATGCATGACACGCTGGGCCAACCGCAGATAGAACTGATAACCGTCGATGCTGCGCTCGCCGTCGGTCATCACGTTCGCCGGACAGTCGTGCAAAAAGACCAGATCGAGATCGGAGCCATAACCCAGCTCCCAGCCGCCCAGCTTGCCGTAGCCGATCACGGCGAACCCGCGCCCTTCCCGCTGTTGCAGGTGCGATGGCTGTCCATAACGCGTCACCATACTCTGCCAGGCCTGTTGCACTACAGCGGCGATAATCGCCTCGGCCAGATAGGTCAAATGGTCGCTGACTTTCATGACGGGCAGCGCGCCCGCGATATCTCCGGCGGCAATTCTCAGCTGCTGCGTCAGCTTGAACTGGCGCAGCGCCTCCAGCAGTTGCTCTTCGTCATCTTCTGGCACCCGCATCAGATACTGACGCAGTTCGTCCGCATAGGCATGTTGCGCCGTCGGTTGATAAAGCGTAGCAGGGTCGAGCAACTCATCCAGCAGCAGCGGATAACGCGCCAGCTGACTGGCGAGCATGGGAGAGGCCGCGCACAGGCGGATGAGGTGTTTCAAGGCCGGACGTGATTCGAGCAGCAGCTCCAGATAGGTCGTTCGTGTGACAATGCCGATGAGCAGCGGCGTGATGCGCGAGACGATGACATCGGCCTGCTCCTGCTGACAGGCTTCCGCCAGCAGCGCGGGCATCAATTGGTCCAGCACGTCCCGGCCACGCGGACCGATGGTGCGGCGAGACAGCTCGGAACGGAAGTCCTGTAGCTGATGCAACAGGTTCGTCCGGTTCTCTTCCGGCAGATGCGGGGTCAGCGACGCCAGCTCGGCCTCATCCAACCCGTCCTGCCACAGGCTGCGAAAGTGTTCGTGGGCCGGATCATCGCTGCCGTCGGGCGCATCGTCGCCTATCAGTTCGTTGAAGACGTCGCGCACCGCCTGCGTGTGACGCGTCAACGCCTCGCACAGCGACGGCCAGCTGTCGTAGGCCATGCCCCAGGCCAAGCGGGACTGATTGAGCGTGTCCTCCGGCAGGGTCTGAGTCTGTTCGTCGGCGATGGCCTGCAGCAGATTTTCCAGCCGACGCAGGAACAGATAGGCTTCCCGCAGCCGCGACGTTTGTTCCGCAGGCAACACGCCCAGTTCGCCCAACTGTTGCAACGTCGGCAACAGCGAACGCGATTGCAGCTGCGGCTCGCGTCCTCCGCGAATCAGCTGGAAGACCTGGGTGATAAATTCCACTTCCCGAATGCCGCCGGGACCGAGTTTGATGTTATTGCGCAGGTCGCGACGACGCACTTCGCGCGCGATCATGTTCTTCATGTTGCGCAGGGACTGGATCACGCTGAAGTCCATGTAGCGCCGGAACACGAACGGACGCAGCAGCTGATTCAGCTCCTGACGATACGCCGCATCCGCTTCGCCGAGTGGCCGCGCTTTCACCATTGCGTAACGTTCCCAGTCGCGCCCCTGCTCTTGGTAGTAATCTTCCAGCGCGGTGAAGCTCAGCACCAGCGGACCGCTGTCTCCGAACGGCCTCAGGCGCATATCCACCCGGTACACAAAACCGTCTTCGGTCATTTGGTCGAGCGCTTTGATGAGCCGCTGACCCAGCCGGGTAAAGAACTGGGCGTTGTCCAGCTCCCGCCGTCCGCCACGCGTATTGCCGTTTTCCGGATAGGCGAAAATCAGATCGATGTCCGAGGAAAAATTGAGTTCCCGCCCGCCCAGTTTGCCCATGCCAAGCACCAGCAGCGGCTGAGGAACGCCCTGTGGATTGCAGGGCGTTCCCCATTCCCGGCAGCAGGCGTCGTAAAGCCAGTCACGGGCGGCGATGACGGACACTTCCGCCAGCTCGCTCAGTTGCCGCAGCGTCTCTTCTGTGCGGCACGTGCCCAGCGCCTGCGCGAAGGCGATACGCACCAGCATGCGACGCCGAAACGTGCGAAGCGTAGCCATCAGCGCGGCTTCATCGCGTACCTCGCTCAGCGCCAGCCGCAGCGCGTCCGCATAGCTTTCCCAGTCATTGGATACCGGCGGCGATTGCCTGATGTCGTGCAGCCAGTCAGGGTAGCGCGCCAGCGCATCGCCGACGAAATCGCTCATCGCGACCGCCGCCTGCTCCTCCTCCGTCAACGTCGAGAGCGCAGGAGAGGACGGCCAGCGGGACAACGCCTGCTGGGCCTGAGAGAGTAACGAAGCGGGTAATGGGAAACGGGGCGCAGGAGTGCTGCTCATCGACCTATCCTCACACCGCCGCCTGCTCCGACGACAGGCGGCCGGCTTCAATGCATCATGATTGTCCGCTGTTCAGCCAGAAAGGCGGACGCGCTATCGCCTGCTTGCGGGTTTCATCCAACGCCGCGGGCGCCGGTTGATGGACGTTAAGCTTGGCGATTTNCTGCGCCAGCTCGCGCCAGATGCGAACATAATCGCCCGCTTCCTCCTCCGGATAGAAACCGCCCAGCAGCATAAAGGCGCTTAAACCACGTTCCAGACGCGGCAGCTGCTGTTCGTAATGCAAAGACGTCAGCGAATGCGCAAACACGGACTTCAGCTCCGCCAGACTCCGGCTCAGCATGATATCGGCGAAGCGTTTATAGGAACTCTGCAAACGCATGCGCTCGCGGTTATCCATATAACGACGCCAGCCCGCTTCCAGCAGCCAGGTCGTCAGCACCAGTTTACTTTTCAGGTAATCCTTATCGAAGCAGACGGTCTCTGCGTCGAGATCGGTCGAAGCCTTCGCTTCCAGAGCCGTCAAGGCGCCGCGAAATGCTGAAGTCACTTTACGCGGCACCACGCCGCCGACCAGCACCAGCATTTCCCGTAGGAGCGTTCCCGCCTCCAGCATGCTATCGCGCGCGGCCTGATCGCCCCGCACCCACAGCTCTTCGTGATACTGCCAGTGCGTCAGCCCGAACTCCAGGCCCGCCTCGATGCCCTCATCAAGCGTCATTTTTTCTTTGACCGGCATGAACGTGAGGGCGTGTCTGTCACGCGGCGGATTGCCTTTAGCCAGCTGATAACCGCGGGCGGCTTTACTCAAGTAGCCCTGTCGCAGGCCGCCCACATCGGAAAGCTCGTCGGCGAATTCCAGCAGGTCGCTACGCTGTCCAACCTTCAGCTCCAACTCCAGCTCGCAAATCGGCTCCTGCAATTCCCCGGCCACCACCTCGCCGCGATCGAGCACCATCTCAATAATGCTTTGGTGATGAGACACGACCCAGACTTCACGACGGAAATCGGTGCTGAACAACGGCGTTAACTCTGCCGCCAATGCGTCAAGGTCGCACTGCTCCGGCCAGATATCGTCCGGCAACAGACGAATGTCCAACTGCGGTCCTGCCAGCTCGACGTTATATTCCGGGTGCTGATGCAAGCCGCCGACCACCTTGCCCGCCGTTTTGGCGGTCATTTCGTAGCGGCCGTTTTCCCCACGGATACGCAGCCCGATACCGTGCTGACGCAGGTAGCCGTCCGGCGTTTCGTAATAGATGTTCGCCAATTGATGCGCATGTAAATGCTTGCTGTGGCTGTAATCGCTCTTCCATTGGTTCAGCTGCGTTTGCAAAGCTGGCACCGTGGCAGGATGGACAATAAATTTCAGTTCGATCTCTTCACTCATAATAGTTAGCTACACCGGATGCTGCGGGAATCTCGTCAGTAAATAACATTTTACGCTACCTTGCCACCGTTGCCATCGCCTTGCCGCCGCAGGCCGCCAGACGTGCGGCCACCGCCATCATCGGTTATCCTGCGTCTTCGGCTGACAAACAAGAGTAAGACAGTTCCCATTTAGGTTTGTCACCCTCGTCGTCAGACTTATCCGACGAACATTTCACATCCATTCACGCAACCTGATGATCTTATGCAGAAATTACGCTTTATTATTGCCGGCCTCATTGGCCTTGCCGTCACCTTTGGCACCCAGGCGGAAGAAAAACGCTACATCTCCGATGAACTCATCACCTACATCCACAGCGGACCGGGCAACCAGTACCGTATTGTCGGCACGCTGAAGGCGGGTGAAGAAGTCTCCGTCGTGGAAGTCAACGAAGGGGCGGGTTATGCCCAGATCCGCGACAGCAAAGGCCGCGCCAGCTGGATCCCGCTCGATCAGCTGAGCCAGATGCCCAGCCTGCGCACCCGCGTGCCGGATCTGGAAAATCAGGTGAAAGTCCTGACCGACAAGCTGACCAATATCGACCAGAGCTGGAACCAGCGTACCGCGGATATGCAGCAGAAAGTCGCCGCCAGCGATAACGTGATCACCGGGCTGCAGCGCGAAAATCAGGATCTGAAAAATCAGCTGGTCGTGGCGCAGAAGAAGGTCAACGCCGCCAACGTGCAGTTGGATGACAAACAGCGCACGCTGATCCTGCAGTGGTTCATGTACGGCGGCGGCGTAGCGGGCGCAGGTCTGCTGCTGGGACTGGTGTTGCCGCATCTGATCCCGCGTCGCAAGAAAAACGATCGCTGGATGGGCTAATCCTTTGCCCGTCGTCAAACCCGACACTGAACATCAATAAAGGTTATAGTGAGCCATAGTCACTAAGAAACCGTAGATTCAGGAGTTGGGTTTGAAGATTTACCTTGTGGGTGGCGCCGTGCGCGATGGTTTATTGCATCAACCCGTCACCGAGCGCGACTGGGTGGTGGTCGGCGCCACGCCCGAAACACTGTTAACACTCGGCTATCAGCAGGTCGGCAAGGACTTCCCCGTCTTCCTGCACCCCACCAGCCGCGAAGAGTACGCCCTGGCCCGAACGGAACGTAAATCCGGGCAGGGATATACCGGTTTTATCTGCAACGCCAGTCCGGATGTGACGCTGGAAGAGGATCTCCTGCGCCGCGATCTGACCATCAATGCCATCGCGCAAGATGAAGACGGCAGCCTGATCGATCCCTACGGCGGCCAGCGCGATATCGAATCCAAACAACTCCGTCACGTTTCCGACGCGTTCGGCGAAGATCCGCTGCGGGTGTTGCGCGTTGCGCGATTTGCCGCGCGCTACGCTCATCTCGGCTTTAAGATTGCGCCGGAAACGCTGGCCCTGATGCGTCAGATGGTCGACAGCGGCGAACTCGACAGCCTGACGCCGGAACGCGTGTGGAAAGAGACCGAAAAGGCGCTGGGGTCGAACTCGCCGCAGGTCTATTTCGAACGGCTGCGGGACTGCGGCGCGCTGCAGGTCTTGTTCCCCGAAATCGACAATCTGTTTGGCGTCCCTGCGCCTGCACAATGGCATCCTGAAATCGACACCGGCGTTCATGTCATGATGACGCTGGCGATCGCGGCGCAGCTCAGCCCGGAGATTGACGTGCGGTTCGCCTCGCTGTGCCACGATGTCGGCAAAGGTCTGACGCCGCCGTCGCTGTGGCCGCGCCACCACGGACACGGTCCGGCGGGCATCAAGCTGATTGAAGCGCTGTGTCAACGGCTGCGGATCCCCAATCAGATACGCGATTTGGCGAAACTGGTGGCGGAGTACCACGATCTGCTGCATACCGCGCCGATCCTGCAGCCTAAGACGCTGCTGAAGCTGTTCGACAGCATCGACGTCTGGCGCAAACCCCATCGCCTGGACCAGCTGATCCTCACCAGCGAAGCCGACGCGCGCGGGCGTACCGGCTTTGAGAACAAGCCTTATCCGCAGGGTGATTATCTGCGTGAAGCCTTTAAGGTTGCGAGCAGCGTCACCAGCGCACAGGTCGTGGCCGATGGCTTTCGCAACGTGGCGATTCGCGACGAACTGCATTGGCGCCGCCGCCGCGCGCTGCAGAACTGGAAAGACCAGCAGGACGCGGACTAAAAAAACGGCCTTTCCTTCATGCGTCGCCGCAGGGGGAAAGGCCGTATGTTGAGCAACGCCGGTCTCGGGGATCTTCCCGCTCTGTTACATGAAGATCAGATACACCGCCGCGCCGACGATGAAACGGTAAATGGCGAAGGGCACAAACGACATCCGCTTAATCACCGCCAGGAACGTTTTAATCGCGATCATGGCGACGACGAACGCCGTGATGAAGCCGATGGCGAACATCGGCACCGCCGACATGCTCATCAGGTGCCAGTTCTTATACAAATCCAGCCCGCTGGCCCCCAGCATCATCGGCACCGCCAGGATGAAGGAAAATTCGGACGCCGCATAGCGGCTCACGCCCGTCAACATCCCGCCGGAGATGGTCGCGCCGGAACGGGAAAATCCCGGCCATAGCGCCAGACACTGAAAACACCCGATGTAGAAAGCCTGCCGATAGCTAATATCATCCAGTCCCTCCGCGCGCGGGGTTTTAGGACGCCATTTTTCGGCAATCAGCAGCAAAATACCGCCGGCGATCAGCGCCCATGCCACCATTTGCGGATTAAACAGGGTTTTGATCGCGTCGTGGAAAAGCATCCCCAGCACCACCGCCGGCCCCATTCCCAACAAGATATGCACCAGCGTCAAACGTCCTGTGGGCTTGATGCCCTCATGGGGCTGGCGACCGAAATGGATGCCGATCAGGCCGAACATGCGCCGCCAGAATACGACGACCACCGCCAGAATAGACCCCAGCTGAATCACCNCCTCGAAGGTTTTCGACAGATCGTTCTCAAATCCCAACCAATGACCGACGAGGATCATATGCCCGGTCGAGGAGACCGGTAAAAACTCCGTCAGACCCTCGACGATCCCAAGGATAAACGCCACCAGCAACGTGTATGAATCTGTCATTACCTGTTCAGCTCCATCAAACCGTAACCATAAAAAAGCGGCCTCGCTGCACGCGAGCCGCTGCATATGAAACGACATTAAAATAATGAGATTACGGGTTAATGACCTTAGGAAGGGTCTCTAATCATGACATACCGGAATTATCTCATTCCTCGCTCAATCACCACGCCGACCGCGCGCGCCTGAGCGACTGCCCCCGGTTTGCTGACTTTGAGACGCATCCACGGTATCCCGAATCGTTTCATCAGCATTTGGACCACATCTTCGGCCACGCGTTCAACCAACGCGAACCGCTGTGTGGAGACCAGCTCAATCACCGCCTCGCTGACATCCGCATAGCTTAGACAATCTTTGACGTTATCGCTGGCGGCGGCGGCGCGGTTGTCCCATCCCATTTCAATATCGAACACCAGCTTCTGCTGGATGGTCTGCTCCCAGTCGTAAACGCCGATCGTGGTAATCACGCTAAGTTCTTCGATAAAAACGATATCCATTACCTTACCCTCTGTTTTTGCGGCTGCCGGATACCNCTTCCGGCCGAATATGCGTATTATCCTTGGATGCTAATATTAAAACGACCTTTATTAGACGGACGCATACTATGAGTGCTACCGCGCTGGGAATGATTATCCTCGCGTATCTGTGCGGCTCGATTTCCAGTGCGATTCTGGTCTGTAGGATCGCAGGGTTGCCAGACCCACGCGAAAACGGCTCGGGAAACCCAGGCGCCACCAACGTGTTGCGCGTCGGCGGTAAAGGGGCCGCAGCCGCCGTACTGCTTTTCGATATTCTCAAGGGAATGCTGCCGGTGTGGGGCGCTTATGAGCTGGGCGTCGCGCCCTTTTATCTCGGCTTGATCGCCATCGCCGCCTGTCTGGGCCATATCTACCCACTGTTCTTTCGCTTTCACGGCGGNAAAGGGGTGGCGACGGCGTTCGGCGCGATCGCGCCTATCGGCTGGGACTTAACGGGATTGATGACGGGGACGTGGCTGTTAACCGTGCTGCTGAGCGGGTATTCGTCGCTGGGCGCTATTGTGAGTGCGCTCATCGCGCCGTTTTACGTCTGGTGGTTTAAACCGCAGTTGACCTTCCCTGTCGCCATGCTCTCCTGCCTGATTCTGGTCCGCCACCACGACAATATTCAGCGCTTATGGCGCGGTCAGGAGACCAAAATCTGGAAAAAACGACGCGGGAACGCCTCTTCATCCTCTTCCGAACAGAAATAACCCGCATCGTTTTGTTCACGACGCCGCTGACACGCAGCGCCGCGAGAGTTCCGTTTAGCTGCGGGTAATCGCGGCCAACGGCTCATTTCCCAGCTTAAACAGCGCCATGCTGGCCGCCAGTTCCATCGACTGTTCCTCCAGCGAACGCGTCGCCGAAGCCGACTCCTCCACCAAAGAAGCGTTCTGCTGCGCCACGCTGTCCATCTGCGAAACGGCGGTGTTGACCTGATCGATGCCGTTGCTTTGTTCGCGGGTCGCGGTGGAAATCTCGCCCATCAGCGTCGTCACCTGCACCACGGCGGACGAAACGTCCTTCATGGTTTCACCGGCGACCTGCGCGATTTCCGTGCCTTCACGCACCTGTACCTGCGAATCTTCCAACAGCGTTTTGATCTCTTTGGCGGACTGCGCGCTGCGCTGGGCCAGACTACGAACCTCGCCGGCTACCACGGCGAAGCCGCGTCCCTGCTCGCCTGCACGCGCTGCTTCAACCGCCGCGTTCAGCGCCAGAATGTTGGTCTGGAAAGCGATGCCGTCGATCATGGCCAGGATATCCGCCACGCTCGCCGTACTCTGGGAGATCAGCTCCATTTTTTCCAGCATCCGACGAACGGCATCGCTGCCCTTGTCGGCGATATCGGCCACGTTCTGCGACAGCAGATAGGCCTGATCGGCGCTTTCCGCATTCAGTTTCACCGTAGAAGACAGCTGCTCCATGCTGGCCGCGGTCTGCTCCAATGACGCCGCAGACTCCTCGGTGCGCTCCGCGAGGTTGATGTTGCCGGCGGACAGCTCGCGCGTGCCGACCTCAATATGACTCCCCGCATCGCGCACTCGCCCGACGGCGTTCGCCAGCGCGTCCTGCATCGTCTTCATCGCCTGAATTAGGCGGCCGATTTCATTCTTGCCGCCGTCTTCAATATGCTGGGACAGATCGCCGCCAGCAATGACTTCCAGCTGATAGACGGAGCGATCCAGCGGTTGCAGGATCAAACGCTTGATCACGACCCAGGCCACCCCGGACAGCAGCAGCGTCAGCACGCAGGAAAGGCCGATAATCGACAGACGACTCAACGCCAGCTCTTCGGCTTTGGTCAGCAGATTGTCTCCCACCATGACGGCGAAGACGCGGAAGTCGTTGATGGCTTTATCCATCGCCATGCTATAAGGCACCACGACGTCTTGTGTGATTTTGTAGAACTCGACGGTGTCGCCTTTTTTCAACGCTTCCATCATCGGGGTAATGCCCAGATTACGGTAGCTTTCATAGCTGGTTTTGATCTGCTCGGCCAGGATCGCCCCTTTAGCGGTCACCGTGCCGTACGCCAGAAACTCATCCATATCCTTGCGAGAACGGTCCAGATAACTTTCAACGCGCGTCAGCGTTTCTTTCGCCCGGGTGATGTTGCCTTCATCCATCTGCCGTGCGGCCTGATAGGCGGTGGTGCGGGCTCGCAGCGTCGCCGTATAGCTCGCCGACAGCGTCCCAAGTTCCTTCCCCTGTATTTTATCGATCGAACTTAACGAAGCATTACCCTGGCTGATGGCATTAGCGCCGATACCGCTGACCAAAAGCAGCAGCAGTACCATCACGCTTAACAACACAATCAGGCTGGACTTCACCGTGATATTTTTCAACATCCCAAAATCCCTCTTAACTTAATGAAAAAGCCGTGAAAAATAGATAAATCTCATTAAAGAAGCCCCCTTCTTATCGGATCATCACCCTTACTCTTCAATTAAATTAATTATTATATTGGTTATGGTTAGCTTGCTATCGACCACGCTATGACGTCAGCCCCCAGCTGAAGCAGCCCTGGCCCTGCGGCACGTCGAACCGGCGTCCGTACTGCTAAAAACCGCGACTTTCACGACGAGTTGGCTATAATGACCGCCACTCCATTTCTGGTTTGAAAGAGAAGGAAACCGACATGAGCTTGAATACGGTGCCGGCAGGCAAATCGCTTCCGGAAGATATTTATGTAGTCATCGAAATTCCCGCGAATTCCGATCCCATCAAATATGAAGTAGACAAAGAAACCGGCGCGCTGTTTGTCGACCGCTTTATGTCTACGGCGATGTTCTATCCGTGCAACTACGGTTACATCAACCACACCCTGTCGCTGGACGGCGATCCGGTCGACGTACTGGTTCCAACCCCGTATCCGCTGCAGCCAGGCTCAGTGATCCGTTGCCGTCCGGTCGGCGTACTGAAAATGACCGACGAATCTGGTGAAGATGCCAAAGTGGTTGCCGTACCGCACAGCAAACTGAGCAAAGAGTACGAGCACATTCAGGATGTGAACGACCTGCCTGAACTGCTCCGTGCGCAGATCGGCCATTTCTTTGAGCACTACAAAGATCTGGAAAAAGGCAAGTGGGNGAAAGTGGAAGGCTGGGACAACGCTGAAGCCGCTAAAGCGGAAATCGTTGCTTCTTTCGAACGCNCCAAAAACAAGTAATCCCACAGTGAAAGCGCAGCGGGAAGACGTTCCCGGCAGCGCATGACCTGTCCCTGCAAGGGGGCTGAGGCTAAATGGCTCAGCCCCCTTGTCATTTAAACGCCCGCCCGTTTTTCTCCCCCCGACGCCCTTTCGCGATCGCGCGCATTGGCGGTAAAGAAGGATAATCGGAGAGGCATTCCCTGGCGACAGGCATAAAAAAACACCGCCACTGGCGGTGTTTTTTATTTACTGAAGCAGAATGAAAAACGATTTCCTGGTTTTTACGCCTGCCCCGTCATGAGCGAAGCGCCGTATGTCGGGCTAGCAGAACGATGAAAGGCTGTTACGCTTCGTCGTCGCGTTTAGACCAGTCGCCGCTACTGATGCGCCGCAGACCCATCACGGAGCGCTGATAAAGATAGATCCAGGCGCTGCCGTAGGGGGTAAATATCAGCTTGCGCTGATATTCGCCACCGTCTCGTTTTAAAGCATCCAACTCGGTCAGGATGGAGGAACTGATGCGATAGACTTCGCCGTATACCGCCCCCTCACCCGCCACTGCCGCCGGATAGTGACCCAAATCATACAGCTCATAACCTTCAAGCTGGTGGTCGCCTAACCATTGTGCATTGGTCATCCAATGACTATTTCCCTGTTTGCGTCGTAAACTGCCATAGACAATAATTCGCATCGCTAAAACTCGAACTGATAGAGCACATCTAATGCCTGACTAACGCCAGACACCGCCTCCAGATATAGTTTCGGCATTAAACGATAACGCAGCGTTAACGTTGCCAGTGAATCAAATATGCCAACGCCATATTTGACTTGCAGGCCCGGCGCGACGTAACCGCTGACGACGACTTGGGAACTATCGCCAGCGCCCTGTGTGTCCAGAGCTAAATTGCTTACGCCAAAAGCCTCACCGATTTTACCCACAACTTGACCTGTCTGCGCAACCCCCAGACCGATCAATGCTGAGGTCATCATTGAGCTATCGGTTCCGCTGCTATCCAGCCCCTGACCGCGCAGCAGATAGGACAATGCTTCCTGCTGCGACATCGTCGGATCGGAGAAGACCTCCAACTTGGGCGCCGACGCGGAGCCGGTGACGCGAATCCCCACCGTAACATCATCTTCCGTGTTATCGGGGTTACGGATCGCCTCGATATTCAGCATCGGCTGTCCCGGCGGCCCCGCAAAGAGCAGCTGACCTTTGCGAACCTGCAGATCCTGACCATACGCTTTGAATCGTCCGCTGGGAATATTGATTTGACCATTAAGACCCAAACCACGCTCATCCTGCGCTACCTTCAAATCGCCCGCCAGATTGGCGGTCAGGCCGTAGGCGTCGAGTTTAACGTCGTCCCCAATGTGAATAGTCAGATTGCTGTTAATCGGAATCGAGGTCGATTTCTGCTGCGTCGGTTTCCCTTCTTCATTCAGCATCACCTCATCCGACGAGACGCCGACCGAGCTGGCCGGTAGATCATGCACAACGATGCGCGCCCACGGAATGTTCACCGACCCGTTCAGCGCCAGCAGCTGAGGCGTGGCTTCGAAAACAATATCGGGCGACACATCCAGACGCACCATCGGCGGCACCGTGACCCGCATGCGATCGCCTTTCACGGCAACGCGCGCGCGCCAGGCGTCCGGCTGCGACCAGTCAGCCCCCCCGGCCAGGTTGACCTGACCCTGGGTGGTCTTGAGAAACCCTTGCAGCGTGGAGGACATCCCGTTGAAGTACACCGCAAGGCGTCCATTCTTCAGGTCGACCGGCATCCAGTTGCCGTCGATATCCAGTTTTTCCAGCACCATCTGACCGAAGAGCTGCGGACGTTCGACGTTGCCGCCCAACCGCAGATTGGCGTTCAGAATGCCGGCAGCCTTCTCGCCCTGCTGCAACGCCGGGTTGAGCATATCCAGCGACAGCGTATCGATGGTGACCGTACCGCTCAGGTTGCGACGCTGCTGCGGATCGCTAATCAGCACGTCCCCGTTCAGACGACCGTTGCCGCGAATCGCCATCCGCCAGCCGATTTTGGCCTGACCGCGGTCAAGGCCGGCATTCAGGGTCAGCGTGTCAAACACCACCGGCAGCGCTCCCCCCTGCATCTGTTGACGCACGCTCACGCCGTCGCCGTTCAGCGTGACCTTGGCCTGCGGCAGTCCGCCGTTTGCCTGCCAGCTCACGTCGGCATCGCCGGAGAAACGCCCGGTCAGCACAGTGTCTTCACTCAGGAAAGGCTCGAGCATCGCCAGATCGAAGCGATTAAGCCGCACGCTGGCCTGTCCGCTGGGGCCAGCCTGGATCGGCTTCGGCACGCACACTTCGGCGTGAGGATTCACCCAACAATGGGTGCCGACGGTGATTTTCTGCGCCGCCGCCAGATAGTCCAGCGACATGGCTTGCGTCAGCCGCCACTCGCCGACCGGCGTGTCAAAACGGGTATTGTTCAGCGTCCCGCGCCAGCGTTCCTGAGCGCGGTCAAAGCTACCGTTCAGCGCAAGCTGGCCGGAAACCGGCTCGCCTTTCACCGTGAGCTGAAGCTGATGTTTGGTTTCGTTGCCGCCCGCTTCCAGATCAACCGAGCTGACCTTCAGCGAACCCTGTGTGAGCTGGGCCACCTTCAGCGCCAGTGTCCCCTGGATCTGCTGGTCTGTGCGAACATCGCTTTTCAGATCGATACGCTGGATCCGCAGATCCTGCCAACGCAGCGAAGAGGCCGTTAAGTCGGCGTGCACCTGAGGCGCGTCCCGGCGGCCGTCCAGACGGAGATTTCCGAGGATATGCCCGCCCAGACCGGGCAGCATGCCATTGAGCTCTGGCGCATTGATGTCAGCCAACAGCTGCCAGCGGTCGTCCAATTTTCCCTTAACGTTGATCTGGTTGCGGCCGAGCGCCAGATTCAGCCCGGGCACGTTCCACTGCCCTGCCGCATTGCCGCTCAGCGAACCTTTCGCCGTCAGCTTGTTCTGGCGGATGCTGCCGTCCATCTGCAACTGAGGCACCTGTACCTGCCAGTCGCTGCCGGACACCACTTTCCCATTAGCCTTGATGATGCCGTTGAGACGCACCGGCCAGTCGGGCCACTGTCGGCCCGTATTGATCCCGCTGATAGTCAGCGCGCTGCTCCAGTTGATGGCATCGCGCCAATCGACTTTCGCGGTAATATCGCTGTAGCCTTCGAACGCGTCGAGGCGTAGGTGCGCCAGCTCGAACAGCTGCAAGTCGCCTTTCCCTTCGACCCGCAGCGAAGCGGGCGGAACGGCGCTGCCGCGGATATCGCCTTTCACATTGAGCGCATAGTCCGTCGCTTTACCGCCGAAATTCACCTGCAGATTGTTCATCTGATACTGCGCGGTGCCGGTCATCGGCCAGCGCAGTTGGGAACTTTGCAGCTTCAGCGTCAACGGCAGCCCCTGTTCGGCCAGCGCCGTGTCGATATTCAGCTGCGCGCGTTGCGGACCGGAGAGATTCATCGCCAGTTTCAGCTGCTGTCGCAAAGCGCCGTCAACGGTGAGCTTCAGGCGCTCTCCCTTCAACGGGTCGATATTGAGCGCGCCGTTGGCATTAAAGGTCACCGGCCAGTCGCCGTTGAGCGTCGCCGCGCCGTTGGCGAACAGCGATCCCTGCGGAGACTGCACGCTGAACCGCTGTAGCGTCACCGCCTGTTTCAGCGTCGAGGCCTGGAGTTGCAGACGGTTGATGGTCACGTCCTGATCGCCGGTGACACGCAGCTGCTCGCCGGTGATATCGGCGATAGTCACGTCCAGCGGTAGGGTGATGTCTGGCATGTCATTCAGCAGCGGTTTGGCGAACATCGCCTGCAGCCGTTCGCCTAACGGCGGTTCGACAGGCGCTTTCTCCTTCGCCGCGTTCTTCACGTCCTTATCCTGAGACGCCTTGGCGACCTGCGGTAGCGTCTGCGCGACGTCGCCCGCCGTCACGTCGTCTTTGACGACCAGTCCCACCGGGGTTTTAGGCAGCGCGACCAGTAAAGAGGCGATGCGGGTTGGCTGCAACGTCAGCGACCGCCCCTGCCAAAACATACCGGTTTGAAACTCCGCCAGCGACATGGCGATATCGTCCACCGTCACACGGGTGTTTTGCAGGCTGAAATGTTGCAGATCAAGCGTCAGCGGCGTGGAGATCTCCGTGGTCGGTTCGCTGGCGGTTGTCGTCTCCTGAGAGGCGGGCGGCATGGCCTTTGTGTCCACCACCACGTCCAGCCCCTGTAATGACAGGTCGTTGATACACAGCTTACTGTGCCACAAACAGCTCGGAGTCAGAGCCAGATGCAGGCGGGTCGCCTTCACCGTCACGCCCGGCATCTGATAGCTGAAGTCCTGTAACGTCAGGTCGCGCCAGCCGCCGTCCACTTTCCCGATGGCTAATCCCGGCACCCAGCGCGTGGCCGAGTTCAGCATGAAATGCAGTCCTGGCGTCGTCGTCACCAACAGCGTCAGCGCCACGATCAGCGCAAGTAATACGGCAATGAGGCCGATCCCGATTTTTTTCAACTTACTCATAATTCCGGCCCCAAACCGATGTAGAACTGTAAACCGTGTTTTTCCGGATCGCCGATAGGCCGTGCGATATCCAGCTTGATTGGCCCGACGGGGGACGCCCAGCGAACGCCAACCCCCGCCCCGGTTTTAAAGTTGCTCTGTTTGAAGTCGTTAACCGCCTCNCCGCTGTCGATAAACGCCGCGCCCCACCATTTGCCGGTAAAGTTATATTGGTATTCGAGCGAGCCCGTCGCGAGACGGGAGGCGCCGGTCAGCTTGTCGTCGCCGTCGTGGGGGGAGATGGATTTGTACTTGTAGCCGCGAATGCTGCGATCGCCACCGGCAAAGAAACGCAGGGAGGGCGGCACGCGGGAGAAGCTGCCGGTTTCAATCCAGCCTAGATTGCCGCGCACGACGAACCGGTGTTTCTCTTCCAAGGTACGGATCCAGACGTTCTGCGCCTGGAAGACGGAGAAGTCGATATCGGATCCCCAGGCAGTATTGGACACATCGATGGAGTAGCTTTGCGAGTCTCCCCACGTCGGCATCAACCCGCCCCGCTGACGGGTGCGGTTCACGTTGAAACCGGGGTAGAGCAGCATCGTCGTGTCAGTCACCGACCCCTGGGTAAAGTGATCCAGACTCCAGCGCAGGTTGACCGATCGCTGCCAGCCGCTTGAATAGTTCCAGTAGCGGGCCACATTCAGGGTGGTGGAATCCGCCTTGGTATCATTGAGGTCTTCACGTTTGAAACCGCCCTGCAGCAGGTAATACTGCTCCAGCGGGTTGGCGAGTAGCGGAATTTTATAGCTAAGATCGAGCTGCTGCTCCGGCGCCGAAACGCTGAAACTGCTCTGCAGACTGTGGCCGCTGGAGTTTACCCAGGGTTTATTCCAGGTCGTTTTCAGGCGTGGACCGACGTCTGTGGCGTAGCCGACCCCGGTTTCCACCGTGTTATGGGTACGTGGGGACAGCAGGGCCTCCATCGGCAGCTCTTTATTGTTGTTTTCTCTTCCCCGTTGCAGATCGGGGGAAACCACCACGGAGTTAAACCATCCGGTGGCCGAGAGTCGGCGGTTGAATTCGCCCAGTTGCTCCGAGGTGTAGTAATCGCCTTCATGGAAAGGCAGCAGCGCGCGGACATACTCTTCCCGGATCTGCGAGCCCTCAATGCTCAGCGCGCCGAAGCGGTAGCGATCGCCGCTGTCGTAGTCGATGTCCCAGAAGGCCTGATGGGTCGATTCCATCACCCCAAGCTGGCTTTTGAGGAAGTGCGCGTCGAAGTAGCCTTTACTGACGGCGAGGGTATTCAGATCGCTTTTGAAATCGTCATAGTCGCCGTGGTTGAGGACCGTGCCTATCGCCGGCGTCTTTTCTTTGCGCAGCTTCAGGAAGTCCTCGTCATTATGGGCATGTCCTTCTATATCGACGTCCACACCGGCGATTTTTACCGGCTCTCCCGGCGATACTTTGACCATCAGCACCGGTCGGCCGCCGTTGACCGCCGGTAAGAACTGAAAGTCGATTTCGGGGTCATAATAACCGAGCGCCCGCAACCCTTGCCGGATAGCATTGTTGACGCGGGAACGGAAGCGTCCATCGGCGCTGACTTCGTCGGCGGTAATGGTAGACAGCTGCGCCCGCACGTTCTTTTGCAGCTCGCCCGTCAGCCCCGTGACCTGCAAACGAACGTTGGAAGCGGCACCGACAGAAGCACTCGCCAGCATTAATCCGCACACCCCTAACACACGACACAGGCGGAGGCCGCCAGTGCGATAAAAATTCCTCTTCAATGTAAAAATCGCCACTGCGCTCCCTGATCACCCTATTGAATTAAATTATTTCTCTTTAGCCATAGATATTAGCCGGTAAAGCCTAAAATATAGTGTATACAAGGGGAAAGTTGCTCGCACACCCTTTTATCCTGCCCGGAAAATACCGGAACCCTAACCGATAACGATGATCCAATCAGCAAATGGGAGCTCAACGTGGTCTCACTTTTTGATAAAACGCAGTCGATAAGCCAGTCCGACGCGCTGCCAGGCCGGGCAACACCGATGCCTGTCGCCCGGCTTCATGTGGTCAATCAGCACTCGATGACGCATGTCCCGGAGGGCATGGACGTCGCTATTTTCGCCATGGGCTGTTTCTGGGGCGTAGAACGCCTGTTCTGGGAACAGGCAGGCGTTTACAGCACAGCGGCCGGCTACAGCGGCGGTTTCACGCCGAACCCGACCTACCGGGAAGTCTGTACCGGCAAAACCGGTCATGCGGAAGTCGTGCGGGTGGTGTTCGATCCGGCCATTATCAGCTACGAGAAGCTGCTGCAAATCTTTTGGGAAAATCACGATCCGGCTCAGGGGATGCGTCAGGGGGGAGATGTCGGCACGCAGTACCGTTCAGCCATCTACACGCTGACGGCACAGCAGGAACAGGCCGCGAAAGAGAGTCTGCAGCGCTTCCAGCAAGCGATGGCCGCCGCGGGCGATAAGCGAACGGTTTCCACCGAAATCGCGGAGGCCGGGCCGTTCTACTATGCGGAAGATGAGCATCAGCAGTATCTGTACAAAAATCCAGAAGGGTATTGCGGGCTAGGCGGCATCGGCGTTTGTCTGCCGCCGCAGCGCTGATTTCACTGCATGCCGTCGCGTAAAACCGGCGGCATTTTTTCCTCGTTGAAACCCTGTATCAGCGGCCCGCCGATCGCCGCACGCCAGTGCTGGCGGTTCTTTGAGCGCTCCTGCTATAATGCCGCCGACATGAGGCTGATAACCGGCCTTGTCCACGGCTCCCTGCCGTCGGTTCATGATTATTTTCCTTCCTGAGGATCGCCCTGTCTATTGAGGCAAAGCGAAAAAACTATGTTAAACAGTTTGTTATTAATTATTTTTCTTATCGCCGTAAGTGCGTTTTTCTCCGTATCTGAAATTTCCCTGGCTGCATCGCGCAAAATCAAGCTCAAACTCATGGCGGACGAGGGCAACCAGAACGCCGAACGAGTGATGAAGCTCCAGGAGACGCCCGGTATTTTCTTTACCGTGATTCAGATCGGCGTCAACGCCGTTGCCATTCTCGCCGGTATTGTCGGCGACGCCGCCTTCTCCCCCTACTTTAATATGCTGTTCGATAATGTGATGTCGCCGGAAATGGCCGAGCGCGTCAGCTTTATCTGCTCCTTCGTGCTGGTTACCAGCCTGTTTATTCTGCTTGGCGATTTGACGCCGAAACGCATAGGCATGATCGCCCCCGAAACGGTTGCCGTTCGGATCATCAACCCCATGCGCTTCTGTCTGCTGATCTTCCGACCGCTGGTATGGCTGTTTAATGGCTTGGCGAACATGATCTTCCGGATGCTGAAGCTGCCGATGGTGCGTAAGGACGACATTACGTCGGACGACATTTACGCGGTGGTGGAAGCTGGCGCGCTGGCCGGCGTGCTGCGCAAGCAGGAACATGAGCTGATCGAAAACGTGTTCGAGCTGGAATCCCGCACCGTCCCGTCCTCCATGACCTCTCGCGAAAGCGTGGTGTTCTTCGACCTGCATGCGGACGAAGAAAGCATCAAAGAGAAAATCGCCCAGCAACCGCACTCCAAATTCCTGGTTTGCGACGGCCATATCGATCAGATCGTCGGCTACGTCGATTCTAAAGACCTGTTGAACCGCGTGCTGGGCAATCAGAGCCTGGAACTGACCAGCGGCGTACAGATTCGCCCGGCGCTGATTGTGCCGGATACGCTGACTTTGTCCGAGGCGCTGGAAAGCTTCAAGACCGCAGGCGAAGACTTCGCGGTGATTCTGAATGAATATGCGCTGGTGGTCGGCATCATCACCCTCAACGACGTGATGACAACGCTGATGGGCGATTTGGTGGGACAGGGACTGGAAGAGCAGATTGTCGCCCGTGACGCCAACTCCTGGCTGATTGAGGGCGGCACGCCGATCGACGACGTGATGCGTGTGCTGAATATCGACGACTTCCCCCACTCCGGCAACTACGAAACCATCGGCGGTTTCATGATGTACACCCTGCGCAAAATCCCCAAGCGGACCGATTTCGTGCGTTTCGCGGGCTACAAGTTCGAAGTGGTGGATATCGACAGCTACAAGATTGATCAGCTGCTGGTCACGCGACTGGAAGATAAACCGGCCGGAAGCGCTGGCCCGGATATCACCATCGTGCAGCCGTAAAGCTGTCTTTCCTCCATTAAAAAAGGCCCGTAAAGGGCCTTTTTTGACGCTGGATAACCGCATGGCTTACCGGTCACCCTCATACCGGCGCAGATCCGAACCTGTTTTTTTTACACATCACGCATCAGTTCTTTGCATGTGTCGCAACAGTCCGGTCCGTCGTCTCCAACATCCTATAGCGAGGGCGGCAGTCGGCGTTAAGCCAGCTCTGACTGCAGTTTCATGACCTGACGGTTAACCTCAGACATGACTTCAAGATGCTGCTTGTCTTTCTTTTTCGGCAGTAAAATCTTGCCGTAGTCGAACTCAAAAGCACCAACCCCTTTGATGTACAACCGTCCGCGAAACAGAGTCTTCACGTATTTGGCGACTTTAAAAGGATTGTAGCGTTCGAAGATCCTCATACTTCCTCTCCTTACGTTGTTCCAGAAGTGCGTCTCCTGCCACCAACCCGGTACAGGGTGTATGACGCACCAAGCTTTATCCTACATTTAGGGTAGATATTTAATGGGAAGTTCCCTATAAGCCAGCATTATTTATCGCTTTTACATTAGTTTACGGAACAGAAAAACGCAAAATTTGATAAATCAGAATAAACCTTCAAATACCAGGGTGATACAGAACAGCATTCGCCAGCGGCGTCTTCCGCTATTTCAGCCAGCTCATTTATCCCGTGCGGTGTTATATCGTCTTTTTATGACGAAATGACGACAGCGCTTAAAGGTTTCGGACAATCCTCATAAAACTTTAACGCGCTTAATGTGAGAGAGGGTGTGAATAGCCATTGAAGGGCTCCGGGCCAGGCACTCCGGCCCGGAGAACCCTCAGACGGGATTAATACAGGGAGACGCGGAATCCGGGGTTGAGAAACGATTCGCGAGGAAGATAAGACAGCGGCTGTCCTTTCCAGTCATTGACCTGCGCGCCCGCCGCCAGCGCCACGGCATGCCCTGCGGCCGTATCCCATACGCTGGTGGGCCCGAAACGCGGATAAAGCTGCGCTTTTCCTTCCGCCACCAGGCAGAATTTCAGCGACGAACCGATAGCGACAGTTTGGTGATCGCCTAACTGGGCGAGGTAGTCCTGCAGTTCCGCATCCGCATGGGAACGGCTGACCACAACCAGCGGCGGACGAGCGTCCTGCACCTGGATCGGCAGACGGACGCCGCACTCCTCTTTCCAGGCTTTCCCTTCAGCTGCGGCGTACATCACGCCGGTCACTGGCACATAGACCACACCCAGCACCGGCTTACCGTCTTCGATCAGCGCGATATTGACGGTGAACTCACCGTTGCGACCAATAAACTCTTTTGTCCCGTCCAGCGGGTCCACCAGCCAATAACGCTGCCATTGCTGGCGTTCGGACCACGGCGGCGGATCTTCTTCAGACAACAGAGGGATCGTCGGATAGGCCGCCGTCAGCCCGCGGGCAATGACTTTGTGCGCGGCGATATCGGCGGCGGTCACCGGCGAGTCATCCTGCTTGTGTTTGACCTCAACCGGTTCCTGTCCTTCATAGATTTGCATGATGGCGTCACCCGCCTCACGCGCTAGCTGGCAAATATGATCTAGCATGATGTCTCCTCTCTACCGGTTGCCGAGGCCGCCTGACGCCCCGTCGGATAACGCTGAAAAGGGATGAGCCGGCCATAATCCTACAGGCGATGACCGCTTCCGCACGCTCATCATCTTCAGGGATGATACTTCATCTGTTCATCATGATTATATGGGATATGCCCTTCACTACCACCTCGTAAGGACACCTCATCCTAAGACAGGCCCAAGCATGGGCGTGAGGAAGACATTCACGTCTTGCAACGTCGTACCCGAGCGCTCTCGAAAGCTCTTCGTGTGATATCAGAAGCACGTCAGGGTCGCTGAGATTCAACCAACGGTGTGGATCTCCACGATTTCAAGGGATTCACGACTCGCTCCGCCAGGGGCCGGGGTGGGCTTAAAGGCCGAAAATGACAAGGGATGCCGCAATTGCTGGCATCCCTTAAGGTTCGTTAATGGCTGGTCTGACCGGACGGCATGGCGGGATAAGTTCGCCCCCCGCCTGAATGATGATTACCGTCGATGATCGTCGTCCCAATGGTGGCGACGCCCACGGTCGCGATCCCAGTCTCGGTCAGGCCCACGGTGGTGGCGCTCCTCCCGATAGACCCGCGGCGGCGGCTGCACGACAATCACTCTCGGCGGCGGCTCGTAGTAATGGCGCGGCGGCGGAGGCGGCCTGTGGTAATGGTGACGTTCACGCCAATAGTCAGGATCGCGCCAGTAGCGGCCATCCCAGTAGTAACCTCGTCTGTCGCGATCGCCAATGTGTAGCTGAACGCCCGGCAGCGACAGACTCAGGCTGTCGGCTTGCGCGGCGGGCGCCGTATACATCACGCTAACCAAAACGGCAGCGAACAACAGCGGTTTAATCATCGTTATACCCTCTGCATAGCCGCGATGCGGCGTATGCCAACGGTATACGGGGATTCCCCCCGGCGCTCTATCGGAAAATGGCTAATTTCCTGTTATTAAGCTTACACCAGCATTTCCTGCCACAAAAAGGCCGTCAGGCCATACAGAGTCGAACAAAATTCGTTCATCATGCCTGCCAGTGGTGACAAAACACCTGATGTTCCGCCGCCACCCGACTCTCCTCAGGCACCCGCTGTCGGCAGAGCTCGCTGGCCTGCGGGCAGCGCGGCGCAAAGGCGCAGCCCGCAGGTAAGTGAGCCAGATCCGGCGGCGCGCCAGAGATGCTGACCAGACGACTGCCTTTTTCCAGCCCGCCTTGCGGCCGGGTGCCGAGCAGCACGCGCGTATAGGGGTGACGCGGGCTGTGCATCAGCTCGGCCAACGGCGCCTGCTCAACAATGCGTCCGCCATACATCACCGCGACCCGGTCGGCGACTTCCACCGCCGCGCCGATATCGTGCGTCACGAAAATGATCGACAGGCCCAGCTGCTGCTGTAGTTCGCGTAGCAGGATCAGAATCTGGATCTGCACCGTGGCATCCAGCGCCGTCGTCGGTTCGTCGGCCAATAACAGCTGCGGCTGACAGGCCAGCGCCAGTGCAATCATGGCGCGCTGCCGCATCCCGCCGGACAGTTCATGCGGATAGGCGCCAAGCCGCTGTTCCGGACTGGGGATCCTGACCCGCCGCAGCGCGTCCAGCGCTATCTCGCGCGCCTGCTGGCGGGAAACGGCGCGATGCCTGCGCACGGTTTCCATAATCTGCTGACCGATGGTATAGACCGGATCCAGCGCCAGCAGCGGCTCCTGAAAAATCATCGCCACCGTCGGTCCACGCAGCGCCCGCAGTTCGCGCGGCGACAGCGCCATCACATCCTGACCGGCAATACGGATCCGACCGTCGATCGTGGTGGTCCGTGCCGGGTGCAGGCGCATCAACGCGCGCAGCGTGACGCTCTTGCCGGAGCCGGATTCGCCGATCAACGCCAGCACTTCTCCGCGTCCCAGCGCCAGGCTCACGCCGTTCACCGCGGATAACGTCTGATCGCCGCGCCGAAACTTTACCTGCAGATCGTCCACTGCCATTAAGGGTTGTGCCGTCATTCAAACCTCCTCAGCCGAGAGTCCGGCAGCGCTGAGCGAATGCCCGGCATCCAGTTCTACCATCAAACAAGCCACCTGATGCCCGTCGCCGCAGGAGGACATGATGGGTTTTCGCTGCGCGCACACCGCTTCAGCGTGCGGACAGCGGGTATGAAAGCGACAGCCGGAGGGCGGCCGGATCGGGCTGGGCGGATCGCCGATCAGCGGCGCTTGCTGAGTTCGCGCGCCGGGATCCATCGACGGCATCGAACTCAGCAATGCGCGCGTGTAGGGATGACGAGCCTGCACAAACAGACTTTCCGCGGGGCCGACCTCCACCACTTCCCCCAGATACATCACCATGATGCGGTCGGACAGATAGCGCACCACATGCAGGTCGTGACTGATGAAGACATAGGTCAGGTTCATACTCTCTTTCAAGTCCAGCAGCAGGTTGATGACCTGCGCCTCGACGGACTTATCCAGCGCCGATACCGCTTCATCCAGGATCACCAGCCGCGGTTCAACCGCCAGCGCCCGGGCGATATTGACGCGCTGCCGCTGGCCGCCGGAGAGTTCATGCGGGTAGCGACCGGCAAAGCGCGCGGGGTCCAGCCCCACCTTGTCCAGCAAATCGCGCGCGCGACGTTTCGCCTCCGCGGCTGGCACCCCGTGAACCGACGGTCCGAAGGCAATCGCCGCCTGCATGGTCAGACGTGGATTCAGCGAGGAGTAGCTGTCCTGAAACACCATCTGCACCTGTCGTCGGTAGTCGCGCAGAGAAAGCTGGCTGCCGCCCACCGTCAGCCCGTCGAAAATCAGCTCGCCGCTATCCTGCTCGATCAGCTGCATCAACACGCGGGCGGTCGTCGACTTTCCACAGCCGGATTCACCGACGACGCCCAAGGTTTCCCCTTTCATCACGCTGAACGCGATACCATCCAGCGCGCGCACCCGCTCGGCTTTGCCCAGTCCGCCTTTTAACGGGAAGTGTTTAACCAAGTCGGCGCCAATCAGCAGCGGCTGAGCGGGACCGCCAATATCCTGAGGATTCATCGCATCAGCTCCTTATCGCCATCGCGATCCGCAGTCGATCGGCGAGGAGGTTGAAAGAGATCGACGTGATAAAGATCATCGCGCCCGGCAGCGCCGATACCCACGGCTGGGTATAGATTGCCGTACGCAGGGTATTCAGCATCAGCCCCCACTCCGGCTCCGGCGGCTTCACGCCCAGTCCAAGGAACGACAGGCCGGACGCGAGGATCATCGACACCGAGATCAATCCAGTCGAGAACACAAAAATCGGTCCCAACACATTCCCTAACACCTGAGTGCGGATGATGACCCACGCAGACGCGCCGGACGCGCGCGCGGCTTCGATATAGTCGCGGTTGCGCACCTGGGTCGTGACGCTTTCCGCGATACGGGTCACCTGTGGCACGAACACCAGCGTCAGGGACAGCAGCGCGTTGCCCACGCCCGCCCCCATCGCGCCGGAGAGCGCAATCGCCAGCAGCACGGAAGGAAACGCATAGAAGACGTCGATGGTGCGCATGATCAGCGTATTCAGCCATCCGCCCGCATACCCGGCGACGATGCCGATCGCAGAGCCGATAAAAAACGCGAGGATCACCGGCGTAATCCCCATGAACAATGACAGACGCGCGCCCAGCATCAGCCGCGACAGCATGTCTCGTCCCAGTTCATCGGTGCCGAGTGGATAGCCGGGCGTGCCGATGGGCTTCAGGCGTTTGAACATGGAGGTGGTGTAGGGATCGCCATGAACCAGCCAGGGGCCGAAAATCGCCAGCAGCAATAGCACCATGATGACGCCGCCGACGCACCACGCCGTGGGATCTTTCGCCATCCTTTTTCCCACTTCCCGCCAATAGCCGGAAGAGCGGTCGATGGTCACCGTTTCGGCCACCGGAGAGGGCGCAACGCCGATATTCACACTCATGCTCAGCCCCTTTTAATTCGCGGATCGATGAGCGTTTGCAACACATCCACCAGCAGGTTTAACACAACGAAAAACAGCGCCAGAACCCAGATGGTGCCCTGCAACAGCGGCAGATCGCGTTGAAAAATCGCCGAGTTAAGCAGCATCCCGGTCCCCGGCCACGAGAAGACCGTTTCGACCAGAATTGAACCGCCCATCAGATAACCGACCTGTAGGCCCATCACCGCCATAGCGGTCGGGGCCGCATTCTTCGCCACGTGGCGAAACAGCGTCAGTTCGCTCATGCCTTTGGCCCGCAGCCCGACGATAAACTCCTGAGATAGCGTTTCCGCCACCTGCGCCCGCACCGTGCGCGCGATGATGCCGGTGGGGATCACCGACAGCGTAATTGCGGGCAGCAGCATAAATCGCAGATGCGCCCAGTCCCACGCCCAGCCCCCTTCGCCTAACGGACCGCCGCCGGTCGCGGGCAGCCAGTTGAGCTGTGATGAGAACACAATGACCAGCAGCATCCCCAGCCAGTAGTGCGGCACGCTGACGCCGAAAACCGACAGCACCGAGGCCAGCCGGTCCAGCCAGCTGTCCTGAAAATACCCCGCGACGAAGCCGAAGAAGCTGCCGAGCAGAAAACCAATCAGCGTCGCCAGCACCGCCAGTCGCAGCGAGTACCCGACGGCGTTCATCACCTCGACGAAAACCGGCCGACCGCTGGCGATAGACATCCCCAAATCGCCCTGCACGGCGTGCCACAGCCATAGCCCAAACTGCACGGGCAACGGCCGGTCAAAACCGTAGTCACGAATCAGCTGCTGACGCAGTGTTTCCGAGGCGTCCGGCGGCATGACCGATACCAGCGGATCGCCCGGCGTCATGTGCACCAGCATGAAACACACCAGCGCCACCCCCAGCAGAATGGGCGTCGCCAGCAGCAGACGGCGGATCAGATAGACAAACATGGCTCCTCCGCATTGGGATTAGATGCCGCCCGAACAAGGGCGGCAGACGATATCACTCCGCTTTTTTGGCGGGCAGCGTCAGGTCAATCATCCAGCTCTGCGCCTGCACGACGCCGGTCACGGCAGGAGAAATGGCGCGCGGCGCCATGTCGTGCCCGACGAACAGGAACGGCGTTTCATCCACCATCGCCGTATGAAGTTCGGCCGCGGCGGCATCCAGCGCGGCGGGCTCGAAGGCATTGCGGGTTTTGGTGATCAACGCCTCGATCTGCGGCGTGGAGAAATATCCCCAGTTGGTGGAGATGGGCGGGAAAGTTTTTTCACTGGCGAAACGCATCATGCCGAAGTACGGGTCCATCACCGCCGCGCTGACGTTAATGGCATTCGCCCCCTGCGCCGCCGGGTCTTTGGCGCCGAGCCGCCAGCCGCTAAACAGCGTATTCCACTCCGTGACCTGAATATTGACGTTGAAATAGCAGGCTTTCAGGCTCTGCTGAATGAACTCGTTCATCGGCAGCGGCTGCATTTGTCCCGAACCGGAAGCGGACGTCAGAACTTTGACCGACAGCGGCTTGCTCTCGCTGTAACCCGCCTCCTGCATTAACTGACGCGCCGCGTCCGCGTCATAGCGGATCTTGAACTGCGGATGGCCGTACCACGGCGAATCCTTTTCATAAATGCCGGTGGCCTCCTGCATATAACCGCCGAGGTATGACTTCAGCTCACTGCGGTCGATACACAAGTTGGCCGCCTGCCGCACGCGTTTGTCCCGCCACGGCGAACCGGGCGCGAACGAGAACTGCCACGGCCAGAGGTGCGGCTGCGCATTGGCGTAGATCTTGAAACCGCGGCTCTTGATCTGATCCATCGCATCCGGCGCGGGCGCTTCAATCCAGTCCACCTGACCGGACAACAACGCCGCCGTACGGGCATTGGCCTCCGGCAGCGGCACCAAAATCAGATGGTCGACTTTCGGAACGCGTTTGCTGTCCCAATAGTCCGGGTTTTTATCGAGCGTAAGCTGCTGGCGCGGGACCAGCTTATTCATCTTGAACGGCCCCGTCCCGACGGCTTTGGCGGCAAACGCGGTCCAGGCCTGTTTCGCGCGCTCAGCCCGGTCGGTCACCGAGGCCGGTACGGCATCAAACGCCTGCTGCCAGGCGGCGGGGGAAACAATAAATAGGTTCGTGAGGTTGTACGGTAGAATCGCATCCGGCTCGGTGGTGGTGAGCTCCACCGTCAGATCGTCAATCTTACGTGCGGACGCCAGCGTCGGCATGCGGGACGCCGTCGTGCCGATCTGCGCCGGGGCGAACTGGACGGAAGCCTTGTTCAGCACCTTATCCACGTTCCATACGACCGCATCGGCATTGAACGACGTGCCATCGTGAAACTTCACGCCCGGACGTAGCGTGAAGGTCCATTTGGTCGGGTCGTCCGGATTGACTTTCCAGGCCGTCGCCAGACCGGGCGCCAGTCCGCTGGGCTTTTCGCTTTGTGACAGATCCCACTGCGTCAGCGAATCATAAAGCGTGATGCCGGTAAAACGGTTGCCTTCGTACCCCTGATCGGGCTGACCCAGCGTCAGCGGAATATCCGCCGCCGTCATGCCAATACGCAACGTGCTTTCGGCGCGAGCGGCCGCCGGCAGCGTCGCCCCCACCAGCAGAACGGCCAGAGCCAAACGAGTCAGAGAAAACGAGGGGCCGGAACAGTGTTCTTTCATCAGCAGCATTCCTTGGTGTGGTGGAGGTTTCCTCCACCTGCACGCAAGCTGCGTACCAACTCTACTTGCAAACGATAGCTTTAACTTATTGAAAGTCGGTATATCGTCGAATTTCAATTAATTAGCCGCGTAAACAATCGGTGTAAGCCTTTTTTGAAAGAAAAAACCGGGTAAGTCGTGATGCAAGCCAAACTTTCCCACAGGCATTCGGTGGATACTCTCGCCCGCCGCAGACGGCTTCCCCCATCCGCGCTGTTTGGCTCTTCGCTGGTGCATCCTCAGGGTGTTTTTCACCAAAAAGAGGCGAAAGACTCAGGCTTTAGGCGGATTTTTCGTTTCAACGTTCGTCATTTATTGCATCGGGTAACAAAATGAAAGGCGGCGATGAAGCCGATATTTTCTGGTATGTCATTTGCTTCTCACAGGCAGAAGTCGATGGACGCCGATTCAGGCCGGCATGACGACAATGATGTGGCAGGGATACCCACCGCCAACCGTTATACGGCCCTCGGCACGGTGAGCAGCACCTGCGGACAAGGTATTCGCGATAGGCCGTCAAACTCGCTCTCACTTCCCACTCTTTTGTGCCGCGTGCTGTCAGCATATTGCGGCGATAGCGCCAGCGCTTTGCTTGCCTTCAGCACGCCGACACCTTCAACGAGCAGGAAACGCTCTTTGTTTCAATGAGGAAATATATGAAGAAAATCGTCTTTGCCGCCTCTACGCTACTGGCTGCGTCTTTTAGCGCGGCTTCAGCCGACAGCCAGTACGTCTCGGACTGGTGGCACCAGAGCGTCAACGTGGTCGGCAGCTACCATACCCGTTTCGGACCTCAGCTGAATAACGACCTTTATCTGGAATACGAAGCCTTCGCCAAAACAGACTGGCTGGACTTTTACGGCTATGTAGATGTTCCCAAATCGTTTGGCGTCGGCAACACGCCCGACAGCGGCATCTGGGACAAAGGCTCTCCGCTGTTTATGGAAATCGAACCTCGTTTCTCCCTCGACAGCCTGACCGGCACCGATCTCAGCGTGGGTCCCTTCAAACAGTGGTACTTTGCCAATAACTATATTTACGACCTGGGGCATAACGCCGACGGACGTCAAAATACCTGGTATATGGGGCTAGGCACCGATATTGATACCGGCCTGCCGATCAATCTATCGCTCAACGTGTACGCCAAATATCAGTGGGAAAACTACCAGGCGGCCAATGAAAATCAGTGGGATGGCTATCGCATCAAGGTGAAATATTTTGTACCGCTGACGCCGCTGTGGGGCGGCAATTTGAGCTACATCGGTTTTACTAACTTCGACTTCGGTTCCGATTTGGCTAAAGACAGCAACTGGGTCGACGGCAATGGAAAACGGGTGCGGACCAGCAACGCCATCGCCTCCAGCCATATCCTGGCGCTGGGCTACGACCACTGGCACTACGCCCTTGTCGCGCGCTATTTCCATCACGGCGGACAGTGGCAGGATGGCGCGGAGATTGGAACGCCGCAGGGGCCGATCAAATCGACCGGATGGGGGTATTACGCCATGGTGGGGTATAACTTCTAACGATGCGCGTCGACGTTCGGCGTCATCGCAATAAAACCGGATGTCAGACAGCCCGTCGACTGTCTGACATCTTCCTGAATTACAGGATTTCCAGCAGCTCGACTTCAAAAATCAGCGCGCTGAACGGCGGGATGGACGCGCCAGCGCCACGTTCGCCATACGCCAGTTCCTGCGGGATATAGAGCTCCCACTTGGAACCAACCGGCATCAGAGTCAGTGCTTCCACCCAACCGGGGATAACGCCGCTCACCGGGAATTCCGCCGGCTGGCCGCGCTGTACGGAGCTGTCGAAGACCGTACCGTCAATCAGACGACCGGTATAGTGCACACGCACGCGATCCTGACGGGCGGGAATATCGCCCTCGCCCTGAGTCAGAACGCGGAACTGAAGACCGGACTCAGTGCTGCTCACGCCTTCTTTCTGCGCATTCTCTTCCAGGAAACGCTGACCTTCTACTGCCAGCTCACGCTGACGTTCGCGACGCACCGCGTCCGCACGTTCATGGACTTCACGCAGCGCACGGTGAACGACGTCGACCGGTACGGCGGGCGCCTGTCCGTCAAGAGCATCACGCAGGCCGGCGACCAGCGCTTCAGGAAGCAGACCTTCCAGACCCGACTCCTGTAACTGTTGACCGATCTGCAGGCCGATGCCGTAGCTTGCCTGGGCTTCTACGCTGTCATAAGAAGGCGTTGTCATTGATGTTCCTTTTTCTGTAAAAAATAGCGAGCGTGCAGCATAACAGCGTGAGGTTTATGGGTAAAATTTTCTCTGTCCGGCCCCGCCGGACGCGCACTGACACACCTTGTGACCGATAGCGTGGACTCCGCCCCAAAAGCGCGCTGACTTACTGGCTATCCTTAAAGGATTACCGATATACTCAAGGCGTTTTTACCTTACACGGTAGCAAGAGAGGTCATCATGGGCAGAATCGCGCCCAGGAGAAGTAAAAACCGCTGGGATTCCCGTATGCTGTGGCAATCCTGCCAGCGTTGGTGGCGCCAACGGCCCTGGCCGTTCAGCATCGCTGATGAGACGCCAGCGCGGAGATCGTCCGCATCTTCCGCCGCGCGGCGCAATCCTTATGGCCGAATCTCGCTGCTGTTGCGTCAGCTGTGGCATCTGCCGGACGGCTTTCAGTGGATGGAGCCGTTGCCCTATCCGCATCGCCGCTGGCTGCTGATTGCGGCGGCGTTGCTGCTGATCGTGCTGCTCTGGCCCTATTCTCCCACCCCGCAGCCCACGCGCGTCGCCAACCCAACGAACGTTCCGCTGACCTCTGAACCGGCACCGGTTCAAGCCAGGTTGACGGATCCGGCGCCGCGTGCTGACTCAGTCCCCGCGCAGGAACAACCTGAAGCGCCTCCTGCCGCTGCCGAAAAACCGTGGCAAAACTATCAGATAGCCGCGGGACAAACCTTGGCGCAGCTCTTCCGCGATCATAACCTCCCGGTCAACGATGTGTTCGCGATGGCGCAGGTTGAAGGTAACGACAAACCGCTCAGCAGCCTTCATGCGGGACAAAAGGTCAGGCTGCGGCTGAATGCGCAGGACGTCGTGTCGGAATTAGAGATTGATACGACGGATAACCAGACGGTGCAGTTCGTCCGTCAGCCGGACGGCGCATTTGTTCGTACACGCTAGACGTCGCGTGATGACGGAATAAAAAATCAGAAGTCGTAAGAAAGCGGGCGCTTTCTGTCAGCGGGGAGCGCCTGTTGTCACTACAGGTCCAAACTCGATTTTCCTCCCCCAGAAATGCAAAACGCTGGCACAAGGCCAGCGTTTTACGACGTTAACGTCAGCGTAAATTACGCTTCAGCAACGATAACCACGTTCAGCTTAGCGAAAACGTCGCTGTGAACCTGGAAGCTCACTTCGTGTTCGCCCAGAGTACGCAGAACGCCTTCCGGCAGACGGACTTCGCTTTTCGCAACTTCAACGCCTGCAGCGGTAACCGCATCAGCGATGTCACGAGTACCGATAGAACCGAACAGTTTACCTTCATCACCTGCTTTGGAAGCGATGGTGACGTTAGCCAGTTCGTTCAGTTTAGCGGCGCGAGCTTCAGCTGCGGCCAGAACGTCAGCCAGTTTGGCTTCCAGTTCAGCGCGACGAGCTTCGAAGAACTCAACGTTTTTCTTGGTTGCCGGCACAGCTTTGCCCTGCGGAACCAGGAAGTTACGAGCGTAGCCCGCTTTAACGTTTACCTGGTCGCCCAGGCTGCCCAGGTTTGCTACTTTATCAAGCAGAATAACTTGCATTACCTTATCCTCTCAAAGTCTTGTTATTAGACAGCGGCCGATTACTGATGACGATCGGTGTACGGCAGCAAAGACAGGTAGCGCGCGCGCTTGATAGCACGGGCCAGTTGACGCTGATATTTTGCACGCGTACCGGTGATACGGCTCGGTACAATTTTACCACTTTCAGTGATGTAGTTTTTCAGCGTAGCGATGTCTTTATAGTCAATCTCTTGAACGCCTTCCGCGGTGAAACGGCAGAACTTGCGACGACGGAAATAACGTGCCATTTGGCTAGTCTCCAGAATCTATCAATTCAATCTGCTCGGCATGTAAGACAACTTTGTTCAGGCCATTGCGCCCTTGGTGGCAACTGATGAAACCATGAACAATGAGTTGCATGCCGACCGTTATACTGTGAGTTATTGCTTGTGACTGATGTCCACTGACAACCACGGGCATACGACACCATGCTTGCCGGTTTAATCCGGCTTCCTCTTGCAAAGAACGGTGCTCAAGCACGAACTGGCAGTGAGGAATACCTGAAGGACTGACTTTTCGAATGGGCGTCTTGCACACGGTGCCGGACAATACCAGTCGATTCGTCTTCGTCACGGCAAATTACTCTGCAGAATCCCCAGCTTCAGCATCATCGCTGGTTTCTGCGAAATCTTCACGACGCTCGCGGCGCTCGTCTTTCGCTTTTACCATCGGAGAAGCTTCAGTTACCGCGTGTTTAACGCGCATAACCATGCTGCGGATAACGGCGTCGTTGAAGCGGAAGTTTGTTTCCAGCTCATCGATCACTTCCTGCGGCGCTTCCACGTTCATCAGAACGTAGTGAGCTTTGTGCAGTTTGTTGATCGGGTAAGCCAGCTGACGGCGGCCCCAGTCTTCCAGACGGTGGATCGTACCTTCAGCACCAGTGATAGCACCGGTGTAACGTTCGATCATACCTGGAACCTGTTCGCTTTGGTCAGGATGAACCATAAAAACGATTTCGTAATGACGCATCGAATTGCTCCTTACGGATTATTCAGCCTCCTGTCAGGGTCAGCCGCGGCCCATGGAAGCAAGGAACGTAGTTGTGTGCGGCCGAAAAAATGACGCGCAATTATAAGTGCCCCGAACAGGTAACACAAGCGGCAATGTGGTGAAGGAGCAGAAAGGCCGCGCATGAAATACGCGGCCTTGGGGTAAACGACGCGATCGGCGACAGGCCGAAGGCGTCGGCTCATAGGTGCTGGCGGAAAAAGCGGGCTCCCGCCCGCAGCGCGGTGGGGGTGATTTTATGGCCGATATCAGCCTCTGTCAGATAAGTCACGTTCACGTCCAGCTCACGTCCTGCCAGCGCCTGATACAAGCGCTCGGTATCGCCGGCCGGCACCAGCGTATCCGCCAGCCCATGCCACAGCAGCAGCGGTCTGTCGGACACCTTATCCAACTGATGACCCACGTCGAAAGGCGCTAGCTGTTCCGCCAGCGCCGCCAACCGCGGCGCGTTCTGAGGTTCATCCGGCGCGACCGGCGGAAACAGAGAACGAGACAGCGACGACACATAGCCCGACCCCATAAAGGCCCCTACCACGTTGATCCATGGATACTGCGTCATCGACGCCAGCGCCGTCATCCCACCCAACGAGGCCCCGCAGACGCCAATTCGTCCCTCTTCAATCAATCCCAACTGACGAAAATGCGCCACGTACTCCGGCAGCTCTCGGACATTCTGCTGAAAAATATCCCAGAAATGACGCAGACGCCGCGCCTCATCGCCGTCGAATCGCGCGCCATGCATCGGAGCATCCGGGGAGACCACGCGAAATCCGGCATGCGCCAGCGCGTAGGCGAAATAGGAGTACACCTCCTTCGAGGAGGTAAAGCCGTGAAAGAAGAAAACGGTGGGCAGAGGCTCCGCCTGTTTTCCTGACGGCGTAGCGTGTAACGCCTCAACGCCGTTTATCGTCATTACTGAGATTTCGACCATCACTGCCCTCTCCCTTTATCGCTCATCCACCCGCCCGCCAGAGCCGTCAGCGGCGCGTTCACTCTCATTACCATAGCGCCAAACACACCGGTGGGATAAAAAGAAATCCCCCTACCATAGATAAAAAACGGCAAAGCGGGCCCGTGCGATACCGCATAGCGCCCCGCAGGCTAACCGAAGGGTTCGAAGCGCTCGCCTTTGAAAACCCGAACGGGGTTGCCACGCTCAACCTGCTGGTGGCCGCGATGTCGCTGCTCCCGCAAGGCCGCCGTCCGCTGCTGGTGCTGCCGCCGTAACCGCCACTCGATCAGCTGAAGCGCCAGACGGCGATTGGCATGCTGACTGCGCTCGCTTTGCACCCGTACGCTTATCCCGCTGGCGACATGCGTCGCGCGAACGGCAGACTCGGTTTTGTTGACGTGCTGACCGCCGTGACCAGAAGAACGGAGCGTCTCGATACGGATCTCCCCATCCGTGAACGTGTGCTGCGGCGTGAAACGCTGCACGCCGATAAACCAGTTTTTACGTCCCGGACCTTTACGCCAAGGGCTGGGACAAATCCACTGCAACGTTCCACACCATGCATTCGCCAGCACGGCCTCGGCGTCGCCCTGAAGTAAGACCAGCGCCGATCGCAACGTTCCCGGCCGGTCTCCTGGTTCGCTTTCCACCATCTCCAGCGTGACGGATAAAGCGTGCGCCTCACGTGTTAGCGTGTGTAATGCCTTGGCGGTCGCCAACATGCACTCGTCAGGCCCTTGCGCGGCGGATAGCTGCAAAAAAATCATGCTGCGCCTCCCCGCGTTTTGTACGTCAACAGCGGTTTCAAACGCGCGATCGGTGTAATAAGTCCCGCGCCCTCCAGCGAGGCGATGACCGTATCAATCGACTTGTACGCCTGAGGCGCTTCCTGAAACATCAACGACTTGTCCTGACAGATGACGCGGCTGCCCAGCGCGGTGCGCGCCAGATCCTGCACGCTGTAACGCTGTTCAAGCCGCGCTTTGCATTCGGCGCGCATCCATTTACGACCTGCGCCATGCGCCAAAGAGAACAAGCTCGCCGCATCAGGCTTCGGCTGTACCAGATAGCTGTAATCGCCGCGGGAACCGGGTATGACGACCGGTTCAGCGTCGGACGGCGTGGCGCCTTTGCGATGCAGCCAGCCGGTCTCGCCATCGATAGTGGTCGGCGTCACCAGATTGTGAGTCACATCCAGCAAAGCTTCGCCTTCCGCATGCCAACGTTGCAACATGCGGCGGGCGATGCACTGCCGGTTGAACTCGGCAAAGCGCAGCGCCTGCTGATGCTGCCGCCAGTAATCATCGGCTTCGGGCGAGCCTTCCAGTACGCCTTGATGACCGTGCTTGCGCAGGTGCCGTTCCAGAATCGCCTGACCAAGCCCGCGCGACCCGCTGTGAACTAACAGCAACAACCGTCGTGCATCCGGCATCAGTGATTCGAAGAGCGACGGCTGGTAGACCCGATCCACCTGTTGCAGCTCCGCAAAATGATTTCCGCCTCCCAGCGTCCCGAGAGAAAACCGGTGAGGCAGCATATCGTCAGGCACATCCGGCACGTCATCCAACGGACCGTCGATATTGCCGAGCCTTTTCTCCAGCTTATCGAGAGATATTTTTCCGGCCTGCAAGCCGGTGCGCCAAAGCGCCATGCCGCAGCCGATGTCGTTGCCGACCAGCGCAGGATAAAAACGGCGGAGAGAGAAAAAAGCGGCCCCGATGGGGTAACCGCGACCCGGATGCAGGTCCGGCATGCCGGACACTCGCGCCATATCCGGCAGACCGGCGGTAGCGGTCAATTGCTGAATGGCGGTATCATCAATCCAGGTGTTTTGCGACGCGATCACATTCACGCGCGCAGAGATAAAGCGAATCGTATTGCCCATAGATCAATCCTGTTGATCAATTAAAAAAAAGAATTCGTGGGCAGGCAGGGCCGGGACAATACGCGAAGAAAAAGAGAACTGCGGTGATTAATCCTGACGTTGCCTGCAAAGGGTTGAATGTGAATAAGTCATACTGAACCTCCTTTGCAATGCGATAGGTGAGTGAAAATGAAAACGACAGAATATTACGACTGCGGCAACGCACCTCGCAAGCGAAAAATGAGGAATAACAGCCGTACATCCAGCAAAAAATGCGACAAAACAGGCATCAAGGCCACCGTTATGTCTGCGCATCAGCGTGTCAGCAAGGCGCTGCTGCCGGGACGTCGGGTGTCGCGGCGAGCGTTTTCAGCATGGCTATTTTTGACGCGCAACGCATTACGGCGACCCGCACGCTGGCGACTGGCGATATTTTCATGTTCTCTGCTACTCTCCGCCTGCGGCCTGAACACGCCGGAGCCAGCGCCGCCGCCCGGTCAACAGGCGATTGAGATCACCCGGCAGCAGAGCCTGTCAGTGGATAGAATCGACTCGCTTTCTGTTATTGTGCGCGGGAGTCCTGATGACGCGGACAGAGAAGTACAGCGCCTGGCCAATCTGCGCGGCGCGCAGTATTACCAGATTGTCAGCCGGACGGAGAGCGAAAAGCTGAACCCCGGCGTCTGGAGAGCCTTTGCCGTGCTGTACAGGCAACCGGCGGCCCAGAGACCCTGAAACCACCCGATTGAGAGGATGTAATGAAGAAAATACTGGCCATCGCCATTCTGCTGTTCAGTGCGGGTTCCGCCACTGCAGCCACCACGACCACCGCGCCCTGCCGCAGTCTGGAATGGAATTTATGGGTGGAGTCCGAACTGAATATTCTCGGCCAATCGCAAATCAATGTGCAGATTGGTTCGACGACCTGGCAGCAGGCGGTAGAGAGTAAACTGGCGGCGAGATCCTGGCCGAATAAGACGTCAGTACTTTGGTGTAACGCGGTTGAGCAGCGCATCGCGGCCAAATCGTCATCCACCACCACCACCGCGAAATAAAACAGGTCAGCGGGAGCGCTCGCTCCCGCCACAACAATCCGCCTCAGCTGCGCTGGCGCACCGCTTCGAACAGACACACGCCGGTCGCGACCGACACATTCAGCGAAGAGACGCTGCCCGCCATCGGAATGCTGATCAGCTCATCGCAATGCTCGCGCGTCAATCGACGCATCCCTTCGCCTTCCGCTCCCATCACCAGCGCCATCGGCCCGGTCAGTTTGCTTTGGTACAAAGTATGGTCGGCCTCGCCCGCCGTACCCACGATCCACACGTTGTGCTCTTGCAGCAAACGTAGCGTGCGCGCCAGATTGGTGACGCGAATCAGCGGCACGCTTTCCGCTGCGCCGCAGGCGACTTTTTTCGCCGTGGCGTTCAACTGAGCGGAACGGTCGCGCGGAACAATCACCGCATTCACGCCCGCCGCATCCGCGCTGCGCAAACACGCGCCCAGGTTATGGGGGTCGGTCACGCCGTCCAGCACCAGCAGGAACGGTGCGTCGAGGGCGGCCAGCAGTTCAGGCAAATCGTTTTCCTGAAACTGGCGGCCCGGCTTGACGTTAGCGATGATCCCCTGATGTACGGCACCCTCGACTTTGCTGTCGAGCCATTGGCGGTTGGCGACCTGCACGGCAATACCGTTGGATTCCAGCTCGGCGATGACCGGCTGCAGACGACGGTCTTCTCGACCTTTCAGGATGAACACTTCGAGAAAACGCTGTGGGTCGCGCTCCAGCAGGGCTTTCACCGCGTGGATACCGTAGATAATTTCGCTCATTGATACTCTTTTGACAGATAACACGGGCGGCGAACCGCCCGCGATGTTGATAATGGATACGCTTCTAGCCTGATGATGCGCAGTGTTAGCCGGGGGATATTCCCCCCCGCGCCGACGCTACGCTTATCGCCGGGCGTCAGGCCTTATTCCGCGGCGGGCTTTTTGCCTGCTCGCTTGGCCTTGGTGGCGGCTGCGATCTTACGCGTTTTCTGCGCGTTCTTCTTGGCTCTGGACGGCGTTTTTTTCCCGCCGTCAGCCGCCTTCCCTTTTTTCGCGCCGTCGTTATCCTTGCGGAAAGCACTGTCCGGCTCGAAGTTGACGCGCTTATTGGCAGGCTTACGGCGGCGAGGGGATTGGGNGTCTTTTCCGTCGCTTTGCTTCATCCGGTCACGTGCGGTTTTACCTTCGCCGCGCACTTTCCGCGTAGAAGAGACCAGCGCGAAATCGATATTCCGCTCGTCCATATGCACCGCTTCGACGCGGATTTCTACGACATCGCCCAACCGGTAGACCTGACCGCGCGATTCGCCAATCAGACGCTGGCCGATATTATCATAACGGTAGTAGTCATTATCCAGCGACGAGACGTGGACCAACCCATCGATAAACAGATCGTTGAGCCGCACAAAGAAGCCGAATCCGGTGACGCTGGAGATCACGCCGGTGAAGACCTCGCCCACATGATCCTGCATGAAGTCGCATTTCAGCCAGTCCGCCACGTCACGCGTCGCTTCATCCGCACGACGTTCCGTCATAGAACAGTGTTGGCCCAATTGCAGACATTCCGCCATCTCGCTGTGCCAACCGCCGGTCGCGGTGGAGCGCGCTTTACGATCGCTCAGCAGGTACTTGATGGCCCGATGTAAGGAGAGATCGGGGTAGCGACGGATCGGCGAGGTGAAGTGCGCGTAGGAGGTCAGCGCCAGACCGAAGTGCCCGCGGTTTTCCGGATCGTAAACCGCCTGCTTCATCGAACGCAGCAGCATGGTCTGCAACATGTCGCGGTCGGGGCGATCGGCCAGCTGCGTCATCAGCTCCGCATAGTCCTGAGGCTGTGGCTTCATACCGCCTTTCAGCGTCAGGCCCAGCTCGCCCAGCACGCTGCGCAGCGCCAGCACGTGGTCTTCGGTAGGACGATCGTGCACGCGGAACAGCGCAGGCTCTTCGTGTTTTTCGACAAACTTGGCCGCCGCGATATTCGCCAAAATCATGCACTCTTCAATCAGCTTGTGCGCATCGTTGCGCACGACGGCTTCCACGCGATCGATACGGCGGTCGGCGTTGAAAATAAACTTCGCCTCTTCCGTTTCAAACGCGATGCCGCCCCGCTGTTCACGGGCTTTGTCCAGCACTTTGTACATCTCGTGCAACTCTTCCAGCGCGCCGACCAGCGGCTGGTAATGCGCACGCAGCGCTTCGTCGCCCTGCAGAATATTCCACACCTTGGTATAGGTGAGGCGCGCATGAGAGCTCATCACCGCTTCGTAGAATTTATAGGAGGAGAGCCGTCCCTGTGCGGAGATGGTCATTTCACACACCATGCACAGACGGTCCACCTGCGGATTCAGCGAGCACAGACCGTTGGAAAGCGCTTCCGGCAGCATCGGCACCACCTGAGACGGGAAGTAGACCGACGTGCCGCGGGCGCGCGCTTCGGTGTCGAGCGGCGTATTCGGACGCACGTAATAGCTGACGTCCGCAATCGCCACCCAAAGACGCCAGCCGCCGCCGCGTTTCTTCTGGCAGAAAACGGCATCATCGAAGTCACGGGCATCTTCGCCATCAATCGTCACCAACGGCAGCTGACGCAAATCGATGCGTCCCTGTTTGGAGCTTTCCGGCACCTCGCTGCTGTATTCACCGACCTGCTCTTCGACCTCCAGCGGCCAGGCATGCGGGATATCATGGGTGCGCAGCGCGATATCCACCGCCAGCCCGGTTCCCATATTTTCGCCCAGCACTTCCACGATCTGACCGACCGCCTTGGAGCGACGGGTGGCGCGCTGCGTCAGCTCGACCACCACCACCGACCCCATGCGGGCGCCGGACACCGACTCGGGCGGAATCAGGATATCGAAGCTCAGACGGCTGTCGTCCGGCACCACAAAGCCCGTACCAGCTTCGGTAAAGTAACGGCCGACGATCTGGCTGGNCCGCGGCTCAAGAACGCGGACGATGCGTCCTTCTCTGCGGCCTTTACGGTCTTCTCCGAGGGGCTGGGCCAGTACGACGTCGCCGTGTATCGTTGTTTTCATCTGTTCGGCGGACAGGTACAGGTCGTCCTTGCGACCCTCGACGCGCAGGAAACCGAAGCCGTCGCGATGGCCCATGACCGTACCGCGAAGCAAATCCAGTTTTTCAGGCAGGGCGTAGCATTTACGGCGGGTAAAGACGAGTTGGCCGTCACGCTCCATCGCTCTCAGGCGGCGACGCAGCGCTTCTTGTTGTTCGTCAGACGTCAGGTCCAGATCTTTGGCCAGTTCTTCACGACTGATAGGGGTATCTCGCTTGGCGAGGTGCGCCAGAATGTATTCTCGGCTAGGAATCGGTGATTCGTATTTTTCTGCTTCTCGTTCCAGAAATGGATCTTGTGACATTAAGTTTCCTCCGTTGTCATCGGCAGGTGGCTGAATGGCTTGCTTATTCAACCAGAAGTAATTGGTATAGCGGCGGATTTTCTTTCACCATATCAGCCAGCGTGTAACTGTCCAGCTCCTGCAGGAAACTCTGCACTGCCTGATGAAGGGCCTGCTTGAGACGGCAGGCGGAAGTTATGTGACACATATCGCGATCGCAGTTGACCAAGGTCAGCGGTTCCAGTTCTCGCAACACATCGCTGATGCGGATGGTAGCCGGGTCACGGCCCAGTCGAATGCCGCCGTTTTTGCCACGGACCGCGTTAATCAGCCCGGCACGGCTCAGTTGATTGATAATTTTGACCATATGATTGCGTGAGACGCCGTAAACGTTGGTCACTTCGGTAATACTGGTCATTTTTCCTTCCGGCAACGACGCCAGGTAGATCAGCGCTCGCAGGCCGTAATCCGTAAAACGTGTTAACTGCACATTCACCTCTGGGGACATTTTCGGGTGTCGCTGAGGAAGCCGCCCCGTGCTTTCAGGTTCCCCGCCGTGCTACGCAACTCAACATTCGTAACGGCATCTCACACTACATGCTCATTTTTTATCAGCAGATAATAAACCAGCGGCAAACATCAGGGCCAATTATTTAACGTTTAACGACAATTTCACTCCATTTTTCCCTTTTTTGGCCTCCGCCATAAGATAAGGGAATCCTGTTTCCTGCCCTCGCCGCTCTTCTGATATGTTCAGAATCCACGCTTCGTGGCCTTATCCCCTACATCCCGTTTGGACACGGGCAGCACACAGAAACTCAGCGTACAGACAGTGCGTCACGATTTCGAGCGCTGCCCAGATTTAACCGGGCCAGTCAGGGGGAAATTCTTATTCTATAGCAGGCAACGTCCGGCGGCGTTGCAGTGATGCCGCCCGTGATTTTTTCTACACACAGGGAATAGACATCATGCGTTTGAAGAACCTCTCCATTCGTACCGGTCTTTTGTCGTTGTTAACGCTCGTCACCCTGCTGCTGCTTATCGTCAGCGGCATGGGCATTCACTCCATTAATCAAAGCCGAAAATCGCTCGGCGCGCTAAACCACATTCAGGGCATACAGCTGGGCGGCCTGATGAACGGCTATAACCTCACGCTACAGGCCAGAGCGTCGGCCACGCTGGCCGTCCGAAAAATCGAGGTCGGCTTGCTCGATATCGGCGCACAGGAAACCGAGCGTCTGACCCAACATGTCCAGAGCGCAACGCACCTGATCCAGCAGTTCTCTCAGACCGAAAATTCGTCGGAGGAAGGGCTGGCGCTGGCGAAGAACGTCGCCACATCCTATCAGCGCTACCTGGAACAAGGCCTAAACCCGATGGTGGCGTCGCTGCAAAAACAGTATACGGACGAATACTACAAGTTGTTGGAAAGCGATCTGACGCCGCTGTCGACGGCATTCGACAGCGCTATTCAAGCGTTTCGAACCTATGCGCAGCAACAGGCCGTTGAGCGCATTCAGGACGCCGAATATAACGAACGCGTCATGCTGTTGCTGATTAGCGTTGCGTGCCTGCTGTCGCTGCTGCTGGTCTTCGTTGGCTGGATGGCGCTGCGGCATATGCTGCTCAAGCCGCTCGACCGGGCGATTGACCAATTGGAGCAGGTGGCGGCGGGCGATCTGACCCAGCGTATCCCGGCGAACGGCGATAACGAACTGGGCCGCCTGAGCGACGCCATCGAGCGTATGCAGCTGGCGCTGCTGGCGTCGGTCGGACAGGTGCGCGACGCCAGTACCCAAATAGACCGCGGCAGCCACGAACTGACCTCCGGCAACCGCCATCTTGAGGAGCGTACCGAAGCCTCGGTGGCCGCGCTTGAGCAANCGGCCGCCAGCCTGGAGCAGCTCAGCGCCACGGTCAAACACAACGCCGACAACGCCACGCTGGCGCACCAGTTGACGGACAAAGTCTCGGACACCACCGACCGGGGCAACGAATCAGTGTGCTACGTCATCGAGAAAATGCAGGAAATCGCCACCAGCGCCAAACGCATCAGCGATATCCTCGGCGTCATCGACGGCATTGCTTTTCAGACCAACATTCTGGCGCTGAACGCGGCGGTGGAAGCGGCCCGCGCCGGAGAACAAGGCAAAGGGTTCGCGGTGGTGGCGAGCGAGGTTCGCAATCTGGCCCAGCACAGCGGACAGGCCGCCCGGGAGATTCGAACGCTCATCATGGACTCGCAAACCCACGTGACCGAAGGGCTGACGCTGGCCTCACAGGCAGGCGAAACCATGGACGAGGTGTCCGGCGAGATCAACCGCATCACCAGCCTGATGAAAGAGATCTCCTATGCGTCTCAGGAGCAGCATCGCGGCATCGAACAGGTCAATATCGCCTTTACCCAGATAGACAAAGTCGCCCAGCAGAACGCCGCGCTGGTGAAAGCCTCCGCCAGCACGACTGAATCGCTGGAAGCGCAGTCCCGCCAGCTGGTGGAAGCCATGGCGATGTTCCGCATCGGCGATAAGCTTCCGCTACTGCCCTAACGTCTGCCCGTCGTCGCCATCAACGCGGCGACGGCCTTTTATCGCCCCTCTTCCCTTATCTTCCTTCGACACGCCTGTCGATATCAGTGCATTTCACGGGCAAAACGCACAATAATAGAGCGGTTACGGGAAATAATGACGTAAAAACCAGGCAATTTGCACAATACCTGGCGTATCCGCTGCCTGCTTTCTCCGAATCCAAAAACGGGCACGTTAATTGCTCTGTTAACCCAGGTCACTCCCCTCCCTACGTTAAACAGAGGTCATCGCCATGTCAGAACGGAATGAGTTTCCCTTGAGTGAAACGCCCAAAAATCAGCGCAAAGGGTTGCTCTCGATCTCAATGGTATTGTTCAGCTTTACGTTTTTTACGGGAACGATGTTCGCGGGCGGCAAGCTCGGCGTCGCCTTTCCGCTGATCGACATGCTGTGGATCGCCGCCATCGGCAACCTGCTATTGGCTCTGTACGCCGCGGCGCTGGGACTGATCGCGGCGCGCAGCGGCCTGAATTCTGTGCTGATGGGCCGCTTCTGCTTCGGCGAAGTCGGCAGCAAGCTGTCGGACTTCCTGCTCGGATTCGCCGAACTGGGATGGTACGCCTGGGGCACCGCCACCCTCGCCATTTCGCTGGTGGAGCTATTGGACCTGCCGCCGGGATTCACCGTTCCGCTGATGATTCTGTTCGGGCTGGGCTTCTCCATCACTGCGCTGGCTGGTTTTAAAGGACTCGACCTGCTGTCCCGCATCTCGGTGCCGCTGATGTTTATCTTGCTGGTGGCGTCGATGTGGATCGCGACGCGCGACGCGGGCGGCTGGCGCGGTCTGACCCACATTACGCCGTCTCATACCATGACCTGGTCCGCCGCCATCACCATGGTTTTCGGCACCTTCGCCAGCGGCGCCACGCAGGCCACCAACTGGACCCGGCTGTCGCGCAGCGGCAAAATCGCCGTCGGCGCCAGCATCATCAGCTTCCTGGGCGGCAACGGCCTGATGATCATCTCCGGCGCCTGGTGCGCCATCGTCTATCAACAGGCGGATATCGTCGCGGTCATGATACTCCAAGGACTGTCGCTGGCAGCCGTGATTATGCTGTTCCTCAACTTATGGACCATTCAGGGACCCACGATTTACAACGTCTCCATCGCCGCCTGCCATCTACTGCGCAGCGAACGTCGCCGGACGCTGACCCTCGTCGGCGCGGCCATCGGCATCCTGCTGGCGATCGGCGGCATGTACGAAATGCTGATCCCGTTTCTGGTGCTGCTGGGCTCCATCATCCCGCCCATCGGCGGCGTCATCATGGCCGACTACTGGTTTCGCTACCGGGGCCACTATCCGGCGGTCCAGCAGACCGTACTGCCGCGCTTTAACGTTAACGGACTCGCCGCCTACGCCATCGGCGCCGCGCTGGCCTACGTCTCACCGTGGATTGCCCCGCTGGTCGGCATCGCGGCCTCCGCCAGCCTTTATATGCTCTTCACACGATTGGCCGGACGCCGTGCGGCCCTGACGGAAAGCAAGGAGCAGCCATGAGTTTGACCATCAGTGAAATTCTGTCGCTGCCGGGGCTGGAGCCGCTGACGCTGCGCGGCGGCGCGCAGCATATTCATCGCGCGGTGCGCTGGTACTACGTGGCGGAAAACGAAGGGATCGCCGAGTGGATCATGGGCGGCGAGCTGGTGTTCGTCACCGGGATCAACCACCCGCGCGATGAGGAAAACCTGCTGCGGCTCTTGCGCGAAGGCCAGCAACGCGGCATCGCGGGCATCGTGATCCTCACCGGAGAGGCGTTTATTCATGCAATCCCGCACACCGTTATCGCGCTTGCGGACACGCTGGGCATTCCATTGATAGAACAGCCCTACTCGCTCAAAATGGTGATCGTCACTCAGTTGATCGGCACGGCGCTGGTCCAGCGAGAAACGACGCTGCGATCCCAACGAGACATTCTGATCCAACTGCTGACCGGCGAGTATCCGAGCCTGGCGATCGCTAACCAGCGCGCCAGCCATCTCCACCTCGCGCTGGATCAGCCACGTCGGATCGCCGCGCTGCGTCTGAGCGGCACGCCAGCGCTGTTCAGTACGCACGATCCCGTCATGGCCGAAGCGCAATTACAGTCGGCCCGCCGACAGAGTCAGCAGCAGCTGGAGGCGGCTCTGGCCAGCCGCGACCACGGGCTGCCGCTGATCGTACTGGGCGAACTGTTCATTCTGCTGCTGCCCGACGACGATCAGCCATTCCGGCGCAGCCAACAGCGGTTGCAACACGTACAGCGAACGATCGATGACGCTATCCGCCCGCTGCGTCTATTCTGCGGCATTTCGTCCACGGTGCTCTCGGCGGCGCACTACCGGCAAGGATTGATCGAAGCGCGACGCGCGCTGGACGTCACGGAGAGCATGCAGCCGGACAAGGGCCAGTGCGACTATAGCGAGCTGGGCGTGCTGAAACTGCTGACCGCCGTCAAAGAGCCTGAGCTGGTCACGCAGTTCATGAAAGAGACGCTGGGGATGCTGTTCGAGCCTCACCGCAAACATCCGCATCAGCTGGTGGAAACGCTCGACGCCGTGTTGCAGGAAAACGGCAATCTGATCAAAGCCGCCGAACGGCTGCATATCCATCGCAATACGCTGCATCAGCGTTTGCAGCGCATCGAACAACAGTCGGGGAACGCGTTGAGCGACCCCCAATTTCGCTTGAATGCGTCGGTCGCTTTGCTGATCTGGCGTATGTCCAATGCACAACAGCAGGAGTTGCTATGAAGATTATCAATGCCGCCCTTCGCCATCAGCCGGGCCTGTACACCCTGAGCCTGCGCGAGGGACTGANCGCCGCCATCGAGCCGCAGATCGCTCTGCTGTCGGCCGCGCCCGAGGATGTCGATGCGGGCGGGAGGCTGGTGATCCCGCCGCTGGTGGAACCGCATATCCACCTTGATGCGACCCTGACCGCCGGCGAGCCGGCGTGGAACATGAGCGGCACGCTGTTCGAAGGCATCGAGCGCTGGAGCCAGCGCAAAGCCACAATCACCCACGAAGACACCAAGCGCCGGGCGCACAGCACCATCGGCCTGCTGCGGGATCACGGCATCCAGCACGTGCGTACCCACATCGACGTGACCGACCCGACGCTGGGCGCGCTGAAATCCATGCTGGAAGTCAAAGAGGAAGCGCGCGATCTGATCGACCTGCAGATCGTCGCGTTCCCGCAGGAAGGGATCGAGTCATTCCCCGATGGCCGCAAACTGATGGAACAGGCGATCGACATGGGCGCCGACGTGGTAGGCGGGATCCCGCACTTCGAAAATACCCGGGAACAAGGCGTGAGTTCGGTGAAGTTTCTGATGGATCTGGCGGAGCGTCGGGGCTGTCTGGTGGATGTGCACTGCGATGAAACCGACGATCCCCAGTCGCGTTTTCTGGNGGTGCTGGCCGAAGAAGCGCGCGTGCGCGGCATGGGCGAGCGCGTGACCGCCAGCCACACGGTGGCGATGGGATCCTACGATAACGCCTACTGTTCCAAGCTGTTTCGTCTGCTCAAGCGTTCCGGCATCAGCTTCATCTCCTGTCCGACCGAAAGTATCCACCTGCAAGGCCGTTTCGACACCTTCCCGAAACGGCGCGGCGTGACCCGCGTCGCGGAGCTGGACCGCGCGGGTATGAATGTCTGTTTCGGCCAGGACTCCATCAAAGATCCGTGGTATCCGCTGGGCAACGGCAACCTGCTGCGGGTGCTGGATGCCGGGCTGCATATCTGTCACATGATGGGCTACCAAGATCTACAGCGCTGTCTGGACTTTGTGACCGATAACAGCGCCAAAGCGATGCATCTGGGCGAAAACTATGGTCTGGTCGTCGGTCGCCCCGCCAACCTGCTGATTCTGGATGCGGAGAATGACTATGAAGCCGTACGTCGTCAGGCCAAAGCGCTGCTGTCCGTGCGCCACGGCAAGGTGATCATGCGCCGTACGCCCGAACGCATCGACTACGTCTGAGGCCAGCATTCCGGACGGTCGAGCCGTAACCGTCCGGAATGCCCCGCCAAGCGAAGCAAGGCAAGCGTGAAGCGTGTTTCGGCGTTACAGCGCGCTCAACGAGTAAGACTGATGCTCCTGGGAGCCATCGGAGTAGATTTCGCTAATGTCGAGCGCATCGCCGTGAATGCGGTAAGTAATGGTTTCATCTGCGGGATCGTCGCGCCACCGGCCAATACTGTCGGGATTGTTGCTGGCCCACAGCACCCGGTTGCCCGCCAGCTTGCATTTGATCGCCCAGCGGGAACGGTCGCCGGGCCGGAAGTAATGCACATAGGCGATGCCGTTTTCAACGGCGTCGAGCTTCATGATCTGGGTACTGCGTCCGAAAATTAACGAGGTGGTCGCTTTGCAAATCTTGCCGATAGGCGGGGACGAGGGAGCGGCGGCGCGGGCTGAATCAGCCATAAGGGGAAGGAGCAAGGCGACACCGACGGTCGCGATAGTTTTCTTTTTATTCATTGAAAATTCCATGTAAATAGCGGTCACCTTTTAAACTGTCGAACGAAGCAAACCGACAGGTTGAGGCCGAACCCATTCAGCTTGCTGGTTTTTAGCTTAGACCAAACTCTTCCGAACACGCNTTTTTAATGCGTCGAGGAGCTTAACCCACCGGACAGGTTACCCTTCAAGGTGCAGATCCGGGGCATTCTGTTTTACACTATCTGCCGAACCGATATTTCAAATCACCTATAAGCCTCCTGAATGACTATGAGCACGAACCTTACGACACAGACTGTGCAGCAGAATCTACAGGGCGTCAGGCAGCAAATTTCTGCGGTCGCCGAACGCTGCGGACGCCTTCCCGAAGACGTCACGCTGCTGGCCGTCAGCAAAACCAAACCCGTCAGCGCGATCGAGGCGGCGATTGACGCCGGACAGCGCGCCTTTGGCGAAAACTACGTCCAGGAAGGCGTCGACAAAATCCTGCATTTCCGTGCCGCGAGGCCCGATATGCCGTTGCAATGGCACTTCATCGGCCCTTTGCAGTCCAACAAAAGCCGACTGGTGGCGGAGCACTTCGACTGGTGCCACACTATCGATCGCCTGCGCATTGCGCAGCGCCTGAACGATCAGCGTCCGGACGGGTTGCCGCCGCTCAATGTCCTGTTACAGATCAACATCAGTCAGGAAGCGAGTAAGTCCGGCATGATGGCGGAAGCACTGCCCGCGCTGGCCGCCAGCGTCGCCGACATGCCCCGACTGCGCTTACGCGGCCTGATGGCAATCCCGGCGCCGGAAAGCGACTATCAGCGACAGCTCGCGGTTTTCCGCCAGCTGTCCGATCTTTTTCAGCAGCTCAGGAGCCGTTATCCAGAGGCGGATACCCTTTCCATGGGGATGACGGACGACATGCCAGCGGCCATCGCCGCTGGCAGCACGCTGGTGCGCATTGGCACGGCGATTTTCGGCGCGAGAGATTACTCCGCCGCCTGACGCTTAACAGACACCCGACTACAGCGAGAATCCGATGGAACACCGTAAAATTGCCTTTATCGGCGCAGGTAACATGGCGCAGGCCATTATTGCTGGCTTAATCGACGGCGGCTATCCCGCCACGCACATTGCGGTAAGCGCCCCGACGGCGACGCGTCGCGATGCGTTAGCCCGGGAGTATGGCATCATCAGCTCCGGCGATAACGTCGACTGCGTACAACAGGCCGACGTCGTCGTGCTGGCGGTGAAACCTCAGCTGATGGCGGACGTGTGCTCATCGCTGGCGTCGGAGGTCGACTTCAGCGACAAACTGGTGCTGTCCATCGCCGCAGGAGTCAGCGTCGCCCGTTTTCAGGCGCTATTGGGCACGCCGTTGAATATCGTGCGTATCATGCCCAACACGCCGTCTCTGGTCGGCAAAGGCATGAGCGGACTGTATGCGCCGGACAACGTCGGCACAGCCGACCGCGATTTCACCACCCGCTTGATGGCCAGCGTTGGCGAAGTCTGCTGGGTCGATGAGGAAGCGCAGATCAACGGTATCATCGCCGCCGCGGGCAGCGCCCCTGCTTACTTCTTCCTGTTTATGGAAGCGATGCAGCGGGAAGCCGAACGTCAGGGATTCGATGCCCACACGGCGCGACAGCTGGTTCAGCAGGCCGCCACCGGCGCCGCCGCGCTGGTCGCCGCCAGCCCGGACAAAGATTTGTCTACCCTGCGTGAAAATGTGACCTCCAAGGGCGGCACCACGGCCGAAGCGCTTCGAGTCTTCAACGAACAGCAACTGGCTGAAACCGTGTCGAATGCCATGCAGGCCGCTGTTTCTCGCGCCAAAGAAATGGAAAAGCTGTTTTAATCGTGGCCTTATGCCTCCACGACATCTCCCTCTGACCCGAAAGGAACCGTTGCATTTATGCTTACTCTGACGTTTCTAGTCAAAACGCTAATCGACCTGTATGTGATGGTGCTGCTGTTGCGCATCTGGATGCAGTGGTCGCGCAGCGATTTTTATAATCCGCTGTCACAGTTCGTCGTGAAGCTGACCCAGCCGATCGTCGGACCGCTGCGCCGCATCATCCCCTCGCTCGGCCCCATCGATAGCGCCTCGCTGCTGCTGGCGTTTTTGCTGACAACCCTGAAATACCCGCTGCTGCTGCTGATACAGGTTGGCGCGCTGTCGCTAAGCCCGATGAATCTGCTGGTCGGACTGCTGTCGCTGCTCAAATCCGCGGGTTATCTGGTGTTCTGGATGGTCATCATCCGTTCGTTGATGAGCTGGATCAGCCAGGGTCGCAGCCCGGTCGATTACCTGCTGTATCAGCTGACCGAACCGCTGATGGCGCCAATCCGCCGCATACTGCCTGCGATGGGCGGCCTCGACTTCTCCGCGATGGTGGTCATCCTGATCCTGTATCTGCTGAACTATCTCGGCATGGATCTGTTCCCCGGACTGTGGTTCCTGCTGTGAGCGCAGTCAGCTACGACCGGGACGCGCTGGTCATTCGGCTGTATATACAGCCGAAAGCCAGCCGCGACCAGATTGTCGGCCTGCACGGCGAAGAGCTGAAGGTGGCGATCACCGCGCCGCCGGTCGACGGTCAGGCCAATGCGCATCTGGTCAAATTTCTTTCCAAGCAGTTTCGCGTCGCCAAAAGCAAAGTGATTATTGAAAAAGGCGAACTGGGTCGGCATAAACAGATCAAAATCGTCGATCCGCAGACTATTCCCGCCAACGTCGCGGAACTCATCGCTTCACCTTCTCAGGACTAACTCATTGATGCAAAAAGTCGTATTAGCCACCGGCAACGCCGGTAAAGTGCGTGAACTCGCCGATCTGCTGGCGGACTTCGGGCTGGATATCGTGGCGCAGACCGAACTGGGCGTAGACTCCGCCGAGGAGACCGGCCTGACGTTCATCGAGAACGCCATCCTCAAGGCCCGTCACGCCGCGCGTGCCACGGGGCTGCCCGCCATCGCCGACGACTCCGGTCTGTCGGTGGATGCGTTGGCCGGCGCGCCGGGGATCTNCTCCGCGCGCTATGCGGGCGAAGACGCCGACGACCAGCAAAATCTGAACAAGCTGCTGGAAGCCATGCGAGACGTACCGGATGACCAGCGCACCGCCCGTTTTCACTGCGTGCTGGTCTTCCTGATGCATGCTGACGACCCTACGCCGTTGGTCTGCCACGGCAGCTGGCAGGGCACCCTTGCCCGTGAACCGGCTGGCAGCGGCGGTTTCGGCTATGACCCGATTTTCATCGTGCCTGACGCCGGCGTCACCGCCGCGGAGCTGACCCGCAGCGAAAAGCTGAGCCGCTCCCATCGCGGTCAAGCGCTTCGCCAGCTGCTGGATGCCCTGCGCAATGCTTAAACTGCCCCCGCTCAGCCTCTACATCCATATTCCCTGGTGCGTGCAGAAATGCCCGTACTGCGACTTCAACTCGCACGCGCTCAAAGGCGATGTGCCGCACGGGGAATATGTGGATCACCTGCTGGCCGATCTGGATGCGGATCTGGCGATGGCGCAAGGGCGACCGCTGCACTCGATCTTCATCGGCGGCGGCACGCCCAGCCTGCTGAGCGCCGAAGCAATGCAGCAGTTGATGGACGGCGTGCGCGCCAGGCTCAATCTGGCGCCCGAAGCCGAAGTGACGATGGAGGCCAACCCCGGCACCGTCGAGGCCGACCGCTTCAGCGGCTACCAACAGGCGGGCATCAACCGCATTTCCATCGGCGTGCAAAGCTTCAGCCCGGACAAACTCAAGCGGCTGGGCCGCATTCACGGACCAGAAGAGGCGAAGCGCGCCGCTCGTCTGGCCGAACAGCTGGACCTGCGCAGCTTCAATCTCGACCTGATGCATGGCTTGCCGCAGCAGTCTCTCGAAGAGGCGCTGGACGATTTGCGTCAGGCTATCGCGCTGAACCCGCCGCATCTGTCGTGGTATCAGCTGACCATCGAGCCCAATACGCTCTTCGGCTCACGGCCGCCGACGCTGCCGGACGACGATGCGCTCTGGGACATTTTCAGCGCCGGACACGAACTGCTGAGCGCCGCGGGCTATCAGCAGTATGAAACCTCGGCCTACGCCCAGCCGGGCTACCAGTGCCAACATAACCTGAACTACTGGCGCTTCGGCGACTATCTGGGCATTGGCTGCGGCGCACACGGCAAGCTGACGTTCGCCGACGGACGCATTGTGCGCACCGCCAAAACGCGTCATCCGCGCGGCTACATGCGGGGCGAATATCGGCATACCACCACGGAGGTCCCGCTTCACGACCGTCCGTTCGAGTTCTTTATGAACCGCTTTCGTCTGCTGGAGCCCGCGCCGCGCGCCGATTTCACGGACTATACTGGACTCACGGAGCAGGCGATCCGCCCGCAGATCGACGCTGCGCTGGCACAAGGTTTTCTGACGGAAACCGACCGCCACTGGCAGATCACCGAGCACGGCAAACTGTTCCTGAATACCCTGCTGGAAGGCTTTCTCGCCGACTGAGTTCGCCGTGCGTCGTCATGCGACACGGGCCTGAATAAAATTCGCTGACGCTGCAATCAAGCGCATTGAACTGGCAGGCGGGAATATGACAAAGTGAAGACAGGACTGACACTGAGGTAGCAGGTAAACCACGATGAAAAACATCACATTACTGACGGCTGTACTGTTGATTACCGCCACCCTGAGCGGTTGTAATACCACACGCGGGTTTGGTCAGGACGTGCAGAAGCTAGGCAGCTCTATCTCCCGTACCGCCAGCTAAGCCCTTTAAGCGCTGAGCATCACACACCCCGCCCCGAGCGTTATCCCACGCTCGGGGCATTTTTCTGTCTGTTTATCCCACGCTCCGCCGCTCATTTTCCCNCGCCTTCCCCTCGCCAGCGGCGAAATCAAGGCTGGCCGATGCGAGATCGCCGCTTCATAAGGAAGGGGAAAAGAGAGCGTCCCATCCAGCGACGAATGCGCTGAACGCGTGGAGGGTCAGCCTGCGGAGGGCGTGGCGGAAAGGGACATATCGATGTGCGGTATGCCGTCTTCGTCGTAAGCCTCGCCGACGGAGACGAAACCCAGCTGACGATAGAAGTCTTGCAGATGCGCCTGCGCGGACAGGCGGCACGGGCTCTGCGGCCAGTGTCGGGAGCAGGCCGACAGGGCCTGCGCCATCAGCTGATACCCCAGCTTCTGTCCACGCGCTTCGGCGGAGACGATCACACGGCCGATCACAACCGCCTCACGCTCCGGCGTGGGCGCCAACAGGCGAGCGTAGGCCAACAGCTGCCCGTGTCGGCAGGCGACGATATGACGATGGCCCGGCGTCAGGTCTTGCCCGTCGATGTCCTGATACGGGCAAGATTGCTCAACGATAAAGACCTGATTGCGCAGCCGCAAAAGCTCATACACGCTCTTCACCGTCAGATCGTCGACACTCCAGTCGTGCCACTCCACCGTCTTCGTCACGTCGCCACTCTCCTCACTCTCGTCATCAACGCTTAACACGTCCCCATGCCCACAGCACCGCAATCGCCAGCGCGAACAGCGCGCCGAAGCCAATCCCGATCCCCATGACCGGCACGCCCAGCTTCACCGCCAGCGAATACAGCGCCAGCATCAGCAGCATCGCGCCATTTTCCATCAGATTTTGCACCGCGACGGCGTTGCCCGCGCCCACGCTGGCCTTACCGATCTCCTGCAACAATGCGTTCAGCGGCACAATGAAGAAACCGCCCAGCGCACCCAAGATCAGCAGGCAGGTATAGGCGCCGAACAGCGTGTGCTGCAACGTGAAGAACACCACCATCACGCCGATCATGACCCCGGCAGGCAGGCAGCGGCGCACGGTTTTCAACGTCACCAGACGCCCCGCCGCCGCCGCGCCGAAGACGATCCCCACGGCGACCATGGCATTCAGCAGCGTAGGCGTTGAGTTGTCGCTGATGCCCAGCGCCAGCGGCACCCAGAGCACCAGCAGAAAGCGCAGCGTCACCCCCGCGCCCCAGAACAGGCTGGTGCCCAGCAGAGACAGCCGCGTTTCGCCGTTGCCCCACAGCACCCGGCAGGCATGGACGAAAGCCCCAACCATCTGTCGAGGATGCCACGAGCTGCCGCTTTTAGCCGCGTTCAGTCGCGGAATGAGCAGGTTGGCGGCCAGCGCGATGCCGTACGCCAGCGCACAGACGCCGAGCGCCGCGCCCAAATGCCAGTCCGCCAACAGGCCGCCCGCGACCGAGCCGATCAGAATGGCGGCAATGGTAGACGCTTCCATCAGGCCATTAGCCTTCACCAGCTGATCGCCGTGGCTAATCTCGCCCAAAATGCCGTACTTGGCGGGCGAATAAGCCGCAGCCCCGACGCCGACCAGCGTGTAGCCTAGGAAGGGATTGCCGCCGACGCAGATGAGCAGCGCACCCGCCAGCTTCAGGGCGTTCGCCAGCATCATGACGCGCCCTTTGGAGAAGCTGTCCGCAAACTGGCCCACAAACGGCGCCAGCAGGATATAGGCCGCGACGAATCCCATCTGTAAAAACGGCTGGCTCCAGTCGGGATACAGCAGCGATTTCACCAGCGCGAGCGTCGCGAACAGCAGCGCGTTATCGCCGAAGGCGGAAAAGAACTGCGCCGCCATCACGGCGATCATTCCCCGAGAGAGCAGCGGCGTTGCTGGCGTTGAGACAGGATTCATGCCGTGTGCTCCCGATCTTCCGCCATCTCACGCAGCGTGACGAAGTCCGGCTTGCCGCTGCCCAGCATCGGCAGCGCCTTCACATAACGAATGTCGCGCGGCACCGCCAGCTCCGGCGCGCCGTGCTGACGCGCCTGCGCCTGGAGTTGGTCGCGAGTCAGGTCGGCATCTGTGGTAAACAGCACCAGCGCTTCCCCTTTACTGCTGTCGCTACGGGCGCTGGCCGCATGTTGCGCATGGGGGGAGGCCAACTGGGCCAGTTGCTCCACGCTCTCCAGCGAGACCATCTCTCCTGCCAGCTTGGCGAAGCGTTTCACACGCCCGACGATAGCGCAGAAGCCTTGTTCGTCCAGCGTGACGATATCGCCCGTGTCGTACCAACCCTCTTCCCGCTCTCCCTGCGCGTTCTCGGCGGCAGGCGTTTCCAGAACGCCGGGCCGCTCTACCCGCAGATACCCTTTCATCACGTTCGGTCCGCGCAGCTGGAGACGAGCGCCCGCGGTAATGCCCGGCACCGAGACCAGGCGTCCTTCCATCTCCGGCAGCAACTGCCCGACGGTGTGCGGCTTGGCCGCCATCGGCACGTTGATCGCCACGACGGGCGCGCACTCGGTGACGCCATAGCCTTCCAGAATGCGGATGCCGAAGCGCTCCTGCCACAGTTCACGCGTGGTCTCTGACAGTTTTTCCGCCCCGGCCACTACGTAGCGCAACCGGGTGAAGTCGTAGGGATGCGCATAGCGCGCGTAGTTGCCCAGGAACGTCGAGGTGCCGAACAGCACGGTGCAATTTCGGTCGTAGACCAGCTCCGGCACGATGCGGTAGTGCAGCGGACTCGGGTAGAGAAACACTTTCGCACCGGTGATCAGCGGCGTCAGCAACCCGACCGTCAACCCGAAGGCGTGAAACAGCGGCAGCGCGGACATAAAGCGGTCCTGCGGCGTGAAATCGGCCACGGAGCGGATCTGCTCAACATTCGCCAACAGGCTATTGTGGGAATGCACCACGCCTTTAGGATGGCCTTCCGATCCGGAAGTAAACAGGATCATCGCGGCATCGTCAGGCCGCTGCGGCACCATCGCCTGCGCGGGGAACAGCAGATGGAACAGGATCCACAGCTTATCGGCGATCGTCACCGTCCCTTTCAGGTCCTCCAGATAGACCCAGTTGGCGTCCTTCACCTGCTGCGGCAGATGCGTCAGCTTGCCTTTTTCGAGGAACTGGCGCGAGGTCACAATCGTTTTGAGACTGGCCGCCAAAATGGCGCTTTGCAGCCCTTTGACGCCCGCCGTGTAATTGAGCATGGCCGGGACACGACCGCTCAGGGAGCAGCCCAGAATGGCGGCGGCGGTGATGGTCGCGTTCGGCAGCAGCAGGCCGACGTGTTCCTTATCCGCCGTGAAGCGTTGCAGGATCCGCGACACCCCCAGCGATTTTTTCAGCAGGCCGTGGTAGCTATCTGGCCGCATAGCGACGTCCTCAATGCTGGAGGAGCCGTAGCCATAGCGGCCGCAGGCGGCCAAAAACGCCTGGTACAGCGTATGACGGGGACGCACCGCCATGCGGGCTTCCATCATGATGCGATGCAGATGCTCGCCGGCCAGTTCACGGCGCTCACGCGCGCTATCAGCCGCTGGCATGGGGAGTTGCACCGCCGGCAGCCAATGCATGGAGATCTGCGGAAAGAGGCGACGACGCACAACGCCGCCCAGACGGCCGAAGAACGTAAACTCCGGCCCTTCCAGCCGGACCGGGACAACGGTGGCTCCTGAGCGCGCCGCCACAAACGCCGCGCCGCTGTAGATTTTCATCAGGGAGCCGGTGACCGTGATGCGTCCTTCCGGGAACACCACGACCGGCCGTCCCTGCTCCACCACGCGGATCAGATGCTTGATGGCCATCGGCTGCGTCGGATCCAGCGCCACAAAGTCCACAAATCGCTTCGTCCACCGCATGAACCAACGGTCGGCGATGGAGGAGTAGACGGCAAAGATCGGTTTTTCTTGCAGAGGCAGGAACAAGGCCAGCAGCACGCCGTCCATAAACGACGTGTGGTTTGGCGTAATCAGGAGTTTTGACTGCCGGAAGACGCGTTCGTCCCCGGTGATTTCGATACGGTACAGGCGACGTAACAGCCAGCGTAGTGCGTTATAAATCATCCCATCTCCCTAGGTAAAACCCTCGCTGACACGCCTCGGCGCCATGTTCGGCCGCCGTGCTTCGCGGGGTTTTAAACGAATTTAATGGCACAAAATACTATAGCCAACCCATTGCCACCACAATAAGCGTCCTGGCGACCTGAACCAGCACGACGGATCGGCCGAAAAACGTGAGGAGAGCGCGATCTGTGACAGCGGCGGACGCGGCTTCAGAGCGATGCCGGATGTTCAGGCAGGGATGCCGCCGAGATTGAACGCGGCGAGAGAGCGGGCGTGAATTCCACGAGGGATAAACGACAGGCAAAAAAAAACCTACGCATCCGCGTAGGTTGGTGAAATAAATATGGTTCATGGTGAACATCACATCCACTTGTCACCCATTAATACCTCTGGGACTTTTACTCTAGAGAGTCAGGCATTTATTCTCTAGTCGCTAATCGCAAGATAACTGCACGAAGTGCAACCATCTGTAAAATTCTGACCCACCATGTAATCACGCCCTGTGATTAGTGCGATGGCTGCGCCCGAACGGCCGCCATCACACGCTCTGAAACGCCTCTGTATGCCTGCGCCCTCTGCGCGCTTTTTCGGCCTTGTGATAGTATGCAAACTCAGACCGATCAACTGAATACGGGTATACCGCCATGAAAACCATGCTTGATGTGGCCCGCCGCGCCGGCGTTTCGAAAGCGACGGTATCACGCGTCCTGAACGGCACCGGCCAGGTCAAAGCCAGTACCCGGGAAAGCGTTTTCAAGGCCATGACCGAGTTGGGCTACCGGCCCAACTTTCTGGCGCGCTCGCTGGCCAACCGCAGCNCCAACAGCATCGGCCTCGTCGTGTCTCACTTCGACGGTCCCTACTTTGGCCGACTGCTGCGCCAGGCCGCCGAACTGACCGAGCGCAGCGGCAAACACCTGATTGTCACCGACGGACACGACACGCCGGAAGACGAACGCCAGTCGGTTGAGCTGCTGGCCGACCGCCGCTGCGACGCCATCATTCTCTACACCCGCCACATGTCCGAGCAGGAACTGATGACGCTGCTGGCCGAGTCCAGCGTCCCGATCGTCGTGATCAACCGCGACCTGCCGCAGCGGCGCGATCGCAGCGTCGTCTTCGAACAGCAGAGCGCGGCTTTTCAGGTTGTCGACTATCTGATTACCCAAGGCCACCGCGAGATCGCCTGCATTACCGGTCCGATGACGACGCCGACGTCGCAGGCTCGTTTGTCCGGCTATAAAGCGGCGTTGCGCCACCNCCATCTGACAATCGATCCCCAGCGGATCGTCCACGGCGACAGCAGCGTGGAGAGCGGCTATGTCGCCGCGCATGCGCTGCTGGCCCGCGGGGTCGTATTCAGCGCGCTCTTCTCCAGCAACGATGACATGTGCATCGGCGCGATGAAGGCGTTCAACGAAGCGGGTAAAACGCTGCCGGAGGATCTCTCCCTGTTCGGCTTCGACGACGAGCCTAACGCCGCCTATCTGAGTCCGTCGTTGTCGACAGTGTATCTGCCGATCGAAGAGATGATGGGCGCCGCCATTGAGCAGGCGCTGCGTCTGATTTCGGGAGAGGAGGCCGCCCCGCTGACGCCGTTCACCGGCGTGCTGAAAATTCGTGATTCGGTGCGGCCCGGACCTTACGCCTCCGCTTCACATCCCTAAACGATGCGGCGGATCAGCCGTCTTCCAACTGGAGTGCGATATAGAGCAGCAGGCGATCGTCGACGCGGGAGAGATTCAGTCCGGTGATGTCCGAGATGCGGCGCAGGCGGTATTCCAGCGTATTTTTATGGATGTACAGCGCGTTCGCCGTGACCGTGTTTTGCAGGTTGTAGCAGAACCAGCTGTAGAGCGTTTTGCGAAAGATCCCGTTGCCGTCCATCGCCCGCAGCCGTGCCAGCGGCCGCATCAGTTCCTTGGCCTGCCAGCCGCCGCACAGGCTGTCCAGCAGCACCGGCAGCGCCATATCCTGATAGCTGTAGCAATGCGCCTCAGGCTGACGCTGCTTGCCCACTTTCATCGTGGTTTTCGCCGTCTGATAGGAGCGTTGCAGGCCGCCTTCGCCGGGGAAGAAGTTGCCCAGCGCCAGCCGCACCCGCAGAGGACTTTCGTCATGCAGACGCTGATACAGCAGTTGGATCCGCCGCAGATGCGCCTCCGGATCCCAGCGCCCGTGTTCTGACAACGGTTGCAGCACCACCATCTCGGTCAAAGAGACAATCGCCATCAGCCCCTCTTCCCGATCCGGCGCCATGCCCGGCTCCGTCAGCAGATTCTGAAACTGTTGCAGCTCGGTCATCGCCGTACTGACGCCGAGCTGGCCGCTGTCCAGCTCCACCACCAGCGCAACGCGCGGCTTCTGCAAGTCTATCCCCAACCGTCTCGCCCATTCGCTGACCGTATCGGAATAGCTGTCGCTGCGGATCAGGTTCAACACCAGCTCTTCGCGCTGACGGCTGTTGCGCGCCAGCAGTTGCATAAGCCTCGCTTGCTCCAGCATCATTTCCGCCGTCATACAGACCAGTTCGCCGTACTGGCGCAGTCCGTCCGGCTGACCGGTCAGGCCGACCACGCCGACAATCACGCCGTCGAGCCGCAGGGGAAGATTGATGCCGGGCTTCACGCCCTGCAGGATGTGCATGGACGCGTCGTCGATCGTGACGATGCGTTCTTGCGTGAGCGCCAGCAATGCGCCCTCATGAATTTCGCCGATACGCTCCTTGTCGCCGCTGCCGATGATTCTCCCCGTCGCATCCATCACGTTCACGTTGCATTCGATGATCTGCATCGTGCGCGCGACAATGGCACCGGCCAACGTGGCGTCAAAATGGTAATCCGACATGTCTTTTCTCCAGACGGTGACGCAGGAGCGCGGCAACACCGCGCTCGCCTGCCCACTCAGCCTAGCATGATCCCGCCGACGCAACGCCGGGGTTAACCTCTCGACGCGCCGCGCGCATGGGAGATACGGATTAAGCGACCGATATTTTCACAGGCCCGTTCCATATTCTCAGGCCCTTCTTGCAGTAACGACGCCAGCGGATCGGCGCGCGGGATCATCCCGAAAATGACGTCGATCCCTTCCTGATACAGCGACTCGATGCCGTCGCCGACACAGCCGGACACGGCGATCACCGGCACCTGTAGCGCCTGCGCGGTCTTCGCCACGCCGTATGGCGTTTTACCGAAGCGGGTCTGACTGTCGATGCGGCCTTCACCCGTCAAGCAGTAGTCCGCTCCACGCAACTTATCCCGCAGGCCGCTGTACTCGATGACGATATCGATGCCTTTCTGCATCACACAGCGTGTGAAGGCCATCAGCCCCGCCCCCAGTCCGCCCGCCGCGCCAGCGCCCGGCGCCGTCCCCACGGTTTTGCCCAGTTGCTGCAACACCACGTCGGCATAGTGAGACAGGTTGGCGTCGAGCTGCGCTACCATCTCCGGCGTCGCGCCTTTCTGCGGTCCGAAGACGTGAGAAGCGCCGTGTTCGCCGCACAGAGGATTGGTGACGTCGCAGGCGACGATGATCTCCACCTGCGCCAGGCGCGGGTCCATCCCGCTGACGTCGATGCGTTGGAGCTGTCCGAGCGCCCCGCCGCCGCGCGACAGCGGCTTGTCGTCGCCGTCGAAGAAACGCGCGCCGAGCGCTTCGGCCATCCCCGCGCCGCCGTCGTTCGTCGCGCTGCCGCCGATGCCGAGGATGATTTTCGCTATCCTCTGATCCAGACAGGCGCGGATCAGCTCGCCGGTGCCGTAAGTCGTCGTCACCAGCGGATTACGGGTCTGTTCGTTGACATGGTGGATGCCGCTGGCCGAGGCCATTTCGATCACCCCCACCTGGCCGTCGCCCATAATGCCGTAGACGGCGTCCACCGGCGTGCCCAGCGGTCCGGTCACCTGAAGCTGAAACAGCTCGCCGTGGGTGGCGTCGACCAGCGACTGCACGGTGCCTTCGCCGCCGTCCGCCATCGGGACATGAAGGTAGTCAGCCTCGGGAAAGACCTTGCGCAGCCCTTTCTCCATCGCCACGCAGACCTCTTTGGCAGTCATGCTCTCTTTGAACGAATCCGGCGCCAATACAAAGGTTTCATGTTTCATAGGAATCTTCTCGTCACGGGTTAAAGGAGACCGTACAGCACGGTGGCGATGAGGGTCATGGTGCAGCCGACCATCGCTTCATAAGGAATCAGCGACATCCGCTGACGCAACGCCATGTTCATGCTGCCGGCGGTCACGTGGAAGTAGTTGCCCTGCGGCAAAGAGTCAATCACGGTCGCCCCGGTGTGCACCATGACCGCGGAGGCTATCGGGCTGCCGCCGACGTTGGCGATGGCGCTGCCGAACGTCCCCGTCGCCAGAATGACGCCAGTGGAGGTCGACGCCGTGGCCGCCGCCATCAGGATCCCGGAAATCGGCGCCAGAAACGTGCCGGAGATCCCCATCAGGTTGATAAGCGCCACCACCTGCGTCGACAGGTTCGACGCCGCAATCAGGCCCGCTATCGCGCCAGCGCCGATCAGGATCAGCACCGTCGCCGTCATTTTCTCCAGCCCGGATGCGGTGTAGGCGATCAGTTTTCGATGCTGCCCCATCGCCAGCAGGCCGACGATCCCGGCTATCGGCAGAACGTACAGCGCATCCAGCTTACACTCGGAGAGCAGCGGGATATGCAAGATCGAGCCGATAGGATTGATCATCAGCAGGATCACCGCCACCAGCGGCGCGACGATCGCCCGATGCAGCGGCGGATAGCGTTTGTCGCCGGCGGGCTGATGCGCGGAGAGCGCGGCGGCTTCCTCGTCGCTCACCTTCGCGCCTCTGTTTTTCAGCAAACCCGCGATCAGGATCGTCATCAACAAACCGCCCACGGCGGGAATAAAACCGGCGATCATCACATCGCTCAGGGTGATGTGAAAACCGTTGGCGGCCGCGATGGCATTCGGATTAGGCGAGATGATGTTGCCCGCCTTGCCGCCGCCGGACAGCGCCAACAGCAGCGCCAGCTTGGAGATCCCCATTTTGTTGCCGACCGACAGCGCGATCGGCGCGACGATCAGCACCGCGACCGGGATAAAAACGCCGACGGCGGTGATGATCATGGTGGCCAACGCCAGCGCCATGATCGCTTTGCCCTCGCCCATGGTTTTCACCACCGCCTGGGCGATCGTCTCCGCCGCGCCGGACTCCATCATCACGCCGGCCAGTACACCGGCGGCCAGAACGCGGATCACCGTGCCCATCACGCTTTGCGTACCGGCGGTCAGCAGAGCCAGCGTCTGGTCGAGACTCGCGCCGCCGATCACCGCGCCCGCTATCGCACCGAAAAATAGCGAATAGACCGGATTGATTTTGCGAAGAATCAAGAAGATGGCAATGAATAGACCTATCAATGCCCCATACCAACCAAGGGGTTCCATGCCGTTCATAATATGACCTCGTTATTGTTATATCTGTTACGTAGGGTAGAGAAACGGTGTTGCGACGACGGACGTCGATAAGATAAAGCCACGATTTGATAGCACTTATTTTAGAGCTGACGGCGGCGTTCACCTATGTGCGCAAACACAAAATCAGCCGGTGAAATCACGATGAAAACCGTGTGGAAAGACAATGCGGGGAGAGACCTGTCACAGACGACGGGGAGGATGAGATGCGCCTCTCCCCGACGCAGGGAGAGGCGAAAGGAGAATTACAGCTGTTCCAACGCCAACAGCTCTTCCACCGTCTGCCGACGGCGAATCAGACGCGGCTCTCTCCCTTCGAACAAGACTTCCGGCAGCAGCGGACGGCTGTTGTAGTTGGAGGACATGGAGGCGCCGTAAGCGCCGGTATCGTGGAAGACCAGATAGTCTCCGACTTTGGCGTCCGGCAGGGCGATGGTTTCGACGCCGCCGCCCGCCTGTTGGGTAAAGACATCGCCGGACTCACACAGCGGCCCCGCCACGACCGTATCGCGCAGGGAAGCGCCGTCGAGATCGCGGCCATCCCCCGGCAGCAAGGAAATATGATGGTAGCTGCCGTACATCGCCGGACGCATCAGGTCGTTAAAACCGGCGTCGACCAGCACGAAGTGACGGCTGCCCATCGCCTTCACGGCCCGGACTTCCGCCNCCAGCACGCCCGCTTCCGCCATCAGAAAACGGCCGGGCTCGATCTCCAGCGTGACCGGATGACCAAGATGCGCGGCGATGCGCTCACGCGCGCCGTTCCACAGCCCGTAATAGTGCTGCGTGTCGATCGACTCTTCACCGTAACGGTAAGGGATGGACAACCCGCCGCCTGCGGAAATGGCTTCCAGATCCTGACCAAAGTCGATCACCTGCCGCACCATCGCGTCACAAACCTGTTCCAGATGGCCGTAGTCCACGCCGGAGCCGATGTGCATGTGCAAACCGACTAATTTGAGCTGATAACGCTCAATGGCCGCCAGCGCCAGCGGAAGATCGCCGAACCAGATGCCGTGTTTGCTGTTTTCGCCGCCCGTGTTGGTTTTCTGGCTGTGTCCGTGACCGAAGCCCGGATTGACGCGCAGCCACACCGGATGCCCCGGCGACACGGCGCCCAGCTGATCGAGCATATCCACGGACCCGGCGTTGACGGGGATATTCAGCGCAGCCACCCGTTCCAGCGTAGCGTGATCCAGCAGGTCGGCGGTGAAGACGATCTCATGATCCGGCGTTCCCGGCTGGAATCCGGCGGCCAGCGCGCGCTCGATCTCGCCCAGCGAAACGGAGTCGACCTTGACGCCGTGCTGCCGCATCAACGCCAGAATGTGGATGTTGGAGCACGCCTTCTGGGCGAACCGAATGGTGTCGAAGTCGCGCAGCTGGGCAATGCGGCTGATGATCGTGTCGGCGTCGTAGGCCCAGACCGGGCAGCCGAAACGGGACGGCAGCGCCCGCAGGCTGTCTGCGTTCAACGCGTGGGACGGGGTATTAAGATCGTGCGGCATTCGGTCAAAACCTGATAAATGAAAACATGTCCTCATTGTGCGTAATCTCCCTTTCGGTAGACAAATATCCTTTTACGCAGAGTCTATTCATTTATGATATGGTTTTATCCCACAGCAAGGTGTCTCCCGTGGCGGCTATTTCCCTGCGACATATCGAAATTTTTCATGCCGTGATGACCACCGGCAACCTGACGGAAGCCGCCAGCCTGCTCAATACGTCGCAGCCGACGGTGAGCCGGGAACTGGCGCGCTTCGAACGTCTCATGCAGATGGCGTTGTTCGAACGGGTGCGCGGCCGCCTGCATCCGACCGCGCAGGGGCTACGGCTGTTTGAGGAGGTTCAGCGCTCTTACTACGGGCTGGACCGGATCGTCAGCGCGGCCGACGATATCCGGCGCTTTCAACAGGCGCAGCTGTCCATCGCCTGCCTGCCGGTGTTTTCACAGTCGCTGCTGCCGGAGGTGTGTCAGCCGCTGCTGGCGGAATACCCCACGCTCAATCTGCACATCATTCCCCAGGAGTCGCCGCTGCTCGAAGAGTGGCTCTCCGCGCAGCGTCACGATCTGGGGCTGACCGAAAACAGTACGACGCCCGCAGGCACCGAGCGTCAGACGCTAATGCAGCTCAGCGAAGTCTGCGTGCTGCCGTCCCGCCACCCGCTCGCGAGCAAGCCGGTGCTGACGCCGGAAGATTTTCGCCACCAGCCGTTCATCAGCCTGTCCAGCGCGGACAGCTACCGCCAATGGCTCGACCATCTGTTTCAGGAAGCGGGCGTGGAGCGCAGTATGGTGATGGAAACGCACAGCGCCGCCTCGGTCTGCGCGATGGTGCGCGCCGGCGTGGGGCTGTCCATCGTTAATCCGTTGACCGCCGCGGACTATGCCGCCTCTCGTCACGGCGTGGTCGTCCGCCGTTTCAGCATCGACGTGCCTTTCACCGTCAGCCTGATCCGCCCGCTGCACCGCCCCGCCTCCGCGCTGGTCGATACCGTAAGCGAACATCTGCAACGGTTCGCGCAGGCATTTCCGGCGCGCTTGCAGCAACTCATCGACGATGACGACGGTAGGTGAAAGCGTCGTGCGCGATGCATCCGGCTTTGGCATTAGTTAAGCCCACCGGACGCGGCCGTCACTTCAGCTTGATATAGACGGTAGAAATGAGGTTCTGGTCGAAGATATTTTTCCGCACCTGTAGCTGTTGATCGTGGCTGGCCAGGAACAAAATGCGCGACATGATGATCACATCCTCCACCTCGGCGTAGCCTTTCGCCCACAGTGACAACATCACCTTGGCGGTCAGGACTTTGACCGGCTGATAGTGCGCACTCACCACCGAGACGATGACCTCGTCGAAAAAATTCGTCGGCAGCGCCGCCAGCACATCTTTGTGCCTGACGATCAGATGACCCGCATGATAGAGCTCCGACAGCGTATTTCGCGCTCCTGCGGTCAACTCGGGCGTGAGGGGATTATTATTTTGCGGCAGCGAAAAATCATGGTAAATCCGCAGGTAGTAGGCGGCGGTGCCTTCCTGATAGGCGGGCGGAGGCAACTCGGCGAGATCCACGCAGCGCACGGCGACCTTATCGCCCCAGCGCGTATCGGCAAGCCAGACCAGCATTTCATACAGCAGAATTTCCTGTCGGGCAACGCCCAGATTGACCCACAAAACGAGCGTGGAAATCGCCTCGTCCCCGAGGATGGCCGTCAGCTGACGGTGCAGCGCCGCGCGTTCCTGAGACAGATCTTTATAGGGATAGACTTCGTAACCGGCGACGACAGACGCCTCGTCCTGTCGACGTGAAAAGACGCCGTAAGTGAAATTATGTTGCAACAGATGAAAAGACAGGCCGTCGACGTAGGTCGAGAGCGGGCGGTAGAACCCGTCGTCCAGGATTAAATCACACTGCATAACTCCCCCAAGTGCATGAAAAACCGTTCAGAAAACGTTCATTGCCTGCGTGACTCCGGCGCAGCAAGTGTAGCAACGCACAGAGCGTTTCGCGCCCTGCCGCGTCGCGTTTATGTGATATTGCACCGAGGCTTCCCGCCATCCTACACGTTCTCGATGCACGGCATCCGCGAGTTTATGCGACCTTATGTTATATTAATGCAACATACGTTCGACCCCGGTCGGACGCCGTTTACCGACGCGCTGAGTCCGCCTCCATACGCCAAAAAGTTTAGACATGCACCCAGACAATAAAGCTGAAAACACGTTAGATCCCCGTACCGCCTCCAACGCGCAGACCGCCTATCCGCTGTGCCGTTTTTCCGTCGCGCCGATGCTGGACTGGACGGATCGCCACTGCCGCTACTTTCACCGGCTGCTGAGCCGTCAGGCATTGTTGTATACGGAAATGGTGACGACCGGCGCCATCATTCACGGCAAAGGGGACTATCTGGCGTATAGCGAGGAAGAGCATCCGGTGGCCTTGCAACTCGGCGGCAGCGATCCCGCCGCGCTGGCGCAGTGCGCGAAGCTGGCCGAGGCCCGCGGCTATGACGAGATCAACCTGAACGTCGGCTGTCCGTCCGACCGCGTGCAGAACGGCCGCTTCGGCGCGTGCCTGATGGCGGATGCGGCGCTGGTGGCCGACTGCGTCAAGGCGATGCGCGACGTGGTGAGCATTCCCGTCACGGTGAAAACCCGCATTGGCATCGATGAGCAGGACAGCTATCCGTTCCTGTGCGATTTTATCGATACGGTGGCGACGCGCGGCGGCTGCGACAACTTCATCGTCCATGCCCGTAAAGCGTGGCTGTCGGGCCTCAGCCCGAAGGAAAACCGCGAAATCCCGCCGCTGGATTACCCGCGCGTCTATCAGCTCAAGCAGGACTTTCCCGCGCTGACCCTCGCCCTCAACGGCGGAATTAGAACGCTGGCGGAAGCCCGCGAACATCTGACACATCTGGATGGCGTGATGGTGGGTCGCGAGGCGTATCAGAACCCCGGCCTGCTGGCGCAGGTTGACCGCGAACTGTTCGGCGCGGACCGTGCGCCCGACCCGTTCAGCGTGGTGGAGTCGCTCTACCCCTACATCGAACGCGAGCTGTCGCAGGGCGCTTATCTCGGCCATATCACGCGTCATATTCTGGGGCTGTTCCAGGGCGTGCCAGGCGCCAGACGCTGGCGTCGCTACCTGAGCGAAAATGCTCATCGTCCCGGTGCGGATGTGTCCGTCGTCGAGAAGGCGCTCTCGCTGGTGCCACGTGATGCGGCGTGATTCGCTAACAGTTAGCGGTTTTCGCCGGTGCGTGAGGGCTGTTCTCTCTCTCCCTGCTAATAAAGTCAACTGGTTAGCTTAATATCGCGTTGGCATGCTTCTTGTAATAGCTCCTGTCAGGCGTTGAACGCCACACTCGCCGGGTGACGCCCGGCCTCACCCTGACAGGAGTACGCCATGTTTGAAATTTTCTTCGTCGTCGGTTTCTTCGTCATGCTGTTAATGACGGGAATATCGCTGCTGGGCGTGCTCGCCGCGTTGCTGGCGGCCACGGCCTTTATGCTGTTCGGCGGTTTGTTGGTCATGGCGTTCAAAATGCTGCCGTGGCTGCTGCTGGCCGTCGCCGCAGTATGGATGTGGCGCTGCTATCAGCAGAAACAGCGTCAGCGCTATTACCGGTAGCCGCCCTGCGTGAGGAGGTGAGTGAAACCCATCGTCAAAATTGTGCGTCGACGATGCGTTTTTTCGTCATCAGGCTGATACTCTTCTGACTCGTCAGTCTGAGCACCGCCTGCACGCCGCGCTCGGGCCTCTGTTTTCATCAACGTCGGACAGAAAACAACAATGCCTTAGAGGCGCTTCCCCCGACGGACCGCTGTACCCTACAAGACAGCGCGATGAAAATCCGCAGCGCTCCTTTCGCCCGTTACCGGCGGTAGAGCGCGTCCATCCACGCCAAAGCGCAGGTTAAAGCCTCGCCGCCTCCCCCGGCGCAAGCCGGGGGAACCCNCCCGCAGCACACACAAAAACGCCCGCAAAGCGGGCGTGGCTGACGACGCTGGCTTACATCCCGCTGAGTATCACGGGATCAGCAGGCAGGAACCTTGAGTGTGACGACCTTCCAGCGCCAGATGCGCCTGACGGGCATCGGCCAACGCAAGTTTTTGTGCCTCCGGTACGTCTACTGAAATCGCACCGCTGGCAAGCAGGGAGAACAGCGCGTTGCTGGCTTCCTCCAGCTCTTCGCGATGGGTGATGTAGCCGAACAGCGACGGCCGCGTGACGTACAGCGAGCCTTTTTTGTTGAGGATGCCGAGATCTATGCCCGTCACCGGTCCGGACGCATTGCCGAAACTCACCATCAGTCCCCGACGTTGCAGGCAGTCCAACGACGCTTCCCAGGTGGCTTTGCCGACAGAGTCGTACACCACGCCGACCTTCTTGCCCTCGGNCAGCGCCAGCACCCGCTGCGCGATGTCTTCCTGCTGATAGTTAATCGTCGCCCAGGCCCCGGCCTGTTGCGCCAGCTCGGCTTTGTGCGCGGAACCCACCGTCCCGATTAGCCGGGCGCCCAGCGCTTTCGCCCACTGACAGGCAATCAGTCCAACGCCGCCCGCCGCGGCATGAAACACTATGGTTTCGCCCGGCTGCACGTCGTAGGTTTTGCGCAGCAGATAGTAAACCGTCAGCCCTTTCAGGAAACTGGCCGCCGCCTGCTCGAAACTGATGGCGTCCGGCAGCTTCGCCACCTTATCCGCCGCAACATTGTGCATCTGGCTGTAAGCGCCTAAACCGCCCTGCGCGTAAACCACGCGGTCGCCTGCCCGCAGCGCCGTGACGTCGGCGCCGACTTTGACCACCACGCCCGCCGCTTCGCTCCCCAGACCGGAGGGTAAGGACGGCGTGGGATACAGCCCGGAGCGGAAATAGGTATCGATGAAGTTGACGCCGATGGCGCGGTTTTCGATCTGTACCTCATCCTGGGCCGGTTCGGCGGGAAGATAATCCACCAGCTCCAGCACTTCCGGTCCGCCGGGGCGGCTGAATTGAATGCGCTTGGCCATATGCTCTCCAGGTTCTTTCTCAATTTAAGGGTTTACGGTGACAGCGGGTGCCATTCCCGCTTTTCAGAGATACAATGCCCCCTTCCATTCTGGTAAATCAACCCGTAAGAACGCGCTTCATGGCTGAGAAGAAAAGATCCACCAATAAATCCGCAGAACCTCGCGACCGTCAGGTCGAAGGGCTAAAGCTCCCCCCACATTCATTGGAAGCGGAACAGTCTGTGTTGGGTGGACTGATGCTCGACAACGAGCGCTGGGACAACGTAGCAGAACGCGTCGTCACCAATGACTTCTTCAATCGCGCTCATCGGCTGATTTTCAGCGAAATGCAGCGTTTGCTGGAGATGAGCAAACCCATCGACCTGATTACCCTGTCAGAGTCGCTGGAGCAGAAAGGCGAGCTGGAATCCGCCGGCGGCTTCGCCTATCTGGCCGAGCTGGCCAAGAACACCCCCAGCGCCGCGAACATCGGCGCGTATGCCGATATCGTGCGTGAACGCGCCGTCGTGCGTGAGATGATCGCCGTCGCCAACGAGATCGCCGATGCCGGTTACGATCCGCAGGGCCGCAGCAGTGAAGACCTGCTGGATCTGGCGGAGTCCCGCGTCTTCCAGATCGCGGAGAACCGCGCCAGCAAGGATGAAGGCCCGAAAAGCATCGACCGTATTCTGGAAGACACCGTCTCCCGTATCGAGCAGCTTTATCAGCGTCCGCACGACGGGGTCACCGGGGTTTCCAGCGGTTATCAGGATCTGGATAAGAAGACGGCCGGGTTGCAGAAATCCGACCTGATTATCGTGGCCGCCCGACCGTCCATGGGGAAAACCACCTTCGCCATGAACCTGTGCGAAAACGCCGCCATGACGCAGGAAAAACCGGTGCTGATTTTCAGTCTGGAAATGCCCGGCGAGCAGATCATGATGCGTATGCTGGCGTCGCTGTCACGCGTCGACCAGACGCGAATCCGTACCGGCCAGTTGGACGACGAGGACTGGGCTCGCATCTCCAGCACCATGGGGCTGCTGCTTGAAAAGCGCAACATGTACATCGATGACTCCTCCGGCCTGACGCCGACGGAAGTCCGCTCCCGCGCGCGCCGCGTGTTCCGCGAACATGACGGCCTCAGCCTGATCATGATCGACTACCTGCAGCTGATGCGGGTGCCATCGCTGTCGGAAAACCGTACGCTGGAAATCGCAGAGATTTCCCGCTCGCTCAAAGCATTGGCGAAAGAATTGCAAGTGCCCGTTATCGCGCTGTCCCAGCTTAACCGTAGTCTGGAGCAGCGTGCCGATAAACGTCCGGTCAACTCCGACCTGCGTGAGTCCGGCTCCATCGAACAGGATGCCGACTTGATCATGTTTATCTATCGTGACGAGGTTTATCACGAGAACAGCGACCTGAAAGGCATCGCTGAAATTATTATTGGGAAACAGCGTAACGGCCCCATTGGCTCGGTACGCCTGACCTTTAACGGGCAGTGGTCGCGGTTCGATAACTACGCCGGGCCACAGTACGATGATGAATAATGTGATAAGGGAACGAGCATGCAAACGGCAACCGCCGTCATTAATCGCCGCGCTCTGCGACACAATCTGCAAGTCATCCGCCAGCGTGCGCCCAATAGCCGTCTGGTCGCAATAGTCAAAGCCAACGCCTACGGGCACGGCGCGTTGGAAGCCGCCCGTACCTTGAGCGACGCCGATGCCTTCGGCGTCGCCCGCCTCAGCGAAGCCCTGGCCCTGCGCGCTGGGGGCATCACCCACCCTATCCTGCTGCTCGAAGGTTTTTTCTCTGCGGAGGAACTGCCGCTGCTGGCGGCCAATGGACTGGAAACCGCGGTCCATAGCATCGAGCAACTGGAAGCGCTGGAACAGGCAACGCTGTCCCAACCGCTCACGGTCTGGATGAAGCTGGACACGGGCATGCATCGCCTCGGCGTGCGGCCGGATCAGGCCGACGCCTTCTGGCAACGCCTGTCCCGTTGCCACAATGTGGTGCAACCGGTGAACATCATGAGTCATTTTTGCCGTGCGGATGAGCCGGAAGTGGATGTCACCGAGCACCAGCTGGCGACGTTTGACGCCGTTGCCGCAGGCAAGCCGGGAGCGCAGTCCATCGCCGCATCCGGCGGTATTCTGCTGTGGCCGCAGTCGCACCGCGACCAGATTCGTCCCGGCATCGTGCTCTATGGCGTCTCGCCGCTCGACGGCGACAACGCCGCCCGCTGGGGGTTACAGCCCGCGATGCGGTTGACGTCCCATCTGATTGCCGTACGCGAACATCATTCCGGCGAACCCGTCGGCTACGGCAGTACCTGGACCAGCCCACGCGATACGCGACTTGGCGTGGTCGCCATGGGCTACGGAGACGGCTACCCCCGTTGCGCGAAAAGCGGTACGCCGGTGTGGGTCAACGGACGTACAGTCCCGCTGGCGGGTCGGGTATCTATGGATATGATCACGGTGGATCTCGGGCCGGAGTCGCAAGATCGCGTCGGCGATGAAGTTGAGCTGTGGGGAAAACATCTGCCCATCGAAAGCGTGGCGGCGGTGAATGACATCAGCGCCTATGAGCTGTTGACGCGCCTGACTTCTCGCACCCAAATCATTTACACGGACGAACCATTCTAAATCTCGACTGCTCTGACGCAGACGTAAAAAAGGCCCGCAATACCATTGNGGGCCTTTTTGTCAGGTGCCTTATCATCGATAGGTTTCATGAGCTGCCAACCTTATGAAGATGTCCCCACCGGAAAAATTAGTTATAGAGTTCAGCGACGCCACGGATATGGTTGCTGCTGTCCATCGTAGAGATGATGCGGAATGACTTCGCACCCGAAGCATCTGCTGCGGAAGACAGGTTAGACTGCAGGTCGCCCAGGTTTCTTGCGCTGGCGGAGACGCTACCAATCGACGCATCCTGAGCCTGGTTGACTTCGGTCGCGGCAAACGTAGCGAATGAAGCGGTAGAAAGTACGACAGCGGCAATAACAGTATTAAGGGTTTTCATAAACGATATCCTTCACATGATTGTTAGGAAGACGATGTCTGTCTTCGATGTGAATAATGATAGTCTAGTTACGGCGCTGTTAAAATTGGGTTAATTTGCTGGCCACATTCAAAAAATATGAACAAAAAAAGCACCGATAGTTAAAAAATTATTCTATTTAGCTATCGGTGCGATCGCATTAAATATGGCGCAACACTCTTATTTCAGTCTAAGCGACCTGATATCTAACCATAAGCAGTTTATCATTTTGTTACCGAGAGCCATTTTCCCATAATCTCCTGGTGCTCTCCGGTGGCTTTTGTCAAGTGCAGCCATTGGTCAACATACTGCTTCCAGCTCGCGTCGTTCCGCGGCAGCAAAAACGCTTTCTCGCCGTACTGCAATGGATGCACCGGATTGACCGCGCACAGCGACGGATAATGTTTCTGTTGATACAACGCCTCCGAGGCCTCGGTGATCATGACATCCGCTTTGCCGTCCGCCAGTTGCTGGAAGATCGTCACGTTGTCATGCAGCATCAGCTGCGCATTGGGCAAATGGGCGTGCGCAAATGCTTCATTCGTGCCTCCGGCAGGCTCAATCAGACGCACGGACGGGCGGTTGATCTGATCGATCGTCTGATACTTCTCTTGGTCTTCGCAACGCACCAACGGGATTTTCCCATCCACATCGATCCTGTTCGTAAAGAACGCTTTTTTCTGTCGCTCCAGCGTCACGGAAATCCCGCCGACGGCAATATCGCAACGCCCCGCCAGAAAGTCGGGCATCAGCGTTTTCCATGTCGTTTTCACCCAGGCGACCTTCACGCCCAGGCTGGCGGCCAGCGAGTGCGCCATGTCGATATCGATGCCTTCGTATTCGCCATCTTCCCGCAGCAGGCTGTATGGCTTGTAATCTCCGGTGGTACAGACTCTCAGCACGCCCTGCTGCTGCACGCTATCCAGATGCGATGCGGCGCTTGCGGCGCCAGAAGCCAGCAACAGAGTCAGCGGGAACCATTTCTTCATTTAATTTAACCCTTACCATTGACGTTGAGCGACGTCGTGCTTGCGCCGACGTGATAATTTTTCACTCTTTATGACACATCACGACAGGCGCACCAACTGTTAGCGAGCAATCCGCTATCCTGCGCTCCCAAACTCACCGTCCTTGGCATAATGCTCCAGATTTTCGTCCGAAAGCCGCTCGTGAAATTCGCACTCGTCCCCCCGCTTTTCGCAGCGCTCAAAACGAGCACCGTCACGCCGGGACCGCGGGCAGGGTTTCCGTGCGGCAAAAACCTGTTAGTCTGTAAGCTCGTTTTTTGCCCGGTAAACCTCACCATGTACAACATTGATGACTTTGACCTGAAAATCCTGACGCTGCTGCAATCCAACGGCCGACTGACGAATCAGGAGCTCAGCGAGCTCGTCGGGCTGTCCGCATCGCAGTGCTCGCGTCGGCGTATTGCGCTTGAACACGCGCAGCTGATTTTGGGATACCACGCCCGGTTGGCCCCGGACGCGATCGGGCTGGAAACGCTGGGATTGATCGAAGTGCGCCTCATCAATCACACCCCGGAATGCGTGGACAGCTTCCACCAGATGCTGGGCGAAGTGGATGCCATTATCGACGCCTACAAAACGACTGGAGACGCCGACTATTTATTGAAAGTCGCGGTGGCGGACCTTCCCGGGCTCAGCGAACTGATCAGCCATATACTGTCGCAGAACAAGAGCGTGGCTCACCTGAAAACTTCGGTGGTTCTCAACCGTCTCAAGGAAAATGGACTGATGGCGGCGACGGCCTGATTGCCCCAATTCGGGGCATAAGGCTTTATGATGGTGCACACCATTCGGTTGAATCACGCATAAAATGAAAACATCTTGCACATCACGACCTAAAAAATCCCAAATTACGCGTATTCCGTGCAAATTTAACCCTTCGGGATATCAGTACGTTAGCCTCAACATTGTTTGAAGATCACCCAAACCGACGTGAGTTGGCGTGGTTTGGTGCATTTTTTGCTTTCTATTTCCCATCGTTCTCTCAATTAACGTATTGTTCTTATGGATAATGTCATCAGCCACGACGATCTGTCGCACACGCCGATCGAAGATATGATCGCCCTCTTTATTGGTTCGCTCATGGTGTCTTTCGGCGTGGTTTTGCTGCGCCAGTCCGGCGCCTTGACCGGCGGGACGGCGGGGATGGCCTTTTTGCTGCACTATGTTCTTCACATCTCGTTCGGCGTCGCGTTCTTCCTGATTAATCTGCCGTTTTATTATCTGGCTATCCGCCGCATGGGGTGGCGTTTTACGCTTAAAACCTTCTGCGCCGTTGCGCTGGTATCGGTGTTTTCCGACCTTCACGGGCACTTCATCCACATCGACCGGCTCGATCCTTTTTATGCGACACTCTTCGGCAATGTGATCATGGGGCTGGGATTTATAGTCTTGTTCCGCCACAAAGCCAGTCTGGGAGGCATCAATATCCTCGCGCTTTATCTGCAGGATAAAAACGTCATCCGGGCGGGCAAATTTCAAATGGTGGTGGATGTGATTATTGTGCTGGCGTCGCTGTTCGTGGTAAGCATACCCATGCTGGTGGCCTCTATTGTGGGGGCGACCATCCTGAATCTGATTATTGCCATGAATCACCGTCCAGGACGCTATGCGGTGTAAAGTCGTATGACCATGCGCAAGATCACTACGCAAGATATCGATTAACTCAGGAGTACGTGACCGTGTTTCAACATGTTGACGCCTATGCGGGCGATCCCATCCTGTCGTTGATGGAGCAATTTAAACAGGACCCCCGAGCCGACAAAGTTAACCTCAGCATCGGGCTATACTACGACGAACACGCGGTGATCCCCCAGTTGAAAGCGGTCAGCACCGCACAGGCTCAACTGACGAATCAGTTTAAACAGGCGAGCAGCTACCTGCCGATGGAAGGATTGGCGTCTTACCGCAGCGCCATTCAACGGCTGCTGTTTGGCGATCACCACCCCGCGCTGAGTGCCGGGCGTATCGCCACGATCCAGACCGTGGGCGGCTCAGGCGCGCTGAAAGTCGGCGCGGATTTCCTCAAACGCTATTTTCCCGATGCTGAAGTCTGGGTCAGCGATCCTACCTGGGAAAACCATATCGCCATCTTCTCCGGCGCCGGTTTCAAGGTGCATACCTACCCCTATTTCGACGACGCCAGCCGCGGTGTGAATTTCCAGGGCATGCTCGACGCGCTGAAGCAGTTGCCAGCCAAGAGCATCGTCCTGTTGCACCCCTGCTGCCACAACCCGACCGGCGCGGACCTGACCCATGCGCAATGGGATCAGGTTATTGAAGTGCTGCTGTCGCGCAATCTGATCCCGTTCCTTGATATCGCCTATCAGGGATTTGGCGCAGGCATGGACGATGATGCCTACGCCCTCCGCGCTATCGCAGGCTCCGGTCTGCCGGCGCTGGTCAGCAATTCGTTTTCGAAAATCTTCTCGCTGTACAGCGAACGCGTGGGCGGGCTTTCCGTCATTTGCGAAGACAGCCAGGCGGCAGAGCGCGTTCTCGGTCAGCTGAAGGCGGCGGTCCGCCGTAATTACTCCAGCCCGCCGAACTTTGGCGGACAGCTGGTTTCTCACGTGCTCAATGACGACACGCTCAACGCTGAGTGGCATGCGGAAGNGGCGTCGATGCGTCAACGCATCGCTGAGATGCGTCAAACGTTGGTGGATGCGCTGAAACAAGCCTTGCCCGATCGCAATTTCGACTACCTGCTGACGCAACGCGGAATGTTCAGCTACACTGGTTTTAGCCCCGAACAAGTTGATCGGCTTCGCGAAGAGTTTGGCGTATACCTCATCGCCAGTGGTCGTGTTTGCATAGCCGGACTTAATCACAGCAACGTACAAAGGGTTGCCGCGGCGTTCGCCGCCGTGCAATAGCATCGTTTTGCTCATACTGCCTGCCAGCATCAAACGGCAGGTTTTTTTTTTGGGATTTTTCAGGCGGGAGGGCGGTCGCCGACTTCTGCGACCGCCTGATTGGCACGCTGATATCCGCCTTGGCGGATATCAAACGCGGGTGGAGAGAATCGCCTTGATAGAGGCTTGCCGCCNCCCGTTACGTTTTAGAACGAGGTCCAGTCCTCAGAGCTGGCAGACGCTGTGGCCGGCTGCGGTTTTTCCTGCTTAACGGCTTTCGCCACAGGCAATGCGCTCGCCTCTGACGACTGCGGCTGCTGGCGACCGCTCGTTGCGACGAAGCTGTGGCTCAACTTGAAGGTGCTCACCGCATCGGTCAGCATGGTTGCCTGAGACTGCAGAGACAGCGCCGCAGACGCAGACTCTTCCACCAGCGCGGCGTTCTGCTGCGTCGTGGAGTCAATCTGACCGACCGCAATGTTGATCTGGTTGATGCCGTCACTCTGTTCGCCGCTGGCCTGAGAGATTTCGCTGATGATGTCGTTCACATCCTGCACATGCGTGGTCAGGTTGGACATGTTGTCTTCGGCGGAATCAACGAGCTGCATCCCTTCCTGGATTTTGCTGACAGAGTCGTCGATCAGCTCTTTGATCTCTTTCGCCGCCGTAGCGCTGCGCTGCGCCAGAGAGCGAACTTCACCCGCGACCACGGCAAAGCCTCTGCCTTGCTCGCCGGCCCGAGCCGCTTCCACCGCGGCGTTCAGCGCCAGAATGTTGGTCTGGAAGGCGATGCCGTCAATCACGCCGATGATTTCCGCCATACGCTGGGATGAGTCGCGAATCCCGCGCATTTTGTGCGTTACGGACAGCATGACATCACTGCTCTGCTTAGCCGCTACCGACGCCTGATCGGCAATGCTGGTCGCATGGCGCGTATTTTCCGCGGTGTTAGTGATGGTCGAGGTCAGCTCTTCCATAGAAGAAGCCGTCTGTTCCAGAGAGCTGGCCTGTTCTTCCGTACGGGCGGACAGATCCTGGTTACCGGCCGCAATCTGCGACGCAGCGGAGGAAATGCTTTCCGCGCCATCGCGCACCTGGCCGACGATCTGGCTCAGGCTAACGTTCATGTGCTCCAACGAACGCAGCAGTTGACCCATTTCATCTTTACCCGCAGACGGAACTTCCGCGGTGAGGTCGCCTTGGGCCACGCTTTCGGCCAGACCCAGCGCCTGACGGATCGGCGAAGTAATGCTGCCCGTCAGTACGCGAGCAATCACCACGACTAACACCACGCAAGCGGCCAAAATACTCAGCAGCAGCCAACGCGTAAAGTGATAGGTGTCTTCCATTTTGTGCATCGTGTCGCCCATAGCATCGTCCTGATGGTCGATGAGCGAGGCCACGGCAGCGCGGTATTTGCCTTGAATGACATCCAAATGCGTATTGAATTCGGTGGTCGCACCCTCAATATCCCCCGCTTTGACGCGGTCGATAATATTTCGTCCCGAGATCAAGAATTCGCCGCGGATCGAATGGATATTATCCATAATGCGCAATGAGGTTTGATCGTTCAGCTGTTCGGCGCTTTTGTCGATTTCCTGCATCAACGCGGTAATCTTCTTCGCCTGCTCCGCTATCTCATTCATGATGGCGCGAGTTTTCTCTGCATCCTGCGCCAGTAGCAGTTTCTGATAGGCCATGACGACGGCGTTGACGTTATCAATCAAGTTATTCGACTGTACTGTCTGCGGATAAACATCCGCCACGATGCCGCGCGCATCTTCGTTAAAATCCGACAGTCTGGAAATAGAGACGAAACTGACGATACAAATCATCAGTACTAAAACCGCAAACCCGGCAGCTAGCCGATAACCTATTTTCCAATCCGATAAACGCATAATCTTGTTCCCTTTTTTATACAAAAATGAAAAACCATAACAGTAAAAACCAGAGTGAATATTTTCCAATCAAATAATCACCAACATAAATCACATTGCGCGGTGACAGCATTAAAGACATGGGGAGATGTCTATTTTCAAAGCGCAAAATCAGCGCTTCACACGGATGACGGATGTGCAGACGAGATGATAGAACGGGGGAAAAACAAAGAGCCTATCCCAGCAGACGTTATTGGCGCGGCGATTCATGACACGAGAAGCGCAGACAAAACGTCAGGCGATTTATAACGATGACATCCGGTCAATATGCGCGAGCCCAAATACTCATTCGGCATAGCGTCGAAATACCTGGGATGTCGAACGCTTCCTCAAGCCCAAACGGCCAATGAATTCGATCTAATAGGATAGGCTCCAAGCCCATCGGCTGATGACCAGACATTTATCCAGCAGTGACGCCATGGAAAACAGCGCGCCGCGACAACACAACGCCGACAGCATCTTCATGCCAGATTTTCATGGCCGTCATCCAGCAATGGGATAATTCCCCCGATATCGCGCTACCGACAAAACGAGAGAGAGCCGAATTAACCGTGCTGAATTTAAAACAGAGTAGAAATTATCAAAGGAAATTAGGGATAAATGACAACGATTATCGCTACCTTATATTATCCGAATGACCTCCGAAGCGCCCTGCCAACAACACGGTCGTGCGTGCTCTTCATCGGCCTCAAATGCCACAACTTTACATATTAATCAGATCTTTACACATCACTGTCATTACAACCCCTGAAAAGACTACTATTTAGACAAATGGACATTACACAAAAACACCCAAAAACCAGCGTAAAAAGCGACTTATTTCTTATCATCCTGTTGCTCCGCCAGGATTCTGGATTGAGAAAAAAAAAGAGAAACCGGTTACCATTTAGATAATAAAATCCACATAACCCCCTTCCTTATAATAAAAGAACAGATGCTTTTTTTACTCCTATAAGAATTAATGACACCACCTATACATAAATAATAAAAATTATTATTACCACTAACTTTTTTGATATTTTTTTGCTATTTTTGTGTAATAAGTTTTAATTAAAAATAACACTACAGGTTTTAAATCCTATAAAAATAGTTCGCACGCTAACACAGTGGCATTGTTACTACCTCCACCACGATAAAGTTTAAAAAAACCGGTTGGAACTGGATGAAAATAAAGAAGATATTGCAGATCAATTTGCGGGGGCTAATTTTATCTATATCAATAGCAAGCATGTTGGTCACGCTGACAAATGGTTACCTCTCTATCTATAACGTCTATAAAGAGTTGTTCGCTAATCAGTTAGCTAAAATCAATATAGATTATTCCTCCCGCTTGGCAGCAAGCGTTGAGAACATATTATCTGTTTCTAAAAAACAGATGACCTATAGCGCTCGCTTTATCTCGAAATATTTTCCTGATACCAATCAGATTCAGGAAGAGACCGATCGTATTTATCAATTAAGCCAAAATTTTAATTCAGTCATTATCGTCGACAATAATAACAATCTGGTTGCGTTCTCTCCGGAAAGTAATGTGCTGGAGGTCAATAAACTGGTCGCCGATACCGGTCATTCCCCCCTGCAGCCCGACAACGTCGCCGCCAGCCTTCCCTACAAAACCAATGAAAACGACTATGCGATCGCATTGTCAGCGCCCATCGTCAATGAACAGGACGTACACCTGGGGGATATTCGCGGTTCCATTCATCTGACCAAGTTACGCATCATGGATGAATTTACGCCGCTCAATAATGACCGCTCAATGGTTTATATCATTGATAATGAAGGAAATATGATTTATCACTACAACAATAAAGAACCGTTCGGCGAGCGTATCAACGATCAACACTTGAAGAAAGCGACTGCCAGCCAGGACAACGGCTCGTTCATGATGCCTGACGAACAGGGCAATCTGGTGCCGGCAGGCTTCGCCAAGGTGCATAAAACCGGTTGGACGGTGATCACCCTGCAATCCTCCGCCGTCACGAACAAAGCGTTGAATAACGTCATGTACAGCGTGTTAAAAACAGCCGCGCCGGTCGCCTTGCTGACACTGCTGGTCTTGACGATCTTCGCCGTTTTCATCGCCCGGCCGCTGCGCCAACTGGCCAGATCGGCGAGCAGAATGAGCGAACAGGGAGCCATCAGCCAGATCCGAGCGGTGCCCTCCTGGTATGTGGAAGCGGCTCAGCTGAAGGATGCGATTTTGCTTGGCACCATGATGCTGCACAAGCGGATTGGCCGTCTCAGCTCAGAAGCGCATACCGACCCGCTGACGGGACTGCTAAACCGGCGGGGACTGCAGGAAGGCCTGGAAATGGTCATGCTGGAAAAGAAATCGGTGTCGGTCGTGGTGATTGATATCGATAACTTCAAGCAGGTCAACGACACCTACGGTCACGATATCGGCGACGAGGTCATCCGCCAGCTCGGCCAGCAAATTCGCAGCAACGCCCGCAAGATGGATATTATGTGCCGCACCGGCGGAGAGGAGTTCTTGATGCTACTGCCAGGGACGGATATTCATATCGCCTCTATCATCGCCGAACGCCTGCGTAAAAGTGTGGAGCGCATGATCTTTCCCATGTGCCGCCACGTCACGGTGTCATTAGGCGTGACGTCGTTTACGCCGAAACAGTGCCCGCTGGATATGGCAGTCAAAACCGCCGACAACGCTTTGTACAAGGCGAAAAATACCGGCCGAAACCGCGTGGTGGTGGAGTATATCGCCGGCGGAAGCATCGCCCCGCTCTGAAGACGCCTTGCTATTCGCCCTGCAGCGTCAACAGCAGCGTTCGACTGCCACCGTGATTGCGGTGCTCACACAGATAAATCCCCTGCCATATCCCCATATTCAGACCGCCGTCGCTAATCGGCAGCATCACGCTGCTGCCCAGCAGGCTGGACTTGAGATGCGCGGGCATATCGTCGCTGCCTTCATCACAGTGACGGTAGTCAGGCCCATCTTCCGGCACCAGCCGATTGAAGGCGCTTTCAAAGTCTTGACGTACCGTGGGGTCGGCATTTTCATTCAGCGTTAATGACGCGGAGGTGTGCTTGATGAATACCTGCAACAGTCCAACCCGCAACTGCCTGATTTCTGGTATCGACGCCAGCACGTCGCGCGTGATCAGATGAAAGCCGCGGCTTTTCGGCTGCAGAACGACTTCTCGTTGCATCCACATATTCAGCCCCTTTTACGTTGCAGACAGGTTTGTCCGCGCGGATTATTTTCCACGCGGACCCACGGTTTAAACGACGCGCGTTGTATCTCGCGCCAGTAGCGGTTTGAGGAAGCGTGCAGTGTGCGAAGCCTCGCACTCGGCAACGGTTTCCGGCGTGCCGCTGACCAGAATTTCGCCGCCGCCGCTGCCGCCCTCCGGCCCCAAATCCACAATCCAGTCGGCCGTTTTAATCACATCCAGATTATGCTCGATGACGACAATGGTATTGCCCTGATCGCGCAGCTGATGCAGCACGGCCAGCAACTGCTGGATATCAGCGAAATGCAGCCCGGTGGTCGGTTCGTCCAGAATGTAGAGCGTCTGGCCGGTGCCGCGCTTGGACAGTTCGCGCGCCAGCTTGACGCGCTGCGCCTCTCCGCCCGACAGCGTCGTGGCCGACTGCCCCAAACGGATATAGGACAAACCGACGTCGATCAACGTTTGCAGCTTACGCGCCAGCGCCGGGATGGCGTCGAAGAACTCGCGAGCATCCTCAATCGTCATATCCAGCACTTCGTGAATGCTTTTGCCTTTGTATTTGATCTCCAGCGTTTCACGATTGTAGCGATGGCCCTTGCACTGATCGCACGGCACGTAGATATCCGGCAGGAAGTGCATCTCGACCTTGATGACGCCGTCGCCCTGACACGCCTCGCAGCGTCCGCCGCGCACGTTGAAGCTGAAACGACCGGGGTTGTAACCGCGGGTGCGTGATTCCGGCACGCCGGCGAACAGCTCGCGGATTGGCGTAAACACGCCCGTGTAGGTCGCCGGGTTAGAGCGAGGCGTACGGCCGATGGGGCTTTGATCGATATCGATCACTTTGTCGAAGTGATCCAGCCCCTGAATATCGCGATACGGCGCGGATTCAGCGATGGTGGCGCCATTCAACTGGCGCTGAGCCAGCGGGAACAGCGTATCGTTGATCAGCGTAGATTTGCCCGAGCCGGACACCCCGGTGATGCAGGTAAACAGTCCTACCGGCAGCGTCAGCGTGACATCCTTGAGGTTGTTGCCCTTGGCGCCGATCAGTTTCAGGACTTTGGTGGGATCGGCCGGTACGCGTTCAGCCGGCNCCTCAATGTTTCGCTGACCGCTAAGGAACTGCCCGGTCAGGGATTCGGGAACGGCCATGATTTGATCGACGGTGCCTTCGGCGATCACCTCGCCGCCATGCACCCCGGCGCCGGGACCGATATCAATCACATGATCGGCGGCGCGGATCGCATCCTCATCATGCTCAACCACAATCACCGTATTGCCGAGATCGCGCAGGTGGATCAACGTTTCCAACAGACGTTCATTGTCTCGCTGATGAAGACCGATGGACGGTTCGTCCAGCACATACATGACGCCGACCAGCCCCGCGCCGATCTGGCTCGCCAGCCGGATACGCTGAGCCTCGCCGCCGGACAGCGTTTCCGCCGAGCGGGAAAGCGACAGATAATTCAGACCCACATTCACCAGGAAGCGCAGCCGATCTCCGATCTCTTTCAACACTTTTTCGGCAATCTTCGCCCGCTGGCCGCTCAGCTCAATATTCTGGAAAAAGCTCAGCGCCTGACCGATGCTCATGTCGGAAATGTGCGGCAGCGTGGTTTCGGCCACGTAGACATGGCGGGCCTCTTCGCGCAGGCGGGTGCCGTGGCAGCTGGCGCAGGAGCGGTTGCTGATAAACTTCGCCAGCTCTTCGCGCACCGCCGTTGATTCCGTTTCCTTATAGCGACGCTCCATATTGTGCAGCACGCCTTCGAATGGATGACGTCGCACCGAGGTATCGCCGCGGTCGTTGATGTATTTGAATTCGATGTTCTGTTTGCCGGAGCCGTACAGCACGACCTTCTGAATGTCCGCACTCAGGCTGTTGAACGGCGCATCGACATCAAACTCGTAGTGCTCCGCCAACGATCGCAGCATCTGGAAGTAGTAAAAATTGCGGCGATCCCATCCGCGAATCGCACCGCCCGCCAGAGACAGTTCCTGGTTTTGGATGACGCGGGACGGGTCGAAAAATTGTTGCACGCCTAACCCGTCGCAGGTCGGACACGCGCCGGCGGGGTTATTGAAGGAGAACATGCGCGGTTCCATCTCATGCATGCTGTAGCCGCAGATTGGACAGGCGAAGTTGGCGGAGAACAGCAGTTCGGGCGCGTGGCTGTCATCCATATCGGCAACAACGGCGCTGCCGCCGGAAAGCTCCAGCGCGGTCTCAAACGACTCCGCCAGCCGCTGGGCCAGATCGCTGCGCACCTTGAAGCGGTCAACGACGACCTCGATGGTGTGCTTCTTCTGCAGCTCCAGCTTCGGCGGATCGGACAGATCGCATACCTCGCCGTCGATCCGGGCGCGGATGTAACCCTGCGTCGCCAGATTCTCCAGCGTTTTGGTGTGCTCGCCCTTGCGATCTTTTACGATCGGCGCCAGCAGCATCAGCCGCTTATCCTCCGGCTGCGCCAGCACGTTATCCACCATCTGACTCACGGTCTGCGCATCCAGCGGGACATTATGTTCCGGGCAGCGCGGCTCCCCGACGCGGGCATACAGCAGGCGCAGGTAGTCATGAATTTCAGTGATGGTGCCGACGGTCGAACGCGGGTTATGCGACGTCGACTTCTGTTCAATGGAAATGGCCGGCGACAACCCTTCGATATGATCGACGTCCGGTTTTTCCATCAAGGACAAAAACTGCCGGGCATACGCCGACAGCGATTCTACGTAACGTCGCTGCCCCTCGGCGTAGAGGGTGTCAAAAGCCAGCGATGACTTTCCGGATCCGGATAATCCCGTGACCACAATCAGCTTATCGCGTGGGATTATCAGATTGATATTCTTGAGATTATGAGTACGGGCACCACGAACTTCGATATTATCCATTCACATACTTCCCGTCATTGACGCTGTTTTGCATCCCTCACACAGAGAGAAATCCAGTACGAAACCAATGATTATGGCATAAATAAAACTGAATGGATAACCAGTAGTGGTTGTCAAATAAACACGTAAAGGAAAAAATTATGCGGCGCTCATCGCGAGTATAATAAGGCGGTGTAGCGTGCTAGAATTCATCGTTTAGACTATTTAAAAATTGATCCATCAGGAGACACCCACATGGCCAGCAGAGGCGTTAATAAAGTCATTCTTCTCGGGAATCTCGGACAAGACCCGGAAGTTCGTTACATGCCGAATGGCGGCGCAGTAGCCAACATTACCCTGGCCACGTCCGAAAGCTGGCGCGATAAGCAAACCGGCGAGCAGAAAGAGAAGACCGAGTGGCACCGCGTTGTGCTGTTCGGCAAACTGGCTGAAGTCGCCGGAGAGTACCTGCGCAAGGGTTCTCAGGTTTACATTGAAGGCCAGCTGCAGACGCGTAAATGGCAGGATCAAAGCGGCACCGACCGTTACACGACGGAAGTCGTCGTTAATATCGGCGGCACCATGCAGATGCTCGGCGGCCGTTCAGGCGGCGGCGCACCGGCAGGCGGTCCAGCTGGCGGCAACAACCAGCAGCAGGGCGGCTGGGGTCAGCCTCAGCAGCCGCAGGCGAACAACCAGTTCAGCGGCGGCGGACAGGCAGCGCGCCCGCAGCAGAATACCGCTCCGGCAGCGCCGAACAACGAACCGCCGATGGATTTCGACGACGATATCCCGTTCTAATTTGAACCCGACTCATTCGTTAAAAAGTTCGCTAAAAACCCCGAGATATCGGGGTTTTTTATTGCGTGGACATCGGAGAAACGTCCATAAACTTCATAACCCCACCCGCATGGGATGCCGTCTGATGGGGTTATAGGAAAATTCAGCGTCAGGCGATGTGACGACTTTCGCGAGTCCGTGCCTGATTCAGTTTGAGCGCGTGGGCAACGTCTGGCAGCATCGGGAAAGAGTTTTGTCCGCCATATTTTTGGATGGAGCATGAGCTGATTTCGGCGGCGAACGGGATCGCCTGCGTCAAAGGGATGCCATTGACGACGCAATAAGCGATGCCGCCGATGAAGGAGTCCCCTGCCCCCGTGGTATCGACCACTTCCGGGCAGAACACCGCCGGATAATGCGTTGCGCTTCCATCGGTGCCGAGTACCGCGCCCTTTTCACCCAGGGTGATGATGACCTGCCCCGCCACCTGTTGCTGCAGGGCTTTCGCGCACTGCAGCGCCTCTGTCACCTCCGTAACCGGCTGCGAGTTCATGAACGACGCTTCAGTTTCATTGATAACCAGATAATCAATCTGCTTCAAAACCTCCGCCGGGAGAGTGCGAGCAGGCGCGTTATTGACCAGAATGCGACAGCCTTGGCGACGGGCCTTATGGATAGCAAACTCCACGACCTGCACCGGGATCTCTGACTGGAAGATGACCAGCGGCCCGCCGTCGAACAACGAGTCGGTAATATCCTGCTCCGTAATGCGGTAGTTCGCGCCCTGAATGATCGTGCTGCAATAGTCGCCCGACTCCAGGATCTGGACGATACCGATACCCGATGTCGTCCCACGCACAATCAGATGTTCCACATCAACCTGATTCTCCTTCAGCGATTTCATCAATTCAGCGCCATAAATGTCCTCGCCCACGCACCCCACCATCGCCACGTTTAACCCCAGTTTGGCGCACTGAACCGCTTGGTTCGCCCCCTTCCCGCCGGGCATCATCAGCAATTCGTTGCCGGTGAAGGTTTCGCCTAAATCAGGCAGCCTGTCTTGCTGGATAAGAATGTCGTAATTGAGACTACCGATGACCACCACATTATTTTTCATATCTCAGATCCTTAACTGGCCGTGCGTTTAGAAGCCACAGCGTTTCTGGTGTTGAGTAAACTGGACTGACTCCGCTCACTGGTTTTACTGGCGATGATGGTGAATATCGCATCCAGAATATTTAAATGAACGATGCGGGTTGTTGCATTCTCACCGGTGATCGGATTGTTTTTTACGGAAGAAATAATGGAATGTCGTGCGATATGGCTCAGTGGGCTATTAGGATAATTCGTCAGGCAAATGGACTCCGCGCCTTTTTCGTTGGCCACCTTCACCATATTAATAATGTCGGTCGTTTGACCAGAATGTGAAACAGCCAGCAGAATATCCCCGGCCTGCATCAGCGATGCGCTCATCAGCTGTTTATGGCTGTCGCTGATCACATGAGAAAAAACACCTACTTTCAGCAGCTTATGATTGAAATCCTCACAGACGGCGCCTGAACCGCCACAGCCCGCGAGAATGATTTTCGCCCCTTCCGGGCGGTTGATAAACAGCGATGCGACGGTTTTTATGACATGACTGTCTATCGCTTTTAAACTGTCTTGTAAGGCAAGAATAGAATTAAAAAATGTGCTTTCAATGACTTTATTAGTATAAAGATCCGCGTCATGAATAACGGGAATTTCAATAAGCTCTTCTAAATTAATCTCTTTCTTACCAATACTCATTTTAAGATCGTGAAATCCTGTAAAACCCAGTTTTTTAGAAACTTTGGTAATACTGGCAACGCTGACATTCAGGTAGCGGGCAATATCAGAAATACACATTGTCGCCAACGTATCCGGGTTATCATCAATAAATAAGGCAATAGCACGCTCTTTCTTTCCCAATTCTGGGGCCAGCGTTCGAGCAAGTAGAAAAATATCATGACCTTGTAATCGGTTATGCATGCTTATCACCCTTATTTATTTTTAATCGTTATAGAGCGTACAGGAGCACTTAATCAATGAATGTTAACTTCATCACAAGCTGTAAAGCGTTTTACTTTTCAACTTTACTGACAGTAAAATAAAAACCGTAATAAAGCCCACCGCCATTTTACTCCCGGTAATATTTATCTGGCGGCATTTACCCTGCCTCGTCACTGCTTTATAACAGCCCCATGTTTGACAATAAGGGTAAATGATATGAAGTTCTCATCTCGCATAAACTCATTCCGCTCACGCCCGGAATTATTCACGCCTCAAAACAAGATGGATACCTGTGACCTTATCACCCGCATGGGAACAGTGGAGGGATTAACACACATTGAACTGAATTATCCCGAACATTTCATTAATCAGGATAAAAACGCAATTAAAGCATGTATTAAAAAAAATAATCTGCAGGTCGGGGGAATAGCCCTGCGTTATAACAAAGACTTTATTGATGGCGAATTTACCAATCCCAATGAAGAGCTGCGTAAAAAAGCGATTCAACAGACGTGGGAAGCCGCTGAGCTATGCCAGTTTCTCAACGGCAATACCGTGACGCTGTGGTTTGGCTATGACGGCTACGACTATCCCTTCCAGCAAGATTATTTCAGAGCGTACGAGCTGCTGGTCAATGCGCTGCAACAGGTCACGCAGGCCTTTCCTGATATGCAGTTCAGTTTTGAATACAAGCCTTATGAACCGCGCACGTTCTCTTTCATTGGGGACGTCTCCTCTACCCTCATGCTGATTGACGATGTCGGGTCGGATAATCTGGGGATCACCCTGGATTTCTGCCATATGATAATGAAAAAAGAAAACCCTGCCTTTTCATTATTTCAATCGGCGCGTAAAAATCGACTGGTCGGGTTCCATCTCAACGATGGGTACGGTCATTTTGACGACGGCCTGATGCTGGGGTCTGTCCATCTGATGCAAACGCTGGAATATATTTATTATGCGAAGCGTGTGAAATTCGACGGCTTAATTTATTTCGATACTTTCCCGACCCGGGAAGACCCCGTCGCAGAATGTGCGCAAAATATCAAAATGTATAAAACGTTGTCCTCATTTATCGACCGCGTGGGCATTGAGGAAATGGATAGCATTATTCGAAGTCAGGATGCGCTGAAAGTTCAGTCCATGCTTTTGCAATTGATTAAATACTAAAAATATAAATTTTACCTCTTACCTACATCCATTCAGTGTTCAACACTGGGGGGGAACTATGTTTGAAAAACTAGGACTGCCTAAAAATTTAATATGGGGCTATATCGGCCTGACCATATTCATGATCGGCGATGGCGTCGAGCAAGCCTGGATTACAATCTGGTTAGTGGATAAAGGATTATCCGTCGCGCAATCTTCCTACCTGATTACCGCTTATGGTATCGCCGTGACGCTCGCGGCCTGGGTGACCGGCGTTTTGGTACAAACGCTAGGGCCGCGCAAGGTTATGCAGTATGGTCTGCTGGCCTTCATGTTCGGCAGTATTGGCTTCATCTGGATCGGCCTGAAGACCATGCATATGGCCTGGATGCTGCCCTTTTATGCCATACGCGGTATCGGTTATCCCCTATTTGCCTACTCCTTTCTGATCTGGATTAACTACAGTACGCCCGTCCACCGACGCTCGACCGCCGTGGGCTGGTTCTGGTTCACCTTCTCACTGGGCCTCAGCGTGATCGGTCCTTATTTCTCTTCTATCGCCTTACCCGTGATGGGCGAGATCCACGTGCTGTGGACCGGCATGGCGTTCGTCGTGATTGGTTCGATACTCGGCATCTGGGTAAACCGGGACCAGGTTCCCGCCTCTGAAATTCACCCTTTCAGCGCAGCTGAACTCATCAAGGGGATCACCATTATTCAGAGACCTGTCATCGCGATGGGTCTGGTGGTGAAGTCAATCAACGGGATCGCCCAGTATGGCCTGGCCACCTTTTTACCGCTCTATCTCATCAGCTATGGCTACAGTAAAACCGAGTGGCTGCAAATGTGGTCAGCGGTCTTTGTGGTCGCCATTTTTGCCAATCTCTTCTTCGGATTCTTTGGCGACAAATTTGGTTGGCGCAATACCATCATGTGGGTGGGCGGGGTGAGTTACGCGGTGGTGCTGGTATTGGTATGGCTGGTGCCGCAACTGCTCGGACATAACTTTTATGTCATGGCGTTCGTGCTCTGCCTGTGTGGGATCACGATGGCAGGCTACGTCCCGCTCTCGGCGCTGTTCCCCATGCTGGCGCCTGATAGTAAAGGCGCGGCGATGTCAGTACTGAATCTCGGCGCGGGTCTGGGAGCATTTATCGCACCGGCCATCACCGCGCTGTTCTACTCTTCGCTCGGCGCCGGCGGCGTATTAGGCATCTATGCAGGATTGTATATTCTGAGTGCTGTACTGACGCCCTTCCTGAAAACGCCGGATGAGCTTGCTCTCCGCTCGGCAATGAAAAACAAAGCAGCCTAATGCTGACTTATTTATGTGCCTCTGAGGTGTCTGAGTCATCTTCAGGCACCTTTTATTTTTGATAGACCAACTCATTCCTTCGAAAAAATCAGTATATCAACCGTAACAATTCCGCTGATATAACTATTTTAGCCACTGATGAACACTTGATTAATATATCAATCATTAACTTCATAATAAATGAATACTAAAAAGCCCAACATGTATATCTCAAAAAGAACTAAAAAATAACCGTATCACCTCAAAAAACCACTTATATTTCACATCAAAATAAAAAATAAATAATCAAAATCCTTTAACTATCCCAATCAACTTACTGAAATTGTTGAGGTTATATCTTTTAGCTGCTTCCACTTATTCAGCGCATCAGCAATAAATTGGTCTTTTCCATTGAAGAACCGTTTATCTTTGCCCATAATTCAATGGCAGTTAAACAGCACAATGAAAAGATCGAAAAAAAGCATATCGATTGGTGAAAAATATTCGCGCATTAATGTCGATGGGAATAATCTCATTATATAACCTATATTCAACATGCAATGCCCTCATATCAAACTTGGTTTTATTTTTTTGGAAACGAGATCAAAAAAGGTCAGTTAATTTACTAAAAATAGACAGAAAGGTTATTCATGCATCACAAAAATGACGACATGAGATATGTATATCACATCAATGATGTCGCAATTAACTTTAATAGAACGAGACAAAAAACAATTTTAAGAAGTGGTCTTTTAACACGCAAACAAAGCCATGAAACTCAATAAATGAGCGATACATCCAGTTATTCATGGAAACTTTGGAATAACTTGATTATCCACAGTAAGATCGTCTTTACTCGAATAATTGACTTTTTATTATTTTATTTAACACCGACTCATTATATACGCCAGAACCCCTATTCGTGAACGAAATGGAATCGATGAAAGAAACCGGTTAACGACGACAATGGGTGTTAACAGGTCATGTTTATTTTAGATACAAAACAAGGAGCAAGGAGCATGTTTATGAAAAAGACTGTGGGTTTTGCCTCTATTGCCATGGCAGTGCTTATGGCGAACGGCGGCGCATTAGCGGCGTCATCCTCTGAAGATAATGCCAAACTCTACCTGCCGAGCGGCATCGATTATGTTTACAACAATACCTGGGGAAAAAGCACCGTGCCTAACGGGCAGCAGTCCGTTTATATGAACAGCGCAAAAGATATGGGATGGTCGTGGTCATGGCCCAGCGACGTCAACTCGGTGAAAGGCTACCCCTCCATCGTTCATGGTTGGCACTGGACCACGGGATACGGGACCAATACCGGACTGCCGGTTCGCCTGTCCGAAAACAAAAACATTAATACTACCGCGGCCTGGTCCTTTTCCAACGCAACGGGCACGTACAATGTCTCTTACGATATCTGGTTCCACTCAGACAACAATGCAAACTGGTGGTCGACCCCGACAGATGAGCTGATGATCTGGATGAACAGCACCAATGCCTCACCGGCCGGTAGTTATGTGAATACCGTCACCATCGGCGGCATTCCTTGGGATGTCTACAAAGGCACAGTCAGCAGCTGGAACGTCTATTCTTTTGTCATCAAAAGTAATCAGACTTCCGCAAATCTCAATATCAAAAATTTCACGGATTATCTGGTCAAATCGACACAGTGGATGAGCAACACCAAGTACATCAGCAGTATCGAATTCGGCACCGAAGTGTATAAAGGCTCGGGTACCTTTAAAGTCTCCAAATGGAGCGTAAACATCAAGTAATCCCCCCAGCCGGCGAGTCGGGCGGAAACGTCGATGCTGACCCTCAGGTCATCGTCTCCCCTCGACCGTCGGCTTGTCCCCTTTCATTCGAAAAAACATCAAGCAACTGATAATTAACATATTTTTATTATGTTGCAAAAAGTGCTACCCTTAATATCGAATAAATTATCTCCAATGGAGTAAGGAAAGGGTTTGCCTATATCAACTACAGATTCCTCTAACTGGCTTCATCTGGGTGCAAGTGCGTTCTTTCGATCGCATCAGGCCTGGTACCTTAACCAGCTGCGAAAGCAGGGCAACGATCGATGGCACATGGCGCTATCCAACATCCGAAACAGCTCAACGCAAAAAACGCTTCAACAGCTCAAATCTCAGAACGGTCTCTATACGCTGGAAACCATTTCCCCTGACGGCGAACATACCTACGAGACCATAGACGCAGTCGATCAAATCATTCTTTGGGATAGCCAATTGGCCTCCACGGTGGCGATAGGCGCCGCTCCCGAGACAAAAATTATTTCTTTCACCGTTACCGAGGGAGGTTACTTCCTGGACGACGATGGCCACCTCGATCTAACGCACCCCGCGGTGCAGGCCGATCTTCGCGATGAAGGTGAAATAAATACTTTATATGGCGCATTGGCGCTGATTTTGACCGCCCGTCAACAACAGCAAAGCGGACCGGTGACTTTACTGTGCTGCGACAACCTGCTGCAAAATGGCGACAGCTTCTCGCAGGGGCTGCGTGAATTTCTGGTCGCCAAGGAGCGTCAGGATCTTGTTGAGTGGATGGAAGACAACACCTCCGCCCCCAACAGCATGGTCGACCGAATTACGCCGAAATTTGACGAAGCGCTCTATGCCCGTCTGGAAAAACAGGGCATTACCGACGATGCGGCTCCGCTTTCCGCCGAACGCTTCGCTCGCTGGGTGATCGAAGATCATTTTGTGAGCGAACGTCCGCCGCTGGAAGAAGTCGGCGTCGAATTCGTTGAAGACGTCACGACGGTAGAGGAAGCGAAAATTCGCCTGCTGANCGCCAGCCACAGCGGTATTGCCTGGGCCGGCGCTTTGCTGGACAAACGCTACATCGATGAAAGTCTGACGCCGCAGGTAACGAAGTGGGTGCGCGACTACGTCATGCAGGACGTGCTGCCCGCCCTTCGCAGCCGCGGCATAACTCACGTGCAGGAAGAAGAGTGCGAAAGCGTTCTTGCGCGCTTCGGCAACCGCGGCGTTCGCGACACCGTTGCTCGCGTCTCTTCAGACAGCATCGCCAAACTACATGGCTTTATCGTGCCGACATTAAAGGACCGGTATCGTCAGAATGAAGTCCCGCGAGCGACGCTGCGCCTGCCCGCGCTGTTTTTCCTCTTTATGCAGCAGCATCATGCTGGCGAACTGCCCTTCAGCTATGAAGATCGCGCCATCGACAGCGTCGACTTTGATGCGATTTTCAGCGCCGAAGACCCGCTGACCGCGTTTTCACGACACCCCGCGCTGTTTGGTTCATTACGCCATCATGAAGCATTAGCTGACCATCTGAGCTCCGCCGTTGAAGAAGTTCGCGAGGTGCTGCAGCCGGTGAGTGAAGGAGCATAATATGAAGAAGAACATCACGATTGTTGCAGGAACGATGGTGGCGGCCGCGGTCGCGATCGTCACCCTTTATCGCTGGCCGATGGCGCTGGGCGGCCTTGCCGCCTGGGTGACCACCGGCTCTTTTTTCCTGCAGGTACTGCACATTATCCGCAATAAAGACACGACCGGGATCTCACTTGGGATGTACGCCGCCCTGTTCTTCGGCGTCACGTCGTGGACGGCCTACGGCTTCAACGTACAGGATATTCCCGTCATGACGGCCAACGGCATTACCGCCCTGCTGGCGCTGATCGTTATCGTTCTGAAGCTCTATCATGAACGAGAAATCAAACCCTCGCGCCGCCGCAGCATCAAGGTGACACCGATGCCTTCGCGTCGCCGCATTCCGGTCGCCGATCCGCTCAACAAACAGCTGTAACCCCCGGGACGCCCCGCACGGCGTCCGTCGATGCGTTCAGGCCCGCCGCTCTCAGGAGCGCGGGCCTGAAAACCTTTTATTCCCCCTGTATCGCCGCGCAAAGACTCATTGAAAAACTTTTTTACGTCTGTAACAGCGCGGCCTTAATTTGTTATGTTATAACATAGCCAACTTCAAGGGGAGAGCACATGCAGAGTCTATATTCCTTTTCCACGCAGACCCGCGTCGTCATCGCCGCGCTGGTACTCACCCTGCTGTGGGGACTGATTTCCTGGGCGGTCACGTTAGCATGATCGCGTTACATCACCTTACTTACGGGTATCACCGTCAGGCGCCGCTCGGTACGATTGACGGCCGCTTCGAGCCCGGTTCACTCACCGCCATCATCGGCCCCAACGGCAGCGGGAAATCGACGCTGTTAAAAACGCTGGCCGGGTTAATGCCGCCGCTATCCGGCTGCGTCTGCCTCGCGCCGGACGTCACCCGACCGATAGGCTACTTACCGCAGCTGTCCGAGTTCGACCGTCAATTTCCCATTAGCGTCGGCGATCTGGTGCTGATGGGATGCGTGCCGGACTCCGGCCTGTTCGGACGCCTGACGCCCGCGCTGCGTCGACAGGCCCGGGAGGCCCTGGACACCGTGGGCATGAGCGCTGCCGAACACGTCCACATCGGTCGGCTCTCCGGCGGTCAGCTCCAGCGCGTGCTGTTCGCGCGGCTACTGGTGATGCGCTCCCCGGTTATTTTGCTCGACGAGCCGTTCACCGGTATCGATGCGGAGACTATCCGCATGCTGTGGCAGGTGATCCGCCAGCTGCATGAGGAGGGACGCACCCTGCTCGCGGTGTTACACGATCTGGAGCAGGTGGAGCAGCACTTCCCCCGCGTCGTGATGCTCAACGATGACGGTCCCCGCTGGGGCGACTGCCGTAAGCTGCTGCCGTCTCAGCGCGTCCCCCAGCCCCCGCTGAGGAGAGTGCAGTGACATTCATTCATCTGCTGACTCAGCCGTTCGCCGACTTCGGGTTCATGCGCCGGGCGCTGGTCGGCTGTTTCGCGCTGACGCTCGGGGCAGCGCCGCTGGGCTGTTTTCTGCTGCTGCGGCGGATGAGCCTGATCGGCGATGCGCTGTCCCACGCCGTCCTGCCGGGCGTCGCCATCGGCTATCTCATCTCCGGCATGTCGCTCGTGGCGATGGGGATCGGCGGCTTCGTCGCCGGGCTGGCTGTCGCCATGATGTCTGGTCTGGTCAGCCGCCGCACCGAGCTCAAGGAAGATGCCAGCTTTGCCGGCTTCTACCTGGGCTCCCTGGCGCTCGGTGTCACGCTCGTCTCGCTGCGCGGCTCCAGCGTCGACCTGCTGCATGTGCTGTTCGGCTCAATTCTGGCGATCGACGCTCCGGCCCTGCTGACCATCGGCGCCGTCAGCTCCGCATCCGTGCTGACGCTGGCGGTAATCTATCGCGCCCTGCTCATAGAATCGTTCGACGTCACCTTCATGCGCATGCTGTCGGGGCGCGTCCGAGCCGCGGTTCACGGTCTGTTTTTATCGCTGGTGGTGCTCAATTTGGTGGCGGGATTTCAACTGCTCGGCACGCTGATGGCGGTCGGCATGATGATGCTCCCTGCCGCCTGCGCACGCTTCTGGACCCAGCGCCTCAGCATGATGCTGGCGCTATCGGTCGTGCTCGGCTGCATCGCCAGCCTGATTGGACTGCTATGGTCGTACTACGCCGACCTACCGGCCGGACCAGCGGTGATTCTGACCGCCACCCTTATTTTTTGCATTTCCGTATTTTTTGGCTCTAACGGCGGCATGTTACGTACGCGCCGTTGATGATGACGTCACACACGAGGGGAAAAAATTGAAACGTTCTACTTTGATAATCATGCTGTCCGGCTTTCTGATGAGTCCGTTGACGATGGCGAAAAATCTTGACGTCGTCGCGAGCTTTTCCGTGTTGGGAGATATGGTCAAGCAGGTAGGCGGCGAACATGTCCACGTCACCGACTTGGTGGGACCGAACGGCGACCCGCATGAGTTCGAGCCGTCGCCGAAAGACAGCAAAACGCTGGCGAAGGCGGATCTGGTCTTCGTCAGCGGACTAGGACTGGAAGGCTGGCTCGACCGCCTCATCACCGCTTCCGGCTACAAGGGCGAGGTGATAACCGCGTCACAGGGCGTCGCGCCGTTGACTATGGTCGAAGAGGGAAAAACGGCCACCGATCCTCATGCCTGGAACAGCATGGCGAATGGGATCATCTATGCGCGCAATATCTTGAATGCGCTGATCAAGGCCGATCCAGACAACGCGCAAGACTATCGCCAGCGCGGCGAGCGCTATATCCAGCAGCTGCAACAGCTGGATGACAACGCCAGAAAGACCTTTGCCGCCATCCCGCAAGATAAACGCAGGGTGCTCACCAGTCACGACGCCTTCGGTTACTTCGCCGCGGCCTATGGTGTGAAATTCCTGGCGCCGCTGGGCTATTCGACCGAATCAGAAGCCAGCAGTAAAGGCGTGGCTGAGCTGATCACGCAGATCAAGCAAACGCAGGTGAAGAGCTACTTTATCGAAAATCAGACCGATCCCCGACTGGTGAAACAGATCGCCCATGCCACCGGCGCGCAGCCGGGCGGCGAACTCTATCCGGAAGCGCTGACGGACGCCAACGGGCCAGCGGCAACCTACACAGCGGCCTTCAGCCATAACGTCGCCGCGATGGCGGCCAGCATGCATTAACGTTCGCGACAGGCGGGAGCGCTCAGACAGGCTCCCCGCTGAATCAAGCGGTGAGAGGAGTGCGTGCAACGCGGTGATTCACCGCGTTTGGATAAACTGCCGGTATTTCGCGAGAAGCGCGAGAAAATCCTCCAGCCCGCACAGAGACAGGCTCTCTTCATCGTAGTAGCTCATCCCCTCTTCCATTTCATCGCAGGTTAACGAGAGCTGATTGGCGCGGATGATGACCTCTTCTTCATCCAGCAGCAGGGAGTATTCGTGCCCCTGCAACTGCCACTGACGTTCGCGGCCGATCACCGAGCGCGCCCCGGCTTCTACCTCATCCAGCACCGACAGCTGACCGTTGACTTCCTCATTCAGCCAGTGCCCTACGGCCTCATGTCCCATCGACATACGCACGATGACCACCCCGGTGACATCCCGCAAAAATTCATAGTCCATCCCGTCGCTCCTGTGAAAAAGCCTGTTATCCGCCTCATCATCGCCGTTCGCGCCGCTGCTCCGCCATCCCTGCTTTTCGACCACGTTCTGGCCGATACCCGAGCGACGCTAAGGAAAGCGTCAGTCCTTTTTCATACGGGTTCATGCGCTGGCCACGGCGGCCCATTATGACAAAAGGGGGCCCGAGGCCCCCTTTTGCGACGCGCACTATAGCGCTTACATCGCGATTTGACATCCGCGAATTACACGGCGGTTTGGAAGATCACCCCATCCGCTTTTTCCGTGTACTGAGACAGTTGGTCAAAGTTGAGATAGCGATAGGTATCCAGCGCCGTTTTGTCGACCTGCGCCATATAAGTCTGATACTCCTCCGGCGTCGGCAAGCGTCCCAACAAAGCGGCGATCGCCGCCATTTCGGCGGAGGCTAGATAGACGTTGGCGCCGTCGCCCAGTCGGTTCGGGAAGTTACGCGTGGAGGTGGATACCACCGTCGCGCCGTCCGCCACGCGAGCCTGGTTCCCCATACACAGCGAACACCCTGGGATTTCCACCCTGGCACCACTCTTCCCGAAGACGCTGTAATAGCCCTCTTCCGTCAGTTGAGCCGCGTCCATTTTAGTCGGCGGCGCCATCCACAGGCGCGTCGGCAGCTGGCCTTTATGCTGTTCCAGCAATTTACCGGCGGCGCGGAAGTGCCCGATGTTGGTCATACAGGAACCGATGAACACCTCGTCGATTGTGCTGTTCGCCACGGCAGACAGCAGCCGAGCATCGTCCGGATCGTTCGGCGCGCACAGGATCGGCTCGGTCACGTCGGCCAGATCGATCTCGATAACCGCGGCGTACTCGGCATCCTTGTCCGCTTCCAACAGTTGTGGATCCGCCAGCCATTTTTCCATTCCCTGAACGCGGCGCTCCAGCGTACGGCGATCGCCATAGCCTTCCGAGATCATCCATTTCAGCAGCACGATGTTGGAGTTGAGATACTCGACGATCGGCGCCTGATCCAGCTTGATGGTGCAACCGGCCGCCGACCGCTCCGCCGAGGCGTCCGCCAGTTCAAACGCCTGCTCCACTTTCAGCTCCGGCAGCCCTTCGATCTCCAGAATCCGACCGGAGAAAATGTTCTTTTTGCCTTTCTTCTCAACGGTCAGCAACCCCTGCTGAATAGCGTAGTACGGGATGGCGTGGACCAGATCGCGCAGCGTAATGCCCGGCTGCATCTTGCCCTTGAAGCGCACCAGCACGGACTCCGGCATATCCAGCGGCATCACGCCCGTCGCGGCGGCAAACGCCACCAGACCGGAACCGGCCGGGAACGAAATGCCAATCGGGAAACGGGTGTGCGAGTCGCCGCCGGTGCCGACCGTATCCGGCAGCAGCATGCGGTTGAGCCAGGAGTGAATGATGCCGTCGCCCGGACGCAGCGAGACGCCGCCTCGGTTCATGATGAAGTCCGGCAGCGAGTGATGCGTCTGCACGTCCACCGGTTTCGGGTACGCAGCGGTGTGGCAGAACGACTGCATCACCAAATCGGCGGAGAAGCCGAGGCAGGCCAGATCCTTCAGCTCATCGCGGGTCATCGGCCCGGTGGTATCCTGCGATCCGACGGAGGTCATTTTCGGCTCGCAGTACTGACCTGGGCGAATACCGGCCACGCCGCAGGCACGGCCGACCATCTTCTGAGCCAGCGAAAATCCTTTGTCGCTGTCGGCGACGTCCTTGGCAATGCGGAAAACATCGCTGTGCGGCAGTCCGAGCGCTTCGCGGGCTTTGGTCGTCAGCCCGCGGCCGATGATGAGGGGAATTCGGCCGCCGGCGCGCACTTCATCCAGCAGCACGTCGGTTTTCAGCTCAAATGTCGCCAGCAGTTCGTCATTGTCGTGGCGGCGCACCTCTCCCTTGTACGGATAGATATCGATGACGTCGCCCATATTCAGGTTGGAGACATCGACTTCGACCGGCAACGCGCCCGCATCCTCCATCGTGTTAAAGAAGATTGGCGCGATTTTACCGCCCAACACCACACCGCCGCCGCGTTTGTTCGGCACATAGGGAATGTCGTCGCCCATAAACCACAGCACCGAGTTGGTGGCGGATTTGCGCGAGGACCCCGTCCCAACGACGTCGCCGACATAGGCTAACGGGAACCCTTTCTTATTTAGGGCGTCGATCTGGGCGATCGGACCGACCACACCCGGCTGATCCGGTTCGATCCCTTCGCGGGCATTTTTCAGCATCGCCAACGCATGCAGTGGAATATCCGGGCGCGACCATGCGTCCGGCGCAGGCGACAGGTCGTCGGTGTTGGTTTCGCCGGTCACTTTGAATACGGTCACGGTGATTTTTTCAGCCAGCGCTGGGCGGGAAAGGAACCAGTCCGCGTCCGCCCAGGCCTGCAACACCTGCTGCGCATGGGGATTGCCCGCCTTGGCTTTCTCTTCCACGTCATAGAAGTTGTCGAACATCAGCAGCGTGTGCGACAAGGCTTTGGCGGCGATGGGGGCCAGTGCCGCATTTTCCAGAGCGTTGATCAACGGGTGAATGTTGTAACCGCCCTGCATGGTGCCCAGCAGCTCGACGGCTTTTTCGGGGGAAATTAAGGGGGACGTCGCTTCACCAGAGGTGATCGCGGCGAGGAAACCGGCCTTGACGTAGGCAGCCTCATCCACTCCCGGCGGCACGCGATTAACCAGCAAATCGACCAGAAACGCCTCTTCTCCGGCAGGCGGCTGTTTCAACAAGTCCACCAAACCCGCCATTTGGGAAGCCTCTAACGGCTTGGGGACGATCCCTTGCGCAGCCCGCTCGGCTACGTGCTTACGATATTCTTCTAGCACGACATTCTCCTCGCTCTCATTATCTTCTTCGTTATACCCGCGCACGTGGTGCCCATGGTCATCCTCATGCCTGGAGATCGGCGTGTGGAAGCAAGATTTCGCGTGCCCGGCTCAGCGTCGTCAGCCTAATTTGGGTTTGTTCACTCATCATTTCGTTCACATAATAGCAACATTTGGCGCATTTAACCGCGATCGCGGTGGAATTATCGTTGCTTAATCGCTCACTCTCTCACGTCAGCAGAATAACATGGGCGCGCAAAAACGCACCATCCGTTCACGAAAAGGCTAAGGGTGATATGTTTTATATCAATGAGTTATATAACATTCCTGCCGTTGCGCGCCTGTAAACTGCGCGCGGGCGGCGCTGGGCGAACGGCAATGGGTCAGGTTGGCTGGAAATGGTGACGTAAGGCGGTGTGCAGCGCCAGAAATGGAACGGATTGGTGCGACTGTCCGGGATAAGTTTGCAGGGAGACATCCACATCCGGCGCGCGTTTTTTCAACATCAGCGCCAGCTCGCCTATGCCGTCGACCATTCTGCGCCGACGACGATGCTCAAGCAAAAGCTCCCGTTGTCCGGTGGGCAATCCCATCTCCCACGGCTCCAGAGACTGCTCATATTCGCCGACGCTCAACATCAGACTCACCGGCGAGACCGTGGAGTTTTGCGAATGGAGCGAGGCCGCCTGACGCAATATGTACTCGCCATTCCACCAGACCGACGGGCTGCAGACGTAGTAATGCTGGAAGCTTTCTCGCGCCCAGAACAGCGTATCCAGGGAGAACAATCCGCCGTAGGAGTGGCCAAACAGCGCTTCCCGTTGCAGGTCGATGGGGTAGCGGGCCGCAATCATCGGTTTCAACTCAGCAATCAGAAAGCGGCGAAATCCGGCGGCGTCGCCCTCCATCCCGGCCGGATAGTAGCCGCCTTGGGGATTAGGTTCCAGCACGCGGTTCACCACCGCAGGACGGTAGTCCTTATCGCGCCGGGAGGTGCCGACATAATCTATGCCGACCACAATCCCCGGCGTAATACCGCAGCGAGGACGGCTGAGCGACGCCATCACAGACGCCGCCATGGAGAAATATTTCGCGCCATCCAGCAGGTAAATCACCGGCCACCCCTCATCTGGGGGCACCGCTCCGCCGTCGGGGCTCCACGTCATCACGCGGTAATGGCCACGCGCCGCAGACTCAACGATATCGTCCCTGGTATTGAGTAATTGATACACCCTTCCTCCTGTGTAATCGACGTCACTCCCGTCGCGCCCGAACGGGTTCCTTCCCGTCAGGCGGCGACATTGTTGCAGAGCGTTCCGGCAATGCCGTTCCCGCTCGCAACGCCTTAGAAACTGGTGTTGATACCCATAAAGAAGGTTCTGCCCGGCTCATTGAACGTAGCAGCACCGGCGCCGGCGATAGTGACGACATTGGTGGTCAGGTTCCTGACCGACTGCGCGTTGCCGGCACGGAACTGGCGCTTGTCGAACAGGTTATCCACGCCCGCGGTCAGGCTCACATTCTTATTGAACTTGTAGGTCCCGCTCAGGCCGACGACCGAATAAGGGCTGACCTGCGTCAACTCGGTCCCGCTGACCGACTCACCTTTATAGTTATATTTTTTCGGCTTCTGACGCCCATACCAGGTCAGATCGGCCAGCAGAGACAGCTTGTCGGTGGCCTGCCAGCTTACCGATGAATTGAGCGTAAATTGCGGCGTAATGGAGAGGTAATCTCCCGTGCTTTTATTCTTCGAACGCAGCATCCACGTTAGGTTATTGTTCCAACTCACGGTGTCCGATACCGGAATATTCAGCGAGCCTTCCAGCCCTTCCACCACCGCCTTGGGCACGTTTTCCCACTGGAAGATGTATGTGGTGCCGTTCGTGCTCATCCCGATGGGGGACATGCCCGCGTCAATCTTGTTGCGATAATCATTGCGGAAATAGGTCAGCCCCGCCTGATAGCCGTTACGATGAAACTCCAGCCCGACCTCTTTATTGACGCTGGTTTCCGCCTTCAACTCGTCGTTACCTAAAAGATAGCAGCCGTTGGTGCCGCTGAAATAGCAACCCTGCCCGCGGCTATACAACAGATAGTTCGGGTTGAGCTGGTACAGGTTCGGCGCTTTGTACGCGCGGGCGATGCCTAATTTTAGCGTGAAGTCCTCGCCCAACTCCTGCGAGAGGTTGAGGCCGGGACTCCAGTTGCCGCCCGCGATGCTGTGTTGGTCGAACCGCAGCGCCGGGGTCAACATCGTGCTGGGCGTCAGCTCAATGTTATCTTCCGCGAACACGGAGGCAATGCGCGCCGACATCTTGCCGCTGCGCGTCCCGTTGGCATATCCATCAATCGTGCCGCCAGACAGCGCCTGCGAAGTCGACGTCGGATCTTTCATTTTCTGCTCCGACCACTCGACGCCCACCGTGGCGGTTTGGCTGAACAGCACGTCAAACGGAATATTGACCTCGTTGTGGGCGGTCACCGTATCCAGCTTGGTCGTGCCGTAATCGTCAGCGCTGGAGAAAATGCCCTCCGTGCCGCCCGCCAGTCCTTCCGTGATACGGGTGTTCTGAGTGCGTTCGTACTGCAGATAAGACGTGGTGCTGATGCCGCTATCCCAGTAACCCCGGTGGGTCACCGCATAGTTCTGGCGGTAGATCCGGTTAGTCTCTTTGCCGTAATTATCGACCACGTAGCTGTTGCTGTTGGTGTTTTGCGTATCACGCGAGTAGATATTGCCCTGACGGCTCGATCCCACTTCGAACTCCAGCGACTGCTGCGCGGTGATGTCCCAGTGCAGCACGCCGTTGATGTCCTTGTTACGCACCCCTTCACGTCCGGCGGGCAGCGAGCTGGCGTAAGTGCCTGTTCGTTCTGACTGGTGGCCTTCGTTGATGCCCCAGGCATCGGCCTGCGTTTTATTGAAGTTACCGAAGAGACGCAGGCTGAGGTTATCGGTCAGACCGCCCATCAGGCTAAAGTCGGTACGCTTGGTCGCCCCTTCCGCTTTATGCACGGGGATATTCATATAAGCGTTCCAGGTACCGTGCCACTCTTTCGTCGGCTGTTTGGTGATGATATTCACCACCCCGCCCGCAGCGCCGTTGCCATAGCGGGCCGCGGCCGGACCGCGCAGCACGTCGATGCGTTCGACCATGTCCGCAGGCACCCAGTTGGTGTCGCCGCGGGTATCGCGCTCTCCACGCCAGCCGTAGCGCACCGCGTTCCGGCTCGATACGGGCTTGCCGTCCACCAAAATCAACGTGTTTTCCGGCCCCATGCCGCGAATATCAATCTGCCGGTTATTGCCGCGTTGACCGCTGGTCGAGTTTCCTGACAGATTCACCCCCGGCATAGTGCGGATAAGCTCCGATAAATCATTAGCCGGCGGCCGCCGACTGATATCTTCCGCCGTAATGGTGGAAACACCCGGTGCCTGACGCGTCTGCTCTGCGGCAGTCACAATCATCGTATCCGCACTCTCCGCGCTTTGGCCCTGATCCCTGGTGTTGGCGGCTGCAGTCTCGGTGGATGTCGGGGCTTTCGTCGTCGCGTTCGGTTCCCTGGTGTTGATCGCGTTCGCCCCTGCGGCGGTGATTGTGTTCGTCGTTTCGGCTGTCTCAGCCCATGTCAGGCAGGACAAGGTGGAGCAGGCCAACCCTATCAGCGTCGCCAGGCAATGGCGGGGTGGGTATTTGGTCATTTGAATCGCCCTATATCTTTATCATTGGGAAAAGACGGCTGCTGCTGACATACGGGGGCTTCCATCGTCTTACGCAATGGAAAGCAACGTACCGCGCGAAACAAAATGACCTGCGCGAAAAATAAACCGTCAGCAAGAAAGCATCACTGATAATCGTTTGCGTTACCCTTTTGGCACGATCATTGTTACATTTGTTTTCTGACGCGAGGTTTGCGCAAACGGCAAAATGTTTTGCGAAAACATCGAAATGGCCAGGGATAGCCAGACAAAAGGAAAGGAAAACATGGACAATAAAGTACCAGAATCGAAAAATATATTTAAAAATCATATTGTTCAGAGTTCGAGATTAATTACCAGAGATTATCGTTTTCTGACGCCGTCCGGTATAGACGATTCGCCGCTGTTGTTTGGCGAATTTAACGTCACTCAACTCAACCGCGACTTGATCCTCCATACCGCGGATGTGGTGAATCTGACCAATATGAAGACCCAGACGCTCCTGAACGGCGCGCTTAAGCTGGCGATTGTCGTCAACGGCATCGCGCATGTGACCTACGGTGAGCAAATGCTGCATCTGGGCAACGTGCAGCCCGCTTCGCTTATCTCGCTCACCGAACCCACGCGTTTCAGTCGCCTCGGCAAACGTAACGAACATGAGCGTACGGTATCGCTGACCTTCAGCCAGGAGTGGCTTTACGGTAATTTGCTGGACAGCGTCAGCGATTGGCAGGCCATCTACGACTTCTCGCAAACCCATCTCGCGACTCACCTCTGGATGCCGTCCCGACAGGCGCAGGCCATCGCGCTGCAGATCCTCAATTCACCCAGCTGCAACACCCCGATGCAGCGGCTGTATCTGGAAAGTCAGTGCATGCTGCTGATCATTGAAGCTCTGAGTTCGCTGACCGCTAAAAGCCAGGCGAAGCACCGAGACGGTATCGACCTGCGCAACCACCATCGTATTCAGCAAGTCCGCGACATGCTGGAAAGCGGCGAAGCAGACCAGCTCTCGATGGACGAAATCGCCAAGTGCGTCAACATGAGCGCCAGCACGCTTCAACGCCATTTCCGTCACGCCTTTAACGTCACCGTCTTCGAATACCTGCGCACCTGTCGACTGCGGCGCGCCATGTTGGCGCTGCAACGCGACGGCATCGCGATTTCTCAGGCGGCCAGCCTCGCCGGCTACAACAGTTCGGCCAACTTCACCACCGCGCTGCGCCGCACTTTCGGCGTCACGCCGGGGCAAATCAAAGAGCGCTTTTAGCCATACGCCATCAGCATATAGCAAAGCTACCTAGCTTATGGCGCTTGGTTATACGACGGCATCCCATCGCCACGGTAGATTAAAACCCCTGTTTTCATCTCGATGGCTTGCTGTCTATGACCCTTATCTCTTCAGACATCACCCCGGCATTAGCTGAACTCATCGTCACCCGCACTCCGTCCGACGACGCCCTCAATGCGGCGCGTCGAGGGGTGATCGATTTCGTTGCCTCCACGCTGCCCGTCACGCAAGGCGCGATAGCCGATAAGGGACTGGTTGCCCTGAAACAGGTCTTCCACGGTAACGACAGTCTGTCGCACAGCCTGCGGCTCGGCTATGCCGGACATGCGCTGGACTTCGATGACTTTCACCCCGCCTTTCGCGGCCATCCCAGCACGGTGATCCTGCCCGCGCTTTTCGCGCTGGCGGCGGAAATCCCCACCGTGTCGGAGACAGATTTTCTCACTGCGTATGTCATCGGCGTCGAAATGGCGGGGAGAAGCGGTCTGGCCAGCGGCCCCCGGCACTATGCGCAGGGATTCCACAATACGGCGACGCTGGGAACGATGGCGGCGGCCGCGGCCGCCTCGCGACTGGCTAACGCCAGCGTGGCGCAAACCCAAAATAGTTTGGGCCTCGCCGCGACGCAGGCCGCCGGGCTGCGTGCGCAGTTCGGGACTGATGCCAAACCGCTGCATGCGGGACTGGCGGCCCGATCCGGCCTTACCGCCGTTAAGCTGGCGTTAGCCGGATTCGCAGGCAGCCCACGGCAAGTTCTGGAAGCATTTCTCGCTACCCACGGCGCAGGTCAACAGCAGGCGGAACGATGGACAGCAGACTGGGGAAAACCGTGGCGGATCCTCTCCCCCGGGCTGGAATTCAAACGTTTTGCCACCTGTAGCGGGACGCACAGCGCGGCAGAGGCTGCGCTGATACTGAGAGCACGGTGGCTTGCGCGCTATTCCGCCAGCGATCGAACGCTCATCGAGGATATCGCCCGCATCACCGTCAGCTTTCCTCCCGGCGGCGATACCGCCCCGTTCATCCGTCAAGCCACAACCGGCATCGAGGCGCGCTTTAGCCTCGAATATGTCATTGCCGCCGCACTGGTGGACGGCACGCTGGCGCTGCCGCGCTTCGGACCCGAGCCAGTCGACCCCGCCCTCGCCGCACTGGCGGATCGCGTGACGCGCATCGCGGATCCCAACGCCCCGCCGGACGAGCTTAATCCCGAGGCGCGTTTCCACGAGGTCACGCTTTATTTGCTCGACGGCGAAGCGCTGACAGCCCGCGTGACCCGACAAGAGAGTCTTGCGTACCCAATTGACCTTGACGAAAAGCTTCGGCTGAACCTCGCGGCGCTGCCGCATCTGGACAGCGACAAAGTGCTTGCCCACTGTCGGTTGCACCAGCCTGGCGACCTGCGAACGCTATTGCCGCTGCTGCTAAGTTAGCGCCTACGAACTGACGCTTCCCTTCTATTGACGATCGTCAGACGAAAAAAAATCCGGCGGCGGCTGCCCCGGATTTTTTAAACCTGTCGTGACACGCACGCGCTTATTTGCGCCTGCGCACCCTCGCCGTCAGCTTATTTTTTCTTTGCTTTCGGGTTCGGCAAGTCAGTGATGCTGCCTTCGTACACTTCCGCCGCCAGCCCGATAGATTCGTGCAGCGTCGGGTGCGCATGGATCGTCAACGCGATATCTTCCGCGTCGCAGCCCATTTCGATCGCCAGACCGATTTCACCCAGCAGTTCGCCGCCGTTGGTCCCGACGATCGCCCCACCGATGATGCGATGGCTCTCTTTCTCGAAGATCAGCTTGGTCATGCCGTCCGCGCAGTCGGAAGCGATAGCACGGCCTGACGCCGCCCAAGGGAAGATCGCTGTTTCGTAGCTGATGCCCTTCTCTTTCGCTTCTTTCTCCGTCAGACCTACCCACGCCACTTCCGGTTCGGTATAGGCGATGGACGGGATCACTTTCGGATCGAAGTAGTGTTTCTTACCGGCGATGACTTCTGCAGCCACGTGACCTTCGTGCACGCCTTTGTGCGCCAGCATCGGCTGACCGACGATATCGCCGATAGCGTAGATGTGCGGCACGTTGGTACGCATTTGTTTATCGACGTGGATAAAGCCGCGATCGTCAACTTCAACGCCAGCCTGACCGGCATCCAAAAGTTTGCCGTTCGGCACACGGCCGATAGCGACCAGTACCGCGTCATAGCGCTGCGGTTCTGCTGGCGCTTTTTTACCTTCCATCGTGACGTAGATGCCGTCTTCTTTGGCTTCTACCGCAGTCACTTTGGTTTCCAGCATCAGGCCGAACTTATTGCTGATACGCTTGGTGAAGGTTTTCACGACGTCTTTATCGGCTGCCGGGATCACCTGATCAAACATTTCGACGACGTCGATCTTGGAACCCAGCGCGTGGTATACGGTGCCCATTTCCAGACCGATGATACCGCCGCCCATAACCAGCATGCGTTCCGGTACGGTTTTCAGCTCCAGCGCATCGGTGGAATCCCACACGCGCGGATCTTCATGCGGAATAAACGGCAGCTGGATCGGACGAGAGCCCGCAGCGATGATCGCGTTGTCGAAGTTGATGGTGGTATTGCCGCCTTCGCCTTCAACGACCAGCGTGTTCGCGCCGGTGAATTTGCCGAGACCGTTAACGACTTTGACTTTACGGCCCTTCGCCATCCCTGCCAGACCGCCGGTCAGCTGGTTGATGACTTTTTCTTTCCAGGAGCGAATCTTGTCGATGTCGGTCTGAGGTTCGCCAAACACGATACCGTGCGTAGCAAGCGCCTTAGCTTCTTCGATAACTTTCGCAACGTGCAGCAAGGCTTTGGAAGGGATACATCCGACGTTCAGGCAAACACCGCCCAACGTGGAATAACGTTCTACCAGTACGGTGTCCAGACCTAAGTCCGCGCAACGGAACGCCGCAGAATAACCTGCAGGGCCCGCGCCAAGCACCACCACCTGGGCTTTAATTTCAGTACTCATCATGACCTCTTGTTTTGTTTGTCCGGCGGTCAGACGTGGTTGTTATGGATCAGTACGCCCGTCATCCACCGGGACGCCCCCACACTGACATTTAGTTTACAGAGTTGTTAACGCTCTGCAAGGCGAGCCAGGGGGATCTGCGTCTCAAACATGCCACGGCGAACAGCCTGCCGCCGCGGCATCGACGTTAGCCAAAAGACCGGCCCGCAGGCCAGTCCCGGCGGTTACATCACCAGACGACGAATATCAGACATCACATTGTTGATGAAGCTGATGAAACGCGCGCCGTCCGCACCGTCGATAACACGGTGGTCGAATGACAGAGACAGTGGCAGCATCAGGCGCGGCGTGAACTCTTTGCCGTTCCATACCGGTTTGGTGGCCGATTTGGAAACGCCAAGGATAGCCACTTCCGGTGCGTTGACGATCGGCGTGAATGCCGTGGTGCCAAGGCCGCCCAGGCTGGAAATGGTGAAGCATCCACCCTGCATGTCGGAAGCCGTCAGCTTACCGGCGCGGGCTTTTTTGGAGATCTCCATCAGCTCGCGAGACAGTTCAACGATACCTTTCTTGTTCACATCGCGGAATACCGGAACCACCAGACCGTTCGGGGTATCAACCGCAACGCCGACGTTGATGTATTTCTTCAGCGTCAGGCGCTGACCATCTTCAGACAGCGAGCTGTTGAAACGCGGGAACTCTTCCAGCGCTTTCGCGACGGCTTTCATGATGAACACGACAGGCGTGATCTTCACGTCCAGTTTCTTCTTCTCGGCTTCTACGTTCTGCTGTTTGCGGAACGCTTCGACTTCGGTGATATCTGCTTCGTCGAACTGCGTCACGTGCGGGATCATCACCCAGTTGCGATGCAGGTTGGCGCCGGAGATCTTCTGAATACGACCCAGTTCCACTTCTTCGACTTCGCCGAATTTGCTGAAGTCGACCTTCGGCCAAGGCAGCAGACCCGGCAGAGAACCGCCCGTCGCGCCCGCCGCCGGAGCGGATTCTGCGCGTTTGACCGCGTCTTTCACGTAAGCCTGTACGTCTTCGCGCAGGATACGGCCTTTACGACCCGTTCCTTTCACCTTCGCCAGATTGACGCCGAACTCGCGCGCCAGACGACGGATGACCGGGGTCGCGTGCACGTAAGCGTCGTTCTCGGCGAACTCGCCCTTCGCGCTAGAGCTGGCCGCGGCCGGAGCAGCGGCAGGCGCGGCTTTAGCCGGAGCTGGGGCGGCGCTCGCTTCGGTTTTCGCTGCCGGTGCCGCGGCCGGGGCTGCGCCTTCGACTTCAAACACCATGATCAGGGAGCCGGTTTTCACCTTGTCGCCTGTAGCGATTTTGATCTCTTTGACCGTGCCCGCGAACGGTGCCGGCACTTCCATGGAAGCCTTGTCGCCTTCCACGGTAATCAAGGATTGTTCCGCAGTGACTTTGTCGCCGACGCTGACCATCACTTCGGTGACTTCGACTTCGTCGCCGCCGATATCCGGTACGTTGACGTCTTTCGCGGCAGAACCGGTGCTGGCTGCGGCCGGAGCGGCAGCCGGCTGACTGGCCTGTGCGGCTGGCGCGGCGCCTGCCACTTCAAACATCATGATCAGGGAGCCGGTTTTCACTTTGTCGCCCGTGGCGATCTTGATTTCTTTCACCACGCCCGCGAACGGCGCCGGGACTTCCATGGAGGCTTTGTCACCTTCAACGGTGATCAAAGACTGCTCTGCTTCAACGCTGTCGCCGACGTTCACCATCACTTCGGTGACTTCGACTTCGTCGCCGCCGATGTCCGGGACTTCGACTTCTTTCACTGCGCTGGCCGCAGCCGGAGCAGCAGGGGCCGCTTCCGGCTGTGCTGCCGCCGGCGCTTCCGCCGCGCTGTCTGCGGAATCAAAGACCATGATCAGAGAACCGGTGGAGACTTTGTCGCCGACGGCAATCTTGATTTCTTTCACCACGCCCGCCTGAGGGGAAGGCACTTCCATGGAGGCCTTATCGCCTTCCACCGTAATCAGCGACTGTTCAGCTTCAACAGTGTCGCCGACGTTCACCATTACTTCGGTGACTTCAACTTCGTCCGAACCGATATCCGGAACATTGATTTCGATAGCCATGTAATCTTGCCCTCTTATGCCAGACGCGGGTTAACTTTCTCAGGGTCGATGTTGAATTTCTTAATGGCTTCAGCCACGACAGACGCTTCAACTTCGCCGCGTTTAGCCAACTCGCCCAGTGCTGCAACCACCACGTAAGACGCATCCACTTCGAAGTGGTGACGCAGGTTCTCACGGCTGTCGGAGCGACCGAAGCCGTCCGTACCCAGAACGCGATAGTCGCTGGCCGGGATGTAAGNACGTACCTGCTCGGCGAACAGCTTCATGTAGTCGGTAGACGCGACGGCTGGCGCTTCGCTCATCACCTGAGCGATGTACGGTACGCGCGGCGTTTCTGCCGGGTGCAACATGTTCCAACGTTCGCAGTCCTGACCGTCGCGCGCCAGTTCGGTGAAGGAGGTCACGCTGTAGACGTCGGAACCGATGCCGTAGTCCTGGGACAGGATCACTGCGGCTTCGCGGACATGGCGCAGGATGGAGCCGGAGCCCAGCAGCTGTACCTTGCCTTTGCCGCCTTCTACCGTTTCCAGCTTGTAGATACCTTTGCGGATGCCTTCTTCGGCGCCCTGCGGCATCGCCGGCATGTGGTAGTTTTCGTTCAGCGTCGTAATGTAATAATAAACGTTCTCCTGCGCTTCGCCGTACATACGATGCAGACCGTCATGCATGATGACAGCGACTTCGTAGGCGAATGCCGGGTCGTAGGAGATACAGTTCGGGATAGTCAGTGACTGAATGTGGCTGTGGCCATCTTCATGCTGCAGACCTTCGCCGTTCAGCGTCGTACGACCGGAGGTGCCCCCAATCAGGAAGCCGCGCGCCTGCTGGTCGCCTGCCGCCCAGCACAGATCGCCGATACGCTGGAACCCGAACATGGAGTAGTAGATGTAGAACGGAATCATCGGCAGGTCGTTGGTGCTGTAAGACGTTGCCGCCGCCAGCCAGGACGCGCCCGCGCCCAGTTCGTTGATCCCTTCCTGCAGAATCTGACCTTTCTCGTCTTCTTTGTAGTACGCCACCTGCTCACGGTCCTGCGGGGTGTACTGCTGACCGTTCGGGCTGTAGATACCAATCTGACGGAACAGACCTTCCATACCGAAGGTACGCGCTTCATCCGCGATAATCGGCACCAGACGATCTTTGATCGACTTGTTCTTCAGCATCACGTTCAGAGCACGAACGAAAGCGATGGTGGTGGAGATCTCTTTGTTTTGCTCTTCCAGCAGGGGACCGAAGTCTTCCAGCGTCGGCAGATCCAGAGAACCGCTGAAGTTAGGCTGACGGGACGGCACATAGCCTTCCAGCGCCTGACGACGTTCATGCAGGTATTTGTACTCTTCGGAATCTTTGTCGAAGCTCAGCAGAGGCAGTTTTTCCAGCTCTTCGTCTTTGACCGGCACGTTGAAACGATCGCGGAAGTAGCGAACGCCTTCCATGTTGATCTTCTTGACCTGGTGAGCGATGTTTTTGCCTTCGGCCGCATCACCCATCCCGTAACCCTTGATGGTATGCGCCAGGATGACGATCGGTTTGCCTTTGGTGTCCTGCGCTTTTTTCAGTGCGGCATAGACTTTCTTCGGATCGTGGCCGCCGCGGTTCAGCGCCCAGATTTCATCGTCGGTCCAGTCTTTGACCAGCTCCGCGGTTTCCGGATATTTACCGAAGAAGTGCTCACGCACGTAGGCGCCGTTTTTCGATTTGAAGGTCTGGTAGTCGCCATCCACGGTTTCGTTCATCAGCTGAATCAGCTTACCGCTGGTGTCTTTACGCAGCAGTTCGTCCCAACGACCGCCCCAGATAACCTTGATCACTTCCCAGCCAGCGCCGCCAAACACGCCTTCCAGCTCGTTGATGATCTTGCCGTTACCGGTGACCGGTCCGTCCAGACGCTGCAGGTTGCAGTTGATGACGAAGACCAGGTTGTCCAGTTTTTCACGGGTCGCGATGGTGATGGCGCCTTTGGATTCCGGCTCATCCATTTCACCGTCGCCCAGGAAGGCGTAGACAGTCTGTTTAGACGTATCTTTCAGACCACGGTGTTCCAGGTATTTCAGGAACTTAGCCTGATAGATCGCACCGATCGGGCCCAGACCCATGGAAACGGTCGGGAACTGCCAGAATTCAGGCATCAGTTTCGGGTGCGGATAGGAAGACAGACCATGGCCGTGTACTTCCTGACGGAAGTTGTTCATCTGCTCTTCGGTCAGGCGTCCTTCAACAAATGCGCGAGCGTAAACGCCCGGGGAGATGTGTCCCTGGAAGTAAACCAGATCGCCGCCGTCCTGCGCGTTGCGTGCGCGGAAGAAGTGGTTGAAACACACTTCGTAGAAGGTGGCGGACGACTGATAGGACGCCATGTGGCCGCCCAGTTCCAAATCTTTCTTAGAAGCGCGCAGTACGGTCATGACCGCATTCCAACGGATCGTTGAACGAATACGGCGCTCCAGATCAAGGTTGCCCGGATAGGCAGGTTCGTCTTCGACGGCGATGCTGTTGATGTAACTGCTGCTTGCGCTGCCGGCAGCGGTTTTCACGCCGCCTTTACGTGCTTCGCTCAGAACCTGATCAATCAGGAACTGCGCGCGCTCAACACCTTCTTCACGGATAACCGATTCGATCGCCTGCAGCCAGTCACGCGTTTCGATCGGATCCACGTCATTATTCAAACGTTCTGACATGGTCTATTCCTTATCTGTTTCTAATTCAGTTGATTTGTCTGGAGCCTGTCTTCATACACTCTGCGCCCATAGGGTTAAAAGCGCAGGAAGACAGGCTCATCGTCTCGTATTTCGCAAACGGCGCCTCAATGAAAGCACCTAGTCCTTGCGTTGCTGGAGCCGACGCAATGAGCGTTCTCGCCGACTGTGTTCCCGGTTCAGTTCCAGCAATATTTCCTCTATAAACGCCAGATGACGGTGTGAAGCTTCGCGCGCCTGCTCCGGCTCACGAGCGACTATCGCCTCAAATATTCTGGCGCGATGACTACTCACCTTGGCCAAGACTTCGCGACTCAGGTAGAGCAATTCGAAATTCTGTCGTACGTTCTGTTCCAGCATAGGCCCCATGCAGCGCAGCAGGTGCAGCAGGACAACGTTGTGCGTCGCTTCCGTCACCGCGACCTGATAGTGCATAACGGCTTCCGCCTCCGCGACGAGATCGCCGGATTCACGCGCTTGTTCAATCAAAAAATGGCATTCCCGAATGCGTTGCAAGTCGGACTCAGTACCGCGTAAAGCCGCGTAATACGCTGCGATGCCTTCCAATGCATGACGGGTTTCAAGAAGATCGAACTGTGATTCAGGATGATTGCTGAGCAGCTCGGCCAGCGGGTCGCTGACGCTCTGCCACAAATTGGTCTGGACAAACGTGCCGCCGCCCTGACGACGTAGCAACAGTCCTTTCCCTTCAAGCCGTTGAATGGCTTCTCTGAGAGAGGGACGTGACACCTCGAATTGTTTGGCGAGCTCGCGTTCCGGAGGAAGTTTTTCACCGGGCCGCAAAGTCCCTTCGAGGATCAGAAACTCCAGTTGCTGTTCAATCACATCTGATAGTTTGGGCTGACGGATCTTGCTGTATGCCATGGCGAAATTGTCTCGGCGAAAAGCGCGGAGTTAATTGGTAATACCAATTTAAAAAACGTGGCGTCAAAGTAACAAAGTATTCACCTTCTGTCTATATGATTACTATGACAATTGCCCTATCGCTATAGTTTTTAACAACAGGGTCAAACCAATGAGTAATCGCGCTAATATGTCATTGGTATTACCAATATTTCTCACGTCATCACTGTAACCTTTCATGAACAAAACCCTCTCAGCTGAAACGATTAAACCCTCCAGAAGAGAATAAAAACTGCATTTATTGCATAAAAATTCACAAAGCAGCCGAGATTGAACTATTCGCATTCAAATTAAATGTTAAGTATTGCATAACAATTACAGGATAGAACCAGAGGTGGGTATCGAAAAGTCGATGGGGCTTTTTCGGTTTGGCTTTAGGCTACACAACGAATAAATCAGTGCATTTATCGACGCTTATCACTATTCTCTGACCAACGGTAGTGGAAAGGTCATTTTCTTCTCTCCGCGGTCGTAAACTTAAAACAACACCAATGTAAAGCTGCCAGTGTTCTGGCGGTGCTCTCAAGACTTTCATTTAGATAGGCAGAAGGTAAAAGCCATGCAAAATCAACAAGACGGAACGCTAAAGCGTGGATTAAAAAACCGTCATATACAGTTGATTGCCCTCGGCGGTGCAGTGGGAACGGGACTGTTTCTCGGTATCGCGCAGACAATCAAAATGGCGGGACCTTCGGTTCTGCTGGGATACGCCATTGGCGGTATTATTGCGTTTCTCATCATGCGCCAGTTGGGAGAAATGTCGGTTGAGGAACCTGTAGCAGGCTCATTCAGCCACTTCGCTTACAAATACTGGGGGAACTTTGCAGGCTTCGCCTCAGGGTGGAACTATTGGGTGCTGTACGTTCTCGTGGCAATGGCCGAGCTCAGCGCCGTCGGCATCTACGTTCAGTACTGGTGGCCAAACATTCCGACCTGGGTTTCCGCCGCCGTCTTCTTTATGGTCATCAACGCCATCAACCTCGCTAACGTGAAGATTTACGGAGAAATGGAGTTCTGGTTCGCCCTGGTCAAGGTGAGCGCCATCATCGGGATGATCGTATTCGGGGGCTGGTTATTGCTCAGCGGACATGGCGGACCGGAAGCCACGGTCACCAATCTGTGGAATCAGGGCGGATTCTTCCCGAACGGGATCATGGGTCTGGTCATGGCGATGGCGGTTATCATGTTCTCTTTCGGCGGGCTGGAGCTGGTCGGTATCACTGCTGCTGAGGCGGACGACCCAGAAAAAAGCATTCCTCGCGCCACCAATCAGGTGATCTACCGCATTCTGATTTTCTATATCGGCTCCCTGACGATTCTGCTGTCACTGTACCCTTGGGGTAAAGTGGTAGAAGGCGGCAGTCCCTTCGTCATGATTTTCCATGAGCTGAACAGCGATGTAGTCGCTACTATCCTGAACATTGTCGTGCTGACGGCCGCGCTGTCGGTTTATAACAGCTGCGTTTATTGCAACAGCCGCATGCTGTACGGCCTGTCTAAACAGGGTAACGGTCCCAAAGCGCTGAGCACGGTGGATGCACGTGGTGTACCTGTCGTCGCTATTGCTATTTCAGCGCTGGCGACCGCCTTTTGCGTACTGATCAACTACCTCATTCCAGGCAAAGCGCTGGAGCTACTGATGGCGCTCGTCGTCTCGGCTCTGGTCATTAACTGGGCTATGATCAGCTTGGCGCACATCAAGTTCCGCCAGCATAAAGATCGGGAAGGCGTTGAAACCAAGTTCAAGGCGCTGCTTTACCCCTTCGGCAACTACCTGTGCTTGTTATTTATGGTGGGTATTCTGGTGATTATGGCCCTGACGCCGGGCATTCGTATTTCGGTCATCCTGATCCCTATCTGGTTAGCGATACTGGGATGCGGTTACTGGCTGAAGCAGCGTAAGCAGTCTAAATAAAGCGTCCGTGATTCCGATGCCGCCTGAACCACGGGCGGCATCAATTGAGAGTTACAGTTAGGGAGAACAACAACCGCTCTGGCTCCATAACTTTCATTCCTTCTCACTCCCCTGCAGTTTTCCTCTCCATCCCCACCAGCGGTTCGACGCCCAAAGTTGCACACGTTCAGGCTTCAGGCCGCGGGTCATACCAGTGCGCCGTAGATGGTCAATAGCGCCACCACCACTACAATCATCACCGTCACCTTTTTTGCCAACTTAACGGCAGCAATCGGCGTCGCATGAGGATCGATATGGGGTTCCCGCGCGAGTGAAAATTGAGCCAGCTGGGTCAGCACCCAATACTGGCTACTGTGAAAATCCAGCAAGGCGGAGAACCAGGCGGGCAACGCTTTTTCGCCATGCCCCAGCAACGCATAAGCCGCCCCGGCCAGCCGCACAGGGATCCAATCCAGCCAATGCAGCAATGTATCCACCCCAGAGTTAGCCCGCTCCAACGGGGTATGGTAACGAGCAAGCATTGTTTGACGCGCTCTCAGACAGGCATAACCGACCAGCGCAATGGGACCGTAAGGCCCGGCGACCACAAACCAGAACAGGGGGGCCAGGTAATAACGAAAATTAATCCACAGCAAAGCATTCTGTAGCGCCTTAAGCCTATCCGCTTCGCTACCGTCCACCGGCAACCCATGAATCAGGGCCAATTCACCGGACATTTGGCGTTCCGCATCCGTTTCACCACGTAGCGCCGCCTGCAAATACCGACGGTAGTGCAGCCTCACCTCGCCGGCCCCCACGCAAAGCAAACCAATAATGATCCATAAAATCAGCGTCGGCAGACCGAACAACAAGCCGCTGACCAGCCACATCAACAGCGCGGTCATAGCCATACCCGCCAGCGACAAAAGCAGGGTTTGTATCAAGGACGGTGAAGAAAGATGTCGAAGCCTCACCGCAAAATGGTGATCCAATTGCCAGTGTTCGCCCTGTTTAAACAGACGTTCCCATCCCAAAACCAGCAACAACGTAAACAGCGTCATTAATTTAGACTCCCTTTGTAGCTCGCTATTCCTGCGCTAAATGTCGATATCGATCCCAGTCGAAAGCAGGACCGGGATCGGTTTTTCGACCTGGTGCAATATCGTTGTGACCGCAAATTCGATTCGGCGTAATCGGGTAAGCCAGACATAACAGCTGGGTGACCGACGCCAACTGCCGGTATTGTTCCTCCGTAAAAGGAAGCGTGTCGGTCCCCTCAAGTTCAATGCCGATAGAGAAATCATTACAGCGTTCGCGGCCCTCAAATTTGGAGACGCCCGCATGCCAGGCCCGGCGGTCAAAGGGCACATATTGAACGATGCTGCCATCCCGACGAATCAAGCAATGAGCCGATACTCTCAAATGGCTTATCTCGGCGAAATAAGGGTGTTCAGTCGCCTGGAGTCTTCCGGTAAACAATTGGTCGATATAGGGACCGCCGAACTCGCCCGGCGGCAGGCTGATATTGTGTATGACCAGCAACGAGGGAGTATCGCCCTCGGGCCTTTCGTCACAATGCGGGGACGGTACACGCGCCACATCCGTTAGCCATCCATCAACCAATTCCATCTACAAACTCCTATTAACCTGTCGTTTTGCGCGTATTCCTCAGCGCGGCAAACGCCTCGCACAGACCAAAGCGTAGCATGTTTCCCCTGCTCGTCATTCACCCGCCATGCGGCTGGAAAAATCAACGACACACTTTCCTGCGGCCAAAACTTACCGCAAACATGCCGTTTAGCGCCACGTCCCTGGTGCGAGAAATACGGAAACCGGAAACCGTCAGGCAAAAAAATGGGAGCCGGCTGCAATTCTTCAAACAGTTTGCGACGCGGATTCCGAACGGGTTTATTGTCTGTCGCCGAGATGATTGCCTTCCCATATGCTGCCGCCATCTGCCATATCAAGGACTGAAATCATGTTACAGCAAGGATTTACGCTGATTGAGCTGATGGTCGTGATCGTCATTATTGCCGTGCTGAGCGCCCTGGGAATTCCAGCCTATCAGGGATATCTGCAAAAAGCGGCGATGACCGACATGCTGCAAACGGCGGCCTCCTACAAAATAGCGGTCGATCTCTGTGGACTGAGTAACGCCGATCTGGCCCTGTGCAATGCTGGCAATCAGGGGATTCCCGCGGGAACAACCACACGTTATATCAGTCAGGTTACCGTTTCACGAGGCGTCATCACGTTGACAGGTCAATCCTCGCTGCAAGGACTTAGCGTGGTGGTGACGCCGACGCTGGAGCCCCAGACAGGATCGTTAAGCTGGACCAAAAACTGCCTGGCGGAAACCGGGGGCGATACACTCAGGCAGGCCTGTCTCGACGTTTTCCGTCTGGATGATGCCTCTGATGCCGCAGGGTGATCTCATGACGTCACAAATACTTAGCGAAGAGCTCGTCATATTGTGCCAGCGTTATCACGCCCTGCTACTGGCCATAGATGAACAATCCATTACCGTTGCAGTCGGCAGCCCGCCAACCACTGAAATGCTGACGGCATTGAAATTCGCCAGCAATCGCCGGGTGTTGATAGAGAAATGGCCAGCGGCCAGACTGGAAAAAGCGATTGCCCCGCCGCAAAGCGCCATGGAAAAAGCGTCGATCTATCAGCCCACGCCTGAGATCGAAGAGCAGGAAGATATCCCGGTCATCAAATTTATCAATCAGACGCTGAATTCAGCGATTCAGCGGCGGGCCTCGGATATCCACTTCGAGCCGATGGCAATGCACTGCCGGATACGACTGCGTATTGACGGCGTCTTGCAGGAAATGCCTTCAGCACCTGACGAACTGACGCCCCGGCTTATTGCGCGGCTTAAGATCATGGGGAAACTGGATATCGCTGAACGCCGTCTACCGCAGGATGGTCAATTTACCCTGCAGCTCGATCGGGAACGTTACTCATTACGTATCGCCACGCTTCCAATACAAACGGGCGAAAAGGTCGTACTGCGGGTATTGCAGACGCAGCAACATGCGCTGACGCTGAACACGCTGGGGCTTTCTACAAGCGCATTAAGGCTATTCAAGCAGGTGCTGCGCCTGCCTCAAGGAATGATTTTGGTCACAGGCCCGACAGGGAGCGGGAAAACATTCACGCTATACAGCGCCATACGCTGGCTCAATTGTACCAGCCGTAATATTTGCAGCGTGGAAGATCCGGTAGAAATTCCGTTAGAAGGGATCAATCAGACCGCTGTCAACGCTAAAAGTCGGCTGGACTTCAGTCGGGTGCTGAGAGCCCTGCTGCGCCAGGATCCCGACGTCATCATGATTGGAGAGATTCGCGACGCCGAAACGGCAGACATTGCCGTCAAAGCGGCGCAAACCGGTCACTTAGTGCTATCCACGCTGCACACTAACTCCGCCAGCGAGACCATCACGCGGCTAAGACATCTTGGCGTTCCCGGCTACCTGCTTGCCTCGGCGCTGAAACTCATCATCGCTCAGCGTTTAGTTCGCAGGCTATGCCCTCACTGCCGCGAGCAAGTGCCCTCGGAACCAATATCGCCTCACGCAGCCTGGTCAAGTCCACTGCGGCAATGGCGTCCACGGGGCTGCAACCACTGTTTTTCAGGCTATTACGGCCGAGCCGCGATTTACGACCTGTTAGCCATTTCCCGGGACCTCCAGCAAACGCTGGCGGATAACGGAGAAGTCTCCTACGAAAAGGCGCATGACCAGCATGCCCGCCCAAATTGGCTGTTCAACGCTGGTCTGGCGTTAGTCAATGAAGGCATCACATCACTCGATGAGGTCTATCGGGTTGTGGGTGATGGGATGGAGGAAGAAGACTGAGATGGCAATGCAAAAACTGTACGACTGGCAGGCCCTCAGCGGCAAAGGTGAACTGTATCGCGGCGAGTTTATCGCGACCCACCGCCAACAGGTGTACGATCATCTGCTCGAACTGGGTTACCAACCCCTTAGCCTGAAGGTCCGACAATACCTGACACGTTATGCCTGGCGCAGCACGCAGCTGACCCCCGTCATTCACCAGCTCGGCTCTCTATTGCAGGCTGGGCTTCCGCTACTGGAATCATTGAACCTCATGGCTCGGCAGCATGACAAACCGGCATGGCGATGTGTCTTACACACAGTCGGCCGACGGGTCGCACAAGGCATGACGCTGGCAGAAGCGCTTCGGCACTACCCCCATATATTTCCGCCAATGTATTGCTCGTTGATTGCCGCAGGCGAACTGACCGGTAAGCTCGGCGACTGCTGCCAGCAGCTCGCCGCTTATCAGGAGGCGCGCCAGCAATTGGCGTACAAAGTCGCCAAGGCACTACGCTATCCCCTTTTCGTTTCCGCCGCCGTGCTAGTGGTGAGCGCTTTGATGATCACCTTGGTCCTGCCTGAGTTTGGCCGGCTTTACGCCTCGTTTAATGCCCCGCTACCCCTGCTGACTCAGACTTTACTGACCTTTTCGGAACGGTGTATACGCGATGGAGGTGCTCTCGTCACAATAAACATCGTGCTCGCGGCAGCCTACGGCTGGGTGCGCAGAACCTATCCGAGCTGGCGACACAGAGAGCAACGTCTGTGGCTCAAAGTGCCCGGCATTGCCACACTTATTCGCGGGCGGTGTCTCAGCCAGATATTCCATACGCTGGCGATGACTCACGGTGCAGGACTGCCGCTGCCAGCCGGGCTGAGCGCCGCCGCGACGCTTGGACATCCTCTTTACCAGAAGGAATTACAAGAGATACAAAGCCTCGTCGAACGCGGCATCCCGCTGAGTCAGGCGGTAGAACGCTCACCGCTGTTCCCTGCGCCCTGCCCACAGTTAATCAGAGTCGGAGAAGAGACCGGCACACTAGAGCACCTATTCGCACAGTTAGCTGAATGGCATGAAAAAAAGACGCAGCAGTTTGCGGAAAAGCTGCCTCATACATTGGAGCCGCTACTGATGGGCACAGTGGGCATTATTGTCGGTACGCTGGTGATAGCCATGTATCTGCCCATTTTCCAGTTGGGACATGTCCTGACGGGAGCCTGATCCCGTCAGTTGAGGAAGCGGAAAGCTAAACGTTGAAAATACGGTTTTCCTGCTCGGCGACGCGAATGAACGTCGTGCGTTTGGTCAGCTCTTTCAGGCGTGAAGCACCAACGTAAGTGCAGGCGGAACGCAAGCCGCCGAGGATGTCGCGAATAGTGTATTCCACCGGACCTCGCAACGGAAGCTTGACGGTTTTACCTTCCGCAGCCCGATAGCCGGCTACGCCGCCAACGTGGCGCTCCATCGCTGACGCCGANCTCATGCCGTAAAACAGCATCATTTTCTGGCCGTTTTCTTCGGCGATGGTGCCTTCGCACTCATCGTGCGCCGCCAGCATCCCGCCCAGCATGACAAAATCAGCGCCGCCGCCGAAAGCTTTGGCGACGTCACCAGGCACGGAGCAACCGCCATCGCTGACGATCTGTCCGCCAAGTCCATGCGCTGCATCGGCACATTCGATCACCGCCGATAGCTGCGGATAGCCCACGCCCGTTTTCAACCGGGTGGTGCAAACAGAACCGGGACCAATCCCAACTTTGACGATATCCGCACCGGAAAGAATCAGCTCTTCGACCATTTCGCCGGTCACCACATTCCCGGCGCAAATGATCTTGTCAGGACACGCCTCGCGCGCTTTCTGCACAAAAGAGACAAAGTGCTCGGAGTAGCCATTTGCGACATCGATACAGATAAACTTCAGCTCCGGCGAGAGAGCCAGAATTTGCTTCAGCTTGGTAAAATCGTCGCTTGATGTCCCCGTAGAGACTAAGACGTGGCGCAACACGTCTTCCGACGACTGTGTAACAAACTGCTGCCACTGCTCAAAGGAGTAATGTTTATGCACGGCGGTCAGCACGCCAAAGGTGGATAGCGCCTGAGCCATGCGAAAAGTGCCGACCGTATCCATATTGGCCGCAATGACCGGCACGCCCGACCAATGGCAGCCTGCATGCATAAAGGTGAAATCGCGCGCCAATTCAACTTCCGATCGACTCTTGAGGGTGGAGCGTTTGGGACGAATGAGAACGTCTTTAAAGCCTAACTTTAAATCTTCTTCAATACGCATAAGGAGGTGTCCTGGTCAGTGGCGAAGACCATCGGGGAGATAGTCGGTATGCTTTGAAACCTATCCAGTAGCCTAATCATACGCGCGAATAATCCTGCGGCAAGACTGCGAATTTACCTTTATTTAGGCTAGAATCCCGTAAATCTACCCGGTAATTTTGCAGATCGATACCATGGCATACATCGTAGCGCTTACAGGCGGTATCGGCAGCGGCAAAAGCACCGTCGCTGAAGGTTTCGCCCGGCAAGGCATCACTATCATCGATGCGGACATCATCGCCCGTCAGGTCGTTGAGCCCGGAACGTCAGCGTTGTCCGCTATCGCAAAACGCTTCGGCCCCGAGATACTGAACGCCGACGATACGCTCAACCGCTCCGCCCTACGGGCAAAAATTTTTTCCAGTGAACGTGAAAAAGAATGGCTCAACCAACTGCTGCATCCGCTAATCCACGCGGAAACCCAACGCCAGTTGCTTGCCGCCCCCGGTCCATACGTGATGTGGGTGATCCCCCTGCTGATTGAAAACGGCCTGCAATCGCAGGCGCAACGTGTTCTGGTTGTGGATGTCACCCCGGAAATTCAGCTACAGCGTACGCTGGCGCGAGATGGGGTTTCCCTCCAACAGGCGGAAAAAATTCTGTCGGCACAAGCCACGCGAGAACAGCGTCTGGCTTATGCCGACGACATCATCGACAATAGCCGTAGCCAGAGCGAACTTGCCCCACAAATTGCCATGCTGCATCAGCGCTATCTTGAGCTGGCGGCAACCGCAAAAGACAGGATGACAAAATAATGAGTGATGCTTCCTCAACCCTATTATTTGAATATCCGCTGAATGAGAAAACGCGGACCTGGCTACGTCTCGAGTTTCTGCTTCAACAAATGCATGACAACCAGACGCTGGAACACATGGGGGACGCGCTGAGCTTTTTCCGCGCCGCTACCGACCTGTTGGATATACTCGAACGCGGCGACGTTCGCCCCGATTTGATGAAAGAGCTGGAACGCCAGCAGCAGAAGCTGACGCAGTGGCAGGACGTGCCCGGCGTCGATCAGGCGCGTATTGACGCCTTTCGCCAGCAGTTACGCCAACAGGCCAGCCAACTGATGGCCGCCCCGCGGATGGGCCAGAGCCTGCGAGAAGATCGCCTTATTGGCATGGTGCGCCAACGACTGAGCATCCCCGGGGGATGCTGTAACTTCGACTTGCCGACGCTGCATAGCTGGCTGCATCAGCCTGTCGAGCACAGAAACCGCCAGGTCAGCGTCTGGCTCGACAGCGTCGCCCCATTCGAACAAACGCTGGGGATGATTCTGGACCTCATCCGCAACTCAGCAATCTTCCGTCCACAAATCAGCCTGAAAGGCTTCTATCAGGACAATGCAGCCGACGCCGACCTCCTGCGCATACAGATCGCGCAGGAGCATCAGCTATACCCACAAATTTCTGGCCACAAGAGCCGTTATGCGATTCGCTTTATGCCGCTGGACAGCGAGCATGGGCAAGTGCCCGACCGCCTGACGTTCGAACTGGCTTGCTGTTAGGAGTGAATAAGATGAGCAACGATATCACCACCGTAAAATGTCCGACCTGCGCCAAACCTGTGGTGTGGGGAGAACAAAGCCCTTACCGCCCTTTCTGCAGCAAACGCTGTCAGCTGATCGATCTAGGGGAATGGGCCGAAGAAGAGAAACGCATTCCCAGTAATGAAGCGATTACTGACAGCGAAAACTGGAGCGAAACCAAGTATTAACCTGCGGTATTACGCCGACTGCTTTAGCCAGCGGATCATCTCCGCATTCGCTGGCGGAAATTCCTCTTCTTTCAGTTCGTCGACGGTCAGCCAGCGCGATGGCTGCCCCTCTCGGCCGTAGGGTTCTCCTTGCCAATGTTCCACCAGGAAAAAATGCAGCGTGATGAGCCGATCGCCCGTGGAGAATGTTTTATCCGTCAGCGCCTGAGGGGCGTGCGCCTCTATCCCTGTTTCCTCACGCAGTTCACGAATCAACGCCTGTTCGGGCGTCTCCCCCGCCTCCACTTTCCCTCCCGGGAACTCCCATTTACCGGCCATGTGCGAGCCAGCCTGGCGGCAGGCGATAAAAAACTGTCGCTGGGCGTTACGAATAATGCCTACCGCGACTGACAAAGGTTTCTGCGTCATAAGCCTTTCCCCAAGTAAAAGGCGGTCAATGACCGCCTTTATTGATACCTATAATGTTATCCAACCGTGATGAAGACTAGTTCTGGATACGTCCGTGGCACTGTTTGTATTTCTTGCCCGAACCGCAAGGGCAAGGATCGTTACGGCCGATTTTACGCTCGGATGAACCACCCGCAGACGGCGCGGCAGCGGCTTCGCTTTGATGGCTCAGCTGCTGCTGGCTCGCCAGTCGTTCAGCTTCCTCACGACGCTGTTGTTCCAGCGCTTCGATCTCTTCCGGCATGCGAACCTGAACTTTGCTCAGCGTGCTGATGACTTCATATTTCAGCGCTTCCAACATCGCTGCAAACATGGAGAACGACTCACGTTTGTACTCCTGTTTCGGATCTTTCTGCGCATAGCCGCGCAGATGGATGCCCTGGCGCAGATAGTCCATCGCTGCCAGATGTTCTTTCCACAGGGAGTCCAGCGTCTGCAGCATCACGCCTTTTTCGAAGTTGCGCATGACATCGACGCCCACGACCTCTTCTTTGCGGGCGTAAACTTCCATCGCCTGCTCGTGGATACGTTCACGCAGCGTTTCTTCATGCAGCTGAGGCTCTTTTTCCAGCCACTCTGCAATCGGCATTTCCAGATCGAAATCGTTTTTCAGACGCTGTTCCAGGCCTTCGATATCCCACATTTCCTCCAGAGACTGCGGCGGAATATGGTTATCGATCGTCGCTTTAAACACATCGTCACGAATACTGTTGATTGTTTCGCTGATATCAACGGAGTTCAGCAGTTCATTACGCTGCGTGTAGATAGCACGGCGCTGGTCGTTCGCGACATCATCATATTCCAGCAGCTGCTTACGGATATCGAAGTTACGGTTTTCCACCTTACGCTGTGCATTGGCAATCGCTTTGGTCACCCAAGGATGTTCGATGGCTTCGCCTTCTTTCATCCCCAACTTGCGCATCATGTTGGACACACGGTCAGAGGCGAAGATACGCATCAGAGCATCTTCCATTGAAAGATAGAAACGAGAAGAACCGGCATCCCCCTGACGACCGGAACGGCCTCGCAGCTGGTTGTCGATACGACGCGATTCATGGCGCTCGGTGCCGATGATGTGCAAACCGCCCGAAGCCAGCACCGCGTCGTGACGCAGCTGCCAGTCTGCTTTGATGGCGGCAATCTGCTCTTCCGTCGGGGCTTCCAACTGGGCGATCTCCGTCTGCCAGCTGCCGCCCAGCACGATATCTGTACCACGACCGGCCATGTTGGTGGCGATAGTCACGGCGCCCGGGCGACCGGCCTGCGCGACAATATCCGCTTCCATGGCATGGAACTTGGCGTTCAGAACGTTGTGTTTGATTCCTGCGCGAGTCAACGCGTCGGAGACCACTTCCGATTTCTCAATCGAGATGGTCCCCACCAGCACCGGCTGACCATTCGCCGTACGATCCCTGATATCTTCGATAATGGCGTCGATCTTCTCCCGCTCTGTCATGTACACCAGATCGGGCAGGTCTTTACGGATCATCGGGCGGTTTGTCGGGACGACAATGGTATCCAGCTTATAGATAGAACTGAATTCGAAAGCTTCGGTATCCGCAGTCCCGGTCATCCCAGCCAGTTTTTCGTACAGACGGAAGTAGTTCTGGAAGGTGATGGAGGCCAGGGTCTGGTTTTCGTTGTTGATCGTGACGTGTTCTTTCGCCTCAACGGCCTGATGCAGACCGTCAGACCAGCGACGACCCTGCATGGTACGACCGGTATGTTCGTCGACAATGATAACTTCGCCGTCTTTAACGATGTAATCGACGTCGCGCGTGAACAAGACGTGCGCCCGCAGCCCTGCGGTCACATGATGCATCAGCATAATGTTGGAAGGCGAGTACAGGGATTCTCCTTCTTCCATAATGCCTTCTTTCACCAGCAGTTCTTCGATTTTCACCAGACCACGTTCGGTCAGGTTGACCTGGCGGGATTTCTCATCCACGGAGAAGTGGCCTTCGCCCTGGAACGTGTCGGAATCTTCTTTTTCCTGACGGATCAGCGACGGGATGATTTTATTGACGCGGATGTACATCTCGGAGCTGTCTTCGGCAGGTCCAGAAATGATCAGCGGGGTACGCGCTTCATCGATCAGGATGGAGTCGACTTCATCCACCAAAGCGTAGAACAGCGGACGCTGAACGCGCTCTTCCGGGCTGAACGCCATATTGTCGCGCAGGTAGTCAAATCCGTACTCGTTGTTGGTACCGTAAGTGATATCGGCTGCATACGCTTCACGCTTTGCCGGCGCTGGCATGCCTGGCAGGTTGATCCCCACCGTCAGGCCGAGAAACTCGAACAGCGGACGGTTGTTCTCGGCATCGCGCTGCGCCAGATAGTCGTTCACTGTAACAACATGCACGCCGCGACCAGTCAGGCCGTTCAGATAAGCAGGCAGCGTCGCGGTCAGCGTTTTACCTTCACCAGTACGCATTTCAGCGATGCAACGTTCATTAAGAACCATCCCGCCCAGCATCTGAACGTCGAAGTGGCGCATGCCGAAAACTCGTTTACTCGCTTCACGTACGACGGCAAAGGCTTCAGGCAACAGCGCTTCCAGCGTTTCCCCTTTCTTGAGACGTTCGCGGAACTCCTGCGTTTTGGCTTTTAGCTCGTCATCAGACAGCTTTTCCATCGCCGGTTCAAGCTGAGCAATTACATCTACAGTTTTACGCATACGGCGTAAGGTACGGTCGTTACGGCTACCGAAAACTTTGGTCAATAGTTTTACTAACATAATAATTTTAATCTCTACAATGCCACCGTCTCTACCGTGGCATAACATCAGAAAACCAGGCGAACTCACCCGGCTATTGCGCGTGTTGACAGAAAAGTGGTTTAACTGAGCGGTCCGGCGCGTATGCCCAGCGTCTGGGCGAGCCAGATCCCGGAATGATGGAATAGCGTGGATACTGCGGAGAAGTAGGTGGTTACATCCAGCGCAGGCGCCCTGTTTTCCTGGGTCAGCAACGCGTGAAGTGTTTCAATCAGGATTTGGTGCTGTGCAGGCGAGGCGACGACCGCTTCAGCCACCGTAGAAGGCTGCGGCGCAGTGAGTGCAAACGACAGGTGGCGGATGACGGTGCGAATGGCATGCTGATGCCAATAATCAATGCCGACGGATGAACGTCGATGAGCATCTTTCAATGCCACCAGATCGGTCAGGCTAAAGGCAGAAACATTATGGCGACTGATAGCCGAAGTCGACAGGGAGGGCGCATTTTGGGATTCGCACAGACTGACGGGCAGACCAAAACCAGCCGCGACCATCCCCAGCAGGAGATGCGGCCAAAAATAACGTCTGCCAAATTGTCGCCAACGATTTAGAATACCAATCACAAGTTTACTGTCCGTCGGAGCCTGCGTTATGCGTGATAGTCGTCCACAATCACTAGAATCTTTTTTTGATAGCGCATCGGAAACCGGAAGCGGTCCGCTACGGGATATTCAGCAGCGCGCTGCCGCGCTGGTAAAGCTTAATCGCGCCGTCTGCGCGATATTGCCGGCGCAAATGCACCCTTGGTGCCGCGTGGCGAACTACCGGCGGAATCTGCTGGTGCTGGAAACCGCGAACGCCAGCTGGATGATGCGGCTACGTTATGAACAGCCAGCGCTACTCTCCGCTTTGCGTGCTCAAATACTACCATCATTAGCAGCGATCGACATCCGGATTAATCCCTCGCTTGCCGCTAAAGCGCACCAAAATAATAAGCCATCGGAAACCACAACCGGCGTCGGTTCTATTGATGCGCCGAAGCGACGTTCACTGAGTCCGCAGAGTGCAGAAATATTGAATGGATTAGCGGAAAACAGCCCGGAAAGGTTACAGCGGATATTAAAAAGACTGGCTTCACTGGCCGGAGAGAAAACCAGTGATAACCAGTCATAAAAACGACAATTTGTTGTTCTGACTCGTCAGGCGAGTACCGTCGAAGGCGCTTTGAACGCCAGCGGCATTTCCGCCTCATCTTCAAAGGTCACGTATTCCCACGCTTCCTGTTGTGCCAGCACTGCCTGCAGCAGTTTGTTGTTCAGCGCATGACCAGACTTGAATGCCGTGAAGGCACCAATGATGTTATGGCCGCACATAAACAGGTCGCCGATGGCATCCAGCATTTTGTGACGAACAAATTCATCCTCAAAACGCAGACCGTCATCGTTCAGCACACGGTAGTCATCAACGACAATTGCGCAGTCAAAGCTGCCGCCCAGGCACAGGCCGCGGGACTGGAGATATTCAATATCTCGCATGAAGCCGAAGGTCCGCGCGCGGCTGATCTGACGGACGAAAGAGTCCGCGGAGAACTCTAGCTTGTAGCGCTGTGCGCCAGAGTCGATCGCCGGGTGGTTGAAGTCGATGGTGAAGTCCAGATTGAAACCGTTATAAGGCTTCAGTTCCGCCCATTTGTCGCCATCTTCTACACGCACGGTATCTTTGATGCGAACGAACTTCTTAGCACAGTTCAGCTCTTCAATACCGGCATCAAGCAACAGGTAAACGAATGGACTGGCGCTGCCGTCCATAATCGGAATTTCGGGAGAATCGACTTCGATCATCACGTTATCGATGCCCAGACCCGCCAGCGCGGCGTTCAGATGCTCCACGGTAGAAATTCGCACGTCATGCTCATTGACCAGGCAAGTACAGAGCATGGTATCACGCACGGATTTGGCATCAGCCGGAAAATCAACCGGTGGATTCAAGTCAGTGCGACGATAGATGACCCCGGTATTTGCCGGTGCAGGACGCATTGTCAGGGTGACTTTTTTGCCGGTATGCAAACCGACCCCTGTCGCCTGTACGATACGTTTTAATGTACGTTGTTTGATCATCGTATTATCTCGCATTTAATCCGAACCAACGGCCTCAGTCTATACCAAGGCCGGCGGCACAGTTTAGCACAAAGAGCGGAGATTCCAACCAAGCGGCCGGTTAATCGGCCTGCTTGCGCAGGAACGCCGGGATATCCAGATAATCCGGCTCTTTATTAGGCTGCGCGTTCTGGTCGTTGACGACCTTGGCGGCAGCCGGTTTTTCCTGCGGCAGAGGCGACATGCCATGCTGCTGGTAACGATGGTCCATTACCGGCTGGCTGCTCTGCTTGTTGGTCACCAGCGTAATTTCCGGACGTTTGTCCATGCCGATGCCGGTCGCCACCACGGTGACGCGCAGTTCGTCGTTCATTTCCGGGTCAAGAGACGTACCGATAACCACGGTCGCGTTGTCGGAAGCGAAAGCACGGATAGTATTACCCACCGTTTCAAACTCATCCAGACGCAGGNCGAAGCCCGCCGTGATGTTGACCAGAACGCCACGAGCGCCGGACAGGTCGATATCTTCCAGCAGCGGACTGGAGATCGCCATTTCGGCCGCTTCTTCCGCACGGTCTTCGCCACGCGCCACGCCGGAACCCATCATGGCATAGCCCATTTCGGACATCACGGTGCGAACGTCCGCGAAGTCGACGTTCATCAACCCCGGACGGGTAATCAGTTCAGCGATGCCCTGAACCGCGCCTTTCAGCACGTCGTTGGCTGCGCCGAACGCATCCAGCAGGGAGATACCGCGTCCCAATACTTTCAGCAGTTTGTCGTTCGGGATGGTGATCAGGGAATCTACGTGCTTAGACAGCTCCGCGATGCCTTGTTCCGCAAACGCCATGCGTTTTTTGCCTTCGAAGTTAAACGGCTTGGTCACGACAGCAACGGTAAGAATGCCGAGATCTTTAGCCACTTCGGCCACGACCGGGGCAGCGCCCGTACCTGTACCACCGCCCATACCGGCTGCGATAAATACCATATCAGCGCCTTCGAGAGACGCGCGCAACGCTTCGCGGTCTTCTTCAGCAGAGTTACGGCCGACTTCCGGGTTAGCCCCTGCGCCCAGACCTTTGGTAATGCCGCTACCGATCTGGATAGTCTGCCCAACCGCCGTTTTGCGCAGTGCCTGCGCATCAGTGTTGACCGCAAAGAACTCAACGCCTTCAATGCGTTCACGCACCATATGCTCGACCGCGTTACCGCCGCCGCCACCGACGCCGATGACTTTAATCACCGCGTCGTTGGTTAATTCCATAGGTTCAAACATAGTTTCTCTCCGTCTTGTGCCTGTGTTACTTCGAGATCAAAAAAGCTGTGCCAGGATCTCTTTTGATAACCGTTAAAATTCTTTTCTCAGCCAGCTGTTCAGGCGTTTAAACCAATGGCTCACTGAGGCGCGTTTTTCAACTTCATGCTCACCATTCAGGTGAGATTCTTTACCGTAGTGCAGCAACCCTACCGCCGTGGAGTAGTAAGGCTCCTGCGCATAATCCGTCAGGCCCGTGATGTTCAGCGGTTGTCCGATACGCACCTGCGTATGGAACACACGCTGGGCGCATGCGGCCAGGCCATCAATCTGTGCGGCTCCCCCCGTCAGCACAATACCAGCCGCCAAATGATGCTTGACGCCCTGCTGACGCAACTGCTCCTGTAACTGCAATAGCTCGTCGTTCACCAGATTCAGCAGCTCGGTGTAACGCGGCTCGATGACTTCAGCCAGCGTCTGGCGCTGAAGACTGCGCGGCGGACGCCCGCCCACGCTGGGAACTTCAACCGCTTCGTCTTTGCTCACGATGGAACCCAACGCGCAGCCGTAGCGGACTTTGATCGCCTCGGCGTCCGTAGGCGGGGTGCCGAAAGCGTAAGCAATATCGCTGGTGACCACGTTCCCTGCGTACGGAATCACCTTGGTGTGACGCAGCGCGCCGCCGGTATAGACCGCCATGTCCATGGTGCCGCCGCCGATATCGACGACACAGACGCCCAGTTCACGTTCGTCTTCAGTCAGCACCGCATAGCTGGATGCCAGTCCGGCGAAAATCAGCTGGTCGACTTTCAGTCCGCAACGCTCAACCGCTTTGACGATGTTCTTCGCCATATCGTTGTGGCAGGTGATCAAATGCACCTTTGCCTGCATGCGCACGCCGGACAACCCTACCGGATTCTTGATGCCTTCCTGGTAGTCGATCGCGTACTCCTGCGGGATAACGTGCAGGATGCGATGTTCATCGCGTACGCGAACGGATTTCGCCGTGTGGACGACGCTTTCCACGTCGTCCATCGTCACTTCTTCTTCGGAGATCGGCACCATGCCAATCTCGTTCTGGCAGCTGATATGTTTGCCGGACAGCGCCAGATAAACCGATGAGATCTGGCAGTCTGCCATCAACTCGGCCTGGTCGATGGCGCGCTGTACGCATTTCACCACCGACTCCAAGTCGTTCACGCCGCCTTTATCCATGCCCCGTGACGGGCAGCTACCCACACCGATAATATTGACCATGCCATCGGGCAGAACTTCCCCTACCAGCGCAGCCACTTTTGCTGTACCGATTTCCAGCCCAACTACCAGTTTTCTGTCCGTCGACTTGATCATTGCTGTTTAGCCTGTGCCTGATTCTGTTGCTGATTACCGTTTTGGTGACGATCAATGTCTTCTTGCTGATCGATAAACGCCGGACCCCAACCTACCGCCGCGCCTGAGTCATAACGCAGATCCACATAGTTGATCCGCTTGTTTCCGTCCTTCGCCTGCTGTTGAAGAAGCGGATACAACTCAATAAATCGCGCCAGACGGCGAGCCTGATCGTCGCGTCCCAACTGCAGGCGGATATCGTCTTCGAGACCGACCTGCCAGGAATGGCGCGCGGTCATCGCAACCATTTTCAGCTGAAACTTGCCGGCGCTCAGTATCTGGTTAATGTTTCGATACCCTTCCAGCACGTCGGCTTCGCTGCCTTCCGGTCCGTACAGCATCGGCATCTTTTTATTACCGATACGTTCCGCCGGAACGCTGAATGCGTTTCCATCGCTGTCAACCATCAGCTGGTCATTCCAACGTGCGAAAGGCACGTATTCAACCAGATGAATCTTTAATTCGTCCGGCCACTGCTTGCGCACGCTGGCCTGTTTAATCCACGGCAGCCGTTCAATCTGCTGCTGAATGACGTTAACGTCCTGCGTCATAAACGTGCCCGGCGCTCCGAGCGACAGTATCGCCTGACGAATGTCGTCGTTGGTGGTGTAGGTTCTTTCTCCCGTCACCACCAGGCGGGACAGCGGCAGTCGGCTGGCATCTTTCATCCAACCCACCACCATCCAACTGCCCCAGGCGATAGTGCCCACCACCATTAGCAGGAAAATCATGCCCGCCAGTTGGCCGCCGTTGCTGCGACGCGCGCCGTTGGATTCGGGCTCGCGTCCGCGTGTATTAAGCGCCGCTTGCGACATATCAGCTCGCCAGCTCCAAAATGCGTGTCACCAATTGTGGAAACGTCAGGCCATGCTGTTTAGCGGCCATCGGCACCAGGCTGTGCTCGGTCATGCCCGGCGAGGTATTAACCTCTAACAGGTAAAATCCGCCGTCATCGTCCATCATCACATCAACCCGCCCCCAGCCGCTGCAATCCAGCGCGCTGTAGGCCGCCAGAGAGAGGGAAGCCAGTTCGCTTTCCTGCTCCGCCGTCAGACCGCTTGGACAGAAGTAGCGAGTGTCTTCCGACGCGTACTTCGCCTGATAATCGTAAAACGTGCCCGTCGTCTCAATGCGGATCGACGGCAATGTTTCGTTACCGAGAATAGCCACCGTAAACTCCGGACCGCTCAACCACTTTTCCACCATCACGTTTTCGTCATGATGGAAGGCCGCTTCCAACGCCGCAGGTAATGCTTCAGCCTGCTCGACTTTGCTCATTCCAACGCTGGAACCTTCCCGACTCGGCTTGACAATCAATGGCATACCGAGAGGTTCTACTAACTTTAGCAAACCAGATGGATTACTGCGCTGAAACTGATGCCGATTCAGCACGATATAAGGCGCTACCGGTAAATTTGACGCCTGCCAAATCTGCTTGGTGCGACATTTATCCATCGTCAGCGCCGACGCCATGACGCCGCTACCGGTATAAGGCAGGCCCAGTTGCTCCAGCGCGCCTTGCATCGAGCCGTCTTCGCCGCCACGCCCATGCAGCGCAATGAATATCCGGCTAAACCCTTGTTCTTTAAGCTGACTGACTGGGAAATCGCGGGGGTCTATCGCGCGCGCATCCACTCCGGCTTCCCGCAAACCGGCTAAGACGGCCCGCCCCGAAAGCAAAGAGATATCGCGTTCTGCGGATGAACCACCCAGCAATACAGCCACTTTCTCAGTCATTACCTTTCACCCTTTGACCTGCGGCTGTAAGCGAGAATCCGCCAGCCTGCGGGCCAGTTTGCCGATATTACCCGCGCCCTGAACCATCACGAGGTCCCCATCTTGCAGCGCCGGTGCCAACAATTCAGGTAAAGTCTCTATATCTGGCACTAAAATCGGATCAATCTTACCTCTTCCGCGAATTGTACGGCATAAAGAGCGGCTATCTGCCCCCGGAATAGGCGTTTCTCCTGCTGAATAAACGTCCAACATCAGCAAAACGTCCACCTGAGACAGCACGTGCGCAAAGTCGTCGTACAAATCACGCGTGCGCGTATAGCGGTGAGGCTGGAAAATCATCACTAGCCGTTTTTCCGGCCAGCCCGCCCGCGCCGCTTTAATCGTGGCGTCCACTTCAGTGGGATGGTGGCCGTAGTCATCCACCAGCATGACCGCACCGCTTTTACCGTTCACCGGCTCCAGAGGATATTCGCCCAGGAAATCAAAGCGGCGACCGGTGCCTTCGAAACGTTCGAGCGCGCGCAGGATCGCGTCGTCTTCAATACCTTCTTCGGATGCGATAGCGACCGCCGCCGCCGCGTTCAACGCGTTGTGGCGACCTGGCGCATTCAGGGTTACGTGCAGCAGAGGTTTCCCCTGACGCTCCAACGTAAAGTGGCCCTGCGCCCCCACCTGACGATAGCTGGCGATACGCACGTCGGCATCGTCGCAGAATCCGTAGGTTGTCACGTGGCGCCCCACGCGCGGCAGCAGCTCGCGGACAACCTGATCGTCCAGACACATCACCGCGTGTCCATAAAACGGCAGATTGTGCAGAAAGTTGATGAACGTCTGCTTCAGGTTCTCAAAGTCGCCCTGATAGGTGTCCATATGGTCGGCTTCAATATTGGTCACAATCGCCGCCATCGGCTGCAGATGCAGGAAAGACGCATCGCTTTCATCCGCTTCTGCGATCAGGTAGCGACTGGATCCCAGCCGCGCATGCGTACCTGCCGCTTTGACCAGTCCGCCGTTGACGAACGTAGGATCCAGTCCGGCTTCCGCGTAAATACTGGTGACAATCGCCGTTGTCGTCGTCTTGCCGTGCGTGCCCGCAACCGCGATGCCGTGACGAAAGCGCATCAGTTCCGCCAGCATTTCCGCCCGGCGAATCACCGGGATACGCGCTTCCTTCGCGGCGATGATTTCCGGGTTGTCGCCGGAAATGGCGGTGGATACAACCACCACGCTCGCACCGTTCACATTTTCCGGACGATGGTGAAAATAGATCTGCGCGCCCAGGTCGCTCAACTGCTGCGTGACCGCATTCGGCGCCAAATCGGAGCCGCTAATCTCGTAGCCTTCATTAACCAGAACTTCGGCGATACCGCCCATGCCGGCACCACCGATGCCAACAAAGTGGATGTGCCGGACACGGTGCATCTCGGGCACGATTGAACGCAGTTTCGCCAGTTGTTGTGTATTCACTTTTACCTATCGCTACCTATTTGATCGCCGTCCTGTGTCCGGCGATATCATGATTAATGTTGAACCGCTGCCACGTCGGGTAAGTCCGCCGCCGCCACGACTTCAGCCGCAACACGCTCGGTCGCATCCGGAATAGCGACTGATTGGGCCTTTTCAGCCATGTCGCGCAGCGTGGCGCGGTCCCAGCCGCCCAAGACATCGCTGACGGCGTCAACGCTGATATGGGCCTGCTCGATAATTTTGGCCGCGCCCGCCTGTTCCAGCGGCAACGCGTTCCAGTACTGCTGCCGATCCTTATGCTGGAACGGCACGAAAAGCGCCGGCAATCCGGCGGCGGCGATCTCACTGACCGTCAGCGCCCCAGAGCGGCAAACGACGACGTCGGCCCAGGCATAAGCCGCCGCCATATCATCAATGAACTCGACGACCCTGTGCTGCGGCTGTCCGGCTTTCGCGTACGCCGCCTGTACGTCAGCCTGCGCGCCTTTGCCGGTCTGATGCCAGATGGTGATTCTGTCGCCCAATGTAGCGGCCACGTCCGGCAGCGTCTGGTTCAAAATCCGAGCCCCCTGACTGCCGCCGATAACCAGCACGCGGATAGGTCCGCTGCGGTCCGCCAGACGTTCCGCCGGCGACGGCAGCGCCAACACGTCGGTCCGCACCGGGTTTCCGACTACAGGCGCGTTGGGGAATGCGCCCGGAAACGCCTGCAAGACCGTTTTGGCAATACGCGATAACCAGCGATTAGTCAGTCCGGCAATACCGTTCTGTTCATGTAACACGACCGGGATACCGCACAGCCATGCCGCCAAGCCGCCGGGACCGGAAACATAGCCGCCCATGCCCAGCACGACGTCCGGCCGGTACTCGCGCATGATCGCCTGCGCCTGACGCACCGCGCGGAAAATGCGCAGCGGCGCGCAAATCAAGGCTTTAATCCCTTTGCCGCGCAGGCCGGAAATACGGATAAAATCAATTTCAATACCGTGCCTGGGCACCAAATCGGCTTCCATACGGTCGGCGGTGCCCAGCCAGCGCACCTGCCATCCCTGCGCCATCAGATGATGCGCCACGGCCAGTCCAGGGAACACATGGCCCCCGGTCCCGCCCGCCATCACCATCAAACGCTTGCCTTCGCCACTCATCGGGCACTCCTCGTAAACGCCTGCGCTTTCGTCAGGCGCGTCTCATAATCTATGCGTAACAGCAGTACGATGGCGGTCGACATAATCAACAAACTGGACCCCCCGTAACTGACCAGCGGCAGGGTCAACCCTTTGGTCGGCAGCATGCCCGCCGCGGCGCCTACATTGACCAATGTTTGGAAACTGAACCAGATGCCGATGGAACACGCCAGGAACCCGGAAAAACGCTGATCGATCTGCAGCGCGCGGCGTCCAATCGACATCGCCCGAAAGGCGACGAAGAATATCATTAACAACGCCAAAACCACACCGATATAGCCCAGTTCTTCGCCTAAAATGGAGAAAATAAAGTCAGTGTGCGCTTCCGGCAGATATTCCAGTTTCTGAATCGAATTCCCCAGTCCCTGCCCCCATACCTCACCTCGTCCGAACGCCATCAGCGACTGCGTCAACTGATAGCCGCTGCCGAACGGATCATCCCAGGGATTCCAGAACGACGTCACGCGGCGGATACGGTACGGTTCCGCAATAATCAGCAGACAGACCGCGAAGATGCCGCTGCCGATAATCGCCAGAAACTGCCAGAGTTTAGCGCCCGCCAGAAACAGCATGGCCAGCGTCGTGATAAACAAGACCACCACCGTGCCGAGGTCAGGCTGCGCCAGCAGCAGCACCGCCAGTACCACCATTACGCCCATCGGTTTGCAGAAGCCCCAGAAATTGTTTCGCACCTCTTCCACTTTGCGCACCATATAGCTGGAGAGGTAGCAGAACAGCGCCAGCTTCGACAATTCGGCGGGCTGGATGCGCAGTGGCCCCAGCGATATCCAACGAGAAGCCCCGTTGACCGAACTCCCCACCACCAGCACAACCAACAACAGAACCATCGCCAATAGCAGCAAAACAGGGCTGTAGCGCTGCCACACTTCCATCGGTACTCGCATGGTAATCAGCGACAAGCCAAAGGCCAGCGCCAGATAGAGCCCGTCGCGCTTGGCGAATAAGAACGGGTCGCCAGCCAGACGCTGACCCACCGGCATGGAGGCGGACGTCACCATCACGAAACCGATGACCGCCAGTCCGAGCGTCAACCACAGCAGCGTACGATCGTACAGCACGGCGCTGAGGTTATCGCTTTCGCGCGTCCCCATGACCCAGCGTCTTAATCGTTCCACTATCGCCGCTATTTGCATCAGCCCAGTTCCTCCGCCAAGCGTGCAAATTCATCGCCGCGCTGCTCAAAATTGCGGAACTGATCCAGACTCGCACAGGCCGGAGACAGCAACACCACGTCTCCCGGGCTGACCTGCTGGGAAATCAGCGTCATTGCCTGCGCCATCGTCTCGGTACGCTGGGCGATGTCCGGGCGCAGCGCCGCCAACAGATCGCCATCGCGACCGAAACAGTACAGCCGCACGTTATCGCCCTGAAGATAAGGCTTCAGCGGGGAGAAGTCGGCGGACTTGCCGTCTCCGCCCAGCAGCAGATGCAGCGTGCCGTCGATGTGCAGCCCGCTCAGCGCCGCCTCGGCGCTGCCGACGTTGGTCGCTTTCGAGTCGTTGATCCAACGCACATCGTTGCGTTCCAGCACCAGTTGGAAACGATGCGCCAAACCGGTGAAGTCGGTGAGCGCCGCCAGTGCGGAAGCGCGTGGGATACCCACCGTATCGGCCAGCGCCAGCGCGGCAAGCGCATTGGTATAGTTGTGCTGACCGACCAATTTGAGTTCGCGCGTATTGATCACGCGCTCCCCGTTAACCCGCAGCCAGGTTTCGCCCTGCTGCCGATTCAGGTGATAGTTGCCCACGTCGACGCCGAAGCTCAGACAGCGGTCGTCGGCGCCGCGCACCGGCATGGTCAGCGCATCATCGGCATTCACCACGCAGACGGCGGCGTTTTCGTAGATACGCAGTTTGGCGGCGCGGTACTGCTGCAAACCCAGCGGATAACGATTGGAGTGATCTTCCGTCACGTTCAGAATGGTGGCCGCCGCCGCGTGCAGGCTGTGGGTTGTTTCCAGTTGGAAGCTGGAGAGCTCCAGTACGTAGAGCTGGCACTCCTGCTTGAGCAGTTCCAGCGCAGGAACGCCGATGTTGCCGCCGACTCCCACTGACCAACCGGCCGCACGCGCCATTTCCCCCACCAACGTAGTGACGGTGCTTTTACCGTTCGACCCCGTAATGGCAACGATTGGCGCCTGCGCCTCACGGCAAAACAGCTCGATATCGCCGACAATCTCAATGCCCGCGTCTGCGGCGTCGCATAATGCGGGCGTCGCCAGAGCAATACCGGGGCTGGCCACGATTAGGTCGGCGTCCATCAGCCACGCTTCCTGCAATCCGCCCACATAGCGTTCGACCTGTTCAGGTAGTTGATCCAGACCGGGCGGACTGACACGGGTATCCACCACGCGAGGCGTCACCCCGCGCGTGAGGAAGAAATCAACACAGGAGAGCCCGGTGAGGCCCAACCCGATAATGACGACTTTTTTACCCTGATAGTCCATGTCGTTACCGTACCTTCAGTGTGACCAGTCCAATGAGCACCAGCATCAGAGAAATAATCCAGAACCGCACAATCACGCGCGGTTCCGGCCACCCTTTAAGCTCATAGTGGTGATGTATCGGCGCCATGCGGAAAATCCGCTGGCCGCGCAGCTTAAAGGAGCCAACCTGCAGGATCACCGACAGCGTTTCGACCACGAATACGCCCCCCATGATCACCAGTAAAAATTCCTGACGCAGCAGCACGGCTATCGTCCCGAGCGCGCCGCCCAGCGCCAGCGAACCGACGTCGCCCATAAAGACCTGCGCCGGATAGGTGTTGAACCACAGAAACCCAAGCCCCGCGCCGACTATCGCCGTACACACCACCACCAGTTCGCTGGCATGACGGATGTACGGAATATGCAGATAGTTGGCGAAGTTCATATTCCCGGTCGCCCACGCCACCAGCCCGAAGCCTGCGGCGACAAACACCGTCGGCATAATCGCCAAGCCATCCAGACCATCGGTCAGGTTGACGGCGTTGCTGGTGCCGACAATGACGAAGTAAGCCAAAACCACGTACATCAACCCCAGTTGCGGCATGATGTCTTTAAAGAAAGGCACGACCAGCTGCGTCGCCGGCGTGTCTTTTCCAATCGCGTACATGGAAAAAGCGACGATCAACGCCAACAGCGACTGCCAGAAATACTTCCAGCGCGCGATCAGCCCTTTGGTATCTTTGCGTACGACCTTGCGGTAGTCGTCCACGAATCCGACGATGCCGTACCCCAGCAGTACCAGCAGCACGCACCAGACGTACGGGTTCGACAGGTTCACCCATAACAGAACGGAAATCGTGATCGACGCCAGTATCATCACGCCGCCCATCGTCGGGGTACCGCGTTTGCTGAAGTGCGACTCCGGCCCTTCGCTACGAACGATCTGTCCAATCTGTAAACGCTGCAGCCAGGCGATCAAATGAGGCCCCATCCAGAGCGAGATCACCAACGCAGTCAGCAGGCTGACGATGGCTCGAAACGTCAGGTAGGAAAAGACGTTGAAGCCGGAATAAAATTTGACCAGTTGCTCGGCCAGCCACACTAACATGTTGCCTTCTCCTGTAATGCCCGTACTACCTGCTCCATCGCAGCGCTGCGTGAGCCTTTTATTAAAATGGTTATCACTGTGTGTTCCGCCAATAGCGCCCGAAGACGGGCGACCACCGCGGCTTTATCCTGAAAATGTTCGCCCTGACCGCTGGCCTGGCTAATCAATTCGCTCAACGTGCCGACGCTCAGCACACGGTCGATACCGGCGATCCGCGCGGCCTCGCCGACCTGACGGTGGCACGCTTCGGCTTCCCGCCCCAACTCCGCCATGTCACCGACGACCAGTACCCGATACCCCGGCATATCCGCCAGCACCTGTACCGCCGCCGTCAGGGAGCCGACGTTAGCGTTGTAACTGTCATCCAGCACCCGCTGCTCACCGCCCAGAGAGAGCGGGAACAAGCGTCCCGGCACCGCCTCAAGCTGCGCCAGTCCAGACTTCACGTCCTCCAGAGATGCACCGACGGACATCGCCAGCGCCGCGGCCGCCAGCGCGTTGGCGACATTATGTTTGCCCGGCAGCGGCAGCATCACCGCAACCTCGCCGAACGGGCTGTGCAAGGTGAACGTCGTGCCCTGCGCCGTCACGACGACGTCGCTGGCGTAGAAATCCACGTCCTCTGCGGCTTCCGGCGAAAAGCGCCAGACGGTTTTCTGCGTCAGCGTTGTTTGCCAGTGCGGCCAGTCGTTACTGTCAGCGTTCAGAATAGCGACGCCGTCGGCGGGAAGACCGTTGAAGATCTCGCCTTTGGCCTGCGCGACACCGGCCAGCGACCCGAACCCTTCCAGATGCGCGGCCGCAATATTGTTGACCAGCGCCGTTTCCGGCCGCGTGAGGTCAGCGGTGTAGGCGATCTCGCCGATGTGGTTCGCGCCAAGCTCGATGACGGCGAAATCGTGTTCCGGCGTCAGTCGCAGCAGCGTCAGCGGCACGCCGATGTCGTTGTTCAGATTCCCGGCGGTATAAAGAACGTTGCCGCACTGCCTCAAGATTGCCGCGGTCATCTCTTTGACCGACGTCTTGCCGGACGAACCGGTCAGGGCGACGACGCGAGCCGATGATTGCTGCCGAACCCAGGCAGCCAGCGCGCCCAGCGCCAGCCGCGTATCTTTCACGATGAGTTGCGGCGCCGAAACAGGTAAGCGCTTACTCACCAACAGTGCTGCCGCGCCCTGGCTGATCGCATTCTCGGCGTAGTCGTGGGCATCGAATTTCTCACCCTGCAGCGCCACGAACAGGCAGCCGTCGGCCAGATGGCGGGTATCCGTCGAGACGGCGTCGATCGCCAGATCGTCCCCTTCCAGACGGGCGTTTAAGACGTTCGCCAATTGGCTAAGCGTTACGCGAATCATGCCACCACTCCCAACAGACGCGCGACCGTCAGACGGTCGGAGTAATCCAGCCGTTGATTGCCCACGATCTGATAATCTTCGTGACCTTTACCGGCCACCAGCACCACGTCATCCGGCCCGGCGTGCATCACCGCGCTGCTGACCGCCGCCGCCCGACCTTCAATCGTCTGAACACGGCCGGCGTCCATCAGGCCGCTGAGGATGTCTTTGACGATAGCCTGCGGCGCTTCGCTGCGCGGATTGTCGTCCGTCACGATGACCCGGTCGGCCAGCTGTTCCGCTACCGCGCCCATGAGTGGGCGCTTACCTTTGTCGCGATCGCCGCCGCAGCCAAACACGCACCAGAGCTGCCCCTGACAGTGCAGTCTCGCGGCTTCCAGCGCCTTTTCCAGAGCGTCGGGCGTGTGCGCATAATCCACCACGACGGTCGGTTTGCCTTCGGCATGGAAGACTTCCATCCTGCCGCACACGGGTTGGATCGCCACGGATGTTTCGGCCAACTGTTCCAGCGGATAGCCCAGCGCCAGCAGTGTCGCCAGCGCCAGCATCATATTGCTGACGTTGAACTCGCCCATCAGGCGGCTGTGAATCGTGGTTTGCCCCCAGCTGGAATCCACCTGCGCGGTAAAACCGCTGTCGTGATACTCCACNCTTTTCGCTTGCAGCCAACGGCTGCGGCCCTCTGGCCGCGATGCTCCCAGCGTCACGGCCACCGCGTCAGGAAGCCGGCTCAGCCAGTGTCGACCCACTTCGTCGTCCGCGTTGATGATGGCTTCACCGACCTGATGTTCCGCGAAGAGCGCCCATTTGGCTTCTTCGTAATGCGCCATGTCGCCGTGATAGTCGAGATGGTCGCGGCTCAGGTTGGTAAACACGGCGGCGGCGAAGGGCAGCGCGGCAACGCGATGCTGAACCAGTCCGTGGGAAGAGACTTCCATCGCGGCGAACGTTGCGCCCGCATCAGCCAATTGGCTGAGCGTCTGTTGTACGCCGATGGCCGATCCCGTGGTGTTTTCCGCCGGGGCTTCTCGTCCCAGCAAGCCGTTACCGATGGTGCCCATCACCGCGCTGGTTTCCCCCAGCGCCTGACTCCACTGCGCTAACAGCTGGCTGGTGGTCGTTTTGCCGTTGGTGCCGGTTACGCCGACCAGGCGAAGTCTCTCCGCTGGCTGATGGTAGAAACGTCCCGCCAGCGCCGAAAGCCGTTGATTGAGCGCATCCAGATAAATCACCGGTACGCCGTGCTTTTCACACACAGTGCCTTCCGGATTTTCCTCGTCCGCCTGGGCGATCACCGCAGCCACGCCTTGAGCGATGGCCTGCGCAATGTAGCGTCGCCCGTCGGTCTGGTGTCCGACGATGGCGACAAAGACGTCTCCCGCCGCGGCAATGCGACTGTCCAGCGTCATTTCCCGCAGCGCGCGCTCGGGAGCGTTGGCAACCCACGGCGCCAGCAAATCGTGCAAATTACGATCTGTCACCTGAGCCCTCTTTTCGGTTAATAACGAATTCATTTTTCTCCCCCGTCGCCAGGGCATCCGGCTCGATGTTCATGGTGCGAAGCACCCCACCCATGATGGCGCCGAATACCGGCGCGGAGACCGCACCGCCGTAGTATTTCCCGGCCTGCGGGTCATTGATGACCACGACCAGCGCGAAGCGGGGATTACTGGCCGGGGCAACACCGGCGGTGTAAGCGATATATTTGTTGACGTACTTGCCGTCCGGCCCGACTTTTTTCGCCGTACCGGTCTTGATCGCGATGCGATAGCCTTTAATCGCCGCCTTTGAGCCGCCGCCGCCCGGCAGCGCTACGCTTTCCATCATGTGCACCACGGTGCGTACGATGCTGTCAGGGAAGATGCGTTCTCCCGGCACCGGCGGGTCGACTTTNGTAATGGAAAGAGGACGATAGATGCCGAAGCTGCCGATAGTGGCGTACATCCTTGCCAGTTGCAGCGGCGTGACCATCAGACCGTAGCCAAACGAGAAGGTGGCGCGTTCGATATCCGCCCAGCGCTGGCGATGCGGAAATAGCCCTGAGCTTTCACCGATCAACCCGAGGTTGGTGGGTTTACCCAAGCCAAAACGAGAGTAAGTATCCACTAACACAGAAGATGGCATCGCCAGCGACAGTCGGGATACGCCGACGTTACTCGATTTTTGCAGCACGCCCGTCAACGTCAGTTCGTTGTAACGCGCCACATCTTTGATTTCGTGTCCGTTGATGTAATAAGGCAGCGTGTTCAAGACGCTGTTTTCTTTCACCACATTGCGCTGTAGCGCGGACATGACCACCATGGGCTTAACCGTAGACCCCGGTTCGAAAATATCGGTGATGGCGCGGTTACGGATGACATCGTTGGAGGTGCCGGAGAGATTGTTCGGGTTGTAAGACGGGCTGTTGGCCATCGCCAGCACTTCGCCGGTGTTTACGTCGACCAACACGGCGGTGCCGGACTCCGCCTTGTTAAAGGCGACGGCGTTACTCAGCTCACGGTACACCAGCGCCTGCAGGCGTTCATCAATGCTTAGCATCAGGTTGTGAGCGGCCTGACTGTCTACGGAGGAGATATCCTCGATAACGCGCCCAAACCGGTCTTTACGCACAGTGCGCTCGCCCGGTTGGCCGGTCAGCCAGCGGTCGAAGCTCTTCTCGACCCCCTCGATTCCCTGTCCGTCGATGTTGGTGAAGCCAATGAGATGAGAGGTTACTGGTCCTGACGGGTAGTAGCGACGTGACTCCTGACGCAGATTGATGCCCGGCAGTTTTAGTTTGTGAATGTATTCGCCGATGGCGGGGTTTATCTGACGCGCCAGATAAACGAAGCGGCCGTTAGGGTTGGCGTTGACCTTGGTGGCGATTTGGTCGAGCGGCATTTCCAACGCATCGGCCAGCGCTTTCCAGCGTGTATCAAGCGTGATGCCGCCGTGGTCGTTCACTTCCTTGGGATCGGCCCAGATAGCGTTAACCGGGACGCTGACCGCCAACGGACGGCCCGCGCGATCGCTAATCATCCCACGCGCGGTCGGCACTTCCTGCACACGCAGGGAGCGCATGTCGCCTTCGCGCACCAGCTTATCCGGCGCAATGACCTGGAGATAGGCGGTGCGCAGCATCAGGCCGACCAGACAGATCAGAATCCCCCCGCAAAGCAACGCAAAACGCCAGCTGACGAAGCTGGCATGTTCTTCCTGACGTTTCAACCTTCCGATGCGTGCGGGTTTCATGTGTTAAGTCATAACCTGTCAGTTCATTGTTTAACCACAATATTTTCCTGCGAAGGATCGACATGGCCCATGTAGAGTTTTTCTATCGCGTTCTGCTCGACACGGCTGTGGTCGCCCAGCGCATTCTCTTCCAGAATCAGGTTGCGCCATTCGATATCCAGCGCATCACGTTCCAGCAGCAGGCGCTCGCGCTCCGCGGTCAGCAGACGAGTGCGATGCGCCGTCGTCACCACCAGTACGGCCGAAATCAAAACCGCGACCAGCAGCAGCAACGGCAGTTTGCCGTGCCGCAGCAAATCTTCTGCGATGACGCCAGCCAGCGAGTGACGCTCGTGCCCGATCATGAAGACAGTCTCTCGGCGAAACGCAGTACGGAGCTGCGCGCGCGCGGGTTCTCCGCGACTTCAGCGTCGGACGGCTTCATTTTTCCTGCGATTTTCAGGGTTCTTCCCCCCTGCTCCCGGAGCTGTTCTTCCGTCAGCGGCAAACCGGCTGGCACCTGCGGCCCACGGCTGTTGTGGCGGATAAAACGCTTCACGATGCGGTCTTCCAGGGAATGGAAACTGATCACAGACAGCCGGCCTTCAGGAGCCAGCACATCCAGCGCGCCGTTGAGCGCACGTTCGATCTCTTCGAGTTCGCTGTTGATATAAATACGAATAGCCTGGAAAGAGCGCGTTGCCGGATGTTTATGTTTCTCGCGGATCGGACTGGCGGCGGCAATCAGCTCGGCCAGCTCTTTCGTACGCGTCATCGGTTCGGTCTGATTGCGCTCAACAATGGCGCGCGCAATACGGCGGGCGAAACGCTCTTCGCCAAAGGTTTTGAGCACCCAGGCGATATCTTCCGCTTCCGCTTTCATCAACCATTCAGCAGCAGAGACGCCGCGGGTAGGATCCATACGCATGTCGAGCGGGCCGTCGCGCATGAAGGAAAAACCGCGTTCCGGATCGTCGAGCTGCGGCGAAGAAACGCCCAGATCCAGCAGTACGCCGTTGATTTTTCCTTTCAGTCCGCGTTCTTCAACGTATTCAGCGATTGAAGAAAAAGGGCCGTGAATAATAGAAAAGCGCGCATCGTCAATGTCGCTGGCGGCGGCGATTGCTTGAGGATCGCGATCGATTGCCAGCAGGCGACCCTCCGGCCCCAAATGGGACAGAATCAGACGGGAGTGACCGCCGCGGCCAAACGTACCGTCAATGTAAATACCGTCGCCGCGAATGTTCAGGCCGTTGACGGCCTCATCCAACAGCACGGTCGTGTGTTTAAAAGTTTCTGTCATGACTATAGAGATAAGTCCTGCAATCGATCAGATAGCGGTTCCTGAGTCGATTGTTCAGCTTCGATGTCTTCCTTGACTTGTCGATACCAGGTCTGTTCATCCCACAGTTCAAACTTGTTGAACTGCCCGACCAGCATCACTTCTTTTGTAAGCTTTGCATGTTGCCGCAGCGTGGACGCGATTAATAAACGCCCGGCACCATCCATTTGGCACTCACTGGCGTGTCCCAGCAGCAAACGCTGAACGCGACGTTCGGCGGGATTCATGCTCGACAGGCGAGAGAGCTTCTGTTCGATGATTTCCCACTCAGGCAAGAGATAAAGCAGCAGGCATGGCTGGTGGAGGTCAATGGTGCAAACCATTTGCCCCTTCGCTTCCTCGTTCAGTACGTCCCGGTATCGGGTCGGAACGGCGAGCCGTCCTTTACTGTCGAGATTGACCAGACTTGCCCCACGAAACATGGTTGTATTTAGCCCTTCATGCCATTTTCTACCACTTTGTCCCACAAATTCCCACGATCCAGAGTTTACGGAGGGGAGGAAAACCTTGTCAAGCAAGTACGGAGGCGGGCAGGCATTATTTTCGGCAACTTTTGGCGGGGGGAAAACTGTTAAAAAAACACCAGTAAAAAATAATGAGTATTAAGGCTGTGATTAATTAAGAGAAATTAACCAGGCCTCATCGAATGCGTGAAAGATATACGCTTTAACTACCTATGCAATATTATTTTCACAGCCACATATCGTTACGTATTTTTTATTTTCGACAAAAGCTAACTTAGTCAACAACCCCTGATTTATCAGTATTTTTTGACAATCTTTTTTGTCAAAAGACTGAAGTCTTAAATCTCCTATACGGTTTTGAATTGTAAAAATTCATTTTCCGCTGAGAAAAACAGAATGTTTTTCATCAAGAATATTTTATCAACGGCGCCTTCAACGCTTTGAAGGAATTTATCCGACGCCAAAAGACTGTTTATATTTACAGTGTAAATGTGTCATGTCTGACTAATAATAATCTGTAGAGTCTGACGCAGAGCGGATTCTATATAAAAGAGAGACGAATAGCGATCCGCACATCTCTCTCTCCGGCGATAAAGACAATTTGTTGTTTTAAATAAGTATTTATCTCTTTCTCGCGATAATAAGATGCCAACGGCAACCCCCCCCTCAACAGTAAAATCATCATCTAAAAAATAATTAAAAATAAAAACTTATCTCTGATAAATGGAATTATTCCAGTATTTTAGGCTGATTAAAAAGCAAAATAACAAAACATAACACCACGGGACTGATGTGTTTCTGTTTTATCTTCGACACACGAGAGCCGACCAGCATGTTCACCCCCTCCTCACGCTCGCGCAGCGCGCTGGCTGACACCTTCGCCATGGTGATTTACTGTTTCGTGACGGGCATGGCGATCGAAATACTGATTTCAGGCATGTCATTCCAGCAGTCGCTCTGCTCCCGCCTGCGCTCTATCCCGCTCAACATCGTGATTGCCTGGCCTTAAGGGATCTACTGCGATCGCATCGTCGGTTTAGCTCAAAATCTGGCGCCCCAATACCGCAGGACCAAAAACGTCGCTGACCTTATTGCTTATGTCAGTTTTCAGTCGCCGGTATATAGGGTTATTTTGCTCATCATTGGCGCCAACGCCTCGCAAATGGTTACGGCCATCAGCAGTAATGCCGTGATATTGATGGTCATGGGCGTGGCCTACGGTTATTTCCTGGAATATTGTCGTCAGCTGTTTCGCGTATCCGTCAGAAGCCGGGAACGCCTCGTTAGCCATTAATTTGCCATTAGGATATGGCGTAGAAAGGTGAAAAACTTTTTTATAAAACGGGACTTTTCTTAGGCGAATACTCAGAAATAACACGCTCTGAGTAAGAATTCGGAGAGAGGCATCCAGATGGCGAGCAATAAATGGTGATGATAACGGCCGGAATAACAGGAATTGCCGGGAAGAGATCGGCCCGGCAATTCCCTATCGCCTTAACGACGACTTAATGAACCCCGGCGATAAAGACTGCGACGAATACGATAAAGTCCCGCCTTGGGTCTACGCGGTTCATCCAAGCTCGCCAGTACCAGTTCCAGCACCCGCTCAGCCACCTCCCGATGACGCTGCGCGACGGATAACACCTGACATTCCAGGAAATCCAGCAGTTCGTTGTCGCCAAACGTGGCGATAGCGAGATTATTCGGTAAACGCCCGCTCTGTTTTAATGTGACGTCCATCACGCCCTGCAATAGAGGGAAAGAGGTCGTGAACAAAGCTTCCGGCATCGGGTTGTGTTGCAAATAGTCCGCGAATATCGCTGCCGCCGCGCTGCGTTCGTAGCTGTTCGCGTAGAGATATTCCACCTGCCGGGGGTCGCTCTCCCAGGCCTGCCGAAAACCTTGTTCGCGCAGGAAACTGACGGATAACTCCGGCAAGGCGCCCAGATAGAGCACCCGTTCAGCCGGAATGTTACGCAGCTCCCGCGCCAGCATTTCGGCATCTTCCATATCCGCACCCACCACGCTGGTGAAGTGCTCGCGATCTAACGCGCGGTCCAACGCGATAATCGGCAGAGGATCTTTAACCCAGCGCTGATAGAAAGGATGTTCCGGGGGCAACGACGTAGACACGATAATGGCATCAACCTGACGCTGCAAAAGATGCTCAATACAACGCATTTCGTTATCGGGCTGATCTTCCGAGCAGGCGATCAGCAGCTGATAGCCACGCTGGCGCGCCTGACGCTCAAGATAGTTAGCAATGCGGGTATAGCTGGTATTTTCCAGATCGGGGATGACNAGGCCGATAGAACGCGTTCGCCCGGCACGCAGCCCGGCAGCCACGGCATTTGGATGATAATTGTGTTCACGAACCACAGCCATGACCTTTTCAACGGTCTTATCGCTCACGCGATACTGTTTCGCCTTTCCGTTGATGACATAACTGGCCGTCGTACGCGAAACCCCCGCAAGACGCGCAATTTCATCCAGTTTCACTGGTAACCCCTTAATAAGTCAGATAATGAAGAATGAATGGAGTGATAGCCATAAACTAACCAGGGATATCCGCTCGATCTAACCGCATAACCTTCCGGACAGCAACTGCTTTTATCACAGTATGATGACACTCATAGACCGTTTGGGCATTGCCATTGCCCTCCGGGAGCCGCGCCGAGTTATAACGGTGAGCAGACTCCCCTTCGGATTAAGTGATGACACGCTTCAGTGCCCGCTGACCACGTGTCCGCCAGCACCTAGAGAACCGTCCTCCTCTCCCTAGATGAAAACAGCCTCGCGGGCTCGAAAAACCTTTCGAACGCGTTTTTTCTTAACATTAACCCTGCCGGTAAATTTTTTTATCCGCATAAACAGCCGTTTTACGGCGGATTTTCGAGGGATAAAAGCCGGGTGATTTCGCCCTCCTCAAAGGAGGACGCATCAACATAATGGCAGTCTTTACGGCAGGCAAATTCCGCGGACTTCACGCTCTTGCATGCGATCGGGGAAATTGCTGCCAAAAGCACTTTTACTACGTTAAAACTCCAAAAGAATCGGCGTTGGTCTGAAAATATCCCATGAGCTTCAGCGAGCTCAGCAAAAAATATTATCGGCGCTTATCCTCTTTTCTGCCCGAAAAAGCGCGATATGGGTGCCTGTATGCCGACATAACCTGCCCAAGGACTCAACTTATCCACCGCGCAACCTGGCTATTTTTAGAACAACTCAAGCCGAATTTGTCGCCGAAATCCGGGTAAAAACCCCCTCGTTGCCGTAAAAATCAAACGTTGACATACCCACAGTATTCAAGTACCAATAATAGAGAAGCAATTTACTAACAAACATTGGAAGACAATCAGCATGTCTCACTTCGCAAAACTACTAGGCCTACTACTAATCGCATCTAACATGCGCGGTATGCCGGTGGGCGAAATTTACAGCTGATTTTCACGCCACACCTTCAAAAAGCCCGCGCCATTGCGCGGGTTTTTTTTTACTCGCCGGGCGTCAGAATTTACAAGACAAAGGAACCAGAGCGATGAGCCAAGAAGTGATTATTTTCGATACCACATTGCGTGATGGTGAGCAGGCGCTGCAGGCCAGTCTGAGCGTTAAGGAAAAGATTCAGATCGCCATGGCATTAGAACGTATGGGGGTCGATGTGATGGAAGTGGGCTTCCCGGTCTCATCGCCTGGTGATTTCGATTCAGTACAGTCCATCGCCCGGCAGATCAAAAACAGCCGCGTCTGTGCACTGGCCCGCTGTGTAGAGAAGGATATCGATGTTGCGGCCGAAGCCCTGAAAGTGGCTGACGCATTCCGTATTCATACCTTTATCGCCACCTCGCCGATGCATATCGCCACCAAGCTGCGCAGTACGCTGGATGACGTGATTGAACGCGCCATCTATATGATCAAACACGCGCGCAACTACACCGACGACGTCGAGTTCTCCTGTGAAGATGCGGGACGGACGCCGATTGACGATCTGAGTCGCGTCGTGGAAGCCGCTATTAATGCCGGCGCCCGCACTATCAACATTCCAGATACCGTCGGCTATACCCTGCCTCATGAATTCGGCAATATCATCGCTTCGCTGTACCAGCGCGTTCCCAATATCGATAAAGCCATTATCTCCGTCCACACCCACGACGATCTGGGTCTGGCGGTCGGCAACGCCATGGCGGCGGTCAACGCGGGCGCCCGTCAGGTCGAAGGAACGCTGAACGGCATCGGCGAACGCGCCGGTAACTGTGCGCTGGAAGAAGTCATCATGGCGATCAAAGTGCGTCAAAAGCTGATGAATCTGCACACCAACATCAACCATCAGGAAATTTATCGCACCAGCCAGATGGTCAGTCAGATCTGCAATATGCCGATTCCGGCCAACAAAGCCGTCGTCGGCGCCAACGCCTTCGCCCACTCTTCCGGCATCCATCAGGACGGCGTGCTGAAGAATCGCGAAAACTACGAAATCATGACGCCGGAATCCATCGGTCTGAAAGAAGNGCAGCTGAACCTGACGTCACGCTCAGGCCGCGCCGCCGTAAAACACCGCATGGAAGAGATGGGCTATAAAGAGTGCGACTACAACCTGGATGATTTGTACTCCGCCTTCCTGAAACTGGCGGACAAGAAAGGCCAAGTGTTTGATTACGACTTGGAAGCGCTGGCGTTCATCAACAATAAACAAGAAGACGCCGCCCTCTACCGCCTGGATTATTTCAGCGTACAATCAGGCTCCAGCGTCATGGCCACAGCGTCGGTCAAACTGGCCTGCGGCGACGAAATCAAATCAGAAGCCGCCACCGGCAACGGCCCGGTCGACGCCGTCTACAAAGCCATCAACCGTATCACCGGTTTCGATATCAATCTGGTGCAGTATCAGCTGTCCGCCAAAGGTCACGGCAAAGAAGCGCTGGGTCAGGTAGACATCGTGGTCGAATATCAGAACCGCCGCTTCCACGGCGTGGGTCTGGCGACGGATATCGTCGAATCCTCCGCGAACGCCATGGTGAACGTATTGAACAATATTCAGCGCGCGCAGATGGTTGAAAAGGAATTACTGCGTTTGCAGCAGCAGAACAACAAACAAAATAGTCAGGAAACAGTGTGATGAACAAAAGTTACCATATCGCCGTACTGCCTGGTGACGGCATCGGTCCGGAAGTCATGGCGCAGGCATATAAAGTGTTGGAAGCCGTACGCCAGCGTTTTGGTTTAAACATAACAACCAGCGAGTACGATATCGGCGGCGCCGCCATCGATCGTCAGGGCACACCGCTGCCGAAAGACACCATCACCGGCTGCGAACAGGCGAGCGCCATTCTGTTCGGTTCCGTGGGCGGTCCGAAATGGGAACATTTGCCCCCGGCAGAGCAGCCTGAGCGCGGCGCGTTGCTGCCGCTGCGTAAACACTTCAGCCTGTTTAGCAACCTGCGTCCGGCTCGTCTGTATCAGGGGCTGGAAGCGTTCTGCCCGCTGCGCGAAGACATCGCGGCGAAAGGTTTCGACATCCTGTGCGTCCGCGAACTGACCGGCGGGATCTATTTCGGCCAGCCGAAAGGCCGCGAAGGCAGCGGTAAAGATGAACGCGCTTTCGATACTGAGGTCTACCACCGTTTCGAAATTGAACGCATCGCACGCATCGCCTTCGAATCCGCACGTAAACGCCGCCATATCGTGACGTCTATCGACAAAGCGAACGTGCTGCAGAGCAGCATCCTGTGGCGCGAGGTCGTTACCGAAATCGCCAAAGATTACCCGGATGTGAAGCTGAATCACATGTACATCGACAACGCCACGATGCAGATGATCAAAGATCCGGCCCAGTTCGACGTGGTGCTGTGCTCCAACATTTTCGGCGACATTCTTTCCGACGAATGCGCCATGATCACCGGCTCGATGGGCATGCTGCCTTCCGCCAGCCTGAACGAATCCGGCTTCGGTCTGTATGAACCCGCAGGCGGTTCCGCGCCTGATATCGCTGGCAAAGACATCGCCAACCCGATTGCACAAATCCTGTCTGCGGCCCTGCTGCTGCGTTACAGCCTGGGNGAAGATGCCGCCGCTTCCGCCATTGAGCAAGCGGTGAATCATGCGCTGGAGGCCGGATACCGCACGGGCGATCTGGCTCGTGACGGTAAAGCCATCGGCACCAGTGAAATGGGCGACGTGATTGCCCGCTATGTCGCGGAAGGGGTGTGATCATGGGTAAAACGTTATATCAGAAATTATTTGATGCGCACGTCGTGTACGAAGCGGAAAACGAAACGCCGCTGCTGTATATCGACCGTCATCTGGTGCATGAAGTAACATCGCCCCAAGCGTTCGACGGCTTGCGCGCCAAGGGCCGCCAGCTGCGTCAGCCCAGCAAAACCTTCGCCACGATGGATCACAACGTCTCCACCCAGACGCGCGATATTAACGCCAGCGGTGAGATGGCCCGCATCCAGATGCAGGAACTGATCAAGAACTGCAAAGCGTTCGGCGTACAGCTGTACGATCTGAACCACCCCTATCAGGGCATCGTTCACGTGATCGGTCCTGAGCAAGGCATGACGCTGCCGGGCATGACCATCGTCTGCGGCGACTCCCACACGGCCACACACGGCGCGTTCGGTTCGCTGGCGTTCGGCATCGGGACTTCTGAAGTTGAACACGTGATGGCGACGCAGACCCTGAAACAGGGCCGCGCGAAAACCATGAAGATTGAAGTCACCGGCGATGCGGCCCCCGGCATCACCGCCAAAGACATCGTATTGGCGATCATCGGTAAAACCGGCAGCGCCGGCGGCACCGGTCATGTGGTCGAGTTCTGCGGCAAGGCCATCGAAGCGCTGAGCATGGAAGGCCGTATGACCCTGTGCAACATGGCGATTGAAATGGGCGCCAAAGCCGGCCTGGTCGCTCCGGATGAAACGACTTTCGCCTACCTGAAAGGGCGCCAGTTCTCGCCAAAGGGCGGCGAATGGGAAGAAGCCGTGGCTTACTGGAAAACGATGAAATCGGACGCGGATGCGCAGTTCGACAGCGTCGTCACGCTGAACGCCGCCGACATCGCGCCGCAGGTCACTTGGGGCACCAACCCCGGTCAGGTGATCGGCGTGAATCAGGCGATTCCGGCACCGGAATCCTTCAACGATCCGGTTGAGCGCGCCTCCGCCGAAAAAGCGTTGAATTACATGGGGCTGAAAGCGGGGATCAAACTGACCGACGTTGCCATCGACAAAGTCTTCATCGGCTCCTGCACTAACTCGCGGATCGAAGATCTGCGCGCCGCCGCCGCTATCGCCAAAGGCCGTAAAGTCGCCGCGGGCGTACAGGCGATGGTCGTTCCCGGCTCAGGCCCGGTAAAAGCGCAGGCGGAAGAGGAAGGTCTGGACAAGATCTTCATCGAGGCCGGCTTTGAATGGCGCCTGCCTGGCTGCTCGATGTGTCTGGCGATGAACAACGACCGTCTGAATCCGGGCGAGCGCTGTGCTTCCACCAGCAACCGCAACTTCGAAGGTCGTCAGGGCCGTGCCGGACGGACTCATCTGGTCAGCCCCGCAATGGCCGCCGCAGCCGCGGTGACCGGTCGTTTCGCCGACATTCGTGAACTGAACTGAGAGGGATAACCCATGACTAAATTTACTCAACATACTGGTCTGGTCGTCCCGCTGGACAACGCCAACGTCGATACCGATGCCATCATTCCCAAGCAGTTTCTGCAGAAGGTGACCCGTACCGGTTTCGGCCAGCACCTGTTCAACGACTGGCGTTTTCTGGATGATGCGGGCCAGCAGCCGAATCCCGAGTTCGTGCTGAACCAGCCTCGTTACAAAGGCGCCAGTATCCTGCTGACCCGTGAAAACTTCGGCTGCGGTTCATCTCGCGAACATGCCCCATGGGCGCTGACCGACTACGGCTTCAGCGTGGTGATTGCGCCGAGCTTCGCCGATATTTTCTACGGCAACGCCTTGAACAACCAGCTGCTGCCGGTTCGACTGAGCGACGCCGACGTCGACGAACTGTTCACCCTGGTGGAAAACAACGAAGGCATCACTTTCACCGTCGACCTGGAAGCTCAGGGTGTGAAAGCGGGCGACAAGAGCTATCCGTTTGAAATCGATAGCTTCCGTCGCCACTGCATGATCAACGGTCTGGATAACATCGGCCTGACGCTGCAACACGAAGCGGCGATTGCCCGCTATGAGGAAACGCAGCCGACATTCCTGCGTTAAGCCTTATCGTATCATCCTGTCCCAGGCCCGCTTAGGCGGGCCTGCTCTTATCCCTCCCGGCGCGGCCCCTGACACCAATACGCCATAAACGCCATCGACTCTCTCGCCACACCTCGCTCGCCTACCAGATAGCGCCGCAAAGCTTTAACCACCGATGATTCGGCCGCTACCCAGCCGAAAAACTGCCCGTGCTGACTCTCCGCCCTTTCCCACAACAGTTCGTCGTCCGGGACTTCCGTTAACGACACGACGGAAGGCATGCTTTGGGCCTGCGGCAAGATAAGCGCATCGCGGACCGCATCCAGCAGCCGCTCGCCGTGTTTTGCCCCGCACTCCTCCCGCGGCAACCAATGAATATCAGCGAAGGTGAAATGGCTGAAGTCCTGACAGTCGGCACGAAGCGGCAATTCGATAAAAGCCTGAACCTGAGGCGGAGACGCCTGACCGGCCAGTTGTTCCAGAATCCCTTTCACGGCGGGAAACGCGGTTTCGTCAGCGATCAGCAACGCCCGGCGGGTCTGTTCAGTGGGCAACCACTCATAGCCGCCTTGGCGGCCCCGCGAGTCGGCGCAGGGCGCCACCATCTGCAGACGATCACCCGGCTCAGCGCGCATCGCCCATGATGACGCCGGGCCTTCCGTGCCGTGAATGACGAACTCCACTTCCACCTCCCCCGCTGCCGCATTCAAACGGCGAAGGGTGTAGGTTCGCGCAATCGGACGTTGGCGTTTCGGCAACGCCAGCAGCTCGGCATACCAATTCGCGACATCCGGCAATTGAGACGGCGTGCCATCGATTGCCGGGAACAGGAGTTTGATGCGCTGATCGGGCGCGCCGGTCGTCATCTCGCGCACCGACTCGCCGCTAAAAACACAGCGCATCATGGACGGGCTCAGCCGCTGTTTACGCGCCAGCGCGACCTCGAAAATCTTGTACTCTTTCGCTCCCGCCATACTCATTCCCCTGGGTTTCCACCGTGTTCGAGCCAGGAATGTTAGCATTCAACTGATAATGAGAACAATTATTGATACAAGCATTTACAGAGTGTGGAAGCCGCCTCGCAAAGTGAGACGAAGAGTGAACATTCAAGCGATTGAAACGGTTCAGAAGGGGGGAAATAACCGAAGAAATGGCATTCGTCACGCAGTAACAAATGCCATTGATTTGATGCGATTAATGCATCAGCGCACCCGCGATGGACACCATCATGGTGGACAGAATAAAAATGGAGAAAAACACCGAAACCAGCGCCAGAACGAAGGCGAACAGACCGGCTCTATTCCAACTATTCTGTACGCGTTTAAACGTTTCGACATCATCATAGTCGGCGTTCTGCCAGGCCCATTCGTTGCCTTTGAAGCCGCACACAAATATCCAGACAATGTTCAACACAGGAATAAAACACAACAGCGGCAGGTAAGTTTTGTTGCCCACTCCCCAAACGATGTTGAACATAAATGCGCCCCAGTTCCATCCTTTTATTTCTCTTGGTACTGCTTTTCCATATTCGGCCATGTGTGAGTTTTCCTTTCAAAATAGGACAAAATATAACGCGACGGACAGTACAACGAGCTCCATTCAAGCTTCAACTATTTTGTATAGACACTATGATCACGCAATTATTTAACTTAATTAACCTTTCGCGGGGTGGGCGCGTCGATGAACAGCTTCGCGGTGTGACAGGAAAATCCGTGGAAAGCGACCAGAAAAAAACAGGCAGAGGCCCAGCGGGCTTCTGCCTGTTTTAGCGTCAGGAAGGCGGAGTGCCTCACTGAAAGCGGCTAACGATTACTCGTTGATGCGAGGATGCTGATCGATCAGCGACTGGCGTTTCTTCTCCAGCTCGGTGATCTGCCCGTTAATATCGTCGATTTTATGCTCGATATTATCGTGATGCTCGCGCAGCAGCTCTTTGGCCTCACTCAGGTCAGAAGCCGCAGGCGTCGCGCCTTTCAGCGGCTTGTTGGCCGTTTCCTTCATGAAGATACCGGTAATCAGACCGATGACGGCAATCACCATCAGGTAGTAGGCGGGCATAAACAGATTGTTGCTGGCTTCAACCAGCCACGCTGTCGCCGTCGGCGTCAGACCTGCAATCAGGATAGAGATGTTAAAGGCGCTGGCCAACGCACTGTAGCGAATGTGAGTCGGGAACATCGCCGGCAACGAAGAGGCCATGACACCGGTAAAGGCGTTCAGAATCACCGCCAATATCAGCAGACCCAGGAAGATCAAGCCGATTGCGCCGCTGTTGATCATCATGAAGCAAGGGATAGCCAGCAGGAACATCGCCACACTACCGATCACGACGAACGGTTTACGTCCGAAGCGGTCGCTGAGCAGCCCCATCACCGGCTGGACAAACAGCATCCCGATCATGATGGCGATGATAATCAGCACACCGTGGTTCTCGGAGTAGTGCAGGTTATGCGACAGGTAGCTCGGCATGTAAGTCAGCAGCATGTAGTAAGTGACGTTGGTGGCAATGACCAGCCCCGTACAAGACAGCAGACTTTTCCAGTGTTTGGTGGCGATCTCTTTGAAAGAGACACGAGGTCCGGTGTTCAAACCGTCGCGGTCGTCTTTTTCCATCTTCTCAACGTGCTGCTGGAACGCCGGTGTTTCTTCCAGCGCATGACGCAGGTAGAGACCGATGATCCCGAGCGGCAACGCCAGGAAGAACGGGATACGCCAGCCCCATTCCAGGAACGCGGCTTCGCCGATGATGGCGGAGATCAGCACCACAACGCCCGCGCCCAGCACAAACCCGGCAATGGAGCCAAAGTCCAGCCAGCTACCCATGAAGCCACGCTTCCGGTCTGGGGAGTATTCGGCGACGAAGATGGATGCGCCGGTATATTCGCCGCCCACGGAGAAGCCCTGGGCCATTTTAGCCAGCAGCAGCAGTATCGGCGCCCAGATCCCAATGGAGTTATAGGACGGTATCAAGCCGATACAGAAGGTACTGACCGACATGATGATAATGGTGATGGCCAATATTTTCTGACGGCCGTATTTGTCGCCCAGGGAGCCGAAGAACAGCCCGCCCAGCGGACGAATCAGGAAGGGAACGGAGAAGGTCGCCAGTGCGGCGATCATCTGGACGCTGGGGTTAGCGCCGGGGAAGAAGACTTGGCCCAATGCATAGGCAACGAAGCCGTACACACCGAAATCAAACCATTCCATGGCATTGCCGAGCGCAGCGGCGGTAATGGCTTTACGTAAACGCGTGTCGTCAATAATGGTGACATCGCCCAGAACGATGGGTCGTGCCTTTTTTCTGCGTAACTTCATAGTGAATTATTTTACCTGTTTTAATGTAATAGACTGAATTGAAACGTCTCACTGAAGGATGGTCACATCAAGATAGTTTTTTATTTCGCTATAACCGATTAACCCAGTTTCATTTACTAGCATGTTACCATAGGTTGAATGTTTATATCGACTTTGACGTTCCTTTACTCACTTCTATAGCCCATATTAGCATAAGATCTTGTCACTTATTTCGGTCCAAAAAAAAGCCGGCGGGATGACCGCCGGCCGGTGAAATCTTCACCATCACTCAGAAAACCGAAACGTCGTCACCATCAAATCCAGTGACGGTATTCCTCATCAGACATATTCTCCGTCTGCCACTGCGTCACCTGCATCAGCAGCGCCAGCCGCTGAGAAGCCGACAACCAGCGCCCCCACGCCGAGTGTCCCAGGGACAGGATATTGCGATAACTCCGATACAATCGTGATAGTGCCATCGTCATGCCCTCCGACCGTTCATTATTTGCGCTTTCGTTGTGACAAAGTATCAACGTAAGATAGGGGAAAATATATTGATGACTTTTGGCTGCGGAGTTCCCCTTTATGTCCTCATCCCGACTGCAACAACAGTTCATCCGGCTCTGGCAACACCTGCAAGGACAGCCTACCGACACCACGTTGCAGGAGCTGACCGGCGTCCTCAACTGCTCGCGGCGGCATATTCGCTCGCTCCTGCGAGCCATGCAGGAAGAGGGTTGGCTGACCTGGGAAGCAGAAGCGGGGCGAGGGAAACGCTCACGGCTTAGCTTCCTCTATACCGGTCTGACGCTGCAGCAACAGCGGGCGGAAGACCTGCTGGAGCAGGATCGGATCGACCAGCTGGTGCAGTTGGTGGGGGACAAATCACAGGTGCGGCAGATGCTGCTCTCCCACATCGGGCGCAGTTTCCGGCAAGGTAAACATCTGCTGCGCATCGCCTACTATCGGCCGATGCGTAATCTGCTGCCCGGCTCGGCGCTGCGACGTTCGGAGACGCATCTGGCCCGCCAGATATTTAGCGGGTTAACCACCATAAATGAGGAAAATGGGGAACTCCTGCCGGATTTAGCCCATCACTGGCAGCAGGTCACACCCCAGCACTGGCGTTTTTACCTGCGCCCGGCGGTTCGTTTTCATCACGGTCGGGAGCTGACGATGGAAGATGTGATCGCGTCTTTGCAACGCATCACCGCCATGCCGCTGTTTTCACATATTTTCGCCATCGAGTCGCCCATTCCGTCCGTGCTGGACGTGCACCTGACGACGCCGGATGTCTGGTTTCCCTGGCTGCTCGGCAGCGTGTCCGCGATGATTTTGCCGCAGGAGTGGAAAACGCTTCCCGACTTCATCCGTCACCCGGTGGGCACCGGCCCTTACGCTGTGCTGCGTAACAGCAACACGCAGTTGAAAATTAACGCCTTCGACGACTATTTCGGATATCGCGCGCTCATCGACGAAGTCAGCGTCTGGGTATTGCCGGACGCGCCGGACGCGCCCTCCTGCTCGCTTCAACTACAAAATGACAACTCGCCGAACAATGAACTGGAGAATCGACTGGAGGAAGGCTGTTACTTTTTGCTATTCGACCGGCGCTCGCCGCTGACCTCGCGCCCGGACATCAGAGACTGGCTGTGTCAGGTTCTGAGTCCTGTCGCCCTGCTCGGACTCGCCGACGAGACTTNCCAGTGCAACTGGTCCCCGGCCTACGGCCTGCTGCCGCGCTGGCACCACGCCCAGCCTCGCCTGACGCAGGACAAACCCGACGATCTCACGCACCTGAACCTCACCTTCTATCATGAGCACGCCGAATATCATGACATCAGCGACATCATCCGTCGGCTGCTGTCGGCCCACGGCGTGACGCTGTCGATCCAACGCATCGACTATGCTGAGTGGTATCAGGGCGCCGAAGCGAGCGATATCTGGCTCGGCAGCGCCAATTTCTATCTACCGCTCGAGTTCTCCCTGTTCGCCCTGCTCTACGAACTGCCGCTGATGCAGCATTGTCTGGATCGGGATCTGGCCGAAGACGCCAGCCAGTGGCGTCGGGGCGTCTGGTCGCTGGCGGACTGGAGCCAAGCGCTCGTGACTCAGCAGCAGATCCACCCGCTTTTTCACCACTGGCTGCAGTTGCAAGGGCAGCGCAGCATGCGCGGGATTCGTATGAATACGCTGGGGTGGTTTGATTTCAAATCCGCCTGGTTCGCGCCGCCGGAAAACTGACGCGCGCTTTGACTCCAGGCACGAAGTCTCTACAATGCGTGAGTTCTCAACGGGGTGCGATAAAGTCCGGCGCTGTCATACCGTCCGCTTTACGCTGAGAAAATACCCGTCGAACCTGATCCGGTTAATACCGGCGAAGGGATTTGGGAGTGCTTTGCCGCTTGCTCAAAGACCTTTGCCACCCTTTTCTCAGGAGTGCAAAGTGTTAAAAAAATTACTGTCCTGCCTGTTGATGCTTTCTGCCCCGGCGTTGGCGAAACCCACGCTAACCGTTTATACCTACGACTCGTTCTCCTCGGAATGGGGCCCCGGTCCTCGCGTTAAAACCGCATTCGAAAAAGAGTGCGACTGCGAGCTGAAATTTGTGGCGCTGGCCGACGGCGTGGCGTTGCTTANCCGTCTGCGGATGGAAGGAAAGCGCACGCAGGCCGATATCGTGCTGGGGCTGGACAATAACCTGCTTCAAGCCGCGGAACACACCGGCCTCTTCAGCCAGCGGACCGTCGATACCGACGCGCTCTCTCTGCCGGGCGGCTGGCATAATGACACTTTCGTGCCCTATGACTACGGCTACTTCGCCTTTATCTATAACCGCGACAAACTGAAAAACCCACCGCGCAGCCTGCATGAACTCGTCGACAGCCCAGAGCCGTGGAAAGTCATTTATCAGGATCCGCGCACCAGCACGCCGGGCCTCGGTCTGCTGCTCTGGATGCAGAAGGTCTATGGCGACGACGCCCCGCAAGCCTGGCAGAAGCTGGCCGCCAAGACGGTCACCGTCACCAAAGGCTGGAGCGAAGCCTATGGGCTGTTTCTAAAGGGCGAAGCCGATCTGGTGCTGAGCTACACCACCTCGCCCGCCTATCACATCATCGAAGAGAAGAAAGAGAACTATGTCGCGGCGCCCTTTAGCGAGGGACACTATCTCCAGGTGGAGGTCGCCGGTCGTCTGGCAAGCAGCCAACAGCCACAGCTGGCCGAGCGCTTCCTGAAGTTCATGGTCAGCCCGGCCTTCCAGCAGCTCATCCCGACCACCAACTGGATGTATCCGGTCATCGACACGCCGCTGCCCGCGGGCTTCCAGCGACTGGACAAACCGGCGACGACGCTGTCATATACGCCGCAGCAAGTCGCCGCGCAGCGTAACGACTGGATTCAGGCATGGCAACGCGCCGTCAGCCGCTAATCCCCGGCTGGCTCTGGCCCGGNGCCGTCGCCGCGCTGCTGCTGGTCGTGGTCGCCGCGCTGGCCTTCGGCGCGCTGTGGCTTCAGGCGCCTCAGAATCCGTGGCGCGCGCTATGGCAGGACGACTATCTGTGGCACGTCATCCGCTTCACGTTTTGGCAGGCGTCGCTCTCGACGCTGCTGTCGACCATCCCGGCGATTTTTCTGGCGCGCGCGCTCTATCGCCGCCGTTTTCCGGGGCATCGCTGGCTGCTTAGACTATACGCCATGACGCTGGTGCTACCGGTTCTGGTGACCGTGTTCGGCCTGCTGAGCGTCTACGGGCGGCACGGATGGCTCTCGCAGTTGACGGCGGCGTTCGGGATGTCTTACTCGTTTTCCCCCTATGGACTCGGCGGCATACTGCTGGCGCACGTTTTCTTCAATCTGCCGCTGGCGACGCGACTGATGCTGCAGGCGCTGGAAGGCATCGCCACCGAACAGCGGCAGGTGGCCGCGCAGCTCGGAATGGGGGAGTGGCAACATTTTCGCATCGTGGAGTGGCCGTGGCTGCGCCGACAGCTTCTGCCTGCAGCCGCGCTGATCTTTATGCTCTGTTTCGCCAGTTTCGCCGTCGTGCTCTCGCTAGGCGGCGGACCCAAAGCCACCACCATCGAGCTGGCGATCTATCAGGCGTTGAGCTTCGACTACGATCCGGCGCGCGCCTCGCTGTTGGCGCTAATCCAGATGGGATGCTGCCTCGGTCTGGTTCTGCTCAGCCAGCGGCTGGCCAAACTGCTGCCGGTCGGGTACAGCCAGCAGACGCGCTGGCGAAATCCTCAGGATACCCGGTTCAACCGCATAACGGACGCGCTGTTGATCGTGGCCGCGCTCGTGCTGCTTCTGCCGCCGCTGCTGGCCGTGGTGACGGACGGACTGAACGCCTCCCTGCCCGTCGTGTTGCGTCAGCCCGCACTGTGGGATGCGCTGTGGACCTCGCTAAAGGTCGCGCTTATCTCCGGCCTGCTGTGCGTATTGCTAACGCTGATGCTGCTGTGGAGCAGCCGGGAACTTAAACTGCGTCGCCGCCCGCTCTCCGCCCAGCTGTTGGATCTCAGCGGCATGCTGATTTTGGCGATGCCCGGCATCGTGCTGGCGAGCGGCTTTTTCCTGCTGCTGAACGGCACCATCGGGCTGCCGACGTCGCCCCTGTGGCTGGTGGCGGCGACGAACGCGCTGATGGCAATCCCCTACGCGCTGAAAGTGCTGGAAAATCCGATGTATGACATCGCCGAGCGTTACAACCTGCTGTGTCAGTCGCTGGATATCCGCGGCTGGCGGCGACTGCAAACCATCGAACTCCGGGCGCTGCGGGCGCCGATCGCTCAGGCGCTGGCGTTTTCCTCGATTCTCTCGCTTGGCGATTTCGGCATCATCGCGCTGTTCGGCAACGAACAGTTCCGGACGCTGCCGTTTTATCTGTACCAGCAAATCGGCGCTTACCGCAGCGCCGACGGCGCCGTGACCGCTCTGCTTTTGCTGCTGCTATGTTTTGTTCTGTTCACCCTGATTGAAAAACGGGCAGGCGATTATGATCGTTCTCGATAAACTGACTTATCTCTACCAGCACCAGCCGATGCAGTTCGATCTGCGCGTGGAAGCCGGTGAACGCGTCGCCGTGCTCGGTCCAAGCGGCGCAGGCAAAAGCTCGCTGCTCAGCCTTATCGCCGGTTTTCTTCTCGCGGATAGCGGCCAGCTTCTGCTGAACGGCGCGGATCACCGCCGGACGCCGCCGGCCAAAAGGCCGGTGTCGATTCTGTTTCAGGAAAACAATCTCTTCCCCCACCTGACGCTGTCGCAGAATATCGCGCTGGGACTGCATCCCGGTCTGAAGCTGACACAGCCGCAGCGCGTAGCGTTGAATCACATCGCTGAACGTGTCGGGTTGACCGCCCTGTTGGATCGGCTCCCGTCGCAGGTGTCGGGCGGCCAGCGGCAACGGGCGGCGCTGGCGCGTTGCCTGCTGCGCCAGCAGCCGATTTTGCTGCTGGATGAGCCGTTCTCCGCGCTCGACCCGGCGTTGCGCGCAGAGATGCTGACGCTGGTCGACGACGTATGCCGCGATCGCCAACTGACGCTGCTGATGGTCTCGCACCACCTTGAGGACGCCGCCCGTATCGCCGATCGCACCGCGCTGGTGGTCGATGGCCGCGTGGCTTACGACGGCTCAACCCGCGACCTGCAACAGGGGCGCGTTGCCGCCGCTCAGATCCTCGGGATCGCCCCCGCTGAACAAAATAAAAACTGATGGCGAACAGGTTTTGACCTTTTCACGGTTGTGGGTTATTGTCTGCCACAGCCCATGTGAATATGGCCTGTCCATGCACATGGTTTAAAAAAACCAATTACAGGATTCTCCGTGAAACACACGTCCTCCACGCTAGCACTATCCAACACCGCACTCGTCGATGCGGTCGTCGTCGTGCGCCTAGTGGTCGTCGTCGTGGTCGGCAACGCGCCGTAACGGGTCCGAATCCAGAAGAGATTCTCAAACCCCGCCGGCGCCAGCCGAGCGGGGTTTGTTCTTTCTGCCCCCCGCTCCCAAACTGCACCGGCTCTGATAAAGGATATGACTATGCGTTATACCGGAGCTGAGCTGATCGTCCACATGCTGGAGCAGCAAGGCATCACGACCGTTACGGGCATTCCCGGCGGGGCCGCCCTGCCGTTGTACGATGCGTTGGGACAAAGCCGAACCATTCGCCACGTACTGGCGCGACACGAGCAGGGCGCGGGCTTCATCGCGCAGGGCATGGCGCGCGCCAGCGGCAAAGCGGCGGTCTGCATGGCCTCCAGCGGTCCCGGCGCCACCAACCTGCTGACCGCGATTGCGGACGCGAAACTCGACTCCATCCCGCTGGTCTGTATCACCGCACAGGTCTCCTCCAACATGATCGGCAGCGATGCATTTCAGGAAGTAGACACCTACGGCATTTCCATCCCCGTCACCAAACACAACTATCTGGTGCGTGACATCAACGAGCTGGCGCACGTCATGAACGAGGCATTCCGCATCGCGCAATCCGGCCGCCCCGGACCGGTGTGGATCGACGTGCCGAAAGATGTCCAAACCTCCACCATTGAGCTGGACGCCCTGCCTGCGCCCACGCCGAACGACGCGCCGGTCGCCGCCGAACCCCAGGCCCTCGAGAAAGCAGCCGCGATGATCAACGCCGCCAGCCGTCCCGTACTGTATCTTGGCGGCGGGATCGTCAGCGCCGGAGCGCACACGCAGGCGATCCAACTGGCGGAGTCCGCCGGTATTCCCACCACCATGACATTGATGGCGCTCGGCGCCATGCCTGCCGATCATCCCCTGTCGCTGGGGATGCTGGGGATGCACGGCGCACGATCCACCAACATGATCCTGCAACAATCCGATCTGTTGATCGTTCTGGGCGCGCGCTTTGACGATCGCGCAATTGGCAAAGCCGAACAGTTCTGCCCGAACGCCAGCATTATCCACATGGATATTGACGCCGCCGAACTGGGCAAAATCCGCCAGCCCCACGTAGCGCTGCATGCCGATGTCGCCAAGGGGCTGACGCAGTTACTGCCGTTGATCGAGCCGCAGACGCGCGCCGAGTGGCGCCGTCAGGTAAGTGCGCTGCAGCAGGAATTCCCTGCCAATCTGCAGCAGGACGATCCGCTGAGCCACTACGGTCTGATCCATGCCGTGGCCGAATCGCTGGACGACAGCGCCATTATTTCGACCGATGTCGGTCAGCATCAGATGTGGGTGGCCCAGTCATATCCGCTGCGTCGCACGCGTCAATGGCTGACCTCTGGCGGTTTAGGGACGATGGGCTTCGGCGTGCCGGCCGCCATCGGCGCCGCGCTGGCGGAACCGGATCGCACGGTGGTGTGCTTCTCCGGCGACGGCAGCCTGATGATGAATATTCAGGAGCTGGCGACGCTGGCTGAACAGCGCCTCAACGTCAAAATCGTGCTGATGAACAATCAGGCGCTGGGGATGGTCCACCAGCAGCAGGAGCTGTTCTATCAGCAGCGTTACGTGGCGTCCGACTACAGCTATCAGGCCAATTTCCTGGCAATTGCCGCCGGGTTCGGACTGGCGACCTGTGACTTAAATGCGGAGGAAGATCCGCAAGCGGCCCTGCGCAACATCCTGAACCAGCCGGGACCGGCGCTGATTCATGCGCTGATCGATGTGAACGAAAAAGTTTATCCGATGGTGCCGCCAGGCGCCGCCAACATTGAGATGATTGGAGATTAACCCTATGCAGACCGCATCCTCTTCAACCCAGGTCACGCTTGAGCTATCCGTACGCAACCATCCCGGCGTCATGTCTCATGTCTGCGGGCTGTTCGCCCGCCGGGCGTTCAACGTGGAAGGTATTATGTGTATGCCGCTGCCAGGCGGTGAACAAAGCCGCATCTGGCTGCTGGTGAACGACGACGACCGTCTGGCGCAGATGATCAGTCAGGTGGAAAAACTGGAAGATGTGCTGCAGGTGCGTCGCCATGGCGACGACACCCGCATTTTCGAGCAGGTGGCGGAATTTTATCGCTAATTAGCCGCGAAAGATTTGCAGCAACAGGTGCAGGTAGACCGACATCAGCGGGTGCCGCCACAGCAGCACCAGGCTGATCACCGCGGCTATCATCGCTATCGGCGCCAGCCAGCGTAAACGCGCTGGCGTCAGCCACCCTTCCGACGGCGCACGACGAGCACGCCATGCGCGCCACAGCAGCCATCCGGCACTCCAGCTCAGCACCGCGGCAATCAGCAACAGCCAGCGGAAGCTGCCGCTGTCCGCCGCGTGGGGAATATCAATCGCCACCCCCGCCAGAATGCCCGGCATCAGATACACCGGCGGCCAGGTAAGGCAGCCGATGATGTTCGGGACCAAAAATCGTTTCGGAGGCAGTTCCAGCATCCCCGCAACCATCGGGATCAGCGGCCGTGTCGGGCCGATAAAGCGCCCGACCAGAATGGTCGCGAGATGATGCTGATGGAGCATTTTTTCGATGCGGTAAAGATAGGCGCTGTGCTTCTGTACGAACGACCAGCCGTGTAGCCGATCCTTGAAGCGCCAGCCGATGTAATAGGAAATCCAATCCCCCAGCAGGCAGCCGATAATGCCTACCCCCCAGGCCGGATACAGTCCCACGTGTCCGCTGCCGATCAACGTGCCCAGCGACGCCATCATCAAGGTGCCCGGTAGCAGCAGCCCCACCAACGCCAGCGACTCAAGAAAAGCCACCAGCAAAACGGCCAGCAGTGAATAGGCCAACGATTGAGTAACCAAGTGCTCAAGCCAGGCTTGCATAAATCCCTACTTATCTGCGCTAAAAATCAGGACTTCGGGATAATAGCAGAAAACCGCCGGACGGCAGCCCCTCGCTCGCCGCTGGCCCGTAGGCTTGCTGGATGAACCCATCGTGCAGGCCACGGACGCAAGAGGCCCCCCCTAAGACGGAGGATGACGGCGNCGGCAACTCCCCCCAAGCCTCAACCGCCGAGATACATCGCCTTTACCTCCGGATTGGCCAGAATCGCCTGCGCGGGCCCTTGCAGCACAATTTTGCCGTTCTCCAGCACGTAGGCCCGATCGGCGATTTTCAACGCCGCCGTCGCGTTCTGCTCGACCAGCAGGATCGTGATCTTCTCCTCACGCAGCTGGCGGATGATGTTGAACAGCTCGCCCACCACCTTCGGCGCCAGTCCCAGGCTGGGCTCATCCAGCATCAACAAGGCCGGTTCGCTCATCAGCGCGCGGGCGATCGCCAGCATCTGCTGCTCGCCNCCGCTCATGGTGCCCGCCAGCTGCGCGCGCCGCTCTTTCAGGCGAGGGAACATGGCATACATCTTGTCGCGCAGATAGCTGAATCTGACCGGGTTGTTGTACGCCCCCATCCGTAAGTTTTCTTCGATGGTCAGGTTGGTGAACACCTTGCGCCCTTCCGGCACCAGCGCCAGCCCCTGACGAACAATCTGGTGCGTTTGTCGGTGGGAGATATCCTCGTTGAGAAAATTGACCACGCCCGTCGACTTCACCAGATTGATGATGCCGTTCAGCGTCGACGTTTTCCCGGCCCCGTTACTGCCGATTAACGTCACGATCTCGCTGTTGTTGACCTCAATGTCGATCCCCTTCAGCCCCTGAATCAGGCCGTAAAAAACCCGTAGATCGGTCGCTTTAAGCATAATCGATGTCCCCCAGATACGCGGCGATGACGTCAGGATGATTGATGGCCTCATTCGGCGTGCCGCTGAACAGCGCTTTGCCGTAATCCAGCACCATCACCCGCTCGCACAGGGAGTTCACAAACGACATATCATGTTCGATCAACAGCACCGTCAGTCCGAAGTCCTTCCGCATCTTAAAAATAAGCTGCGCCAGTTCGGCCGTCTCGCGTGGGTTCATCCCTGCCGCGGGCTCGTCCAGCAACAACAGTTTGGGCGATGTCGCCAGCGCCCGCGCAATCTCCACCTTACGCTGATTGCCGTAACTCAGATTGGTCGCCAGCGAATGCGCGTGTTCGGCGATGCCGATGTACTCGAGCAGCTGCATCGCTTTTTCCCGCGCGCGTTTTTCCGCCGTGAAGAAGCGCCCGCAGCGCAAAGCGGCTTCAAGGAAGGAGTAATGAATAAAACGATCGAGTCCGATCAATACATTGTCGAGCACCGTCATGGACGGAAACAGCCGGATATTTTGGAACGTTCTGGCGATCCCCCGGTTAACCACCTGATTCGGTTTCAGCCCGGTCAGCGCCTGAGACTCCAGCTCCACCGTGCCGCCGGTCGGCTTGTAGTTGGCCGTAATCACGTTAAACAGCGTGGTTTTTCCGGCGCCGTTCGGCCCGATCAAACCGAAGATCTCCGCGGGCGCTATCTGAAAACTGACGCCGTCGATAGCGCGCAGCCCACCAAACTGCATGGTGACGTCCGCCACGCGAAGTAATGTCTCATTTGCCATTCTGGCGCCTCCTGCGTATTTCCCAGATTTCCTGTTTGCCCAGCAGCCCTTCGCGCGCGAACAGCATGATGATCAACAGCACCAGCGAGAACACCACCATCCGCAGGCCGGGGTGCGCGCCCAAATCCTGGCCGAATAGCGTCAATGGCTGGTCGAGGAAGCGCAGCCACTCGCCGCTGCCCACCACGATGATCGTCCCCAGGATCGCGCCGGTGGTGCTGCCCAATCCGCCCAGCACGATGATGATCAGCAGCTGGAACGTCAGCATAAAGTCGAACAGATCCGGCGAGATGATGGTCAGCAGGGAGGCTAACAGGCCGCCGCCGATGCCTTCGAAAAAGGCGCTGGTCGCAAACGCGCAGGTTTTAATGCGGAAGGTGTTGATCCCCATGGCGATTGCGGCGTCCTCATCATCGCGCACCGCCTTCATCGCCCGCCCGTATTTGGAATACACCAGTTGCAGGACGAACAGTACGGCGATCAACGCGATAAACCCGCACCAGTACAAAATGTGTTCCGCCTGCGGGATCTCATTCAGTCCGATAGCGCCGTTGGTGATCTGCGGGTTGTTGATCGCCAGGATCTTGATAATGAAGCCGAATCCCAGAGTGACGATCGCCAAATAGTCGCCGCGTACGCGAAAGACCGGGAACGACAGACAGACGGCGACCACCGCCGCGCAGATACCACTGATGATCAGCGCGGGCAGGAACGTGGTGTGCAAAGCCAGAATGAAGGGGCTGGGCGACGCCATTTCGAACATCTCTGTTTTGTTGTCTGCGGTCAGCAGTAATAGCGCCGTGACATACGCGCCGATGGCGACGAAGCCGTTCGGCTCCAGCGACAGCTGACCGGTGACCCCATTGATCAGGTTGTAGCTGACCGCCAGGATCATAAAGATAAAGATGTTGCAGATAATCCGAAGTACATAATCATCGAACGCGCTCTGCAGGGTAAATAGCCCTAAAAAAGCCAGTGCGAACAGAACGATATAGCACAACAGCAGCGAAGAGGAGGTCTGCGGCATTCTCATCAGAAGCGGCTCCTTTCCAGTCGTTCATCACCCATGATGCCCACCGGTCTGAACAGCAGCACCAAAATTAAAAACAGGAAGGCGAAAGCATCTTTGTACCCCCCAAGCTCAGGAAATACGGCGACCGCCACCACTTCGGTGAAGCCCAGGATAAAGCCGCCGATGACCGCCCCGGTCACGCTGCCGATCCCGCCCAGCACCGCCGCGGCGAAGGCTTTTAGGCCGATCAAGACCCCCATCAGAGGATCGATGGTTGGGTAACTGATGGCATAGAACACGCCGCCCAGCGAGGCCAGCGCGCTCCCCAGCGCAAACACCAGCGAAATGATGTGGTTAGCATCAATGCCCATCAGGCGAACGGTATTGACGTCGAACGCCACCGCGCGGATCGCCATCCCCTGTCGGGTGCGGTAGAGAATGAACAGAATGATCGCCAGCAGCACCAGCGTGATCAGCGGCACCATCCACGCCACCTGGGTAATCACGATTTGACCGAGCGTCATCGTCTGATTGAAAAACGGCGGCGATTCGAAGAAACGCGGGCTGCCGCCGAACACAACGTTAAAGAGGTTCTCCAGAAAGAAGCTGACGCCGATGGCGGTGATCAGCATGGAGATTTTGGACGCCTGCCGCAGGGGGCGATAGGCGATGCGATCGATAGCAACCCCAAGCAAAGCCGAGACCAGTACCGAAAACAAAATAGCTGCCCCGAAAGGCAGCCCGAAGGAGGTAAAGCTGATCAGCGCCACAAAGGCGCCGACCATCATGATATCCGCATGGGCGAAGTTAATCAGCCGTAGTACGCCATACACCATGGTGTAACCAATCGCGATCAGCGCATACATACTGCCAAGGCTCATGCCATTGACCACCTGCTGTAAAAAAACGGCAAAATCCATTGTGCGCTCCTTACTACTTCCCGCCGATTAAGGATTGACCACCGTTTTAAACGCCAGCTGTCCGTTCTTGACTTCGTTGATGACCGCAGGACGAATGGCGTCGCCGCCTTTCAGGGTCAACGTCCCTGTAATACCGGTAAAGTTGGTGGTTGCGCGCAGGTTCTTGTTCACGCAAACGCGATCGTGCGGATCGCTGCACTTATTCATGGCGGCGACGATCATTTTGTAAGCATCCGCCGTCATTGCGCCCCAGGTGTGAGTCGGCTCATTATATTTGGCGGTCCAGGCCTGAATGAATTTCTCGCCGTCCGGCGTCTGCTCTTTTGCATTCGGCGAGTAGTAGTCGGTGGTCATGTAGCCTTCCACCGCGTCCTGACCGAGTTTGAAGAAGATCGGATCGGCCGCCAGACCGTCGCCGCCCACGACCGGCACTTTCAGCCCCAATTGCTTGGCCTGTACGGCAATCAGCGCGCCCTCGGTGTAGTAAATCGGCATGTAAATCATATCGACGTTGTGGGATTTAACGGTGGAGAGCTGCGCTTTGAAATCCTTGCTGCCGCCGGGGGCCTGCACTTCCACCGCGATGGTGCCGCCGTTTTTCACAAACTGATTGCGAAAGGCGCGCGCCAGACCGACCGAGTAGTCGTTGCTGCTGTCAAACATGATGGCCGCTTTCTTGGCTTTCAAATCGCGGCTGGCCAGGTTCGCGCCTACCACGCCCTGGAAGCTGTCGGAGAAGCACACCCGGCTGACGTACTCGCGGTTGCGCGTCACGCGGTCATTGGTCGCCGTGGGAGAAATCAGCGGCGTTTTGGTGTCTTCCGCCATCTTGGTCATCGCCAGCGTATTGGTCGAGGTCACCTCGCCGATCACCGCATCCACCTTGTCGCTGGAAACCAGACGCTGCATGGCGTTGGCGGCTTCAACCTTGTCGCTCTTGTCGTCGATGATGATCAGCTTGACGGTATCGCCATTGGCTAATTTCGGCTCCATGCCGTTAATCAGCGTCACCCCTTTCTGTGACGGCTGGCCATAACCGCTCAACGCGCCGCTCAAGGGCAGTACAACACCGATTTTCACTTCGTCCGCCATGACATTCGCGGCCGCCAGCGCTGAGGACACACAGACCGCCGCTATCGTTGTGTTGAAAACTCTTCTCTTCATGTTCCGCCTCGTCAATGAATAGTGGTTTACGTTCCCATCGTGAAATGAAGCTGTGTATAGGGCTATCGCCAGCAAAAATGCGCACGGGCATAACCCGCACCACAATGGGAAAATCAGCAATTACCATGCCAATTAGCCGGGGCGGATAAACGCGTTATTAATCAATTAATAAATCAGACATAACAGGAAGTGATTGCCTTAAATGCCCGCGATGGGCGTCTGTTGCACCATGAGCCCCCCGCGTTGCGTTCGTATGGTGCGGATTTTTCCGCGTCTTTCATAAGACAAATCAATCATTCGGACTTCGGACGCACCGCGATTGCAAGCGCTGCCTCACCAGGTGGCAGGCGAAAAAGGCTGGACAACCACTGTATAGATAACCACACTTAATGACGTCTTTCTTCTTCATACGGCCTGAGGTTATGACTGCTTCCTCCCCGCGTCAGGGCTTTGTGCTCACCCGCCATTGGCAAGATACGCCGGCCGGCATACAGGTCGAGTTCTGGCTCGCCACCGACGACGGCCCGCAACAGGTGCGTCTTCCTCTGCAACAGGCCGTGGCTTTTGTTCCCGCCCGCCATGAAGCGGAAGTCCGCGCCGCGCTGAACGGCGAGAAAAAGGCCGAGCTCCGCCCGCTGGGAATGAAAAGTTTTCACCACGAAGATCTGCTGGGCCTTTACTGCCCGCAATATCGCCAGTTGCAGCGTATCGAAAAACGGTTGCAGGAAGCCGGCGTCCCCATTTATGAAGCCGATATTCGCCCGCCTGAACGTTTTCTGATGGAGCGTTTCATTACCGCGCCGGTCTGGTTCGACGGCGACGCCGGACCGGAAGCGCGTATCCTCAACGCCAGAATGAAACCGGAGCCGCACTATCGTCCGCCGCTCAGCATGGTGTCGCTGGATATCGAAACCAACCGCCACGGCGAGCTGTACTGCATCGGCCTGGAAGGCTGCGGCCAGCGGCAGGTGTTTATGCTGGGTCCGCCCAACGGCGACCCGGCTGACGCGGGCGACCTCACGCTCGAGTATGTCTCCAGCCGGCCGCAGCTGCTGGAACAGCTTAATCACTGGATCCAGCAGTACGATCCTGACCTGATCGTCGGCTGGAATCTGGTCCAGTTCGACCTGCGCGTGCTGCAAAAGCACGCCGAACGTTACGGCATCCCGCTGCGTCTTGGGCGTCAGCAGGCGGAGCTGGAGTGGCGGGAACACGGCTACAAGCAGGGGCACTTTTTCGCCAGCGCCCCCGGCCGACTGATTGTCGACGGCATTGAAGCGCTCAAGTCCGCCACCTGGAACTTCGCCTCCTTTAGCCTGGAGTTCGTCTCGCAAACGCTGTTGGGAGAAGGGAAAGCGATGGATAACCCTTACCAGCGGATGGACGAGATCGACCGCCGCTTCGCCGAAGACAAACCGGCCCTCGCCCACTACAACCTGAAAGACTGCGAGCTGGTGACGCGCATCTTCGACAAGACCGAACTGCTGCCGTTTTTGCTGGAGCGCGCCAGCCTCACCGGTCTGGCGGCAGACCGCAGCGGCGGCTCTGTAGCGGCGTTTACCCACCTTTATTTCCCCCGGATGCACCGGGCGGGCTTCGTCGCCCCCAACCTTGGCGAAATACCGCCGGAAGCCAGCCCCGGCGGCTTCGTCATGAACTCCCGTCCGGGTTTATATGACTCCGTGTTGGTCCTGGATTATAAAAGCCTCTACCCCTCCATCATTCGCACCTTTCTGATCGACCCCGTCGGACTGACCGTCGGCATGCGGCACCCGGACGAACAACATTCGGTTGAGGGCTATCGCGGCGCGTGGTTTTCCCGCGAGCAGCACTGTCTGCCCGCGATTGTCGGCAGCATTTGGCAGGAGCGCGAGGCGGCGAAGCGCAGCGGCAACAAACCGCTGTCGCAGGCGCTGAAAATCATCATGAACGCCTTCTACGGCGTACTGGGCTCAAGCGGCTGCCGCTTCTTCGATCCGCGACTGGCCTCCTCCATCACCCTGCGCGGGCACGACATCATGCAGCAAACGCAGGCGCTGATTGAAGCCCGCGGCTATCAGGTCATTTACGGCGATACCGACTCGACGTTCGTCTGGCTCAATCACGCCCATAACGAGCAGGAAGCAGACGCCATCGGCCGGGAACTGGTGCAGTACGTGAACGCGTGGTGGCGCGAGCATCTGGCGCGGACCCAGGGGCTGGAGTGCGCCCTGGAACTTGAGTACGAAACCCATTATCAGCGCTTCCTGATGCCGACGATCCGCGGCGCGGAACAGGGCAGTAAAAAGCGCTACGCCGGGCTGACGTTGAACGCCGGCGGCGAGCCGCAGATGGTGTTTAAAGGGCTGGAGACCGTACGCAGCGACTGGACGCCGCTGGCGCAACGGTTTCAGCAGCAGCTCTACGCGCGCATTTTCCGGCGTGAGGCCTATCAGGAGTGGGTGCGCGACTATGTGCGCAAAACCCAGAACGGCGAGTGGGACGACCAGTTGGTCTACCGTAAGCGGCTGCGCCACAAGCTAAGTGAGTACCAGCGCAATGTCCCGCCGCAGGTGCGGGCCGCCAGAATGGCTGACGAATACAACCGTGAGCACGGGCGTCCACTCCAGTATCAAAACGGCGGCTGGATCAGCTACGTTATGACCGTCAACGGCCCAGAACCGCTGGAAACTCGCCATTCGCCGCTGGATTATCAACACTACGTCGAAAAACAGCTGCAGCCGGTGGCGGATGCGATTCTGCCTTTCCTGCAAGACGATTTCACGATGCTGGTCACCGGACAAATGGGGCTGTTTTGATCCACAGACGGCGGTTTGGCAGGTGACGAACGCGCGTCCATCCAGTACCATAACGCCCTTTCCGAATCCGGCGGTATTTTCGATAAGACCTTGCGCTGTCGTCAGCCCATGCATTTAGATTCGGGCCGCATCCGCGCAGGACGGCGCATAGCGTGGGTCTTTCAGACCATCGTCTTTGTATGCGCGAACGGCGCACACGTAGCGGGGCGGCATTCGCCTATCGCGCCGACAGGCCGTCAGCGCGCTCGCAAATGACGGCAGAACATCGCTAACTCACACATAACAACACGGGTCATGCCGACCAGGCGCCTGCCACACCACGACGGGCAATGCAGCATTTACGCCTTTTTCCCGGCAGGTTGGCCGACAATGACTGTCATTCAGACAATTTTCGACAACGACGAGTATCGAGCTAAGCACATATGCCTTTTACACTTGGTCAACGCTGGATCAGCGACACAGAAAGCGAATTGGGATTAGGAACAGTAGTGGCGGTTGATGCCAGAATGGTTACCCTGCTGTTCCCCGCCAGCGGCGAGAATCGCCTCTATTCACGCAATGATGCCCCCATCACCCGAGTCATGTTTAACCCGGGCGATACCGTCACCAGCCACGAAGGCTGGCAGATGCAGGTCGACGAGGTCAGCGACGAAAACGGTCTGCGCACTTATATCGGCCAGCGGCTTGACGATGAGACGCCCGCCCTGCTGCGAGAAGTCTTCCTCGACAGCAAGCTGACCTTCAACAAGCCGCAGGATCGCCTGTTCGCCGGCCAGCTCGACCGGATGGATCGCTTTGCGCTGCGCTATCGCGCCCGCCAGCACCTGCATGCTCAGGCCCAGCAGCCGTGGAGCGGTCTGCGCGGCATGCGCGCCAGCCTGATCCCTCACCAGCTCTATGTCGCGCACGAAGTCGGCCAGCGCCATGCGCCGCGCGTTCTGCTGGCGGACGAGGTCGGTCTCGGGAAAACCATCGAAGCCGGGATGATCATCCATCAACAGCTGCTGTCAGGCCGCGCCGAGCGTGTGTTGATCGTGGTGCCGGAAACCCTGCAGCACCAGTGGCTGGTGGAAATGCTGCGCCGCTTCAATCTGCTGTTCTCTCTGTTCGACGACGAACGCTACGCTGAAGCGTTGCTGGATAGCAGCAACCCGTTTGAAACCGAGCAGCTGATCATCTGTTCGCTGAGCTTTGTTCAGCGCAACCCGAAACGTTTTGAACAGCTGGCCAACGCCGACTGGGATCTGCTGGTGGTGGACGAAGCGCATCACTTGACGTGGAGCGAAGCCGAGCCCAGCCCGCAATATCAGGCTATCGAACGACTGGCGAGCGTCACCCCGGCGGTGCTGCTGTTGACCGCGACCCCAGAGCAACTGGGGCAGGAAAGCCACTTCGCCCGCCTGCGTCTGCTGGACCCGAATCGCTTCCACGACTACGCCGAATTTGTGGCCGAACAGCAACGCTATCAGCCGGTAGCCGATGCCGTGACGCAGTTATTGACCGGCGACGAGGCCAGCCCGGACGATCTCCAGGCGCTGACGTCGCTGCTGGGCGGACAGGACATCACCGGCCTGCTGAAGGGCGTCAACGCCGACGACGAGGACGCCGCTCGCACGGCGCGGGAAGAGCTGATCGCTATGCTGATGGACCGCCACGGCACCAGCCGCGTGCTGTTCCGCAACACCCGTCAGGGCGTGCAGGGCTTCCCGGAACGTCAGCTACAGACGATCCCGCTGCCGCTGCCTTCCCAGTATCAGACCGCGATCAAGGTGTCCGGCATCATGTCCGGCTCCAAGACCTCCGAGAAGCGTGCTCAGGATATGCTGTATCCAGAGCAAATCTATCAGCAGTTCGAAGATGAAAACGCCACCTGGTGGAGCTTCGACCCGCGAGTAGAGTGGCTACTCGACTACCTGACCAGCCATCGCGACGAGAAAGTGCTGGTGATCTGCGCCAAAGCCGCCTCCGCGCTACAGTTGGAACAGGCGCTGCGCACGCGTGAAGCCATCCGCGCCGCGGTATTCCACGAGGGTCTGTCGATTCTGGAACGCGACCGCGCCGCCGCCTACTTTGCCTCGGAAGAGGAAGGCGCTCAGGTGCTGATTTGTTCCGAGATCGGCTCCGAAGGCCGCAACTTCCAGTTCGCCAGCCATTTGGTGATGTTCGACCTGCCGTTCAACCCCGACCTGCTGGAGCAGCGCATCGGGCGTCTGGACCGCATCGGTCAGGAGAATGACATCCAGATTCTGGTGCCTTATCTGGAAAATACCGCGCAGGCGCTGCTGGTCCGCTGGTATCACGAAGGCCTGGACGCGTTCGAACATACCTGCCCGACCGGTCGTTCCATCTACGACAGCCACTACGATCGCCTGATCGGCCTGCTTGCCCATCCGGAAGAGCAAGACGGCGTCGACGACTTTATTCGTGAATGCCGCGCGCAGCACGATGCGCTGAAAGCCCAGTTGGAGCAGGGTCGCGACCGCCTGCTGGAAATGCACTCGAACGGCGGGGAACAGGCGAAAAAATTGTCTGCCGATATTGCCGCGCAGGACGATGATGTCACGCTGGTCAACTTCGCGCTTAACCTGTTCGATATCATCGGCATCCATCAGGAAGATCGCAGCGACAACCTGATCGTGCTGCGTCCGTCCGAACACATGCTGGTGCCGGACTTCCCCGGCCTGTCCCAGGACGGCTGTACGATCACCTTCGATCGCGAGCAGGCGTTGTCTCGCGAGGATGCGCAGTTCATCAGTTGGGAGCACCCGCTGATCCGCAACGGACTAGATCTGATCCTGTCCGGCGATACCGGCAGCTGCGCCGTATCGCTGCTGAAAAACAAAGCGCTCCCGGTCGGCACACTGCTAGCGGAGCTGGTGTATGTGGTAGAGGCGCAGGCGCCGAAAAAACTGCAGCTCACCCGCTTCCTGCCGCCGACGCCGGTACGTATTTTACTGGATCGCAAGGGGACCGATCTGGCCGCGCAGGTGGAGTTCGAGAGCTTCAACCGCCAGCTGGCCGCGGTCAACCGCCATACCGCCAGCAAACTGGTGAACGCTGTGCAGCCTGATGTGCATGACATGCTGCAAAAAGCGGAGCCGCTGGTCGCAGAACAAGCGCAGAAGGTGATTGCAACGGCCACACAGTTTGCCGACAAAGCGCTGCGGCACGAGCTGGAACGCCTCACGGCGCTCAAAGCGGTAAACCCGAACATCCGCGACGATGAGTTAAAGGCACTGGAAACACAGCGGGAACAGGTGCTGCTGAATCTCGAACAGGCAAACTGGCGTCTGGACGCCATCCGTCTGGTCGTGGTGTCTCATCAATAACAGCGGCACGATGGCGCTTATCACTCACGCGGCGAGGAGAACCCCTTGCCGCACGCTCGGAGTCGGTCATGGAACCCTATAACCCGCCGCAAGATCCCTGGCTGCAGGTGCTCTATCAGGATGCGCATCTCATGGTGGTCAACAAACCCAGCGGCCTGTTGTCCGTTCCCGGCCGCGCGCCGGAAAACCGCGATAGCATCATGAGCCGGATTCAGGCGGAACACCCATCCGCCGAGTCCGTTCACCGGTTGGATATGGCGACCAGCGGCGTCATTGCCGTTGCGCTGACCAAAGCGGCTGAACGTGAGCTTAAGCGCCAGTTCCGCGAACGCGAACCGAAAAAGACCTATATCGCCCGAGTCTGGGGGCATATGGCGCAGGACGAAGGGCTGGTCGACTTACCGCTGATTTGCGACTGGCCCAACCGCCCTAAACAGAAAGTCTGTTTCACCGAGGGAAAATCCGCGCAAACGTTGTGGGAAGTGCTGTCTCGCGACGATGACGGAACAACCCGGGTGAAACTGATGCCGATTACCGGCCGCTCCCATCAGCTGAGGGTGCACATGCTAGCTATCGATCATCCGATTTTGGGAGATGGCTTCTACGCGCCGCCCGCCGCACGGGCGATGGCGCCTCGCCTGCAGTTGCACGCGCAGGAGCTGTCTATCACCCATCCGGCAACCCATGAGCCGATGCATTTTCGCTGTGAGCCTAATTTTTGACGGAACGCCAGGTAACAACTGAAGAGAGGGGACGTCGATAAGGACGAAAGCGCGAGGAATCGTTAACGCGAGAACTTGTGAATCTTGAGGAATTCGTAGGCCGCCTGAATATCCTGCGCTTTGCGCTTGGAGAGTTCGATCATACGCGGCGACAGCCCCTTCCCCACCACCTTGTCCGGATGGTGTTCGCTCATCAGCTTGCGATAAGCGCGCTTCACCGTCACCGCATCATCGTTGGAACGCACGCCCAGCGTCCGGCAGGCGCTTTCCACGGTCGGCCCACGCGGAGGTATTGGCGGCCGCTGATGCTGAGAGCGTCCGTTATGCGACTGCCCCCGACGTTGATGCGCATTCCCGCCCTGCTGGGACCACCCACCATTGCCATGCTGAGACTGAGTATGTGATTGCTGCGTCGCGCGTTCCATGGTGCGCAGGAAGAGCTCGAACTGCGCCCGCGTCACCCCCAGTTCATCGGCAAAAACGTACAACAGCCGGCGTTCATTGGGATGCAGCGCGCCGTCGATGAAGGCGACCTGCAGCTGAATTTCCAGAAACAGGCGAACCATATCGAAACGACCGATGCAGACATCACGCAGTTTACGCAGCTTGCCACGCACCGGGAACTGACGAGACTTGCCTTCACGAAACGCCTGTTGGGCCGCATTGCGCGCTGCTCCACGCAGCTCCAGCCGATCCATGACATGGGTCGCGGCGAGAATATCCGCCTCGGTCACTCGCCCTTTCGACTTGGTGAGATGACCCATCGCCTGGAACGTGGTGATGTAGAACAGCGCCTGGCGGGAGGAGTGTGCGGAAAAAGCGCTGCGTCGACGCGACGAGCGGGCTTTGTCAAATAAATGACCCACCAGTAGCCCGATAATCAGCGCACTGACGCCACCGCTGGACGCTACGCCCATCGCTAGCCCCAGCAACTTTCCCCAATAGCGCATATACTCCTCAAATCCTCATGCCGTCGGCTAAAAATTGCTTTATCATACCCGTCATTTATCTTTGCTCCTAACGGCAGCGCGTAGAAAACGGCGGGGATTTAGCACTGGCACTGCGCCAGCGCGTGATATAGTCTCTGACGGTTTGCCGGCATGATGCCCCTGATGACGGAACACCTAATACCGCGTATGAAAAAAAGTTTCCCAACTCTGCTGGCCTCGTTAGTGTGGTCAGCGCTCTACAGCCAGCAAGCCATGGCGGACCTCGCCTCTCAGTGTATGCTCGGCGTACCGACGTATAACCGTCCGCTGGTGACCGGCGACACCGGTCAGCTGCCCGTCCACATCCAGGCAGATCACTCCCAGGCGAACTATCCCGACAACGCCGTATTCACCGGAAATGTGAATATTGAGCAAGGCAACCGGGTGATGACCGCCAAGGAGGTCGAGCTGAATCAGATTCAGCAGGCGGGTAAAACCGACCCGACCCGCACGGTCACCGCCACCGGCGATGTTCATTACGATGACAATCAGGTGATCCTGAAAGGGCCGAAAGCCTGGTCGAACCTGAATACCAAAGACACTGACGTGTACCAAGGCGACTACCAGATGGTCGGACGTCAGGGCCGCGGCGATGCCAACAAGATGAAGCTGCGCGACGACAACCGATACACCATTCTGGAAAACGGCACCTTTACGTCCTGCCTGCCAGGTGACGATAGCTGGAGCGTCGTGGGTTCGGAAGTCATCCACGACAGGGAAGAAGAAGTGGCTGAAATCTGGAACGCGCGATTCCGCATCGCCGGTGTCCCGATTTTCTACAGCCCGTATCTTCAGCTCCCCGTGGGCGATCGCCGACGTTCCGGTTTCTTGATCCCGAACGCCAAATATGGCAAGAACAACGGCTTCGAGCTGATGACGCCGTACTACTGGAACATCGCCCCGAACTTCGACGCTACCATTACGCCGCACGTACAGACAAAACGTGGACTGCAGTGGGAGAACGAATTCCGCTACCTGACCCGTGCGGGCGCCGGCGTGTTCGAGCTGGACTGGCTGCCGAACGATAAGCAGTACGATAAAGAGATCAAAGCTGGCACCTACGAGGCCGACAGCAATACCACCCGCTGGCTGACTTACTGGCAACACAGCGGCGTGCTGAACCAGGTCTGGCGTTTTAACATCGACTACACCAAAGTCAGCGACCCGTACTACTTTACCGATCTGGAGTCCAAATACGGCTCCACCACCGACGGCTATGCCACCCAGAAGTTCAGCGCCGCTTACGCCGACCGCAACTTCGACGCCACGCTGTCGACGCGCAGCTATCAGATATTCAGCAATACCTCGGATGTCTATCGCGCACAGCCGCAGCTCGATATGAACTACTACCTTAACGATCTGGGTCCTGTCGACATGCACCTTTACGGGCAGGCGGTGAAATTTACCAACGTGAACCCGGATATGCCGACGGCGACCCGTCTGCACGCCGAACCGACCTTCAACCTGCCGCTGTCCAATGGCTGGGCGAGCCTGAATACCGAAGCCAAGCTGATGGCGACCCACTATCAGCAGACCAACCTGACTAATTACAATAGCAACACCGAGAACACCCCATTGGATGAGTCGGTCAATCGCGTGATGCCGCAGTACAAAGTCGACGGCAAACTGGTCTTTGAACGAGATATGGATTGGGCGAAGGGATACACCCAGACGCTGGAACCGCGCGCGATGTACCTCTACGTACCGTACCGCGATCAAAGTCGTATCAAGAGCTATGACTCAACTCTGCTGCAGAGCGACTATGCGGGCTTGTTCCGCGACCGCACCTATGGCGGCCTGGACCGTATCGCTTCCGCCAACCAGGTCGCGAGCGGGGTCACCACCCGCCTGTACGACGACGCGCTGGTGGAACGTTTCAACGCCTCGCTCGGTCAGATTTACTACTTCGAACGTCCGCGTACCGGCAATACCGACTCGTCGCTCGACAATAACTACCACAACGGCAGCCTGACCTGGGCGGGCGATACCTACTGGAAGATCGCCGATAACTGGGCGGTCCGCGGCGGCGCGCAGTACGATGCTCGCGTGGATAACTTCACGGTCGGCGACGCCGTGGTGGAATACCGCGGTGGCGGCGAACGCATGCTGCAGTTGAACTACCGCTACGCCAGCGCGGAATACATTCAATCCATGCTGAACAGCAGCACTCTTCCGGCCTATCAGCAGGGCATTTCTCAGGTGGGGATGACCGGCAGCTGGCCGCTGTCCGAGCGCTGGGCCGTCGTCGGCGCGTATTACTACGACACCAAGATGAACCAGCCGGCCGATCAGCTGATTGGTCTGCAGTATTCCACCTGTTGCTGGGCGGTCAATGTCGGTTACGAAAGGAAGATCACCACCTGGAATACCGCCTCCAACAGCAGCGTCTACGACAACAAAGTGGGCGTGTCGTTTGAACTGCGCGGTCTGAGCAGCAACTACAGTTTGGGCACAGACAAAATGCTGGCGAACGGCATTTTGCCGTACCAACGCTCTTTCTAATGGTGTACCGCCGGGAACTCTGGCCGCAATAAGCGTCTAATACCGGTAGCAATTCAACATTTAACCCGCCTCCGGGCGGATGACATTTAATGGGAAAGGTATGAACAACTGGAAAGCACTGATTCTGGGACTGACGCTGAGCGTCTCGACAGCGTTTGCCGCGCCACAGGTCGTTGATAGGGTTGCCGCGGTGGTGGATAACGGCGTCGTGCTGGAAAGTGATGTCAATGGCTTACTGCAGTCGGTCAAGCTGAACGCACAGGGTGCCGGCCAGCAGTTGCCCGATGACGCCACGCTGCGCCATCAGATCCTCGATCGCCTGATTGTCGACAGCATCGTGCTGCAAATGGCCCAAAAGATGGGCGTTCAGATCACCGACGAGCAGTTGGATAGCGCCATCAGCGGCATTGCGGCTCAGAACCGCATGACGGTCGCTCAGATGCGCGACCGCCTGGCGCAGGAAGGCATCAGCTACGATACCTACCGCAGCCAGATCCGCAAAGACATGACCATCGCCGAAGTGCGCAATAACGAAGTGCGCCGCCGCATCACCATCCTCCCGCAGGAAGTCGACGCGCTGGCCAAGCAGGTCTCTAATCAGAACACCGGCGATACCGAGGTCAATCTGAGCCATATCCTGCTGCCGCTGTCGGAAAACCCGACGCAGCAGGAAGTCGATCAGGCCGAAGATCTGGCTAAGCGCCTGGTGAAAGAAGCGAACGAAGGCGCCGACTTTGGCAAGCTCGCCATCACCTACTCCGCCGATCAGCAAGCGCTGAAAGGGGGACAGATGGGCTGGGGTAAACTGCAAGAACTGCCGACGCTGTTCGCCGAAAGCCTAGTGCAGGCGCAGAAAGGCCAGATAGTCGGCCCGATCCGTTCCGGCGTCGGCTTCCACATTCTGCGCGTCAACGACATCCGCGGCGAAGACAAAACCGTCTCCGTCACGGAAATGCACGCCCGACACATTCTGCTCAGGCCTTCCGTCGTCATGACGGACGATCAGGCCCGCGCCAAACTGCTGGAAGTCGCGCAGCAGATCAAGAGCGGCGGCACCACCTTCGCTGCGCAGGCGCGCCAGCTATCGCAAGATCCGGGTTCCGCCAATCAGGGCGGCGATCTGGGCTGGTCCTCACCTGACGTTTACGATCCGGTATTCCGCGACGCGCTGCTGAAACTGCGCAAAGGCGAAATCAGCCCGCCGGTCCACTCGTCCTTTGGCTGGCATCTCATTCAGTTGATGGACACCCGTCAGGTCGATAAGACCGACGCGGCGCAAAAAGAGCGCGCCTACCGCATGCTGTTCAACCGCAAGTTTGCGGAAGAAGCCCAGACCTGGATGCAGGAAAAACGCGCTGCCGCCTACGTCAAAGTGCTGGATGGACAAAGCAACTAATGTCGACTGAACGCAGCACGCCACGCATCGTGATCACCCCCGGCGACCCCGCCGGGATTGGTCCTGATCTGATCGTCTCGCTGGCCCAACAGGCATGGCCGGTCGAACTGGTGGTCTGCGCCGATCCCGCGCTGCTGTTTAGCCGGGCACAGACGCTGAATGTCCCGCTGTCGGTGCGGGAGTATCTTCCCGCGCAACCCGCGCATCCTCAGCAATCCGGTACGCTGACCGTACTGCCGGTCGAACTCGCGGGGACCGTCGTTCCCAGCCAGTTGAACGTGGAGAACAGCCGTTACGTCGTCGAGACGCTGGCTCAGGCCTGCGACGGCTGCCTGCGTGGCGAATTTGCCGCCCTGGTTACCGGCCCGGTGCATAAAGGCATCATCAACGAGGCTGGCGTGCCGTTTACCGGGCACACCGAATTCTTTGCCGAACGCAGCCATTGCGAGCGGGTCGTCATGATGCTGGCGACCGAGGAGCTGCGCGTCGCGCTGGCAACGACGCATCTGCCGCTGAGAGACGTGGCGGACGCGGTCGACCGCCAGTGTTTGCACGAAGTCGTCACCATTCTCGATCACGATTTGCGGACCAAATTCGGTATTGCAAACCCGTCGATCTACGTTTGCGGCCTGAATCCCCATGCGGGCGAAGGCGGTCATATGGGGCGGGAAGAGCTGGACGTCATCATTCCGGCGCTTGATGAGCTGCGGGAGAAAGGCATTCAGCTGGTCGGCCCGCTGCCGGCAGACACCTTGTTCCAACCTAAATATTTACAGCCGGCGGATGCCGTGCTGGCGATGTATCACGACCAGGGATTGCCGGTTCTGAAGTATCAGGGCTTCGGCCGGGCAGTCAACATCACGCTGGGTCTGCCGTTTATCCGTACATCGGTCGACCACGGCACGGCGCTGGAGCTGGCCGCCACCGGCCAGGCCGATCCCGGCAGCTTCAGTACCGCCCTAAATCTTGCTATTAAAATGATTGCTAATCGTAATGAATAATCGAGTACACCAAGGCCACTTCGCCCGTAAACGTTTCGGGCAAAACTTTTTACACGATCATTTTGTGATCGACAGCATTGTCTCCGCCATTCACCCGCTGCCGGATCAGGCGCTGGTGGAAATCGGCCCTGGTCTGGGNGCTTTGACTGCGCCTGTGGGAGAACGACTGAACCACTTTACCGTCGTCGAGCTGGACCGCGATCTGGCCGCACGGCTGGAAGTCCATCCCACGTTGAAGGATAAACTCACCATCATTCAGCAGGATGCCATGAAAGTGGACTTCGCCGAGTTGGCGCAGCAAATCGGCCAGCCGCTGCGGGTTTTCGGCAACCTGCCCTATAATATTTCCACACCGCTGATGTTCCATCTGTTCAGCTATACTCAGGCTATTCGCGACATGCACTTTATGTTGCAGAAAGAGGTGGTCAATCGGCTGGTTGCGGGTCCGAACAGTAAAGCCTACGGCCGTTTGAGCGTCATGGCGCAGTATTACTGCCAGGTCATCCCGGTACTCGAAGTTCCGCCCACCGCATTTAGGCCGGCGCCAAAAGTCGACTCTGCGGTCGTGCGGCTGGTGCCTCACACGACGTCGCCTTATCCACAGGTCGATACCCGGGTGCTGAGCAGAATCACCACTGAAGCTTTCAATCAGCGCCGTAAAACATTGCGCAACAGTCTGGGCAACCTGTTTACGCAAGAGCAGTTGGCGGAACAGGGCATCAATGCCAACGATCGCGCAGAAAACGTGACCGTAGAGCAGTATTGCAAGCTCGCCGACTGGCTTAGCAATCACCCTACGGCGCAGGAATAAACTGGAGTTGTCGTCATGATCAACGCGCCCCGAGTTTGCATACAGGTTCAGAGTTTCTACGTAGAAGCACAGTCTGCGCCGGAAGAAGATCGCTACGTCTTTGCTTACACCATTACTATCCGCAATCTGGGGCGCCACGACGTCAAACTGATGAGCCGTTACTGGCTCATCACCAACAGCAACGGGCGTCAGACTGAAGTTCAGGGCGAAGGCGTCATCGGCGTTCAGCCCGTCATTCATCCCGGCAGTGAATTCCAATACACCAGCGGCGCCATTCTTGAAACGCCGTTGGGCACGATGGAAGGCCATTACCAGATGCTCGACCATCAGGGTGAGACTTTCCAGGAATCTATCCCGGTATTCCGCCTGGCAATCCCTTCATTGATACACTAATTATGGCTACCTATCTTGTTGGCGACGTTCACGGTTGTTTCGTTGAACTGGAAGCGCTATTGGCGCAAGTTTCTTTCGATCCCGCGCGGGATACGCTATGGCTGACCGGCGACCTCGTCGCTCGCGGTCCCGATTCATTGCAGGTACTGCGCTTCGTGCGCTCGCTGGGTTCGTCGGTACGCATGGTGCTCGGCAACCACGACCTGCATCTGCTGGCGGTCTACGCCGGCATCAGCCGTCAGAAAAGCAAAGACCGGCTGGACGCGTTGCTCGCCGCGCCGGATATCGACGATCTCATCAACTGGCTGCGTCGCCAGCCGGTGCTGCAGGTCGATGAAGAGCTTAAGCTGGTGATGGCCCATGCGGGGATTACGCCGCAGTGGGATCTGGACACCGCGCAGATGTGCGCCCGCGAAGTCGAATCCATCTTGAGCAGCGACAGCTATCCGCTATTTCTGGATGCGATGTATGGCGACATGCCGAACAACTGGTTGCCGGAACTGAGCGGCCTGCCGCGACTGCGCTTCAGCACCAACGTCTTCACCCGCATGCGCTACTGCTTTGGCGGCGGACAGCTGGATATGATGTGCAAAACGCCGCCCGCGCAGGCGCCGTCCATGCTGAAGCCCTGGTTCAATTTACCCGGTCCGGTGCCGAGCGAATACGCCATCGCCTTCGGGCATTGGGCATCGCTGGAAGGCAAAGGCACGCCGGAAGGCATTTTCGCGTTGGATACCGGCTGCTGCTGGGGAGGCTCGCTGACGTTGCTTCACTGGGAAACGCAGCGGTATTACCACCAGCCGTCTCAGTTTGTCCGGCAGGATGACAGTGCGCAAAACGCCGGGTAACCGCATCGGAATCGGACGGGCATCGCCGCCCCGTTCGCAAGAAAGCGAGAAGATATGAACGTGAAAAAGAGATGCCGCAGGGCATCTCTTTTTTGTTCGTGCCTGAGCGCTTCCCGAAGACAGCGTCAAGTGACTAGGCGGAATGACGTTTACCCCGACGCTTGGATGACTGACCTACGCGCCGATGACGCCGCCGTCCTGCCGCGTCACCATCACCACCGATGAACGAGGGCGCACGCTGCTGTGCGGGAAGTGCGAATCGCCCTCTTCACCCGGATGCTGCACGTTGACGAACATCGTCCGGTAGTCCTGGGTGAAGGTGATTCCGGTCAATTCACAGGACTTCGGCCCTACCATAAAACGTTTGATTTCGCCGCTGACAGGATCGCCTGCCAACATCTGGTTATTGCCCTGCCCAACGAAGTCACCGGTGTTGCTGTAATTACCGTCCGTTAGGATCCACAGCCGCCCTTCCCGGTCGAATCCCAAACCATCCGGGCTGTTAAAAGTATTCTCCGCCGTGATGTTGGGCGTACCGCGGTTGACGCCTTCCGGGTGCGCAATCGGGTTGCCACACAGCGCATACATATCCCACGCAAACGCTTGAGCGGTGGCATCGCCATGCTCGTCCCAGCGAATGATCTGGCCGTAGACGTTTTTCGGGCGCGGATTGGCGGGGTTCAACGGCATGCCCGTCTCACCGCGCTTGCTGTTGTTGGTTAGCGTGCAGTAGGCGCGGCCATCATGCGGATTCACGGCGATCCACTCGGGGCGATCCATACGGGTTGCGCCCACCTGCGACGCCGCCTTACGGGCGAAGGTCACGACTTCCGCCTGACTGTGAAAACCCTTTTCCGGCGTCAGTCCATTTTCCCCGAACGTCAGCGCAATCCAGCGTCCTTTGCCTTTCAGCGGCGTGCCTGCCGCATCGCCGTCAAACTGGGCCACATACAGCGTGCCTTCATCCAGCAGGCGGTGGTTGTGCGCCGGATTGACGTGATCCACCTTTGCGTGAGAAACATATTTGTAGATGAATTCCCCGCGCTCATCGTCACCCATGTAGACCACCAGACGCCCATCCTGCGCGACAGTGACCGCCGCATTTTCGTGTTTGAAACGCCCCAGCGCCGTACGCTTAATGGGCGTCGAATTCGGATCTAACGGATCTATCTCCACTATCCAGCCGTGACGGTTGAACTCATTCGGATGACGACTCACATCGAAGCGCTCGTCGAAATCGACCCAATTGCGCTCCGGCTCTTTCACATCCAGCGTATAGCGCTCCTGATCGGGCGTGGAGCGATAGTCGGCGTCGCGCGTGCCGAAGTAGGTATCAAAGTTTTCTTCGCAGGTGAGGTAGGTGCCCCACGGCGTTTTGCCGTTGGCACAGTTGCCGAACGTACCCAACACCCGGGTGCCGGTCGGATCAGCTGCGGTTTGCAGCAAGGCGTGACCCGCGGCCGGGCCGCTGAAAGTCATGGGCGTGGTCGCGGTAATCCGGCGGTTGTAACGCGACGGGCGCATCACCTGCCAGCTCACGGAGTCGCCAACGCGCTGCACCGCGACGATAGACACGCCGTGCGCGGCCTGAGATTTGCGCACATCCTCAAGGCTGGCCGCCTTCTTGCCGCCGTGGGCGAACAGGTAGGGTTCATTGACGTATTCGTTATTGATCGCCATGACGCCGTGGCGTTCGTCTATCGGGAAAAAGCTCATGCCATCGTTGTTGTCCCCGAATTGCAGGGCCTGTTCCGCCGCGCTGTTACGCCCATTGGGGTCGAAAGGCGCCGCGCCGTCCACCAGCGGATCGCCCCACGAAATCAGCACCTCGGCGCGATACCCCGGCGGTACGATCACCTCATCCGCGGCAGACGCCGCTATGCCTTTAAAACCCAGCAATGCACTGCCCGGTGCCGCGCTCTGCGCCCGGGCGCTGAACGACAAGACGCCGCCGCCCAGAAAACTGGCCATGCCCAATGCCCCTGCACTGCCAAACACCAGTCGACGGCGGCTGGCATCGACCTGATCGCCAGCTTTTACGTTATCCACATTGCTCGTCATCGTTCTATTTCCTCATTTCGGATAGGCTAGCCGCACGGCGAACGTACGGCATGAAAACAGACTCGCGATAGCGGCTAATGATAGGGGAATAATATTACCGAAAGGTTACATTCATCTGAGTGTAAGAAATCTGACACCCGACAGCGCAACGGGCGTAATTTGAGCGGAATAAAGAAAACCCGCCGATAGGCGGGTTTGAGAAAAGAGGGTTAGCGGCGTTCCAATATTTCGAAGCAGTAGTGGTGAGAATTACGTTCATCCGCTTCGTGAAACTCGCTGAACGTAGAGCGCCATTCGTCCGGCTCATAATCAGGGAAGTGGGTGTCGCCCTCAACTTCGGCATCAATGTGCGTCAAATAAAGCCGTTGCGCCAGGGGCAACATCTGCCGGTAGATACTGCCGCCGCCGATGACCATGACCTCTTCGACATCGCCGGCCTCCGCCAGCGCAGCCTCCGGTGACGTCACCCAAATCACGCGGTCATCGTCGCCCGGCTGACTGCTGATCACGATATTGCGCCGCCCCGGCAGCGGCTGACCGATAGAGCGGAACGTGTTGCGTCCCATCACGATGGGCTTATCGAGCGTATTACGCTTGAACCACGCCAGGTCAGCGGGGAGATGCCAGGGCATGGCATTTTCCATCCCAATAACCCGATCCACCGCCATCGCAGCAATCAAACTAATAACCATGGTAGAACCCTGTAGGCAAAAAAATTGTTGCCACTATACGGAAAGCCGGTTCAGGCGTCGATAAATGAACGGTATACAAATTTGTTCTCAGAGGTCTCTGATGGGTCACACTCCCGGACGCCGGTGATAAACCCACAATCCGGGTAGCGACAGTCCGATGGAGAGCGCCCCGACGATGAAGCTGGCCTTGAGGAATTGGGTGATCAACTGCTGCATCAACGCTTCGCTGTAACCCTGGTGCGACAGCTCCACGACCGAGATCATCGCAGTATAGGCGGAAATGCCGGGGAACATCGGGATCACCGCCGCGACGGTAAACACCTTGGGGTGCGCCAGCAGCCAGCGCGACCAGTGAATCCCCAACGCGCCGATCAGGATAGCGGCCAGCATGGAAGCCCATTCAATGTGCAGGCCGAAATGGATCATCAGAAAGCGGGAACCATGTCCCAGCGCGCCGAGCGCGGCGCAATAGTGCAGCGCCCTCACCGGCACATTGAACACGATAGCGAAACCGAGCGCCGGCACCGCGGCCAGCGCCATGTCCTGCAATAACATCCAGAGAAGTTCTAGGCCCATCCACGCAGCCCCCATATCGCCATTGCCGATACCACGCCAATACAAGTGGAGAGCGTCAACAGACTGGCGATCGCCCAGCGCGCCAGCCCGGTGTTGACGTGTCCTTTGAACATATCAGCCACCGCGTTAATCAACGGGAAACCGGGAACCAGCAACAGTACGCTGGCCGCCATCGCCACCGTGGCGGAATTCTCCAGCCCCGGCACCCGCATCAGCAGTCCGGAGGCCGAAGTAGCGACGAAGGCGGTAATGCAGAAATTGATCAGCGGATTAAAGCTGCGGACCGTCAGCAGTTGGCGCACATACATCGCAAGTCCGCTGGCGAGCAGCGCGATGAGAAATGCATCCCAGCCGCCGCCGTTCAACCGGCTGAAACAGCCGCAAGAGAGTGCGACGATGCTCACGACAATCCAACGCGGGTAACGCAGCGGTTTGATGTGGTCGAAGCGCTTCGCGACCTCATGAACGCCTAACAGGCCATGCTCGGCCAAAATCACGACATGCTGCACCTCCGTCACCACGTGCATGTTGATGCCGCGGTCCTCATTCCTGCGCGTGGTGGTCAGACAATGTCCGTTGACGATCGTGCTCAGCACCACGGCGTTCGCGGAAATGGAACTCTCCACGCTGTCGGCGCCCAGCGCCTTCCCCAGGCGGGAGGACAACTGCTCCACGACCGTACTTTCCGCACCGTGCTGTAGCAGCATCAGCGCACATTGAATACACAACCGGGTGATGTCCCGTTGAGCGATACCTGAACTGATCATCTTGATGCTCCGCCCCGACTCAAAAGTCCCGAGAATTAACGCTGATGCAGACCGTCGCAGCTCCGCCGCGCCGTCGCTTATGGCGAACGGCCCGAAAAGGCCAGCCACAGCGTTGTTGGCAAACATTATGCACGAATTTTCCACAATGAATTTGATGACGATAGGGATTATGGCAGCTAATCAGGGAGATGAAACGGGGCGAGATGACAGCCGGATTGATTTAAACAGCGCGAGACAAACAAAGGGGCGGCGTGGTCGTAGAACCGCGAGGAACGGCCATCGCCGCTCCCCGCCATGAGAGAGGACGATGACTACAATGTGCCTGTGCCGCCGTCCGCACACCATACCTGACCAGAGGTGTAGCTGGCTTCCGCCGAAGCCAGCGTGACATACAGCGGCGCAATTTCCACCGGCTGCCCCGGACGCCCCATCGGCGAACTGGCGGCAAACTGCTGCACCATCTCCATCGGCTGACCGCCGCTCGACTGCAGCGCCGTCCAGTAGGGTCCTGGCGCGACCGCGTTGACACGGATCCCTTTGCCGGTGATCTGTTTCGCCAGCGCCTTGGTGAACGCCACATTGCAAGCCTTGGTCTGCGCATAATCCAACAGGATCGCGCTGGGGTTGAAGGCCTGTACCGAGGTCGTATTGATAATCGCCGAGCCGGGTTTCATATGCTGCAACGCCGCTTTGCTGATCCAGAACGGCGCGTAGACATTGGTTTTGAACGTGGCGTCGAACGCTTCGGTCGTCAGCTGCGCAATAGACTCCACGTACTGCTGGCGCCCTGCGTTATTAACCAGAATGTCCAGCCCGCCCAGCTTATGCACCGCCTCGTCCACCAGTTTGCGGCAGAACGCTTCGTCGCGAATATCGCCCGGTATCGCCACGGCCGTGCGGCCTTCGGCGCGAATAAGGTCAATGACCTCTTTTGCATCAGACTCTTCTTCGGGCAGATAGTTGATCGCCACATCCGCCCCTTCACGCGCATAGGCGATCGCTACCGCGCGGCCAATACCGGAGTCTCCGCCGGTCACCAGCGCTTTTCGACCCTCAAGTCGGCCCGAGCCGCGGTAACTTTTCTCACCGTGATCCGGCAGCGGCTGCATTTTACTCGCTAGCCCCGGCGGGGTTTGCGGCTGGCTGGGAAACGGGGGCTTGGGGTAGGCATCGACCGGATTTTTGCCGGTTAAAGCGGGACGTGAAGACTGACCTTCTTTCTCATGCGAAGCCATACTTATCTCCTGATAAAGGATGTTCGGACGGATAAAAAACACTCACCCGCACACGTTGGGGTCACCCTTTAAGCGTAGACGCTAAATGCGTCTTTTTCAGGAAAGGTAGTCGTTTATGCTACCGAATACAGGTTCAACACAATGAAATATCAATAAAAAACGGGCCAATCGGCATAACCGATCGGCCCGCTTATCGCCTTTCTAAATGAAAGGGAGTTATTGGCTGATTTTAGCGTGCATTTCCTGCACCGACGTCACCTGCTCGGTCGGGTCGGCATTCAGCGACATCGCCGTGGCGAATCCCCCGTTCATGGTAGTGTCGTAGTGCACTTTGTATTGCAGCGCGCTGCGGCGGATCAGCTTGGAGTCCTCAATCGCCTGACGACCGGCCGTGGTATTCACGATATAGGCGTACTCGCCGTTCTTGATGCGATCCTGAATGTGCGGACGCCCTTCGTGCACCTTGTTAACCAGACGCGGATTGATGCCCGCCTCGCCCAGCACCACCGCGGTGCCGTGAGTCGCATCCAGCTCAAACCCGTGCTTCAGCAGCTTGGCCGCCAGGTCCACGACGCGGCCTTTGTCGCCCTCGCGGACCGACAGCAGCGCGCGGCCGTTTTTCTTCATCGCGGAGCTACTGCCCAGCATGGCTTTGGCGAACGCCTCCGCAAACGTGCGGCCCACGCCCATGACTTCGCCGGTCGAACGCATTTCCGGCCCCAAAATAGGGTCGACGCCCGGGAATTTATTGAACGGCAGCACCACTTCTTTCACCGAGTAGTACGGCGGGATCACTTCTTTGGTCACGCCCTGCTCAGCCAGCGATTTGCCGGCCATCACGCGGGCCGCCACTTTTGCCAGCGGCACACCGGTGGCCTTGGAGACAAACGGCACGGTACGCGCCGCACGCGGGTTTACCTCAATCAGGTACACTTCGTTGTTCTTCACCGCGAACTGCACGTTCATCAGTCCGCGTACCGCCAGTTCGAACGCCAGTTTTTCCACCTGCTGACGCATCACATTCTGAATCTCTTGGCTCAGGGTGTAAGCCGGCAGCGAACACGCGGAGTCACCGGAGTGCACGCCGGCCTGTTCGATATGTTCCATAATGCCGCCGATCAGCACCTGTTCACCGTCACAGATGGCGTCCACGTCCACTTCCACCGCATCATCCAGGAAGCGGTCCAGCAGCACCGGCGCGTCGTTGGAGACGCTCACCGCCGTCTGAAAGTAACGGCGCAGGTCCGTTTCGTCGTAGACGATTTCCATCGCACGACCGCCCAGAACATAAGAAGGACGCACCACCAGCGGATAGCCGAGGCCCGCGGCTTTTTCCACCGCCTGTTCGATGGCGACGACCGTGGCGTTCGCCGGCTGTTTCAGACCCAGACGTTCGACCGCCTGCTGGAAACGTTCGCGGTCTTCCGCGCGGTCAATGGCATCCGGGCTGGTACCAATCACCGGTACACCGGCTGCTTCCAGTTCCCGCGCCAGTTTCAGCGGCGTCTGACCGCCGTACTGGACGATCACGCCTTTCGGTTTTTCGATACGGACGATTTCCAGCACGTCTTCCAGCGTAACCGGCTCGAAATAGAGGCGGTCGGACGTGTCGTAGTCCGTGGAGACGGTTTCCGGGTTGCAGTTGACCATAATGGTTTCGTAGCCGTCTTCCCGCAGCGCCAGCGAAGCATGTACGCAGCAGTAGTCGAACTCGATACCCTGGCCGATACGGTTCGGCCCGCCGCCCAGCACCATGATTTTATCGCGGTCGGCATTTGGGTTGGCCTCGCACTCGTCTTCATACGTGGAGTAGAGGTAGGCAGTATCGGTCGAGAATTCGGCGGCGCAGGTATCCACGCGTTTGTAAACCGGGTGCAGGTTGTACTTGTCGCGCAGCTTGCGGATTTCCCCTTCGGAAACGCCCGCCAAGGTCGCCAGACGCGCATCGGCAAACCCTTTGCGCTTCAGCATGCGTAAGAAGTCCGGCGTCAGGCTGTTTGCGCCCTCTTCCGCCACCTGCTCTTCCAGACGCACCAGCTCTTCAATCTGCACCAGGAACCAGCGGTCGATATTCGTCAGGTTGAAAACGCCGTCTACCGACATTCCGGCGCGGAAAGCATCGGCCAGATACCAGATGCGATCGCCGCCCGCGTCTTTCAGCTCCCGGCGAATGGTGGTCAGCGCCTCGGGATCGTCCAGATCCACTTTCGGATCAAAACCGGTCGCGCCCACTTCAAGTCCGCGCAGCGCTTTCTGCAACGACTCCTGCTGTGTGCGGCCGATCGCCATCACTTCGCCCACCGACTTCATCTGCGTCGTCAGGCGGTCGTTGGAGCCCGCGAATTTTTCAAAGTTGAAGCGCGGGATCTTGGTGACGACATAGTCGATAGACGGCTCGAAAGACGCGGGCGTGCGTCCGCCGGTGATATCGTTCATCAGTTCGTCCAGCGTGTAGCCCACCGCCAGCTTCGCGGCGATCTTCGCAATCGGGAAGCCGGTTGCCTTGGAGGCCAGCGCCGAGGAACGGGAGACGCGCGGGTTCATCTCGATGACGATGAGACGACCGTTTTTCGGGTTTACCGAGAACTGGACGTTGGAACCGCCGGTCTCAACGCCGATTTCACGCAACACCGCCATCGAGGCGTTACGCATGATCTGGTACTCCTTGTCCGTCAGCGTTTGCGCCGGGGCAACGGTGATGGAGTCGCCGGTATGGATCCCCATCGCGTCCAGGTTTTCGATAGAGCAGACGATGATGCAGTTATCGTTTTTGTCCCGCACCACTTCCATCTCATACTCTTTCCAGCCAATCAGCGACTCATCGATTAGCAGCTCGTTGGTCGGCGAGAGGTCCAGACCGCGGGTACAAATCTCTTCGAACTCTTCACGGTTGTAGGCAATGCCGCCGCCGGTGCCGCCCATTGTAAAGGAGGGGCGGATAATGCAGGGAAAGCCGACATCGGCGGCGACGGCCAGCGCTTCTTCCATCGAGTGCGCAATGCCGGAACGGGCGGTATCCAGCCCGATTTTCTTCATGGCGATATCGAAACGACGGCGGTCTTCGGCTTTGTCGATGGCATCGGCGGTCGCGCCGATCATCGTGACGCCGAACTCTTCCAGCACGCCACGGCGCTCCAGCTCCAGCGCGCAGTTCAGCGCCGTCTGGCCGCCCATCGTCGGCAGCACCGCATCCGGCCGCTCCTTATCGATGATTTTGCGCACGACTTCCCAGTGAATCGGCTCGATATAGGTGGCGTCCGCCATCTCCGGGTCGGTCATGATCGTCGCCGGGTTGGAGTTCACCAGAATGACGCGGTAGCCCTCTTCGCGCAGCGCCTTGCATGCCTGCGCGCCAGAGTAGTCGAACTCGCACGCCTGACCGATGACGATCGGGCCGGCGCCCAGAATGAGGATACTTTTTATGTCGGTACGTTTTGGCATTTCTCGCTCCTGAGAACCCGCTTACTCGCCGCCGTCCGAGGAAGATGCCCCGGCGCGGCGCGACTAAGCGTCTTCTGATTATTGGGTATTACGGTAAGACTCAATCAGCTCGATAAAGTGGTCAAACAGCGGCGCGGCGTCGTGCGGACCCGGGCTGGCTTCCGGGTGTCCCTGGAAGCTGAAAGCCGGTTTATCGGTTCGGTGAATGCCTTGCAGGGAACCGTCGAACAACGATTTGTGCGTGACGCGCAAATTCGCCGGCAGCGTGGCTTCGTCTACCGCAAAGCCGTGGTTCTGAGCGGTGATCATCACGCGGTCCGCGTCCAGATCTTTCACCGGATGGTTGCCGCCGTGGTGGCCGAATTTCATTTTGATGGTGTCGGCGCCGCTGGCCAAGGCCAGCAGCTGGTGGCCTAAGCAAATGCCGAAGATCGGGATCTCGGTGTCCAGCAGGGTTTTGATGGCGTCGATGGCATAGTCGCAGGGTGCCGGGTCGCCGGGACCGTTGGACAGAAACACGCCGTCCGGACGAAGTTTCAACACGTCTTCAGCCGAAGTCTGAGCTGGCACGACGGTCAGACGGCAGCCGCGGTCGACCAGCATGCGCAGGATGTTGCGCTTGGCGCCGTAGTCGTAGGCCACCACGTGATAAGGCAGCTCGCTTTCGTCTTTCGCCGTCGGCAGATCGCCCTGCAGCGTCCAGCTCCCCTGACGCCATTCGTAGCTGGCGGTGGTCGTCACCTCTTTCGCCAAATCCATACCTTTCAGGCCCGGGAATGACTGCGCTTTTTCCAACGCCAGCGCGCCATCCGGCGCATCGCCCACAATAATGCAGCCGTTCTGCGCGCCTTTCTCCCTCAGCAGACGCGTCAACTTGCGGGTATCGATATCCGCAATCGCCACAATATTGTTGCGCTGGAGGTAGTTTGAGAGAGTTTCCTGGCTGCGGTAGTTACTGGCAATGAGGGGGAGGTCGCGAATAATCAGGCCTTGTGCCTGAATGGATGAGGATTCTTCGTCGCTGGCGTTAACGCCGACATTACCAATGTGGGGATACGTAAGAGTGACAATCTGGCGGGAATAGGAAGGATCAGTGAGGATTTCTTGATAACCGGTCATCGACGTATTGAAGACCACTTCCCCCACGGCCGATCCCTCTGCCCCAATGGCCCGACCGTGGAATTGGGTTCCGTCTTCCAGAACCAATAGCGCTGACTTAATCAAAACACCCTCCAAGGAATAAACAATCACGTTATTTGCATATTAATTCAGATTCGCCGATCTAAATCAATGCAAAAACCACCTGTAAGGTAAATTTTCGGCAAATTGGGCGCATTTTAATGACGGCCCGGTCAATTGTCCATCCAAAACAGGGTTTTTTCTTGTATTTATACGTATCCAGTCAATAATCCTGGTCGACAGCCATAAAAACACACATAAAATGGCATAAGAAAACGGTTGCCAATCGAGATGACCGAAAAGGTGATTGAGATAGCATCAATCGCGTCAAACGGGGCAACCCAAAGTCTAAAAAGGGCCTCAAGGGGAATAAAAAATAGAAATTAGATCAATCTAAAACGAAAACAGATAAAAAACCTTTATTTTCACACTAAAATTAAAAATGACACCCAAAGGTGTCATTTAAATCATTCACTTGCAAAATAACTCAATTCAAAAAAATCATAAATCATCGAGACCCAGCACATCTTTCATATCATAAAGACCAGATTTATGAGCACTTAACCATATTGCTGCTCTCACTGCGCCATTTGCAAAGGTCATCCGACTTGAAGCCTTGTGGGTTATCTCTACACGCTCACCGATATCTGCAAACATGGCGGTGTGCTCACCGACGATATCGCCCGCTCGAACGGTCGCGAAACCGATGCTTTTCGGGTCTCGCTCGCCGGTGTAGCCTTCACGCGCATAGACCGCACAGCTTTTGAGATCGCGCCCCAAAGCACCAGCGATAGACTCGCCCATAGCCAGCGCCGTACCCGAAGGCGCGTCCACTTTATGGCGATGATGCGCTTCGATAATTTCAATGTCCGTGTAATCGCCCATGACCTTCGCCGCCTTCTCCAGCAGCTTCAGCATCACATTCACGCCTACGCTGAAGTTGGCGGCGAAAACGATCCCTATCTCATCGGACGCCTCGGATATTGCGGCTTTGCCCGCATCATCGAAGCCCGTCGTGCCGATAATCATGGATTTAGCGTGCTGGCGACAGAACGCCAGATGCGCCAATGTGCCTTCGGGACGTGTGAAATCGATTAAAACGTCGAAGTCGTCCTTCACGGCATCGAGGGAGTCAGAAACAACCACATTCCGTTTTCCCAGCCCAGCCAGTTCTCCGGCATCGCTGCCGACCAGCGTAGACCCTGCTCGCTCCAGCGCTGCACCCAGTTCCGCGCCGTCGACGTGATCAACCGCCTGTATTAGCTGACGCCCCATGCGTCCGCCAGCACCGGCAATCGCAATACGGATTGATGAATCCTTCATGTCTTCTCTCTCTTATTCATGTCATGCATAAAAAATGCATTCAGGGTAACGAAACCGGGCGGAAGAAAGTGAATAGATTTGCCGACCGGTAAAAATAAGCACGCATCCCGTCTCTGTGACCCGCGCCACCGCTCGCTGGGGGGACTAAGACGCCATTTTCGCGGTGATAAAGGTGTCATGCAGGCTCATCACTATAACGCATAAACATGCAGTTTCAACGCAGGGAAATATTTTTGGGAAGGAGGAAACGACAGCGCCGAACGGGCTGTCGTTCTGTCAGATCGTTAGTCGACCTGTTTAACTTCAACGCGCAGCTCTTTCGGCACTTCGAAAACGATGTTTTCCTCGCGTCCAACCATCTCATGCGCCACTTCGCCGCCCAGCGACCGGAGACGCTGTACGACTTCCTGCACCAGCACGTCGGGCGCCGATGCGCCGGCGGTGACGCCTACGCAGGCCGTATTCTTGAACCAGGCTTCCTGAATATCGTCCGCCGAGTCAATAAGATAAGAGCGTTTGCCGACGCGCTGCGCCAGCTCCGCCAGACGGTTTGAGTTGGAGGAGTTTTTCGAGCCGACCACCAGCACGACGTCCGCTTCGCCTGACAAATGTCGCACGGCTTCCTGTCGGTTGGTTGTCGCATAGCAGATGTCGTCCTTACGCGGCCCGATAATCTTCGGAAAACGCTCCCTCAGGGCATCAATCACCGCATAGGTGTCGTCCACGGACAAGGTGGTTTGCGTCATGAAGCATAGCTTGTCTTCATGCTTCACCTGCAGCGCGAACACGTCTTCCGGGCTTTCGACCAGATACATCCCACCCTCAGGGTTGTTGTACTGCCCCATGGTGCCTTCCACTTCGGGATGCCCCGCGTGGCCGATCAGAATCGCCTCCATCCCTTTCCGGCTGGCGCGCGCGACTTCCATATGCACCTTGGTGACCAACGGACAGGTGGCGTCGAACACGCTCAAGTCGCGGCTTTTGGCTTCTGCCCGTACCGCCTGTGAAACGCCGTGCGCTGAGAAAATCAGGATCGCGCCGTCCGGCACTTCATCGATCTGCTCGATAAAAATAGCGCCGCGCTCACGCAGGCCGTTAACGACGAAACGGTTATGCACCACCTCGTGACGAACGTAAATCGGCGCGCCGTAGATCTCCAGCGCCCGTTCCACGATGCTGATGGCGCGGTCGACGCCTGCGCAGAACCCGCGGGGGTTAGCCAGCAAGATTTTCATGCTTCTCCTCCTGTAACGGGGGATCGATAGCCTGCACGTCGATGTCGAACGTGATGGTATGTCCGGCCAGCGGATGGTTGAAATCGACGGTGACGGACTCTTCCGCCACTTCCTGAATAATGCCCGGCATATCCTGACCGCCAATGCCGCTGAACAACATGATCGTTCCTACGTCGGGCACGCCGGTTTCGGCGAAGTCGCGTCGCAGGAAGAACTGTATCAAATCGGGATTGGCGTCGCCGAAAGCAGACTCGGGCGGCAGGCTGAAACGACGTTTATCGCCCGCCTGTAGCCCCAGTAGATGCTGCTCCAGCTCGGGTGACAAACTGCCGTTACCCAGCTGGAACAGCGCCGGTTTTCCGCTGCGCTGAGTGCTTTCCGCCACAGAGCCGTCTTCCAGCGTCAACGTGAAATGCACCCATACGGCACTGTGGTTCTGAACACGGTCAGACATGCGTTATTTACCTTCGGCTTTTTTCTTCTCAGAGGACACGAAAAAGCCTTCCAACACAATCAGCAATGCTCCGATACAGATGCCCGCATCGGCGATATTAAAGATGGGGTAATGCCAGTCATTGATATAGAAATCAACAAAGTCAATAACATAGCCATGAACCAACCGATCGGTCAGGTTACCCACCGCGCCGCCGATAATCATGGCGTAAGCGATGTTGTTCAGCTTCTGGCTGGCGCTGGAGCGGTACATCATGACCAGCAGAGCTGCGGTAATCGCCAGCGCGATCACCGCAAAGAACCAACGTTGCCAGCCATCTTTATCGGCCAGGAAGCTGAACGCCGCGCCAGGATTATGGGCATAGGTCAGATTAAAGAATGGGATCAGCGGCAGCGACTCGCCCAACTGAAAGTGGGACATGACCCACTGCTTGCTACCCAGATCGACTACCAGCACTACCAGCGCCAGCCAAAGCCAGCGCAGTCCCGTTGATTTCATAGAGTGTCTCATTAGACGAATTTACGCACTTCGCCCGCACCACCGACGTTGGTAGCACAGCGACCGCACACTTCAGGATGCTCGGAGTCCGTGCCGATATCCGTTTCAAAATGCCAGCAGCGCGGGCATTTCTCGCCGTCAGCCTTATCAAGGACAATTTTCAGCCCTGATAATTCCGTCTGCTGCGCATCCGCAGGCGCATCGTCGTATGACGCGATGGTGGCCTTCGAGGTCAGCAGCGCGAAATGCAGCTCCGGCTGCAGCTGATTCAGCTTCTCAGTCAGTGCGCTATCCGCATACAGGGTGACGGCGGCTTCCAGAGAACCACGGATGTGTTTGTCGTTACGCGCCTGCTCGATCACCTTGTTCACTTCGCTGCGGATTTGCAGCATGTCGGCCCAGAAAGCCTCATTCATGCTTTCTTCACCGTCAAGCCCGAACAGGCCGTCATACCACTCTTCGGTAAAGACGTACTGCGCGCGTTCGCCTGGCAGGTAAGCCCAGATCTCATCAGCCGTAAAGGAGAGGATCGGCGCCATCCAGCGCACCAGCGCTTCGGCGATGTGGAACAGGGCCGTCTGACAGCTGCGGCGCGCGACGCTGTCGCTCTTGGCGGTGTACTGACGATCTTTGATGATATCGAGATAGAACGATCCCATTTCGATCGAGCAGAACTGCATCAGACGCTGAACTACGCGGTGGAAGTCGTAGTTTTCGTACGCGTCCAGAATCTCTTCCTGCGCGGCTTTCGCGCAACCGACCGCCCAGCGATCGAGCACGACCATATCCTGAGGCGCCACGCTGTGCTGCGCCGGATCGAAACCGTTCAGGTTGGCCAGCAGGAAGCGCGCGGTGTTACGAATACGGCGGTAGGCGTCGGCGGAACGTTTCAGGATTTCATCGGACACCGCGATTTCACCGGAGTAGTCGGTGGAGCCGATCCACAGGCGCAGAATGTCGGCGCCCAGTTTGTCCATCACGTCCTGCGGGCTGACCGTGTTGCCGATGGACTTGGACATTTTGCGACCCTGTCCATCCACGGTGAAGCCGTGCGTCAGTACCTGACGATACGGCGCTTTACCCTTGATGGCAGTCGAGATCATCAGCGAAGACATGAACCAGCCGCGATGCTGGTCGGAGCCTTCCAGATACATGTCTGCCGCGTGGCCGCCAAATTCCGGGCGCACGTCGACGACTGACGCATGGGTGGAACCGGAGTCAAACCACACGTCCAGCGTATCAGGCACTTTGACGTAGTTGGCGGCGTCTTCGCCCAGCAGCTCCGCCGGGTCCAGATCCCACCATGCCTGAATGCCATCCTGCTCAACGCGTTTAGCGACGGCTTCCATCAGTTCCACGGTACGCGGGTGCAGCTCTTCGGTCTCTTTGTGCACGAACAGCGACATCGGCACACCCCAGGTGCGCTGACGGGAAATACACCAATCTGGGCGATTCGCGACCATGGTTTCGATACGCGCCTGGCCCCAGTCTGGGATCCACTGCACGTCTTTGATTTCTGACAGCGACTGCTGACGCAGCCCTTTCTGATCCATGCTGATGAACCACTGCGGGGTCGCGCGGAAGATAATCGGCGTTTTGTGACGCCAGCAGCAAGGATAGCTGTGCAGCAGTTTTTCAACGTGCAGCAGCACGCCGCGCTCGCGCAGCATCTCAACGACGGTGTCGTTAGCTTTGAAGACGAACAGGCCGTCCAGCCCCGGGAACGTGCCCGGCAGATAGCAGCCATCCGGTCCCACGGGGTTGGCGATTTCCAACTGATATTTCTGACTGATGACATAGTCGTCTGGACCGTGTCCGCCCGCGGTATGGACGGCACCCGTACCGGCATCCAGCGTGACGTGTTCGCCCAGAATAGCCGGGACATCGAAGCCCATGAACGGGTGATTGAAGCGCAGCAGTTCGAGCGCGTTACCCTGGCATTCGCCCAGCACTTTCCATCCGGCAACGCCCAGACGCTGCATGACGCTTTCGACCAAATCCGCCGCCAAAATCAGCGCCTGACCGTCCACCTGCACCAGTTGGTAAATAAATTCCGCATTCAGAGAGATAGCGCGGTTAGCCGGCAGGGTCCACGGGGTCGTGGTCCAAATCACCAGGGAGATGGCGCCCTCTACCGCATCGGCAGAGACGCCGAACTTCGCCGCTACGGCGGAACGGTCGACCGCGCTGAAAGCGACATCAATAGAAGGAGAGGTTTTGTCATAGTATTCGACTTCCGCTTCCGCCAGTGCGGAACCGCAGTCGGCACACCAGTGAACCGGCTTGGCGCCCTTGTGCAGGTGCCCGTTGGCGATGATCTTGCCCAGCGCGCGGATGATGTTGGCTTCGGTGTCGAAGTCCATCGTCAGATAAGGATGATCCCACTCGCCCAGCACGCCCAGTCGAATGAAGTCTTTTTTCTGGCCGGCGACCTGCTCTGCCGCGTACTTACGGCACTCCTGACGGAACTCTGCCGCGCTGACTTTTTCGCCCGGCTTGCCGACCAATTGCTCAACTTTCAGTTCGATAGGCAGGCCGTGGCAATCCCAGCCCGGAACATAGGGAGAGTCGTAGCCGGAAAGCCCTTTGGACTTGATAATAATGTCTTTAAGAATCTTGTTAACCGAGTGACCAATGTGAATGTTGCCGTTGGCGTACGGGGGGCCATCGTGCAGGATAAAGGTTTTCTTACCTTGCTTGGCGCTACGAATAATCCCGTACAGATCCTGATCGTACCAACGTTTCAGCATATCGGGTTCGCGCTTGGCGAGATCGCCACGCATCGGGAACCCTGTTTCCGGCAAATTCAGGGTAGTTTTATAGTCACTCATTAGATTCTCGATTTCGTTTTCGGCTAGAAAAATTAAACCGGTGCCTTTAGCCCAAAGAATTCACGGGCTGCCACCTCATCATTAGCGATCTGCTGCTTCAGCGCATCAAGCGAAGCAAACCGCTGTTCATTACGTAGTTTTTTGCGCATGACCACTTCTATATGGCGGCCATACAGATCCAGCGTGACGTCAAACAAATGCACTTCCAACTGCTGACGTTTGTCGCCGGTGATTGTCGGGCGCGTTCCGATGTTGGCCACGCCGGGAATAGGCTCATCGCCCAGCCCATAGACGCTTACGGCGTACACGCCGCTGACCGGCGATACCTTGCGTTTCAACGGCACATTCGCCGTCGGGAAACCTATCGTGCGACCGAGCGCATTACCATGCACCACGCGCCCAGAAATACTGAACGGGTGACCTAATAGCGCTTCGGCCTGTGCCAAATCGTCTTGGCTGAGCGCTTCCCGCACCGCGGTGCTGCTCACTCGCTTTCCACCGTTGCAGAACGAATCGGTGCTGATGACCTCAAAGTCCAGCTCAACGCCCGCTTTCTGTAATAACAGGAAATCCCCTTTGCGACCAGCGCCAAAGCGGAAGTCATCCCCCACCACCAGGAATTTAACGCCCAGCTTGTTCACCAGCAGATCGGAAATAAAGGCATGGGCATCGTGGGCGGCGAAGGCCGCGTCGAACTTCACGCACAGCAGGTAATCGACGCCAGCCTGCGACAGATATTTCACCTTATCGCGCAACCGGGTCAGTCGGGCGGGCGCGTTTTCGCCGCCGAACAGCTCTTGCGGCTGGGGTTCAAAAATCATGACCATCACAGGCAGTCCGCGCTTCTGCCCTTCCTGTTTCAGGCGTTCGAGCAGCACATGATGCCCGCGGTGGACACCGTCAAAGTTACCAATAGTAAGCACACAGCCATGATGGTGTGCCTGAAGATTGTGTATACCGCGTATTAGCTGCATAACTGGCTCAAAACAGTGGAAATCGGCGGATTATACCTTGTACAACGAGTAAGGTTAACCCGAGATGCGTGCCTTTTATCGCCAGCCCTGCTGATTTTCGCGCTGGTCGAGAGTCAAAAAAGCGCAAAAACGCCGCCTGGGATGACGGCATCTCACGGCCAATAAGGCATGTGGTTGTCAAGATCAGTCGGTTAACACGAGTTGCGCGTTTTAATACCGATTTATGGCGTGAAAGGCTGTATTCCCCGACGTGAAGCTGTTAAAATCCTGCGCCATCACAACGTAACAAGCGCTGACGTACAAACGGCGCTTATTTGCACAAATCCATTGACAAAAGAAGGCTAACCGGGCATATTCCTCGGCCTTTGAATTGTCCTCGATAGAATATATTTGGGAGTTGGACCTTGGCTAATATCAAATCAGCTAAGAAACGCGCCGTACAGTCTGAAAAGCGTCGCAAGCATAACGCAAGCCGTCGCTCCATGATGCGCACTTTCATCAAGAAAGTATACGCGGCGATCGCCACTGGCGATAAAGAAGCAGCACTGAAAGCGTTTAATGAAATGCAACCGATCGTGGATCGTCAGGCTAGCAAAGGCCTGATTCACAAGAACAAGGCTGCACGTCATAAGTCAAACCTGATCGCACAGATCAACGCTTTGCAATAATCGCGTTCTCGCGAACATTGCTAGAAAAAACCGGCTTAGGCCGGTTTTTTTATGTCTAAAAATCCTGAAAATTTAAACTTTTATATTATTTTACAGATAGTTAACATGAACCCCTAAGGGTTCGCCAGCGCCGTTAATCACCGCGATCGTCTTCCCTCATCCGATGCCTACAGCGCCTGGCGACACATCACTCTTCTCTCGGCACCGGCGTATGAACCGGCACGGCAGGCAGCACAATACGCAAAGCGATAAAACCAAACGCGCCGGCCGCCAATGAGCTCATCAGGATCGCGAGCTTGGCATACAGTACCGTCGCCGCATCCGCTTTGCCGCCGAAAGAGAGCAGCGTGATGAAAATGGACATCGTGAAGCCGATGCCGCACAGCACCGATACCGCGCTGAGCTGACGAAAGTTCACGCCCGCCGGTAACGTCGCCAGCCGCAGAGCGATTACCCCTCCGCTAAACAACATAATCCCCAGCGGTTTTCCTATCAGCAAACCGGCGGCGATGCCCACCGTGAGCGGCGAAAGCATCTGTCCGGCATCAACGCCTTGTAGCGCGATACCCGCGTTGGCGAATGCGAATAGCGGGATAATCAGAAATGCGACCCAGCCGCTCAGCCGGTGTTCCAGCGCGGTCGCAGGCGACGGCCGCCCGGCCGGCGCGCGCAGCGGGATCAGGAATCCAACCACAACTCCCGCCAGCGTGGCATGCACGCCCGACAGCAGAACGCAAAGCCACATAACGGCGCCCACCAGTAAATACGCAGGCGTATTCATCACCTGCCGCCAATTCATATACGCCAGAATCGTCGCCGATAACGCCGCCCCCAACAACGCCACCCCATGCAGTTGCTGTGTGTAGAACAGCGCGATCACCAGAATCGCCCCCAGATCGTCAATGATCGCCAGCGCCAGCAGGAACACTTTCAGCCCCAGCGGCACCCGTTTGCCCAGCAATACCAGAATCCCGACGGCGAAGGCGATGTCCGTCGCCGTCGGAATGGCCCACCCCACCCGGGTATGCGTCTCGGTGGCATTGATCGCCAGATAGATCAGCGCGGGGACCACCATGCCTCCCAGAGCGGCCGCTACGGGTAACAGCGCCTGACGACGGCTGGCCAATGCGCCAACCATCAGCTCGCGTTTTACCTCAAGCCCCACCATCAAAAAAAACAGCGTCATCAGGCCATCGTTAATCGCGTGCAGCAGCGAGGCATGAATATTCATCCCACCCACCGTGACGTCGAGCGGCGTAGTCAGCACCTTGTCATATCCCATTGCCGTCAGCGGAATATTCGCCATCAGCAACGCCAACAACGTTGCCGCAATCAGCGTTATTCCCGCCGCCGCATCCAGCCGGGCAAACCGGCGCAATAGCCTCATCATCAGGACATTCTCTCTCAAACGAAATCAGCACACCGTCTTCTAGTGATGTCAGGAAGTCGGAAATCAGCCCATACACTCGTTGAAAATGCCTCAATATTCAACAAAAACCGGATAACCTTCGGCAGAAACGAATCACAACAAAATGATGAGCGTTATCAGGACGGCAAAAGCGTGTCACCTACGCACCAACAGCCACTCCCCATGACGAGCGACAACGCTATTTCGCGCTTTCCTGACGAAACGCCCGTGCGCCGCGCGGAGAATCCACCAGCACGCCATCCGCCCCCAACTCCCGCGCGCGCCGGTAGTCGGCGGCCGTATTGACGCCGAACAGAATTACCTGCGCCACTCCGGCGGACCGAAAGCAGTCCATCGCTTCTTTATCCCAGGTCAGTACAGCTTTGGAACGCCCTTCTCCCAAGGNGAATCGCTCGACGACCTCGACCTCGCGACGCAACTCCAACCCATACCAATGCGGTACGCGCGCGGCCGGAAGCGGGTCACATTGATGTGCCATGGAAACATTCGCCAGCAAGGTTCGGGTACGGTCTCGGGTTTCGAAGCGAGCAATCTGCGGCGGCAACGCCTCAAGATAACGAGCATCCGTGGAGTAAACGCGCGTGCGCGCCAGACTTCCGGTTTCCTGCAGCGTTTTCAACAGAGTCTGGCCGAAACGCGCCGGATCGGCGTCAGGCGATTTGATGTCCAGATAGAACGACACCTGAGGATAAGCGCGCAAAATCGCATCCAGTCGGGGGATGCCGATACCTTTGCCACGGAAGGGGTGATGTGTGGTATCGCCGAAAGCCCATCCCGCATCCACATTGGCCAATTCAGCGCTGGTATACGCAGAAACCGGGCCCTGTTTATCGGTCAGCGCCTTAAGATCCGTCGGGCGATAAAGCACAATCACGCCATCTTTCGCCTCCTGCAGCGTGACCCAGATTGCATCCGCGCCGTTCTTTAAAGCGGAATCAACCGCAACCCTCGTATTTTCCGGCGCGTCGCTCGTCCCACCCCGATGAGCGATCACCTGAGGCGCGGTGGCGGGATAGGCCGCGGCAGACGCCATCGCCAAATACAGAAACGCACAGAAGCGGCGGAAAAATCGTTGCATGATAAGCACCCGTTTGAGCAAAAGAGGAGGTGCCTAAGCATATCGTCGCGATATGACGTTTTTGTCACAACGCGCCAAGGCGCTCAGGAAAGCCACCATCACGCGAACCGTCCGCGAGGGTAAAGAAAGCGGCGTAACGTGGCGCCATAAAAAACGGCCCGCAAAGCGGGCCGTTGATGGAATCGACGCGAGAATGGACTTAACGGGTCAAGTCGTCAAAGAACTTCTTCACACCGTCGAAGAAGCTTTTCGAACGCGGACTGTTGCGCTCGCCGGAAGGTCCGCCAAAGCTCTGCTCCAGCTCCTGCAGCAGCTCTTTCTGACGCTCGTTCAGGCTGACCGGTGTTTCCACCACAACGCGACACAGCAGGTCGCCCTGAGCGCCGCCGCGGACGGACTTCACACCCCTGCCGCGCATTCTGAACAGCTTGCCGGTCTGCGTTTCCGCGGGGACTTTCAGCTTCACGCGGCCATCCAGCGTCGGCACTTCGATTTCGCCGCCCAACGCCGCCATGGCAAAGTTGATCGGCACTTCGCAGTACAGGTTATTCTCTTCACGCTGGAAAATCGGGTGCTGTTTCACCTGGACCTGGACGTACAGATCGCCCGCTGGCGCGCCCATTTCACCGGCTTCGCCTTCACCGGAAAGACGGATGCGGTCGCCCGTGTCCACGCCCGCCGGAATTTTAACCGACAGCGTTTTGCTTTTTTCCATACGACCGTGGCCGTGACATTTCACGCACGGGTCTTTGATGATCTTGCCGCGACCGTGACAGTGCGGACACGCCTGCTGCACGGTGAAGAAGCCCTGACGCATCTGCACCTGTCCATTACCATGACAGGTTGGACAGGTCGCCGGCGAGCTGCCCGGACGGGAGCCGTTGCCATGACAAACATCACACTCTTCCAGCGTTGGAATACGGATCTCTTTGGTGACGCCACGCACGGCTTCTTCCAGAGTCAGATCCATGTTGTAACGTAGGTCTGAGCCACGGCTCGCGCGTTGACGGCGTCCGCCACCGAAGATGTCGCCGAAAACGTCGCCAAAGATATCGCTGAAGTCTGCGCCGCCGCCAAAACCACCGCCGCCGCCACCGCCCATGCCGCCTTGTTCAAACGCAGCATGGCCGTACTGATCGTATGCAGCACGTTTCTGCGAATCGCTCAGCACTTCGTAGGCTTCTTTGACTTCTTTAAATTTGGCTTCAGCACTGCTGTCACCGGGGTTACGGTCCGGGTGAAACTTCATCGCCAGGCGCTTATACGCCTTCTTGATTTCACGTTCATCCGCGCTTTTCGCAACGCCTAACGTTTCGTAGTAGTCTTGCTTAGCCATGTTTGTTATCTGCCCTCAACATGCGTGCACGGGCGCAGAGTTTCCCCGACGCCCGTGCTGATTGCCTTGCCGACAGCAGTAACATTTACCGCTGCCGCGCCCGCTCAAGGGCGATTATTTTTTGTCTTTGACTTCTTCGAATTCCGCATCAACGACATCGTCGTCTTTACGGTCCGCGCTTTCGCCGCCAGCGGCACCCGCTTCCGGCTGAGCCTGCTGCTGAGATGCTTCCAGCAGTTTGGTGGAGGCTTCGGCCAGCGCCTGGATTTTCGCTTCGATGTCTGCTTTATCTTCAGACTTCAGCGCGGCTTCCAGCGCTTTCAGCGCGTCTTCGATAGCCGTTTTGTCGCTAGCAGCCAGTTTGTCGCCCAGTTCTTCCAGCTGCTTACGCGTGCTGTGCAGCAGGTGGTCGCCCTGGTTGCGGGTCTGAACCAGTTCTTCGAACTTACGGTCGGATTCCGCGTTGGCTTCAGCTTCACTCACCATCTTCTGGATTTCGTCTTCGTTCAGGCCGGAAGACGCTTTGATGGTGATGTTCTGTTCGCGACCGCTGTTTTTGTCTTTCGCGGACACGTGCAAGATACCATCGGCATCGATGTCGAAGGTCACTTCAATCTGCGGCATGCCGCGCTGCGCCGGCTGGATGCCGTCCAGGTTAAACTGACCCAGGGATTTGTTGTCCTGAGCGCGTTTACGTTCACCCTGCAGTACGTGGATCGTCACAGCAGACTGGTTGTCTTCCGCCGTAGAGAACACCTGGCTGTGTTTGGTCGGGATCGTGGTGTTCTTGGCAATCAGCGAAGTCATCACGCCGCCCATGGTTTCGATACCCAGAGACAACGGGGTAACGTCCAGCAGCAGTACGTCTTTCACATCACCAGACAGCACGCCGCCCTGTACAGCAGCACCGATAGCCACGGCTTCATCCGGGTTCACATCTTTACGCGGCTCTTTGCCGAAGAAGTCAGCCACTTTCTTCTGTACCATCGGCATACGGGTCTGACCGCCGACCAGGATCACGTCGTTGATTTCAGAAACAGACAGTTTGGCATCCTGCAGCGCCACTTTCAGCGGCTCCAGAGAACGCGTGACCAGATCTTCTACCAGCGATTCCAGTTTGGCGCGAGTCACTTTGATGTTCAGGTGTTTCGGGCCAGAAGCATCAGCCGTGATGTACGGCAGGTTAACGTCGGTCTGCTGTGCGGAAGACAGTTCGATTTTCGCTTTTTCTGCCGCTTCTTTCAGACGCTGCATGGCCAGCGGGTCATTACGCAGGTCGAAGTTCTGCTCTTTCTTGAACTCGTCAACCAGGTAGTTGATCAGACGGCTGTCGAAGTCTTCACCACCCAGGTGGGTGTCACCGTTGGTCGCCAGTACTTCGAAGGTTTTTTCGCCTTCCACTTCATCGATTTCGATGATGGAGATATCGAACGTACCACCACCCAGGTCGTAAACCGCGATAGTACGGTTGCCAACTTCTTTATCCAGACCGTAGGCCAGAGCGGCAGCGGTCGGTTCGTTGATGATACGTTTTACTTCCAGACCTGCAATACGGCCGGCGTCTTTGGTCGCCTGACGCTGAGCATCGTTGAAGTAAGCTGGCACGGTGATAACCGCTTCAGTCACGGCTTCGCCCAGGTAATCTTCTGCCGTCTTCTTCATTTTCTTCAGAACTTCGGCGGAAATCTGCGGCGGAGCCAGTTTCTGGTCTTTCACTTCCAGCCAGGCGTCGCCGTTGTCAGCGCCGATAATTTTGTACGGCATGATGTTGGTGTCACGCTGGACTTCTTCGTCCTGGAAACGACGGCCAATCAGACGCTTGATTGCAAACAGCGTGTTTTTAGGGTTGGTCACCGCCTGACGTTTAGCCGGTTGGCCAACCAGAGTTTCACCGTCTTGCGTATAAGCAATGATGGAAGGCGTGGTGCGATCGCCCTCGCTGTTTTCCAGTACCTTAACCTTCGTACCATCCATAATCGCAACACAAGAGTTGGTTGTTCCCAAGTCGATACCAATGATCTTACCCATCTAAACATCTCCACTAAAAGTCATATTCGGTTGTGGTAGTTCAACCTACTATGTGGGCCGCGGATGAGTTTTCAACTCCCCGCAATACCATGCCGTATTCGGTCAAACTGTTCTCGATGACTCATAGATGGGGACGACAATGCCAGCATCAAGGGCTAGTTGGTAAAAAAAACCATTCTTTTGCTATTTTGCTTTTTCTGTGTACAGAAGAAAGGCGCCAAGCCGCCCTCTGCCGCCGCGCCCAAGCGCTTCTCCCGCGGTTTTGTCGCCGACGGAGAACAATGTCTCCGTCAGAGATAGGACCTGTGAACGCCGATGCGTTGAGTGACGACGTGCGAGACGATTTACCCGCGCTCGGATAAAGAAGATGGCGCTTCGCTTGCGGAAAGATCTTCGCTCTGTTCTTTTCCGCGCAGATAACGCAGGAGATAGCCGCCCATCAGCACCCCGCCCATCGACAGGAACAGGACGTACAGCGCGGGCGCCAGCGGCGTCAGTTTCATTAAGGACGTCACCAAAATCGGCGTCAGCCCGCCAAAAATCGCGTAGGCGATATTGTAGGACAATGAAATGCCGGAAAATCGCACGGCAGGGGGAAAAGCGCGCACCATCACGCACGGCACCAACCCCGTCACGCCGACGCTGAATCCGGCCAGCGCATAGCTGGCGAACAGGATGACGGTGCTATCCGCCGCATGGGTATAAAACAACCCGCAGCAGGCGGCCAGCAGTAGACTGCCGCCGATGAACGTTTTGCCGAGGCCCAACCGATCTGCAATACCGCCTGCGACAATACAGCCCAACATCAGCATCACGGTCGCAAGACTGTTGGCCTGCAGGGTCAGCGCGGGGGCAATGCCGTAAACCTGCTGCAAATAGGAGGGCGACATCAGCACCACGACCACCACGCCCGCCGACAACAGCCAGGTCAGCATCATCGATAACACGACCGACTTTTTGTGCGCCTGCATGATCGATTTGAGCGGCAGCTCTTTCGCCAGCTGCTTGCGCGCCTGCATTGCGACAAACACGGGGGTTTCTTTGAGCCAACGCCGCAGATACATCGCAATGAAACCGAAAAGGCCGCCGATAAAGAACGGAATGCGCCAACCGCCGGACAGAATTTGCGCCTGAGACATCCACATATTCAGCACTGACGCCAGCAGCGACCCCACCAAAATGCCCAGCGTAAGGCCCGACGTCAGAATACCGCAGGCGATCCCGAGGCGTTTGGCCGGCACATGTTCGGCAACGAAGACCCAGGCGCCGGGCACCTCGCCGCCGATGGCCGCCCCCTGCAATAAACGCAGCAGCAACAGCAGCACCGGAGCGGCAATGCCTATCGTCGCGTAGGTCGGCAGCAGGCCCATGCCGAGCGTCGGCAACGCCATCAGCAGGATGCTCAGGCTGAACATCTTTTTACGTCCCACCAGATCGCCGAAGTGGGCCATAACGATGCCGCCCAGCGGCCGGGCCAGATAGCCTGCGGCGAAAATGCCGAACGTTTGCAGCTGGCGCAGCCACTCCGGGATATCGGTGGGGAAAAAAAGCTGGCTGATCACCGGCGCGAAGAAGACGAACACGATGAAATCGTAGAACTCCAGCGCGCCACCCAGCGCCGCCAGTGAAAGGGTTTTGTAGTCTTGTCGATTCAACTGCTGATGAGATGCATTATCCATAATGACCGCGCTATGCGCCATTGAGTCAATGGCGCTGTAGTTTCCTTGCTAAACCATGACTATAACCGACAAATTCCTGCCAGCCAGCCCCATATAAATCTTATGACGCATGAACGCCAACCTCAGTACGGTCACTCGCGAAGCGCGCTTTTAGGACGGAAAGCGGCGACGACTTGAGGATCGGTTTCAACGTAGGGACCTTCCAGCAGTTGAATACAGTAAGGAACGCTCGCGAAAATCCCCGGGACGATGACATGACCCGCATCATCCTTCAGGCCTGTGAGCGTCTCTTGAATCGACTTAGGCTGGCCCGGCAGGTTTAAAATCAACGCCTGTTTGCGAATCACCCCCNCCTGACGGGACAATATGGCCGTCGGCACGAATTTCAGGCTGATCTGCCGCATCTGTTCGCCAAATCCCGGCATCTCACGGTCAGCGACCGCCAGCGTGGCATCGGGAGTCACATCCCGTCGTGCCGGACCCGTCCCGCCGGTGGTCAGCACCAGATGGCAGCCGGATTCATCCACCAGCTCGCACAGCGTCTGTTCGATCAGGGCTTGTTCATCCGGCACCAGGCGCGACTGTATTTCAAACGGCGTCGTCAGCGCTTTTGAAAGCCACGTTTCCAACGCCGGGATCCCTTTATCCTGATAAACGCCGCTGGACGCCCTGTCGGAAATCGACACTAACCCAATGCGCAGACTGTTCATAATGACCTCGTGCCTAACTTTATTGTCTTTGAAAGGCCTATTTTATCAGGCCGACGTCAATAGCACCCTCGAAAATACCCCTGGTGGCCGATCATGAAAATACCCGCCAGGACTGCATTACTTGTTCATTTTTTTGTCGATAAATGAGCGCGCGCTTGGGTTAACGCCCTCGAACAAAAAATGAATTCAAGCATTCGATAATATATTATCCCCAACTGCTGACACTTGAGAATAAAGTCGCCAAAATAGCGGTCTCGCTATACTGCGCTGGCGAGTGGTATAGCAAACAATGTTTTTCTTCAATATTATTTATGATTGCCCTGCATAATATTCTAGGTGAATGATTTAATTCGAATAAGATGTCTGAATGAATAAAATCCAACGCAAAGTATTAAAAACTCTATCCCATACCCCGGTCGCGTTCGTCCTGTTTGGTATAGTCTCATTTGTCGTGACTGCCTGTATTCTACTGAATACACAGCAGAATAACTGGCGGGAAGAGAAGCGTTATTTCGATAATATTATTCAGATCTACGAATCATTCAATAATGGTAATGCGCTCGTTGAAAGCGACCATAGCTATAAAAACGGCGAAGCACTTTTTTCTAGAGTGATTATTCTTTCCTTCCACAGCAACGATGTTGTTAAAGAGTGTATGCACCGACTTTCTTCATTCGATATCACGATGAGCGAAAAGTCGATGGCCCGCGTCTGCCAGAGCAAGCTCCCGACCGTAGGGGAGCTGAATAGGCAAGATCAGTTAACGTCCGTACTTCCTCTTCTGTCGTCGTCGGATGACCTGATGGGTATTCGTATCCGGTTCGCCACACTGAGTGGTCCGCCAGTTTTCAGCTCCGTATTTTCCTCTCTCAGTTCGTTGGTGGCGTTGCTGAGCATCAGCTTGTTCGGCGCGTTTCTTGGCACCCTGCTAGCGCTGCTGATAAAAAAATATCTGATTGAGCTACCTGCCATCGCCCGTTACGACGATCTTACCGGTTGCCTGCGTAGAGACGCCTTTTACCATGCCGCCAACAAAGTCATGCGCAACGCTACCCAACAACATCAACCACTGTGCGTCCTGCTGATCGACCTCGATCACTTCAAGAAAATTAATGATACGCTGGGGCATGCAGCGGGGGATGAAACGCTGAAAGATGTTGCCGATCTAGCCCGACACTACTTTCGCAGAGGCGACATTTTAGGACGTTTGGGAGGCGACGAATTCGCTGTGATATTACCGAATACGACGTTGGATGACGCCTACAGAGTCTCGGAACGCATCCGCCTTGCAATTCACGAGATGACTTACGGAAAGATCGCCAAAAGCCATCTTTCCGTCAGCATTGGTTTGGTGGAATACGCCGCCGGCGAAGAAACGTTGGAACAGGTGATCAACCGGGCGGACATCAAACTCTACACCGCCAAAATCAACCGTAACTGCGTTGAAAAATAAACGGCCAGCGATGGCTGGCCGTAGGGGATGCTTCCTGTCTTTGCCGCCCTTACAGCAGATCGGCAATCATTTTTTCCAGTTTGCCCTGGTCAACGGCAAACTTGCGGATCCCCTCCGCCAATTTATCCACGGCCATCGGGTCCTGGTTATGTTCCCAATAGAACTCGGATTCCGTTAACGGAGTCGGACGCGCCTGAATTTCGCCGCTATAAGCCAGTTTACGTTCAACGCTACCTTCCGCTTCCGTCAGCTCTTTCAGCAGGGCTGGCGCGATAGTCAGGCGGTCGCAGCCCGCCAGCGCCAGAATTTCACCGCTGTTACGGAAGCTTGCGCCCATGACCACCGTCTCATAGCCGTGAGATTTATAGTAATCATAGATTTCGCTCACCGAGATAACGCCCGGATCTTCCTGCGGTTCAAACGTCTGCTGTTCGCCGTTGGCTTTGTGCCAGTCCAGAATACGGCCCACGAACGGTGAGATCAGGAACACGCCCGCTTCCGCACAGGCGCGGGCCTGGGCGAAGGAGAACAGCAGCGTCAGGTTACAGTTGATGCCTTCCTTTTCCAGCTGCGCCGCCGCTCGGATGCCCTGCCAAGTAGAGGCCAGTTTGATCAGGATACGTTCGTTGTCGATCCCAGCATCGTTGTAGAGTTTGATCAGGCGTTTCGCTTTCGCCACGCTGGCTTCGGTGTCATAGGACAGGCGAGCATCCACTTCGGTGGAAACTCGGCCGGGAACCAGCTTCAATATTTCCAGCCCGATGTTTACAGCCAGTTTGTCGGAGGCGTCGGTCACCTGCTGAGCGGGGTCGTTGCTCTGCTGACGCGCCCAGTTCACGGCGTCATCAATCAGTTTGCGATATTCAGGGATCTGGGCCGCATTCAGAATCAAAGAAGGATTCGTGGTGGCATCCTGCGGCTTGTACAGTTTCATTGCCGCGATATCACCGGTATCAGCCACCACCGTAGTGTATTGGCGTAGGGAAGTCAGTTTATCCGTCATGTTGGCCTTTCTCATTGTTAGTACATGAACTGGTGGCAGGGTGCCGTCGCCAGAAATTGATAATAGCATGCGCAAAACCCCACGCAAGACGGCCCGACAATCGGCTTTCTTTTAGGTTTTTTTATATTTTTAACCTTGTAAATCAATAAGAAAAATGAAAATAACAGTGAATAACATTTTCGTTGATGTGGATATAAAAGCGAAAAAAAGTCCCCAGATAGACGTGTCGATTACCCTCCCCTGTCGCAACCATCGCCCTTTCCTTCCCCGGCGTCAGCCCGTTTTTTGCTACATTAGTGCTATTAAAATTGCGCATCGACATCACAGGGAACCTGCTCATGCTTATCACGATTTCTCCGGCTAAAACGCTGGACTACACCAGCCCGCTCCCGACAAAGCGTCATTCTCAGCCAGAACTGCTGGAGCGCTCTTCCCAGCTCATCGAACGCTGCAAGACGTTGACTCCCACGGAGATATCCTCGCTGATGGGCATCAGCGACAAACTGGCCGGACTGAACGCGGCGCGCTTCAACGACTGGCAGCCCCATTTCACGCCGGATAACGCACGCCAGGCGCTGCTCGCGTTCAAAGGCGACGTTTATACCGGCCTGGCGGCTGAAGACTTCAGCGATCGTGATTTTTCATTCGCGCAAAAACACATGCGTATCCTTTCAGGACTGTACGGCGTACTGCGGCCGCTGGATTTAATGCAGCCTTACCGGCTGGAAATGGGTATCAAACTCAAAAATCAGGCGGGAGATAATCTGTATCAGTTCTGGGGCGATACCATTACCGATACGCTGAATCAGGCGCTGGAAGCGCAAGGCGACGACATTCTGGTCAACCTTGCCTCCGACGAATACTTCAAGTCGGTGAAGCCAAAGAAACTCAACGCACGCATTATCAAACCGGTCTTTCTGGATGAGAAAAACGGCAAATATAAAGTGATCAGTTTCTATGCCAAAAAAGCCCGCGGGTTGATGAGCCGCTTCATCATTCAGAATCAGCTCACGACGCCGGAACAGCTAAAAGGATTCGATCTTGAGGGATACGGCTTTGCGGCCGAGGAGTCTTCAGCGGACGAGCTGGTCTTCAAACGCGCAGAGCGCGCATAGGCAGGAGGGGGACAGCGGCAGCTCATGGTTCGCCGTCCCCTAGCCGCGAGTGAAGGCATTAGGAATGTCAGTCTTGCGCTCCCTCCCGATTCACTCAGCCCCTTCAATATGAAATGCCTTTGATGCCGTCGCCTGAATGCGTTTAGGCCGACGGCTCTGAAGCGGCTTATCCTGCGTCCTGCTTGCGTGAACGGAACGCCGCGACTTTCATTCTATTGCCACAGAGCGCCATGCTGCACCAGCGCCGTCGGTGCGACTTGGTGGTATCCAAAAACAGCAGCGTACAGTCATGAGCTTCACACTGCCGAACATACTTCAACTCATCACCTGACAGCAGCATCGCTAGCGCTGACGCTATCGGTTCAAGCAGGCTGTCTACACGGTCGTCTTTGCGGCACTCAACCAGCTTAAAAGCCGCCGTTTGTTCGTCCCACTCCAACCGTCTTGTCGGCTGCCCTTTATCCAATACCTGATTCACCCCCTCCGGACAACAGGCCACACCGGTCCTGCTCGACGCGATCATCTGACCCGCCGTCGCTCTTAGTGCTTTGGCCCTTTCGGCAAGGCCTCCGGGAATAGCTGAAAAATCGTCCGGGAGTTGTCCGGCGGCCTTAAGCCAGGACACAACGCTGGCATCATCGGTCAGGCAGTCCTGAAAGGACTCACCGACGCCATAGGCGCTGTTAATGAAGTCCAGGGCCAGGTGGTTCGCGAGAAATTGGGGTTGCGAAGTGGATGATGTCGTCATCGATGTAACCTTTAAAAAATAATTGACAGGTTACACGATATGTCAGTAACCTTCAAACAACACCTTTAACGGTTACAGAGGAAAAATGATGAACACTGCCAGCACCGAGAAAGCGTTATCGCAGGTCTACTACCGCTACGAGCAAGTGGGACAGGTCAATGTGTTCTACCGCGAAGCGGGAAATCCGTCATCACCCTGCGTGGTCCTGCTGCACGGATTCGCCGCATCGTCATACATGTTCCGGGATCTGATCCCGGCGCTAGCGGATAAATATCATGTGATCACGCCGGACCTACCGTCCTTCGGCTTCACCGAAGCGCCGGCACGCGGCGAATATGCTTATACGTTTGATAATATTGCGGAAACGATCGACCAGTTCACTGAGCAATTGAAGCTGGAACGCTACGCGATCATGGTGCATGACTATGGCGCACCGGTCGGCTGGCGCCTTGCAGCGGCCCATCCGGAGCGGATTACGGCGATTGTTTCTCAGAACGGCAATGCTTACGAAGAAGGTCTGGCTCAGGGCTGGGACGCCATCAAAAGGTATTGGGCATCCCCGACGCCAGAAAATCGCGCGGCGCTGAGCGATTTTCCAACACCCGCCTCCGTCAAATGGCAGTATCTGGAAGGCGTGCCGGATACCCAGCTTGTATCGCCGGATGGATATACGCTCGAAGGGTTGCACGTATCACGGCCGGGCAATGCCGAGATCCAGCTCGATCTGGTGCTGGATTATGCCGCCAACGTACAAAACTACCCACGTTTTCAGGCGTACTTCCGTGAGAAGCAGCCGCCGCTGCTGGCCGTGTGGGGTAAACACGATCCCTATTTTCTGCCTGTGGGCGCGGAGGCCTGGAAGCGCGATATTCCGGACGCCGATATCCGTTTTTACGATACCGGCCATTTTGCACTAGAAACGCACGGACAAGAGATCATTCCCGCCATCCGGGTATTCCTGGATCAAAACATCCGATAAGAAATACCGCGCATTAAGACTCGTGTGGGATGAAGACGCATTGCTGCCGCCTTTCATAGACGGGGAGATAGAGCCCTCTCCCCGTTGTTGCGAGTTTGCCACCCCGGCATTATCGGGGTTCGGACGGCCCTGTGACCGACTGACGCCTCACCAGCGTAGGGTGAAACAGATGCGTCGACTCCGTGGGTTGCCTGCCCTCAAACAGCGCTAACGCCAGCTCCGCGGCCTGCACCGCCATCGCCGATACAGGGTAGTGGATTGTCGTCAGACGCGGACGCAAATAACGGGCGATCAGTACGTCGTCGAATCCCACCAGCGACATCGCTTGCGGCACCGCGATGCCGTTATCGTCCAGCACCGACAGCGCCCCAGCCGCCATAGAGTCGTTGTAGCACGCCACCGCGGTCATATCTCCGCCGCGGCTCAACAGGATCGTCATCGCCATCTCACCGCCCGCTTCGTCCGGCGTGGAACGCGCCACCAGCCGTTCATCGTAGGTAATTTGATGTTTAGCCAACGCCTCTTTGTACCCTTGCAAACGGTCGGTGGAATCGGAAATAGGATGGTTCGAACACAGAAAACCGATGCGCCGATGGCCGGACTGAATCAAATGCTGCGTCGATAAAAAGGCGCCCTGACGATCGTCCAACGCGATGCAACGATGTTCATAACCTTTTAGCACCCGATTGATCAGCACCATATGCGGAATATGGTCCATCAATATCGCCAGCTCATCGTCAGCGATCATCTTCGCATGAACCACCAGACCGCTGCAGCGGTGGCGAATGAGCTGTTCGATCGCCTGTTTTTCCTGCTCGGCATTGTGATAACCATTGCCGATGAGCAGAAACTTTCTGGCGCTCTGGGCCACCTGTTCAACCGCTTTTACCATCGTGCCGAAAAAGGGGTCGGAGACATCCGCCACCACCAGTCCCATCGTCTCGGCGCTTTGCTGCGCCAGCGCGCGAGCGTTGGCGTTAGGATGATACCGCAGCGCCACCATCGCCTGAGTCACGGCCTCACGCGACGCCACGCTGGCCTTGGGGGAGTCATTAATCACACGGGAAACTGTCGCAACTGAGACACCCGCCAAACGGGCAACATCCTTTATGGTAGCCATATCACATTCCTGTATACGTAACGGCGTGCTGCGGCACACTCATTGACGTCATTGCCTATTACGGGGCGGCACACAGCGCTCGCCATGCCGCTCAATATACCGCTTTCGCCCTAAGCCTGCGACCTTCTAGGGCACCTCAACCGGCAGCGCTGCGTTTACGCGATCGCCGTCACGGTCCTTCTCTCTCACAGCACTTCACAAAATGGCCCGTCGCTGCTTAAATAGGGTAACCGGTTACACTAAAGATAAAAAGACAACAAAAAATCATTCCTAACAATCGCGAAATTGCTCGATTTTTCCTATTTAAAACGACGTGTAACTGATTACATAATTTATGGGTTTATCCAGCCCAAAAGCGGCCCAACGCACTGTGCTACGGCGCGTCGGTCCCGGTGATGACACAGGAGTCGTCCATGATGTTGTTTGAACCTACAGAACACCCACACAGACGCTTCAATCCTCTCAGAGGCGACTGGGTGCTGGTCTCGCCGCATCGGGCCAAACGGCCCTGGCAAGGACAGCAGGATAGTCCCGATCTAACGACGCCGCCTGAGCACGATCCGAGCTGCTATTTATGCGCCGGAAACCCCCGTATTTCCGGGGAGACCAACCCCAACTACAGCGGCACGTTTGTCTTTGCCAATGATTTTTCGGCGCTGCTTCCGGATACCCCGGATGTCCCGTCAGGCAACGATCCACTGTTTCAGATGAGTGACGCGCGCGGGCTGAGTCGCGTGATCTGCTTCTCCCCCGACCACAGCAAGACGCTCCCCCTGCTCCCCCTTCCCGCGTTGCGGGCCGTGATTGATACCTGGAGCGATCAGACCGCGGAACTAGGAGCCCGGTATCCGTGGGTGCAGGTGTTCGAAAATAAAGGCGCGATGATGGGCTGTTCCAACCCGCATCCGCATGGGCAGGTCTGGGCCAATGATTTTCTGCCCAACGAGGCGCTGATCGAAGACCAGCAGCAACGCGACTATCTGACGCGGTACGGCACCCCGATGTTGCTCGACTACATGCAACGCGAACAGCAGGCGGGCGCACGCACGGTGGTGGAAACCGAGTACTGGCTGGCGGTAGTCCCTTACTGGGCGTCGTGGCCGTTTGAGACGCTACTGCTGCCGAAGTTCGCCGTTCGGCGATTGCCGCAGTTGAACGAGCGACAGCGCGACGATCTGGCGCTCGCCCTGAAAAAGCTGACCAGCCGCTACGATAATCTGTTCCAGTGTTCATTCCCTTATTCGATGGGGTGGCACGGCGCGCCGTTCACCGCGGAAAGCCACGACCACTGGCAGCTGCATGCGCATTTCTATCCGCCGCTACTGCGCTCCGCCAGCATCCGAAAATTTATGGTGGGCTATGAAATGCTGGCGGAAGCCCAGCGCGATCTGACGGCAGAGCAGGCGGCGGAACGCCTGCGCGCGGTCAGCGACATTCACTTTCGCGAACATGCCTGAGGCCGACTGATGACAACTCGCATCACCCACTTGAAAACGACCGCAGACGCGGTTTTCCAACAAACCTTCGGGTTTGCGCCGGCCGCCTTTGTCCAGGCGCCGGGCCGCGTCAACCTTATCGGCGAACACACCGACTACAACGAGGGCTTTGTCCTGCCTTGCGCAATTGACTATCAGACCGTGATCGCCGCCCGCCCGCGCCATGATGGCCGCATCCGGGTCGTCGCCATCAATTACGATCAACAACAGGATGAGTTTGAACTGACGCAGGATATCGTGCCGCATCCAACCTTCGGCTGGGCTAATTACGTCCGCGGTACGGTGAAATGCCTGTTGATGCGCGGCGTCAACCTGACCGGGATGGATATGGCGATCGTCGGCAACGTTCCCACAGGCGCAGGATTAAGCTCCTCGGCGTCGCTGGAAGTCGCCATCGGCCAGACTTTTAAGGCGTTGAACGGGCTGTCGCTCAGCCAGCTTGAGCTCGCGCTTAATGGCCAGCAGGCGGAGAACGCATTCGTCGGCTGCAGCTGCGGCATTATGGACCAGTATATTTCGGCTCAGGGACGCGCCGGTCATGCCCTGTTGATCGACTGCCGTTCACTGGATCACTCGCCGGTGAAAATGCCCGCTGGGATCGCCGTCATGATTGTGCACTCCAACGTCCATCGTGGTCTGGTGGACAGCGAGTACAACCTGCGCAGGCAGCAGTGCGAAGCGGCCGCGCGTCACTTCGGCGTCGCCGCGCTGCGAGATGTTTCTCTCGATCAGTTCGAGCAGGAAAAAACGGGGCTGGACGATCTCGCCGCGCGCCGCGCTCGCCACGTCATCACGGAAAACGCCCGTACGCTGTCCGCCGCCACAGCGCTGACCGCAGGCGATATGCCGAGTCTGTCCTCGCTGATGATGCAGTCGCATCATTCCATGCGGGATGATTTTGAAATCACGGTCCCGCCCGTCGATACGTTGGCGAAATTGATTCAGGACGAGGTCGGCGATAAGGGTGGCGCGAGGATGACGGGAGGAGGTTTCGGGGGGTGTGTCGTCGCGCTGGTGCCTTCAGAAATGACGCGCGATATCAGCTTAGTGATTGAGCGGGAGTACCCGCGCCTGACCGGCCTGCAACCCACGCTGTATATCAGTCAGCCATCCGACGGCGCGGGCCTGCTGGCCTGACGCCTGCAACGCCGCCGGACTTTCACAACCCTCGTAAGGAGAAGGATCTCCTTACGGATCGCGGTAGGGTTTAACGCGGCAGTTCCATCAGGAACTTGCGCAGCTGGGCGAAGTCGGGAGCGAAATGGTGGGACAACAGTTCCAGATCGGCGCGCTCAGCCAGCGCGGCAGGCAGTTCCAGAGTTTTGCCCAGAATCTCTTCCACGCTCTCTTTGAACTTCGCCGGATGCGCCGTTCCCAGGAACAGGCCGTACTCACCCGGCTGCAGCTGATCGCGCAGCAGACGATAGGCGATGGCCGCATGAGGCTCAGAGGTGTAGCCCAGCGCTTCCAGCTCGTGCATCGTCTCCTTGGTGGTGTCGTCGCTGACCGCACCGAAGCCCAGCGTATTCAACTGCCAGTTTTTACGGCGATATAGCTCTTCCACGCGCGGCCAGTTGTTCGGCTGGCTGACGTCCATTGCGTTCGACAAGGTGGCGATGGTCTGTTTCGGTTGCCACGCGCCGTTCTGCAAGAAGCGCGGCACGGTGTCGTTCACATTGGTCGCGGCGATGAAACGTTTTACCGGCAGGCCCAGCGATTTAGCGAGCAGGCCAGCGGTCAGATCGCCGAAGTTTCCGCTCGGGACAGATACCACCAGCTGATTGCGCGCTTCCTGAGGCAGCTGCGCGACGGCTTCGAAGTAGTAGCAAATCTGCGCCAGCAGGCGGCTGATGTTGATGGNGTTGGCCGAATTCAGACCGATCGTGTCTTTCAGTTCCTGATCGTCGAACGCCTGTTTCACCAACGCCTGACAGGCGTCGAAGTCACTGTCGATGGCAACGGTATGGATGTTGCCGCCGAGCGTACAGAACAGTTTTTCCTGCAGCGGGCTGATTTTACCGCGCGGATACAGGATAACGACGCGCACGTTTTCCAGACCGTAGAAGGCATGCGCCACCGCGGCGCCGGTATCCCCGGACGTCGCGGTCAGAATGGTGATCTGCTGATCGCCGGCGACTTCCGCCAGCATCTGCGCCATGAAGCGGCCGCCAAAGTCCTTAAAGGCCAGCGTCGGACCGTGGAACAGTTCCAGCGCCGCGATATCTTCGCTGACCGGTACAACCGGCGCAGGAAAAGCGAACGCCGCCTTGACCCGCTGGTAAACCGTTTCAGGCGGCAGCTCGTCGCCGATGAAGGCCGACAGAATACGGCTGCTGCGGGTCACGAAGTCCTGCTCCAGCAGCTCGTCGATCGCCGTCAGATCAAACTCCGGCAGATCCAGCGGGAAAAACAGACCTTGCTGGCTTCCCAATCCTTGTCGTATCGCCTGAGCAAAATCGACCTGTTCGTTATGATCTTTTAGATTGTACAGTTTCATGCGTTATCCCAATTGTCGCGCGCCGGACGTATCCAGACGGCAAATATGAACAAAACCTTCGTCATTTTGCAGATAGTTTACCCGCAGCCAGTCCGCCAGACGCTGCGCTACCGCCATGTCGTTGCAGATGGAAAAAAGCGTCGGACCGGAACCGGAAATCCCGGTCGCGAGCGCGCCGATTTCCTTCGCAACCTGCCGTGCCTCGGCGAAACCGGGCAGCAGCTGGGTGCGGTAAGGTTCCGCAATCACATCGTGTATCAGCGTTGCCGCCAGTTCAGACTGACCGGTATGACACGCGTGAATAAAGCCCGCCAGATAGCGACCGTGTCGGATACAGTCCTGACGGCTGTAGCTATCCGGCAGAATCGCCCGCGCTTCGGCGGTCGATACTTTGATGCCAGGGTAAGCCATCACCCACAACCAGTCGTCGAATCCCGGGACGGGTTGACTGACAATCCCGCACTCTTCCACCATCAGCTGAATGCCGCCCAGAAAACACGGCGCGACGTTGTCGTAATGGACGCTGCCCGAAATGCGGCCTTCCAGCTCGCCCATCAGCGTCAGCAGGCGATTGTCATCAAGCGGTTTACCGCAAAACTCGTTCATCGCCATCAGCCCGGCGACCACGGAACAGGCGCTTGAACCCAGACCGGAGCCGATAGGCATATTTTTTTCCAGCGTCATCGCGACCGGCACCGTTTCGCCAATTTCCTGACAGAAACGCTCCCAGCACTGATAAACGATGTTTTCGCGGGCCTCTGTCGGCAGTTTGCTGACGAAGCGCCCTTCATTCTTCAGGCTGAACTCATCAGCCGCGCTAACGGAGACGCAGTCTCCCAGCAAAGAGCCGTCTACCGGCGAAACAGCGGCGCCCAACACATCAAACCCAACGCTCACATTCCCGATGGAGGCCGGTGCATAAATTTTGACCATGATTAGACTCCCACCTTCCATGACAAGGTACGTAACAGGTCGGCGAACACGCCCGCCGCCGTCACGTCATTTCCTGCTCCGTAGCCGCGCAGCACCAGCGGCAGAGGTTGATAGTAGCGGCTGTAGAAGGCCAGGGCGTTTTCACCGTCTTTCACTTTGTACAGCGGGTCATTGCCACCCACCGCGCTGATGGCGACTTTACATTGCCCGTCTTCAATCATACCGATATAACGCAGTACTTTCCCTTCGTCGCGCGCCTTCTCCACCCGGCGTTCGAACTCGCCGTCCAGCTCCGGCAGGCGAGCCATAAAGGTCGCTACATCGCCAGACGCATCGAAACTGTCCGGCAATACGGATTCGACCCGAATATCGTCCAGTTCCAGCTCGTATCCCGCTTCGCGCGCCAAAATCAGCAACTTACGCGCGACGTCCATACCGGACAGGTCGTCGCGCGGGTCCGGCTCGGTATACCCTTTTTCTTTCGCCAGCAGAGTGGCCTGCGACAGCGTCATGCCTTCATCCAACTTACCGAAAATAAAGGATAGCGAACCCGACAGAATCCCGTTGAATTGAACCAGCTCGTCACCCGCGTTAAGCAGGTTCTGCATGTTTTCGATGACGGGCAGACCGGCGCCCACGTTGGTGTCGTACAGGAACTTACGGCGAGAAGCGGCCGCCGCATCGCGCAGCTGGTGGTAATAGTTCAGGCTGCCGGTATTGGCTTTCTTGTTAGGCGTGACGACGTGGAAACCGTCTTTCAGGAAATCCACATACTGATCGGCCACGGCCTGGTTGGAGGTGCAGTCCACAATGACAGGATTCAGCAGGTGATACTCTTTCACCAGGCGGCTCAGCGTTTCCAAATTGAACGGCTCGCGAGCTTTCGCCAGATCGTCGCGCCAGTGGTCCATCGAGATACCGTTGATATTCGTCAGCAGCGCTTTCGAGTTGGCGATGCCGCACACGCGCAGGTCGATGTGTTTCTGCTTGAGCCAAGGCTGCTGGCGATGAATCTGCTCCAGCAGAGCCCCGCCGACGCCGCCGACGCCAATCACGAAGACATCAATGACCTGCTCGGTATTGAACAACATCTGATGGGCTACGCGCACGCCGGTGGTGGCGACGTCATTGTTGACCACAACAGAGATGGAGCGCTCGGAAGACCCCTGCGCAATCGCGACAATATTGATGTTCGCGCTGGCCAGCGCGGTGAACAGACGCGCCGACAGTCCGCGCAGCGTGCGCATGCCGTCGCCAACGACGGAGATAATAGCCAAACGCTGGATCACATCCAGCGGGTCGAGCACGCCCTCTTTCAACTCCAGATAGAATTCACTTTCCAGCGTTTTGCAGGCATGGCGCAGTTCATTCTGAGAAACGCAGAAGCTGATGCTGTACTCAGAAGAGGATTGCGTAATCAGCACGACGGAAATACCTGAACGGGACATGGCGGCGAATACGCGGGCCGCCATGCCGATCATGCCTTTCATTCCTGGGCCGGAGACGTTGATCATCGCCATATCGCTGAGGTTGGTGATGCCCTTCACCGGATACTGTTTGTCGGAACTGTCGAGTCCGATCAACGTGCCGGGCGCTTTAGGGTTTTCAGTGTTTTTGATGAGGCAGGGGATCTGGAACTGAGCGATGGGGGCGATGGTGCGAGGGTGGAGAACTTTGGCGCCGAAGTAGGAGAGCTCCATGGCTTCCTGATACGACATGGACTTCAGTAACCTCGCGTCCGGTACCTGTCGCGGGTCACAGGTATATACGCCGTCGACATCGGTCCAGATTTCGCAACACTCTGCGCGCAGACAGGCGGCCAGGACCGCGGCGGAGTAATCAGAGCCGTTGCGGCCCAGCACCACCAGTTCACCCTTCTCGTTACCGGCGGTAAAGCCCGCCATCAGGATCACATTGTCCTTGGGTATCGCCTGTTCGTTGATGCGACGGGTCGACTCGGCGATATCGACGGTGGACTCCAGATAATGCCCCTGCGCCAGCAGCTTTTCGACCGGATTAATGACCGAGACCTCATAGCCACGCGCCTGGAACAGGCCTTCCATGATAGCGATGGACAATTTTTCGCCGCGACAAATCATGGCGGCATTGACGCTGTCTGGGCACTGGCCCAGCAGAGAAATTCCGTGAAGTACCTGTTTGATCAGCGCGAATTCCTGATCGAGCAGCGTGTTCAGACGTGCATAAGGAAACCCCGGCTGCGCTTTTTCCAATCCGGACAACAGCGAAGAGAAAATTGTCTGTGCTTCGATAAAATGCGTCTCAGTGTCGTGTCCGGCAACGGTTTTTTCGATCATCGCAACCAGATGGTTGGTAATTTTTGCCGGGGCGGACAAGACGGTGGCAACCTGTCCCTGCCGTGCATTACTTTCAATAATGTCGGCAACGCGAACAAACCGTTCCGCATTTGCCACCGAAGTCCCGCCAAATTTCAACACTCGCATTTTTATCTGTTCTCCTGAATTTCCGTCAACAAAAACGCTCACCGCATTCTTGATTGCCGCTTGTGGCAGGCAGGATTTCGCCTGCCATAAAAAAAAACCCGCACTGTGAAGTGCGGGCCTTTTTGGATTCTTCTTTACGCGTCAGCCCGCACCGCAATACATCGTATCGGTGATAGTAATAATAATCGTGGTAATCAGGCTAAATGGACGCATGGAATAGTCGTATCTCGTTCGTAATCAACTTTTGCTGGCCCTATTAGTTAGGGCAATCACAACGCTAAGTCAATGGATTTCTGATTTTTCGCCCATTCTGCGCACATAACCTGACAGACGGATAAACCACTAAAATATCCAACGACCACAGATTGATTTATAAAAAATAACCCAGTCTTATATTTGACTTCAAAAAACTCATTTCCCCTGATTTTCTTTCGGGAGGGCTTTTTCAATGTCGTGAAGCAGCATATGCAGCATGGCGGTATCCCGCTGTTCGAGCATGCCTAAACGCTGGTGCAGCCAATCCTTGAGTTTGGCATCCTGTTCCGCCCCGATATCCACCAGCAAGCGATCCATACGCTGACGCAGCGCGTTCAGCTGTCCCGACTGCGCTATCGGCGCGTTCTCCGACTGCACGTTCATCAGCGACGAGAGCTGGTGGCAATACACCATGACCGCCTGCCCCAGATTTAATGAAGGATAGTCCGCCTGCATCGGCACGCCGGTCAGGACATCGGCCAGCGCCAACTCCTCGTTGGTCAGTCCGGAATCTTCACGACCAAACACCAGCGCAGCGGAAGAANCCCAGCTTCGCTTCTCTTCCATCACGCCCTGCAATTCGGCTGGCGTGCAGTAGTAGTGAAAACGCGCACGGCTGCGCGCCGTAGTGGCGACGGTAAAATCGACGTCAGCCAATGCCGCCGAAAGCGAGGGGAAGGTCTCGACGCCATCCAGGATGTCTCCTGAACCATGAGCGACCCAACGGGCGGCGGGTTCCAGATGCGCACGGCTATCAACAATGCGCAGCCGGGTGAACCCCATGGTTTTCATTGCCCTTGCCGCCGCGCCTACGTTCTCAGCCCGCGCCGGCGCCACTAAAATAATATAAAACTGCATGACTGCCTCTTCAGATACTGCATCGCCAAAACAAAACGCTCTCCCCTTTCGCGTTAAAGCGAGCAACGCGAGGGTGAGACACAATTTATCACGGATAGCCGCATGGCGATGACAAAGGCATGGTTTACGGCCCGCTGAAAGGCATCAGCCAAACGCGGTAAAAAGTAGGGAAAATTGTGCTCTCAACAAAAAAGCCGTCAGAAGCGAAGGAATACAAAGGGCAAAAATTAGGGATTCAACATTAACGCAACACAAAAACAACAATAGTTTGCTTATTAATTTCCACCGCAAAGATGACGCCATGAATTGACTGAAATAAAGCGCCGAAAATAAAAAACCATTGGTATCACCCTATTACGAACGTTCTCTATCTTCTTTCGGCCGAAAAACCACACGATTTTTAGGCCAAAACGATTCAACATGCCGCCAAAATGTGACTTCTATTGACATTTTCATATCTGTTTTTCACAAAATTTTTAACGTGCTACAATCAAATTTGATATATGTCAACAGAACCGTAAATTTGCTGGCTGGCGAAATCAGTGCTTACTGTTATGTTGCTGTTAATAAGGTTAAACTGTGCGCCACTTTTAAAACTTGAGGCCGGGTTTAGCGCCTCCACTCACCAGCCATTAAAACACTTTGCGGGTGAGTAAAAGTGCATCGAAACGCATTTACGTACTTGAGTCAGTTGGCGCGTGAGACGGTGAACATTATTTCTAGAGCGCCTGAAGAATCCAGACTTTTGTACTTCTCAAATTATCAGTTGGCAATTTTAGGTAGCAAACATGCAGACCCCCCACATTCTCATCGTCGAAGACGAGTTAGTCACTCGCAATACCCTCAAAAGCATTTTCGAGGCTGAGGGATACATCGTTCACGAAGCCACCGATGGTGCTGAAATGCATCAGATCCTGTCTGAGAACGATATCAACCTCGTGATCATGGATATCAATCTGCCAGGTAAAAATGGCCTGCTGCTGGCGCGCGAACTGCGTGAACAAGCCAGCGTGGCGCTGATGTTCCTCACAGGCCGTGACAACGAAGTCGACAAGATTCTGGGCCTGGAAATTGGCGCTGACGATTACATCACCAAGCCGTTTAACCCGCGTGAACTGACCATCCGGGCGCGCAACCTGCTGTCTCGCACCATGAATCTGGGCGGCGGCACGGAAGAACGCCGTCTGGTGGAAAGCTATCGCTTCAACGGCTGGGAGCTGGACATCAACAGCCGCTCGCTGATCAGCCCGAACGGCGAGCAGTACAAACTGCCGCGCAGCGAATTCCGCGCCATGCTGCACTTCTGCGAAAACCCGGGAAAAATCCAGTCCCGAGCGGAACTGTTGAAGAAAATGACCGGCCGCGAGCTGAAGCCGCACGACCGCACGGTCGACGTCACTATCCGCCGCATCCGTAAACACTTTGAATCCACCGCCGATACGCCGGAAATCATCGCCACCATTCATGGCGAAGGTTACCGTTTCTGTGGCGATCTCGAAGAGTGATGGGATGGGCAGACCGGAACGAAAACCTCCGGTCTGCCTCTCTACGGCATTACTGCGTTTTTCCCCACGCCATAATTGGCACCGCGCTGAGCGCATTTTTGGGCGAACCGTCGATAACGCGGTCAGAGTAAGTCAGATAGATCAACGCATTGCGTTTCTCATCGTAAAATCTCACTACCTGCAATTTTTTGAAAATCAACGAAGTGCGCTGTTGAAAAACAACGTTGCCTTTCCCTTTGCTCTTCGTGATTTTCTCACTCAACGTGATCGGCCCCACCTGTTGACACGAAATTGCCGCGTCAGCCGTATCTTCGGCCAGTCCCAATCCTCCCTTGATACCCCCCGTTTTCGCCCGGCTCAAATAGCAGGTGACGTTGGTGACATCCGGGTCGTCAAAAGCCTCCACCACGATTTTATGGTCGGGACCGAACAGCTTGAATACCGTATCTACAGAACCCACTTCTTCAGCACTCGCTGAAACCGCAACGCTTAGAAAGAGNCCGAGACTCAACAATGACTTTTTAAACATTCTGCAATTTTCCTGATATGTGGCCATCACTCATGGCGTGTAGAGGTATCTGAAGAAAACTCATTATTCTTCACCTGTTGCGAATAGTCACTTTGCCGACGGGCACCCTTCAGCCTTGACCTGAAATTCCAGGCAGTCGTAGATGAAAAAAGTTGCTATCATGCAACGTCTTATAACCTTTATCGCTCTGAGTGTTCTATGAGGACGAGCTATGGATCAAGCCAGTATCATACATGACCTGCTTAACTGGCTGGAAGGTCACCTGGACCAGCCTTTGTCGCTGGATAAAGTTGCGGCAAAAGCGGGTTATTCGAAATGGCATCTGCAGAGAATGTTCAAGGACGTCACGGGCCATGCCATCGGCTCTTACATCCGTGCCCGACGCCTGACCAAAGCCGCCGTGGCGCTATGCCTGACGAGTCGGCCCATTCTGGATATTGCTCTACAATATCGCTTTGATTCTCAGCAAACCTTCACCCGCGCGTTTAAGAAACAATTTTCCCAAACGCCAGCGTCATACCGTCGATCGGATGACTGGAATACTCACGGCATTCAGGCCCCAATCCGACTGGGCGCGTTTACTATGCCCCAGCCTGAGTTCATCACACTGCCAGAACTCAAACTGGTAGGCCTGACGCAAATTTACAGCGGCACCTTGGAACAGCTGTGCCATTTCCGAATGGAGCTTAGGGTACATTACTGGCGCCAGTATCTCGGCGAGGCCAAGCAAATTCCAGACCGGTTATATGGATTGGCGCACTCTCGGCCGAGCAAAGAAAAAGATGACGAGCATGAAGTGCTCTATACCACGGCGATGGAGCCCGATAACGTGCCGGAAGGCACGGCCCCAGGAGAATCCATCACCCTGCCGGGCGGCGAGTATGTGAAGTTCGACTATGAAGGCCCGAAAGATGATCTTCAGAACTTTATTGTCAGCCTGTATGACACCTGCCTGCCGACCTTCAAGCTGACCCGGCGCAAAGGGTCCGACATCGAGCGTTTCAAGCTGTCCGGCGGTGTGAGACCGGATGAAGCACCTGCGGTGATTTGCTGCGAATACTTCATCCCGGTGCGGCGCTAGCGCTGCAGTTCGTCCAGTGCCGGGGCATCCAGATGGGATACGTCTCCGGCCGTCTCAACGACCCAACCAGAAGCCAGCCACGGGCTCTGCTGATGGTCGATACGGGACAGCGAACAATTACGCAAACGAAGTCGGCGCTCTGCCCAGGCAGGTAAACCCAGTAGCGTTCCGAGCAAACAGCCCAATGCAATACCGTGGCTCACCAGCAAAGGACGGCTACCGGGGGGCAGAGTCAGGCAAAACTCAAGCACCTTGTGCGTCCGCTCGGCCAATTCGGAGAGTGACTCCCCTTCAGGAATACGACCATTCTGTGTGCCATCCACAATTTGCTTGCGCCATCCTTCTTCTTCGCTATTAAGCGAGTCGATCAGACGCTCTTCCAGAACCCCCATGTTCAGCTCACGCAGGTTGGGTTCGAGCAAAATGGGGCAACCGCCGCAGCCCTCTGAAATGATTTCGGCCGTACGGCGCGTTCGGCCCAGATCACTGGTGATGATGTGGGTAATTCCCAGATGTTTTACCCGTTCCGCCACGCGATGAGCCTGCTGCTCACCCGCCGACGTCAGCTTGCTATCTGATTGACCCTGGATGCGCCGCGCCACGTTCCATTCGGTTTCTCCGTGGCGAACAAGATATACCTGTAACATGATTGTTTTCCGTTATACTGCGTCAAATTAACGACTAGAGTAGAGAACATTATGTATTACGTTGTAGCGTCTACGACTAACCCGGCAAAAATTAACGCCGTAACTTTAGCATTTGCTGATGTTTTTGGTGCGGAAAATTGCCGCATTGAGGGAGTCGACGTAGACAGCGGCGTGCCAAATCAGCCCTTGGGTTCCCCGGAAACACGTACGGGGGCGAGAAACCGCGTCATGATGGCCCGTCAGGTTCGTCCCGAGGCCGATTTTTGGGTCGGGGTTGAGGCCGGTATCGAAGACAACATGACCTTCGCCTGGATGGTTGTCGAGAACGCGACAATTCGGGGAGAGTCCCGTTCTGCCAGTCTGATGCTCCCTGAAGCGGTCCTGCAAGGGATTCGTGAAGGCCGAGAACTAGGCGATGAAATGGCGCGCCTGAGCGGTATTGAAAATGTGAAACAAAAAGGCGGCGCGATCGGCGTGTTCACTAACGGTAAGCTGACCCGAGCCAGTGTTTATCATCAGGCCTTACTGCTGGCCCTGGTACCGTTTCAAAACACGTTGTTTCAACAAGCGGTTTCCAAGGCGTAAACCGTCTCTCATCGAACTCCCCTACTTTTTTCCCAGAAGCTGCGTCTCAAGCCAATTCTTCAAGTCGGGCGGCGCAGCTTTCAAACTGTTCGACCCGCGCGTGATGGTTGCAATTCCAGCCCCTAATTCGTTTTTCAGCTCTCGCTGACTTAGATCACCGCGCATCAATTCCTGAATAATACGCACCCGTGTTCCAAGCGCGGTACGTTCATCCGCCGTTAACAGCAGCTGCAGCAGCGGTAGCGTCAGATCGTCCTTCACCGACTGTCGTAAGAGATCCAGAAAATAAGACCAGTTTTCATTATCTTCTTCCGACAGTGCGGGATCGTGAGGAGATGGTGTCGTCATAGCCTTTTGCCATACCAATAAACTAGTACGCAAGCATAGCATGTTTTAAGAAACGAATTTACCTCGTAAAGCGCCTTTGCATGCGTTATCAGGCCAAAGCCGCCACTGCCGACGACCTGGCCCACTGCCGGTCTAGTAGCGACGCTGCCACTCGCTGTCCATTAACACGGGCGAGTTATGTTTTAAGAAATAGCGGTAATACGCGTCATAAGCCAGCACATTTTTGACGTAATTCCGCGTTTCCGAAAACGGGATACTTTCCACAAACGCGACAGCATCGATACGCCCATTGCTGTTTCTCAGCCAGGTATTGACCCGAGAGGGCCCGGCGTTATACGCGGCAGACGCCAGAATGCGGTTTTGACCAAACGACTGGTAGACATACTCTAAATAGAGTGTGCCCAGTTCGATGTTGGTCTGGGGATCCATGAGCTGGGTACTGTTGGAATAACTCGCGACATCAAATTTTTTGGCGGTGTGCAACGCCGTCGCCGGCATCAACTGCATCAGACCTGACGCGCCCACAGCGGATTTCGCCTGAGAATTCCACGCGCTTTCCTGTCGCGCTATCGCCATCGCATAGCTTTGAGAGATGTCTTTGCCCTGCGTCGCACGACGAAATTCATCATTCCAGGCAAGCGGGAAACGCTCTTCCAGATTGTCCCACATTTTGGCGATAATCGTAGCCTGAACGCTAAGATCGTACCAGCCTTGCTCGAAGGAAAAACGAGCCAGCGCCTCCTGCTGTAACCGCTCACGACTTGCCACCAGCCCTGACCACTCGGAGCGCGCCAGATTATCCATGTGCCAGTACATCAGCTCACGAATACGCGCGACTTCAGCAAGTTGCTCCACCGTGCGATCGGGTTTGGCCGCCACCTTGATCGTCAGCGGATATTGGGTTTTCAGCTGCTGCGCTGCGATCATCGGATAGAAACCGCGGGCTTTCATCAGGTCACGCAGCTGCGCTTCGCCTTCTGCACGTTGCCCATTTTCGATTGCCAGCCGAGCTCGCCAGTATCGCCACTCGTCCTTTTGCAATGTCTCGGCAGGCAGGCGCGCCAACCACACCGCCAGTCCACGTTGGTCGCCTTCTCCCAACGCCATTCGCACGCGACGTTCCAGCAAGGCGGTTGACTGACTACGTTGTATCACCGCATCACGCCATTCCGCCTGCTCGCCAGAGATCTCTTTCCCCATCAGACGCCATACCACGTCCTCTTCCATCTTGCTGCGCTCGCTGCTACTCATCCCCTGTAAACGCACGATAATGGGCAACATGGAGCGCGCCTCATCAGGGTCCTGACGGGCAACGCGTGTAAACGCCGTCAGCGTAACTTTACGGCTGAAATCCGTCGGCCCGACGGTACGGGCGAAGTGTTCCAGCGTCATAGGATCACGCTGCAGCGCGCTTAACGCATCGGCGATGGTTTGATAGTCCGGCGGCAACTGCCGCGCCAGATGCGCCACTAAACTACTGCTACCCGACTCCATCGCCAGGAGAATACGCTCAAGAACCACCGAGGGCGTCAAAATTCCCGACTGCTGCCAGGAAGTCAGCAAATTGTCGCAGCTCGCAGGCAGCGAGCGACCATTCAACCAGATATCTCGGTTCTGCTCCCATAAGCCCTGACGCTGCCCTGTGACCCACTTGGCATAGAGATAGTTGCAGCGGGCGGCCATCGGCTTGGGCATTGACGGGCTGAACGCCAACAGTCCTCGCCAGTCCTCACGCCTCGCCAGCTCGTTAATGAAGCTGGTCTGCAAATTATGAGTAACGGGAAGTGTGGGATGCGACGCGATAAACTGTTTCGCCTGAATGCTCGTCAGTTGGGTTAAATCCTGCGTCAGAGAACGATATTCCAGATAAGGATAAAGCGGGTAATCCCGCAGGGTAGGCATTAATTGCGCCACGGTATCCATCTGGTTCGCATCCCAGGCGGTCTTCACCTGCTGATAGCGTTCACGTTGACTGGTAAGAGAATCAGCCTGCGCGGCAATCGAAACTCCAGCCAGAGAGACTGCCACCAGGGCATAGCGCCAATACACCGCTTTGAACATACTACGCTGACCTCATTCGTTATCGTTTATCTGCCCGCAGGCGCCCATGCTCCCAGCACCGATGAGCCTGCCTAACCGCCGTCATGCTTGTCACATCCGCTAAGTGTGGCACATCCAGTCAGACAACGATACGCCAGCATGGAATATTCATCACTCGGAAAATTAACGGTATTTATGCCATTTCCTAGCAGGTTCCCAGTTATCAATGAAACTTTACTCTGTCGTTGCATCCCCTTGGAATCCGTTACGCAAAGCAGACGACCAAAACGCTTGACGGCTGGGATCGCCGGCTGAAAACAGCTAAACTTCGTCACAGTGAACTCATCGGCCGGATTAGCGTGCTACGCCCGCATCCGACCGATTCCCCTACGGTGCGGCGAAACTGTCTGCCGCCGCGCTAACATTGATAGAGAGAGGCTCAGAGCAACGTGGCTCAATACGTTTATACCATGCACCGCGTCGGCAAAATTGTTCCGCCGAAACGCCATATTCTGAAAGATATCTCCCTCAGCTTTTTCCCGGGCGCCAAGATCGGCGTACTTGGTCTGAACGGAGCCGGTAAATCAACGCTGCTGCGCATCATGGCCGGAATTGATAAAGACATTGAAGGCGAGGCTCGCCCGCAGCCCGGCATCAAGATCGGCTATCTGCCGCAGGAACCCCAGTTAAATCTGGAGCAGACCGTACGCGAAGCTATTGAAGAAGCGGTCGGTGAAGTCAAACAGGCGCTGACTCGTCTGGACGAAGTCTACGCGGCCTATGCCGAGCCAGATGCGGACTTCGATAAACTCGCCAAAGAACAGGGCGAGCTTGAGGCGATCATCCAGGCGCATGATGGCCACAATCTCGACAATCAGCTGGAGCGCGCGGCAGATGCGCTGCGTCTGCCGCCGTGGGATGCCAAAGTGGGCAATCTCTCGGGTGGGGAACGTCGCCGCGTCGCCATTTGTCGACTGCTGCTGGAAAAACCAGACATGCTGCTGCTGGATGAACCGACCAACCACTTGGATGCCGAATCTGTCGCGTGGCTGGAGCGCTTCCTCCACGATTATGAAGGTACAGTCGTGGCGATCACCCATGACCGTTACTTTCTCGACAACGTGGCGGGTTGGATTCTGGAACTCGACCGTGGCGAAGGGATCCCCTGGGAAGGCAACTACTCTTCCTGGCTGGAGCAGAAAGACCAGCGTCTGGCGCAGGAAGCGTCTGCCGAAGCGGCTCGTCGCAAGTCTATCGAGAAAGAGCTGGAGTGGGTGCGACAAGGCGCTAAAGGCCGTCAGTCAAAAGGCAAGGCTCGTCTGGCTCGCTTTGAAGAACTCAACAGCGTTGAGTACCAGAAGCGTAATGAAACCAGCGAACTGTTTATCCCGGCCGGTCAGCGCCTCGGCGACAAAGTCCTGGAAGTGACTAACCTGCACAAGTCTTACGGCGATCGTGTTCTGATCGACAATCTCTCTTTCACTCTGCCAAAAGGCGCGATTGTGGGGATTATCGGCCCGAACGGCGCGGGTAAATCCACGCTGTTCCGTATGTTATCCAGTCAGGAACAGCCGGATAGCGGCGAAATCAGCTTGGGCGAAACCGTCCAGTTGGCCTCCGTCGACCAGTTCCGCGACAACATGGACAACAGCAAAACCGTCTGGGAAGAAGTTTCCGGTGGTCAGGACATTATGCGCATCGGCAACTTCGAGCTGCCCAGCCGCGCCTATGTCGGCCGGTTCAACTTCAAAGGCGTGGATCAGGGTAAACGCATCGGCGAACTGTCGGGTGGTGAGCGCGGACGTCTCCATTTGGCGAAGCTGCTTCAGGTTGGCGGCAACATGCTGCTGCTTGATGAACCGACCAACGACCTGGATATCGAAACCCTGCGAGCGTTAGAAAACGCCCTGCTGGAATTCCCGGGCTGTGCCATGGTTATCTCGCATGACCGCTGGTTCCTGGACCGTATCGCGACCCACATCATTGATTATCAGGATGAGGGCAAGGTCGAGTTCTTCGAAGGTAACTTCACCGAATACGAAGAGTACAAGAAGCGGACGCTGGGTGCGGAAGCACTGGAGCCTCACCGCATCAAATACAAGAAAATGGCGTAACGTTTTTAACGAAGCATAAGTCATGAGGCTCGCCCCAGTGCGGGCCTCTTTTATCTGCGTCTCTGCAACGTCGGTTTTGAAATAGTTTTTCACACATTGTCGACCAATTGACTTACACAGTTCAGCGAATCGATCTCCGTGTCTGACGGCACCTCTCCCCTAAACCCGAGCCGCCTTTTCCCCCTATGGATAGCTCGACATCAGTTTAGGTCTGGTCTGGTCTGGTCTGGTCTGGTCTGGTCTGGTCTGGTCTGGTCTGGTCTGGTCTGGTCTGGTCTGCAAGGCTATCGTCCATATCAATGGGCCTCAATAGTGGCCCTAAAGCACGCCCCCTTCGCTGAGCAAAGCATCAGACGAAACCTACTCTGCCATTAGCCAGAAACTGAGCGCTATCCGCTGCGTTGATTCTCTGACGTTTGCGGAAAGAAAGCCTCATGCTGCAACACAAAATCAATGAAACAAGCCAGCGCAGGCGAGTTCAATTTACGACTGGGGTAGACGAGATACAGATCGTTCGGCTCCNCCTGCCATTGCGGTAACACTCTTAGCAACGTTCCAGCGGCGATAGCTTCTCGACTCAGAAACTCGGGAAGAAGCGTAATACCGCCATCGGCAATCGCACATGCGCGAGCGTAGAGCAAGTTATCCGTGACGTGAGAACGCGGAAGCAGACAGTGGTAGTACTCTTTTTCCCGATGCAGGACCCACTCGGTCCAGGCACGATGCGCGATGCAACTGTGCTCCTGTAGCTGACGCGGGTGCATCAGCGGCGCAGCGCGATCCAGATAACGGCTGGACGCCACCAGATATCGCGGCGTTAATCCCAGTGCTCGCCCTATCAGGGATGAATCCTGTGGTTTACCCGTGCGCAGGCCAATGTCAAACCCATCGGCGACCAGATCGATCACGGTATCCGACACCGACACTTCGAGCATGACCGCAGGAAAGCGCTGTTGAAACTCAGCCGTCAATCCCGCCAGCAGAGTCGCTCCCACGCCCGCCGGGCTGGTAATGCGTAACCGACCGCTTGGATTATCCCGCAGATGCTGGATCGTCAAATCCGCGCGCTCCTGCGCCTGCAGCATCTCCTGACAATGAATCAGATAGCGCTCGCCAGCGAACGTAAGGTTGATTTTACGCGTTGTGCGGTTCATCAACCGCAGTCCTAGCCGCTGCTCTAACAGGCTGACGCGCTGACTCAAGCTCGACTTCGCCATGCCTGCCCGCTGCGCAGCCTGTGTGAAGCTACCGCTCTCAGCGACCAAGGCGAACAGCGCCATATCCTTTAGTTGATTAAACATGATTGTTCTTCTTTTTCGAACACTGCGTTATTTATTGTACATCTTATCAGCCTCCTTCTGTCGTTCTACACTGTGATATACGGCTACATCGACTCCAACACCTTGCAGAATGGGAGAGTTCACTATGACAGCAACAGCGATCGCGGTTGATCCTAAACAACCGGAAAACTTTATTGAAATCACTCAGGACATACCGTCTCCCGGCGACCACGATCTCTTGGTGGCCGTCAAAGCGGTTTCCATCAACCCGGTAGATACCAAAGTGCATGCGATGCTACGCGCCGACGGCCTGAAGACGCCGCGGATCCTGGGATGGGACGCCAGTGGCGTCGTACTGAAGGTCGGCTCTGCGGTAGCGGGCTTTCAGGAGGGCGATGAGGTCTGGTATGCCGGCGATATCACCCGCCCCGGCAGCAACAGCACTCATCAGTTAGTCGACTCTCGCATTGTCGCGCACAAACCCAAAACGCTGGACTGGGCGGCGGCGGCGGCGCTGCCTCTGACCTCGCTGACCGCCTGGGAAGGACTGTTCGAACACCTGAAAATTCAGGACGCGGAAGCTGGCAAGACGCTGCTGATTATCGGCGGCGCGGGCGGCGTAGGCTCCATGGCCATCTCCCTGGCCGCATTGCACAGCAAGGTGACCATTATCACCACCGCCTCCCGTCCGGACTCCGTCGAGTGGTGCAAGCAGCGTGGCGCGCACCACGTGGTGAACTACCGCAATCTGGTGGACGCGGTCAAACAGCAAGGATTCGAGCAGGTGGATTACATCTTCTGCCTCAACGATACCGACGGTCACTGGGACGCCATCGGACAGTTGATTGCGCCTTTGGGGCAAATCTGCACGATCGTAGAAAATGCGCATCCGCTGGACCAAACCCAGCTCAAACTCAAAAGCGCCGCCCTGCAATGGGAGTTCATGTTCACCCGCAGCATGTACACCACGCCAGATATCGGCCGTCAGGGAGAAATTTTGCAGCAGGTCGCTCGTGACGTCGACGAAGGCAAACTGAAAGGAACCGCCAGCCAGGTGCTGAACGGATTAACGACGGAAACGCTCGCCGCCGCGCACAAAACCGTTTTAGAAGGGCATACTCAAGGCAAGATCGTCATCGACTGCCAGTAAAAACACAACCGGCCCTCACAGGGCCGGTTTTCTGACAGAAATAAAGACGATAATCAGTACAACAGGCGGGCGCGAATGGTGCCCGGAATAGATTTCATCAACTGCAACGCGGTGTCAGCGCTGTCGGTGACCACGTCAATCACGACATAACCAATATCAGCGCTGGTTTGCAGATACTGCGCGGCAATGTTGATGCCTTCGTTGGCAAAAATGGTGTTCAACTGCGTCATGATGCCTGGACGGTTTTCATGAATGTGCAGCAGACGGCTGGCGCGCGCACTGTGCGTCGGCAAAGAGACTTCCGGGAAGTTCACCGCGGACAGCGTAGAGCCATTGTCGGAATATTTCACCAGCTTGCTAGCCACTTCCCCACCGATGTTTTCCTGCGCTTCCTGAGTAGAACCCCCAATGTGCGGCGTCAGCAGCACATTATCAAATTCGCACAGCGGCGACAGGAACGGTTCTTTGTTGGAGGCCGGTTCTTGCGGGAAAACGTCGATCGCCGCGCCGGACAGATGCTTGCTGCTCAGGGCTTCACACAGCGCGGGAATATCCACCACAGTACCGCGTGAGGCGTTAATCAGCATGGCGCCCGGCTTCATCTGAGCCAGTTCGTTAGCCGCGATCATGTTTTGTGTACTATCGGTTTCCGGCACGTGCAGACTGACGATATCGCTCATTTTCAGTAGGTCGGACAGCTGATTAACCTGCTGCGCATTGCCCAGAGACAGTTTGCTTTCGATGTCATAGTAATAAACATGCATGCCCAGGCTTTCCGCCAGAATACCCAGCTGAGTACCGATATGACCGTAACCGATAATCCCGAGATTTTTTCCGCGGGCTTCGTAACTGCCGATAGCCTGTTTGTGCCATTCGCCGCGGTGAGCCTTGGCATTGGCCCCAGGAACGCCGCGCAGCATCAGCAGCAGTTCGCCGATGACCAGTTCAGCGACGGAGCGGGTGTTGGAGAACGGCGCGTTAAAGACCGGGATACCGCGTTTGGTAGCGGACGGCAATTCAACCTGGTTGGTGCCGATGCAGAAGCACCCGACGGCAACCAGTTTCTCCGCCGCCGCGAAGATCTCTTCGGTCAGGTGCGTACGCGAACGAATGCCGACGAAGTGAGCGTCGCGAATCGACTCTTTCAGCGTTTCCGGGTCCAGCGCGCCTTTATGGTATTCGATGTTGGTGTATCCGGCGGAACGCAGGTTATCGACCGCATTCTGGTGTACGCCTTCTAATAACAGAAATTTAATCTTATCTTTTTCGAGTGATACCTTTGCCATTTCCCGACCTTATTTTTCAGACTTCAGATGTGACGGTTTGCAAAACCATTGCCTGCAAACATAACAAAAATTACGCGTGCGGCAATACAAACGATTGCTTCTCAGCGAGCAGAAGCAGCACCGTAAAGCGACATTTGTGGCAAAAAATGCTGCTAAATAAGAAGCCGACCATATAGTGGCCGTGCCAAATAAGAAAAAGTGATATTAAGCACCAAAAATGCCGGGTAAAAAAAATGCGCCCGATTTCCACAAATCCGGCCTGTCCAAACAGGCCGGAGAGAGACGGCGCGAGACTATCCCTGACTAGCTGCGTTTCACCGTTTTCACGCCATCCGGCGTTCCTACCAGCGCGACATCCGCGCCACGGTTGGCGAACAGACCGACCGTCACCACACCGGCGATGCCGTTGATTCGGTTCTCCATCGCAATCGCGTCAGAAATATCCAGGTTATGCACATCCAGAATGACGTTACCGTTGTCGGTCACGACCCCCTGACGATATTCCGGCAGACCGCCCAATTTGACCAGCTCCCGCGCGACGTAAGACCGCGCCATGGGGATCACCTCGACCGGCAACGGGAAACGCCCCAGAATATCTACCTGTTTGGTGGCATCGACGATACAGACAAACTGCCGGGCGATGGCGGCGACGATTTTTTCACGCGTCAGCGCCGCGCCCCCGCCCTTGATCATCTGCATATGGCCGTTAATTTCGTCAGCGCCATCCACGTAAACGTCCAGCACATCAACTTCATTACAATCAAACACCGGAATACCCAGGCTTTTCAGTTTGGCTGTAGAGGCGTCCGAACTGGACACGGCGCCTTCGATCTGATCTTTGATGGTGCCCAGCGCATCTATAAAATGCGCCGCCGTTGAGCCTGTGCCAACACCGACGATAGTACCGGGGCGCACGTAATCCAACGCGGCCCAGCCGACGGCTTTTTTGAGTTCATCCTGTGTCATGGTCTGATTGCCTGTTGCTTTAAAAAGTGTGCACATTATAAGGCAGACGTTGCCTAAAAGGCGTGATTTAGCGTTTGCGTATACGCAAATTTGAGGAGTTCGCAGATAAACGCGTCATTTATTAGAGAGGTGACGCCAAAAATTATGGCATAGTGAAAAGAGTAATATTATTCACAGGAACTTTCCCCCTTCATGAAACGCCCGGACTATCGCACTCTTCAGGCCCTGGACGCCGTAATCCGCGAGCGGGGCTTTGAACGCGCAGCACACAAACTTTGCATTACTCAATCCGCCGTATCGCAGCGCATCAAGCAGCTTGAGAATCTCTTTGGTCAGCCGCTGTTGGTCAGAACGATCCCTCCCCGTCCGACCGAACAGGGCCAAAAGCTGTTGGCGTTGCTGCATCAGGTTGAACTGCTGGAAGAAGAATGGCTTGGCGATGAAAACAGCAGCGAGGCCCCTCTCCTGCTATCGCTGGCGGTCAACGCCGATAGTCTGGCGACCTGGCTGCTGCCGGCATTGCAGTCAGTATTGGCGGACTCACCGATACGTCTGAATCTACAGGTTGAGGACGAAACTCGCACGCAGGAACGCTTGCGACGTGGCGAGGTAGTCGGCGCCGTCAGTATCCAACCGCAACCGCTGCCCAGCTGTCTGGTCGACGCACTAGGCGCGTTGGACTACCTGTTCGTCGCCTCGCCGGAATTCGCCACGCGCTATTTTCCAAACGGCGTCACGCGCTCCGCCCTGCTGCGCGCACCGGCGGTGGCTTTCGACCATTTGGATGATATGCATCAGGCGTTCTTGCAGCAAAATTTTGACCTGTCACCCGGCAGCGTCCCCTGCCATATCGTGAACTCGTCGGAAGCGTTTGTGCAATTGGCGCGTCAAGGTACGACTTGCTGCATGATCCCCCACCTGCAGATCGAACGCGAGTTGGCTAACGGCGAGCTGATCGATCTCACACCCGGTCTGCTGCAGCGTCGGATGCTGTATTGGCATCGCTTCGCGCCGGAAAGCCGGATGATGCGTAAAGTGACGGATGCACTGTTAGAGCACGGGCGTCGGGTGCTGCGTCAGCCTTGATCGCAGTATGCCCCGCGCCCGAGAAATGAGGGCATCAGGGCTGACGTTGCAACTCAAACACAACGTCGACCTGATCGTCGAAATGAATGGTTTGCTGTTCGTAGGTCTGTGACGCCATCGTCTGTACGGCGGCATCCGACGCTTTGAGCATACGTGCCACCGGCACCGGCTGGTAATTGGCAACGTGATAGCGAATGCTGTAAATCGGCCCCAGCGTCGCTTTGAAACCACTGGCCAGCGCCTGCGCCTGACTGCTTGCCTGTTCAATCGCCTTCTGACGCGCCTGATCTCGATAGGTGTCTGGATTAGAAACGCTCAGATCGACCGTGCGGATTTCATTCAGGCCGGACTTCAGCGCGCCATCCAGTAGCTCATTCAGCTTGTCCAACTGGCGTACGGTCACTTCTACCTGTCGCACGGCGCTGTAGCCTTTCAACACGCTACCCCCGGTTTTCAGATAGTCATATTCAGGCTGGGTGCGGATATTAGCCGCATTGATATCCTTTTTGTCGATCCCCTGTTTGGCGAGGAAATCGAAATATTGCGCAACGCGGGCGTCCGCTTGTTTTTTAGCGTCAGCGGCATCCTTGGAGGACACGCTGACTTCAATAGCCAGTCGGGCGATATCCGGCGTGGCGTCTACGCTGGCCGAGCCAGAGGTGACGATATGCGGGCCATTTGGCAACTCGTTGGCCGTAGCCGCAGCGGATAGCGCTCCCATACCGATAATCGCAGCCAATGTCAGTGTCTTGAGTTTCACACTCTCTCCTTTCAAATTATGACGGCAGTGCACACCATACGTGAGGTGGCTCTCCCACAATATAGGAGAGTTTCTAAAGATTGGCAGGGGTTTGCTAAACGAAAGGAAAATGAAGAGTGATATTGCGCTGCCCGTAAAATCGGGGCGGGCAGCGCATAAGAGAAAGGCCTGGCTTACGCCTTGTCGGCGGATTCCGCCGACGCGGTCTGGTGCAGGTGCACATCCATCTGCGGGTAAGGAATGCCGATCTGGTGTTCATCAAGCGCGCGCTTGAAGTTTTCCAGCAAGTCCCAGTACACCACGGTGGAGTCTGCGTTGCTTGTCCATACGCGCACAACGAAGTTCAGTGAAGAGGCCGCCATTTCGTTCAGACGGATCACGACATCTTTATCTTTCTGAATACGGTCGTCCGCATTGATGATATCGCCCAGCACTTTCTTCACCACATCGATATCCGCATCGTAAGCGACGCCCACGATGATCTCGGTACGGCGATTCGGCTCGCGAGAGCTGTTGATGATATTACCGGAGATGATTTTGCCGTTCGGGACAACGATGATGCGACCATCCGTCGTCAGCAGCGTACTAGAGAAAATCTGCACCTGAGTGACTGTACCGCTCACGCCGCCCAGATCGACGGTTTCGCCGGTGCGGAAAGGACGGAACATCACAATCAGCACGCCGGCCGCAAAGTTGGACAGCGAGCCTTGCAGCGCCAAACCTACGGCCAAACCGGCGGCACCCAACACAGCGATAATCGACGCCGTCTGCACGCCAATGCGGCTCAACGCGGCAATTAATGTAAATGCAATCACGCCGTATCGCGCGATGGCGGAGAGGAAATCCGCAACCGTGGCATCAATACTCCGCGCCCGCATCAGGCGGTTCAGCGTGCTGGATACGATCCGCGCGACGATCAATCCCGCGATCAGAATGACCAGAGAGGAAACAATATTAACCGCATACTCCAACAGCACATGTTGATTGTTGGTCAACCAGGTATGCGCGCGACTTACGCTTTCTGTTACACCTAAATCTTCCATTGACTTACTCCTGTTTGAGACTCGCTAAACTGACTTATCCACACCTAAATCTACCGTCATTTGTATGAAACGGAAGTAAAAATAAGGCTCCCGAAGGAGCCTTATTGAAGCCGTTTAAGTTGTATTTATTACAGAACGTCGATCGCGTTCAGTTCTTTAAAGGCTTGTTCCAGACGAGCGATCATGGTGCTCTGCGCAGCACGCAGCCATGCACGCGGGTCGTAGTATTTCTTGTTCGGCTTGTCAGCGCCTTCCGGGTTACCCAGCTGTGCCTGCAGGTAGCCTTCGTTTTTCTTGTAGTACTGCAGAATACCTTCCCAGGTAGCCCACTGGGTGTCGGTATCGATGTTCATTTTGATAACACCGTAACCAACTGCTTCTTCGATTTCTGCAGCAGTAGAACCAGAACCGCCGTGGAACACGAAGTTCAGGCTGTTGTGCGGCAGGTTGTATTTTTCAGAAACGAAGTCCTGAGAGTTGCGCAGGATTTTCGGCGTCAGCTGTACGTTACCCGGCTTGTAAACGCCGTGTACGTTACCGAAGGAAGCAGCGATGGTGAAACGCGGGCTAATAGCGTTCAGTTTTTCGTACGCGTAAGCCACGTCTTCCGGCTGAGTGTACAGCGCGGAGTTGTCCAGATGGCTGTTATCTACGCCATCTTCTTCACCACCGGTGCAACCCAGTTCGATTTCCAGCGTCATACCCAGTTTCGACATGCGAGTCAGGTATTTGCTGCAGATTTCGATGTTTTCTTCCAGAGACTCTTCAGACAGGTCGATCATGTGAGAAGAGAACAGCGGTTTGCCGTTAGCCGCGAAGAATTTTTCGCCAGCGTCCAGCAGTCCGTCCAGCCACGGCAGCAGTTTCTTAGCGCAGTGGTCAGTGTGCAGGATAACCGGAACACCGTAGTATTCAGCCATCTGATGAACATGATGCGCGCCAGAGATAGCACCCTGGATAGCCGCCTGCTGCGGAACATCGGATTTCAGGCCTTTACCTGCGATGAAGCCAGCGCCGCCATTGGAGAACTGCACAATGACAGGTGCGCGAACTTTCGCAGCGGTTTCCAGCACGGCGTTAATTGAGTCGGTACCGACACAGTTAACGGCGGGCAGGGCAAATTTGTTTTCTTTTGCGACTGCAAAAACTTTCTGTACGTCATCACCAGTGATGACACCAGGTTTTACGAAATCGAAGATTTTAGACATGTTACGTGTCCTGTTTCGTTGGCCGTGGGGGGGTTAGAGATAGCAACGGTCGCCTCCACCTCAGCATAGAGGCAACCGCAAACGGGAGATACCTCTCCCGTCGTTCATCATTACTGCTTAGCGCGTTCTTCCAGCATCACTACGGCCGGCAGTTTTTTACCTTCAACGAACTCAAGGAAGGCGCCGCCGCCAGTAGAGATGTAAGAGATTTTATCTTCAATACCGAACAAGTCGATAGCAGCCAGGGTATCGCCGCCGCCCGCGATGGAGAAAGCGTCGCTGTCGGCAATCGCCTGTGCGATCACTTCGGTGCCTTTACGGAAGTTCGGGAATTCGAACACACCTACCGGACCGTTCCACAGGATAGTCTTGGCATTTTTCAGGATTTCAGCCAGGCGTTCTGCGGAAACGTCGCCCAGATCCAGAACCTGTTCGTCGTCTTTGATTTCAGAGACGGATTTCATCGTGCAGCTTGCAGTTTCGGAGAACTCAGTCGCCACGCGCACATCGCTCGGTACCGGGATATCGCAGGTTTCCAGCAGTTTTTTCGCTTCTGGAATCAGGTCCGCTTCGTACAGGGATTTACCCACGTTGTGGCCCTGAGCCGCAATGAAGGTGTTGGCGATGCCGCCACCGACGATCAGCTGGTCAGCGATTTTAGACAGAGAGTCCAGAACGGTCAGTTTGGTGGAAACTTTAGAACCGCCGACGATTGCGACCATCGGGCGAGCCGGTTTGCCCAGGGCTTTGCCCAGCGCTTCCAGTTCAGCAGACAGCAGCGGACCTGCGCAGGCGATCGGGGCGAATTTACCTACGCCGTGAGTCGAAGCCTGAGCGCGGTGAGCCGTACCGAAGGCGTCCATGACGAACACGTCGCACAGAGCGGCATATTTTTTCGCCAGCACTTCGTCGTCTTTCTTCTCGCCTTTGTTGAAGCGGACGTTTTCCAGAACAACCAGTTCGCCTTCCGCGACATCAACGCCTTCCAGGTAATCTTTCGCCAGACGTACTGGTGAAGACAGTTTGTCTTTCAGGTAGTTAACAACCGGCAGCAGAGAAAATTCTTCGTTGTATTCGCCTTCGGTAGGACGACCCAGGTGGGAAGTCACCATCACGCGGGCACCCTGCTTCAGCGCTTTTTCGATTGTCGGCAGAGATGCGCGGATACGCGCATCGGACGTCACTTTGCCAGCTTTAACCGGTACATTCAGATCCGCACGGATCAGCACACGTTTGCCAGCCAGATCCAGATCGGTCATCTTAATTACAGCCATGGTGAATCCTCTTGGTTGATTCTCTTAAAGTTGCTTGAGCGAGGCGTCGGCAGAACCGCCGCCGCGTACTAGAATCCGCAGGCCGCCATTGCCCGAGTTGTATCCAACATACGGTTGGCGAAGCCCCATTCATTATCGCACCAGACCAGTGTTTTTATCAGATGATGTCCACTGACCCTGGTTTGTGTTCCGTCCACGATCGCGCTGTGCGGATCGTGATTAAAATCGGCCGAAACTAACGGTAATTCTGTGTAGTCAACTATACCACGAAATGCCCCTCGCGCTGAGCTTTGCAGCAGGCTGTTGATTTCGCAGACGTTTACTTTACTTCTCACGCTAACGCTTAAATCGATCGCCGTGACGTTCGTGGTGGGAACCCGCACGGATATCGCTTCGAAACGATCCAGGAATTTCGGGAAAAAGCGCGTAATTCCCGCCGCCAATTTGGTATCCACCGGGATGATTGACTGGCTGGCCGCACGCGTGCGACGCAAATCATGGTGATAGGCGTCAATCACCGGCTGATCGTTCATGGAGGCATGAATAGTGGTGACCGTACCGCTTTCAATGCCAAACGCGTCATCGAGCAGTTTTATCACGGGAATAATACAGTTGGTGGTGCAGGATGCATTCGACACCAGACGGTGCTCGGACCGTAAATCATCTTGGTTAACGCCGTACACCACGGTGGCGTCCAGATCCGGTGTACCGGGATGCGAAAACAGCACTTTGCGGGCACCGGCGGCCAAATGCGCTTCACCATCGGCCCGGCTGCCGTAGACGCCGCTACAGTCCAGCACGATGTCCACACCCAGTTCTTTCCAGGGCAGGTTTTGCGGCTGAGGCTCGTGCAGCAGGCGGATGATGTCATCCCCCACATACAGCTGGTCGCATTCCTGACCGACATCCCACGAAAAACGGCCATGGCTGCTGTCGTATTTGAGCAGGTGGGCGATCCCTTCGGCATTCGCCAGTTCATTGATCGCGACCACGGAGATTTCGGCGCGCCGTCCGGACTCATAAAGAGCCCGCAGTACACTGCGTCCTATCCGACCAAAACCGTTTATCGCAATACGGATCGTCATGAAATTCCCTGTGCAATGATAAAACCGCTGGTCCTATAGAATAATCAGTACATCGTCAGGAATAAACCGTTGGTTATACCTTGCGTTCTCTTCGTCATCGGCCCGTAAAACCCGGCTGATTGAGCGGAAATAGGTGACTGCTCCGATGACTGAAACGCTTCAGCTAGCATAAACGAATTCATTGTCAAAAGGAATCGTCCCCACAGGCATGTGCCAGAAGAGTGACGTACGTCAAAAAAATGAATACAACTACTTGTCGCATTGAAAAAGCGGGGATCAAAGATAAAAAAAGGCCGGGGAAATTCCCCGACCTTTTTCGTCAAACGCAGTACTTATTTCAGCAAGGCTTTCGCTTTTGCGACCACGTTTTCGGTTGTGAAGCCAAACTCTTTGAACAACAGCTCGGCCGGAGCTGACTCACCGAAGCTGGTCATGCCGACAATCGCTCCGTTCAGACCGACATATTTGTACCAATAGTCGGCGATACCGGCTTCCACCGCCACGCGCGCGCTAACGGCGGCAGGCAGTACAGATTCACGGTACGCAGCATCCTGCTTGTCGAATGCGTCGGTAGAAGGCATGGAAACCACGCGCGCCTTCACGCCGTCGTTTGTCAGCTGCTGCCAGGCCGCCACGGCCAGTTCCACTTCAGAACCGGTAGCGATCAGGATCAGGTCAGGCTGACCTTCGCTGTCTTTCAGTACGTACGCGCCTTTGGCGATATTCGCCAGTTGCTCAGCGGTACGTTCCTGCTGCGCCAGATTCTGACGAGACAGGATCAGCGCGGAAGGACCATCCTGGCGTTCAATCGCATATTTCCATGCCACGGCGGTTTCGACCTGGTCAGCCGGACGCCAGGTGCTGAGGTTCGGCGTAACACGCAGGCTCGCCAGCTGTTCAACAGGCTGGTGAGTCGGACCATCTTCACCCAGACCGATGGAATCATGGGTATAAACGTAGATGCTGCGCAGTTTCATCAGCGCCGCCATACGTACCGCGTTACGCGCATACTCCACGAACATCAGGAATGTCGCGGTGTAAGGAATGAAACCGCTGTGCAGGCCAATCCCGTTGGCGATAGCGGTCATCCCGAACTCGCGTACGCCGTAGTGGATGTAGTTGCCCGCCGGATCTTCATTCAGCGGCTTGGAGCCAGACCACATGGTCAGGTTGCTTGGCGCCAGATCTGCCGATCCGCCCAGGAATTCAGGCAGCAGCTTGCCGTAGTTTTCCAGCGCATTCTGGGAAGCCTTGCGGCTGGCGATGCTGGCCGGGTTAGCCTGCAGCTCTTCAATATATTTGGCGGATTCCGCCTGCCAGTTTGCCGGCAGTTCGCCGTCGACACGACGACGGAATTCAGCGGCCAAATCCGGATAAGCGCTGGCGTAAGCGTCGAACGCTTTGTTCCAGTCAGCTTCTTTGCGCTGTCCCGCGTCGCGGGCATCCCACTCGGCATAGATGTCGGCCGGGATTTCGAACGGNCCGTAGTTCCAGCCGATGTTTTTACGGGTCGCGGCCACTTCGGCATCGCCCAGCGCAGCACCATGCACTTCATGCGTACCCTGCTTGTTCGGCGAACCGAAGCCGATGACCGTTTTGCACATCAGCAGAGACGGTTTGTCGGTCACCAGCTGGGCTTCGGCGATGGCGCGTTTGATCGCATCCGCATCGTGACCGTCGATACCGCGGATGACATGCCAGCCGTAGGCTTCAAAGCGAGCGGCCGTATCGTCCGTGAACCAACCGGTGATGTGACCGTCGATGGAAATGCCGTTGTCATCGTAGAACGCGGTCAGTTTGCCAAGCTTCAGCGTACCCGCCAGTGAACAGACCTCGTGCGAGATCCCTTCCATCATGCAGCCGTCGCCCATGAACGCATAAGTGTGGTGATCGACGATGTTATGCCCGGGACGGTTGAACTGCGACGCCAGCGTACGCTCGGCGATAGCCATACCGACCGCGTTGGCGATCCCCTGCCCCAGCGGACCCGTGGTCGTTTCCACGCCCGGCGTATAGCCGACTTCCGGGTGACCCGGCGTTTTGGAGTGCAGCTGACGGAAGTTCTTCAGCTCTTCCAACGGCAGATCGTAGCCGGTCAGGTGCAGCAGGCTATAGATCAGCATGGAGGCGTGACCGTTAGACAGCACGAAACGGTCACGGTTGGCCCAGTGCGGGTTAGCAGGATTATGATTGAGGTAGTCACGCCACAGGACTTCGGCGATATCGGCCATACCCATCGGTGCGCCCGGATGGCCAGATTTGGCCTTCTGCACACCATCCATGCTCAACGCACGGATAGCATTGGCAAGTTCTTTACGAGAGGACATGCTTTACTCCAGATCGGATTGAACAAGTGTCTTGCCGAACACACGATATATAAATCAGAACGTTAGCCCGAAAAGACCAAGAAGAGATAGTTTTAAATGTACATGAAAACCCGGTTGAATGCACTGGGAACCGTACGCGCCAAGCGCCCTCAGAGCGAGGGATTCACGCCGTCGCAGCACCGCCGAACTTCGCCATTGCCCACCCATTCAGGGATGCGGGGGACTATTTCCTGACGAATAAAATGTTCTGAATTTATTCCTATTAATACCATGTGCATTCCCTTACATTAATCCCCGCTTTTGTTACGTCTTTAGTCGAAGACGCGTTGTTTTTACTTACAATCCTAGGGAGAAAAGGGATGAAATTACGAGTTTCACTATTAGCGATCGTCATGGCAACCTCATTGAGCGGCTGTAAGAGCATGGACGCCGCACAAATGCTGCAGTCCGGCACCCAGGCTTTCAAAGCCGCCTCTCTGAGTGATTCAGACGTGAAAACGCTGAGCACGCAGTCTTGTGAGGAAATGGATAAAGAGGCGAGCATCGCACCCGCCAACAGCAAATACACCAAACGCCTGAATAAAATCGCCAACTCACTCGGTCACGACATCAACGGCACCCCGGCTAATTACAAAGTTTACCTGACGAAAGACGTCAACGCCTGGGCGATGGCTAACGGCTGCATCCGCGTATACAGCGGCCTGATGGACATGATGAACGATAACGAAGTGGAAGGCGTACTGGGCCACGAAATGGGCCACGTCGCGTTGGGCCACACCCGTAAAGCCATGCAGGTCGCTTACGCGGCAGAAGCTGCACGCTCCGCTGCCGCGTCTGCGGGCGGCGTTGCCGCTACGCTGTCTAAGTCTCAGTTGGCCGATCTGGGCGAAGCGCTGGTCAACGCGCAGTTCTCTCAGGCTCAGGAATCTCAGGCTGATGACTACTCCTTCGATCTGCTGAAAAAACGTGGCGTCAACCGCGAAGGTCTGGCGACCAGCTTCGAGAAACTGGCGAAGATGGATGCAGGCCACGACAGCAGCATGTTTGACTCCCACCCGGCGTCGAAAGAACGTGCTGAACATATCCGCAAGCGTATCGCCGAAAACAAATAATCGCTGACGCTTTCAGATAACGACAAAGGGCGCCTCGGCGCCCTTTTCACTTCTCTCCGCCGCCTCCGCCCATTTGAACCGCCCTTACCTCATCGCGTTGCTGTCCTTTCTTACGGCTCGAAGACCTTATAGCCGGTGGGATGCTCGCTGGCGCCCTGCGCCTAAGGACAACGTTTCTGCCATGAACTTTCGGCATGACGGCGGCAGAAAGAAGAAAGGCTGAGTACACACTCAGCCTTTCAATATTGTGACGCCTCAGGACGCGTTATTCGTCTTCGAGGTAGGTGTAGCCGTACAGCCCCGTTTCGAACTCATGCAGGAACTGCGCCCGCAGCTCCGGCTGTAGCTGAGCCGCCTTCACCTGATCGCGGAAGCGAGACATCAGTACATCCGGATTCAACTGCACGTACTCCAGCATATCCGCGACCGTATCGCCTTCGTCCGACTCCACAATGTCGACCTTGCCGTCTTCGCCGACGAAAACGTCCACGGTGGCGGTGTCGCCGAACAGGTTATGCATGTTGCCCAGAATTTCCTGATAGGCGCCCACCATAAAGAAGCCCAGCAGCGGCGGATCTTCCGGATTGTACGGCGGCATCGGCATGGTCGTGGCAATACCGTCGCCATCAATATAATGGTCGATCGCGCCATCGGAATCGCAGGTGATATCCAGCAAGACCGCGCGACGTTCCGGCAGTTTATCCAGCCCTTCCAGCGGCAGCACCGGGAACAGTTGGTCAATCCCCCACGCATCCGGCATAGACTGGAACAGCGAGAAGTTAACGTACAGCTTGTCCGCCATTCTCTCTTGCAGTTCGTCGATGATCGGTCTGTGCGCGCGGTTGCTGGGATCGAGCTGCTGCTGGATACGCTGGCAGATGCTCAGATAAAGCTGCTCCGCCTTGGCCCGCTGCGTCAGATCCAACATGCCGTGTGCATATTGCGTGTGGACATCGTAGAGGTCCATCTGGCTATCGTGCAACCATTCACGTAGGGAGCGCCGGTTGCCCGTTTGGGTAATCTCATTCCAGGTCGACCACATGCTTTCCAGCGCGCGCGGGGCATCTTCACCCGGCGCTACCGGCTCGCTGAACTCGTTGCGTTCCACGCCGATGATGTTGGACACCAGCACCGTATGGTGCGCTGTCAGGGCGCGGCCGGACTCGGTGATCACCATGGGGTGCGGCAGGCCATGTTCGTTACACGCGTCGCCGATCCCCCAAATGACGTTGTTGGCATATTCGTTCAGGCCGTAGTTCACGGAGCAGTCCGACTGCGAGCGCGTCCCTTCATAGTCCACGCCCAAACCGCCGCCCACGTCGAAGCACTGAATATTCACGCCCAGCTTGTGCAGTTCGACATAGAAGCGGGCCGATTCGCGCACGCCGGTCGCGATATCACGGATGTTCGCCAGCTGAGAGCCGAGATGGAAATGCAGTAATTGCAGGCTTTCCAGGCGGTTGGCCTCGCGCAGCATTTCGACCAGTTGCAGTACCTGTACTGCCGCCAGTCCGAATTTGGATTTTTCGCCCCCGCTGGACTGCCATTTGCCGGAGCCCTGAGAGGCCAGTCGAGCGCGCACGCCCAGACGCGGCACCACGTTCAGACGCTCCGCTTCTTCCAGCACCAGCCGGATTTCCGACATTTTCTCAATCACCAGGTACACTTTGTGCCCCAGTTTCTCGCCGATCAGCGCCAGACGAATATATTCGCGGTCTTTGTAACCGTTGCAGACAATGACGGTGCGGGTCATGCCGGCATGACCGAGCACGGCCATCAGCTCCGCCTTGGAACCGGCTTCCAGTCCCAGCGGCTCGCCGGAATTCACCAGCGACTCAATCACTCTGCGATGCTGGTTCACCTTAATCGGATAAACCAAAAAGTAGCGGCCTTCGTAGCCGAAGGATTCGCGCGCACGCTGGAACGCCCCGTTGATGGAGCGCAAGCGGTGCTTCAGAATTTGCGGGAAGCAGAACAGCGCGGGCAGACGACGATCGGCTTTGCCCTGCCGCTCTTTCACCAAATGGGCCAAATCGACACGTGCTTCAGGCACGTCCGGATCGGGACAAACGGTGATATGCCCCAGCTCGTTGACGTCATAATAGTTATTGCCCCACCAGGCAATGTTGTAGGTGCGCAGCATTTCACTGGCATCGCGATCATTCATGGCCACCTCCTGCATGGAGCGTACATTGTCGTGCTTACCCGCCGCTGACGAGTGCGAATGGATCATGTCGTCAGACATGGCAGTCCCCTTCTGTTGTAGCAATATCGGCAATCATGGATGCTCCAGCGTAGACAACCTGAAACATGCGTTCAGTCTGCACCACCAATGATGCAGGGCCCGGCAGAGAGTAGTATGCCGTCGTTTTGTGACTCTTTTCAGTGTAAAGCACGATGTCAGGCTCCGAGATATGTTTCGGTAAAAATCCAGGGAAACCATCATCAGAAGAACGCGCGGCGTCCATCTGCACAGGAATGAAAGAGGGTCAGCCGGCGCGGGAATCCTGCGTCGCACTGCGGGAAAGACAATGCTGGGCTGAAAGCGGAAAGAGATGATATGAAAGCGCCATAGCGGCGACGGCGCGTCGCGGAGAGCGCGACTCACAGAACAAACAACGGGTCATTAATCCTATCACCTCCCAGCAGGCCGCAGGCTGTGCGGTCTGGCCATTAATGGAAACGGCAAAAAAATAAGCATAACACGGGTATTAAAACTGAGCGCCGGTTATACCGATCCCACGGTAGAAAATCAAAATGAAATTCGTAACAATCCGCGGAGTTGCGGCAAACGGCGATAGAGACCATCAAACGGGATCCGGATCGGTGGGCAAAAACTACTGGCAATAGGACTAAAAACCGACCTAAAATAGCCATCCAGATGTTAATCCGTCTATACCGATTAACCGATACACTGCTTAACGGCTTTGCTCTTACAAGGTAAAGAAACTCATGGCTAGACACCTATTTACATCCGAGTCGGTTTCCGAAGGACATCCTGACAAAATCGCCGACCAGATCTCTGACGCGGTTCTTGATGCGATTCTGGAACAGGATCCCAAAGCACGCGTCGCTTGCGAAACTTACGTCAAAACCGGAATGGTGTTAGTCGGTGGAGAAATTACGACCAGCGCCTGGGTAGATATTGAAGAGATCACGCGTCGCACGGTTCGCGACATTGGCTACGTGAATTCAGATATGGGATTCGACGCCAACTCTTGCGCAGTGCTGAGCGCCATCGGCAAACAGTCTCCGGATATCAACCAAGGCGTTGACCGCACCGACCCGCTGGAGCAAGGCGCTGGCGACCAGGGCCTGATGTTTGGTTACGCAACCAACGAAACCGACGTGCTGATGCCGGCACCGATCACCTTCGCTCACCGTCTGGTACAGCGTCAGTCCGAAGTGCGTAAAAACGGCGCGCTGCCGTGGCTGCGTCCGGATGCGAAAAGCCAGGTCACTTTCGCTTACGATAACGGCAAAATCGCCGGTATCGACGCCGTGGTCCTGTCCACTCAGCATGCTGAAGACATCAAACTGAAAGATCTTCAGGAAGCGGTGATGGAAGAGATCATCAAACCTGTGCTGCCGGCCGAATGGCTGACCGCCAGCACCAAATACTTCATCAACCCGACCGGTCGTTTCGTTATCGGCGGCCCGATGGGCGACTGCGGTCTGACCGGTCGTAAGATCATCGTCGATACCTACGGCGGCGCGGCGCGTCACGGCGGCGGCGCGTTTTCCGGCAAGGATCCGTCTAAAGTTGACCGTTCCGCAGCCTATGCGGCGCGTTATGTGGCGAAGAATATCGTGGCCGCTGGCCTGGCCGACCGTTGTGAAATTCAGGTTTCCTACGCTATCGGCGTGGCTGAGCCGACGTCCATCGCCGTTGAAACCTTCGGCACCGAGAAGATCTCCTCCGATCGTCTGGCTGAACTGGTGCGCGAATACTTCGATCTGCGTCCGTACGGTCTGATCCAGATGCTGGATCTGCTGCATCCGATCTATCAGGAAACCGCTGCGTACGGCCACTTCGGTCGCGAGCATTTCCCGTGGGAGAAAACCGACGTCGCTCCGAAACTGCGCGACGCCGCTGGCCTGTAATCTCCGCTCTTCCACCAAAGCCAGCCCGTCTGGCTTTGGTGTTTCTGATGCTCCACGCTTTTCAGATACTTCCGCACAGACCTCTCACCCGCTTCTGACTATATTCACCTTTACGTAACACCTTGATAAACCTCACCGTAACGTCCCCTGTGTTCATCATCGTATTTTTTGTAATCGATTACAGATCATCCCCTAACGCTTTTCGGATTGCTTGAATGCCGCTTTGTCATATATAGATAGCCAGCCAATATCAACAGTTGGCAACAAAATTGTAACCGTTTACACCTATTAGGGACGGATCACACAACACGATGCCGTGGCAGCTTATGCTACGGCGTACCAGGGTCAGGATTAACAAGTGAGGTTCTATGGTTGGGGCTAAAAATAACAACAGAGCGTCCAATAAAACCATGACGTTTTTGGTCTGCTTCCTTGCCGCGCTGGCAGGGCTGCTGTTCGGTTTGGATATCGGAGTGATTGCCGGCGCGCTGCCGTTTATCACGCAAACGTTTCAAATGACGAGTCATCAGCAGGAGTGGGTCGTCAGCTCGATGATGTTCGGCGCGGCTATCGGCGCTATCGGCAGCGGCTGGCTTTCGTCTCATCTGGGCAGAAAAACGAGCCTGATGGTGGCCTCCGTTCTGTTTGTCGTCGGCTCGCTGAGCTCAGCCTTTGCGCCGAACGTCGAAGTATTGATCTTCTCCCGCGTGATCCTCGGTCTCGCCGTCGGCGTAGCGTCTTATACGGCGCCGTTGTACCTGTCCGAGATCGCGCCCGAGAAAATCCGCGGCAGCATGATCTCTATGTATCAGTTGATGATCACCATCGGCATTCTCGGGGCTTATCTGTCCGACACGGCGTTCAGCTACACCGGCTCCTGGCGCTGGATGCTGGGGGTAATTACGCTGCCTGCCGTGCTGCTGTTTATCGGCGTATTCTTCCTGCCGGGCAGCCCGCGCTGGTTGGCGGCCAAGGGACGCTTTAACGACGCCAAACGCGTGCTGGACAGACTGCGGGACTCCACCGAGCAGGCGAAAAAAGAGCTGGATGAAATTCGGGAAAGCCTGCAAATCAAGCAGAGCGGCTGGGCGCTGTTTACCAGTAATGCAAACTTTCGCCGCGCGGTCTACCTCGGCATTCTGCTACAGGTGATGCAACAGTTCACCGGCATGAACGTCATCATGTACTACGCGCCGAAGATCTTCGATATCGCCGGTTTCACCAGCACCGGACAGCAGATGTGGGGAACCGTGATCGTCGGGGCCGTCAACGTACTGGCCACCTTTATCGCCATCGGACTGGTTGACCGCTGGGGACGCAAGCCGACGCTGATTCTCGGCTTCGTGGTCATGGCCTTCGGCATGGGCGTGCTGGGAACGATGTTGCACATCGGCATTACCTCCAGCGGGATGCAGTATGCCGCCATCATCATGCTGCTGATGTTTATTGTCGGATTCGCCATGAGCGCCGGTCCGCTGATTTGGGTACTGTGCTCCGAGATTCAGCCGCTGCGCGGTCGTGATTTCGGTATCACCGTCTCAACGACCACGAACTGGATCGCCAACATGATCGTCGGAGCCACCTTCCTGACCTTGCTGAACACCTTGGGCAACGCCAACACCTTCTGGGTCTACGGCGGCCTTAACGTCTTGTTCATCGTACTGACGCTACTGTTAATCCCGGAAACCAAAAACGTTTCGCTGGAACACATCGAACATAACCTGATGTCCGGCAAGCGCCTGCGTAATATCGGCGAATAACCCTCCCCCACCGGGGCACGTTTACAACCGTGCCCCGGTCACCGTATGCTTGACGTTATGAAGACTGAACGCGTCCCTATCGCACTCCATCAGGCGGTGATGCGCTGCCTGCGAGAAAAGCTGGCGCTGGCCAACACCGCTCTCGACAGCAACTACCCCGAACCCGTTGTCACCTATAACCAGCGCGGCGCCACCGCCGGCAGCGCCTGGCTGCAAGACTGGGAAATCCGCATTAACCCCGTGCTGTTGCAGGAAAATCAGCAGGCATTCATTGATGAAGTCGTCCCCCATGAGCTGGCGCACCTGTTGGTCTATGCTCGCTTCGGCAAAGCGCCCCCCCACGGTCAAACCTGGCGATGGATGATGGAGCACGTTCTGGCGGTGCCGGCTCGACGTACGCACGCATTCGCCGTGACGTCCGTGCGTGGGAAAACCTTTCTTTACCAGTGCGCCTGTCAGCAACACGAACTGACGGTAAGGCGTCATAATCGCATTCTCCGCGGCGAAACCGAGTACCGCTGCCGCCGCTGCGGCACCCCTCTCAAGCGCAACGAAAAAGGGGCGCGTTAATCTGATATTCCAGTTTTTTCCGACCGGGCATAGCGTTGCCTCACCGTAGCGCTTCCGGTACTCTGCACGCTTTTCTGCCCAAGGCGCTTTGGAACATGCTTCGCAAAACTCTTGTTATCGCTACCGTAGGCTACAGCCTGATGACTTTTTCTGCGCTCAGCCAGGAAATTAATAGTTTCACTCAGGCCAAAGCTGCCGCGGTGAAAATCAACCGAGACGCGCCGGGCAGCTTTTACTGCGGCTGCCGCATTACCTGGCAAGGCAAGAAAGGCATCCCCGACCTGGCGTCCTGCGGCTATGAAGTCCGCAAGAACGCCGACCGCGCCAACCGTATCGAGTGGGAGCACGTCGTACCGGCCTGGCAGTTTGGCCACCAGCGTCAATGCTGGCAGAACGGCGGCCGCAAAAATTGCGAGCAGGACGAGGTGTACCGCGAGATGGAAACCGACCTGCACAATTTGGAGCCTGCCATCGGCGAGGTCAACGGCGACCGCGGCAACCTGATGTATAACCAGTGGAACGGCAGCGAAAAGCAGTACGGTCAGTGCGAGATGAAAATCGACTTCAAAAACAAGATGGCGGAACCGCCTGAACGCGCCCGCGGACCGATCGCCCGCNCCTATTTTTATATGCGCGACCGCTATCATCTGACGATTTCCCGCCAGCAGACCCAGCTGTTTGAAATCTGGAACCAGCAGTATCCCGTGACGCAGTGGGAATGTACCCGCGACAATCGCATCGCCCAGGTGCAGGGCAATCACAACCCCTACGTGCAACAAGCTTGCCAGCAGTGATCCGGCTACCTACTATAGCTTAAGTCCTTATCCCCCCCATCCGCGGATGGGGGTGGGCTCCACCCGGGCGATCCGCCCATTCCGACAGACATGACGTAAAGGCCAGAACATCAATGCGAATACCGCGCATTTTTCATCCTGAAACGCTATCGACAGGCGGCGGCGAAACCGACCTGAGCGCAGACGCCGCCAATCATATCGGCCGCGTACTGCGCATGAACCGCGGNCAGGCGCTACAGTTATTTGACGGCAGCAACTGCATTTTCGATGCGGAAATTCTGCTGGCCGACAAAAAACGGGTACAGGTACGCTACAACGCCGCGCAGCAGGAAGACCGGGAGTCTCCGCTGCACCTGCATCTCGGACAGGTGATTTCACGCGGTGAGAAAATGGAATTCACTATCCAGAAATCCATTGAGCTGGGCGTGAATGAAATTACGCCTCTTTTCTCAGAACGTTGCGGCGTCAAGCTAGACGGCGATCGTTTGGAGAAGAAGCTGTCCCAATGGCAAAAAATCGCCATCGGCGCTTGCGAACAGTGCGGTAGAAATCGCATTCCNCTCATTCGTCCCCCCCTGTCGCTGGAAAGCTGGTGCGCGGAACCGGACAATGGGTTAAAACTGAACCTGCATCCGCGGGCGACGCACAGCATCAACACGCTACCCACGCCGGTGCAGCGTGTCCGGCTACTGATTGGCCCGGAAGGCGGCCTTTCGTCCGATGAAATTGCGATGACGGCAGAACACGGCTTTACCGATATTCTGCTGGGGCCTCGCGTTCTGCGTACAGAAACCACAGCGCTCACCGCAATCACCGCATTGCAGGTTCGATTCGGCGATCTGGGGTAAAGGAGAAAGAGAATGATCAAACTCGGCATCGTGATGGACCCGATTGCAGCCATCAACATTAAAAAAGACACCAGCTTCGCCATGCTGTTGGAAGCGCAGCGCAGGGGCTGGGAGCTGCATTATATGGAGATGGACGACCTTTATCTGAACGCGGGCGAAGCACGCGCCACCACTCGCAAACTCAGCGTTGAGCACAACTACGACGGCTGGTATCAGTTCGGCGACGCGCAAGATATCGCCCTGCATGAGCTGGACGTGGTGCTGATGCGTAAAGATCCGCCGTTCGATACCGAGTTCATCTACGCCACCTATATTCTTGAACGCGCTGAAGAAAAAGGCACGCTGATCGTTAACAAACCGCAAAGTCTGCGCGACTGCAACGAAAAGCTGTTCACCGCCTGGTTCTCCGACCTGACGCCCGCAACGCTGGTCACCCGCCGCGCCGACAAACTGCGCGAGTTCCACCAGCAGCATAAGGACGTCATCCTCAAGCCGCTGGACGGCATGGGAGGCGCCTCTATCTTCCGCCTGAAACAGGATGACGCTAACGTGTCGGTCATCATCGAAACGCTGACCGAACACGGCAGCCGCTACTGCATGGCACAGAACTATTTGCCCGCCATCAAAGACGGCGATAAGCGCGTACTGGTCGTGGACGGAGAACCGGTTCCTTACTGCCTGGCCCGTATCCCGCAAGGGGGAGAAACGCGCGGTAATCTGGCCGCCGGCGGCCGAGGAGAAGCGCGTCCGCTGAGCGAAAGCGACTGGCGGATCGCCCGTACCGTCGCCCCGACCTTGAAACAGAAAGGACTGATTTTCGTCGGCCTGGATATCATCGGCGACCGTCTGACCGAGATCAACGTCACCAGCCCGACCTGCGTACGTGAGATTGAAGCGGCGTTCCCGGACATCTCCATTACCGGCATGCTGATGGACGCCATCGAACGGCGGCTGTCCGCACGCTGAGCACTCTTCGACGGCCTGGAAGCGATCCCCGGTCGACCATGCACATCTGCCGGGTTCGTCGGCTGGCGGCGAACCGAAATAACGACAGAAAACGATAAGAACAGACCATGAATTTACAGCATCACTTTCTTATCGCGATGCCTGCAATGCAGGATCCGGTATTTAAACGGTCCGTGGTATACGTCTGCGAACACGGTGAAGACGGTGCGATGGGGCTGATCATCAATAAACCGATGGAACAGTTCACCGTCGACGATATTTTGAAAAAACTGAAAATCACCCCGCCGGAGTCAAAATCCGATATTCGGCTGGATAAACCGGTTTTTTCCGGCGGTCCGCTGGCGGATGACCGCGGCTTTATTCTGCATACCCCGCAGGCGGGCTTCGCCTCCAGTATCTCCGTATCGCCCGATACGATGATTACCACGTCCAAGGACGTACTGGAGACGATGGGTACGGTCGACCAGCCCAACAATACGCTGGTCGCCCTGGGTTATACGGCCTGGGAAGGCGGACAGCTTGAGAGCGAACTGCTGGACAATGCCTGGCTGACCGTCAAAGCCGATCAGGACATCCTGTTCCACACGCCGATAGCGGACCGTTGGCGCGTCGCCGCGAAGAAGCTCGGCGTGGATATCCATATGATCGCCAGTGATGCGGGACACGCCTGATGAGTCACCGCACCATCATGGCATTCGACTTCGGCACCCGCAGCATCGGCGTCGCCATCGGTCAGGATCTGACGCGCACCGCCCGCCCGCTGCAGGCATTTAAAGCACAGGACGGCACGCCGGACTGGCAGAAGGTCGAGAAGCTCATACGGGAATGGCAGCCCGAGCTGGTGATCGTCGGCCTGCCGCTGAACATGGATGGCACGGAACAGCCGCTGACGGCTCGCGCGAGAAAATTCGCCCAGCGTCTTCACGGCCGCTTCGGCGTTGCGGTGGAATTGCATGATGAGCGTTTAAGCACGGTGGAAGCACGCTCTGGACTGTTCGCTCAGGGCGGTTTCCGGGCTCTGGATAAAGGCAGCGTCGACTCCGCCTCTGCGGTCGTCATTCTGGAAAGCTGGTTCGAACAGCATTAGCGTCATCTTGCAGCTTGAGACGGCGCAGAAATAACGCCAGACCGAGGCACATCGCGATAAAAGAAATGTGGCGCGCTCTTTCGAACGCGCCACATTTGTCTGAAGACGTCTCTCGTTAGTCGTCGGGATATTCGCGCAGGAAACGCTCGACGTCGTTCACCATCGACTCAGTACCCACAAAGAACGGAGCGCGTTCATGCAGTTTCTGCGGCTGGATATCCAGAATACGGCGATGTCCGTCGCTGGCTTTGCCGCCCGCCTGCTCCGCCAGCAACGCCATCGGGTTGCATTCGTACAGCAGACGCAGCTTGCCCTGCGGATAACTGGCCGTACTCGGGTAGAGATAAATCCCCCCTTTCAGCAAGTTGCGGTGAAAATCCGCTACCAGCGATCCGATATAACGTGACGTATAAGGCCGCATTGTGGCCTCATCCTGCTCCTGACAGTACTTGATGTACTTTTTCACGCCCTGCGGGAACTTAATGTAGTTGCCTTCGTTGATGGAGTAGGTGTTTCCCGTCTCGGGGAAGCGAACTCGTTCATGCGACAGGCAAAAAACGCCCAGTGAGGGATCGTAGGTGAAGGCATGAACCCCGTGACCGGTAGAGTAGACCAGCATGGTCGAGGAGCCGTAAACAATGTAGCCGGCGGCAACTTGCTTGCTGCCAGGCTGCAGGAAATCGGCCTCGGTCACCGGAGAGCCCAGTGGAGTAATACGTCGGTAGATAGAAAAAATGGTGCCGACTGAAACGTTTACATCGATGTTGGAGGAGCCGTCCAGCGGGTCCATCAACACGACATACTTTGCATTTTCGGACCGCTCACCTTCGAAGATGACGATTTCGTCCTCTTCTTCGGAAGCGATACCGGCGACTTCACCACGCGCTTTGAGCGCCGCCTTCAACTTTTCATTAGCGTACAGATCTAATTTCATCTGTACTTCGCCCTGCACATTGGAAACACCACTGGTGCCTAAAATATCCACCAGACCCGCTTTGTTGATGTCGCGGTGAATGATTTTCGCGCCCAGCTTGATTGCAGACAGCAACGCGGTGAGTTCACCCGTGGCATGTGAGAAATCGTGCTGTTTTTCGACGATGAATTCGCCTAACGTTTTCATAACACTATTCCATAGTCAGCAGATGAAAAGCGGTCTAATTATGTACCGCCAACGTTTGCGTTTGCAGTGTAGCCCAAAGAGAAAGCGAGCACATAGTCAAATCCATTTCTTGAGAACTATCCGTAGCGTTAGAATAAGTCAGACTTTTGTAGATAGTTGGGAAACGTATGCGCATTCATATATTAGGTATCTGCGGCACCTTCATGGGAGGGCTCGCGCTGTTGGCCCGCTCGCTGGGACATCAGGTGACTGGCTCAGATGCCAACGTCTATCCCCCCATGAGTACACTACTGGAAGAACAGGGGATCACCCTGATTGAGGGATACGATCCTTCTCAGCTGGAGCCTCAACCAGACCTGGTTATCATCGGTAACGCAATGTCCCGCGGCAATCCCTGCGTCGAAGCCGTGCTTGAGCGGAACCTGCCTTATGTCTCCGGGCCGCAATGGCTCCACGACTACGTGTTGCGCGAGCGCTGGGTGATTGCCGTCGCGGGAACCCACGGCAAAACCACGACCGCCGGGATGGTGACCTGGATCTTGGAAGCCTGCGGCTACAATCCCGGCTTCGTCATTGGCGGCGTGCCCGGCAACTTCGACGTCTCTGCACGGTTGGGCGATAGCCCGTTCTTTGTCGTGGAAGCCGACGAATATGATTGCGCCTTCTTCGACAAACGCTCCAAGTTCGTTCATTACTGTCCACGAACCCTGATTCTGAATAACCTCGAATTCGATCATGCCGATATCTTCGACGATCTGAAGGCGATTCAAAAACAGTTCCACCATCTCGTGCGGTTGGTGCCGGGAACGGGTCGAATCCTTGTTCCCTGCAACGATCAGCCGCTAAAACAAGTCATGGCGATGGGATGCTGGAGCGAACAGGAACTGGTCGGTGACGACGGTATCTGGAAGGCGAAGAAGAGCGTGCCGGACTCCAGCATTTTTCAGGTTTATCTGAACGATGAATTGGTTGGTGAAGTCGAGTGGAGCCTGGTTGGCGAACACAACATGCATAATGGCCTGATGGCGATCGCCGCCGCCCGCCATGTCGGCGTTCCGCCGGCGGAAGCCTGCCGCGCGCTGGGCCACTTCATCAATGCGCGTCGCCGCCTGGAACAACGCGGCACCGCGAACGGCATTACCGTTTACGATGATTTCGCGCATCACCCGACGGCTATACTGGCCACGCTGGCAGCCCTACGCAGCAAAGTCGGCGGCACGGCGAGGATCTTGGCCGTACTGGAGCCCCGCTCCAACACGATGAAGCTGGGGCATTGCAAAACCGAGTTAGCTCCCTCGCTGGGTCGCGCGGATGAAGTCTTCCTGTTCCAGCCGCAGCATATCTCCTGGCAGGTCGCAGAAGTGGCGGAAGCTTGCGTGCAGCCCACACACTGGAGTGCGGATATCGATACGCTAGTGGATATGGTCGCCAAAACCGCACAGCCCGGTGACCATGTTTTGGTCATGAGCAACGGCGGCTTCGGCAATATTCATGAAAAACTGCTGGAAACGTTCCAGAAACAGGAACAGGCAAAGAGTTGATGGTCTGACCGCTGAGGGGGGACACTCCCCCCTTTCTCTTCCAACGCATTATCTGCCGGTCGGCACAAAAGAAAAAGGACGGGAATATCCCGTCCTTTCGTCGTTCTGAACACCCGGTTACATCAGGCGTCGAACGGGTCGCGCAACACGATGGTCTCTTCGCGATCCGGCCCCGTGGAGATGATGTCCACCGGCACGCCGGTCACTTCTTCTACACGTTTGATATAGTCCAGCGCCGCCTTAGGCAGGCCCGCGCGGTCTTTCACGCCGAAGGTAGACTCGGACCAGCCCGGCAGCGATTCGTAAATCGGCTCGATGCCATCCCAGTCTTCGGCCGCCAGCGGCGTGACGTCAACTTCACGACCATCCGGCAGGCGGTAGCCTACGCAGATCTTCACTTCTTTCAGACCATCCAGCACGTCCAGCTTGGTCATGCAGAAACCGGAGAGGGAGTTGATCTGTACCGCGCGACGCACGGCGACCGCATCCAGCCAACCTGTGCGACGGCGACGACCGGTGGTCGCACCGAACTCGTTGCCTTTCTCACACAAGAAGTCACCCACGTCGTCAAACAGCTCGGTCGGGAACGGACCAGCGCCTACGCGGGTGGAGTATGCCTTGACGATGCCGAGGACGTAGTCAACGTAGCGCGGACCCAGGCCTGAGCCGGTCGCCACGCCACCTGCGGTGGTATTGGAAGAGGTAACATATGGGTAGGTGCCGTGGTCGATATCCAGCAGAGTCCCCTGCGCCCCTTCAAACATCACCAAATCGCCACGTCGGCGGGCTTTGTCCAGCAGATCGGAAACATCCACAACCAGAGAGGTCAGGATATCGGCCATCGCCAGCACGTCGTCCAACGTCTTCTGATAGTCGACAGGTTCGACTTTGTAGTAATGCACCAGCTGGAAGTTGTGATAGTCGATGATTTCTTTCAGTTTGACGGCGAAGCTTTCTTTATCAAACAGGTCGCCTACGCGCAGGCCGCGACGGGCCACTTTATCTTCGTAGGCAGGACCGATGCCGCGACCGGTCGTACCGATGGCTTTGGCGCCGCGCGCTTTCTCGCGAGCGTTATCCAGAGCAACGTGATACGGCAGAATTAACGGGCAGGCTTCGGACAGCAGCAAACGCTCGCGTACTGGCACGCCGCGCGCTTCAAGTTCCGTCATTTCTTTCATGAATGCATCAGGCGCCAGCACCACACCGTTACCGATGATGCTAACCACGTTTTCGCGGAGAATGCCTGAAGGAATCAAATGGAGGACGGTTTTTTCACCGTTAATAACCAGAGTATGGCCAGCATTGTGACCACCTTGATAGCGCACCACATATTTAGCGCGTTCAGTCAGCAGGTCGACGACCTTGCCTTTACCTTCGTCACCCCATTGGGTGCCCAGTACGACAACGTTCTTACCCATCTCACAATCACCAGTGTTGCTTAAAAAAGGATTCTAACATCTCATTTGTATGCTTTCAGTACTTTTTAGCACACGTTTGCGCAGAAATCTGTCGTCAATTTTAGCCTTCCATGCGGCTACGCAACATGTAGTAGATCACAAGACCTGCGACCACTATTCCGCCCCCAAAGCGGCGCAAAACCGCATCCGGCAATTGTGCGATACCGAGGATCATTCGTCGCCAAATACGGGGAAACAGAAGCGGCCCCAACCCTTCAAAAATCAGCACCAACCCCAAGGCCAGCCAGACAGATACACTCATAAAGAACTCCAGACATAAAAAAGCCCGCGTCGGGCGTTGACCGTGCGGCAGGAAACCTACCACAGACAACACACAACGCGGGCTGCGTATTAGCTAACCAGCGTAACGAAAATTAGCGTGCCGGTACCGTCTTCTCAGGTGACTTCATGTAACGGAAGAAGTCGCTGTCCGGGCTTAACACCAGAACGTCCTGATTACCGCTGCTGAAGCTATTTTCATACGCGCGCAGGCTACGGATAAAAGCATAGAAATCCGGGTCCTGACTGAACGCGTTGGCAAACAGCTTCGCAGACTCGGCATCGCCTTCACCGCGCGTCATACGGCCTTCGCGCTCAGCTTCCGCCAGTGTACGCGTCACTTCATAATCCGCAGTGGCTTTCAGCTTCTCAGCCTGTTCCTGACCTTGTGAACGATGACGACGAGCAACGGCTTCACGTTCAGCGCGCATACGTTGGTAGATCGCATCCGACACTTCCGTCGGCAGGTTGATCTGTTTGATACGCACGTCGATCACCTGGATCCCCAACGCGGCCATGCTGTTCGGATTCACATGCGGCAACTCGCCGCTGGTTTCCTGCTCTACGCGCGCGGCGGCGGAGGCGATGGCGTTATCGGCTTCAGTGGTCTCGCCGGTGCCGGTATTCAACGCGTCACGAACGTCCATCATCAGTTGACCACGAGAGTCCGTCACGATGCCTTTCACATCCTGACGTCCGATTTCGGAACGCAGACGGTCGTTGAATTTGCGTTTCAGCAGCACCTCGGCCTGGGAGATGTCGCCACCGCCGGTTGCCAGATAGTAACGGCTGAAATCGCTGATACGCCATTTGATGTAAGAGTCGACAATCAGGTCTTTCTGCTCTTTGGTGATAAAGCGATCGGCCTGGTTTTCCATGGTCTGAATACGGGCATCCAGCGTCTTCACAGATTCAAGGACCGGGATCTTGACGTGCAGACCCGGCTCATAAATGAGCGGCTTGTTCTCATCGTCGCGCAGGACTTTGCCGAAGCGCATGACGATCCCGCGCTGCCCTTCCTGTACGACAAACAGTGAAGCGTAGATCACCAGAAGTACCAGGATCAGAATAAATAGTACTGACTTACGCATTGATTATTCTCTCCCTACTCGAGTGATCTCATCCCGCTGGGCGTTGGCCCGGCGCTGATCCATGATGTTGCCGTTGATGCTGCTGCGCGAAGAATTGTAGCTGTTGCTCGCGCCGTTGTTAGACGAGGTCGATGGATTACGCAGCGGCGCGACCGTATTGGTCTGATTGCCGCCCGTGTTGTTCTGACCACGCAGCATCTGTTCCAACGGCAGCACCATCAGGTTGCCGCCTTTGTCGTTCACCAACACCTTGCGGGTGCTGCTCAACACGCGTTCCATGGTTTCGATGTAAAGACGTTCACGAGTGATCTCCGGCGCGGCCTTGTATTCCGGCAACACGCGAGCAAAACGAGCCACTTCACCTTGCGCTTCCAGAACGGTACGCGTCTTGTAGGCGCGAGCCTCTTCCAGAATACGCTGAGCCTGACCGTTCGCACGCGGCTGAACTTCATTGGCGTAGGCTTCCGCTTCACGGATGTACTGCTGTTCGTTCTCACGCGCGGCAATCGCATCGTCGAATGCGGCTTTCACTTCTTCCGGCGGACGAGCTGCCTGGAAGTTGACGTCCAGCAGCGTGATTCCCATGTTGTAGGGACGAACGGTTTCTTCAAGAACGCGTTGGGTGTCGGTACGCACGATGGTACGGCCTTCGGTCAGAATCTTGTCCATCGTGTATTTGCCGATCACGCCGCGCAGCGCGCTGTCGGTCGCCTGACGCAGACTATCGTCTGCGTTGGTTACGCTGAACAGGTACTGCTCCGGCTGTGTGACGCGGTACTGAACGTTCATTTCAACGCGGATCACGTTCTCGTCCGACGTCAGCATCACGCCGGACGTCGCCAGTTCGCGAACAGATTCGACGTTGACCGCTCGTACGTCATCAATAAACGTGGGTTTCCAGTTCAGGCCAGGGCTGACCAGATGGCTGAATTTGCCGAAACGGGTGACAACGCCGCGCTCAGCTTCTTTGATGGTATAAAAACCGCTCGCCGCCCAGATAACCACGGCGATGGCGACCACCACGCCCAAGATACGTCCGCCGGAGCCGAAACCGCTGCCGCCGGAGCCTGAGTTTTTTCCACCGCCCAGCTCACCGAGTTTTTTGCTCAGTTTGCGGAAGATGTCGTCAAGATCCGGTGGTCCCTGATCTCGGCCACCTTTGTTATTTCCGCCAGAGTTGCCGCTATTTTTATTGCTGCTCCCCCACGGGTCGCGGTCCTGTCCGTTATTACCGGGCTGATTCCACGCCATGTTTTAGCTCCATTCATTATGATAGGTGTTCTTCGGGGTCAAATGTCCCAGAGTTCATCAGACTATACTTCAACAATATAATCTTCTAATTGCTGCTCCTGCTTACAGAGACGACGCCAGTCGACGATAGGCATTCTGATTACCAGACCCACGCTGCCGTCTTCTTCTATCCATTCTTTTTCTATTGCCTGAAGCTGGTAAAAGCGGCTGCGCAGACGCCCCTCCTGCGGAGGCAACTGCAGGGAGTACTGTGCGATCTCCCCAGACAACCGTTCGGTCAATGCCTGGAACAGCAGAGGTATTCCTTCGCCGGTTTGCGCCGACAGCCAGACTCTGACCGGTTGATGCTCTGCATTGCGATCGATGCGCGGAGCGAAATTGTCCAGCGCATCAATTTTATTCATGACGAGCAGCGTCGGGATTTCATCGGCTTCGATTTCCGTCAGCACCTCGTTAACCGCATCAATATTTTCGTCCATGCGGGGATCGGCCGCATCAACGATATGAAGCAACAGCGATGCCTGACGGGTTTCCTGCAGCGTGGCTTTAAATGCCGCGACCAGATCGTGAGGCAACTCGCGAATAAAGCCGACGGTATCCGCCAGCACGGTATCACCGACGTCAGGCACATCGATCCGACGAAGCGTGGGATCCAGCGTGGCGAACAGCTGATCGGCAGCATACACGTCCGCCGCCGTCATCTGATTAAACAACGTGGATTTACCGGCGTTGGTGTACCCCACCAGCGACACCGTAGGCACATCCGCGCGGGTACGTGCGCGTCTTCCCTGTTCACGCTGTTTCTCAACGCGGACAAGGCGCGACAAAATCAGACTAATGCGGTTACGCAGCAGACGACGGTCGGTTTCAAGCTGAGTTTCACCGGGGCCTCGCAAACCTATCCCGCCCTTTTGGCGTTCGAGGTGAGTCCAGCCGCGCACCAGACGCGTGGCCAGATGGCGCAACTGCGCCAGCTCAACCTGCAGTTTCCCTTCATGGGTGCGGGCGCGCTGGGCGAAAATATCAAGAATCAATCCGGTCCGGTCAATGACCCGGCATTCGCACAGGCGCTCGAGATTACGCTCCTGTGCGGGTGATAAAGCGTGATTGAACAGCACGACGAAAGCGTCGGTTTCTTTAACCGCCTTGGCGATCTCTTCTGCTTTACCCTCGCCGACAAAATACTTGGGATGAGGCGCTTTGCGACTGCCGGTGATCACCTGTAGCGATTCGATTCCGGCAGAAGACACCAGAGATTCGAACTCCAGCAGATCTTCAGTATCTTTCTCTTGGGAAAAGTGAATATGAACTAGTATGGCCCGTTCACCGGCTTCATAACGGTCAAACAACCGAACAACCTCTCAAACAAACAAATGCAGCCACAAACGGGGAAACGACATTATGTCCTTTCCCCGCTGAGGTAAATCGGTAATAGCCCTTATTCAGCGTCATCGCTTTCCTGAGGCTGCGACTGCTGATTAGTCGTGTTATTACCATGATAGTTATTCGCGCCAGGATTATTACTGTGATGAGACACCGGACGAGACGGAACCACCGTGGAGATCGCGTGCTTGTACACCATCTGGCTAACCGTGTTTTTCAGCAAAATCACAAACTGATCAAAAGACTCAATCTGGCCCTGCAACTTGATACCATTTACCAGATAAATAGAAACTGGAACACGTTCACGACGCAAAGCATTCAAGAACGGATCTTGCAAAGATTGCCCCTTAGCCATTCTATATTTTCCTTATTTGCTTGTTGTTTGTAACAAAGAACCCTGTGGCTCTAAAATAGCGGTATAAAAATTTGTGCCGAGAATCAGCCAATTGTACACAATCGTCCAACCTATGCACTAACAACCTGCATGACCTTACCCAACGCATCCTGCGGCTCATCGCTATCAAGCCAGCACACATTGTCCCACCCGCGTAACCAGGTTATTTGCCGTTTGGCCAACTGTCGGGTAGCGCAGATCCCACGATAAACCATCTCGTCGTAATCTATTTCACCGGACAAGTAGGACCACATTTGGCGGTAACCGACGCAGCGGATGGAAGGCAAACCCGGATGCAGATCGGCACGAGCGAACAGCGCGCGTGCTTCCGACTCAAAACCTGCCTGCAACATCTGTTGAAACCGTAGTGCAATACGCTCGTGCAATAATTCGCGCGACGCGGGAGCGATGGCGAACTGGTGCACCCGGTAAGGCAGCGCTTCACCCGATGTTTTTGTCAGTTCGGTTAAAGTGTTACCTGAAACGGAAAAAACTTCCAGTGCCCGCGACAGTCTCTGCGGATCATTTGGATGAATCCGAGTGGCAGCAATGGGATCTATCTCTCGCAGCTCATTATGCAACGCTTCCCAGCCTTCTCGCTGCGCCCGCGCCTCTATTTCCCGTCGCACTTCCGGGTCCGCTGGCGGCAAGGGTGAAAGCCCTTCGAGCAGCGCCTTGAAGTACAACATCGTCCCCCCCACCAGCAAGGGGATTCGACCAGCGGCGGTGATCTCCGCCATTTCCTTCAGCGCATCTCGGCGAAAATCGGCAGCCGAATAAGCGTCAGCCGGATCGAGGATATCGATCAATCTGTGCGGCGCTTGCGACAATTCTTCGGCGGTAGGCTTGGCGGTGCCGACATCCATGCCCCGGTAGATCAACGCGGAATCCACGCTGATCAGCTCAACCGGGAGGGATTGCCGTAACGCCATGGCTAACGCCGTCTTTCCGGAAGCCGTCGGTCCCATAATGAAAATGGCCGGCGGGTACTGCGTTGTTTCACGTTCAGTCATGCTTTAAAGCCTTGATGGCGGACTCAATATCCATCACATAAAGAAACTCTGATGGCGGAACTTTGACCCGCTCAGGACAGAGACGTTCAATATCCGCTAACAGTTGTACCGCTTGAGCCTGAGTCCAGCTCTCATGCTCGCTGTACAACCGCCGCGCTATCCACGCCGCTACCTCATCAGAATCTGACTGAGGGCAATCAGCGAGATAGCCTAACAGGTCAGAGATCAAGTTTTGTAAATTTTGTTGTCTTAATGGTAAAGGTACCGCGCGCAGCGTGGCGCGCTGCTGCTCAACCACGATATCAATACCAAAATGGGCGAGCCGTTTTTGACTCTCCGTCACCGCCGCGCGCTCTTTACTTCCCAGCGTTAGACGCTGGGGGATCAGCAACGGCTGCGGCCGTAATCCCTCCTCGCCGGGCGTCATCTGCGCCTGACGGACATACCGCTCGGCAACCGGCAGAGACAACAGGGCCAATCCCTGCTGATATTCCACCAGCGCATAGCAGGGCGGATAGACGGTCAACACACGGCCTAATCCCTCTGACCGACTGGCCAGTGGAACTTCGCCCTGAGCGGTCCGCGCGATGCTGGCGCTGGAAGACGCTACGGGGGCCGGCGACTCGCCGCCTGAAGGTATCGACCGCTCGGAGGCAGGCTGTAGCAGTTTTTGATACAGCTCGCCCTGTTTGCGCTGATACCCCGCTCCGTGAGGATACGAGGCGGGCGGGCGCTCCTGTGCTTTGCCGCCGGAAGTCGGGATGCGTGCCGGAGGCTCGGTTTGCGCAGGCCGTGCAAAGTGGTTCTCGCCGGCGGCAGTGCGGTTTTCCTGCTGCCAGACCGGCGCAGGCGTCTCGCCCGGCGGGGTCACCGCCAGCGCGGGCGCAGCCGCCTGCTGGAGTACGGTCATCACCGCCTGGTAGATGAAGTCGTGCACCAATCGAGCCTGATGGAATCTGACCTCATGCTTGGCCGGATGTACGTTGACATCCACATGGTGCGGGTCAACGTCCAAATAGAGGACATACGCGGGCTGCTGATCGCTGCGCAGCTGATCCTGATAGGCCTGGCGGATGGCGTGGTTAATCAGCCTGTCCCGCATCATCCGCTGATTCACGTAGCAATACTGTAACTCCGGCAACTGCTGAGCCCCCGTTGGGTCGGCCACCCAGCCGCGGATCTTCAAATCGCCATGTTCCCAAGAGACGGCCAACGCATGCTGAATAAACGCCGTACCGCAGATGCTGCCCAGACGCCGCTCATGCTGTGTTGGATCGGTCACCGCCCGGTATTGCCGCACCAACTTGCCGTTATGGTGAAGATTAAACGCCACATCGAAGCGAGCCAGCGCGATACGCCGGACCACTTCGTCGATGTGCATAAATTCGGTTTTTTCAGTGCGCAGGAATTTGCGACGCGCGGGCGTGTTGTAGAACAGGTCCAGCACTTCCAGCGTCGTGCCGACCGGATGCGCGGCCGGTTTCACCGTGACCGCCATGTCCCGTCCTTCGGCATACGCCTGCCAGGCTTCGTTTTGATCGCGGGTGCGGGACGTCAGCGTCAGGCGGGAAACAGAACTGATACTCGCCAGCGCCTCGCCGCGAAAGCCCAGACTCATGATGGCTTCCAAATCGTCGAGCGTCGCGATTTTACTGGTGGCATGACGCGCCAGCGCCAGCGTCAAATCCGTCTTGCCGATCCCGCTGCCGTTGTCACGAATACGAATAAGCCGACTGCCGCCGCGTTCGATGTCGATATCAATGCGCGTCGCTCCGGCATCCAGACTGTTTTCCACCAGCTCCTTGACCACGGACGCAGGCCGTTCCACTACCTCGCCAGCGGCGATTTGGTTAGCCAGTTGGGGGGGTAGAACCAGAATCGGCATCTTATCTCCTTGGTTTACTGCAATGTCGGCCTCAGGTAGCAGGGATAACCAGCGTCTGTCCTAACTGTACCGTCTGCGATGCCAGCTTGTTTGCCTGCTGGAGCGCTTTCATACTGACATCGTAACGGTCTGCAATCGAACTCAGACTATCACCGCGCACCACCTTATGCGTCACCTTCTTCGCCGTGGTGGCTCTCTGGGTTGCCGGGGCGGATCGCGTCTGTGCGACCTGCGATGCTGAGCCGCCCGGAATTCTCAGTCTCTGCCCTACCCACACAACGTCTTTTTTCAGGTTATTCGCATCGCGTATCGTCGACATGCTCACGCCGTAACGAGACGCAATCCCCGACAGCGTTTCGCCTTTTCCCACGGTGTGCCGTGTTGCCGGGCCGGCAGGCGCCGAGCTATTGGAAACCACCGGCTTGGAGGCCGGCAAAATGGCAGGCCGTTTGTCATGTTTGGGCGCATTCTGCAAAGGATGCGTCTCGAAATAGCCGCGCAGCCCCAGATAAAGCGCTTTTGCGATACGTTCCTGATAGTCGCTGCTACCCAAAAGACGCTCTTCGCCCGGATTGGAGATAAACCCGGTTTCGACCAGTAACGACGGAATATCCGGCGAGCGCAGCACGCCGAGGCTGGCATGTTCGGGGCGGACTTTATGCAGGCTGCCGACGCGCTGCAATTCTCGCAGCACCTTGACCGCCACGTCATAGCCGACGCGCTGCGAGTGCCCGAACTGCAGGTCCAGCACCGCCTGACTCAGGTAAGGATCGGCGTTGTTGTTCGCCAGCAGGTCGCCCGCGCCCCCCAGCAGCTCAGACTGCTTCTCGTGCTGCTCAAGCCAGTTCGCCATTTCGCTGTTGGCCCTGCGGTTAGACAGAACCCACACCGACGCGCCCGTTGCGCCGCGGTTGGGCGCCGCGTCCGCATGAAGTGAAACCAGCAGGTTAGCTCCCTGCTTACGCGCCACGTCGGAACGTCCCATTACGGAAATGAAGTAGTCGCCGTCACGCGTCAGGACGGGTTTGAAAACCGGGTCCTTATTCAGCAGATCGCGCAGCTTACGCGCGATGCCGATGGTCACATTCTTTTCCTGCAATCCACCGGGACCGATGGCGCCAGGATCCTGGCCGCCGTGCCCGGCGTCTATCGCCACTACGATCTCATCGCCGGTAGACGTCGGACGGCGTGCGGACGCGCGAGACGGTGTTGTCGAGGCGGTGCTGGTCACCACCGTCGGCTTATTGTTAAACGGACTTTGCGGCGGCTCGGACGGCTTAACCGGTTTCGCGGTCGCGCGGGCTTCCGTCGACGATGTCCGGTTGGCTACGCGCTGCGGCTGCTCGGCGCTCACCGTGAAAACCACGGTATAGTTGTCGCCGCGCTTTGTCGTCGTCGCGCGCGTTTTGGCAGGCTTCGTCAGTTCAAATACCAGACGCAGGCTTTGCGCGTCTTTCGCTTCGCTGGTCCGAATGCGATCGATCAGGTTGCTACCGCTGAACGCAAGCGGCAGCCCTTTGATCACCCCGGTCTCCCGGATGTCGATCACGACCCGATCGGGATTGCTGAGCGGGAAAAATGCGTAGATCGGTTGCCCGCTGAAACTCAGGGTCACCTTTGCCAATCCCGAAGCGTTGTCGACCTGAATATCTGAGAGATTCGCCGCCCAAAGCGGCCAGGACAGGAAGAGGACAACACCCAATAAAGCCTTCATCAACCGCACGATCATCACGTCTACTCCGACTGACCTATACAACGCGCCGCAATATGTTCGCCTGTGTCCGACAACACCTGAATCTCCGCCTGACGACCCGCATCCTGATAGCTCAGGTGCAGCTCCAGATCGGCAGGAGGCAGTATCCCCGCGCCCTGCTGAGGCCATTCAATCAGGCAGATGGCGTCTTCGGACAAATAGTCGCGAATGCCCATGAACTCCAGCTCCTCGGGGTCCGCCAGGCGGTACAGATCGAAATGGTAAACCGGACGCGGCGACAGCATGTAAGGCTCCACCAGCGTATAGGTGGGACTTTTGACGTTGCCTGTGTGACCGAGCGCCTGCAGGAAGCCTCGACTCAGCGTGGTCTTGCCCGCGCCCAGATCGCCATACAGATAGATAATGACGGCGCGGTCGCAGGCCTGCGCCAGTGTCGCACCGAGTGCAATAGTTGCCGCTTCGTCAGGCAGAGGTAGAGAAAATGTCTTCATTCTGTCTTTTCTAAGGATATCCACTCAGGATTTACATACTGCGCCAGTACGGGCATCAAATCCGTCGCCAGCATGCCGCGGGGGCCGCGCTGTTTCGCCAGCCAGTCGGCGGCGGCGCCATGAACCACACATCCGGCTCTGGCCGCGTCGTACAACGAAAGTTTCTGCGCCGCCAGCGCACCGATAATGCCGGAAAGCACATCGCCCATCCCACCCGTAGCCATACCAGGGTTGCCGACGTCGGCGATGGCCAGCGCGCCTTGTTCATTGGCGATCACCGTTCCCGCACCTTTGAGTACCACGNCGCCGCCGTAGCGTTTCACCAACTTTCCCGCTGCAAGTAAGCGGTCACTTTCAATGTCGGCAACGCGACAGTTCAGCAGCCGTGCCGCCTCGCCGGGATGGGGCGTCAGGATGCGATTCTGACGTTTATGCGGGCTGATTGCCAGCAGGTTGAGCGCATCCGCATCCCATAACATGGATTTGTTACAATTTTCTGCGATCCTGAGGGCATTTCTGCCCCATTCTCCCTGACCCAGACCGGGGCCGATCACGACCACATCAGCCCNCTCCAGCCCTTGCCGCAACGTCGCCGTATTCAGCTCCTGAACCATCAGTTCGGGACGTGAAACCAGCAGCGCGGCAAGGTATTCTCGGTGAGTAAGTACTCGCACCAAACCGGCACCTGTACGCAGGGCGGATTCACCCGCCATGAAAATCGCACCGCCGGTGCCCGCGTCGCCGCCGACAATCAACAGACGGCCATTATCCCCTTTGTGCGCGCCAGCTCGGCGAGGCTTCAACCACTGAGAAAGATGACGCGGCGTGAGGCGCTGGATCGGCGCATCCTGACGCGCTACCCACGGCGACAGCGCCAGATCGTCGATGTGCAGCCGCCCGACAAAGTCCCGGGCCTGACCGGTCAACAGGCCGGGCTTCAAAGTAATAAAGGTGATGGTGTGTGCGGCGTCGATCACCGCGCCCGCGGCATGACCCGTTTCGGCATTCAATCCAGAGGGAATATCCAGCGCCACCGTGGGTGCAGGATGCGCATTGGCTGCCTCGATCAGTCGGTCGTAGGGAGCCCGGGGTGCGGCGGCAAGACCTGTGCCCAGCAGACCGTCGATAATCAGGTCGATATCATCGGGCCAGGCAGCCTCCGGCGTCAGTTCGGTACCGCCATCAGCGATCCATTGCGCTCTGGCCTGTTCGGCTTCGGACGGCAACGGACGCTCCCCCGGGCAGACCATCACTGAAACGCGCAGGCCCGCGACTTTCGCCAGCGTTGCCACCACATAACCATCTCCGCCGTTATTGCCGTGTCCTGCCAAAATCAGCCAGTGCCGGGCTGAAGGATAGTGCAAACGCGCCAGTCCAAATGCGGCAGAGCCCGCTCTTTGCATAAGCTCGTAGAGCGACACGCCTGCCGATTGTGCCGCCCCTGCCTCCTCTCGCCGTAGCCAGTCGGCTCGAAAGACCCTATCAGGTAATGCTCCGGACACAGAATTGATGCTGCAATCGATCATGGCATGCTCCCTCTCATTTCTGCAGATGCGCCGCCGACACCGGATATGGACGCGATAACGCGGCCCCTTGGCAATCCGTCTTCACCCCGGAGTCGCCAAGCTGACCGAAAATGCCTCATTTTTCCGAAAAAGCAGCGGAAACAGCTATCAGTTTACTCCGCCACACGTCGTTGGCGAATGACAGGGTCAGATTAGCGATAGAAAGGCTCAGTGAAGGGTCAATCAGGTGCGGTTTACGATGTGGACAAAAATGCGCCTTTTTTACGTCGGTCTTGCCTGTGGATAAATTTAAAAACTCTTTGCCAATCAAGCGTAACAAAAAGTACAAGTGATCAGAGTGGCGTTTTTTATCTAAAATTTATCTTTTGAATTCATAGGGATAAAAAACAGCGATCCCCGGCCCCTCGGTGTGTCATCAAACACCGTCGTCAAGAAATCTGTGGATAAGTCTGTTTAAAAACTTATGAGATTTACTTTTGCGGAAAGCAGGAATGCTCTTGGAGGATAAAACCGATAGCGCTGTTAGCAATAAGGAATTAATTCACGCCCTGACTTTTATAAGTCACTGATTTTTAAGGTTTTTAAAATACAGTCTACTTAAGGGACGGCATTATGGCTCAGTGAATCCGAATTGGCAAGCGTTTTGACTCTTCACTCCTCGACGCGCATAGGACTGCGATATTCCGTCTATCGCAGCGCCCTGTCGGCAGGCGGCTTAGCCATGCCCATCAAAAACGACTCAATTAGGTTAGTTCAATAATCAGACAATAAATAAAAAAGATGGAAATTTTTTTGCGTTTGACGGGCAGAATGGGATACCCAAAAAGCAGGTTCGCTCCCGCAATCTGTCGTGCCATCGCCTTCATAGAGGGATACATGCCTGAATTCTCGAATCTAATGACTTTTGCGCTGATCTCGCTGGGGTTAGTGCTTACGCCCGGCCCAAACATGATTTATCTCATTTCCCGCTCGCTATGTCAGGGACCCAAGGCGGGATTGATTTCGCTGGGCGGCGTTGCCGTCGGATTTGTGTTTTACATGATGTGCGCGGCGGCGGGAATTACCGCGCTGATCATGGCGATCCCCTACGCCTACGACGCCTTGCGTTTCTGCGGGGCGCTTTATCTGCTGTATCTGGCCTGGCAGGCGGTCAGACCCGGTGGGAGTTCCCCGTTTGAAGTACGAGAGCTTCGCCCTGATACGCCATCCAGACTGTTCTTCATGGGCTTCGTCACCAACTTGCTCAACCCCAAAATCGCGGTGATGTACCTCTCGCTGCTCCCCCAATTCATCACCCCGGAATATGGCAATGTAATGACGCAATCTCTGGTACTCGGCTCGGTGCAAATCGCCGTTAGCGTCAGCGTTAACGCGCTGATTGCCATCATGGCCGGTTCTATCGCGGTGTTCCTGACGGGGCGCCCCTTATGGAGCGTGATCCAGCGCTGGCTGATGGGCACTGTTTTGGCCGGGCTGGCGGTAAGAATGGTGATGGAAGGACGGCGCTAGGTGCGGGAGAAGTACGGTGGCAGAGCCAATATCGATGTCAAAGCTATCACCCTTGTCGTGATAAAGCTCTTAATGTTAGCAAGTGCTTACTTATTACCGGGTCGAAATAGGCAAAAACAGGCAAAACACCTTATTCCCTCCAGTCCATGACGAACGCCGTCACGGCGTCCGTCGTCATTGCGTTATGTGAGTCAACCGCCGAAGTAGTTTGCTCCCAGCGTCTCTTTATCCGTGTCGTCATTAACGTGAAACGAGGAGAGACTCCAGCGTTTACCCGTGCTGACTTCGCCTAGGTACAGTTGGTATTTACCTTCACTGGTTGACGAAAAGAACACGTAGTCAGTGCCATTGACCGGGAAGGCGTCGGAATTATTGCTGTCGCAGTCGTTAATCGACAGTTGCTCGGCCTTATCGCTCGGATTCACCTTGGTATAAAGCTGATCGGCTCCGCCCGAGTCCTTCCAGCGCGAGTAAAAGACCCGCCCATCCTGCCTAACCGTTGGATAATAGGCTTCCAGTCCGTTCGGCTTGTCGAAAGGCACTTTTTTACCGGTCGCGAGCGTCAGACGATAAATGCCCGTCACGCCCGATGCCTTCCCTGCCGCGTAATAGACTTGCGTGCCATCGGCGGACGGATAGGGCATTGAGCTTTCTATCGTTGAAGAGGCGTTAGTCAGATTGGTCTGCGAGCTGAACACCGGCACCCCGTTTTCAAAGCTCAACGTCGCCTTCATCACATCGCCATCCTGCTTGAAAAACAGCGCAGCGCCATCAGCGCTGAACTTGGGATCTTCATTTCTGGTCTCTCCCGTGCTCTTGGTCAGGTTGACCGGGAGTTCGGCCGAGTCGACCTGCCACATGAAAACATTCCAGGCATCGTCCTTGATACCCATAAAGGCCAGCCATTTACCATCCGGGCTGAATACCGCGTTCATCGGGTCCTGAATTCCCCACGACGATGAAGACGCCTGCGTCACTTTGTTGGCAGAGAAGTCATAGATGAAGATTTGGCTGGTGCCATCGGCATAACTGCCGTAGGTGTGGTAGGCGAGCTTGCCTTTTAGCGTGGAGGGAAACGTTGAATCACTTTCCGTGGTGTGGTCGGAAATGCATTGTGCTTGAGAGCCGGCGGTAACGCCCGCCGAAAGCGCGCCGCACACCAGTGCGGTTGCCCACATTTTAGGTTGCATAGTTAAAGCATCCTTACTTTATATCAATATTTACTGGCCATTTTATCTCGGAAGTCAGCCAACGTTATTCACATCAAAACGACTGAATCTTCGACATGTTAGCGGCCAGTTATACCTATGAATACTCACGTAACCTCACTAATTCTCCGAGGTTAGCGCCGTGACATAGTCAAAAATATTTTAAGTATCATCGTTCTGTGGGTAAACCGAATAGACGGAATCATCAACGTTTCAGCAAGAGAAACAGCATCCGATAAGCCCCTCACCCGCGGCGCGGTGTGCGCTTGCTTACGTATCGTGACTCAGCGCTGACAGGAACAGTGCAACAGCCGTTGACGGAATGAATTTCGTTGCTGAACCGGGCCGAGCGTTACATCAACGCGCTGAGTCCGGCCTGAGATCTCCTCTCAAGTTCGAAGCGTAAAGCCGCCTACGCGGTCGGTTTTGTCTTAAACAAATAGAACAACCCACGTGAGNGCGACGATAAAGACTCGATATAACAGCCACTAATATCAATCAACGGGAGGATGTCGATGTGAGTAAAGTCAGAGGCCAGAAGAGAATAGACACCATTGTATCCCCCCTGAATTTGGTCTTACTGCTTAATAGCGTTCTCTGGTTAAAATACAATCAGCGGAGGATCCTCATGAAGAAAGCGCGTTTCGCTGAAACTCAGATCCTGCGGGTTCTGAAAAAAGTTGAAAAGGGTCGGCAGGTGAAGGATGTGTGCAGCGAAAACGGTGTGTCGGAAGCCAGCTATTACAACTGAAAATCTAAATAAGGCGGCATGGAGTCCTCTGATATCAAACGCACGGAGGTAGCTGCAATAACACACCCGTTCGTCGAGTCCGGTGAGAGTAACCATGTCCGCGTGAAGAGGAATACACCATCAGAAGGTTGCCCACCAAAGCAGCCGGAAATCTGCGTTTTTACGGCAACAATAGCGACGTTGTCTTTGAGCAGTATTCGCTCGTCCGCTGTCTGCAAATCATGGATCTTGATAAGCCCCGAACGATGCGCGTCAAGATCGTCATTTCGTCCCAGCGTCTGTCCCAGATGGCTGACGAATATTAGCTCCCGGTCCAACAGCGTTTCCAACGCCGTGACGTCCGAGTCCAACATCGCCTGTCGCAAACGCGCTTCCAACAGTCGAACTCGCTCCATTTTTGCTTCTTGCATCCCACCCTCTCCATAGTGAATGACGCCACGACGAGTGCCGACATCGGTAACACACTCGCGTCTGTGGCTAAAAATCCTTCAAACCTTATTTCATAAAGGCCGAGTAAACCAGCCTGTCCTTCTCACTTTAAATAAGCTCATCGCACTAGTTCAACGTGATGAAAACGACGGAGGATCAGGAAGAACGTCATCGTTAGCAACCAGAGTGCTAACGGTCGAAAGAAGAAATACGATGGGAACCGTCACGCCGCAAAGCTTGGGGGTGACGGTTCGGTGTGCGGATTACAGTTTGAAAATAACGGCCTGCCAGGCCTGTAAAGTCAGACGATCGGCGCCAGGCGCGGCGGCGTTTTCCGGCCGGTTGCTGATAACGGATTGAACAATCTTCTTATCTGCCGGCAACGACCAGTTCTGCGTCTCGCGCGAGAAGTTAATGGCGACCAGATACTGCTGATCTTTTAACGTGCGGGTATAAACGAAAAGCTTAGGATGTTCCGGCGCCAGATCGCGATACTCCCCGTGGATCAGCGCCGGAGTCTGACGCCGCAGCGCAATCAGCTGACGATGATAACCGTAGACCGAATGGTCATCGTCGACCTGAGCCGCCGCATTGATTTTCAAATAGTTGGGGTTCACCGCCAGCCACGGCGTGCCAGTTGTAAATCCCCCCTGAGCCGCGGTGCTCCACTGCATCGGCGTTCTGCCATTATCGCGGGAGGTTTGGCGCACATTATCCAGAAACGCTTTGGACGAGACTTTTCCCCCTTCCACCAACTCCTTCCATAATCCCCGAATTTCAACGTCTTCGAATTCCTTCTCGCTGGTGAAAGGGTAATTGGTCATGCCCAGCTCTTCACCCTGATACACGAAGGGCGTAGCCCGTTGGGTCATCATGAGTGTGGCCAACGCTTTGGCGGACACCTCCCGCCACGCCTCGCTGTCATCGCCGAAATGCGATACCGCCCGCGGAAGGTCATGATTACTCAGGAAACTGGTGTTCCAGCCAGCCGCCCCCGCACGGTCGATTTTCGCGAAGGCGGTCTTGAGTTGAGGTAAGGTCCACTCCGTCTTACGCCAGCCGTCGCGGTCAAGGCGTACCACGTCAAAGTGGAACAGCATGTTTAATTCTTGGCGATCCGTGTCAACGAACTTGGGCGTATCCTCGAACGTCACACCGTAGGCTTCGCCCACGCTCATCGCGTTATAGGGCGCCAGCACTTCCCGGTTCATTTCATGCAGGTATTGATGGATGTGTGGGCCTGTGGCAAACACATTTTGCGGTTGGGCCAACTGCTGCGGGCTTAAATCAGGCAGACCGGGCTGCTTGGAAATAAAAGGGATCACGTCCATGCGGAAACCGGAGACGCCTTTATCCAGCCAAAAGCGCATAATGTCATAGACCTCCTGATGAACCTTTTTATTTTCCCAATTCAAGTCAGGCTGCTTCTCGGCGAAATAGTGCAGATAATATTGGCCGGTCTGATCGTCTTTTTTCCAGGCCGAACCACCGAAGAAAGCGGGATAATTATTCGGTACCTCACCATTGCGCCCGTCTCGCCAAATATAGTAATCACGGTACGGATTATCCTTCGACTTTCTGCTCTCTTTGAACCACTGATGCTCATCACTGGTGTGGTTAACCACTAAATCAATAATCAAACGCATATCACGGCGTTTGATTTCGCTAAGCATGTGGTCGAAATCGTTCATCGTGCCGAACTCTTTCATGACCTTCTTGTAATCACGAATATCATAACCATTGTCCGCATTTGGGGAGTCAAAATGCGGACTGAGCCAAATCACATCAACGCCGAGTTTTTTCAGATAATCCAGTTTCTCGGTAATACCATTAAGGTCACCAATGCCGTCTCCATTACTATCCTTAAATGAACGAGGATATATTTGGTAAACGACAACCTCTTTCCACCATTCACGATTTTTCTTTTCTTCAACCGCATCGGCGGTCTGAGGCAGCACCACGGATGACATCGCTGCGGCCAGCATACACATAGGTAAATTCGACATCGTTCCCTTCCCTATCAGTGATAGTTTTTGAATGTATAAGAAATATCGCTGATTAAAAGATGGCAGCTTCCGGCAACTGTCACGACTGATAATATTTTATTATGTGAGCGGCTTCACAAGCAAAAACAAGGCTTACAACAGCATTGCGATAGAAAAATAGATACGTGTCATATTTAGCAAATCCTAATAATGCATAAAATAACGAGGCCTTTTTAAGTCCAGTAGAAGAAAGATATATTGGCAACTAAAATAAATTTATATAGAAATAATCACAGCGTCGTCGTTATTGAATAGGAGATAATTATTTTTTAATTTACAACCGTTAGCAAATTTTAATTCGCTTGTTACGTAGCTGAGAACACTTTCCCTTTGATTAATTTAGCGAAATGCGTGGCACTCTGAATTCATTTACTTGATACATATCACAGGAAATAATATTATAAAAACACATATTGGCCCTCCCTTGACGTTTAACTAGACAGATAAAGCGAAAAATTAACACGCATAAAACCTATAATAGGTCGTCTTAAACGTCTATTTAAGCGTTTATAAATCAATCAAATTTCATATTCATGCCCCATCAGAGGATGGTATGCCCGTGTTTAACATGTATAAATCACTCAAAAAACGCATCTAGATATTCATTAGAACTCGACTGAAAACTGGAAAAATTCATAACTCTAAAGTTTTTCTTTTTTTTGCCGTTAGGTACACTTAAGAAAAGTTTAACTATAAATCAGTGATATTCATTCACTGTAATTTATTTTAATTTTTCATAAGTTCGTTTCACAAAAACGTTTGTCACACAAAACTCGCACAGCGAAGTGCTGTCATTCTGAGCCAATGAAATACCAGCCAAGAATCACAAAACACAAAAGGCGGAGGGCGCTTTAGCGATGGCATAGCAAAGGCCCCAAAATGGACCAAAACCGCGACGGCCAGTAATGGCGCAATTTGCACTGCCACCATCAAATCCCTGGACCCAATCGATTTTTCGTGGACTGTTGAATTTTCTATGTAGTAACCCTAGTGAAGGGGCTGCTGCAAGTACCACTGGCCGCCTTCTTTCCATCGGCGATAATGCTAATCAAGACAATCAAGGATTCCCGATGAACAGTATTAATCAACTGGGTTCCACCGCCCGACAAACTCAAGTCGACGATCAAAGCACCATTTACTACAGCAGTGAGTCAACCCAATCACAGGCCTACAGCGCCTTGGATACCCACACCAGCACAACAACACAGGTTTCCTCACTTTCGATTCAACTGAGCGAGGCTGCCACACGCGCCGCTGAGCGAGATGCCACCACAAACCGTAACGAACTCGCGGCTTTCGCACAATCGACGAGTCAAGAGCTCTTCGGCGAAAGCTACACGCGCAATAAAGCGGCTCACGACGCCGAGGTGCCTCCTTCTGACGATCCACAACGACTGGCACAGGCCCAACAGGCTACCGATTTTTCTAATGGCGAAGCAACCAACCCGTTTAAGGGGATGTCTCGCGATCAGTTGGCGCTGATTGCGTATGATGACAGTGGTTCCTTTACGGTCAACGAGCGTCGGGCTGCGCTGAGCGAGGCTGATGACCAAGAGTATCAATGGCGTGTAAAAGTGGTGGCTAGAATAACAGCCGAATACCACCGCACTGGCAAGATAAGCGCGGAAAGCTATCAGGAAGTGTCAGATCACAGCAATTCGCTACCGGCGATTGAAAAAGCGCAATTGCCTAAGGGGTATGAAGTACAACAAACGTTGACAAAGCTGGAAAACGGTACCGATTCAACCCAATTTAAAGATGAACTGCAATCACTGGTGGATCGGATGACTTTATCGGTAGATCGCAGCCGTCAGAAGTAAAGCTTCACGGAATCGTTGATGGTCGCCGCCATAGGGCCTAGATGGACAAAAAGCAGGCAAAAAGGAAGATACAAACGACAGGCGCTTCCACTCAGCACGTGTTGCATGATGTATCGGCGCGAGTCAGGTACGCAATCGCGATCCCCACAGCGGCACTGCACGCGCCTGGGGAAACTACGTAGGAATACAGGTCGACATCCCCATCGGAGATCTGAGTCCTCGCCAGGCCGTAAAGCTCAGCAGGGCGTTTATCAACTGCGCAACTGGATCAGTAGTCCCGAAGTCACGCGATCCCGACGCACCGTACAAACCGCTCGTTCGACGCTGGGCGTCACGCAGGCAAATTTGCGCGATACGCGGAGATTGTTCGAGCGTGGCATTGTCACGCGGATGGAAGTCGATACGCCACAGAACGTCACCGGAGAGCGTATCCGACTTGGCATGAGCGCCAAGCTAGCCGTCGTTCTGTACCATAACGAACACGGCATGGCGGTGCCGCCGCAGGCGTTGCGCATCGATGATAGCGGGGAAACCTATGTGCTGTACCGCGCAGCGCCTCACGCGGAAACGGAGAAAGTCATCGTCACACCGGGCCGAGCCATCGCTCAAGGTCTTGAGGTACAAGGTTTAAGCGCAGGTTATGTACTGACGCCGACGCTGTAATACGATGAAAGGGGTACTAACAGGAACGTCGCGAATCTGGCCACGTGTTCTATTGAGGTTATGGAGAGAGAAAAGCCAGAAACGAAAAAAAGGACCCGAAGGTCCTTTTTTCACTGCATTACAGAGCGTATATGCCGTCTGTAACACTGAATTTGGAGCGGGAAACGAGACTCGAACTCGCGACCCCGACCTTGGCAAGGTCGTGCTCTACCAACTGAGCTATTCCCGCGTTACAACCGACTTTCACTGGCGATAAACCGTGAAGCCGTTCAATAAATAAAACTTTCAATCTGTTGATTAATCAGCGTTTTATCTATGCCTCCCGAAGAAGTGGGCGCATTATGTCGCTCTTTGCGGATGATGGCAAGCCCTTTTTTAGCAGAACGGACAGGAAACGGTTTATCTGCTCATTAGAGCATCAAATTGCCCCTTTTCGCCGTCATTCTGAGCGGCGACGTGGCGGTGCATCCAGGCCGCACGAGGGCGTATCGAGGCCGCATCCGCTTATCTTGCCCTCCCCTTTGGCGCCTAAGCGTTCACTTAGTGGATCGCGCATAAACCGCCCCTAACAGGCTTTGCACATTTCAAGAAAATAGACCAAGAGAATCGATTGCTCGTCACCTAATCGCAACATTTAGCCTCAAATGACGCTAGCCAGACTTTTTACATCTCAGTAGACTGATTTTCCCACTGCGCGAATAAACGTCCAGCGACCGTGGTGCATCACGCTTGGGCTCTGAGTACGCTTCCGACCATCGCTTTCCTTCCCGCAAACGCGACGCACCGCGGAACAAAGCCGATGGCCGCAGCCATCATTGGATCGATGAGGAATCTCTGACATGACTAACGCATCTGCCGCCGGAACCACGCCGGTAAAAGAAGATGAACATACGCTCTATCGAAAAATTGTCTGGAAGCTTATCCCCTTTCTTTGTTTCTGTTATCTGGCCGCCTATCTGGACCGGATCAACGTCGGTTTTGCCAAGCTGCAGATGGTGCAGGATTTACACTTTAGCGAAACCGCCTTCGGATTGGGCGCCGGACTGTTTTTTGTCGGCTACATCCTGTTTGAGGTTCCCAGCAACCTGATGCTGGAAAAGATCGGCGCCAAAGTCTGGATTGCCCGCATCATGATCTCATGGGGCGTATTGTCGACCTGCACACTGCTAGTGACGACGCCAGCGCAGTTTTACCTTCTGCGTTTTCTGCTCGGCGCCGCCGAAGCCGGCTTCCTGCCCGGCGTACTTTACTATCTCACTCAATGGTTTCCCTCCCACCGACGTGGACGCGTGATCGCCCTGTTTATGATCGGGCTACCTCTGTCGAGCATTGTCGGCGGACCGCTTTCCGGCTGGATCATGATTCATTTCGATCAGCTCCATGGTCTACGTGGCTGGCAATGGCTTTTCTTGCTGGAAGGCCTGCCCAGTGTTTTGCTGGGTGTCCTGACGCTGTGGGTTTTGCCTAACAACTTTCGACAGGCCAACTGGCTCAATCAACAGGAGAAGGCGCAGGTCGCGCTGGCGCTCGAACAAGACGAGACTGAGCGTCGCCATTCCCCTCACCGCTTCCGGGAAGGTTTTTTCAATCTGAAAGTATGGATGCTGGGCGGTATCGATTTTTCAATTTTGCTGAGCGCCTACGCGCTGGGATTCTGGATGCCGACGCTCATTCGACAAGCGGGCGTGGCTGATCCTTTCCATATCGGGCTGTTGACCGCGCTTCCCAGCGTGGCGGCCCTATTGGGGATGCTCGTGATCGGCGCCAGTTCGGATCGCCACCGTGAACGCCGCTGGCATATCATCATCCCTTTTATCATCGGCGCCGCCGCCATGGCGAGCAGTACGTTCTTCAGCGACAGCGTCATCGCCACAGTGCTGCTCTTTGCCATCGCTCAGGCCACCATCATCGGCGCGGTGCCGGTCTTTTTCAGCCTGCCTGCCACCTTCCTCACTGGAACCGCAGCGGCAACGGGTTTTGCCCTCGCCTGTTCGCTGGCGAACATAGCGGGTTTAGTGAGTAACTCACTGATGGGATTTGCGCTGGATCTCACCGGAAGCAGCGCAGGCGCCCTGTGGTTTTTCGCCGCCTGCCTGCTGGCAAGCTCTCTGCTGGTGATCGCCCTGCCTGCCAAAATCGTTAACCGATAAAGTTCTGACAAAAAGGCCGCATCAGGCGGCCTATTCTCTAAAGAAATCTCAGGGCGTATCAGACTATCGTTATCGTCTTCTCCGTACCGGCGCGCGGGACGCTAGAGATGAACAAACGATATCGTCACTGATCTACACATCAGGGCTTACGGTGCCCGGTGAACGGATAACCACGAAGAACAGCCTGCGACGGCCACAGACCGCCGCAGAGCTCGCCCTGAACGTCAGGCTAACTTATAGGAATTGGCGCCAGTGCCAGCCAGGTTGCCGCCGTCGACAATCAGATACTCCTGGCGGATCGGCTTCCCTTCAAGGAAATTTTGCAGAATTTCCAGCGTCCCTGCCGCATAACGCGCCTGCGCAGACAGTGAGGTACCCGAGATATGCGGCGTCATGCCTTGATTCGGCATGCGTCGCCACGGGTGGTCGACCGGCGCCGGTTGCGGATACCAGACGTCGCCGCCATAGCCGGCCAACTGGCCTGACTCCAACGCGCGCGCAATCGCATCGCGGTCGCAGAGCGCGCCACGAGCCGTGTTGATTAAATAGGCGCCGCGCTTGAACAGCGACAGGAAGGCTTCGTTGACGAATCCCTGAGTCGAGGGATATAGCGGCGTCTGCAGGTTAACCACATCACAGACCTTAACCAGCGATTCCGGGGTTTCGTGGTAGGTTAAGCCCAGCTCCTGCTCAACCTCTTTCGCCAAACGATGAGGGTCGTAATAGTGCAACTGCATATCAAACGGTTTCAGACGTCGCAGCGCCGCCAAACCAATACGCCCCGCGCCTAGCGTCCCGAAGTGCATCCCCTCGACGTCATAGCTGCGCGATACGCAGTCCGCGATATTCCAACCGCCGTTGTTGGCGATTTGGTGCGACGGCAGGTAGTTGCGGACCAGGGCCAGTACGGTCATCACCACGTGCTCCGCCACGCTGATGGAGTTGGAGAAAGTCACCTCGGCGACGGTAATACTACGTTCGGCGGCGGCCTTAAGATCAACATGGTCGGAACCGATGCCCGCCGTCAACGCCAGCTTTAGTTTCTTCGCTTTAGCGATACGTTCAGCGGTCAGATATGCCGGCCAAAACGGCTGAGAGATAACCACATCGGCATCCGGCAAATGACGATCAAAAACGGAGTCAGCGCCTTCCTTATCGCTGGTCACAATCAGCTCATGCCCCTGACTTTCCAGATACCGACGAAGCCCCAGCTCGCCGGAAACGCTGCCGACCAGTTCGCCGGGAGTGAAACCTAGCTCTCCAGATGGCGTGGGCGCCATCTGACCATTAGGGTATGAACAAATTTTCGGGATATCGTCACGAGCATAAGCAGGGGGAAAACCGGTTACAGGATCGGGATATAATACGCACAAAATCTTGGACATAGTCATCTCCATATACCTAAGCAAGTTAATTATATGGCTTTGATTTACAGCCATATTTCCTGTCACTAGAGCCAGTCTGGGCGCTTAATAATCATGCGTCCAATCGTTTGAAAATATCTGTAAATAGCTCGGCCCTATTGAGTTGCCCGGTATATGGATTGGTCGATTTTGCTCTGTAGGTCCAACTGAGTCGTCACCCCCCACACCGCGTCTAACAGTGCAGGCTGGTTGTCCTTACGGATCCTTAGCAGGCTCATTTCCGGTAAAGGTGGCGATTCGATGTGATGGGCGACAATACCGTTGGCGATCAAATGATCGGGGATCGCACTGATAGGCGCGATACTGCAGGCTTGGCCGCTGCTCACCATTTCGTGTAATACGCTGAGCGCGTTGGTTTCGATAATGACCTGAGGCCTTACCCCAGCCTCACGAAAGGCGTCTTCGATGACCCGTCGATTTTGCATCTCATGATTAAACAAACACAGCGGTAATTCCCCCACATCGACCCAACTAAAGGCATCCCCAACCGGGGGAACGACCTCGTTATTGGAGAGCAGAACGAACCGCTCCGCGTAGAGCGACAGGGATTCGTATATCTCACCAGCGCTGGCATCAGAATAGGCGATGCCCAAATGCAGATCCTGATTTTTCAGTCGATTCAGGATGTCGCGCGTGCTCAGAGAAAAAACTTTTAAATTCAGCCGGGGAATGACGCGGCGATACTCTTTAATCAGCGTAGAAACCGCGCGCATCGCCGAGGGTACGGCGCCGATGACCAAATTCCCCCCGGCCACGGCTTGTGCCAGAGCGGCTTCCTGCTTCAGACCGTCAAGGGAGGACAGCGTTTTCCTCGCCCAGTCGAGCACGCGCTCCCCTTCCGGCGTGAACCCCTGAAAACGCCGTTCGCGCCGAATAATGGTAATGCCCAACTCGCGTTCCATTTGCTGAAGGGCAACGGACAGAGAGGGTTGCGAGACCCAGCAGCTCTCCGCGGCCTGTGCAAAGTGCCGATGTTCAGCCAGTGCAACCAGGTAATGAAGTTGTCGTAGAAACAAGGTTAACTCCTTTTAGACAAGTGTCTTTCCATAGAAAAAACGTTAGAGATGAATGAAAACTCCGTGCGCCGACATGCTCCTCTAGCGATTTCATCCTGTATCATCGCCATCACGTCAATGCGACAATCCATCCTGTATTTACAAGCAAACAAAAGACTCCGCGCTGCGCGCTATCGGCAACGCGCTTGCCGCCTTGGTTCATCCACCGTGAAACTCTCGTCATCTACGCCGCTGTTTTCTTCCTTTCTCGCGACAAACATAGTTCAGGTTGATGAAATAGCAGGACAGACCAGCCAAATTGTACAATATACCGACAATGAGATGGCAAATCAGAGTATAGATTGAGCAAAACGCGTTTAGGGTACGGAGTATGATTTTGCTTGTTCGCAGGCGCTCACCGACCCTCGCAAAGGGATAAGGCATGCAGAGAGGTCAGGACAAGGGTTGAGAAGAGAAGGAGGAAAAGGAAGAAGAGGAGGAGATGATAGGAATAACTTATCGTTTGGATGGAATTGGGCTACCAAATAGGGAAAATCAGTTGTTTTGATAATAGGGTAAATAGAGATAAAAAATTGTTGGACCGGTACAAAAAGCATGCAAATCATCAAGGCGATGCGAGGTAATCTTATCCGGCCAATGGAAAATACAGATCAGAAGGTACAGGTTAGATGCATGACCGCATTAGATGTGTGGCTCACTGATACCTTCTCAGTAAATACCTTTTTATTGCGGCAGCATTTTTATATTTACAATAAGGTTGCTCACCAGAGAACGCTCCCTCATCACCCCACAGTTTAGGATCATCGGTAATCTTTTTATTTCTCGTCATTCCACCATCCTGAATGGCATNCCCTTAGACTTGATATGACACTCCAGATATTCTTTCAGCTCGATGCGTGACATGCCATGAAACTTAGACAACGATATTTCTTACCCCGCCCAACGTGATAAAGAAAACCGTCTCAATATTGAGTTAATCACCGTTAACGTCATAACTGTCTATTTTTGAGACAGCTCATTTATTTTCGAAATAAAGACCAAGAGGCTGGTGAACATCGTTTTCTTCTTTTATAACGATATGACTATCCTGAGATATTTCAAAAGGCCCTTGCACGAAATTCGACCCAGTGACTGCATAACATCTAAATGCCAAAAGCATTATTAATACTGTGAATATTTTTAGCAAAGTTCGAGTCTCACCATAATTAAAATAATAGATCACTTGATTCTTTCCAGCACTCTGGAAGGTATTTTTTGTCATGCCATGAACTTTTTATTAATATGACAGGCCGCTGATTATAAGAGTCGGAATTTATCACCGGGATGCCCCTCACCTTCACAGTTGAGTGCGGCAGGATTATTATTGAGACGCAGATTAATTTGTAGCGACTGACCAACGAATAAAAATAAAAATCCGGAAGGATCGTTAGATCTCTTCCGGAGATAAAAGTATTACTTATTATGGATTTGATAAAAACTCATGTAATTACATTAAATTTTTTATTTCCACCAAGGGAACTTAAAAAAGACTTACAAAAAGCATCATTTTCATCAAAAGAGATAATACCAAACCCTAGATCAGCATGAGGATATATCGCCAAATTTAATTTCAAATTAATCATAAAAAAAACCTGACCTAACACACCTCCGTGCCCCATAATCAATTTACAAACATCCATAAATTTATTATTATCAAAATGCAGACTTAATGAAGATGCCGGAAGTAGAATATCACCATATAAATAACTTTCAAAATCATCATTCAGTGGTTTCAAGTAGTTACTAGCCTTAGCATTACTATATATCTCTCCATATTCTTTTATTATATTTTTATCAGTTTCTCTTTCATCATCAAAAGATAAGGCCGATAGAGCAAAAAAACCTCCCCAGTGTGGGTAAAAAAAATCACTCACTATCTTTATAGATTCATCAATTAATGATAGAGAAAATGATATATTTTTTTCAAAACAACCAACCCATTTATTTGAGGAGCTAAATGAGCTAAAGTTAATGTTAGCTAAATTAAAATCACTACTTGTCAATTTTAATGATTTTTCCATCGCTCATCCCCACGGTAATTTTTTTACTCGGGGTAGGTGAGTTTTTTCCTATCCCAACCTTCCACTCGCCAAGCTTATCGCTATGAGTAGTATTACTTTTACTCCATATCTCTCCTGTGTTTTGATTTTTATAATCACCACCTCTTATTCTTGTGAAATCATCAGGATGCGATGATGGAGTTCGAACAATATCGCCTACCTCAGCAGAATTGACCTTTTTCTTTGGATTATCTAAATGATTCGAGCCGGAACACCCACTCAACCCCAGCGGATCCACCCACTCCAGCGGGTTATGCACATACCCCTGCGGCCTCAGCCCGCCCGCCAATCCTATCGGGTCCGGCGAGATATACTGCCCGCTGTCCGCATCATAGTAACGATGCCGGTTGTAGTAAAGCCCCGTTTCCGCGTCGTAGATTTGTCCCTGATAACGCAGCTCGCAGTACACTTCTTCGTTCGCCGCGTCGCCCAGATAACGCTTCCGACCCACCGGCAACCAGTCTTCACGGTGTCCGTTCCACAGCCCCTGCTCACCCCGCCAGTGAACTTCTCCCGTTTCGCTGCACAGCTCCCTCGCCGTGCCCGCTAAATCTGTCACCACGTAGTGCAGTCGGGTCTCTTCTCCCTTGCGTTCGACCTGCGCCAGCGGTCGGAAGCTGCCGGGCTCATACACCCACTGCACTTCCCGCGCCGGGGTGCCGTCCGCATAGTATTGTACCTGCCCCACCAGCTGGTCGCCGTCCCACTGGTACTGGACCTTCGACACCGACTGCAACGAGGCTACCTGACCTTCGCGCACCTTGCTGACCCGGCGTCCGAACGCATCGTAGCCATATCGCCAGCGCGCGCCATCCGGCAGGCTCACCCGCCGCAACCGGTCCTGCGTATCCCACTCGTAGCGCGTTTCTTTCGGTCGGAATCCCGCCCGGACTTCTCGCTTGCGACTTAACCGGCCGCAGACATCGTACTCATAGCGCACATCGCCACGCTCGACGATACGTCCTGCGCCGTCGTAGCGACGCTGGCCCTCGGATACCGCCTGAGACACTGAAAGGCCTCTGGCTGGAAGAGTGTGGCTTTATCACCGGGATGCCGGTCACCGTCACGGTGGAGCGCGGCAGGATTATTATCGAGACGCAGATTAATTTGTAGCGGTTGACCAACAGCTAAAAACAATAAAGCCGGAAGGATCGGATGATCGCTTCCAGCTTTTTATAAATTAAAAATAAACTTTAATTATATTTCATTTCTAACAAACACCCAGCCTTTATAACAATTCAACTTACCTACAGGCTCACATGACTTAACTAAATTAATTTCCTGACTCTCCAAATCAGGACATGAAGCCATTATCTCACTTACAGCAACATCGATAATTTCATAATCATCATCATCAGGCTCAGTATCCAAATATCCATATATTACGATTTTTTTATCAAAAAAATCATACGCTAACGCTCTAACATTTTTATTAACATTACCTAACAGCGAATTAAATATTATTAATTTCAGATCATTCATTTCATAACCTACCTAAATTGCATCAGGCAAAGCAGGAACGATGTGAGCACCATTTTTCCCGCTATGGATTATCCCCCATGATGTGGAAGTACTTGTACCATTCATATCTTTATGGGTACCGATCACATCACCAAAATCCACTTTAACTTTATTGTCGTTAATTACCCTAGAGGTATTAACATTCCCTGCATGGTAATTATCCAATAATTCTTGAGGTTTAGCATCTATAACACTCTTACCATCAACATAGTTATTATGCCCTGGTATGTGTTTGCCTTGTGCGCCGTCATGAATTTTTGTTGAAATATTTGGCTTTTTAACTTCTGGCTTTTGGTTATTTTCAGGTGAGTTCGGCTGTTTACAACCCGACTCAGCCAACCCCAGCGGATCACACCACTCCAACGGGTTATGCACATAACCCTGCGGCCTCAGCCCGCCCGCCAATCCTATCGGGTCCGGCGAGATATACTGCCCGCTGTCCGCATCATAGTAACGATGCCGGTTGTAGTAAAGCCCCGTTTCCGCGTCGTAGATTTGGCCCTGGTAACGCAGCTCGCAGTACACTTCTTCGTTCGCCGCGTCGCCCAGATAACGCTTCCGACCCACCGGCAACCGGTCTTCACGGTGTCCGTTCCACAGCCCCTGCTCACCCCGCCAGTGGACTTCTCCCGTTTCGCTGCACAGCTCCCGCGCCGTGCCCGCTAAATCTGTCACCACATAGTGCAGTCGGGTCTCTTCTCCCTTGCGTTCGACCTGCGCCAGCGGTCGGAAGCTGCCGGGCTCATACACCCACTGCACTTCCCGCGCCGGGGTGCCGTCCGCATAGTATTGTACCT
>NZ_JIBQ01000003.1 GCF_000688695.1 Lonsdalea quercina subsp. quercina | reverse complement strand
CTCACCCGCACGACGCGTGCGAACTGTGAGTTTTGATGTCTTGATTAGAATTCGGAAAACAAACTTAGAATGGTGGGTCGTGCAGGATGTACTCGGCCTCTGGCCTCGCCCTTCGGGCCAACGCTACGCGTTGTTGTCTCGCTTCGCTCGGCTCGAACCTGAACGCAGCTTCTCACCCGCACGACACGTGCGAACTGTGAGTTTTGATGTCTTGATTAGAATTCGGAAAACAAACTTAGAATGGTGGGTCGTGCAGGATGTACTCGGCCTCTGGCCTCGCCCTTCGGGCCAACGCTACGCGTTGTTGTCTCGCTTCGCTCGGCTCGAACCTGAACGCAGCTTCTCACCCGCACGACACGTGCGAACTGTGAGTTTTGATGTCTTGATTAGCATTCGGAAAACAAACTTAGAATGGTGGGTCGTGCAGGATGTACTCGGCCTTTGGCCTCGCCCTTCGGGCCAACGCTACGCGTTGTTGTCTCGCTTCGCTCGGCTCGAACCTGAACGCAGCTTCTCACCCGCACGACGCGTGCGAACTGTGAGTTTTGATGTGTTGATTAGAATTCGGAAAAAAAACTTAGAATGGTGGGTCGTGCAGGATTCGAACCTGCGACCAATTGATTAAAAGTCAACTGCTCTACCAACTGAGCTAACGACCCGCTCTGCGGAGTACTTCAAGATCTAGCGCCGGAAATGGTGGGTCGTGCAGGATTCGAACCTGCGACCAATTGATTAAAAGTCAACTGCTCTACCAACTGAGCTAACGACCCGCACTGCGGAGCACTTCAAAATCTATCGCTGGAAAATGGTGGGTCGTGCAGGATTCGAACCTGCGACCAATTGATTAAAAGTCAACTGCTCTACCAACTGAGCTAACGACCCAATTTCCACATCACTTCAGCGATTCATTATCGCCTTGGCAACGGCGGCATATATTACTGTGATAATTTTTCCAAGCAACCTATTTTATAAAAAAAACGTTTAACTGCTTACAACTCAAGCAAATAGACGCAAAGCTCGCTCATATCGAGCAAGTTTTGCGCCTTATCGTAGAAATTAAGAGTGAGACAAAGATTTTTGCGCCAATTTAGCGCTTTCGGTATTTGGGTACATCTTGACCACCTGACGATATACCGCTTGGGCTTTATCAGTCTGGCCTTTCTCCTGCATGATGACCCCAACCTTGTACAAGGCTTCGGACGCTTTCGGAGATTTAGGGTAATTTTTTACGACATTGGCGAAATAGTAGGCCGCGTCGTCTTTCTTACCCTTGTTGTAGTTCAACTGCCCCAGCCAATAGTTGGCGTTGGGCTGATAAGTGGAATCAGGATATTTTTTGACGAAGTTTTGTAATGCAACAATAGCCTGATCATACTGCTTTTTTTCAAGCACTAGCGCCACGGCAGCATTGTAATCGCTGTTCGCGTCTCCTGTGCTGGCTGGCGCGTTCGGAGCAGCGTTACTTGCCGCAGAGGGAGGGTTAGCGTCTGAGGCCGCAGGAGCAGGCGTTTGAGCGCCCTGAGAGCTCAGGCTGTCTATCTGCTGGTAGATCTGTTTCTGACGCTCTACAACTTGATTGAGCTGATACTGACTTTCCTGAATCTGACCACGCAGGCTGTCGATATCACGCTGGTTGTCGGAGAGCTGCTGCTGAAGTTGGGTTAAAAGCTGACTGTGAGCGTTTGAGATTCGCTCCAGTTGAGTGACTCGATCTTCCACCGAGCCTGAGCCGGCATTACTGATTGGCGCTTGGGCGGTAGCGACCCAAGGGGCCGCTACGCCAACCAGTAACGACAGACTGAGAAGGTAAGGTCTGAAGTTACTGTTCATGCAATACTCTTAGTAGACCAGAACGGCGCGACGGTTTTTAGCGTAAGCAGCTTCGTCATGACCCAGAACCGCAGGTTTTTCTTTACCGTAAGAAACGATAGAGATCTGGTCAGAGGAAACCCCTTTGCCCTGCAGGTACATCTGCACGGAATTCGCACGACGCTCGCCCAGGGCGATGTTGTACTCCGGCGTACCACGTTCATCCGCATGACCTTCAATGGTCACTTTGTAAGACGGGTTGCTACGCAGGAATGCGGCATGAGAATCCAGCATCTGAGCGAAATCTGAACGGATGTCATACTTGTCCAGATCGAAGTAAACGATGTTGTTACGCTGCAGTTCCTGCATCTGCAGGCGCGCCTGCTCAGAGGAAGACATGTTGCCGCCGTTTTCCATACCGCTGCCAACGCCGACGCCATTCTCAGAAGATTGGTCGTTGTTAGCATGTTTGTTAGAGCTACACGCGGCAACAGCCAGCACCGGCAGAGCCAACATCAGGCCTTTCAGCACTTTATTGAATTGCATTTTTATGTCCTTTCAAAAGGTTATCATAGATATTTGCATTTAGAGATACGGCGACCAGGCAGGGAATTTTACCTGACCATCAGTTGCCGGAAGACGCGCTTTGAAACGACCATCAGTCGAAACCAGCTGCAGCACGGATCCCATCCCCTGTTTGGAACTGTAGATTACCATGGTGCCGTTAGGCGCAACGCTTGGCGTTTCGTCCAGGAACGTGTCCGTCAATACTTGAACGGCACCCGTTACCAGATCTTGTTTGGCGATATGCTGCACTCCGCTATTAGAGCTCACCATCACCAGAAATTTACCGTCGCTGCTGACATCCGCATCCTGATTCTGGGCACCTTCCCAGGTCAGGCGCTGAGGCGCACCGCCGTTGACATTGATTTTGTACACCTGCGGACGCCCTGCCTGATCAGAAGTATAGGCGAGGGTCTGACTATCCGGGAACCAGGTCGGCTCCGTGTTGTTGCTGCGTCCGTCGGTTATCTGAGTCATCTGTCCAGAACCCAGGTTCATCACATAGAGATTCAGGCTGCCGCTCTTGGACAACGCAAACGCGAGTTTGCTGCCGTCCGGAGAGAAGGACGGTGCGCCGTTGTGACGTGGGAATGAGGCAACCTGCTTGATCGCGCCGTTGGCCAACGTCTGAACAACCAGCGCGGAACGGCCGCTTTCAAAGGTCACGTACGCCAGTTTGCTGCCGTCGGCAGACCATGCGGGTGACATCAGCGGCTGCGGTGAACGGTGCACAGGGAGCTGGTTGTAGCCGTCATAATCCGCCACGCGCAGTTCGTATGGGTATTGGCCGCCGTTGGTTTGAACCACATAGGCGATGCGTGTACGGAATGCGCCTTTAATCCCGGTCAGTTTTTCAAAAACTTCATCGCTGGCGGTATGCGCCGCGTAGCGAAGCCACTGTTTGGTAACCTTGAATTGATTCTGCGCCAGCACGCTGCCGGGGTTGCCCGAGGTGTCTACCAGTTGATAAGAAATCACATAACCATCGGCGCTGGGCTGAACCTGCCCGATGACGACGGCATCGATGCCCAACGCCGTCCAGGCCGCAGGCGTCACTTCCGCCACGCTGCCCGGTTGCTGCGGCATACGAGAAGGATCAATAGGGTTGAACTTGCCGCTGTTGCGCAAATCCGCGCCAACGATACCCGCAATTTCTTCCGGCGCTGCGCCGGGGCCCGACCATTTGAACGGAACGACGCCGATCGGGCGAGCGGAATCAACCCCTTGGGTGATTTCGATACGCACTTCTGCGTGGAGGACTGCCGCCCACAGCATCAAAAAACCTAATGCAACTTTAAATGCCTGCTTCATTTCATCTCCCTTATCCAGGCGCTTAACCCGCGATAAATTAGCAGAATGTGAACAAAACCAACGTCAACAAAACACGATTACCAGGTCTGTCGACCATAGTCATAATCTTAAATCCCTCGCCCGACTTTAGGCTGCTTTACTGCGGCTTAAAGTCTATCGGGGCATTCTTGAATGCTTCATAGACCTCACTGCTCGGCGGTGTAGGAATTCTGGCCTGCTTAGCTGCAGCGATAGCAGCTTGGCACAGGGCAGGATCGCCACCTTCGGTGGTGACATCGATCAGCAGACCGTCCGGCGCCAACTTGACGCGTAGCTTACACGTCCGGCCTTTGTAGGACTCCCAATCGTAAAACTTACTCTGAATCGCGGTTCTGATCTGACTGCCATAGCTATCCAACGCAGCCCCTGACGCCCCGCTCTTCTTATTTTTGCCTACGCCAGCCGCGCCGCCGCTGCTTGCCGCAGAGCCTGATTTGGGCGCATTTTTATCCGACGTCAGTCCACCGAGTAGATCGTCCACTTCGCTGTCCTGTTTGGCGGCTTCAGCCGCTGCGGCCTTTTTCTTGTCGTCAGCAGCTTTTTTGGCGGCTGCGGCTTCCGCTTTCTTGGCGGCATCGGCGGCGGCCTTGGCTTTAGCGTCAGCCGCGGCTTTTGCCTTGGCGTCCGCCTCAGCTTTCTCTTTAGCCACCTCTGCCGCTTTAGCCTTTGCTTCCTGTTCAGCTTTTTTCTTCGCGTCTGCAGCAGCCTGTTTTTTGGCTTCTTCTTCCGCCTGTTTTTTGGCGGCGGCGGCTTTAGCCTGCTGCTCCGCCTCTGCTTTAGCTTTGGCTTCAGCGGCAGCTTTAGCCTGTTGCTCGGCGTCAGCTTTTGCTTTCGCCGCCGCGGCCTCGGCCTGTTTCTGCTGTTCTTTTGCCTGCTGCGCCGCTTCTTCAGCCTGCTTACGCTGTTGTTCTTGCGCCTGCGCCTGATTCTTTGCTTCTTCCTGCGCCTGCAAACGCTCTTTTTCCAGCTCCTTCAAGCGCTGCTGTTCCGCAGCCTGCTTTTCCTGTAGCTCTTTCGCCTGCTGGTCAGCTTGCTTCTGACGCAGCTGTGCGGCGCGCTGCGCGTCGCTTTGTTGCTGCTGCTGACGATTGTATTGTTCCGCAACTGCGCCGGGATCGACCATCACGGCATCGATAGCAGACCCGCCTCCGCCGCCATTGCTGGCGTCCGTTGACTGGTGCAAGGAGCTCACAATTAGCAGCGCAATCAAAATGACGTGCAAAACGGCTGAGATAATCAAAGCCCGTTTTAGCTTATCGTTTTGTCCGTTTCCCTTTAGCACAAGTCATTCCCAAATACAGTGTGGCCAAATAGATCACTCATACTCTGTTTACCGGCTCAAATCGGTTGCGTCATCAGACCCACGGATTTCACGCCGGCCTGGTGGAGTAAATTAAGCGCTTTAATAATTTCGTCGTAAGGAACCTCTTTGGCGCCGCCGATCAGGAATACCGTTTTCGGATTGGCGCCAAGGCGAGATTGGGCTTCGGCTACCACCTGCTCTGCCGGCAATTGTTCCATACGATTATGATCGACCACCAGGCTATAGCGGCCGACACCGGAAACCTCGACAATCACAGGCGGATTATCATCGCTGGAAACGGTTTTGGAATCCGTGGCATCCGGCAGATCAACCTCGACGCTTTGCGTGATAATCGGCGCCGTCGCCATGAAAATCAGCAGCAGCACCAACAGCACATCCAGCAAAGGGACGATATTGATCTCGGACTTCAGTTCCCGACGACCTCGACGTACACGTGCCATGCTCCCTCCTGATTAACGGTTGCTATCGCTGGAGAATGCCTGGCGATGCAGGATGGCAACAAATTCTTCCGTGAAGTTATCGTAGTTCTGTTCCAGCTTGTTGACGCGTTGGTTCAGGCGGTTGTAGGCCATGACGGCAGGAATCGCGGCGAACAGACCGATCGCCGTAGCAATCAGCGCTTCAGCAATACCCGGAGCGACCATCTGCAAAGTCGCCTGCTTGACGGCACCTAACGCGATAAAGGCGTGCATGATCCCCCACACCGTGCCGAACAGGCCGATGTAAGGGCTGATAGAACCGACGGTTCCAAGAAAAGGAATGTGGGTTTCCAGCGTTTCGAGTTCACGATTCATCGAAATACGCATTGCCCGCGAGGAGCCTTCAACCGCCGCCTCGGGCGCATGATGATTGGCCCGGTGCAATCGGGCGAATTCTTTAAACCCGGCATAGAAGATCTGCTCGGTCCCAGATAGGGTTTCACGTCGCGTCTGGCTCTCCTGGTACAGACGAGAGAGTTCGATACCCGACCAGAATTTATCTTCAAACGCTTCAGCATCACGGGTCGCCGCGTTGAGGATGCGGGTACGCTGTATAATTATTGCCCAAGACGCAATGGAAAAACCGATTAAAACCAGCATGATTAGCTTCACAAGAAGGCTGGCCTTCAGAAACAAATCAAGAATATTCATGTCAGTCACTGCTTAAACTCCGCGACAAAAGACTTAGGAAGCGCAATCGGCTTCATTTGGTGTGGGTCGATGCATGCGATCAAAAATTCGGCCTGGCTCATCACTTCGCCCTGGGGATTGAGGATACGCTGTACAAACGTCATGGACGCACGTCGAAGCGAAACGATCTCGCTTTGCACTTCCAGCAAATCATCAAGGCGCGCCGGAGAGAAGTACTCCACAGTCATCTTACGTACGACAAAGGCGAGCCTCTGCTCCATTAGCTGTTGTTGATGAACACCGTGCTCACGCAGCATTTCCGTGCGAGCTCTTTCATAAAACGCAGCATAGCGTGCGTAATAAACCACGCCGCCAGCATCAGTATCTTCATAATAGATGCGAACAGGCCAGCGGAACACTTGATTACTCACTTTATATCCCAGCAATTGATGCAATAAAACTTAGGCTACTATACGCAAGAGAATTGTGGTTTGGAATGGGGAGAATGTACAGGCTGGTAAATAAATGTGAGCCAGAAACGGCCCACATGACAAGGGATTGAGCGCGAAGATTACCGGAAAAAATAGTACAAGCCAGCGGCCAAAATGATTGCCGCGGGCAAGGGTGAGAAAAAGGCTTTCCAGCGCAAGCGCTGCGGTCTAAATCCGGTCCCGTGAATGACCCCCGCGCAGACCGCCCACATCAGGACGAAAGCCTGCCACACGGCCAAAGTGCTGGTTTTCGCCGCGAAACGTGACGGGTCCCAAAAAACGCATCCCGCCAGCAGCAGGGCCATGATCAGGGAAAGGGCCCGTAACGGGCCCTTGTCCATGATGCAGTAAAGACGATGGATAAGCTGACTCATCACGCGTCGTCTTTTCCCGCTTTGGCATCTTCAACGTGCTCTATCGCCAACGCGGTAATCACGCCCAGCGAGCAGGCAAGAAGCGTTCCGAGTATCCAGGCAAAATACCACATAAAATAAGCTCCTTACTTAGTACAGGGAATGCGAGTTCTGCTCGACATGCTCTTTGGTGATGCGACCGAACATTTTGTAGTAGCACCAGGTGGTGTAGCACAGAATGATCGGGACGAAGACGATCGCCACGCAGGTCATCACTTTTAGCGTCAGCAGACTGGATGTGGCATCCCACATGGTCAGACTGGCGTTCGGCATCGTGATCGACGGCATAACAAACGGGAACATCGTGATACCGGCCGTCAGGATGACGCAGGCGATGCTCAGGGAGGAGAACAGGAACGCCAGCGCGCCTTTTTCCACTCGAGCCATCAACACCGTGAACAGCGGGAACACCACACCTAACAACGGAATAGCCCACAGAGCAGGATAGTGGTTAAAGTTGACTAACCAGGCACCCGCCTGATGGACCACTTCTTTGCGCAACGGGTTAGATTCCGCGGCGGTATTGATCACCGATGTCACGGTGTAACCGTCAATGCCGTAGACGACCCAGACGCCAGCCAAGGCGAAGGTGATGAACAGAACCAGCGACGCCAGCTGCGCGACGCCCTTAGCGCGCAGGTGCAGTTCGCCGTTGGTACGCATCATCAGGTAGGTCCCGCCCTGAGCCAGAATCATGCTCACGCTGACCACGCCCGCCAGCAGACCAAACGGGTTCAGCAGCTGGAAGAAATTACCGGTGTAGTACAGTCGCAGATAGGCGTCGATGTGGAAAGGAACGCCCTGCAGCAGGTTGCCGAAGGCAACGCCGATAACGAGAGGGGGCACGAAGCTACCAATGAAAATGCCCCAGTCCCACATGTTGCGCCAGCGCGCGTCTTCAATCTTCGAACGGTAGTCGAAACCGACCGGACGGAAGAATAGCGACGCCAGTACTAGGATCATGGCGACATAGAAGCCGGAGAACGCGGCGGCGTAGACCATCGGCCAAGCGGCGAACAGCGCGCCCCCCGCCGTGATCAGCCAGACCTGGTTGCCGTCCCAGTGAGGCGCGATGGAGTTAATCATAACGCGACGTTCAACGTCGCTGCGGCCCATCAGACGGACCAACATCCCGACGCCCATATCGAAGCCATCGGTGATGGCGAAACCAATCAGCAGTACGCCGATTAGCGCCCACCAGACAAAACGCAATACTTCATACTCAAACATAGTGGACTCCTGTTACCGTGCTTCCGGCGCAGCGGCGGTCGGCTGTTCAAAGTGATATGCGCCCGTTTTCAGGCTGCTTGGACCCAGACGCGCATACTTGAACATCAGGTACATTTCTGCGACGAGGAACAACGTGTACAGACCGCAAATCAATCCCATGGAGAACAGCAGATCGCCTGCTGTCAGCGATGAGTTGGCGACAGAGGTCGGCAGCACTTCACCAATGGCCCAAGGCTGACGACCATATTCCGCGACGAACCATCCGGCTTCCACCGCGATCCACGGTAAAGGAATACCGTACAGTGCGGCACGATGCAGCCATTTACGCTGGCCGATCTTGTTGCGAAGCACGGTCCAGAAAGAGAGACCGATGATGATCAGCATCAGGATCCCACAGGCCACCATGATGCGGAACGAGAAGTACAGCGGCGCTACGTGAGGAATAGAGTCTTTCACGGCCATTTGGATCTGTGCTTCGGATGCATCGGACACCTGCGGCGTATAGCGTTTCAGCAGCATGCCGTAACCCAGGTCCTGCTTGCTGGCGTTGAAGGCTTCACGAACCGCGGGGTCAGTGTTGCCTGCGCGCAGCTGCTCAAGCAGATGATAGGCGTTCATCCCGTTACGGATGCGCACTTCGTGCTGCTCCATCAGCTCTTTCAGGCCGGTCACGGTTTTATCCGTCGAACGCGTCGCGATCAGGCCCAGAACATAAGGAACCTGAATCGCATATTTGTTTTCTCTGGCTTCCTGGTCCGGCAGGCCGAACAGCGTGAACGCAGCCGGAGCAGGCTGTGTTTCCCATTCGGCTTCAATTGCTGCCAGCTTGGTTTTCTGAACGTCGCCCATTTCGTAACCGGATTCGTCACCCAGTACGATAACGGACAGCACGGAAGCCATTCCGAAGCTGGCGGCGATAGCGAATGAACGCTTGGCGAACGCGATATCGCGGCCTTTCAGCAGATAGTAAGAGCTGATACCCAGAATGAACATGGCGCCCGTACAGTAGCCAGCGGCAACCGTGTGCACGAATTTCACCTGTGCGACGGGGTTGAAGACCAGAGTCGCGAAACTCACCATCTCCATGCGCATGGTTTCGAAGTTGAAGTCGGAAGCGATCGGGTTTTGCATCCAGCCGTTGGCGATCAGAATCCACAGCGCGGAGAAGTTGGACCCCAAAGCGACCAGCCAGGTGACCGCCATATGCTGTACCTTGCTCAGGCGATCCCAGCCGAAGAAGAACAAGCCGACGAAGGTGGACTCCAGGAAGAACGCCATCAGGCCTTCGATAGCCAGAGGAGCCCCGAAGATATCACCGACATAGTGAGAGAAGTAAGACCAGTTGGTCCCAAACTGGAATTCCATGGTCAGCCCGGTAGCCACGCCGAGTGCGAAGTTGATCGCAAACAGCTTGCCCCAGAACTTGGTCATATCTTTATAAATTTGTTTGCCAGACAGGACGTAGACCGTTTCCATGATTGCCAGCAGGAACGCCATCCCCAGCGTTAGTGGCACAAACAGGAAATGGTACATTGCTGTCAAGGCAAACTGTAAACGTGACAGTTCGACTATATCAAACATCTTGACTCCTTGCTCCTCGCAGGAAGGTTTCGCTCGCAGTAGAGGCAATCCGTTGAATAACGGCTGCAATACCCTAAAAGAACACAACTAATTGCTGTACACAGGCTTAAACATCGCATGACGAAAATCACACCACGACATGCTGTCTAATTAAAATAAGCCTAAGAAAGGTTATAAAAATTACCAATATCGCACCTAAAATGAAGTGACCGGTATATTACGCCTACAATCCCCTGTAATAAATAGGTTTTTACGTGACGCCGGTTAGGGTTTTGATTTAACCCCGCTCTCACAATCACATACCTTTGGCAGATAATTGATCGGGCGCAATTTAAGCGTATTTTGACGAAGATATCCAGCCTGCATTTTTTGATTTGGCGCAATATCGGCCCCTCATGTTAACAACGGGACACATTCCATTTTCATTAGGCCGATATTGTTAATTTGACGTGACCGCAACGTTTCAATAATTAATATTTGTCGACTTGTCGATCAGGGTAATTACTGCTTTTTTGTGTCTATATGATGACTGGTTTTTATATTTATGGGTTTATATTGTTGCCGCGCTGTTATTTTTAGAAATGAGAGTCATTCCCACTTAAATATTCGCCTATCGCAAACATAAAAAAGACCATCCGAAGATGGTCTCTATGATGGTTATGACGCTTTAGCTATCCGCGAAATCGATCGCTCCGCGCCATTAGCGGCTAATGATACTTTTTACCGCCTCGCCGATATCCGCCAGGCTACGCACCGTCTTCACACCGGCCGCTTCAAGCGCAGCGAATTTCTCGTCAGCCGTTCCTTTTCCGCCAGCGATGATGGCGCCCGCATGGCCCATCCGCTTCCCTTTTGGCGCCGTGACGCCGGCAATATAGGCGACAACGGGTTTGGTCACGTGATCTTTGATGAAGGCCGCGGCTTCTTCTTCCGCCGTACCGCCGATTTCACCAATCATCACAATCGCTTTCGTGAGCGGATCTTGCTCGAACAGTGACAGAATATCGATGAAATTAGAGCCGGGGATGGGGTCGCCGCCGATGCCGACGCAGGTAGACTGGCCCAGACCGACGTCCGTCGTCTGCTTGACCGCTTCATAGGTCAACGTACCGGAGCGCGATACGATGCCGACATTTCCCGGCAGATGAATATGACCCGGCATAATGCCGATTTTACATTCGCCCGGCGTAATCACGCCCGGACAGTTCGGGCCGATCATCCTCGCCCCGGTCTGCTCCAGCTTGGCTTTCACCGTCAGCATGTCCAGCGTTGGGATACCTTCGGTAATGCAGATAATCAGCTCGATGCCCGCATCAATTGCTTCCAGAATGGAATCTTTGCAGAAAGGCGCCGGAACATAGATGACCGAGGCCGTCGCGCCAGTCGCCGCAACGGCGTCGCGTACCGTGTTGAACACAGGTAAACCCAAGTGTTGGGTGCCGCCCTTGCCCGGCGTGACCCCACCCACCATCTGAGTCCCATAGGCAATCGCCTGGTCGGAGTGGAACGTTCCCTGACTCCCGGTGAAACCCTGGCAGATCACTTTGGTATTTTTATCGATCAGAATAGACATTAATTTCCCTCCACGGCAGCGACCACCTGCCGAGCCGCATCCGCCAAACCGGTTGCAGCAATGATATTCAGACCGCTCTCCGCCAGCTTCTGCGCGCCAAGATCCGCATTGTTACCTTCCAGACGCACCACCACCGGTACGTTGACCCCCACTTCCGCCACGGCGCCGATAACGCCATCCGCGATCAGGTCACAGCGTACGATGCCGCCGAAAATGTTGACCAGCACCGCTTTGACCTTGCTGTCTGACAGAATGATTTTAAAAGCTTCGGTCACGCGCTCTTTGGTCGCGCCGCCGCCCACATCCAAAAAGTTGGCCGGCGCGCCGCCGTGCAGCTTCACGATATCCATCGTGCCCATCGCCAACCCTGCGCCGTTGACCATACAGCCAATATTGCCGTCCAGCGCGACATAGTTCAGCTCCCACTGCGCCGCGTGTTCCTCACGCTCATCGACCTGACTCGGATCGTGCATTTTGCGCAGCTCGGGCTGACGGAACAGCGCATTACCGTCCACCGCCAACTTGCCGTCCAGACAGAGCAGTTCGCCCTGCCCGGTGATGACCAGCGGATTGATCTCAACCAACGCCAAATCGCGCTCCAGAAACAGCTTGGCCAACCCCATGAAAATCTGGGTGAACTGGGCAACCTGTTTACCGCTAAGGCCCAGTTTGAATGCAAGCTCACGGCCCTGATATGGCAACGGTCCGGTCAAGGGGTCCAGCGCCGTTTTGTGGATAAGATGAGGCGTGTCTTGCGCGACTTTTTCAATCTCTACGCCGCCTTCCGTGGACGCCATAAACACGACGCGACGACTGCCGCGATCGACAACGGCCCCGAGGTACAGTTCGCTGGCAATGTCGGTCGCCGTTTCAACCAGCACCTGCTGCACCGGCTGCCCGTGGGCGTCAGTCTGGTAAGTGACCAGTTGCTTACCCAACCAGTTTTCCGCGAAGGCGCGAATTTCTTCTTTGCTTTTCGCGACTTTTACGCCGCCTGACTTACCTCGTCCCCCGGCATGCACCTGGCACTTGACGACCCACGGGCCTGCGCCGATTTTCTCGGCGGCCTCTTCCGCCTCGCGTGGCGTCTTGCAGGCATAGCCCTCTGGAGCCGGTATGCCATACCGAGCAAAGAGCTGTTTTGCCTGATATTCGTGTAAATTCATGGTGTTCAATCCATTTTATATTTGAAGATAAATCCGCGATTTCATGAGTAGCGGAGCACAGACAGCCTGGGTGACGAAGGGGCGGCGTCAGGCCGCCCTACCCTGTCTTGAATCTCTGCCTCAAACGTCCAGCAACAGACGCGCCGGATCTTCCAGCATGTCTTTAATCGTCACCAGGAAACTGACTGACTCGCGACCATCGATGAGCCGGTGGTCGTAGGAAAGCGCCAAATACATCATGGGCAAAATGACCACCTGACCTTCAACGGCCATTGGGCGATCCTTAATGGCGTGCATCCCCAGAATCGCGCTTTGCGGGGGATTGATGATCGGTGTCGACATTAATGAACCAAACACGCCGCCGTTGGTGATGGTGAAGTTTCCGCCCGTCAACTCATCCACGGTTAGTTTGCCATCACGCCCCTTAATTGCCAGTTCCTTAATCTTTTTCTCGATATCCGCCATGCTCAGCAAATCGACATCTTTCAACACCGGCGTCACCAGACCACGCGGTGTAGAGACGGCGATACTGACGTCGAAGTAGTTGTGGTACACCACATCTTCGCCATCCAACGAGGCATTGACTTCGGGATAACGTTTGAGCGCCTCGACCACGGCTTTGATGTAGAACGACATAAAGCCCAAGCGTACGCTGTGCCGCTTTTCAAACGCTTCACCGTACTGCTTACGTAGATCCATCACAGGTTTCATATTGACTTCGTTAAACGTCGTCAGCATGGCCGTGCTGTTTTTGGCTTCGAGCAGTCGCTCGGCCACCCGCTTGCGCAGGCGCGTCATCGGCACCCTTTTTTCACTGCGACGATCCAGCGAGGAGTCAGAAGCCGGTACTGCCGCAGCCTCTTCCGCGCCCGCCGGAGCAACTACGGCGGCATCGCGCTGCCGGGCAAGCTGTTTTTCGACATCTTCCCGGGTAATGCGTCCGCCTACGCCGCTGCCCACCATCGCCGACGCGTCCAAATCATGCTCGGCGATCAGTCGGCGTATCGCCGGGCTCAGCGCGTCGTTATTCTCTTCTTCCAGCCCGGCCGTGTAGCGCTGGGCCGGGGTGGATTCCGCGCTGGTGGGTTTTTCGCTGGACTCCTTGCCTCTGCTGTCGCCGGGTCGCAGACGCCCGAGGATCTGGCGCGAGACGACCGTCGCGCCTTCTTCCTCCAGCACCGTTTCCAGAACGCCGGCCTCTGAGGCTGGCACCTCCAGCACCACCTTGTCGGTTTCAATCTCTACCAGCACATCATCACGCTGGACGCTGTCGCCCGGCTGCTTGCGCCAGGTCGCCACGGTGGCGTCGGCGACGGATTCGGGCAGGTCGGGAACAAGAATATCTACGCTACTCATTATTTATCCTTTTGATTCAATTAACGTTCAGCGCGTCATCAACAAGATCTTGCTGCTGCTTTTGGTGGACGGACATGTAACCCACGGCGGGCGATGCAGATGCCGGTCTGCCGGCATAACGCAGGGAAGCGCCGAAGGGGATCGCCTCGCGCAGATGATGCTGGCTGCAGTACCAGGCGCCTTGATTCAGCGGCTCTTCCTGACACCAGACGAAATCGAGAACGTGAGCGTACGGTTCCAGCACAGACTGCACATATTGCTGAGGGAAGGGATACAGCTGCTCGATGCGGACAATCGCTACATTTTTCTGCTCATTCTTGCGTCGTTTTTCCAGCAGGTCGTAGTAGACCTTGCCGGCACACATCACGACGCGCTTCACCTCACGCGGATCGATATCGTCGGCCTCGCCGATCGCGGGCTGGAATTTGCCGGAGGCCAGCTCATCCAGCGTCGACGTCGCCAACGGATGACGCAGCAGCGACTTCGGCGACATCACCACTAACGGACGCCGCATTCCGCGTAGCGCCTGACGTCTCAGCATGTGGTAAACCTGCCCCGGGGTGGAGGGAATGCAGACCTGCATATTCTGTTCAGCGCACAGTTGCAGATAGCGTTCCAGGCGGGCCGAGGAGTGTTCGGGTCCCTGCCCTTCATAGCCGTGAGGCAGCAGCATCACCAGGCCGCACATCCGTCCCCATTTCTGCTCGCCGGAGCTGATGAACTGATCGATCACCACCTGTGCGCCGTTGGCGAAATCGCCGAACTGCGCCTCCCAGATGGTCAGCGTGCGCGGCTCGGCCGTGGCATAGCCGTACTCGAAAGCCAGCACCGCCTCTTCCGACAGCACGGAGTCCCATACCCTAAACTCTCCCTGCGCATTATGCACATGGGCCAGCGGCGTATAGGTCGACCCGTTTTTCTGATTGTGTACCACCGCGTGGCGGTGGAAGAAGGTGCCGCGGCCGGTATCCTCGCCCGACAGCCGGATAGGAATGCCTTCATCCACAAGCGTGGCATAGGCCAGCGTTTCAGCGCCGCCCCAGTCGAACGGTTTGGCGCCCTCCGCCATCTCTGCACGGTCGTTGTAGATCTTGGCTACTCGGGATTGCATTTCTATCGCCGGGGGGATGGTGCTGATCCGGCGGGCCAGCTCCTGCAGGCGCTTCATGTCGACCTGATACGGGTAGTCTTCGTCCCAGTCGTGATTAAGATAGGGCATCCACGCCAGCGCCTGCATATCCATCGGCAGCCACTCTTCCACCACGCATTCGCCCGCATCGAGCGCATCGCGGTACAGATTGACCATCTCGGTGGCGTCTTCCAGCTGAATCAGCTGTTGCTGCTCCAGACGGTCCGCGTAGATTTTACGCGGCGTCGGGTGCTTTTTGATTTTGTGATACATCAGGGGCTGCGTGGCGCTCGGTTCATCGGCCTCGTTGTGGCCGTGACGGCGGTAACACACCATGTCAATGAACACATCACGCTTGAAGGTGTTGCGGAAGTCGAGCGCCAGTTGGGTTACGAAGGCCACAGCCTCCGGGTCGTCCGCATTCACGTGGAAAATGGGCGCCTGTACCATTTTGCCGATGTCGGTACAGTATTCGGTCGAGCGGGCGTCACGCGGATTAGAGGTCGTGAATCCTATCTGGTTATTGATGACGATGCGGATTGTACCGCCGACGTCGTAACCGCGCGCTTTGGACATGTTCAGCGTTTCCTGCACCACGCCCTGACCGGTCATGGCCGCATCGCCGTGAATGGTGATGGGCAGGACCAGCGCGCTGCTGGGATTATCCAGACGGTCCAGGCGCGCCCGCACCGAGCCGATGACGACCGGGCTGACGATCTCCAGATGCGAGGGGTTGAAGGCCAGCGCAAGGTGCACCCTGCCGCCTTCGGTGTCGACATCCGAAGAGAAGCCCTGATGATATTTCACATCGCCCGTGCCAAGATGCTCCTTGTGCTTGCCGATGAACTCGTCGAACAGATCCTGCGGCTTTTTGCCCAGGACGTTGACCAGCACATTCAGACGTCCACGGTGCGCCATCCCCAATACCACCTCGCGCGTGCCGTTTTTACCGGCATGCCGCACGATTTCTTTCAGCATCGGGATTAGCGCGTCCCCGCCTTCCAGAGAGAAACGTTTGGCGCCGGGGAATTTCGCGCCCAAATAGCGCTCCAGCCCTTCCGCCGCCGTCAACTCTTTCAGAAAACGCTTACGCTCATCGACACTGAACGACGGCTGACCGACTACGGATTCGATGCGCTGCTGAATCCAGCGTTTCTCTTCCGTATTGGTAATATGCATATATTCCGCGCCGATGGGGCCGCAGTAGGTCTGTCGCAACACCGCGTACAAATCCCGCAGCTTCATGGTCTCTTTGCCGATAGCGAACGAACCTACATTAAAGGTATCGTCCAAATCAGCTTCGGTCAGATTGTGATAAGCAAGGTCAAGGTCAGGAACGGCCTCTTGTTTCCAGAGATCCAGCGGGTCGAGGTTGGCATGCTGATGGCCGCGAAAGCGAAACGCATTAATGAGCTGCAGCACTTTGACCTGTTTGGCGTCGCTGTCCGGGTCGTGAATAGAGGAGGTGTACCGTGAACTGTCCTTCGCCAGACGACGAAAATAGTCTCGGGTTTGTGAGTGCAGTTGATCGGGTTTGACTCCCGTCGCCACCATTTGCTGGAAAAGCGTTTGCCAACTGGTGTCGATAGAGGCCGGATCGGTTAAATAATCTTCATAGAGCTGCTCTATGTAGGACTGGTTCGCCCCCGCCAGATAGGAGGAATCCAACCAGGCCTTCATTGCACCATTCTGCATTGTGATCCCTTAAGCTGATGTGCTTCAGTTTTCGCCGTGGTTAACATTATTTGTCGCGCCGTATGAAAGCGGCGTTGCCGGATGAACGGTTCACTCCGCATACCAACAGTGAACCTGTCGAGGGAAAGACGGCTTGCCAATAGTCCCCGGGAGCCAGGATTTATCTCGCCCGAACGCGGGATAAAACCACGTTCCCGGTAACCTCCGTCCGACGGCGGAGGCCCTCCGTTCGATGCGCCCATCAGGCGCCGCGCTGCAACAACATCGACTTGATATGGCCGATGGCTCGCGTCGGATTCAATCCCTTCGGGCACACGCTGACGCAGTTCATGATGCTGTGACAGCGGAACACGCTGAAAGCGTCGTCAAGCCCATCAAGACGCGGCTTGGTTTCCGAATCACGGCTGTCGATCAGGAATCGGTACGCCGTCAGCAACCCGGCAGGCCCGATGAATTTATCCGGATTCCACCAGAAAGAGGGACAAGAGGTGGAACAGCAGGCGCACATGATGCATTCATACAGTCCATCCAGCTTCGCCCTGTCCTGCGGCGACTGCAAATTTTCACGCGCCGGAGGATTCTTCCCATTATTCAACAGGTAAGGTTTAACTTTCTCATATTGGGCATAGAATTGTCCCATGTCTACCACCAAATCGCGTACCACCGGCAATCCCGGCAGCGGTCGAATCACGATTTTGTGGTTGCCGCGACGCAGGCTGGACACCGGTGTGATGCATGCCAGACCGTTTTTACCGTTGATATTCACCCCGTCCGAACCGCATACGCCCTCGCGGCAAGAGCGACGAAAAGTGAGCGTCGGGTCTTGCTCCTTGAGCTGGATTAATGCGTCCAGCAACATCATGTCCGTCCCTTCGTCGGCTTCCAGCTGGTAATCCTGCATCCGCGGAGCGTTATCCATATCCGGGTTGTAACGATAAATCGAAAATTCAAGTTTCATCGCCGTCTCTCCGTCTTCTAATAGGTGCGCACTTTCGGCGGGAATGCCTCGCGTAGCGTCGGCTGCATGTTCACCTCACGGCGCGTCATGCTTTCGGTCTCCGGCAGATACAGCGTGTGGCAAAGCCAGTGTTCATCATCGCGATCGGGATGGTCGGAGCGGCTATGCGCGCCACGGCTTTCCGTGCGGTAATTCGCAGCCAGCGCGGTGGCGAACGCGGTATCCATCAGATTATCCAGTTCCAGACACTCGATGCGCTGGGTGTTGAACTCCTGCGACGTGTCGTCTAAACGGGCGTGTTGCAACCGCTCGCGGATTGTTTTCAGCTCCTCCAGCCCCTGAGCCATCGCATCGGCTTCACGGAAGACGGAGAAGTTATGCTGCATACACTCCTGTAATGCCCGGCGGATCTCCACGGGACTTTCCCCATCGCGGTTGTTGTTCCAGCGGTTGAGACGGGCAAGGGACGCCTCGATATCCGACTCGCTGGCATCGCGGCTGGCGCCCTGCTCCGACAAAGACGCTTCCAAATGCATCCCCACGGCGCGCCCGAACACCACCAGGTCGAGCAGTGAATTGCCGCCGAGGCGATTAGCGCCATGGACGGACACACAGGCGATTTCCCCCACCGCAAACAAGCCGGGGATAACGACGTCTTCGCCTTGTGAATTGACGGTCAGCGCCTGACCGGTGATTTTGGTCGGGATGCCGCCCATCATGTAGTGACAGGTCGGGATCACCGGAATCGGTTCCTTGACCGGGTCGACGTGAGCGAAGGTGCGGGAAAGTTCCAGAATGCCCGGCAGACGGGATTCCAGCACTTCTTTACCGAGGNGGTCGAGCTTCAGCTTAACGTGCGGCCCCCACGGACCATCGCACCCACGGCCTTCGCGGATTTCAATCATGATGGAGCGCGCGACAACGTCGCGGCCCGCCAAGTCTTTCGCGTTCGGGGCGTAGCGTTCCATGAAGCGTTCGCCGTCTTTATTCAGTAGATAGCCGCCCTCGCCGCGGCAGCCTTCAGTGACCAGAACCCCAGCCCCCGCGATCCCCGTCGGGTGGAACTGCCACATCTCCATGTCTTGGACCGGAACGCCAGCGCGCAGCGCCATGCCCACCCCGTCGCCGGTATTGATGTGCGCATTGGTCGTGGACTGATAGATGCGCCCCGCGCCGCCGGTCGCCAGCACCGTCGCGCGGGCTTTGAAATAGACGACTTCGCCGGTTTCGATACAAATTGCGGTACAGCCCACCACCGCGCCGTCCTGATTTTTCACCAGATCCAGCGCGTACCACTCGGAAAAAATGGTGGTGTGATTTTTCAGGTTTTGCTGATACAGCGTGTGCAGCAACGCGTGTCCCGTGCGGTCGGCCGCCGCCGCGGTTCGCGCGGCCTGCTCGCCGCCGAAGTTTTTCGACTGACCGCCGAACGGACGCTGATAAATACGCCCATCATCCAGCCGTGAAAAAGGCAGCCCCATGTGTTCCAGCTCCAGCACGGCTTCCGGCCCGGTCTTGCACATGTACTCAATGGCATTTTGATCGCCGATATAGTCCGACCCTTTTACCGTGTCGTACATATGCCACTGCCAGTTATCTTCGTGGGTATTCCCCAGCGCAACCGTAATGCCGCCCTGAGCGGAGACGGTATGCGAACGCGTCGGAAATACCTTGGAAATGAGGGCGCAGGACAACCCCATCTGGGAAATTTGCAACGCGGCGCGCATACCCGCGCCGCCCGCGCCAACCACAACTGCATCAAACTCTCTGACTGGCAGATTCATTACGCCCCCCACACCACAATCGTTCCATAAATGACATACACCATCAGCACGACCACAATCGCCAACTGTAACGTGAGCCGAACGGCCAGCGGTTTGATGTAGTCGGTCAACACCTGCCACAGGCCGATCCAGGCATGCACCAGAATCGAAAGCAGAGCCAGCAGGGTGAGCACTTTAGTGAGACGCAGGGCGAAGAAATCACGCCAGAGGGGATAGGTGAGTTCGGGCGAAGTGACGTAAAAACCCACCAGATACAAAACGTACAGCACGATGACGATGGCAGCAGCGCGAAGTAATAACCAATCGTGTACTCCATTACGCCCGAGTGCAGAAGCATTGCTTACCATACAAGGACTCCAGACAAGATTGAAAGCACGACAGTAATAACAAAAGCGATCCATGCGGAGCGTTCACCCGAGGCAAAAGTTTCCTCTATGCCGCCAAAATCCATTAGCAGATGACGCAAACCACCCACGGCATGGTAGGCCAGCGCGGTGAGAATGCCCCAGACGATCAATTTGGCGATGACGCTATCCATTATGGCCGACGCCTGCATGAAGCCATCTTCGGAAGACAGAGAAAGACCCAGCAGCCAGAGCAGGATACCGATTGAAACAAAGGTGATAACGCCGGAAACGCGATGGAGAATGGATGCTACCGCGGTAGCGGGAAAGTGGATCGTTTGCAGATCCAGATTGACAGGTCTTTGTTTTTTCACAGGTTCGCCCACACAACTTTTATTATTTTCTTACTCCGGACCTGTTGTGGGGGTCAGACAGCATGAGAGGTTGCAGAAAGGAAGATAAGTCGGCCATCTCCTTGTTTCGCCGCACGCTCCGTCAGCCAATTTCAAGCCTGGGCGGCGCAACCTATCACGCTGGGTGCTCCTACTGCAGGGTGTTCCGGAGACCTGAAAAAAGTATAGGTGCTTCACAATATCATTACAAATAGCACACATAGAGTTTGAGGGAATTTGCTGTGAATGGTGAATTAGATCACGCATTTAACAATTTATTAAAAATAAATCAGTGGCGTAGACAATTATTAAACATTAATTTTACAACTGATTTTTCATGCTTGTGGCTGATATCAAAGGCGATACACGGTGCTTTTCGATCGCAGCGGGTTATGTAACAGTGTCGAAAGAGTCCACGTAAAAGTCATCGGTATGACTACAATGAATTCAGGACGACGCGCCGGATTACCGGCAGCGCAGGGTGTAAACCGCCTGGGCGCTGCGACAAAAACCGGCCGCCTGCCCGTCCCGAACAACCGGTTTTTTACCGAGTCATGCCAGCCGGCTTCCGGCCGCCTCTCCCGGGTAGGGTGACTCGCTGTCACGGTGAGTAATGTCGTCAACTAAAACGCTAAGGAGAATGTAAATGGCTGATAAACACGCAACGATTACCATCGACGGTCAAGAGCCCATCGCGCTTGATGTCCTGTCCGGTACGCTCGGTTACGATGAGATCGATATCCGCAGCCTCGGTGCAAAAGGTTATTTCACGTTCGATCCTGGTTTTACGTCTACGGCCTCCTGCGAGTCCAAAATTACCTTCATCGACGGCGAACAAGGCATTCTGCTGCATCGGGGTTACCCGATCGATCAGCTGGCCGAAAAGTCCAACTATCTGGAAGTCTGTTATCTGCTGCTGTTCGGAGAAGCGCCTTCGCAGGCGCAGTACGACGAATTCAAAACCATCGTGACCCGCCACACCATGATCCATGAGCAAATTACCCGCCTGTTTCATGGTTTCCGCCGCGACTCGCATCCGATGGCGGTGCTGTGCGGCGTGACCGGCGCGCTGGCCGCCTTCTATCACGACTCGCTGGATATCAGTAATGAGCGGCACCGCGAGATTGCGGCCTATCGTCTGCTGTCGAAAATGCCGACCGTGGCCGCCATGTGCTACAAATATTCGCTGGGTCAGCCCTTCATCTACCCGCGTAACGACCTCTCCTATGCAGGCAACTTCCTGCACATGATGTTCGCCACGCCGTGCGAAGACTATGTAGTCAATCCCGTGCTGGAACGCGCCATGGATAAAATTCTGATCCTGCATGCGGACCATGAACAGAACGCCTCCACGTCGACCGTGCGCACCGCCGGTTCGTCCGGAGCCAATCCGTTCGCCTGTATCGCCGCCGGTATCGCATCGCTGTGGGGCCCCGCCCACGGCGGCGCAAACGAAGCCTGTTTGCGAATGCTGGAAGAGATCAGTTCGGTCAAACACATCCCGGAATTTATTGAGCGCGCAAAAGACAAAAACGATTCGTTCCGCCTGATGGGATTCGGCCACCGCGTGTACAAGAATTACGACCCGCGCGCCACCGTTATGCGCAAAACCTGTCACGAAGTGCTGAAAGAATTGAAAACCAAGGACGATCTGCTGGAAGTCGCCATGGAACTGGAGCACATCGCCTTGAACGATCCCTACTTCATTGAGCGCAAACTCTACCCGAATGTGGACTTCTACTCCGGCATTATCCTCAAAGCGATGGGGATCCCGTCATCGATGTTCACCGTCATCTTTGCGATGGCGCGCACGGTCGGATGGATTGCCCACTGGAGTGAGATGCACGGCGAAGGCCTTAAGATCGCACGTCCGCGCCAGCTTTATACCGGCTACGAACGACGCGACTTCGAACCTGAGGTGAAAGAGCATTAATGAAACGTCGCTCCGGGCCGGATAGGTCCGGTCCGGAGCTATACCGTCGACCTCCCCGTCGCCCCATCTGAACGCCCCTACTGTCTCCCCCCTTTCTGGAACAAATGTCACGCACATCTATTCCAGCGCCACTATGCGTCCTGCTCAGCCTAACGCTGGCAGTGGGGACAGCCGTAAAACGGGCGCGACGACGACACAGTGCGCTCAATGAGGTGACCACAGCGTTCGCAGGGTTTACCCGCGCGATGGAAAACACGAAAGCGGAACACGGCGCCGTGGTGCCGTCGCTCACTTCCTTCGCCGCGAGTCCGATAAGATAAACGAGGAATGTCCAGCAGGGCCTGACTCAGGGCCGCCAGTTGCTCTGGCGACAAGTCCGCGGCGCGGTGCCGGGGCGCCAGCTCGGCCTGCCACAAAATCTCCGCCCGGAGGTAGTTGCCCAATCCGGCCAGGAAAGCCTGATCCAGCAATAGCCCGCTGAACTGGCGACGACGAAAACGAGGCAGCAGCAATCGCGCCTGCACTTGATCCGCCGTCACCGTCATATCCAGCACATCCGGACCAATGCGTTGCAAGAAAGGATGCGTGGCCAGTTGGTCGATCGTCAGCATGTCGATATCGGAAGCGCTGTAAAGAGACACGGCGGTGTCTGCCGCCGTCAGCCGAACGCGCAGGTCGCGTTTGGTCTCGGGCAACGTTTCGGGCAACCCCACGCGCCAAACGCCATACAGCTGATTGTGGCTGTACAGCACTAAATCGTTGGAAAAATAGGTCAGCAGGGCCTTGCCACGGGTCACAATCCGCGTCACCTGCGACCCCGTCAGAGGTTGTTCATAGATTTTCAATGCGGGAAACGCGAACCAGGCGGCGGTCAGCGTTTTCCCGACGATAGCCGCCGACAGCGCATCGGCCGCGCGACGTATTTCAGGGCCTTCCGGCATAACCCCGCTCCCGTTAACGGTATTTCTTCAGCAGGCGGCGATGTGAATGCCGTACTGCGCAAAACTGTGATGCAGCTTGTTGGCGAACTGCAACGCATGGTCGCCGTCGCCGTGCAGGCACACCGTATCGGCTTTCACCGGAACCCAACTGCCATCGGTGGCGCGCACCCGCTGACGCTGGATCATTTCCAGCGTTTGCGCCAGCGCCAGTTCATCGCTGGTGATGAGCGCGCTGACTTGATCGCGCGGCACCAGCGTGCCGTCGGCCTGATAGCTGCGATCGGCGAACACTTCTTCGCGCGTCTTCAGCCCGTGTCGTTTTCCGGCTTCAATCAGCTCGCTCCCCGCCAGACCGACCAGGTGCAGCGAGGGATCGACCGCTTTGACCGCTCTGGCGATCGCGTCCGCCAGCTGCGGATCTTTGGCGGCCTGATTGTAAAGCATGCCGTGGGGCTTCACGTGGAACATCCGCGCGCCCTCCGCTTTGACTAACGCCGCCAGCGCGCCGACCTGGTAAACCACCTGAGCAAAGACCGCCTCGGGCGAAAGCTGCAACGCCCGGCGGCCGAAATGTTCCCGGTCGGGATAGCCCGGATGCGCGCCGATGGTGACGCCGAATTTGATAGCCGAGCGCACCGAACGATGCATCGTCTGCGCATCGCCGGCATGAAAACCGCAGGCGATGTTGGCGGAGCTGATCAACGGCAACAGCGCCTCGTCATGTTTCCCGCCTTCTCCCAGATCCGCGTTCAAGTCAATCACCATGTAGCCTCCAAGCCAGTTGTTCCAGATAGTGCCGCTGAGTCAGCCATGCCTGCCGAGCCTCTGGCAGCGAACAGTGAACGAAGTGTACCGACTCCCCCAGACGGATCTGGGCCAGATGATAAAGATCGGCGGCGATCACGCTGGCGATGCACGGATAGCCGCCGGTCGTCTGAGCATCCGCCATCAGGACGATCGGTTTACCGTTGTGCGGCACCTGAATCACCCCCGGTAATACGCCGTGAGACAGTATCTCCCGGTGGGAAACGCGCTCCAGCGCCGGTCCTTGCAGCCGATATCCCATTCGGTTGCTCTGCGGGCTCAACTGCCAGCCGGTGCGCCAGAACTCGTCGTGCGCGACTTCGCTGAATTCCTGATACTCCGGCCCGGTTAAAACCCGAACCCGGTTATGAAACAGAAGCTGTTTTATGCCGATCGGCTTGCTCAGTTGCCGTCTAGGTGCGCCGAGTGGCAGGCTATCGCCATCCGCCAGCGGACGTCCTGACAATCCGCCGAAGGCGGCTTTAAGATCGGTGCTTCGCGACCCCAACNCTTCCGGCACGTCGATGCCGCCGGAAATCGCCAGATAGCTGCGCATGCCGTGTCGCGGCATGCCCAGATGCAGCGTCTGCCCCGGCTCGACCGGGTAACGCCATCCGGTCCACAGCGTTTGACCATCCAGCTCCGCCCGCGCGTCCGCCCCGCTCAGCGCTATCCAGCTGCGGCGGGTGAATTTGGCCGTAAACTGACCGAGCGTGATCTCCAGAGCGGCCGTGTCGGCCTCATTCCCCACCAGCAGGTTGGCGATGCTCAGCGCGGGCACATCCAACGCCCCGCATTGACCAATGCCAAACTGGCGATGGTTAAAGCGGCCCAGGTCCTGAACCGTGGTTTGCAAACCCGCCCGAATAATATTCAGCATAGTCCCTCCCGCTGTGGAACGAAGCGAACCCGATCGCCCGGACGCAGCAGCGTCGGCGGAGTCGATTCAGGCGTGAACAGCGAAAGTTCTGTACGTCCTATCAGCTGCCAACCGCCGGGAGTCGATAGAGGATAAATACCGGTCTGATGGCCGCCGATGCCGACGGAACCGGCAGGCACCTGCAAACGGGGTTCTGCGCGTCGCGGGGTATGCAGCCGCGCATCCAGATCGCCCAGATAGGCAAAGCCGGGTTGAAAGCCGATGAAGTAAACGACATAGCGCGTGGCGGCGTGACATTCGACGACCTGACGCGGCGTCATGCCGCAGTGCGCCGCGACATGCGCTAAATCCGGCCCATGCGCCCCGCCGTAGATCACCGGAATATCGACTTCCCGAGAAGCCTGAGGCTTCGCCGAGATCTCATCCCAGGCATGGCGAAGCTGAGCTAACACCGCCGTCGGCGCGAACACCGGCTGGGCCAGAATGACGGTCAGATTATTCATTCCGGGAATGACCTCTTCTACCCCGCTTTCCCCGCGCAAACGCTCCGCCAGCGCCCAGATACGTTGCTGACTTTGCAGCGCCGCCGGCGGCGCCAGCTCAAGCACCGCCGCGCGCTCTCCCAGCAGATAACAGCGAACCTGTTGCATCCTTACCTCCCCTGAAAACCTCCGCTGCGACGCCGTATCACCGTCGTCCAGTTTCATCCCCAGCGACGACGGTCAATTAGGCCGGGTTGGGAATGTCGATAAAGGTCACGTCAAAGCCATGCTGCTGCGCCAGCCATTCGCCCAGCGCGCGGATCCCCGCTCGCTCCGTGGCGTGATGCCCGGCCGCATAAAAGTGAAGCCCCATTTCTCGTGCGGTATGCACCGTCTTTTCGGATACTTCGCCGGTAATAAAAGCATCCACGCCGAAATCGGCGGCCTGATCGATAAATCCCTGCCCTCCGCCGGTACACCATGCCACGCGCTTGATCATCGCCGGAGCATGATCGCCGCAGTGCAGCACCGAGCGCCCCAATCCCTCTTCCAACTGGTGGCGCAGCTCATCGCCGCTCTGCGGCTGCCGAAGCTCGCCATATGGCAGCAGCGAGTCGATCTCGCCCAGCGTCGTGATATTCAGCATGTCCGCCAGACAGGCGTTGTTGCCGATCTCAGGGTGCGCATCCAGCGGCAGGTGATAGCCGTACAGATTGATGTCGTTAGCCAATAGCGTTTTCAGACGCCGACGTTTCATTCCGCGAATAACGGCGGGTTCGCTTTTCCAGAAGTAACCGTGATGCACCAGCACCGCATCGGCCTGCTGCGCCACGGCGGCATCCAGCAACGCCTGACAGGCCGTCACCCCGGTAACGATACGTTTCACATCGCTACGGCCTTCGACCTGTAGCCCATTCGGGGCATAGTCGGAAAAAGCGGACACATTCAGAAATCGGTCAATGACGGTTTCCAGTTCGGTATTACGCATAGGTACAACGGCTCCCTGATAAATTATTGCTTGTTCTTAGCGGCCTCGAACGCCGCCAACGTGCGGGTTCTCGCCTGTTTATGGTCTACGATCGGCGCGGGGTAGTCGAGCTTTTGCCCCTGCTGTTCCGCCCAACGCAGAGGATGATGAATCGCTTTGCCGGGCACCTTCGATAGCTCCGGCACCCAGCGCCGGATAAAGTCGCCGTCCGGGTCGAAGCGCTCCCCCTGCGTGGTCGGGTTAAAGATGCGGAAGTAGGGCGCAGAGTCTGTCCCGGTCGACGCGGCCCACTGCCAGCCACCGTTGTTGGCGGCCAGATCGCCGTCCACCAGTTGGCTCATGAAATACCGCTCGCCCTCATGCCAGTCAATCAGCAGATCCTTAATAAGGAAGCTGGCGCAGATCATGCGCAGCCGGTTATGCATCCAGCCTGTGTGATTAAGCTGCCGCATGCCCGCATCCACGATGGGAAAGCCGGTGCGGCCTTCCTGCCAGGCTTTAAGCCCTTTGGGATCGTCCCGCCACTCAATCTGCTTCGTCCAGGGCATAAATGGCTGATGGCGACACAGCTCAGGGCTAAAGACCATCAGATGACGGTAAAACTCTCGCCAAACCAGCTCGTTAAACCAAACGAAAGCGCCGCCGTCAGGCTGGTTCAGCGCCTCGGGAGACTCCGCGAGCAGCCCTTCGAGACACTGCCGCGGCGAGATGACGCCGAGCGCCAGATAAGGGGACAGCTGGCTGGTGCCAGGCGCGGCGGGAAGGTCGCGCTGAGAGGCGTAGCCGTCGGCCTTCTGACGACAAAACTGACGCAGCCGCTGCTGCGCAGCCTCTTCGCCGGCCGGAAAGTCGTCGGAAACAGAGATCGACGGATAGTCGAACGGCTTCACTGGCGGCACATCGTCCGTCAACTTGCCGCGCGAGGCGGGGGCTGGCACGCAGACGGTTTCGCTCTGCTGCAGCCGTTTGACGAACGCTTTGCTGAACGGCGTGAAGACGCGATACATCTTGCCATCGCCCGTCATCACGCTGCCGGGCGGCAGCAGTAAGCTGTCGTCAAAGCCCTGACAGACGACTTTTCCGTCCAGCGCCTGCTCCATTTTTCTGTCGCGCTGGCGTTCATTCAGCTCGTACTGATAGTTGTAGAACAGGTTCGTGACCTGCTCGCGCTGGCAAAATTCGACCAGTGCATCAATGCTGTCGTTAAAGTCGCCGCACTGCTGATAAAAAAGCGGAATGCCCTTATCGTGCAGAGACTGCTGCAGCCGTTGCAGGTTATCGAACATCAAGGCGGCCTGACGCTCAGACATGTCATGATTAGCCCACTGCCGGGGCGTGGCGATGAATAGCCCGATCACACGGGCTTTTTTATCCTGACAGGCGGCGTGGAGCGCGAGATTATCGCTCATGCGTAAATCGTTGCGAAACCAGACCAAGTGCGTAGCCATAGCGAGTCCTTGTGACAACAAACTAGTAGCCGTACCGCAAGCGCAACGCTTCGGGATACGGCGCGAAATAGCGCTGCTGCTCGAGATAGTCGTCCGGATATTCGGACAGATAGTGGCGCAGGAGCGTAATGGGAGCGAGCAGCGGCTGGACCCCTTGACGATAACGATCGATAAGCTGGGTCAGCTCCTGACGCTGTGAGGCATTCAGCTGGTTGCGGAAATAGCCCTGCACATGCATGAGAACGTTGGTGTGATTGCGGCGGGTCGCCGGATTCGAGAGCAGCGACATCAAGCGCAGCCGGTATTCCGTGGCGAAGGCTTCCAGAGACTCCCACTCGTCCATCGTGGCGACAAAACGTCCCAGCGTGCGGTATTCCGGCTGAGAGNGGGCCAGCAACAGCAGCTTGTAACGGCTGTGAAACGCCATCAGCCGCCCGCGGGTCAGCCCCTGCTGCCACAGCTGATTTAGCTCATGCAGCGCGAAAACCCGCTCGATGAAGTTCTCGCGGAGCACCGCGTCGTTCAGGCGGCCGTTCTCTTCTACAGGCAACCACGGCATGGCGGCCATCAGGTGTTCGGTAAAGAGACCAACGCCGCTTCGCCGCGCGTTTTTCTGGTCGGCGTCATACACGCGTACACGCTCCATCCCACAGCTGGGGGATTTGGCGCAGACGATGTAGCCGCACAGATGACTCAGTTCGCTCACCTTGCTTGCCGAGAAAGCGTGCATTTCCTCGGTCACGTCCAGATCGCTGCCATTGCTGGCGCGCAACACGGTTTCGTCGTGTTCGTTCTTGACCAGCCGCAAAGCCGGACGCGGCGTCGGCAGCCCGACCGCGATTTCAGGGCATATCGGCTCAAAGCTGAAATAGGAAGTGAGTTGGTCCGCAGCAAACCCAAAACGCTTGTGTCCGCCGTCAAAACGGACCTGATTTCCCAGCAGGCAGGCGCTTATGCCAACGGGAATTAACGAGTTCGACATGAGGTGCCTCATCAAAAGAAATTGCTATCTCACTAGCATAGCGGATTTACAGGCAACTCATGAGAAAGATGAGGAAAATCATGCCGTCGCGCCTGACGATTTCAGACGCGAAGGAGGCGGGAAGAACGCGGCCCGTCGGGCCTGCGCTTAATAAAAGTGGCCGGCGGCGTGCTCTGACTGCATGTGCCACACCGGTTCGTCGCTGGTTTTTAACCATACTCGATGCAAATAACTGTAGAAACGGGCGCGATCGCGACGGAACAACATCACTGGCAAAGCCAGCAGACCAATGATCACAACCGCGCTGCGGCGCAGAACAATACGGTGGAACGGGTAAGCGTAAGACATGGCCATCCTCCGAGTCATACAATGCGCGGGAGGCACTCCCGCAGGTGATGAACGCGTCACTGCAACAGGTTAAAACTCTACCTCCTTTGCGCCCGGTTAGCTACTCATCCGACCAGAAAACCAGGCCGTATTTATCCTAAAAATTGATGAAGGGACCGGCCTGACGATGATAAAAAAGCTGACTTTTGCCACCCGCGAATAAAACGCCGGAGATGCCTGGCTCTGGCGGAAACGCCGCCGCTTATGTATTACTGTTAGATCCAACCCATGATTCACTGAGCCCAGGCGATAAGGACTGTTCATGACCAATGAGGAACCGCGTCGTCCCGACCCGGATACATTGCTGTCCCAGCTTGGAGAATCCCCGCGGGGAAAACTGAAGATTTTTTTCGGTGCCAGCGCGGGCGTCGGGAAAACCTACGCGATGCTGCAAGAAGCGCGCCGTCTCAAGGAGCAGGGGCTGGATGTGCTGGTCGGCGTGGTGGAAACCCACGGGCGCGTGGAGACCCTCGCGCAGTTAGACGGGTTGCCGCAACTGCCGGGGAAAAAGATCGGCGCGGCGGGCAGAGATCACGAGGAATTTGACCTGGACGCTGCGCTGATGCGGGCGCCTGCGCTGATCCTCGTAGACGAACTGGCCCACAGTAATCTGCGTGGAAGTCGTCATCCTAAACGCTGGCAGGATGTGCAGGAGCTCTTGGAAGCCGGGATCGATGTCTTCACAACGGTCAACGTGCAACATCTGGAAAGCCTTAACGATGTGGTGGGCGGGATCACCGGTATACGCGTACGCGAAACCCTGCCCGATCCGTTCTTTGACGACGCGGACGAAGTCGTGCTGGTGGATTTGCCGCCGGACGACCTGCGCCAACGCCTGCATGAAGGCAAGGTTTATCTTCCGCAGCAGGCAGAACGCGCCATCGAACATTTCTTCCGCAAGGGCAATCTCGTTGCGCTGCGTGAGCTGGCCCTGCGTCGGCTGGCTGACCGCGTGGACGATCAGGTGCGGGCGATGCGCGACCTGCAGGGCGACGAGCGCGTATGGCATACCCGCGATGCGATTCTGCTCTGCATCGGTCAGGACGAGGGTAATGAAAAACTGGTGCGGACCGCCGCCCGGCTGGCGGCGCGGTTGGGCAGCATCTGGCATGCGGTATACGTGGAAACGCCCCGGTTACACCGACTGCCAGAATCCCGACGCCGGGCCATCCTGCGCGCATTGAAGCTGGCGCAGGATTTGGGAGCAGAAACGGCCACCTTGTCCGATCCCTCCGTGGAAAACGCCATCCTCCGTTACGCGCGCGAACATAATCTCGGCAAAATCGTGATTGGTCGTCACACGGATCGCCGTTGGCATCGCTGGCGGCGGGCGCGTTTCGCCGAGAAGCTGGGGCTTTTGGGACCCGATCTCGATCTCGTGGTGGTTTCCGTTCAGGATGAGCCCGCCACCCCGCAGGTCAAACCGGAAGATAACCGGAGTCTCACCGAAAAATGGCGGCGTCAGTTGTATGGCTGCGCGCTGGCGATTGCCCTGTGCGCCGCAATCACGCTGCTGGCGCTGTGGTCTCCATTTTCCGTGCTCGAACCGGTGAATCTGGTGATGATTTACCTGCTTGGCGTGGCGATCGTCGCGCTGTTTTTCGGACGTTGGCCCTCGGTTTTTGCCGCGCTGATCAACGTCGTCGCCTTTGATCTCTGCTTCGTCGCGCCGCGCGGTAAACTGGCCGTGGCCGATGCACAGTATCTGGTCACGTTTATCGTGATGCTCAGCGTCGGCATTCTGGTGGGCAGCCTGACCGCTGGCGTGCGCTATCAGGCGCGCGTCGCCCACTACCGTGAACAGCGCATGCGCCATCTGTACGAGATGTCCAATGCGCTTAACCGCAGCCTGACCGTGGAAGATATCGCCGCCGCCAGCCGTCACTATCTTGGCTCGACGTTTCAGGCTCGCGCCGCGATCTGGCTGGCGGATACGCCGTCCTCGCCGACGGCCGAACTGAAGCCCGTCTCGGCGCAAACGCCGGAACCGCTTATCGTCGNCCCGGCTATCGCACGCTGGAGCTTCGACCATCATGCGCCGGCGGGCTACGGAACACGTACCCTGCCCGGCGTTCCCTACCAGATTCAGCCGCTGTCGACGCCGCAGCTGACGTTCGGCGTCATCGCGCTTGAGCCGCTGCATGCGCGCCAACTGATGATCCCTGAACAGCAGCGCATGCTGGAGACCTGCACTGTCTTGATCGCCAATGCGCTGGAACGGCTGCATCTCATCCAAAGCGCCGAGAAAGCACGTCTCGACACCGAGCGCGAGCAACTGCGCAACTCGTTGCTGTCCGCGCTGTCCCACGATCTGAGAACGCCGTTGACGGTGCTGTCCGGCCAGACGGAAATTCTGACGCGTAATCTGAGCGCACAGGCGTCCCCTTATGCTTCTCAGGCCGGCCAGATCGGACGGCAGATCCAGAACACGACGCGGCTGGTCAATAATCTGCTGGATATGGCTCGTCTCCAGTCGGACGGTTTCCATCCCCGCAAAGCCTGGCAGTCCCTTCAGGAGCTGGCGGACAGCGCACTGCGCCATCTAGAAAATGGCGAAGACGCGCCAGACGTGACGCTGGCGCTGCCGCAAGAACTGATGCTGGTCTACTGCGATGCCACCCTGATAGAACGGGTGCTGATTAACCTTTTGGAGAATGCCGTCAAGTACGCGGGCAACCGGGCGGCCATCACGCTCTCCGCTCTGCCGATCGTCACGGCAACCGGCGAACGCGACGTCGAAGTGCGTGTGCAGGACAACGGACCGAGCATCGACCCCGACAAGGCGCAGATGATTTTCGATAAATTCGCCCGCGGACATCCGGAGTCCGCCATTCCTGGTGTAGGCTTGGGACTGGCTATCTGTCGGGCCATCGTCGCCATTCACGGCGGAAAAATCTGGGCGACGAATGCCGAAGGCAGCGGCGCCGTGTTTCACTTCACACTGCCGCTGATAACCCCGCCGGATCTGGAACCTGAATAAGAGGAGTCACCACGCAGGTGCTTACCAACGTATTGATCGTAGAAGATGAAAAAGAGATACGGCGCTTCGTGCGGCAAGCGCTCGAAGCGGAAGGGTGTCATGTCTTTGAGGCCGATACGCTACAGCGCGGCCTGCTTGAGGCCGCCACCCGCAAGCCGTCGCTGATTATCCTCGATCTGGGACTGCCGGACGGCAACGGCATCGATTATATTCACGACCTGCGCCAGTGGAGCAGCATCCCGATTATCGTCCTGTCCGCCCGCAGCGATGAACAGGATAAAATCGCGGCGCTGGATGCTGGCGCCGACGATTTTCTGACAAAACCCTTTGGCATTGGAGAACTGCTGGCCCGGCTGCGGGTCGCACAGCGCCGGTTTACCCTGTCGCGTCAGGAGAGCCCGAAGGTGACGTTCGGCGACGTCAGTGTCGATCTGCTCGACCGTCAGGTGATCCGCAACGGCGAAACGCTGCATCTCACGCCCACCGAGTTCCGCCTATTGTCCCTGCTGGTCGCCAATCCCGGCAAAGTCTTGACGCAGCGCCAATTGCTAAACGACGTCTGGGGCCCCAACGCGGTGGAAAACAGCCACTACCTGCGCATCTATATGGGACACCTGCGCCAGAAACTGGAGCTGGACCCCGCCCGCCCTCGGCACCTGGTTACGGAGACCGCCGTCGGCTATCGCTTCATCCCCTGAAGATAGCCTTTCCCATGAGGCAGGAGTAGCATTCACGCTTATTTCTGAGCGGGAAAAGAGTCATGAGTAGCTGGTTGATCTATGCACTGCTATCCGCGCTGTGCGCCGCGCTGGTAGCGATATTCGGTAAAGTGGGACTACAACAGTTGGACGCCAATACGGCGACCGCGGTGCGCGCCGTCATCATGGCCCTGTTCCTGGTCGGCGTTGTCGTCGCTCAAGGTAAACTGGGCCTGGTAGGCTCGATTCTGACACAGCATAAAGCCATGCTGTTTATTGTACTCAGCGGCGTCGCCGGGGCCATGTCGTGGCTGTTCTACTTCATGGCGCTCAAAAATGGCTCAGTCGCGCAGGTCGCCCCGATCGATAAACTGAGCGTCGTCTTTGCCGTGATTTTGGCGGTGATCCTGCTGGGGGAAAAGATATCTCTGCTGGCGGGCGTGGGCGTCGCGCTGATCTCAGCCGGCGCGCTGCTGATCGCATTGGGATAACGGCAAGCGGCCCGTTGTTTGATGACATCGGTCTGTTCGTCATAGCGGGCCGTCCCCCCGACATAAGAAACGGGGACGCTCGCCCCCCTCTGCAACGCGGCAGGCGGACAGATTCGTCCGGACGAGACATTCGCATAATCGTTGATACTGCGTCCGCCCCAAATGACGGGCAACGCTCCCCGTCGTTGAGGCTGCGTCGAATAACAAAAAGGCACCCTCTTCGGTGCCTTTTGGGATTTCGCGTTGCCGCGAGCGTTATTTCGCGTTGTTCAGCACTTCGCTGACAATCTCTACCGCTTCTTTTTCAATTTTCCGCAGATGGTCATCGCCGAGGAAACTTTCACAGTAGATTTTGTAGGCTTCTTCCGTGCCGGAAGGACGCGCGGNAAACCAGCCGTTGTCCGTAATCACCTTCAGCCCACCGATGGACGCGCCATTGCCCGGCGCAGTGGTCAGACGCGCGGTGATCGGATCGCCCGCCAGCGTACTGGCGGAGACCTGTTCCGGCGACAGCTTGGACAACGCGGCTTTTTGCGCATGCGTGGCCGGAGCCTGAATACGGTTATAGCTAGGCGCGCCGAAGCGTTTCGCCAATTCATCGTAGTGCTGCTGCGGGTTCTTACCGGTCACGGCCGTGATCTCCGCCGCCAGCAGACACATGATGATGCCGTCTTTGTCGGTTGACCACGGCTGAGTGTCAAAGCGCAGGAAGGACGCGCCCGCGCTTTCCTCGCCGCCGAAGCCCAGACTGCCGTCGAACAACCCATCGACAAACCATTTGAAGCCGACCGGCACTTCCACCAATTTGCGGCCCAGATCGTTGACGACCCGGTCAATCATCGCGCTGGAAACCAGCGTTTTGCCGACCGCGACGCTGTCGCTCCACTGCGGACGATGTTGGAACAGGTAGTTGATAGCGACGGCGAGATAGTGGTTCGGGTTCATCAGCCCTGCGGGGGTCACGATGCCGTGGCGGTCGTAGTCTGGATCGTTGGCGAAGGCCAGATCGAACTTGTCGCGCAGCGCCAGCAGTCCCGCCATGGCGAATTCAGATGAACAGTCCATACGGATGACGCCATCATGATCCAGCGTCATAAAGCGGAACGTCTGGTCAACTTCGTCGTTAACCATCGTCAGATCCAGCTTGTAGTGTTCGGCGATCCGCTGCCAGTAGGCGATACCGGAACCGCCCAGAGGATCGACGCCCAGCTTCAGCCCGGCGCGCTGAATGGCCGCCATATCGACGACGTCGCCCAGCCCTTCCACATAGGCCTGCACCAGATCCTGTTCGTGAAGATGACCGCCCTGTTTGGCCGCGTCCATGGTCTGACGCTGAACGCCGCGCAGCGATTCGGCCAGCAACGCGTTGGCGCGCTTTTCAATCACGCTGGTCAGATTGGTGTCTGCAGGTCCGCCATTGGGGGGGTTATACTTGATGCCGCCGTCTTCCGGCGGGTTGTGCGACGGCGTAATGACAATGCCATCCGCCAAGGCGCCGCCATTGCGGTTATGCGTCAAAATCGCGTTGGAGACTGCCGGTGTTGGGGTGAAACCATTATCCTGCTGGATAATCACATCCACCCCGTTTGCCGTCAGCACTTCCAGAACGGAAATAAACGCGGGTTCAGACAACGCATGCGTGTCTTTCCCCACGTAACAAGGGCCGCTAATCCCCTGGCGACTGCGCTCTTCGGCGATGGCCTGAGCAATAGCCAGAATATGCGCTTCATTAAAACTGTGACGCGCGGCGCTGCCGCGATGACCGGAGGTGCCGAATTTAACGGCATGGGCCGGGTTAGCGGGGTCCGGTTGCAACACGTAATACTGTGACGTCAACTGTGCGACGTTAATCAAGTCGCTCTGCCGGGTAGGTTGTCCAGCTCTCGGGTGATTAGCCATTGCCTTGTTTTCCTGACGCGTGATTTAGATGGTGCCGCAGACTTTCTCGATCAGCTCCGGCGGGAACTGCATCGACTGCATGATGTGCTCAATCATGCTTCGTTTACGACCCGTATTGGTGTTAGTGATAACCCAGTATGGCGTGCCCTGGATATGTTTGGGTTTAGTGTGCGTGCCATTTTGCAGCAGCGTGTGCTCGTCACCGGCAAAGTAGACGCGGGTCCGGCCGTGGAGCGACTCGGTCGCCGCGCCGAATTCCGCAGGTGACAGCTCATACAGCACGGACAATATCAACATGAAGCGGTTGATCGCTTTATTCTTCTCAGCGTATTCGTCTGATAACAGCAGCTCGCGGAGCGCTCTCNCCCGGTCACGCGGGCTGTGCTGAATCGTCGTCGCCGGCTGTTCCGCCGCCGCCGCTTTGGACGGAGCTGTCTGTACAACCTGTCCGGCGCTGAATTTCAGCATGCGCCGTAAAATGTCGGATGCGCTTTCGCCAATATGCTGGGTATGGCTGGCGATATAACGATAAAGCTCTTCGTCGACCTCAATAGTTTTCATCTTTATCCAGTACGGTTTTATTTCTTCAATCATCAGGGAGTATAAAGTTACCTTTCTCCCGCGAACAGCAGCAAACGCGGGTATCCGCATAAAGTCAGATTAGGCTGAGTGATGCCTTTGCGCATGGAGGGTCGCCAGAGGCGATCGTTCATGGCACCGCGAGATCGCAGGATAAACTCATGATACCCTAAGCAAACGTCTCCCTGAATGAACTTCACTATGAAATTGAATTATCGCTGGCAAAACGCGCAACTGCCTCAGCAGCAGCTTCCGGTTATTCTCATTCACGGCCTGTTCGGTAACCTTGATAATCTTGGCGTATTGGCCCGCGATCTNCAAAATCAACACGATATTTTACAGATCGATCTGCGCAACCACGGGTTGTCCCCGCGCGATCCTTCCATGCAGTATCAGGATATGGCGCAAGATGTCGTGGATCTGCTGGACGAACTGGCGCTGGATCGTGTCATTGTGATCGGCCACTCCATGGGCGGTAAAGTCGCCATGGCGCTGAGCGCGCTGATCCCGGATCGCATTGATCGTATTGTCGCGATTGATATCGCGCCGGTGCATTACCACAGCCGACGACACGACGACATCTTTGCCGCGCTAAGAGCCGTCAGCGCCGCCGGGATCACACAACGTACTGCCGCGGCGGAATTGATGCGCGAAAGCATCGCCGAGGAAGGCGTGATTCAGTTCCTGCTGAAGTCATTTTCTCAGGGAGAGTGGCGATTCAACGTGCCGGTTTTATGGGATCAATACGACGTCATTTCAGGCTGGCAGGACGTCCCCGTCTGGGCGCATCCCATTTTGTTTATTCGCGGCGAGAATTCGCCTTATCTGGATCGCCGCTATCGCGACGCGCTGCTGCGTCAGTTTCCCGGCGCGACGGCTTATGCCATTGCGGGCGCGGGGCATTGGGTGCATGCGGAAAAACCTGAGGCCGTGCTGCGGGCGATACACCGTTTTATGGCGCAGAGTTAGCCCAACCGTTCGCCGCGACGCCGTAAACCATTGTCGCGGCTGGTTCCGCTGGGGTATCATGTCGCCCGCTTTACGCACTTAAGGGTCGGCTGTCTAGCCACTGGCATTGTTAACCACATCACCAAAATGTCGCGAATGACATGCGCGTTTTGGTCCGAATCTTTGCAGTACCACTACCTATGGCAAAAGAACAAACGGATCGCACCACACCGGATCTGTTCGCTGATGAGCGTCGTCCGGGCCGTCCGAAAACCAATCCGCTTTCACGAGATGAACAGCTGAGGATTAATAAGCGCAATCAGCTGCGACGAGACAAGAATCGTGGGCTACGGCGAGTTGAGCTGAAAATTAACGCGGAAGCGGTCGATATTCTTAACGCATTGGCGGAGGAGAAAAATATCAGCCGCAGTGAGCTTATCGAGCAAATTTTGCTGTCTCAGCTGGCCGGGGCTAAACGTTGATTTCACTTAGAATGTCGTTCAAGACGCTCTGAATTCGAGGGGGTCGTAACGATGTTCGCTGGCTTCCCCACTCTGCCTGCTATTCCCCTACCCAACCTTCATCCTCCCTTATCATCGCGCTCCTCGCTGCGACGATAAGGTGGACGAGCATGTCAGATGACATTTGAAACCGTGCCGCTTCTTAGAATTTTTCCCAATTATCCGTCGACTTCCTGGAAGGCAGCGCTTTTAACGCAGGAGCGGCGGCGGCGGGTTTGACTTCACGACTACGGGCTACGGGCGCGTCTTTAGCCGACGATTCCGTCAGGCGGAAGACCGACACGGCCTGCGTCAGCAAAGCCGCCTGCTCTTCCAGCGAGCGCGCGGCAGCGGAAGCTTCTTCAACCAACGCGGCGTTCTGCTGCGTCACGCCATCCATTTCCGCAATCGCCTGCCCTGCCTGAGCGATCCCTTTACTTTGTTCCTCGGACGCCGTGGCAATCTCCGCCATGATATCGGTAACGTTCGAGACGGAGCGGACAATTTCACTCATGGTGGTGCCGGCGTCCGCGACCTGAGAGGAGCCGGAATCGACGCTGCGCACCGAATCGGAAATCAGATGCTCGATCTCCTTAGCCGCCTGCGCGCTTCGCTGAGCCAGATTACGCACTTCTCCCGCGACGACGGCGAAGCCACGTCCCTGTTCTCCGGCGCGAGCCGCTTCCACCGCGGCGTTCAGCGCCAGAATGTTGGTCTGGAACGCAATCCCATTGATGACCGTGGTGATTTCAGCGATCTTCTTGGAACTGCTGGCGATTTCAGACATGGTTTTCACCACGTTATCGACCAGTTCTCCACCTTTGTGCGCCGTCGTCGACGCCTGCTGCGCCAGCTGACGCGCATGTCCGGCGTTTTCGGCGTTCTGTTTCACCGTCGAGGTTAACTCCTCCATACTGGCCGCGCTCTCTTCCAGCGCGGAGGCCTGAGACTCCGTACGCGCCGAGAGGTCGTTGTTACCCGCGGCGATTTCCGCAACGCCCTGGTAAATGGATTCCGCGCTGCTACGGATGGTGCTGACCGTATTCGCCAGGCTGCTCTGCATATCACGCAGCAGAGGGAACAGTTTGCCCACGCAGTTGTTGCCGAAGTCCGCAATCGGTTTTCCCAACCGCCCGGCGGCAATGATCTGGAAGTAGTCGCGCAGTTCGTTAAGAGGACGCATCAAATATTTGACCAGATAACGGTCGGTGAACAGCAGCATTAATATGCCCGCGATCAGTCCCGCGACCAGGATGGTCTGGCCGATGAAGGTCAGTCGGTTGAAGCGCTCGCCGGCCGCGCTAAACTTCTCTGCGCCCGCTTTGTTGAAGGCCGTCACTGAAATGCCGAACTGACGGCTCAATGCAGGGACGGTCGTTTTGGCATAGCTCTGATACTCGTCAAGCGCGGAGGAAGCGGCACGTTGGAACATCGGCTCTACGCCATTTTGAATGAGATTCGTCCAGTCGTTGCTGACCGCATCGGCCAAAGATCCATCCATGCCGCCGTGGTCGATCTCTTTGAAAGCCACCAAATCCTCTTTCATATTATTGAGCGCTTCCGCCGCGGACTGCTGCTCTTTGTCCGCGTTGGCAATATCGCCAGATCGACGATAGTCCACCGATCTGGCCAGTCGAGTGACCATACGAAAATACTGATCGTTGCCCATGTTGACCAGGTTCATATTTTTTACCAACAGGGTGCTGGTGTGTGATGTTTGGGTCATCGCATGGAATGAATAGAAGGTGTAAGCAGAGACAGCGCCCCATAGCACGCAGAAAGTGCCTAATACCCATAGTAATGCCGTACGGATAGCAATATTTCTCAGCAATTGCATATCTAAACTCCCCGCCGAAGCAAAAGATTAAAGTTTGGTGTAGCTAAAATTGGCTGAAGCGCCGTTGTTAAGGGAAAGCACGGTGCTGACTGGGCGTCACTGACAAAGCGCTCAGTGTTCACCATCGTCAATATCGGCCAAAAATTTAGAGGACAGACCTCGCAAAACTGAGAAAAAAACCTGAAATAATATTTAGTTAAAACCTTTCAATAAGATAGTAGATTAAAAAAGTTATAAAAATATTTAAGACATGAAAAATCAACGTGAAGGCGGAGAGAACCCAGGCATCGGCAGATACAAGTTTCTCCCTCAGAAAGGGTCTGCTATCATTACCCGATCTGTGGTAGCTCTGGCACCATTTCAATAGGAATCAAGAGGTTATATTATCCATGGCACTTATAGGTATTTTCTTCGGCAGTGATACTGGCAATACCGAAAACATTGCCAAGGCAATCCAACAGCAGCTGGGCACCGATGTCGCAGAAGTGCATGACATCGCCAAAAGCAGCAAAGAAGATCTTGAGCGTTTCGACATTCTGTTGCTGGGCATCCCAACCTGGTACTACGGCGAAGCACAGTGTGACTGGGACGACTTCTTCCCGACGCTGGAAGACATCGATTTCACCGGCAAGCGCGTAGCGCTCTTTGGCTGCGGCGATCAGGAAGACTATGCCGAGTATTTCTGTGATGCCATGGGCACATTGCGTGACATTATCGAACCGCGCGGCGCGACCATCGTCGGTAACTGGTCAACCGAAGGCTACTACTTCGAAGCCTCTAAAGGTCTGGCGGACGACTCGCACTTCATCGGTTTGGCGATTGATGAAGATCGTCAGCCGGAACTGACCGACGAGCGCGTGAGCGCATGGGTGAAACAAATCAGCGCAGAGCTGGATTTGTAAGCTTTTGGAACAGTTCTCCCCATTGCGGCCCGGCGCAAATTTGTGTCGGAGCCGTATCAATAGGTAAAATCTGTCGTAAAGATAGATACATTTTTTTAACTTTTCCGCTTTGCGCGGTACAATACCCCCTTCGGTTAGCTGGTTTCTCACCATTTTTCGCTTTTAAAACGGCGTTGCGCCGTCCCCCTTACCGATGGGTAAGCCTGATATGGTTACGGTTCTGCGGTTTTCATTTCGCCTGTGCAGTTCTATAATTGAGACGAATAAACATGTTTGAGCCGACCGATGATATTAGGCTAGTTAGCCTCCCTTGATGAAAGTAGAGTAACAGGACTAAATCCGCATGACTGACAACAACACCGCATTAAAGAAGGCCGGCCTGAAAGTAACCCTTCCTCGTCTTAAAATCTTGGAAGTACTGCAGGACCCAACTTGCCATCACGTCAGTGCGGAAGATTTGTATAAAAAGCTGATTGATATGGGAGAGGAAATTGGTCTGGCCACCGTTTATCGCGTGCTGAACCAGTTTGACGACGCCGGTATCGTTACCCGCCACAACTTTGAAGGCGGCAAATCAGTTTTCGAACTGACTCAGCAACAGCATCACGATCACCTGATTTGTCTGGACTGTGGACGTGTCATTGAATTCAGCGATGAATCTATTGAAGCTCGCCAGCGTGAGATTTCAGAGCGCCACGGTATCAAACTGACCAACCACAGTCTGTACCTGTACGGCCACTGCAGCTCCGGCAACTGCCGTGAAGACGAAAAACTGCACGAAGGGAATTAATCCCTGTTTTAATTAACAAAAACTGATTTATAAAAAAAGAAAACCGCCGCGGCGGTTTTCTTTTTTCTTTATTCAGGCCCGGTTAAATTAACCGACCCAGGTGTCTCGCAAACCCGTCGTGCGGTTGAAGACCAAATGGTCAGCGCTGGAGTACACGCGGTCTGCACAGAAGTACCCTTCACGTTCGAACTGGTACGCCTTCTCTACTACCGCATCCGCCATGCTGGCTTCAACAAATCCGTTAGCAATCTGCAGCGATTCAGGGTTGATGGTCGACAGAAAATCTTCCGCAGCCCCCGGGTTCGCTACGCTGAACAGACGGTCATACAGGCGGAATTCGGCCGGAATGCCGTGCGCAACGGAAACCCAATGGATGACGCCTTTCACCTTACGGCCATCGGCGGGATCTTTGCTCAGCGTGTCCGGATCGTAGCTGCAGTAAATCGTAGCGATCTCGCCCTGCTCATCTTTCTCAACGCGATCGGCTTTGATCACATAGGCGTTGCGGAGACGTACTTCTTTTCCCAGCACCAAACGCTTGTATTGCTTGTTGGCGGCTTCACGGAAGTCGGCGCGGTCGATGTACAGCTCGCGGCTGAAACCTACCTGACGCGTTCCCATTTCCGGTTTGTTGGGATGGTTCGGCATCGTCACCCACTCTTCGTGACCTTCCGGCAGATTCTCGATAATGACTTTCACCGGATCCAGCACGGCCATGGCGCGCGGGGCATTTTCGTTCAAATCATCGCGAATGCAGGATTCCAACGACGCCATTTCTACCGTGTTGTCTTGCTTGGTCACCCCGATACGACGGCAAAACTCGCGAATGGAAGCCGCGGTATAACCACGACGACGCAAACCAGAGATTGTCGGCATACGCGGATCGTCCCAGCCTTCCACGAACTTTTCCGTCACTAACTGATTCAGCTTGCGCTTGGACATCACCGCATATTCGAGATTCAGACGAGAAAATTCGTACTGATGGGGATGCGCGGGGATAGAAATATTGTCCAGCACCCAGTCGTACAGACGACGGTTGTCCTGGAACTCCAGCGTACACAGGGAGTGAGTCACCCCTTCCAGCGCATCGGAGATGCAGTGGGTAAAGTCATACATCGGGTAGATGCACCACTTGTTGCCGGTCTGGTGATGATCGGCGAATTTGATCCGATACAACACCGGATCGCGCATCACCATGAAAGGCGACGCCATATCGATTTTGGCACGCAGGCACGCAGTACCTTCGGCGAATCCGCCGCTGCGCATTTTTTCGAACAACGCCAGGTTTTCCTGAACGTCACGATCGCGGTAAGGACTGTTTTTACCTGGGGAGGTCAGCGTACCGCGGTACTCGCGGATCTGCTCCGGCGTCAACTCATCGACATACGCCAAACCTTTATTAATCAGCTCAATGGCGTACTGGTGCAGTTGGTCGAAATAGTTGGACGAATAACGGACTTCGCCGCTCCAGGAGAAGCCCAGCCATTGAACGTCGTGTTTGATGGAGTCGACAAATTCAATGTCTTCTTTTACCGGATTGGTATCGTCAAAGCGCAAATTGCACTGACCCTGATAATCTTCAGCGATACCGAAATTCAGGCAAATCGACTTTGCATGACCGATATGCAGATAACCATTAGGCTCCGGCGGGAAACGCGTCTGAATATGATCATGCTTACCCGATGACAGGTCTTCATCGATGATCTGGCGAATAAAATTCGTTGGGCGGGCTTCTGCCTCACTCATGCTTGATTCCTTAAAAACGAAAAACAACACATAACCGCTAATGATCCAACAAGCCACGCCGGGAAACAACCGTTTGTTTCACCTAAATTGCATGGAAGTGAACGGCATAAAAAACGGGGTGAAGTTTTATCTTCACCCCGTTATGAATCTTCCAATGACGGGATCGCCCGGAGGGGTCACCTGTTTTCACCAGACAAATAAAGTTTAGCCTGTTTTTTGCGAAGCCTGCCGCAAAGCGGACGCAATACTTTCAGCCTGCGTTCCTACCACAATCTGCACGCTTTGCGCGTTCAGACGAATGATGCCGGAAGCACCCAGCTGCTTGGCTAACGCTTCATCCACCCGCCCGGCGTCTTTCACATTTAAGCGCAGACGCGTAATGCAGGCGTCGATGCCGGTCAGGTTCTCTTTCCCCCCGACGGCGCGTAAATATCCCTCGGCCACCGTTTCCAGCTTGTCTGGAGACGAAGCCGCCGTCGACGGGGCTGCGGACGCTTCGCGTCCCGGCGTCAGGAGATTGAAACGCTGGATGGTGAAACGGAACACAACGTAGTAGATGACGAAGAAGGCCAGCCCCTGCGGGATCAACATATACCACTGCGTCGCCAGCGGGTTACGGGACGAGAGCACCATATCCACCAGACCCGCGCTGAAACCGAAACCGGCAATCCAATGCATGCTGGCGGCGATGTAGACCGACAGCCCGGTCAGCAGCGCATGCAGAAAATAGAGCACCGGCGCTACAAACATGAAGGAGAACTCCAGCGGCTCCGTGATCCCGGTAAAGAACGCGGCAAAAGCGCCGGCTATCATAATTCCGGCCACCCGGCTGCGATTCTCAGGGCGGGCACAGTGGTAAATCGCCAACGCCGCGCCCGGCACGCCGAACATCATAATAGGGAAGAAGCCCGCCTGATAACGACCGGTGATGCCGGGGATGGCTTTACCCGCATCAATCGCCTGCTGCCCGCTCAGGAAATTAGGAATATCGTTGATCCCCGCGACGTCGAACCAAAAGACCGAGTTCAACGCATGATGCAACCCGACAGGGATCAGCATACGGTTGAAGAAAGCGTAAATACCTGCGCCGACGGAGCCAAGCCGCTGGATGTGTTCACCGAAGGAGACCAAGCCACCGTAAATCATCGGCCAAACGTACATGAGAATAGCGGCGACCACGATCATGAGCATAGAGGTGAGGATCGGCACCAGACGGCGGCCGCTGAAGAAAGAGAGAGCCCGCGGCAGTTCCACGCCGCTGAAACGGTTATAGAGTTCCGCCGAAATCACCCCGACCAGGATACCGACGAACTGGTTTTCAATTTTACTGAACGCTGCCGGAACCTGGTCCAGCGGGATTTGCTGAATCATGGCGACCGCCGCCGGCGAGCACAAAGTGGTCAGAACGAGATAGCCCACGAACCCGTTCAACGCCGCGGAACCATCTTTGTCCTTCGACATCCCGTACGCGACGCCGATGGCGAACAACACCGACATGTGTTCAATGATGGCCGCGCCAGATTTGAGCAACAGCGCGGCCAGTGCGTTCTGGCTGCCCCATCCCGTAGGGTCGATCCAATATCCTACCCCCATCAAAATGGCGGCGGCAGGCAACGTGGCGACAGGCACCATCAGCGCCCGGCCTATATTCTGTAGATAACCGAGTATACTCACTTTCCTCTCTCCCCTTGCGAACAATGAAACAGCCAGTCGATGTATTCGTTTTAGCCCCATCCTGCGGATAAGTTTTGAGTGTAAGAAAAATAATTTTTATTGCGAAATAACATCACTGATTATGTGATAAACCTCACCTAAAAATCTCATATAAAAAGTTTATGGGTAGAGCGATCACACCACTTATTTCAAGATAAAAAAAAACGCGCTAGACTACATTTCGTAGCACGATGATGGAATATCGCCGTGACATTCGACTATAGACCTAAATTTCAAGCGATTGCTGACGCTTCAGGAGAACGCCAATGAGACTGATCCCGCTCAACACCGCCGAGGAAGTCGGCAAATGGGCCGCACGTTATATCGCAGAGCGCATTAACGACTTTAATCCTACGCCCGAAAGACCTTTCGTGCTGGGGCTTCCCACCGGCAGCACGCCGCTGGAAGCCTACAAGGCTCTGATTGCGCTACACAAGGCGGGAAAAGTCAGTTTCCGGCACGTCGTTACCTTCAATATGGACGAATATGTCGGGCTTCCTCCNGATCATCCGGAGAGCTATCGAACCTTCATGTTCCAGAATTTCTTTAATCACATTGATATCCCACATGAAAACATTAATCTGTTGAACGGAAACGCGAAGGATATCACCGCGGAGTGCCAGCGTTATGAGGACAAAATCCGCGCTTACGGCAAAATTCACCTGTTCATGGGCGGCGTAGGCAGCGATGGTCATATCGCTTTCAACGAACCGGCGTCATCTCTGGTGTCGCGCACGCGCATCAAAACCCTGACCGAAGAAACCCGCGTCGCCAACTCGCGCTTTTTCGGTGGCGACGTCAGCCTGGTTCCCAAATATGCGCTGACCGTAGGGGTCGGAACGCTGCTCGATGCGGAAGAGATCATGATTCTGGTCACCGGTCGGAACAAGGCGCAGGCGCTGCAGGCCGCGGTTGAAGGCAACGTCAATCATCTGTGGACCATCAGCTGTCTACAGCTGCATGCCAAATCGATGATGGTCTGCGACGAACCGTCGACGATGGAACTGAAGGTGAAAACCGTTAAATATTTTCGCGAACTGGAAGCTGAGAACCTCACACATTTCTAATCGGTTAGCCGGGAGCTCACGATGTACGCTTTAACTCATGGCCGCATTTTTACCGGCCATCAAATTCTCGACGGTCACGCCGTTGTCATAGCCGACGGCCTGATAGACCGTGTTTGTCCGGTAAACGAATTACCGGCCGATATTGAAACACGCGACCTCAACGGCGCCCTGCTCGCTCCGGGATTTATCGACCTTCAGTTGAACGGCTGTGGCGGCGTGCAGTTTAACGACACGCTGGACAATATCTCGGTCAAAACGCTGGAAATCATGCAGCAGGCCAATGAAAAATCCGGCTGCACCAGTTTCCTGCCGACGCTGATCACCGCTTCTGACGACTTCATCCGGCGCGGCGTGGAAGTCATGCGCGCCTATCTGGCGCAGAACAACCACCAGGCGTTGGGACTGCACATAGAAGGTCCATGGCTGAATCCCATCAAGAAAGGCACCCATGACATCACGCTGATCCGCCAACCGGACGAGGCGTTAGTCGAATTTTTGTGCGCTAACGCAGATGTCATCACCCAAATCACACTGGCGCCAGAGCAGGTTGCCGCCGACGTCATCCAGCGATTGACCCGCGCCGGCATTATCGTTTCCGCAGGCCACTCCAATGCAACCTGGGAAGAGGCCAAACGCGGCTTCGCCGCTGGTATCCGCTGCGCCACGCATCTTTTCAACGCCATGCCGGTCATTGCCGGACGCGAACCGGGGCTGGTCGGCGCGATTTACGACGCGCCGGAAATCTATAGCGGCATCATCGCCGACGGCCATCACGTCAGCTGGGCCAACATCCGCAACAGTAAACGCATTAAGGGCGACCGACTGGTCTTGGTCACCGACGCCACAGCGCCCGCCGGCGCCGAAATTGACCAGTTCATTTTTGCCGGCAAACCCATATACTACCGCGACGGCATCTGTGTGGATGAGAACGGCACCCTCAGCGGGTCGGCGCTCACCATGATCGATGCGGTACGCAACTGCGTAGAACAGGCGGGGATCGCCCTGGATGAAGCGCTCCGAATGGCCACCCTCTACCCTGCCCGCGCCATCGGCATCGACCACCGACTGGGCAGTATCGAGTGCGGCAAAGTCGCGAATCTGACGGCGTTCACCCGTGATTTCCATGTCATCAATACTTTTGTCAACGGCGAGGAAGTATTGAACTAAGTCGGGCAACTTTTCATGACCACAGGCGAACAGGCGAAGATAGGTAATATCGATCTGGTAAAGCAGTTAAACAGCGCGGTAGTGTACCGGCTCATCGACCAGCAAGGTCCGATCTCCCGGATACAAGTCGCCGAACAGAGCCAGCTTGCGCCCGCCAGCGTCACGAAAATCACTCGCCAACTGCTGGAGCGCGGGCTGATTAAAGAAGTCGATCAGCAAGCCTCCACCGGGGGTCGCCGGGCAATTTCGATTGTGTCGGAGACCCGCCCTTTTCATACCATCGCGGTCCGCCTCGGACGCCACGACGCTACCATCGCGCTCTACAATCTGGAAGGGCGACAGCTGGCGGAAACGCACTATACCCTGCCGGAGAAGACGCAGGAGACGGTAGAAACCGCACTCTTCAAAGCGATAGATCACTTCATCAGTCAGCATCAAAACCGCATTCGCGAACTGATCGCTATTTCCGTGGTGCTGCCGGGACTGGTTGACCCTACCGCCGGTCTGGTCCGCTACATGCCGCATATCAACGTCGACAACTGGCCGCTGGTGGAACATTTGCAAGAGCGCTTCGAGGTCAACTGCTTTATCGGCCACGACATTCGCAGCCTGGCGCTGGCCGAACACTATTTCGGCGCAAGCCGCCAATGTCAGGACTCCATCTTGATTCGGGTGCATCGCGGCACCGGCGCGGGGATCATCGTCAATGGGCAGATTTTTCTCGGCAGCAACGGCAACGTCGGCGAAATCGGTCATATTCAGATCGATCCGCTAGGGGATCACTGCCACTGCGGCAATTTTGGCTGTCTGGAAACCGTGGTATCCAACTCCGCCATTGAGCAGCGCGTTCTGCATCTGCTGAAACAGGGTTACCCCAGCAAGCTCACCGAGGAAACCAGCCAGATCGCGCCGATCTGTCTGGCCGCCAACCGTGGCGATGCGCTCGCGCATGAAGTGATTGAACATGCAGGATTGTATCTGGGCAAGGCTATCGCTCTGACGGTCAACCTATTCAACCCGCAGCAGGTCGTGATCGCCGGGGAAGTGACCGAAGCGGCGAAAATTTTGCTGCCGGCTATCCAGCGCTGCATCAATACGCAGGTATTGAAGGACTTTCGCAATAACCTGCCCGTCGTGGTTTCCGAACTGCATCATCTGTCCGCCATCGGCGCCTTCGCGCTGGTCAAACGGGCGATGCTTAACGGTACGTTGCTGATCCGGCTGCTGGAAAAAGAGTAAGCGCCGATTAAGGCCATAAGGCCGAATTATGGAATCACCAAAAAAAGGCGCATCCCGTAAATGCATTTTATGGAATGTTTATTATATTGCGCTAAATATTAAGTATTCCTCATCATGAATGCTTTTTTCATTAAAGGTTATTGAACTCAAGTGCCATTTTGATGCTAAATCTTCGTTACTGACACAGCAGCGGTACACACAGCGCGGTCATTCGGCATAGAAACATCGCTCCATCCACTGCTGGCAACACCTCATTTATTTGACTCGCGACCACTCGCGAGATCGGCGAATCAAGGAGCTTCATTTTATGTGTTCTATTTTTGGTGTGCTTGATCTGAAAACCGACCCGGTTGAACTGCGTAAAAAAGCGCTGGAGCTGTCCCGCCTGATGCGCCACCGCGGCCCGGATTGGTCCGGCGTCTATGCCAGCGATAAAGCGATTCTGGCGCATGAGCGTCTTTCTATCGTTGATGTCAACACCGGCGCTCAGCCGCTGTACAACAAGTCACGCACCCACGTTCTGGCCGTCAACGGCGAAATTTATAACCATCAGGAACTGCGTGAGAAATACGCCGACCGTTACGAATTCCAGACCGGTTCCGACTGTGAAGTCATTCTGGCTCTCTATCAGGAAAAAGGACCGGAATTCCTTGACGAGCTGTACGGCATGTTCGCCTTCGCGCTGTACGACAGCGAAAAAGATGCTTACCTGATCGGCCGCGACCATCTGGGCATTATCCCGCTGTATATGGGCTACGACGAACACGGCAACTTCTATGTCGCGTCCGAAATGAAATCGCTGGTGCCTGTATGCCGCACGATCAAAGAATTCCCGGCTGGCAGCTACCTGTGGAGCCAAGAAGGTGAAGTTCGCGAGTACTACCGCCGCGATTGGTTTGACTACGAAAACGTTAAAGACAACGTGACGGATAAAGAACAACTGCGCGACGCGCTGGAAGAGTCGGTTAAAAGTCATTTAATGTCTGATGTTCCTTACGGCGTTCTGCTGTCCGGCGGACTGGATTCCTCTATTATTTCCGCCATCACCAAAAAATATGCGGCTCGCCGTGTGGAAGATGATGCGCGCAGCGAAGCCTGGTGGCCGCAGTTACACTCTTTCGCCGTCGGTCTTAAAGGCGCGCCGGATTTGAAGGCGGCCAAGCAGGTGGCTGACCATCTGGGCACCGTGCACCACGAGATCAACTTTACGGTGCAGGAAGGCCTGGATGCCATCCGCGATGTGATTTACCACATCGAAACTTACGACGTAACGACCATTCGCGCGTCCACGCCGATGTATCTGATGTCCCGTAAAATTAAAGCGATGGGAATCAAAATGGTGTTGTCCGGCGAAGGCGCCGACGAAGTGTTTGGCGGCTACCTTTACTTCCATAAAGCGCCTAACGCCAAAGAGTTCCACGAAGAAACCGTGCGTAAACTGCTGGCGCTGCATCAGTACGACTGCGCCCGCGCCAACAAAGCGATGTCCGCATGGGGTGTTGAAGCCCGCGTTCCTTTCCTGGATAAGGCGTTCCTCGACGTGGCGATGCGCGTTAACCCGAAAGACAAGATGTGCGGCAACGGCAAAATGGAAAAACACATCCTGCGCGAGTGCTTTGAGTCATACCTGCCGCACGACGTGGCATGGCGCCAGAAAGAGCAGTTCTCCGACGGGGTCGGTTATAGCTGGATTGATTCTCTGAAAGAGATCGCTGCGGAGCAAATTTCCGACCAGCAGATGGAAACCGCGCACTTCCGTTTCCCGTACAACACGCCGACGTCTAAAGAAGGCTACCTGTACCGTGAGATCTTTGAAGAGCTGTTCCCGGTTCCCAGCGCTGCAGAATGCGTTCCCGGAGGACCGTCCGTCGCCTGCTCTTCCGCCAAGGCGATTGAGTGGGACGAATCCTTCAAAAAGATGGACGATCCGTCTGGTCGCGCCGTAGGCGTGCACCAGTCAGCCTACTAACCGTCGATTTCACGGTTCTCACACTAAACGGGCCTCCAGAGGCCCGTTTTTCTTATCGATGATGGCAAAAAAAACGGCCTTTTGACGCTTTTCTGTTCATACTGTTCATAACCCAGACAAACGGCCGCCGACAGGCCATTTTCGGGAAAAAATGTGTTGACGGTTCAAAGTCAACTACGCATAATGCGCCCCGCAACGCCGATGAAGGTGACGCGGAAAAGATGGCTACGTAGCTCAGCTGGTTAGAGCACAGCACTCATAATGCTGGGGTCACAGGTTCGATTCCCGTCGTAGCCACCATCTTTTTTGCGGGAGTGGCGAAATTGGTAGACGCACCAGATTTAGGTTCTGGCGCCGCAAGGTGTGCGAGTTCAAGTCTCGCCTCCCGCACCATGTAATCTTCTAGGTCAAGCAACGTTTTATTGGGGTATCGCCAAGCGGTAAGGCACTGGGTTTTGATCCCAGCATTCCCAGGTTCGAATCCTGGTACCCCAGCCAATTTTAGTGAGACACTTCATTAGAAGTGCAACCCGTTGGGGTATCGCCAAGCGGTAAGGCACCGGATTCTGATTCCGGCATTCCCAGGTTCGAATCCTGGTACCCCAGCCAAACATTCGTCACGAAGAAACTTTCTTCTGACAAATAGCAGTACAAAGGCTACGTAGCTCAGCTGGTTAGAGCACAGCACTCATAATGCTGGGGTCACAGGTTCGAATCCCGTCGTAGCCACCATATTATTGGGGTATCGCCAAGCGGTAAGGCACCGGATTCTGATTCCGGCATTCCCAGGTTCGAATCCTGGTACCCCAGCCACGAATACAAAAAAGCCTGCTTATGCAGGCTTTTTTGTTGCTGGTAATTCGTCCTAAATCGCGTTGACTCATTCCAGTCGCAATGCGGTAATCACCCACCCAACATTTTCGACGCTGCGACCGTTACATCAGTCGGCATTTCGCCAACGCTTATCCCTTCTTTCTCTATCGGTATTAATGCGCGACGGATTTGGAAAAGACGTTAATCACTATCACACCGGCAATAATCAGCCCCATGCCCAGCACAGCGGGTAAATCCAGACGCTGACCATAGATCGCCCAGCTAACGCCAGCAATTAATACAATTCCCGCACCGGACCAGATGGCATAGATGACGCCTGTCGGGAGCGTGCGCATCGTAATGGTCAGGCAGTAGAAGGCCACCGCATAAAACACCAGGGTAACGATGCTGGGCACCAAACGGGTGAAGCTATCCGATAGCTTAAGCGCCGTAGTGGCGATCACTTCAGCGACGATCGCTAAAAATAGATATAGATATGTCATCATTCTTTTCACACACATTTTTGTTGGATAAACGCGATGTTCAGCGCAGTACGGCGCACTGTACCGCGCCATGATTAAACGCGGCCTAGACCGGCCGCCTGAACTAAAGCCCCAGCGCGTACTTCAGCGCCTGCTGTTTCAGTTTACCCGCACGTTGAGCCGCCATCAGCGCCACATTCCTTGCCAGCGTCAGTGGAGCGAGGCGGTTGCTGAAAGCCCCGTAGAATAAATCCATCCCACTTTGCATCAGCAGATTGTCTGTCCTGCGCTGTTGCTGATAACGCTGAAGGACCGACGCCTCATACCAGCACTCGCCGCGGTCTCGCGCTTGAGAGACAACCGCCAGCAAGGCTGCGACATCACGGTAACCCAGATTCACGCCCTGCCCCGCCAGTGGGTTGATAGTGTGCGCCGCATCCCCCAGCAGCGCCAATCCCGGTGCCACGTAGCACTGGGCATGCCGACGAATTAACGGGAAGGCGCCCGCCGCCACGGCATTGACCCGCCCGGTACGCGCAGGAAAAGTTTCTGCGATTGCGTCGTCCATCTGCGCCATCGACAAGCTTTGCAACTGGCGAATGCGCTGCGGGCTGTCGTACCACACCAGCGATCCCCACTGATCGAACAAAGGCAAAAAGGCACGCGGGCCATCCGGCGTGAACTGCTGCCAGGTCACATCCTGCTGCGCCCCTTCCGTACGAACGCTGATTAACATACAAGACTGGCGATACTGCCAACCGCTGACGCCGATTCCCGCCCACTGGCGAACCCGCGACTGCGCGCCATCCGCGCCCACTACCAGCGTCGTTTCGACGACGGCGTCGTCATCCAGCGTCAGTCGCCAGACCGGCGCATCGTAATCCAACTGTTTAAGATGCCGCGGGCAGAGAAACGTCACTCCCTGAGTCTTTTCCAGCGACTGCCACAGCGCCAGTTGCAATACCCGGTTTTCGACCATGTAACCCAATTCCGGCAAGTTCAACTCGCTGGCGTCGAACGCGACTCGGGCGCTGTCCCATTCCCAGGTTTCCAGCCGCCGATAGGGCGCGCTGCGCATCTGTTCCACGTTCGCCCACGCTCCTAGCTGGCGTAACAGCGCCACGGAAGCATAGCCGATGGCGGATAGCCGCAAATCCGGCGGGCTTTCGGCATCAAACGCCGGCGGCGCTTCCTGCTCCACTAACGCCACCTGAAAACCATTTTGCGCCAATCCTAATGCGGCGGCGGCGCCCACCATACCCCCGCCGACAATGACTGCGTCAAAGTGCATACGTGCCCCACTATTCGCGATGAGAGTCCCGTGCATGACAGGAAGAGAATTAAGCACAGTTTACTGGATTTCAGCCGCTTTTATCAGAAAAGCGAAGATTGGCGCATGCTGGTCACAGCGGCGCCAAACGATTACAATACGCGCCCGCATCAAGGTAAAGCGTGTTCACCCGAACTGAGTAATGGCAAGTCGATGACAATGACAAAAAAACTGCATATAAAAACCTGGGGCTGTCAGATGAACGAATACGATTCATCCAAGATAGCCGGCTTACTGGAAAGCACTCACGGTTATGAGCTGACCGAAATCGCAGAAGAAGCGGACATTCTGCTGCTGAACACCTGTTCGATCCGTGAAAAGGCGCAGGAAAAAGTCTTCCATCAGCTTGGCCGCTGGAAAGCGCTGAAAGATAGCAATCCAAACCTGATCATTGGCGTCGGCGGCTGCGTCGCTTCCCAGGAAGGCGCGCACATTCGCGAACGCGCCCACTACGTAGACGTCATTTTCGGGCCGCAAACACTGCACCGCCTGCCGGAAATGATTAATCACGTGAACGGCACGCACAGCCCGATCGTTGACGTGAGCTTCCCCGAAATCGAGAAATTCGACCGTCTGCCGGAACCGCGCGCCGAAGGCCCGACCGCCTTCGTCTCCATCATGGAAGGCTGCAATAAATATTGTACCTTCTGCGTGGTCCCCTATACCCGCGGCGAAGAAGTCAGCCGTCCCTGCGACGATGTGCTGTTTGAAGTGGCGCAGCTGGCCGAACAGGGCGTGCGCGAAGTTAACTTGCTGGGCCAGAACGTTAACGCCTATCGCGGCGAAACCTATGACGGCAACATCTGCACCTTCGCCGAACTGATTCGTTTGGTGGCCGCCATTGACGGCATCGACCGCATCCGTTTCACCACCAGCCATCCGATCGAATTCACCGACGATATCATCAGCGTGTATGAAGATACGCCGGAGCTGGTCAGCTTCCTGCATCTGCCGGTGCAGAGCGGCTCCGACCGCGTGCTGACGATGATGAAGCGTCGTCATACCGCGCTGGAATACAAAGCGATTATCCGCAAGTTGCATAAAGCGCGTCCGGGCATTCAAATCAGTTCCGACTTCATCGTCGGCTTCCCCGGCGAGACTAAAGACGATTTTGAGCAGACCATGAACCTGATTGCCGACGTCAATTTCGACATGAGCTTCAGCTTCATCTATTCACCACGCCCCGGCACCCCAGCGGCCGATATGGTGGACGACGTCAGCGAAGACGAGAAAAAACAGCGTCTGTATCTCCTGCAGGAACGCATTACCCAGCAGGCAATGCGCTTCAGTCGACAGATGATGGGGACCGTACAGCGCGTGCTGGTCGAAGGGACTTCCCGCAAGAACGTCATGGAGCTTTCCGGCCGCACCGAAAACAACCGTGTCGTCAACTTCGAAGGGTCGCCTGAGATGATCGGCAAGTTTGTGGACGTGGAAATCGTCGACGTTTACCCGAACTCGCTGCGCGGCATACTGGTCCGCACCGAAGATCAAATGGGGCTACGCGTAATTGAATCGCCGGCGGCGGTCATCGCCCGTACCCGCAAAGAAAATGAGATTGGCGTTGGCATTTATCANCCCTGATACTCTCGCAACAACGGGCAGCCTTGGCTGCCCGAGTTCCCATCCCGATAATCCTGCCTTGTTTTTATGAAACTGCCCCCAATATCGGTAGTGCGACTTGCGCCTTTTCGGGTTAGCGATAAATAATCATGGTTATTCATGCATAGCTGGCGATCGCCAGTCGACGGGACTCCCGTCTCAATCCGTCCATTTTCCGGTTAAATACCAAGAGGAATAATTTGAACGTAACGACCAAAGAGATAACCCTCGAACCCGCGGACAATAAACGTTTACTCAGCCTGTGCGGCCCGTTTGACGACAATATCAAACAGTTGGAACGACGCCTGGGCATTGAAATCAACCGACGCGATAATCAATTCAAATTAGTCGGTACCGAACTTTGCGTTAAGGCGGCCGCCGATATCCTGCTGCATCTGTATGTTGATACCGCGCCGATGAAGGGCGCGAGCCAGGATATCGACCCAGAACAGATCCATCTGGCAATCAAAGAGTCCGGCGTTTTGGAGCAATCCGCCGACAGCGTGCCTGAATTCGGCAAAGCGGTGAACATTCGTACCAAACGCGGCGTCATCAAACCACGTACGCCCAATCAGGCGCAGTACGTCGCCCATATTCTCGATCACGACATTTCATTCGGCGTCGGACCGGCCGGTACCGGGAAAACCTATCTGGCGGTGGCCGCCGCCGTCGATGCGCTGGAGCGCCAGGAAATTCGCCGAATTCTGCTGACCCGTCCGGCGGTAGAGGCCGGTGAAAAACTGGGCTTCCTGCCGGGTGACTTAAGCCAGAAAGTCGACCCGTATCTGCGCCCGCTGTATGACGCGCTTTTCGAAATGCTGGGCTTCGAAAAAGTCGAGAAACTGATTGAACGCAATGTGATTGAAGTCGCTCCGCTCGCTTATATGCGCGGCCGCACGCTCAATGACGCCTTCATCATTCTGGATGAAAGTCAGAACACTACGATCGAACAAATGAAGATGTTCCTGACGCGTATCGGCTTCAATTCTAAAGCCGTCATCACCGGCGACGTGACGCAGATCGACCTGCCACGCAACCAGAAATCCGGGCTGCGGCACGCAATTGAAGTGCTGTCAGACGTCGAAGAAATCAGTTTCAACTTCTTCCACAGCGAAGATGTGGTGCGCCATCCTGTGGTCGCTCGTATCGTCAACGCCTATGAAGCCTGGGAAACGGCGGAGCAAAAGCGCAAAGACGCGCTGGCCGAACAGCGTAAACGCGAAGCGCTGCAAGCCGCCGGGCAGGAGCACAAATGAGTCAGGTCATTCTCGATCTGCAGATCGCCTGTGAAAACAGCGAGGGTCTGCCCTCAGAGGCTCACTTTCAGCGCTGGCTGGATACGGTGCTGCCGCAGTTTCAGGCGGAGTCGGAGGTGACTATCCGCATCGTCGATGAGGCGGAAAGCCATGAGCTGAACCACACCTACCGCGGCAAAGACAAGCCCACCAACGTGCTCTCCTTCCCGTTCGAAGCACCACCGGAAGTTGAACTCCCTCTGCTGGGCGACCTCATCATTTGCCGTCAGGTAGTGGAGCAGGAAGCGGCCGAGCAGGAAAAAACATTGGAAGAGCACTGGGCGCATATGGTGGTACACGGCTGCCTGCATCTTCTGGGCTATGATCACATTGAAGACAGCGAGGCCGAAGAGATGGAATCGCTGGAAACTGAGATCATGCAAGGGATGGGATACGCCGATCCTTATCTGGCAGAAAAATAAACGGTTACCGAGTTGCGTTAAATTCGGTATCTTACACAGCTATATGCCAGCGGCGGCTGAACACGACCGTTCCCCCGCTGGTTTTCTTACCCTAAACTGAGAGACGTTAACAGATACGCCATGAGCGACGACCATTCTTCCAACAGCGATAACCCCAGCCCCAAAAAGGGCTTCTTTTCTCTTATTCTCAACCAGCTTTTCCACGGTGAACCCAAAGATCGTAACGACCTGCTCACGCTGATTCGTGATTCGGAACAAAACGATCTGATCGATCCGGAAACCCGCGACATGCTGGAAGGGGTAATGGATATCGCTGAACAGCGGGTACGGGACATCATGATCCCGCGTTCGCAGATGATTACCCTGAAGCACAACCAAACGCTTGAAGAGTGCCTGGACGTGATTATCGAGTCCGCCCACTCCCGCTTCCCGGTCATCAGCGAAGATAAAGATCACATCGAAGGGATTTTGATGGCCAAGGATTTGCTGCCGTTCATGCGCAGCGATTCCGAACCGTTCAGTATGGACAAAGTCCTGCGCCCTGCGGTCGTCGTACCGGAAAGTAAACGCGTCGACCGCATGCTGAATGAATTCCGCTCGTTGCGCTATCACATGGCTATCGTCATCGACGAATTCGGCGGTGTTTCCGGGCTGGTCACGATTGAAGACATCCTGGAACTCATCGTCGGCGAGATCGAAGACGAATACGATGATGAAGAAGATCGCGACATCCGCCATCTGACCCGCCAGACGTATACCGTCCGGGCGCTGACACCGATTGAAGACTTCAACGAGTCCTTCTCTACCCAATTCAGCGACGAAGAGGTAGACACCATCGGCGGCCTGATTATGCAGGCATTCGGTCATCTGCCGGCTCGGGGGGAAACCATCGAGCTGGNCGGCTACCAATTCAAAGTCGCTATGGCAGACAGCCGCCGGATCATTCAAGTCCACGTCAGAATACCTGACCACGCTCCGCAACCCATATTGGAAAACTAGTCAGCTATGACTGTTGCTTCCCTGTTACAACGCCAGCAGAGCCGGATTCTGCTGGCGCTTTTATTCGGCGCCAGCGGCACGCTGGCATTTTCCCCTTTTGATATCTGGCCCGCCGCGCTGGTCTCCCTGTTCGGTTTACAGGCGCTGACGCTGGGCCGCAGCGTCCGCCAGTCTGCCGCCGTTGGCTTTGCGTGGGGCTTCGGGCTGTTCATCAGCGGCGTACAGTGGGTGTATGTCAGCATCGCTAACTTCGGCGGGATGCCCGGCCCCATTAACGTGGGTCTGGTCATTCTCCTGGCGCTTTATCTCGCGCTGTATCCCATGATGTTTGCCGGGATACTGACCCGTCTCTGGCCTAAAACAAATCTGCTGCGTGTCGCCGTCGCTGCGCCCGCGCTCTGGCAGTTGACCGAGTTTCTGCGTGGCTGGGTGCTGACAGGCTTTCCGTGGCTACAGTTCGGCTATAGCCAAATCGATGGCCCGCTCAAAGGTCTGGCGCCGATTCTCGGCGTGGACGCCATTACATTCGTGCTGGTACTCATCAGCGGCCTTCTGGCGCTGGCATTGTCTACTCGCCGCTGGCAGCCGGCCGTCGTCGGAGCCGCGGTCCTGATGCTGGTATGGCCGCTGCGAGGTATCGACTGGTTCAAGCTGGAACCCGACCGCACCGTCAATGTCGCACTGGTGCAAGGTAATATCCCGCAGTCCCTGAAATGGGACCCCGATGAGCTGCTGAACACGCTAAAAATCTATCTGGACAGCAGCCTGCCCGCGATGGGAAAAGCGCCGATCATCATTTGGCCGGAGNCGGCGATCCCCGACATTGAATCCCGCCAGCAGGCGTATTTGCATTTGGTCGATCGCGCACTGCTTGAGCGCCATAGCAGCCTGATCACCGGCATCGTCGACGTCCGCCCCAAAGACAACGACGCAGACTATTACAACAGCATCATCGTTCTGGGTGACAAGCAGCCTTATCGCTACCCCACCGGCAACCGCTACAACAAGCACCACTTGGTGCCTTTTGGCGAGTTTGTGCCGCTGGAAACCCTGCTACGCCCGTTAGCGCCGCTGTTCGATCTGCCGATGTCGTCATTCAGTCGCGGCAGCTATGTGCAACCGCAGCTGGAAGTCAGCGGCTACCGGCTCACCGCCACGATTTGCTACGAAATCATCCTGGGTCAGCAGGTACGGGACAACTTCCACGAAAACACCGACATGCTGCTCACCATCTCCAACGATGCGTGGTTCGGTCACTCGATCGGTCCGTGGCAGCACTTCCAGATGGCGAGAATGCGCGCGCTGGAGCTGGGGCGTCCCTTGCTGCGCAGCACGAACAACGGCATTACGGCCGTCGTCACGCCGAACGGCGACGTCAGCGCCTCGCTGCCGCAGTTCACGCGTGATGTGCTGGAAACCTCCGTCACCCCGGCGACCGGCATGACGCCTTACGCGCGTTGGGGATCATGGCCGTTGTGGACGCTGACGCTGCTGTTCGGCTTCTGCGCCATTTTCTCTCCCCTCATCCGCCGCCGCTGACCCTCCTCCCGTCATCGGACATCGTGAATAAGAAAGGGCATGCTTAGCATGCCCTTTTTAACTCCTGGCATATTAATTGCTAAAACCTATGCGACGCGGCCAACCTGGCGTCTTTTAAGAGTGTCTGATCCTACGCAGCACGGATTCGGGGCAGCGATAGCACCAAAGTAGTGCCAAGCCGACCAAGTGCTGCAATTTAGTGCAGATCAACTCTCAAAAAAGAGACATAGCGGCCTCAGATTGTTAACAGTTGGCTTTTTTTAACGATGTAGCTGTTTATTTGCGCTTTCGCGGTGCACCCGCAAAGCGCCACTCATTGATTAGCGCCATCACAACAGCAAAGGAGTTAGCACATGCAATTGCGTAAACTGGCACTTTCACTACTTCTGGCAGGTACGGCGGCAGGCAGTCTGGCTCATGCGGAAGAGCTGACCGGCACATTGAAGAAAGTGAAAGACAACGGGGTCATCGTTATCGGACACCGCGAATCTTCCGTTCCTTTCTCTTATTACGACAACCAGCAGAAAGTCGTTGGCTATTCCGAAGCCTATTCAGACAAGATCGTTGAAGCCGTCAAAAAGAAAATTGGTGCGCCAAACCTTCAGGTCAAACTGCTTCCTATCACCGCGCAGAACCGCATCCCGCTGCTGCAAAACGGCACTTACGACCTGGAGTGCGGTTCCACCACCAATAACCTGGAGCGTCAGAAACAGGCCGACTTCTCCAACACCATCTTCATCATCGGCACCCGTCTGATGACCAAAGTGGATTCCGGCATCAAGGATTTCCCGGACTTGGCCGGTAAAACCGTCGTGGTGACTTCTGGAACCACCTCTGAAGTCCTGCTGAACAAGATGAACGACGAGAAGAAAATGAAAATGCGCATCATCAGCGCGAAAGACCACGGCGACTCCTTCCGCACTCTGGAAAGCGGTCGAGCGGTAGCCTTTATGATGGATGATGCTCTGCTGGCGGGCGAACGCGCCAAGTCAAAAAATCAAAATCAGTGGGTCATTCTTGGACAACCGCAGTCCAAAGAGGCCTATGGCTGCATGATGCGTAAAGACGATCCGCAATTCAAAGCGCTGGTCGACGAAACCATCGCCCAGATCCAGACGTCAGGTGAAGCCGAAAAATGGTTTGATACCTGGTTCAAGCAGCCTATTCCGCCGCGCAATCTGAACCTGAACTTCGAACTGTCTGACGATATGAAAGCCTTGTTCAAAGCACCTAACGACAAAGCCTTTTAAGCTGCATACATCACAAGATAATCGGTTCAGGCATTTCGATTGCTGATTTGCGAACATGCTGGCGGGCTCGGGTCAGTCGCTCCCTGTCCTGAGCTCCAGACCGTTCACAAGTCTTCGGGTAGCCTAGACGGCTACCCTTTTTACCGGAGTTTTTTATGTCAACAGATTGGAATTGGGGTATTTTCCTGCAATCCGCTCCATTCGGTAATACCACTTACCTTGGATGGATTATTTCCGGCCTACAGGTGACCGTCTCACTATCCCTGTGCGCCTGGGTCATCGCATTCCTGCTGGGTTCGCTGCTGGGAATTATGCGTACCGCGCCCAACCGTTTCATTTCAGGCATCGGCACCTGTTACGTGGAGCTGTTTCGTAACGTCCCGCTCATCGTTCAGTTCTTTATCTGGTATCTCGTGGTTCCCGAACTGCTGCCGGTCGAACTTGGCATGTGGTTTAAAGCGGAGCTGGACCCGAATATTCAGTTCTTCCTGTCGTCCATGATCTGCCTCGGCATGTTCACGGCCGCACGCGTCTGCGAACAGGTTCGCGCCGGCATTCAGTCTCTGCCCCGCGGCCAGAAAGCCGCCGGTCTGGCGATTGGCCTAACGCTGCCGCAGACCTACCGCTACGTGCTGTTGCCCAACGCCTATCGCGTCATCGTTCCGCCATTGACGTCAGAGATGCTCAACCTGGTCAAAAACTCCGCGATAGCCTCGACGATCGGCCTGGTCGACATGGCCGCGCAGGCGGGCAAGCTGCTCGACTATTCCGCGCATGCCTATGAGTCTTTCACGGCGATTACGCTGGCCTATATCGCCATCAACGCCATCATCATGTTGCTGATGCAGGTCGTTGAACGAAAAACCCGTTTGCCGGGCAATATGGGGAGCAAATAAGAATGTATGAATTTGACTGGAGCTCGATCGCTCCCAGCCTGCCTTACCTGCTGCAAGGCCTTGGCGTCACGATTAAAATTACGGTGATTGCCGTCATTTTCGGTATTCTCTGGGGAACCCTTCTCGCCGTCATGCGGCTGTCTTCGTTCAAACCCATCAGCTGGTTTGCCAAACTGTACGTAAACTTGTTCCGTTCCGTACCGTTAGTCATGGTGCTGCTGTGGTTTTACCTGATTGTGCCAAGCTTTTTACAAAATGTGCTTGGGCTGTCGCCGAAAACCGATATTCGGCTAGTTTCGGCTATGGTAGCCTTCTCCCTGTTTGAGGCGGCCTACTACTCTGAAATCATTCGCGCCGGGATTCAGAGTATCGCGCGCGGCCAGGCTTCCGCCGCATTGGCGCTGGGCATGACGCACTGGCAGTCCATGAGACTGGTGATTCTGCCTCAAGCTTTCCGGGCAATGGTTCCGCTACTGCTGACTCAGGGTATTGTTCTGTTTCAGGACACCTCTCTGGTGTACGTGCTCAGTCTGGCCGATTTCTTCCGCACCGCCTCCAGCATTGGCGAGCGCGACGGAACGCAGGTTGAGATGATTCTGTTTGCCGGGTTTGTTTATTTTATTATCAGCATCTGCGCATCAATGCTGGTTAATTATCTGAAGAAAAGGACGGTTTGATGATTTCCCTGAAAAATGTTTCTAAGTGGTACGGTCAATTTCAGGTACTTACCGACTGCTCCACAGAAGTCAAAAAAGGTGAGGTAGTCGTCGTTTGCGGCCCTTCCGGCTCCGGTAAATCGACCCTCATCAAAACCGTTAATGGACTTGAACCCATTCAGGAAGGGCAGATTGAAGTTAATGGCATCGCCGTCAACGACAAACGCACTAATCTGGCCCAGCTTCGCTCTAAAGTCGGCATGGTATTCCAGCATTTTGAGCTGTTTCCGCATCTGTCGATCATCGACAACCTCACCCTGGCGCAGGTCAAGGTGCTCAAACGTGAGCGTGAACCTTCGCGTGAAAAGGCCAGGAAACTGCTGGATCGCGTCGGTCTCTCCGCGCACGCGGACAAATATCCGGGACAGCTTTCCGGCGGCCAGCAGCAGCGTGTGGCTATCGCCCGTGCGCTGTGCATGGACCCCATCGCGATGCTGTTCGACGAACCGACCTCCGCGCTTGACCCGGAAATGATTAATGAAGTGCTGGACGTGATGGTCGAACTGGCGCAGGAAGGGATGACCATGATGGTCGTGACCCACGAAATGGGCTTTGCCCGCAAAGTGGCGCACCGGGTCATCTTTATGGACGAGGGCAAGATTGTCGAAGACACCCGCAAAGAGGACTTCTTCACCAATCCCAAGTCCGAACGCGCTAAAGACTTTCTGGCGAAAATCCTGCACTAATACACGAGTTCAGCGCAGTGCATCACTACATAACGTCAGCGCTCTGACCCAAAAAATCCCGGCAGCCGATGCCGGGATTTTTTTACATCTATGGCGACCGTGGGAATGAACGCCGGAAACCTCGTGTGCGTGACGTTCTCGCTAGGGCTGGAAGGGCTGGCGATGAAATTGGTCGTGCGAACATTTCGGGCAGCGCGGCAGGACCTCCGGGGTATAAAAAGTCAGATGGTAGTGGCAGTTTTCGCACACCAGATTGCCCAGCCCGACCACCTCCCCGCTATGATAGACGCCGTGGTGGTTGACGTCCTGAAACATCTCCCGCCACTCCAACTGCGTTTTGTCCGTGATGTCCGCCAGCTCCTGCCACAGGCTTTCCTTGATGACGCGCATAAAAATGCTGTCGGTGATTTCGTCGCGGCTTTCCTCATAGCTACGTGCGAACTCAGCGAGATCGCGCCGGATGGCCTGCAGGATCTGTTCGCCTTCCTGCTGCGTCAAAGCATTATCCTCTGCAATATGGCGGCGCGCATGATCGATAAGCTTCGCCACATCACGCTCTCCCCCGTGCAAACGCGCGGTGATATCCGACATTAACGTCTGGTAGTAACGGCCTACTTTATTCATTGCGACTCCTCAACAAACCGGGTGGGATGATGCGTGCGCTACGATTCTCGTCGCCGGACGACACCATGCTGACATCTGCACATAGGATGACTTCAGTGTAGATGATTTTCATGTTCAAACCGCAGGCGGTGTCGCACTCCGCACTTCCCCGTCGTTTTGTCGCAATCAGAAGCACGAGCGGGCCGTCGCTGATGAACAGGCAAGGCAGAAATCCGTCCCGGACGACCTCAAGGTGTTGTTGCCCAAGACGCTTATCAGCTATGCTATGCGGATCTTTTAGTATGCACAATGGGCTACAAACGTAGCCATTATCACTACCCAAAGGACCACTGGCAGCCATGCACGAGCAATACCGCCCAGATGAAATAGAAGCGCAAGTCCAGCTTCACTGGCAAGAAAAACAAACCTTCAAAGTGACCGAAGACTCCAGCAAGGAAAAATACTATTGCCTTTCCATGCTGCCTTACCCTTCTGGCCGACTCCATATGGGACACGTCCGTAACTACACCATCGGCGATGTCATCTCACGCTATCAGCGCATGCTCGGTAAAAACGTGCTACAGCCTATCGGCTGGGACGCCTTTGGTCTGCCGGCGGAAGGCGCGGCGGTCAAGAATAAAACTGCTCCCGCCCCCTGGACCTACGACAATATCGAATACATGAAGAACCAGCTAAAACTGCTGGGCTTCGGCTACGATTGGGATCGCGAGATCGCCACCTGCAAACCTGACTACTATCGCTGGGAACAGTGGTTCTTCACCAAGCTGTACGAAAAAGGCCTGGTCTACAAGAAAACCTCCGCCGTCAACTGGTGTCCGAACGACCAGACCGTACTGGCCAACGAACAGGTCATCGACGGCTGCTGCTGGCGTTGTGACAGCAAAGTGGAACGCAAAGAAATCCCGCAGTGGTTCATCAAGATCACGGACTACGCGGACCAGTTGCTGAACGACCTGGATACGCTGGAAAGCTGGCCGGAGCAGGTCAAAACCATGCAGCGCAACTGGATCGGCCGTTCCGAAGGCGTCGAAATTACCTTCGACATCGCGGACAGCGATCGCCAGATGACGGTTTACACGACGCGCCCCGATACCTTCATGGGCGTGACCTATGTCGCCGTCGCTGCAGGGCATCCTCTGTCTCTGCTGGCCGCAGAAAAAAATCCTGCGCTGAATGACTTCATCGAAGAGTGCCGCAATACCAAAGTGGCCGAAGCCGACATGGCGACGATGGAGAAAAAAGGCATGGCGACCGGTCTGTACGCCATCCATCCGCTGAACGGCGAAAAAGTACCGGTATGGATCGCAAACTTTGTGCTGATGGAATACGGCACCGGCGCGGTCATGGCCGTACCGGCTCACGACCAACGCGACTGGGAGTTCGCCACCAAATACGGGCTGCCGATCAAACAGGTTATTCAGGCCGCGGAAGGCCAAGACGTCGACCTGTCCGCTCAGGCGCTGACGGAGAAAGGACGCCTGTTCAACTCCGGCGAATTCGACGGTCTTGATTACGAAGAAGCCTTCAAGGCCATCGCCGACACGCTGGTTGAGAAAGGCGTTGGTCAGCGCAAGGTCAACTACCGACTACGCGACTGGGGCGTTTCCCGTCAGCGTTACTGGGGCGCGCCGATCCCGATGGTTACGCTGGAAGACGGCACGGTCATTCCGACGCCTGAAGATCAGCTGCCGGTCAAACTGCCTGAAGATGTGGTCATGGACGGCATCACCAGCCCGATCAAAGCCGATCCTGAATGGGCGAAAACCACGGTCAACGGCCAGCCAGCGCTGCGTGAAACCGATACCTTCGATACCTTCATGGAATCGTCCTGGTACTATGCGCGCTACACCTGCCCGCAGTTCGACGAAGGCATGCTGGATCCCGCCGCGGCCAACTACTGGCTGCCGGTCGACCAGTATGTTGGCGGCATCGAACACGCCATCATGCATCTGATGTATTTCCGTTTCTTCCACAAACTGCTGCGCGACGCCGGTCTGGTCAACTCCGACGAACCTGCGAAACGCCTGCTGTGTCAGGGAATGGTGCTGGCAGACGCGTTCTACTACGTCGGCCAAAACGGCGAGCGCGTGTGGATCTCTCCGGCCGACGTGACCGTTGAGCGCGATGAGAAAGGCCGTATCGTGAAAGCGTTCGACGCCGAAGGCCGCGAGGTGATTTATGCCGGCATGAGCAAAATGTCGAAGTCGAAAAACAACGGCATCGACCCGCAGGTCATGGTGGAAAAATACGGCGCGGATACCGTACGTCTGTTTATGATGTTCGCTTCCCCGGCGGAAATGACGCTGGAGTGGCAGGAATCCGGCGTGGAAGGAGCCAACCGCTTCCTGAAACGCGTTTGGAAACAGGTGTTGGATCATACCGCTAAAGGCGCTGTTCAGCCGCTGGACGTCGCGAAACTGACGGACGATCAGAAAGCGCTGCGCCGCGACCTGCACAAAACCATCGCCAAGGTCACCGACGATATTGGTCGTCGTCAGACGTTCAATACCGCCATTGCCGCTATCATGGAACTGATGAACAAGCTGGCGAAGGCTTCTCAGGAAAGCGAGCAAGATCGCGCCCTGACTCAGGAAACGCTGCAGGCCGTCGTCCGCATGCTGTATCCGTTCACCCCGCATATCTGCTTCACGCTGTGGCAAGAGCTGCACGGCGAAAGCGATATCGATAACGCGCCGTGGCCGGTCGCGGATGAACAGGCTATGGTTGAAGACTCGAAGCTGGTCGTGATTCAGGTCAACGGCAAAGTCCGCGGCAAAATTACCGTTGCGGCCGACGCCAACGAGCAGCAAGTTCGTGAACGCGCTGCAGAAGAACCGCTGGTGGCCAAGTATCTTGATGGCGTAACCGTGCGGAAAGTGATTTACGTCCCTGGAAAACTGCTTAACCTGGTTGTGGGTTAAGGCGAGGAGGAACTTGTGCGACACCCACTAATGACGTTGTTGCTGGGACTGGCGGTACTCATCACCGCCGGTTGCGGTTTTCATCTGCGCGGCACGACTCAGGTGCCGCATCAGTTGCATAACCTGATTCTGGATAGCTCGGACCCATATGGGCCGATGACGCGCGCGGTGCGCGAGCAGCTTCGTCTCAACAATGTGAACATTGTTGAGAATTCCAAACGTCAGGACATTCCGTCCCTGCGCGTGCTGGGGGCTTCGCAAACACGCAGTACCGCGTCCGTTTTCCAGGATGGTAAAGCCGCCGAGTATCAGTTTGTCCTGGAGCTGAACGCTCAGGTACTTATGCCGGGTGATGATATCTACCCGCTGAGCGTCAAAGTCTTCCGCACTTTCTTTGATAACCCGCTCACGGCGCTCGCCAAAGACGCCGAGCAGGATATTATCCTCCAGGAAATGCGCGAGCAGGCCGCACAACAGCTGGTGCGTAGCCTGCTGACCGTGAAGGGAAGCAAAAACGCCGAGCAGAACAAAGAGACACCCCATTCTGCTCCAGCCGCTCCCGCACGTTCATGACCCGGATTTATCCTGAGCAACTCGCCGCGCAGCTCCGAGAGGGGCTGCGCGGTTGTTATCTGCTATTCGGCAACGATCCGCTGCTGCTGCAGGAAAGTCAGGATCACATCTGCCATACCGCTCAACAGCAAGATTTTGACGAACAATTCCGGTTTACACTGGATAACACGACTGACTGGGACGCCATCTTCGGCGCCTGTCAGGCGCTGAGCTTATTCTCATCACGACAGATATTGTCGCTGACGCTGCCAGACTCCGGTCCCGGCGCGCCGATAGGCGAACAGCTGGTGAAACTCGCCGGGCTACTCCATTCTGACGTTCTGCTGATTTTGCGCGGCGCCAAGCTCACCCGCGCCCAGGAGAACAGCGCCTGGTTCAAAGCGTTGTCGCAGAAAAGCATCTACGTGCCCTGCATGACGCCCGAACAGGAACAGCTTCCGCGCTGGGTCATGCAACGCGCCAAGAGTATGAAGCTGGAACTGGATGAACCAGCCTGCCAGTTGCTCTGCTACTGCTATGAAGGCAACCTGCTGGCGTTGTCCCAAGCACTGGAACGTCTGTCTTTGCTCTACCCCGACGGCAAACTGCCGCTGCCCCGCGTTGAACAGGCCGTCAGCGATGCCGCGCATTTTTCGCCGTTTCATTGGCTGGACGCGCTCCTGGCGGGGAAAAGCAAACGCGCCTGGCACATCCTGCACCAGCTACGTCTGGAAGAGTGCGAGCCCGTCATTCTGCTGAGAACCGTGCAGCGTGAACTTTTGCTGCTGTTGCAGTTGAAACGGCAGATGGTCGCCACCCCGCTACGCACCTTGTTCGACCAACATAAAATCTGGCAAAACCGCCGTCCCCTGATAACGCAGGCCTTGCAGCGCCTGTCGTTGGAACAGCTACAGCAGGCCATCACCCTGCTCGCCAGACTGGAAATCACCCTGAAACAGAATTACGGCCAGCCTATTTGGGCAGAATTGGAGACACTGGCGATGATCTTGTGTGGAAAAGCCCTGCCCGATAGTCTGATTGAGGTCTACTGATTTGCCGATCCCGGATACAACTAGCGAACTGACCGCCTACTTTGGCGGTACGTTCGACCCGATTCACTTTGGTCACCTGCGCCCCGTCGCCGCGCTGGCGGCCGAAGTCGGACTGCAGCAGGTCGTCCTGCTGCCCAATAATGTCCCCCCTCACCGCGAACAACCTGAAGCCAACGCCCACCAGCGTAAAGACATGGCTGCGCTGGCGATCGCGAATACCCCGCTTTTCCGCATCGATGACCGCGAACTGCGGCGGGAAACGCCTTCGTACACGATTGAGACATTGGAAGCGTTAAGACAGGAAGCCGGTCCGACGGCACCGCTGGCGTTTATCATCGGTCAGGACTCGCTGCTCACGCTGCATCACTGGCACCGCTGGCAGGAAATCCTGTGCTATTGCCACCTGCTGGTATGCGCCCGACCAGGCTACAGCCGCACGCTGGAAACCCCTGAATTACAGCAATGGCTGACGTCCCATCACACTACCGAGGTTAGCCAGTTGCATCAGCATCCGCACGGGTTAATCTATCTGGCGAACACTCCGCTGCTCCCCATTTCCGCGACTGAAATCCGTCAGCGCAGGCAACAGGGGCGCGACTGCAGCGACCTTTTGCCCGCCCCCGTGCTGAATTATATAGATACACACGGGCTGTACCGATAGCGACGGCTTTATACCACTCAACATGACTGCATGGTATACTCCGCCGCTGGTTCAAACGGCAGGCAACCGGCCTGCCGCGGCAGACTCGCCACGCTTTTGCGCGCATGCTGAAAGCGACATCGCTCCGCCCATCAAGCTCAGGCTGATTAACATTACCCCAGGGGGAACATTTGCAAGGCCAAGCACTCCAAGACTTCGTTATTGATAAAATCGACGACCTGAAAGGTCAGGACATCGTGGCGTTGGACGTCACCAATAAGTCCAGCATCACAGACTGCATGATCATCTGTACCGGAACTTCCAGCCGTCACGTCGCGTCCATCGCCGACCATGTCGTGCAGGAGTCCCGCGCCGCCGGTCTGCTCCCGCTGGGCGTAGAGGGCGAAGCGCTGGCTGACTGGGTTGTTGTCGACCTGGGCGACGTGATTGTCCATGTCATGCAGGAAGACAGCCGTCAGCTGTACGAACTGGAAAAGCTCTGGAGTTGATATGAAACTGCAACTGGTCGCCGTGGGCACCAAAATGCCCGACTGGGTGCAGACCGGATTTAGCGATTATCTGCACCGTTTTCCGAAGGATATGCCACTGGAACTGGTGGAGATTCCTGCCGGAAAACGGGGCAAAAATGCCGATATTCGCCGCATTCTTGAGCGAGAAGGCGAACAAATGCTGGCCGCCGTGGGGAAAGGCAACCTGATTGTGACGCTGGATATTCCCGGCTCACCGTGGGAAACCCCGCAGCTGGCCCAACAGCTGGAACGTTGGAAACTGGACGGGCGCAACGTGAGTTTGCTGATTGGCGGGCCGGAAGGCCTGTCGCCGCAGTGTAAAGCGGCGGCCGAACAGAGCTGGTCACTGTCCCCATTGACGCTGCCCCACCCGCTGGTGCGCGTACTGGTGGCAGAGAGCCTGTACCGCGCCTGGAGCATTACGGCTAACCATCCTTACCACCGGGAGTAAGGCGATACCATGAACTATCAGAACTGATCCTGCCGGATGAACATAGAGCGTAAACCTTTTCGTGATTATACGGCTGAGTCGGCCCTGTTTGTACGCCGCGCGCTGGTGGCGTTTTTGGGCATTCTGCTGCTGATCGGCATCCTCGTTGTCAATCTGTACCATCTACAGATTTCACGCTTTGACGACTACCGCACCCGTTCCAACGAAAACCGCATCAAGCTGGTCCCAATCGCGCCCAGCCGTGGCATTATCTATGACCGCAACGGCACGCCGCTGGCCCTGAATCGGACCATTTACCAGCTAGAGCTGATCCCCGAAAAGGTCAATAACCTCGAAGCTACGCTGGACGCGCTGAAGCCCATCGCCGATCTCACCGACGAAGACCTGGATGCTTTCCGCAAAGAGCGCAAGCGTTCGCGCCGTTTCNCCTCAATCGCGGTGAAAACCGGCCTGTCCGACGTGCAGGTCGCTCGCTTCGCGGTCAACCAATATCGCTTCCCCGGCGTTGAAGTCAAAGGCTACCAGCGCCGCTACTATCCCTACGGTTCTGCGCTGACCCACGTCATCGGCTACGTATCCAAAATCAACGACCGGGATCTCGACCGGCTGGCGAAAGAGGACAAACTGGCGGACTACGCGGCAACGCACGATATCGGCAAACTCGGCATTGAGCGCTACTACGAAGACCTGCTGCACGGCAAACCGGGCTATGAAGAGGTTGAAGTCAATAACCGCGGTCGTGTCATTCGCCAGCTGCACGAACAGCCGCCGCAGGCCGGGAAAGATATCTATCTGACGTTGGATCTGAATCTGCAGATTTACATCGAAAAACTGCTGGAAGGCAGTCGCGCTGCGGTCATCGTCACCGATCCGCGCGACGGCGGTCTTTTGGCGATGGTGTCCACGCCCAGCTACAACCCGAACCTGTTTGTCGACGGCATTTCAGGCAAAGATTATCGCACGCTGCTCAACGACCCCAACCGTCCGCTCATCAACCGAGCCACGCAAGGCGTCTATCCGCCGGCTTCTACCGTAAAACCCTATATCGCGGTTTCCGCGCTGACGGCGGGCGTCATTACGCCCAATACTTCGCTGTTCGACCCGGGTTGGTGGCAGCTTCCAGGTTCGGAAAAACGCTTCCGCGACTGGAAGAAATGGGGACACGGACGGCTTAATCTGACCAAAGCGCTGGAAGAGTCGGCGGATACCTATTTCTACCAGGTCGCCTACGATATGGGCATCGATCGCCTGTCTGAATGGATGACGAAATTCGGTTACGGCGACTATACCGGTATCGATTTGTCTGAAGAGCGCGCCGGGATCATGCCGACGCGCGACTGGAAAATGCGGCGATATAAAAAACCGTGGTATCAGGGCGATACCATCCCGGTAGGTATCGGTCAGGGCTACTGGACCGCCACGCCCATCCAAATGCTGAAAGCGCTGACGACACTGATCAACGACGGTCAGGTTAAAACGCCACATCTCCTCGCCAGTACGCAGGAGCATGGCGTCAAAGTGCCTTTCGCTCAGCGAGAGCATACGCAGATTGGCGATATTCACTCGGGCTATTGGGAACTGGTCAAAGACGGCATGTATGGCGTAGCCAACCGCGCCAACGGCACTGCGCACAAAAGCTTTGCGGACTCGCCGTACAAAATCGCGGCCAAGTCCGGTACGGCGCAGGTATTCGGCCTGAAGGAAAACGAGACCTATAACGCTCATAAAATTGCTGAACGGCTGCGCGACCACAAGCTCATGGTTGCCTTCGCCCCGTACAATGACCCGAAAGTGGCCATGACCATTATTTTGGAAAACGGCGGCGCCGGACCCGCAGTCGGGACTATCGTGCGTCAGATCCTCGACCATATTATTTTGGGCGACAACAACGTCAATCTCCCGGTCGCGCCCCCCGCGCCTCCGGGCAGTGAAACTGAGTAGGCAAATTCATGACCGACAGCCAACAAAAAGGATCAATCTGGACCAAGATCCATATTGATCTCCCGTTTCTCCTCTGCGTACTGGCACTGCTCTCCTACAGCCTGATTGTCATGTGGAGCGCCAGCGGGCAGAACATTGATATGATGGAGCGCAAAGTCGCTCAATGCGTGCTCGGCCTGATTGTAATGATCATCATGGCGCAGATCCCGCCCCGTGTGTACGAAGGCTGGGCGCCCTACTTGTATGTCGTGTGCGTGATCCTGTTGGTATTAGTGGACGTGTTCGGCCAGATTAGTAAAGGCGCACAGCGCTGGTTGGATCTGGGCGTGGTCCGCTTCCAGCCATCCGAGATCGCCAAAATCGCGGTTCCATTGATGGTATCTCGCTATATCAACCGCGATATGTGTCCTCCTTCCCTGAAAAATACCGCCATTGCGCTAGCCCTGATTTTCGTGCCTACGCTGCTGGTGGCGGCGCAGCCTGATCTAGGGACGTCGATTCTGATCTGCGCATCAGGCCTGTTCGTTCTCTTTCTCGCAGGGATGAGCTGGCGACTGATTGGCTTCGCCGCGCTGCTGCTGGCCGCCTTCATTCCCATTCTTTGGTTCTTCCTGATGCACGACTATCAGCGAGACAGGGTGATGATGCTGCTCGACCCGGAGAGCGACCCTTTGGGAGCGGGTTATCATATTATCCAGTCCAAAATCGCCATCGGTTCTGGCGGCCTCTCCGGCAAAGGCTGGTTACAGGGCACGCAGTCGCAGCTGGAGTTCCTGCCGGAACGCCATACCGACTTCATCTTCGCCGTTTTGGCGGAAGAGCTTGGCCTGATCGGCGTACTGATTCTGCTCACGCTTTATCTGTTCCTGATTATGCGCGGTCTGGTGATCGCCGCCAACGCGCAGAACTCCTTCGGCCGCGTCATGGTCGGCGGTTTGATGCTAATCTTCTTTGTCTACGTTTTCGTCAACATCGGCATGGTCAGTGGTATTCTGCCCGTGGTCGGTGTACCGCTGCCACTGGTCAGCTATGGCGGATCGGCCCTGGTGGTCTTGATGGCGGGATTCGGTATCGTCATGTCGATACATACTCACCGCAAAATGTTATCCAAAAGCTTATAGAGGTGGGCAATGCGTAAGAATTGGCTAGGGATTGTAGCGCTCGGTCTGCTGTTGTCTGGCTGTAGCACCGAGACGGAACAGGCGAGGNCCGCGCCCGCCGCGCCGGCGGTTTACAACGGCCCGGTGGAAGAGATCGGCGGCGCGGAGCCGCGCTATGAACCATTTAATCCTTCCACAATGCAGGATTACACCGTCAACGGCCGAAGCTATAAAATCGTCAAAAATCCGCAGAACTTCAGCCAGACCGGTTTGGCGACCTGGTACGGCGAAGAACTCTCGGGCAACCGCACATCCATTGGCGAAGAGTTCGATCCCAATGCGCTGGCCGCCGCGCACCCGACTCTCCCCATCCCCAGCTATGTGCGCGTGACCAACCTCAGCAATGGGCGTCAACTGGTGGTCCGGGTCAACGATCGCGGACCGTTCACGCCGGGTAGAATCATTGATTTGACGCGCGCCGCAGGTGAGCGACTGAATATATCCAACAATACCCGCGTCAAGGTCGACTTCATCAGCGTGGCGCCCGACGGTACGCTGTCAGGGCCGGGCACTGTCGGCACGCGGGTGGCCAAGCAGAGCTTCGCCCTGCCCGAACGTCCTAACCTCAGTGCCAGCGGAATGAGCGCGCCGGTCATGTCCCCGGCAACCACCACCGTCACGGCACCGCCCGTCGCCGATACGGCCGCGGACACTGCCGCCTCAACTGCATCTCCAACCGCCAATTCAACCCCAAGCGGCGGATTCCTTGGCGCGCCTCAGCCGCTGCGCAGCGGCGTTCTGGAAACATCGCAACCGACGGTGGCTTCAACGGCCGCTCCCGCGGTAGCGACATCGCCCGCCGCTGGCGGCAACGTGGTGGTTCAGGTCGGTGCGCTCAAGGACTCACAACGCGCCGACGCCTGGCTGAGCAGTCTGAAAAACCGTTTTAACGTCAACGGCAACGTCACGCAGAACAATGGTCTGTATCGCGTTCAGTTAGGTCCGTTCACCAGCCGACAGCAGGCGCTAGAGCTACAGCAGCGGCTGGCAAGCGAAGCGCAGCAGCAGNCTTTTATCACAACGCTGTAGGCCGATACCCACCGGGGAAGCGAAAGTGACATCGTTTTTCCCCGTCAAGACGTCGCCCGGCGGGACCCTTCGGCAAAATTGCGTAACGTATTATCTGATGCCGCCCAGGATCTTCATCTGCTATAGTGTGACTCGTTTTTAACTCATACCCATGGATGTTGTTGTTCCATCATGAATACAGAAACCGCAACTCGTTTTATGCCACGCATCGTGCTGGGCTCACTACTGGCACTCTGTGCATCGACCTTCGCCCACGCCGACGACGTCAACCTTAAGACCATGATCCCCGGCGTGCCTCAGATCGACGCCGAAGCTTATATTCTGATTGATTACAACTCGGGTAAAGTCCTGGCGGAAATGAACGCCGACACCCGTCGTAATCCGGCCAGTCTGACTAAAATGATGACCAGTTATGTCATCGGCCAAGCCATCAAGGCGGGGAAAATCACCCCTAACGACGTTGTGACCATCGGTAAAGATGCCTGGGCGACCGGCAACCCGGAGTTTCAGGGGTCTTCTCTGATGTTTCTGAAGCCTGGAGATCGCGTCAGCGTCTCTCTGCTTAACAAAGGGATTATTCTGCAGTCGGGCAACGACGCCTGCGTCGCCATGGCGGACTATGTCGCCGGCAGTCAGGACTCGTTCGTCAACCTGATGAACAACTACGTTAACGCGCTGGGCCTGCAAAATACGCAGTTCAAAACCGTACACGGACTGGATGCCGAAGGGCAGTACAGTTCAGCTCGGGATATGGCGCTTATCGGGCAGGCGCTGATCCGCGACGTGCCGGACGAGTACGCGACCTATAAAGAGAAAGAGTTCACGTTCAACAACATTCGTCAGACCAACCGTAATGGACTGCTGTGGGATTCCAGCCTGACCGTAGACGGAATCAAAACCGGCCATACCTCTTCCGCTGGCTATAATCTTGTCGCTTCGGCGACCGAAGGTCAGACACGCCTGATTTCCGCCGTGCTTGGCGGTCGGACATTCAAAGGCCGTGAAACGGAAAGCAAAAAACTGCTGACCTGGGGCTTCCGTTTCTTCGAAACCGTGGCGCCGCTGAAATCCGGCAAAGAGTTCGCTTCGGAACCGGTCTGGTTCGGTGACAGCGATCGCGTCGCGTTGAGCGTAGAAAAAGATGTCTACATCACCATCCCGCGCGGTCGCATGAAAGATCTGAAAGCCAGCTATGTGTTGAACAACACCGAGCTGCACGCGCCGCTGAGCAAAAACCAGGTCGTTGGCACCATCAACTTCCAGTTGGATGGAAAAACCATTGAACAGCGCCCGCTGGTGGTGATGAACGAAGTGAAAGAAGGCGGCATTTTCAGCCGTCTGATGGACTATGTGAAGCTCATGTTCCACCGCTGGTTCAGCTGATCCCCGCTTGTTTTCGGGCATAAAGCCCCCATATCACATGGATAACCACACTCCCGCCTCGGCGGGAGTTATACTTTTTATTGTCTTACCGTTAGAAAACCACTCTGGAGTATCTTAATGAAAACCAAACTCAACGAACTGCTTGAATTCCCCTGCTCCTTCACCTACAAGGTGATGGGTCTGGCGCAGCCGGAGCTCGTCGATCAGGTGGTTGAAGTCGTACAGCGCCATGCGCCGGGTGACTACACGCCGCAAATTAAACCCAGCGCGAAGGGCAACTACCACTCGGTTTCCATCACGATTAACGCTACGCACGTCGAGCAGGTTGAAACGTTGTACGAAGAGCTGGGCAAAATCGACATCGTACGTATGGTGCTTTAATCTCGTCGACTGTTTCCACCACCGGAAGGCCGACGCAGACAGCAGACGCTATTCGTCCCCACGGCGGTATCCAGTATACTGACCGCCATTCATTCCCGACTCTGAAGATGACGCCAGTGGAACCAAACAAGATCATCATACGTCAGCTAGGCTTGCTCCCTTACGAGCAAGTGTCCTTGGCGATGCACCACTTCACCGAACAACGCGATGGCGACAGCGCTGACGAGCTCTGGCTGGTTCAGCACTCCCCGGTGTTCACGCAGGGACAGGCGGGCAAGGCGGAACACGTGCTGATGCCGGGAGATATCCCGGTCATCCAGAGCGACCGCGGGGGACAGGTCACCTATCATGGCCCGGGCCAGCAGGTGATGTATGCCATGATTGACATTAAACGCCGCAAAGTCGGTGTCCGTCAGTTGGTCAGCGCGATTGAACATACCGTCGTCGATACGTTGGCGCATTTCGAGATCGAAGCTCACGCTCGCCCGGACGCCCCTGGTGTGTATGTCGGCGATAAAAAAATCTGCTCGCTTGGTTTGCGTATTCGGCATGGCTGCTCTTTTCATGGTCTGGCGCTTAATATTGCGATGGATTTGTCGCCTTTCCAGCGCATCAATCCGTGCGGTTATGCGGGTATGCAAATGACGCAGATCCGCGATCTCATACCCGGCGCGACCATTGAAAAGACGGCCCCCGTCCTGACCGCCGCCTTTATGCGGCTACTCGGCTACACAGAGAGCGAATGGATAGATTGGGCGTGGGAACAACGGGGAGAACCGCTGCCGACAGCGTATTTTTCACCCGGCCGCCCGGCATAATCATTACATTTCATTTACACTAATGATGCTTTTTGCCTGCTCAAGGGCTGATTGTCACCGGGCAAAGATGATATAATTTTGTGAGTTTTTTAAAAAAAAGTTTAACGACTCACGCGATTCATGAATTAGTCGTTAATTCATGACAGCGATTCAGAACTGGAACTTACGCAAACATGAGTAAACCGATTCAGATCGAACGTGGCGTAAAATACCGCGACGCCGATAAACTGGCCTTGATTCCTGTACGGACCGTTGCCGTTGAACGCCAGGATATGCTGCGCAAACCCGAATGGATGAAGATTAAACTCCCTGCCGACTCAAGCCGGATCAAGGGAATTAAAGATGCCATGCGCCGCAATGGACTGCATTCGGTTTGTGAAGAAGCCTCCTGCCCTAACCTGGCTGAATGTTTCAACCACGGTACGGCCACCTTTATGATCCTTGGCGCAATCTGCACCCGCCGCTGCCCCTTCTGCGATGTTGCGCATGGCCGACCGATCGCGCCCGACGCCAACGAACCGGAAAAGCTGGCGCAGACGATCCACGACATGGGTCTGCGTTATGTCGTTATCACATCGGTAGACCGTGATGATCTGCGTGACGGCGGCGCTCAGCACTTCGCCGACTGCATCAGCGCTATCCGCCGTAAAAGTCCGCAGATTAAGATCGAAACGCTGGTGCCAGACTTCCGCGGCCGAATGGATCGCGCGTTGGAGATTCTCAATGCCAGCCCGCCGGACGTCTTCAACCACAACCTGGAAAACGTACCACGGCTATATCGTCAGGTCCGTCCCGGCGCCAACTACGAGTGGTCGCTCAAACTGCTGGAAAACTTCAAGGCCGTGCATCCGGACATCCCGACGAAATCTGGTCTGATGGTAGGACTGGGTGAAACCAACGAAGAGATTGTGGAAGTGATGCGCGACCTGCGCCGTCACGGCGTGACGATGCTGACGTTAGGTCAATATCTGCAACCCAGCCGCCACCATCTTGCAGTGAAACGCTATGTGCCGCCGGAAGAGTTTGATGAGATGAAACAGGAAGCGCTGGCGATGGGATTCACTCACGCCGCTTGCGGGCCTTTCGTGCGATCGTCTTACCACGCCGACCTGCAGGCGAAGGGTGAAGAGGTCAAATAATCCGTCTATCCGGCAATAAATGATTACAGTTTGCCGGTGAGGAACCAAGACTGAGCGGACGGGATCCCGTCCGCTGCACGCCCGGCATCATTGAAAAATGATTATTCCTTGTTGCGCACGTCGTTGAGCGCAGCAGGTTCTTCCGGAGTCTGTGTTTTAGCCGTAGTCTGATCGTCGTTCATGGCTTTTTTGAAGCCCTTGATCGCCGCTCCCAGGTCGCCACCCAGGCTACGCAGTTTGTTGGTGCCGAAAAGCAGAACGATCAATGCGCCAATCACCAACAGTTTGGCAATGCTGATACCTTCCATAAATACCTACCTGATTTTATACGCTGGGACAGCCAGCACTTGTGCCTCGTCCCGTTTTAAGACGGCCTTCATCATAATACAACGGTCATCTGTAACAAAATAAGACCGGCACTCCCGTACCTCGACGCAATCCATTAGCCGAAGTTACCTTTACAGCGTAATACAGGCGGTTCGAAGCGGCTATGATTCAGAACAGGTAATTGACGGCGCACACGTTGAATTCGCTCCAAACTCAGATCGGCAAAGAGCAGCGCGGGTTCTTCCGTCGCCTGTGCGACAACAACCCCCATCGGATCGACCACCATGCTATTGCCAATATTCTTCACGCCGCACTCGCCCACGGCGATCAGGTAACAGGTATTTTCCAGCGCACGGGCTCGATTCAAAAGCTCCCAATGCATCTCTTTATGCGCGCCTTTCACCCAAGCGGCGGGAAGCACCAGTGCATCGGCGCCTTTATTCGCCAGCATTCGCGCCATATCCGGAAAACGCAGGTCGTAACAGACCATCATGCCGACCTTAACCCCGTCGATGTCGATCACCGGAGGAAGCATCCCCCCCGGAGTGACCCGTTTAGACTCCTGCCAGGAGAAGGCATCGTAGAGATGGAGCTTGTGATAATGTGCCAACACCTCCCCCTCACGCAAAACCAACAGCGTGTTATACACGCGCCCCTCTTCCGCAGGGGTATGCAGGGTGAAGACGACGGTGAGGGATGATGATTCGCTGGCCGAGAGGAGCTGGCTCACAAAAGGCCCGTTCAAAGGCTGCGCGTGATTGATTCCCCACTCAGCATCGGCGTTATCTCGCGCCAGCACCGCCTCCGGCAGCACTAGCAGGCGGGCTCCCGCGACCGTTGCCTCATGCATCAGCCTAATGCACGTATTCGCGTTATCCTGCCACTGCCGTTGTACGGCAAACTGACCCAGCGCAACTTTCATAGCACTCCCTCACTCGGTGAGTCATAGACCATGATGAACCGGCACCCGATGCGCTTACCTACAAAAACGCGGTGCTAACGGGTAAACTTTGGATGTTTGCAACGGAGATGACATTCCTCCATAACCGCCTTTTGGCTGATGATGTCTACGCCTTCTCGGACCCAGACGTCGCGTACGCCCATCGTTTCGAGATTAGCCCAACTTGCTGTGGAAATAAAAGATGTCCATGTACGCTAATTTATTCGCTGTTTTTTTCGGTGGTGGTATTGGCTGCGTCGCACGCTGGCTGCTGAGTCTGCGTTTTAACAGCGGCGCACCGGGAATACCTACCGGAACGCTGATGGCCAACCTGATTGGCGCGGCAATCATTGGGGCTGCGGCAAGCTATTTTATCCGTTTGCCGGACTTGCCTTCGCACTGGAAGCTGGTGGTGACGACAGGTTTCTGCGGCGGCTTGACGACGTTCTCTACGTTCTCAGTGGAAATGCTTGGGATGATTCAAGAAGGACAGTGGTTAACGGCGGGGATCTATATGGTATTGAGCTTCGTCGGTTCGCTGGCGCTAGCAGCTCTCGCTTTTTCTCTCGTCAGCTGGCTGGCGGCTCACTGAAAAATAAAAACCCGCCAATGGGCGGGTTTTTTTAGAAATCGGTATAATTAAATAGCGATAACGTTAGCAGCAGAAGGACCTTTTGCACCGCTAGTGATTTCAAACTCTACACGCTGACCTTCAGCCAGAGTTTTGAAGCCATTGCTCTGGATGGCAGAGAAGTGTACGAACACGTCTTTGCTACCATCTTCAGGAGTAATGAAACCGAATCCTTTGGACTCATTAAACCACTTAACGCTACCTGTAATCTTAGACATCAAACTTACCTTTAACATGAATGAAAGACACAAACTCTGTGTCATGCACAGTACAGCAATAGATGAAGCATTTGTCCAGCTGAACATCGACGAAATGCAATAAAAAGCGTTAAAAAATTCGACCAGCGCCTTTTATGACCTGCATTCGCCCGCAATATGCTTTTTACAACTAACTAACGCCATTTTTTATTCAATTTTTGGGATAAAGAAAAACAGGTTGGGAAAGACCGTCCGCGGCGATAACACATTTTTAGCTAAAGATGAAGCGCAAATTTCATACAACGCCTCCTCGACAAAACCCCGACGTCCGAAATGGTAGGCCAAATAAATAGGCATCAAATAATAGCCTCTTTTATTTACTCAAGTTTCCTCATTTCTTCAGCAACCGCCCCATCCGCACCTGTTTTAACGTGGCGAAAAACCACCAGGTTCCCGAGCCGCACCCAGGTTGACATGAAAAAACGCCCATAGATTGGTATGGTATCGGACCTACATTAAACGGTATGATTTGCATACTAATTCCTAATAAAAAACAAAGGGTTTATTAGCCATGACGACCATGTACGGTATCAAGAACTGTGACACCATCAAAAAGGCCCGCCGTTGGCTGGAGGCCCACCAGATTGACTATCGTTTTCATGATTACCGGGCGGATGGACTGGACGATACTCTGCTGCAATCGTTTATCGATAGCCTGGGCTGGGAACCGCTGCTGAACAAGCGCGGTACCACCTGGCGCAAACTGGACGAAACCCGACGAGAGGCGATCGATAATTCCGCTGCGGCAAAAGCTGTTATGCTGGAGCAACCGGCACTCATCAAACGTCCTTTACTGATTAACAAGGATGGGAAAACGCTGCTCGGCTTCAGCGACGACAGCTACCAGCAATTTTTTGCGGAGGAGAAATAACGTGTCCTGCCCCGTCATCGAACTCGCTCAGCAGTTAATTAAACGCCCTTCCCTCAGCCCGGACGACGCCGGCTGCCAAACGCTCATGATTGAACGCCTGGAGGCCATCGGCTTTACCGTCGAAAAGATGAATTTCGGTGAAACGCAGAACTTTTGGGCCTGGCGCGGAACTGGCGAAACGCTGGCCTTTGCCGGACACACCGACGTGGTTCCGAGCGGAGACGCCAGCCAATGGCAACATCCTCCCTTCGAACCCACGATTAGCGACGGTATGCTGTATGGCCGTGGCGCGGCGGATATGAAAGGATCGCTGGCGGCGATGGTCGTCGCCGCTGAGCGCTTCGTCGCCGCGAACCCTCAGCATCAAGGCCGACTTGCCTTTTTGATCACCTCAGACGAAGAGGCCGACGCGACGCACGGCACCGTCAAGGTGGTGGAAGCGCTGATGGCGCGTCAGGAGCGTCTGGACTACTGTCTGGTCGGCGAACCCTCCAGCACCAGCCGGGCGGGCGACGTCGTCAAGAATGGCCGTCGCGGCTCGATTACCGCCAACCTGCGGATCCACGGTATTCAAGGACATGTCGCCTATCCTCATCTGGCCGACAATCCGGTCCACCGTGCGCTGCCGGCGTTAAACGAACTGGTCTCCACCGTATGGGATGAAGGCAACGAGTTCTTCCCGCCTACGAGTATGCAGATCGCCAATATCAAAGCCGGCACGGGAAGCAACAACGTGATCCCCGGCGAACTGCAGGTTCAGTTCAATTTCCGTTTTAGTACAGAGCTGACGGACGAAACCATCAAACAGCGCGTCGCCGAGCTGCTGGACCGACATCAGCTGAACTATACTTTGGACTGGTGGTTATCGGGTCAGCCATTTCTGACCGCACGCGGCGCGTTAGTGGATGCCGTCGTCAACGCGGTCGAGCACTACAGCGAAATCACCCCGCAACTGCTGACCACCGGCGGCACCTCAGATGGCCGCTTTATCTCCCGAATGGGCGCGCAGGTGGTGGAGTTAGGTCCTGTGAACGCCACCATTCATAAAGTGGACGAGTGCGTCAACGCAGCCGATTTACAGCTGCTGAGCCGTATGTATCAACGGATTATGGAGCAATTGATCGCATGATCACCCATGCCATGCTGACCGGAAAGAGTGACCAGCATCTGACGACGCTGACGGGTCAGCATCGCCTGCAGCCCGGTGCGGTAGGCGCCTTTCAGGCGTTACAGCGGCAAGCAAGACGGGCGGGATTTAATCTCCAGCCCGCCAGCACCTTTCGCGACTTTGAACGTCAACGGCTGATATGGAACGGCAAATTCACCGGGCAGCGCCCGCTGTTATCGCATGACAGCCAACCGGTGGACGCCCTGTCGATGGACGTCCCGGAACGCTGCGAGACGATCTTAAGGTGGTCCGCACTGCCCGGGGGAAGCCGCCACCATTGGGGCACCGATCTGGATGTGTACGATCCCGATCGGCTGCCGTCGGGGCAATCCTTGCAGCTCGAACCGTGGGAATATGAATCCGGCGGTTACTTTTCCGAACTGAACCAATGGCTGACGGAGCACATGGGGGCGTACGACTTTTATCGCCCCTATGCCCATGACAAAGGCGGCGTCGCCGTTGAACCCTGGCACATTAGCTATCTGCCGCTGGCCCGCGAGGCTATGGCGTTGCTGTCGCCGGACATCATTCTTGAGGCCTGGGAAGGAGAAGACGTCGCAGGTTATGACTGGCTGAAACCCGACCTCCCCACGCTGTTCACCCGATTTATACACGCTGTCGATGAGGCATAATATGGCATGGCTGGCTGATTACTGGTGGATCATTCTGCTGATCCTGGTGGGAATGTTAATTAATGGGATCAAGGATTTACGTCGCGTAGATTACAAACGGTTCCTGAAAGACAAGCCCGAGCTACCGCCTCACCGCGACAATAATGCGCAGTGGGATGAGGAGGATGATTGGCCGAAAGATAAGAAACAAGATAAAAAACAGGACGAAAAATAGTCTTTCCATCCTGTTTGACCGTCTTTCGCGGTAACCGCGAAATCCGCAGGCGCGGAGCCGACCGCAATGCGCCTCGCTTCCCCACTCCGCTGACGCGTCCACTTGCCGCCGAAACGCGCTGCCCCCCTTTGGCGAAAAAGGCGCAGCGCTTAGCGAAAGGCGATAAGCTCCCCGCGCTTGCCCTGCACAGCCTCGTCCCAGTATCGCTGAGGAATGTAGTACCGCAGGCGATCTAACGCGAAGTCCATCATGCGCATATCAATGGCATGCCCTAATTCCGGCACCCTATCCAAGGTAAAGTCCGTCCCCAATATTTGCAGCCGTTGGGCCGCCAAAGACGCGTACTCGGATGAGATCACCGGATCGTTCTCGCCATGCAGTAAATGCACCACGCTATCATCCGATAACGGTTGTTCTGGCAACGTGGCGTAACGACCACTGAAGACCACCGATCGTCCGGCCAACTGACGCTCGGCCTTCAGGGCTTCCAGGATCATGATGCCGCCCTGCGAAAATCCCACCAACGCGGTATGACTCGCATTGATACCGCTCTGTTTCTGCCAATAGCGAATGGTCTCGATAAAGCCAGGCAGGACGCGCTGAACGCGTTCGGGACGATTCTCCTCAGTAATATCCTGCACCGAGAACCAGCAGCGGCTGCCATTCTCGCCTTTCGGGCTACCCACGCTGATCACCAGCGCCTCGCTGAATGCGTTGGCGAAATAGCGGCCGATTTCGGCCATCGACGCCGGGTTATCCCCGACGCCATGAAAAATGAGGAATAACTGCCGGGGAGCGGAAGGCTGCTGTACCACAACGTGTTCATGTTTCATGAGTTCTCTCCTTCGGGCTGTTATTCGCGTCTATGGAGTCACTATACGCCCGGCGCCAATCGCCCAATATTGAGGTTTATTGAAGGAGTTGTTGCATAATCCTGCACGGCGTCGTGTTGACGCGCAGAGACGTCAACCGCGGAGAGAAATTACGCCAGCCACCGCCGCGCGTATTGGAGAGCGTCGTTATGGCAATGTGACAGGGCCTGCGCCGTTTCTTCACGCCAGCGGCGCAGCAAGGCTTTTTTGCCGCACAGCCCCAACCGCTCGACGCATTGGCGCTCTTGCGCCCCCTCGTCCAGCCATAGCCTCAGCGCTGGCAACGCCAGCGGAGTATGAGCCAGGAGTCGGCACAACGAACCCAGACTCGCCTGAGGAGAGCGATGAGCGTAAGCGAATCCGTACAGATTGAGCCAGTCGGCCTCATCCAGCGCATTATCGTCGTCCAGGTCGATAGGCAGCGCCAGCTTAATATCCCGTCGTAACCAGCGCCAATCGCGAGCCAGTTGGCGTGCGGCCTCTCGCGCCAGCGTCTTACCGGCCTCGCTCAAGGGGAATAACGCCATCGCGCTGTAACAGCCGCTGCTAGCTTCGATATGACTGCCTATCCGCGCCAGACAAAAGCCGCAGCGCTGCCAGAAACGCCACAGCTCTGGCTCATAGCCGAAGCTGACCGACAGAAAGTCCATGCCCTCTAGCGCGCCCTGCCGTTGTTGTTCCCGCACCAGCGCCAGCCCAATCCCTTTCCGTCTCGCCGGGGGCAGGACGGCAATACGACTGATACGTCGGGAGCGCAGTTGCGGCGCTGTCCACAAATTGCCGTGGGCCGCCAGCGACTGCGCGACCAGATTTCCGCGTGGACGTCGACGTCCAGCCCACACATCGCGGGCCAGTCCGGCATCAAGCCCGCCCTCATCCACCGACCAGATGACGCCGTACAGGCTTTCGCCGCTACGGGCCGCGGCAAGGTGCATACCGGGGGCATCCAGCAAACGGCGTAAGTCCAAGGGCGAAGTTCGGTAGTGCGCGCTGCACAGCAGGCCGTAGCACTGTTCCAGGCGAGCCGGAAAGCGGTTCCAATCGGTGGTTTCGTCGTGGACCAGTGTGACAGGCGCGGTTAAAGGCTGTCCCTCCAGCCGGTTCTCAGCCTGAAACAGCATGATGTGATCCAGCAAACGCTCCAGCGGATCGTCGGTGGCCCAGCGCAGCGGTTCACTGAGCTCCAGCATTCGGCAATCTGACAATCCGGCACAAAATTTAAGCCAGAAACCGCGTCCGGTGCCTTCGTAGCCCAGCACGGTGGTCGTCATCAGCACATGGGGAAAATAGGACACTAATTCATCGAGGACCGAAGACGGGAGCGCCGCCGCTTCGTCGACCAACAGCCACTCGGCACCACCGCCGTGCTGGCGACAGTGCGCCAACAGGCTATCTGGCGACCAGAACGAGGGCGCGTCGCCCGACTGACGCAGCAAGACATCGCTGGCCGCACGGGAAGGCGCAACTACCCAACAGCGTTCGCGACATTGCTGCGCGAACAGCCCCGCCACCGTGGATTTTCCGCGTCCTCTCGGAGCGGTAATGACATAAGCCGCGTGACGAGCGGCCTGTAGCTGCAGCAGGATATCCTGCTGACCTTGCGTGGGTCTGCCGTCCGGCGCATGCCACGCAGGCCGGGTGCGAATCGGCGTCAGGTTAAACGGCATCGACTGCCGCCAAAGCGCAGCTTCGCCGTCAGACAGCAGGGCCGAACGCAAACGGCGGATGAACGCGGGCGTGGCGATCGCTTCCGCACTCTCGCTCCAGCGTAAGCTGTCCGCATCCGGGCTGCTTGGCCAAGCTTCCCACTCGGGGACTAATAGCAGCAGCCAGCTCCCAGCCTTGAGGGTGCCCGCCAGGATCGCCAACGCCTCTGCATCTAATCCATCGTAGGCGTCAAAGACGCCGTGCAGGAACTCCTGCCCCAACTTCCCTTTCAGTTGAGACGGCGCCAGCACTGCTCCCGGTCCGGTCTTGCCGACCCACGGCCAGTCACCGGGCAGCGCCTGGCGCAATGCGTGGGCCTGTTTCATCCCCCATTCACGTTCGCCGCTGATCGTCAGCACACGGCGAATACCCGCCTGTGTCAGCGCCGCTTGCGCGGCGACAATCGCGTCGAGAGCTGACTTCGACAAAACGTCAGCCGCCTTTACCGACCAGCAACGACAGCAACCCGGCGGCAATCAGCGGACCGACCGGGACACCGCGGAATAACGCGACGCCCATCACCGTGCCCACCAACAAGCCAGCTACGACGGAAGGTTGGCTCGTCATCAGCGCTACGCCGCGGCCCCCCAGCCAGGAAACCATCACGCCGATCAGCACCGCCAGCAGCGATTTCCAATGCAGGAACGAATGCATGACCTCTCCCGCGCTGATTTTTCCGCTGGCGATGGGCGCCATCACCCCTATCGTCAACACCAGTACGCCAATAGTCAGGCCGTATTTCTCCACCCAGGGGAAATAGTGGTTCAACGGCGTGATGCGTACCGCCAGCAGCGCCAGAATGGCCAGCGTGACGGTCATGTTGTGGCTGATGATGCCGAGCGCGGCCAGCGCCAGTAGAATGAGTAGCGTCGGGTCTAAATAGGCCATGAAAATTCCTTGCGGGGAAAAACAGAAAATACGGCGGGCAATAATACCACCGATCGTGATAGGACCGGCGTTCAATCTCAGGCGGAGTGGCGGTATAGTCGAACGTTGGGAGCGCCGTCAGGTTTTGAGTCCCTGACGGCGGAACGGAAACGATTGCTTTTTTAGTCTAAAGAAACGCCGATACGGCGGGCAACTTCTTCATAGGCTTCAATCACACCGCCCAGGCTCTGACGGAAACGGTCTTTATCCATCTTATCCAGCGTGTTTTTGTCCCACAGACGGCTGCCATCCGGCGAGAACTCATCGCCCAGCACCACTTCGCCCTTGAACAGACCAAACTCCAGTTTGAAGTCCACCAGAATCAGTCCGGCATCGTCAAACAGCTTGCTGAGAACGTCATTCGCCTGATAGCTCAAGGCTTTCATGCGCGCCAAATGCTTCTCGCTTACCCAGCCAAAGGTCTCGCAGTAAGACTCGTTGACCATAGGGTCGTGCATGGCGTCGTTTTTCAGGAACAGGTCAAACAGCGGCGGATTCAGAATTTCGCCCTCTTTGATGCCAAGGCGTTTCACCAGCGAGCCAGCGGCACGGTTACGGATTACGCATTCAACCGGCACCATATCCAGTTTTTTTACCAGCACTTCGGTATCGGACAGCAGACGCTCCATCTGAGTCGGAATACCCGCTTCTTCCAGCTTGCTCATGACGAAGTGGTTGAACTTGTTGTTCACCATTCCTTTACGATCAAACTGCTCAATGCGCTGACCATCTAACGCTGACGTATCATTGCGAAACTGCAGCACCAGCAGATCGGGATCTTCCGTGGTGTAAACCGTTTTCGCTTTTCCGCGATACAACTCAGCTAGCTTTTGCATCTTTATTACTCCACACAGTGAGGGCCATCCGCGCATGGCCCGTGATAGTTAACGCGTTGACAATATAATTAAAAAGGGCCGGATTATCCGGCCCTGAACACTTATCGATTAAACGCTGCCTGGAACACCGCCACCAACGCGTCGTTTTGCGACTGGGTGAGCGTATGACCTTTCGAGTCGATGAACTGCAGGCTGCTGCGGTTGCCGAGATCGCCGNCCTGCAACTTATAATCTCCGTTCGTCAGCTGCGGATCTTTCGCACCCAGCGAATCCCAATGGTCGCGGCTCGGCGAGCGGTAGGTCACAGAGACCGTACCCTGAGGACGGCTGCGATCGTTCACCGTCATCCCGCTATTTTCCAGCGCCTTCGGCAGACGGTCCCAGACCTGAACATAGCTTCCGCGCACCACGATCAACGGCAGGCCGGCATCGTCGGCGGCGCTCTGAACATCCAGAGACTGAGTTCCGCGATGAGACTGCGCATTTTCACGGGCGGACACCGCCTTCTCCAAGCCATCGGACAACGAGTTCATCATCTGGCTCGTGTAGCGTTGCGTCAGGAAGGCATCATTCAGCGTTGCGTTGTTCTGCTGCAGGGCGAGGAGTTTCACGCCCAGCGCCAGCTGATAGCCCTGAGGCTTCAACGACACTTCATAACGCGCCTGATAAGGCGGTTCTTTTTCTTCTTCGGAACTCCAGCTGATCCACCCGGTAGTCAGCGTCTGGCTGGCATCCTGACGACTGTCGATGGTGTAGCCTTTGGACTGCATCACCTGAGTGAGCTGGGACCACAGCTGGCTGTTCTGAGCGCTGTTTTCCAGCAGCAAAGTCGCCGTATTTCCACTCACCTGACCGCGTGATCCGTTCAGCAATGCCAGCGATTGCATCGGCGGACGAATATCCAGATTTTTACCCACCAGACCGTTTTGATTAATCGGCGGGACATCGTAGTCACCGTTCTGCAACGGCAGAATCATGCCGGACGGGACATTCAGCGCACGGTGCTCCGGCGTCTGCAGGTAGGACTCATCACCGTTGACCTGACGCTTGTAGCGTTGATCGTTGGTACAGGCTGTCAGCAGCGTGATCAGCGAAAGGCTGACCACGGTTGCCACCATTGACTTTTGCAATGAAGAACTCATTCAATCTCCCTAACGATTACAGCAAACCAGACTGCTTCAACGCCTGCCCTACCGCCTCACGACCACTTTCGGTCAGAGGCGTCATCGGCAGACGCAGCGTGTCGGTCGCTATCAATCCCAATGCCTTACAGGCCCACTTCACCGGAATCGGATTGGGTTCTACAAACAGTTTCTGATGAAGCGGCATCAGCCGTTGGTTAAGACGACGGGCTTCAACAAAGTTGCCTCGCGCGGCCAGCGAGCACATTTCCGCCATTTCACGAGGGGCGACGTTCGCCGTAACGGAAATCACCCCGTGACCGCCTAGCTGCATGAAGTCCAGACCAACGTCGTCGTTGCCGCTCAGCAACACGAAGCTGTCATCAACCAGTGCTTGGATCTGAGTCACCCGGCTTAAGTTCCCCGTCGCCTCTTTAATTCCGACAATATTTTTGATGGCGGCAAGGCGAGCGACGGTTTCCGGCAGCAGGTCGCAGCCGGTACGGGAGGGCACATTATAGAGGATTTGAGGCAGGTCGGTATGTTCGGCAATCGCTTTAAAGTGCTGGAACAGCCCTTCCTGAGTCGGTCGGTTGTAGTACGGCGTCACCGTCAGACAACCTGCGATGCCGCTGTCGTTGAAACGTTGGGTCAGGGAGATGGCTTCCGCCGTGGAGTTGGCGCCAGTGCCGGCGATAACAGGGATGCGTCCGTCGCACAGGTCCAGCGTCAACATCACCACGTCCCCATGCTCGTCATGGCTTAGCGTGGCGGACTCTCCGGTGGTCCCTACCGAAACAATCGTCGATGTTCCGCTTTCGACGTGAAAATCGATTAATTTTTTTAAAGCCGCACGATCGACCGCGCCTTTGGCGTCCATCGGTGTAATCAGAGCAACACTACTTCCCGTAAACATTGGCCATCCCCTCCCAAAACAAGTGCCTCATGGTACTTTTGACATCCATGCAAAAGCAAGCGTGCAAGCGCCGTTGTCTGCGCTTGGCAGCCGGTTTTTTTTATGTGTACCATGTAGATCTCAACACATTGAACAGGAAGCGCCATTTTGCCTAGCCCTCAAGAACACTATCTGGTCATCACCGCGCTGGGGGCCGATCGCAACGGCATCGTCAATACGATTACGCGCCATGTCAGCAGCAGCGGCTGTAACATTGAAGATAGCCGTCTTGCCATGTTGGGCAAAGAGTTCACCTTTATCATGCTGCTTTCCGGCAGCTGGAACGCCATCGCCCGGATCGAGTCCACGCTGCCGATCATCGGCGCCGAGCTGGAGCTGCTGATCGTCATGAAACGCACGGAATCGCATGCACGTCCGCCGATGCCCGCCACGGTCTGGGTCAAGGTGGAAGTGGTGGACTCCCCGCATATTATCGAGCGTTTTACCGACCTGTTCGACTCCCACCAGATGAACATCGCCGAACTGGTTTCCAAAACTCAGCCAGCCATCGGAGACGCCCTGCCGAAGCTGTACATTCAAATCACCGCGCACAGTCCGGCCGCGCTGGACGGCTCAATTATCGAGCCAGCCTTTCATCAGCTATGTACAGAACTGCAAGCACAAGGCAGTATTAGCGTGGTGAACTATCCACAGCACGCAAAGAGAGATGGAGAGTAGTGATGACCACACTGAAAGCCGGCGATATCGCACCCAAATTTAGCCTGCCCGATCAGGATGGCGAACCTGTTAACTTAACCGATTTCCAGGGACAGAAAGTCTTGATTTACTTCTATCCCAAAGCCATGACGCCGGGTTGCACCGTGCAAGCCTGCGGTCTGCGCGACAATATGGACGACCTGAAGCACTACGGCGTTGAAGTCCTCGGCATTAGCACGGACAAACCCGAAAAGCTGTCCCGCTTCGTAGAAAAAGAGTTGCTGAACTTTACGCTGCTGGCGGATGAAGACCATCAGGTCGCCGCTCAATTCGGCGTCTGGGGCGAGAAATCCTTCATGGGGAAAACCTATGATGGCATCCACCGCATCAGCTTCCTGATCGACGCGGAAGGCAAGGTAGAAAAAGTCTTCGATAATTTCAAAACCAGCAATCACCATGACATCGTGCTGAGCTATCTGAAAGGCGAATAATCGTCTTCTGAGGTTGCAAGGCCTGCCGGTACGCGTGCTTCGTACCGGCCATCTTCCCTTCTCACACCTTCCGCGCTTGCTTTCATTCTGTCTTTTGATACCTGGGATTTCCTTTGCAGGCGACCTCTGGCTAAGATGAAGACCATGATAACGATTTCGCCCCGTTCACAAGGTGGTATGCACAATGGCTAACCGACTTCACCAGACGGTGATGGCGATGCTGGCGACAACGCTGCTTGCCGGCAGCCCGGTCGCCGTCAGCGCCGACGTTCAGGATCGTCTGCCGGATATCGGCACGACGGCAGGCGCTACGCTTAGCATCAATCAGGAACTGGAAATGGGGGATTTCTATCTGCGCAAACTGCGTGCCGGCGCGCCGCTGGTCAACGATCCCCTGCTTTTACAGTACATCAACCAGCTAGGTAACCGGCTGGTCAAATCCGCCGACTCCGTGCGGACGCCGTTTCACTTCTTCCTGGTCAACAACGACGAGATCAACGCCTTCGCCTTTTTTGGCGGCAACGTCGTGATCCACTCCGGTCTGTTTCGCTATGTAGAGAACGAAAGCGAGCTAGCCTCAGTGCTGGCGCATGAAATCTCCCACGTCACCCAACGCCATCTGGCGCGCGCTATCGAGTCACAGAGAAGCAGCGCGCCGCTGACCTGGGCGGGCGCGCTGGGTTCGATCCTACTGGCGATGGCGAATCCTCAGATGGGGATGGCGGCGCTCAGCGGAACGCTGGCGGGCGCTCAGCAAGGCGTGATCAGTTTCACGCAGGCGAATGAACAGGAAGCCGACCGCATCGGCATTCAGGTACTGCAACGCGCGGGATTCGATCCGCAGGCGATGCCTAATTTCCTTCAGCGCCTGGCCGATCAGACGCGCTATGCCACCACGCCGCCGGAAATGCTGCTCACTCACCCATTGCCGGAAAGTCGGCTGTCCGACTCGCGAAACCGCGCCAACCAGATGCGCTCGACGCCGGTCCATTCGTCGCAGGATTTCCTGTTAGCGCGTATTCGCGTATTGACGATGTACGCGTCGGACGACAACCCGATCGCCGCCACGCTGCTAGGCATCTGGGAAAAAGGCAATGTCCGCGAGCGAGAGGCGGCGCAGTATGGCCGAGCCATTCAGGCATACCAGACCAAGAAATACGATAGCGCTCGCGCGGCTCTCCAGCCCTTGCTCGACAAATCGCCCGCCGATCCGTGGTTTCTGGACCTGATGACCGATATCGACATTGGGCAGCAGCGCGCGTCCCAGGCCATCGCCCGCCTGCAGAAAATTCCGGACGCCCAGATCAACCCGGTGCTGCAGCTCAATCTGGCGAACGCCTATGTGGAAGGCAATCAGGCCGCGGCCGCCAGCCGGCTCCTGCATAAGTACACCTACGCCAATCCCAGCGATCCCAATGGCTGGGAGCTTCTCGCCCATGCGGCGGCAGACCAGGGTAATCGCAGCGAAGAACTGGCGGCGCGGGCAGAAAGTCTGGCGCTGAACGACAAACTGGATCAGGCCATCCGCCTGCTGAGCAACGCCAGCGCCCAGAGCCAACTCGGCAGCCTGGATCAGGCGCGCTACGATGCCCGCATCGATCAGCTGCGCACGCTGCAAAAACGCTTCCAGCAATACGATAAATCCTGATGACCCAAGGGAATAATGCAATGAACGATCGAGTGGTGATATATCACAATCCACGCTGCTCCAAGAGCCGGGAAACGCTGGCGCTGCTGCAACAGCAGGGNGTCGAGCCGCAGATCCTCCGCTATCTGGATACCCCGCCCGATGCCAAGACGCTAGGCTCACTTCTTCATATGCTTGGTTTTACCCACGCGCGGGATCTCATGCGCCGCAACGAAGCGCTCTACAAGGCGTTGAATCTGGGGGATGAGACGCTGAGCGAAGCGCAGCTGATTGAGGCGATGGCGACCCATCCCAAATTGATCGAGCGTCCTATCGTCGTGGCTGACGGTCAGGCGCGGCTTGGACGGCCGCCGGAGAACGTCCTGGCGATCCTGCCGCAGAAATAGCCGGCGCTAGAGGTCGAGGGCCTCTTTGACGAAGGGGATGGTCAGCTTGCGCTGCGCCGCGATCGAGGCGTGGTCGAGCTGGTCCAACGTCACGAACAGCGTTCGCATCTCACGGTCCAGCCGTTTCAGCAAGAAGCGGCTGACATCCTCCGGCAGCTCAAATCCGCGCAGTCTGGCCCGCAGTTGCAAAGCTTCGCCTTTTTCATCGTCGGACAGCGGCTGTAAGCGATAAATTTGTCCCCAGTCCAGCCGGGACGCAAGGTCAGGCAACTGCAGATTAAGCTGGCGAGGCGGACGATCGCCGGTGATCAACAACCGCGTGCGACCGCCTTCCTGAATGCGGTTATAGAGATTGAACATCGCCATTTCCCACTCTTCGTCGCCCGCAATGGCCTCGATGTTGTCGATGCAGACCAGCGCCAGCTGCTCCATCCCGTCCAACACCTCAGGCACAAAATAGGCGCGCTTATCCAGCGGCACATAGCCGACGGCTTCGTCTTTGCGGGAGAGTTCGGCGCAGGCCGCATGCAGCAGATGGCTCCGGCCTCCGCCGTGGCGCGACCAGAAATAGATGTAGCTGCCGTGCCGCTGAGTCAATGCCGAATGAAGCGCCGCCAGCAGCGAAGCGTTTTCTCCGGGATAGAAACTGTCAAACGTTTCGTCATCCGGTAAATAGAGCGGTAATGAAAGCTGTGCCGGCGTGTTCAGAAGCACCTCAAACCTAACGGGCAGGAAAACGGGGCAAGTCTATCACAGAAACTTTCCCCTGTTGAACCGGCAGCACACCTGCCGCCGGGGCCGGTCCCCGCCGTCGGCTCGCGACGGCGGCGACATTCTTCACGACATTAATGGGAACGCTCTGCCTCATCTGCCGGATCAAGCACGACTTCTTCCTTGCGCAGCAGAGAAATCACGCGGAACAGCAGGCTTAGGAAAATCCCCACCACCGTCGCCAGCGCCATCCCTTTTAGTTCGACGGCACCGAGGTGCACTTTCGCGCCGCTGACCCCGATGATCAGAATCACCGCCGTCAGGATCAGGTTCTGCGCTTTGTCGTAATTCACCTTCGATTCGATCAACACCCGGATACCTGACGCAGCAATCACCCCGTACAGCAACAGCGATACGCCGCCCATCACCGGCACGGGGACCGCTTGGATCGCCGCCGCCAGCTTACCCACGCAGGACAGCAGGATAGCCAGCACCGCCGCGCCGCCGATCACCCAGGTGCTGTAGACCTTGGTCAACGCTAATACACCGATGTTCTCGCCATAGGTCGTGTTCGGCGTGGAACCGAAACAGCCGGAAAAAACGGTGGAGATCCCATTGGCGAACAGTGAACGATGCAGTCCGGGATCACGCATCAAATCTTTCTTGACGATATTGGCTGTTACCACCAAATGTCCGATGTGTTCGGCTATCACCACCAGCGCGGCGGGAAGAATGGACAGTACGGCGAACCACTCAAAACGCGGCTTGTAGAATGTCGGCAGAGCAAACCAGTGGGCCTGTGCGACCGGCGTCAGATCCACCATGCCCATAAAGAAGGATAGCGCGTAACCCGCCAATACGCCGACCAGGATAGGGATGATGGCCAGAAAGCCGCGAAACATCACCGACCCCAGAATTGTCACAGCCAGCGTCGCCAGCGAAACGATCACGGCGTTGGTATCGACGCTCGCGCCGTTAGCGGGTAATAGTCCGGCCATCCCGGCCGCTNCGCTGGCCAGTTCCAGACCGATCACCGCCACGATTGCGCCCATTGCCGCGGGGGGAAACATGACCGAAAGCCAGGCGGTCCCGGCTTTTTTGACAATCAACGCCACCAGACAGAACAGGACGCCGCAGATAATGAATCCGCCCAATGCCAGCTCATAGCCCAGCGGTAGCAGCAACAGCACCGGAGAAATGAACGCAAAACTGGACCCCAGATAGGCCGGTATTTTCCCTTTGCAGATCAGCAAATACATCAGCGTCCCGATACCGTTGAACAGCAATACGGTGGCGGGATTGATTTTAAACAGAATCGGGACCAGCACCGTCGCGCCGAACATGGCGAACAGGTGCTGCAGGCTTAACGGGAGGGTTTGTAACAACGGTGGTCGTTCACTGACGCCGATGGCGCGACGAGTCATCTTGTTATTCCTTTCTCTCAGGTGTTGAAAAACAATCAGCAAAGCGGTCGTATCCGCTTCAATACGACATCTCTCCGGGCGGACCCGCCGCGACGTCGCCGGCGCAGACGGCTCAACCCGCAAAATAAGCCCAAAAAAAACCGGCTCTTCAGCCGGCTCATCGTATCTGCTTATTTGGTACCGAACAGCTTGTCGCCGGCATCACCCAGGCCCGGCATAATGTAACCGTGTTCGTTCAGCCCCTTATCGATGGATGCGGTATACAGCTCAACATCCGGATGGGCTTTCTCCAGCGCGGCGATCCCTTCCGGGGCCGCGACCAGTACCAGCAGCTTGATACGCTTGCAGCCGGCTTTCTTTAACAGGTCGATGGTGGCGATCATGGAACCGCCGGTCGCCAGCATCGGGTCTACCACCAGCGCCATACGCTCATCGATATTGGACGCCAGTTTCTGGAAATACGGCACCGGCTCCAGCGTTTCTTCGTCNCGGTACATCCCCACAACGCTGATACGCGCGCTGGGGAGATTTTCCAGTACCCCTTCCATCATGCCCAGACCGGCGCGCAGAATCGGCACGACCGTAATTTTTTTGCCCTTGATTTGATCGATTTCAACCGGTCCGCACCACCCTTCGATAGTGACTTTCTCCATGACCAAATCTGCCGTGGCGACATACGTCAGCAGGCTCCCGATTTCCGACGCCAGCTCACGAAAACGTTTAGTGCTGATATCCTGCTCGCGCAACAGGCCCAGTTTGTGTCTGACTAGCGGGTGCTTAACCTCTACAATCTTCATTTTTCTTCTCCCCTTCGGCTACGGACGGCAAAAAAATCGCCGGATTATACCGCTTTTGCAAGCGGGAACATACGGCGGCGGCTGATCCAGATCAAGCCGCTCAGCGAATTAGACGTCCGATTTCCTAAAAGACCGCGCCGTCACGCGCCGCTCGCAAACGTTTGCTTACGCTGTTAGAATTGCCCCGCTCCATTTTCCAATCACCAAACGTAACCTCCGTGGGGACTCCGCAGTGACCGATAAAACCTCTCTCAGCTATAAAGACGCAGGCGTGGATATTGATGCAGGCAATGCATTGGTTGGACGTATCAAAGGCGTAGTGAAACAAACTCGACGCCCGGAAGTCATGGGAGGTCTGGGAGGGTTCGGCGCCCTGTGCGCCCTGCCGCATAAATATCGTGAGCCCGTGCTGGTCTCCGGCACCGACGGCGTGGGCACCAAACTGCGTCTGGCGATGGATCTGAAACGTCACGACACCATCGGCATCGACTTGGTGGCCATGTGCGTTAATGATTTGGTCGTCGCTGGCGCCGAGCCGCTGTTTTTCCTCGACTACTATGCCACCGGCAAGCTGGACGTAGACACCGCCGCCAGCGTCATCACCGGTATCGCCGAAGGCTGCAAACAGTCCGGCTGCGCCCTGGTCGGCGGCGAAACGGCGGAAATGCCGGGGATGTACCACGGTGAAGATTATGACGTCGCCGGTTTCTGCGTCGGCGTGGTCGAAAAATCAGAAATTATCGACGGCAGCAAAGTAAAAGAAGGCGACGCACTGATCGCATTAGCCTCCAGCGGTCCGCACTCCAACGGCTATTCGCTGGNGCGCAAAATTCTGGAATTCAGCAACACGGACCCAGCCACCGAGCAGTTGGATGGCGTACCGTTGGCCGATCACCTGCTGGCGCCGACCAAAATCTACGTGAAATCCATCCTGTCGCTGATTGAGAAAATGGACGCGCACGCCATCTGCCACCTGACCGGCGGCGGCTTCTGGGAAAATATTCCGCGCGTACTGCCGGAAGGCATGCAGGCCACCCTCGATGAATCCAGCTGGCAATGGCCGTCCGTATTCAACTGGCTGCAAAAAGCCGGCAACGTCAGCCGTCATGAAATGTACCGCACCTTCAACTGCGGCGTGGGCATGATCGTCGCCCTCCCGGCCGAACAGGTAGAAGACGCGATTGCCCTGCTGAACGCCAACGGTGAAAAAGCTTGGAAAATCGGTAACATTAACCGCACCGATACCGGAGAAACCGTGGTTATTAACGCATGAAAAATATCGTTGTGCTGATTTCAGGTGAAGGAACTAACCTGCAAACGCTGATCTCTGCCTGTGAACGCAGCCGCGTCAAAGGCAAGATCGTCGCCGTATTCAGCAACAATCCCGAAGCGGGGGGATTGGCCCGTGCGCAGGACGCTGACATTCCGACGCACGTGTTATCCCCAAGTGAAGAAGTCGACCGCGTCGCTTATGACGCGGCGCTGGCGGACGAAATAGAGAAGTATCAGCCCGACGTCATCGTGCTCGCGGGCTTTATGCGCATACTGAGCGCAGAGTTCGTCTCTCGATTCGAGGGAAAAACACTCAACATTCATCCTTCCCTGCTGCCGAAATACCCCGGTCTGCATACGCACCGTCAGGCGATGAAAAACCGCGACCGGCTGCACGGCGCCTCGGTGCATTTCGTCACAGAAGCGCTGGACGGCGGACCGATTGTGCTGCAGGCGCGCGTTCCTATTTTTGACGACGACGAAGAGCAGGATGTGAAGGCGAGAGTGCAGACGCAGGAGCACACCATCTATCCGCTGGCGGTCAATTGGTTTCTGGAAGGCCGTTTGAAAATGAAAGATAACGAAGCCTGGCTGGACGGTATTCGCATCCCGCCGCAGGGCTACGCCGCCGACTAAATCATCTTTTGCCCCGATGGCACTTGCCGCCGGGGCCTATCATGAGTATTCTCCCCCGCTTTTTACCCGTTTACGATCCTGAAGCCGGGGCCGCAAGGTTCGGCGAGTCGTCATTCGGCACGAGTAATAGCTGACAGGACACGCCTGCTATTTATAAGATACTTCTTTTGAGCGTGCTTTTTCCGCTGAGAGCCGCCATTCTGTAAAAGGGATTTTAGAGTTAGCATCCTGATTAATAGGGAAAACAAATGAAAAAACTTTTCACATTGATGATGCTCGGCTTGACGATGTGCGCCGCCAGCATCCCCTCTCAGGCCGGAACTACTCTCGACCGGGTCAACCAGACCGGCGTTCTGCGCAATGTCTTGTTTAACGACTATCCTCCGTTCAGCTACATCGATGACAATAATCAGCTGGTCGGTTTTGACGTGGATGTCGCTAAGGCCATCGCACAGAAGCTCGGTGTCAAACTGCAGTTGGCGACGCCAGGTTGGGAGGCCATCGTCGGCGGACGCTGGCAGGGGCGTTGGGATCTGTGCGTTTGTTCCATGACGCCGAACCCCGAGCGCTCGAAAGTCCTCGATTTCGCTACGCCGTATTACAGCACCTTCGCCGTGCTGATCGTGCACAAAGACGAAAAACAGATTCAGTCGGCGGCGGACCTCAGCAACAAGCGCGTGGGTTTGGGCCTCGGATCCAGCTATGAAAGCTACCTGAATAAAAGCCTCGTTATTCCGGGCGGCAAACCGATCAACTTCCCCTTCCAGAACGTTCAGGCGATCCCGACAGACGAGGCCATCGCCTTCCAGAATCTGGCGCTCGGTCCCGGCAAACGCTTAGATGCCGTGATCTCCGATCGCATCACCGCCAAGCCGCGTCTGGCACGCATGACGCAGCTGCGCGTCGTCTCAACGCTCTACTCCGAACCTAACTGGATCGCCACCGACAAAGGCGACCCCGAATGGACCGCGAAGCTGGCGGAAACCCTTAACGCCCTGCGCGCCGACGGGACGATGTCGCGAATCTCCCAGCAGTGGTTTGGCGAAGACATCACCGAGATTTCCCAATAATGACTCAGCACACACCGTCTTCCTCGTCTCGCAATACGATGGGGGCACCGGCGCGGAGCCGGGATAATCGTATGGGGTTCCGCGTCCGGGCCGGACTGACCTGGCTACTGCTGATCGGACTGCTCTTCTGGCTGTTTGCCAGCATGCACCTGGATACTGACCTGATACGTCAGAAACTGCCGTCCATGTTAGGGCTGCATTTGTCGCCAGACGGCTTCATTCAGGGCGCGGTGCTCAGCATTGTCATCACCGTCATCTCGATGCTGTTTTGCATCCTGCTCGCCGTGCTGACCGCTATCGGCCGCCTCTCCTCAAGCGCGCTGGCTTTCGGCTGCGCCACGTTCTACGTGTCGTTATTCCGCGGAACGCCGCTGCTGGTGCAGGTACTCATCATTTACCTCGCTTTGCCGCAGGTCGGTATCGTGATGGGCGCCTTTACCTCAGGCATTATCGCGCTGTCGCTCAACTATGGCGCCTATCTGGCCGAAACCATTCGCAGCGGCGTGTTGTCGGTGCCGCGTGGTCAGAAAGAGGCCGCGATGGCGCTAGGGCTATCGCGCTGGACCATCACCACGCACGTCATCACCCCGCAGGCGTTGCGCATCATTATCCCGCCCGCGGGTTCGCAGTTTATTTCCATGATCAAAGATTCATCGCTGGTCTCTCTGATGGGGCTTTGGGAGTTGAACTTTTTGGCGCAATCTTACGGCCGAAGCACCTATCACTACATGGAAATGCTGACCTCCGCCGCCGCGATCTATTGGCTGATGTCGATGGTACTGGAGCTGTTGCAGACCCGCCTTGAGCGTCATTTCGCACGCGGCTACGAACGCCACGATCGCAAAGACGCCTCCTGAGTACGTTCGCCGAGGGCCGCTCGCTCTTCCACCGGCCCTCGGCGAGCCGCCGCACTCATCCGATAGCGTTTCGCTTCGCTCAAGGCGAAACGGATGCTATCCCCTAAATCTCCCTTCCTAATGCCTAGCTCTCGCACCTGAGCACATTTTATTTATTTACGAAACACGCTAAATGTCTTTGAGATAGAAGGTTTTTTATTTCTATCCCGATACCCTTGCATTCTATGTATTGAAAATCCCAATAATAATTATTATCTTTCGCTGCTTGATTGACACGGATACTTTACATGCGCCCGGTATTTCCTTACATCGCTTTGCTGATTTGCAGCTTGTTCAGTACGCTTTCTCCTGCAAAAACCGTCACCGACATCCTGGGACGCCAGGTGAGCATCCCGGATAATCCCCAGCGCATCGTACTGGGCGAAAGCCGCATGCTGTACACGCTCGCGCTGCTGGAACCCGGTAATCCCGCGCAGCGCGTCGTGGGCTGGCCCAACGATCTCGCTCGCTACGATGCCCAGAGCTGGCATCAGTACACCCAAAAATTCCCAGCCATCAGGCAAATCCCGATTCTGGGCAACGGCAACCTCAACACGATCAATGCCGAAATGCTGCTGCCGCTGAAACCCGATCTGGTGATCCTGCCGCGTCTGGCGAAAGGCTCGGATAACGAGCAGCGCTTGCAGCACATTTTGACGGAAGCGGGTATTCCCTACATCTATGTCGATCTGCGCATCGAACTGATCAAAAACACCCTGCCCAGTCTCAAGTTACTGGGAGAGGTCCTGAATCGTCCCGAGCGCGCGGCCGCCTTCAGCGCGTTTTATCAGCAGCATATGGACGTCATCCGCGACCGTCTCAGCCGCTATCAGGGCAAAAAAACCACCGTCATGCTGCACCTGCACTTGGGGCGACGCGACACCTGCTGCACCACCGCCGTTAACGGTAATTTGGGCGAGCTGCTGGACTTCGCCGGCGGGGACAACATCGCCAAAGGCGCCATCCACAGCGTTTATGGCGAACTCAACCCGGAACAGGCGCTGGCCGCCAGGCCGGACGTGTACATCGCCACCGGGATGGCCGGACCGGAAGGAAAACGCGTCTCCAACCTAATGCTCGGCCCAGACGTCACGCCGCAAGAGGCGAACGACAGCTTTAACACGCTGTTGCGGCAACAGCCGCTGTTGTCTCATCTGACCGCGGTGCAATCCGGCAGAGCCTGGAGCATGTGGCACAACTTTTACCTCAGCCCTTATCACGTCGTGATGGTGGAAATGTTCGCCAGGGCGCTCTACCCGTCGCTGTTTAGCGATATCGACCCGCAACACACCTTACAACAACTCTATCAGCAGTTTTTACCGATCGATTTTTCAGGGACCTATTGGAGTCAGTTATCACATGAATAATCATTTATGGCGCAAAGGCTGGCCGTTGTTGGCCGTCATGCCTTTCACCACACACGCGGCGACGCAACAAGCACAGCAGGAAGAAACGCTGGTGGTTAATCGCGACACGACGCCTGCCGCCTCCAGCGCCAAGGAGACCGGCTATCAGCCTCACAAGACGGTAACGGGTACGCGTACCGAAAGCCGCCTGCTGGACGTGCCTCAGGCCGTTAACGTCGTCCCTCAGCAAGTGCTGCAGGACTGGTCGGCGACCAACATCGACGAAGCGCTCTACAATGTCAGCGGTATCACCCAGTCCAACACGCTGGGCGGGACGCAGGATGCGTTGATCAAGCGCGGCTTCGGGGATAACCGCGACGGCTCGATTTTCCACGACGGCGTGCGTTCTATTCAGGCGCGTAACTTTACGCCGACCAGCGAACGCGTCGAAGTGCTGAAAGGACCGGCCTCCATGCTGTTCGGCATGGGCGAACCCGGCGGCGTGATTAACGTCATCACCAAAAAACCCGAGCTGGTGCAGAAAACGCATATCGAAGGCTGGAACAGCAGCTTCAACGGCGGCGGCGGTCAGCTAGACGTCACCGGACCGATCAGCGACTCCGGACTCGCCTATCGCATGATCGTCGATCACGACGAAACCGACTACTGGCGCAACTTTGGCCGCAACCGCCAAACGACCATCGCGCCATCGCTGATGTGGTATGGCGAGGACACAACATTGCGCGTCGCCTACGAGCACCAGGAGTATCTGACGCCGTTTGATCGGGGCACGGTGATTGACAGTCGTACCGGCAAACCGGTTGATGTGCCGCGCGACCGCCGCTTCGATGAAACTTACAACGCCACCCGCGGCGATCAGGACACCCTGACCTTCCAGGCGGACCACAACCTGTCCGACCGCTGGAAAACCAGTCTGACTTATGCCTATAGCCGCAACCGCTACAACGATAATCAGGCGCGCGCCACTAAATACAACGCCACGACCGGCGATCTGACCCGTCAGGCCGACTCGACCGGCTACGCGCACAGTCAGTCGCAGGCCGTACAGCTAACGCTGAATGGCGATATCGACTGGGGACAGACCAACCATCAGCTGCTGTTCGGCGTCGATCATGAAGCCGACCGGACTTACCGCGGGGATATGATCCGCGGCACCGCCGTCACCAACTTCAACGTCTATAATCCGGTTTACGGCCTGCTTCCCGCTTCAACCTCCGTCAGCGCCGCGGACAGCGACCAGCGTGAAAACGTCGACAGCACCGGCGTATTTATGCAGGACGCCATCCGCCTTAACGCCAACTGGATGCTGCTCGGCGGATTGCGCTACGACCACTTCGACGTGATGTCCGGCAAGGGACGTCCCTTCGTCACGAATACCGACGGCTCTTACGGTCGTCTCGTGCCGCGTGCCGGCGTCGTTTACAACCTGACGTCCTACTCGTCGCTGTACGCCAGCTATAGCGAGTCCTTCAAGCCCAACACGTCGATTGCGACTCAGATCGGCGCGCTGCCGCCAGAACTGGGCAAATCGTATGAAATCGGCGCCAAACTGGATTTGCCGAATCGCATCACCGCCAACATTGCGCTATTTGATATTCACAAAAGCAACGTGATGGTCAGCGAAGACGTGGGCGGCGAAACCGTCACGCGCACCGCTGGCAAGGTCCGTTCGCAAGGGGTTGAACTGGATATGGCCGGCAAGCTGACGGACTCGCTCAGCCTGATTGGCTCCTATGCCTTTACCGACGCGCGCGTCACTTCGGACCCGGACAACAACGGCAACCGGATGCCCAACGCGGCGCGTCACACCGCATCCCTGTTCCTGACGCAGGACTTCGGCAACCTCGGACTGCACGCGGGCGACAACCTGCGCGTCGGCGCTGGCGCGCGCTACGTCGGCCGCAGAGCGGGCGATGCCGCTAACAGCTTCACGCTGGACGACTACACCGTCGCCGATGCCTTTGTCTCTTACAGTCTGCCCATCAATGGCTATGCGGTGAAATGGCAGCTCAACGTGAAAAACCTGTTTGATAAGACTTACTACCCTTCCAGCGGCAGCAATCTGCGCGTGTCCGTTGGCGAACCTCGGGAAGTGGTGCTGCGCGCCAGCGTAGACTTCTAATTTCTTCTCTGCCGTCACTGCTCCGGAAACGGGGCAGTGCTTTTTCCCTTCGATTTATTCCTGCCGCGTTTCAGCATCATCTTCTGCCCGTTGGCGGTTTGGGCGTGCATGGGGTTTGGGTATTGGGAAAGGGGTTGGATATTGATGGAAGGAAAAGGTCACGTTGCGTTTTGAGGGGAAATTGCCCGGCGCTAAGCGCCAGGCAAGTAGGTAACGTTATTATTTAACGCTGGCGATGGTGCCTTTATAACCCGTAACAACCACGTGCAGCTGTTTGAACACGCCGTAGTCTTTGGTGGTCACTTCGTAACGCGGAGCCACGATCAGGTCAGCGCCAGAAGCTTTAACCGCGTTGTAGGCTGCAGCAGACTTCACAGAACCCGCCAGGTCAATAAATGACAGCGCGCCGCCGGTACCGTAGTTTACGCCGTCGATGTATTTGTCGCCTTCACCCCATTTGATCACACCGAACAGGACGTTTGCAGACGCTTCGCCGCTGATTTTCTCGCCCACGGTGATGTCCGCTTTAACGGAAGATTCAACACGCGCTTCCAGACCTGCTGTCGGCTGGCTGGTATTATAAGAGGAACAGCCCGCCAACAGAGATACCGCAAACGCCGCTGCGGCTAATTTGAATTTTTTATTCATGGTGTGTAATCCCTTTACTTAAAATGAAAAAAACTTCGCAGTTCGAAGTCAGTGAATATTATTTACTTTTAGTTTTAATTACCAGAACACCTGTCTAACGCATTAATAAAACATCCACAAACTGCAGGTATTTCTTCTTTTTAGCCATAATGACATTTAATACAGAGGCCCAGGCACCGCCCTATCTGAGCTCGCCCCTGTTTCCCGAAAATATGACTCAGGCATTAATGATTAAATAATCAACAACACCATCGATAATTCAATACCAAATAAAAAATAGATTAATAAAAAGAACAAAGGATATATCTGTCGCCTATTGTTCGTATAGCTAAAGGTTATTTGAACAAAAAACAAACCGCGACACCAACGATGAAACCAAAGAGAATAAATGTTCTTTGCGGGAGCAAATAATATAAAACAGATTCTCATCTTTTATTAAAATAAAAATGCCTTATTTCCAGTAGAAAATATTATTTTAAATAGTGTATTACACTGATTAGACTTCAATGAGACGCGAAAATCGTTCGCCAAATAGCGAATATCGGGCACTATAAAGAACGACAAGAAAGCAAAAACTCCCGATAAGATACTGATAATAGAGGATTTACTATGTCTGGCTCGAACCACATCGTTCGCCTGAGGCCACTGGAACGAGATGATTTACCCTTCGTTCATCAATTGGATAACAACGCCAGCGTGATGCGCTACTGGTTCGAAGAACCCTATGAAGCCTTCGTGGAATTGAGCGATCTGTATGACAAACACATTCATGACCAAAGTGAACGCCGCTTTATCATCGAACACGAGCGAGTCAAAGTCGGACTGGTGGAACTGGTAGACATCAACCACATCCATCGCCGGGCCGAGTTTCAAATCATCATCGACCCCGCGCATCAGGGCTACGGCTATGCGAGTGCCGCCGCACAGCTGGCGATGGACTACGGCTTCGCCATTCTCAACCTCAACAAACTCTATCTGATTGTGGACAAAGAGAACCAGAAGGCGATCCACATCTACAGCAAGCTAGGGTTCGATGTGGAAGGTGAGTTGATCCACGAATTCTTCATCAACGGGGAGTATCGCAACGCCATTCGGATGTGCATTTTTCAGCAGAAGTATCTGTCCAGACACAAAAAGCCCAGCAGCGCCCCTTCTCCCGAAGCGGATATCACCCGGTGATCGATACGCATTGCCGCCCAGGCAATGCGTATTTTGCCGCACCCGCGCCGCCTGTTTTCCAGGCGCTCTCGTTCCCAGCGGCGGGGGTTCACTGACGAATGCTGAACAAGGCGTATCCAACACCATTATTCACGTCATGATCAAACCTGCTGGCTTTCATTCATGCCTTTGCACGAAAACTAGAGTCACCCAAAATAAGATCCTCGTACAACTCCCAATACCAAAAACCTCACGACACTCCAGGGGTAATACGACGTCATATTTATGCCTCCTCCACTGAAGTCACGTCTGAAATAAAGGACTTGATGTAGCATTGGTATTTCGTGGTGATAGGGTTTGTTTATGAAGCCTCGATTAAAGGTTATATCGAGGCATTAAAAATAAAATATGGCTTAAATACCAAATTAATCCCAACCTAAGGGAAATTGACAAAATAATATGAGGAGCGTGTAGTCAATATTCAGGACTACACACCCGCCTCCCCGCCATGAATTTTCGGCCTCAGCGGCTTATTATCGAGACGGCTATTTTCGAAGGACGGGCATCGCTATTTAGAATAGTCAAAACATGCTGAGGAAAATAAAATTCTGCGCATGACACTATTAAGTGGATCAGCGGCGGGAAGCGGGCTAAGCGGAAATCTTGTCTCTTCTCCCCCTCGCCGTCGCATATCGCGCGCCCCAGTAAGGGGAGCGTCTAATGAGTCAAGCCGCGCGCCCTTTTGAGAGCAGGACGCGCGCGCTTTGCTTTTTCCTCGCTTTTTAACGCTTAATCTGCCCGCGATCTCGCGCTGGATGACCTTTCGGCAACGTTAAGCGTCGTACCGCCGGAACAGCGCCCTGCCACGCAGCAAACGCAACCCTAACCACCCTCCGCAGAGGGAAAGCAGCAGGGCACTCAGCGGCGGCAGGCCAATCCACAACGGCCAGTTAGGTTCCCACGGGAAGTCGAACACTTTGCGCTGCAGCATCCACAGCGCCGCCTCAGCGCCCAGAGCCGCCGCCAGCCCGGCGGCGAGCCCCATCACGGCGAACTCGCACCAAAGCGTGGTCCGCAGCAGCTTCTTGCTGGCTCCCAGCGTCCGATAAACCATCAATTCCTGACGACGCTGCCCCATCCCGACCTGGATCTGCGCCAGCAGCAGTAATACGCCGCAGAAGATGACCAGAACCACCATCACTTCGAGCGCGCGACTGACCTGTTGCAGCACCTGTCCGACTTGTTTGAGGATTGTGCCGATATCCAGCACGCTCAGCGTGGGGAACTGGCGGTTAAGCTGGGTGATCACGTTGTCCTGCCCGGTGTGTCGGAAGCTGGTCAGCCACGACTGCGGCTGATGCTCAAGCGCGCCGGGGGGGAAGATAAAGAAGAAGTTCGGCCGCAAACTTTCCCAGTCCACCTGACGGAAGCTGGTGACTTTGGCGCTGAACGGCTGAGTGTCGCCGGTGAATGTCAGCGTGTCGCCCAGCGAAACCCCGAGACGCTCCGCCACGCCCTGCTCTATCGAGACCTCGCCCTGTTTCGGCGGCCACGGTCCGGACACCAGCACGTTGTGCGACGGCAGGTCCGCCAGCCAGGTCAGATTCAGCTCGCGGTTTACCGTGCCGCCCCCCGGCGCATCCTCGGGGATCAGCTCCGTGGCGACGCGCCCATTGATCTCCGTCAGTCGCGCGCGGACGATCGGATAAAAGAGATCCGGCTGCACTTGGTGCTGGATCAGGAAATCTTTCACCGCAGGGATCTGATCGCCGGTGATATTCAGCACGAAGTAGTTCGGGCTATCCGGCGGCAGCTGCTGCTGCCAGCGATCCAGCAGGTCGCCGCGTAAGAGCAGCAACAGCGCCAGCAGCATAAACGACAGCGCAAACGCCGCCAGCTGGCCGATGGTTGACCACGGCTGACGCAGGAGACGGTTGATCGCCAGACGCAGGGATAACCGTTTCAACGTGAGGCGTCGCAGCACCAGCAGGCTGCCCCAGCCTATCGTTCCCAGCAGCAGCGCCAAGACGACCATTCCCCCCAGCAACGACCACAACAGCGAGCCGCCGCCGGACAGCACGAATAACAGCCCGATCACGACCACCGCGACGGCCGGCAGGTAGTAGCGCAGCGGCCAGACGTTAGCCGTCACGTCACGCCGTAGCACGCGCAATGGCTGGGTCGCCAGCAGAAGGCGATACGGCCGCAGACCGACCAACAGCGAAATCAACACCAACGTGCCGAGCGCCCAAGCCCAGGGCCAGAGCCCGGCGGGCGGCAGCGTGGCGGGCAGTACCGGCGCCAGCGCACGCATCAATACCGCTTCGAAGCCCAATCCCAGTACGCTCCCCGCCACAGCCGCCAGCGCCAGCACCGATAGCCACTGACCGACAATCAGTCGGCGCAGCGCGCCACGACCGGCACCCAACGTTTTCAGTACGGCGACCAGGTCATAGCGCGTGCGGCAGTAATGACTCATCGCAACCGTCACCGCCGCAATGGCCAGCAGCAGCGTCAGCAACGCGGACAGCAGGAGGAACTGCTGTGAACGTTGAAGCGATTTGCTCAACGCGCCCGGAGAATCCTCCATACCGTACCAGCGCTGATCCGCCTTCAACTGGGGTTTGATCCAGTCGCCATACTGCGAGATGTCTTGAGATTCTCCCGCGAACATGTAGCGCCAGGTGATGCGGCCGCCGGGCTGAATCGCGCCGGTACGGGCGACATCGGCCATATTCATCAACACGCGCGGCGCGGTTTCAAAGGGATTGAAGCCGTTATCCGGCTCCTGAATCAGCTCGCCCGCGATGCGCAGCGTGGTATCGCCGATATCGAGTTGATCTCCGACTCGCGCGCCCAATAATGCCAGCAGCCGCGGGGCGACTAGGATCGTGCCCGGCGCGGCGCGGAGCTGCGCAGGCCGGGTCTGTAAATTCCCATACAGCGGATAGCGATCGTCAGCGGCTTTAACCTGCGCCAGCTGCGCATTTTCCCCGGCGTAGGTCATCGTCATAAACGACACCTGTCGACTGACGGTCAACCTGTCTTGTTCCGCCCGTTGCAACCAGGCTTCATCTACCGGCCTCGAGGCGCGCAGCACCCGGTCGCCAGCTAAAAAGTCGCGGCTCTGCTGACTCAGTCCCTGTTCCATACGATCGCTAATAGTGCCGAGCGCCAGCACGCAGGCCACGGCCAGCGTCAGCGCCAGCCAGACGATCAGCAACGAAGGGGAGCGCCATTCGCGCCAAAACCAGCGCCAGATCATGACTCCTCCCACAGTTTACCGTCACGCAGACGTAAACGCCGCTCGCAGCGTGCCGCAAGCTGTTCGTCATGGGTGACCAGAATCAACGTCGTGGCATAGTCGCGATTCATCGCAAACAGCAGGTCCACGATGCGTTCGCCGGTCTGCCGATCGAGATTGCCGGTCGGCTCATCGGCAAACAAAACTTTAGGACGACCGCTGAACGCACGCGCCAGCGCCACGCGCTGCTGTTCGCCGCCGGACAGTTGGGCCGGCAAATGCTGTAACCGCGCGCCAAGCCCGAGCTGTTGCAGCAGTTGTTCGGCCTGTTGGCGGCTCTCGCGGTCGCTTTCACCCCGCAGCAGCGCAGGTAACTGGACGTTTTCCAACGCATTTAACGTTGGCACCAGCATAAAAGACTGAAACACAAAGCCGACGTCGCGCGCTCGCAGCGCCGCGCGCCCCTCCTCATCCAACCGATTGAGCGGCTCCCCCAACAGCGCGACTTCGCCGCTGCTGCCGTCGTCCAGTCCGGCCAGAATGCCCAGCAACGTCGACTTGCCCGACCCGGACTCGCCGATTAACGCCAAAGTCTGGGCCGGTTTGACAACCAGCTCAACTCCGGTAAGGATGGACAGTTCATGTTCCCCTTGACCAACGTGTTTACTAAGATGATGAACTTCAAGAATGTTTTCCGCTGGCATTTTCTGGTCCTTTTACTGCTGGGAATAGTAAGTTTACGTGCTATCGCAGCGGATACGCTGCTGGTGCTGGGCGACAGTCTGAGCGCGGGCTATCGCATGTCGGCAACGCAGGCCTGGCCTGCCTTGCTGAATAGCCGCTGGCAGTCAGCCCCCGGCGGCGTTAACGTCGTCAATGGCAGCATCAGCGGCGACACCGCCGCTCAGGGGTTGGCCCGTATTCCTGTTTTACTGCAACAGCACCGGCCGCGCTGGGTGCTGATCGAACTGGGCGGCAACGATGGGCTGCGCGGTTTTCCACCGTCCAGTCTGGAACAGGATCTGACAAAAATCATCTCTCAGGTCAAAGATGCCGGCGCACAGCCGCTGCTAATGCAGATCCGGCTGCCGACCAACTACGGCCGGCGCTATACTGAAACCTTCGCGGCCGTGTATCCGAAGCTGGCCTCGCAGTTCGCTATTCCACTGCTGCCGTTTTTTATGGAGCAGGTCTATCTCAAACCCGAGTGGATGCAGGATGACGGCATCCATCCGAACCGCGACGCCCAGCCGTTTATCGCCGACTGGATGGCGCAAAAACTCGGCCCTCTAGTTAATCACGACTCTTGATATTCAGGGCTTTATAGTTAGGTAAAGTTATGCAAAAAGCGATTTTAATCACCGGCTGTTCCAGCGGTATCGGCCTGATCGCCGCGCAAGATCTTAAACAGCGCGGCTACCGGGTGTTGGCGGCCTGCCGACGTGCGGAAGATGTGGAAAGAATGCACGCCTTGGGGCTGGAAGGCATCGCGCTGGATCTGGACGACAGCGACAGTGTGGATCGCGCCGCCGACCGCGTCATTTCGCTCACCGGCAACCGTCTGTACGGGCTCTTCAACAACGCCGGCTACGGCGTATACGGCCCGTTGAATACGATCTCTCGCCAGCAGTTGGAGCAACAGTTCTCCAGTAATCTGTTCGGCACCCATCAACTGACGCAGCGACTGCTGCCCGCCATGCTTGCGCACGGCGAAGGACGTATCATCCAGACCAGCTCCGTCATGGGGCTGGTCGTCACGCCGGGACGCGGCGCCTATGCCGCCAGCAAATATGCCCTGGAAGCCTGGTCGGACGCGCTGCGCATGGAGCTGCACGGCAGCGGGATACACGTTTCGTTGATAGAACCTGGACCAATTAGCACGCAGTTTTCCGCCAACGTGAACCAAACGCAGCACGATCGCCCCGTCACAAATCCCGGCATCGCCAAGCGATTCACACTGACGCCAGAGGCAATATTGCCCAAATTGCGCCATGCTCTGGAGAGCCCGCGCCCCAAATTACGCTATCCGGTCACGCTGATGACTCATGCGCTGTCGATACTTCGCCGTCTGCTTCCCGGACGCGCACTCGACGGCTTATTACGCACTCGCTCCTGACAGGGGTTGAAGCAAAGGGAATTTGCCCCCATAACTCGCTGAAACGGATAAGAGAGAATCCCATGCTAGAACAACACGCCAATGTGATTGACATTAACGAAACGAATTTGCAGCAGGTGCTGGAGCAGTCGATGACCGCCCCGGTGCTGATCTACTTCTGGTCGGAGCGCAGCCAGCACTGTCAGGAATTAGGCCCGGTACTAGACCGGCTGGCCGCCGAATACGCGGGGCAGTTCTTGCTGGCGAAAGTAGACTGCGACGCCGAGCAGCGCGTCGCCGCACAGTTCGGCCTGCGCGCGATCCCAACCGTCTATCTGTTCAAAGACGGCCAGCCGTTAGACGGCTTCCAAGGGCCTCAGCCGGAAGAGGCGATCCGCGAACTTTTGCAGCGCATTCTGCCCAAGGCAGAAGATCTCAAAACGGCGGAAGCCGAGCGTTTGATTCAGGACGGCAAACTGCAGGATGCCCTGCCGCTGTTGAAAGAGGCCTGGCAGTTGGATAGCAAACGGAGCGACATCGCCCTGTTGCTGGCTGAAGTGCAGATCGAGCTGAATCGCGCGGAAGACGCCGAAGCCGTGCTGAGCGCCATTCCGATTCAGGATCAGGACAGCCGCTACCACGGTCTGGTGGCGCAGATCGAATTGCTGAAACAGGCCGCCGATACCCCGGAAATCAAACAGCTGCAACAGGAGCTGGACGCGGACCCGGACAATGCGGATCTGGCGGTGAAGCTGAGCCTGAAACTGCATCAGGTCGGCCGTAACGAAGAGGCGTTGGAATTGCTGATCGGCATGCTGAAGAAAGATCTGGCGGCCGCCAACGGCAGCGCGCGCAAAACGATGATGGACATCATGTCCGCGCTGGGCACCGGCGACGCATTGGCCGCGCGCTATCGTCGCCAGCTCTACGCCCTGCTTTACTGATTACCGCGCTTTCCGACGGGCCGCCCCGGCCCGTCGTCGTTCTGTCCCGCTAGCAGGTTTCGACCGTTTCAATCCAGCCGTTTCCGCCGTAAGGCGAGACCCCGCTCAACCAACGCCGCAGCATATTCAACGCCGCCATAGCGACGATTTCCTGTTGCGTTGACAACGCGTAGCGCGCCGCATTGAACTGGAGAGTCTGAGCCAGCGTTTGCGAAGGTGTATGCAACGCCAGAGACAACCTACCCTCGCTCAATCCGCCAACCACCAGAGCCACCTGCGCCGAGCATCGCTGCGCCAGTTCGCGCGCCTGTTGCGCCACCGTCGTCAGGGCACTGGATTTCGCCGTCAACAGATCGCCCCCGGCCAACGGCGCATCGGCGCCGCGCAGTTGCCAGTGAACCAGCCCGGCGGTGAACGCTTCGGCGATCGCCAACCGCAGTTGGCGTTCAGACAGCGCCTGCGCCAGTTGCGCAGGCAGACCCGCGGTCCCTTCAAACACCGTACTGTCGGCGACGATCGCCTTCACCTGTCGCCATAACGCATGCATGGCGTCCTGCTGCGATGCGGGGCCGGTCAGTTTGATCTCGACGATGGGCACGGCACAGCGGTATCCCAGCACCACGCCCGGCGGCAGGGTAAGCGGCGCCAGCGCGCTCGCCAGATCGCTTTCTCCACGACCGAAGGTCGTCAGACGCAGACAGAGCGGCGCTTCGCCAAGCGTAAAACGCTGACGTAAACGCGGCATAATCTGCTGCTCGACCATCACCTTGAATTCAGACGGCACGCCGGGGGTGAAAAACAGCATGCAACGGTTCAGCTTCAGCGCGAAGCCACAGGCGGTGCCAACCGGGTTGTCGAGGATCTCCGCGCCGTCCGGGATCAGCGCCTGCTTCCGGTTCAGCGCCGACATGGGACGCCCGCGATCGGCGAAATAGGCCGTCATCTTCGCCAGCCACTCCGCATGCTCCACCAGCGGCACGCCCGCCGCCGTCGCCGCAGCGAGTGAACTTAAATCGTCGCTGGTCGGCCCCAGTCCGCCGTTAACGATCAGGATGTCCGCGACGTGACTGCGCTCGATCAGTGCCGTTACCAGCGCGTCAAGCTCATCGCCAACCGTCATACGGCTGGCCATCGGCGCGCCTTGCTGAAACAGATAATCCGCCAGCCAGGCCGCATTGGTGTCAACAATCTGGCCGTGCAGCACCTCATCACCGGTGCAAAGCATCTCAACCCTAAGCATGTTTACATTCTCCATTCGTGAATCGTCGAGCCATCGTCTGATTGCTCTTAGCGCACCTTGTCAGCCGCTCGGTCGTTAAGGGGGGGTCACCCGTGGGCGATGAGCGATACAGCGCCTGTCGGCACGAAGTCATCACAATTTATGATACCTAGATAATAAAGGAATGACGCTGCGGGTAAACGTGGGATTGAAGATCCAGAGACGAAGGCGCGGAAAACCGCGCCCTGTGGCAGGCGTTAGAAGCTTAGCCCTGCGCCCAAATAGAAACCGTCGGCAATTCTGCGATCGTCGTTGGACGAGCCCATCGTGATGTAGCGGTAGCCTACGTCCACGGAGAGCGGACGCAGCGGCTGCCAACGCACGCCGCCTTTCGCTTCAACGTAACGATCCAGATGGCTGGTGAACGCATCCGGTGAATAGTAGCCTTCCCCGAACAGCGAGAAAGAGGACGTCAGCGGGAACTGTACGCCACCGCCCACGGCAAGCCCATAGCCGTCGTCGCCGTGATCGGGCTGCAGATAAACGCCTTTGACGCCCGCTTTGACGGCGGCGCGGCCGAGGCTAAAGCCATAATCGACCCCCAGAGTGTAGGCGTCATTATTATTGTCATTATCGTGACCCCAACCCGCGTTGGCGGACAACCCCGGGAATGGCAAGCCAATGCTGGCGCCGCCGCCGACATAGTCATTTCCCGCTTCCGCCGAAATGCCGACAGCTTGAGCGCCCGCCGAGGCCAGCAAAAGGCTGCCCAGGCACGCAGTCATCAATTTTTTCATCGTTATCGTCCTTAAATCGCAGTGTAGTTATATCAACCCCTGCCCGTTGTCGGGCTCGCAGTCAATATAGACGTTGTAAAAACGGAATGATTCTACGTCATGTTTGCGGCGGTGGGAGCCAGAATAGGGCTAAAAATCCGGGTTTCATCCGACGAAATGCGACAAATTCGCATTTTTCAGTGCTGGCGATATCAATGATAAGCGCCGCCGATTTGCCTATTTACCGGCTCTGACTGATAGTTATCTTCAGTCGAGTCAAACCGTAAGGAAGTAAACATGAGCAATGAAAAACAAAAGCTGACCACCGCCTCCGGCGCGCCGGTCGTCAGCAATAACAACGTCATGACCGCGGGCCCCCGAGGCCCAATGCTGCTGCAGGACGTCTGGTTCCTGGAAAAGCTGGCTCATTTTGACCGTGAAGTGATCCCTGAGCGACGTATGCACGCCAAAGGCTCCGGCGCTTACGGTACTTTCACCGTTACCCACGATATCACCCGCTACACCCGCGCTAAAATCTTCTCCGAAGTCGGTAAGCAGACCGATATGTTCCTGCGCTTCTCCACCGTAGCCGGTGAGCGCGGCGGCGCCGACGCCGAGCGCGATATTCGTGGTTTCGCTATGAAATTCTACACCGAAGAAGGGAACTGGGATCTGGTCGGCAACAACACGCCGGTCTTCTATCTGCGCGACCCGCTGAAATTCCCGGACCTGAACCACGTAGTGAAACGCGATCCGCGCACCAACCTGCGTAACCCGGTCTACAAATGGGACTTCTTCTCCCAGTTGCCGGAAGCGCTGCATCAGTTAACCATCGACTTCAGCGACCGCGGACTGCCGAAATCCTATCGCCACATCCACGGTTTTGGTAGCCACACTTACAGCTTTATTAACGCCGATAACGAGCGTTTCTGGGTGAAGTTCCACTTCCGTTGCCAGCAGGGCATCGAAAACCTGATGGACGACGAAGCGGAACAGCTGATCGGTAAAGACCGTGAAAGTTCTCAGCGCGATCTGTTCGACGCCATCGACCGCGGCGACTTCCCGCGCTGGAACCTGCAGGTGCAGATCATGCCGGAAGCGGAAGCCTCTCAGGTGCCGTACAACCCGTTCGACCTGACCAAAGTCTGGCCGCACGGCGACTATCCGCTGATCGATGTCGGTTATTTCGAACTCAACCGCAACCCGGAAAACTACTTTGCCGAAGTAGAACAGTCCGCTTTCAGCCCGGCGAACGTCGTCCCTGGCGTCAGCTTCTCACCGGACAGAATGCTGCAGGGCCGTCTGTTCTCTTATGGCGATGCCGAGCGTTACCGTTTGGGCGTTAACCACCATCAGATCCCGGTCAACAAACCGCGCTGCCCGTTCCATAGCTATCACCGTGACGGCGCCATGCGCGTAGACGGCAACAGCGGAAACGGCGCAACGTATGAGCCGAACAGCTTCAACGTCTTCCAGGAACAGCCTGATTTCAGCGAGCCGCCACTGTCGCTGGAAGGCGCCGCCGACCACTGGAACCACCGCGAAGACGACGATTACTTCAGCCAGCCGCGCGCGCTGTTCCAGCTGTTGAGCGAAGAAGAGCATCAGCGGATGTTCCAGCGAATCGCCGGCGAGCTGTCTCAGGTGCCTGAGTTTATTCAGGACCGCCAGATCGCGCTGTTCAATCTGGTCGATCCGGCCTACGGCGCGGGCGTCGCCAAAGCGCTGGGCCGTTAATTTCCCACTTGCGGACGGCGAGTCTTTTGTCCGGACTCACCGCCCGCAGAGGAGTCAGCCGCGCTGCCGCCGCACCCAGGCGGCAACCTGCTGACGGGAAATTTTTATCCCGCCGTTTTTCAGCGTCCCGGGCAGATGATAGAACGCCACGGGACGCTGATATCCCGCCAGCTGCGGAGCGAGCCAATCGCGAAGCGTCGTCAGATCGCACTCCCCCGCCATTTCCACCACCACAACCGGGCGCTGCCCGAACTCCACGTCATCCACCGGCACGACACAGGCAAATTCGACCGCCGGATGCTGCAGTAAAACCGCTTCCACATCTTCCGGCTGCACGCCTTCGCCACCGCTGAAAAACTGATTATCCAACCGCCCCATAATGCGCCACTCGCTGCCGTCCCAGCAGCCGCGATCGCGGGTATGAAACCAGCCCTGATCGTCGGTCAACGGGTACAGCGCGCCGTCGCGCCAGTAACCGGCCGCCAGGCTATTGCCGCGCAGCCAGATTTCCTCATCCACGGCTTTGATATGCCGTCCGGCGAGCGGCATACCGACGCCGGGGCGTCCGTCCGCGCGCTTGGCGCACACGGTCGAGGCTAACTCCGTCAGTCCGTAGCCGCACCAGCAGCGAATGCCGATCGCTTCGGCCTGCTGCGTCAACGTCAGCGGGATCATCGCGCCGCCCAGCAGCACAGAGGTCAGCGAGGTCGGCACGTCCCCGTGCGATAGCAGCCGCCACAGCTGCGTTGGCACCAGCGAGGCATGTGTACAGCCCCGCAGCGCGACATCCAGCGTATGGCTCGGGCGCACCACCAGCGTCGCGCCCGCCGCCAGCCAGCGCCAGACGATGCCCTGCCCGGAGACATGAAACAGCGGTAACGAGAGTAGCCAGCTGTCACCCTGCGCGTAGGGCATGAGTCCGCGTACGCCCTCCGCGCTCGCCAGATGCGCGGCGAAGGTATGCACCGCCGCTTTTGGCAGGCCGCTGGAGCCGGAAGTCAGCGTCATCGTCGCCAGTCGCTCCCGATCCCACGGAGTGCGCGGTACGGTATCCGCGGCATCGTCATCCCCGGCGGAGAGCGAGACGATTTCGCCGGGCCAACGGGCATCGCTGAAGCACAGGCCAAAGCGAATATCCAGCGATGGCAACAGCACATCCGTCTGTGTCTCGGGCAACTGCGGATTGAGCGGCAGCAAACGCGCGCCGCNCTGTAGCAATGCAAGATAGCTCAGCAGCATCTCGCCGCTATTGCGCCCGCGCAGCGCCACGCCGCTCCCCTCCGTGACGCCCTGACGAATGAACGCGCTGGCGCGCGTGTCGACGTCATCGGCCAGCTTGCGCCAGCTCCAGCCTTCATCGTCGCGGATGAACGCCGTCGCGTGCGGCTGCTGTCGCGCCCAGTATCGCCACGGCCAGTCGTTCACGAACGCCATAGCGCGTCCAACTGTTCGGCGTTGAGCAACGGCAAGGGGCTGTCCGGCCACGCTCGTAATACCTGCGCCTGCATCAGATCCAGCGTATCCAAGCCGGGGATCGCGTCTGGCGTTAGCCAATGCGCCAGTCGCGCCAGCTGCGTCAGGCCAAGACTAGATTCGATACTGGAGCTGATGACGGCCGTCAGACCCGCCCGATGCGTCTCTGCGACTAGTTGTCGACAGCGATTCAGGCTGCCGACGAGCGTAGGTTTGATGACGATGGCGCTCACGCCCGGCTCAGCTTCCACGCGGAAGTCCGGCTCACGCACGCTCTCGTCCCAGGCGATAGCGATGCCGGTGTCGCGCGCGAACGCCCGAGACTCCTCGCGGGTTTTGCACGGTTCTTCCAAAAAGGCGATGCGGGATCGCACGGCCGGATCGACATAGCGCGCAAAGCCGTCGGCTTTGGCCCGCGTCCAGCTGCGGTTGGCGTCCAGACGCAGGGAGAGCTGCGGCAGGGCATCCAGCAGCAGGTTGACGATCATGCCGTCCCGCACGGCTTCGTACAGCCCGACCTTCACTTTCGCCACCGGATTCGGCAGCCCTTGCAACATCGCGAACAGCTCATCCGGATCGCCGCTGCACAGCGGCGCTTTGCGGTAGTCGGCGTCCTGTGGCAGCGATCCAGAGAGCTCCGCGTCGGCGAAGCTCAGGCCGAAGTCGACCGACGGCACGCCGGTTTCCTCCAGCGCGTCACCGTTCAGCCAGCGCCGCAATGACTCACGGACGGCGGTCTCCGCGTCGCCCAGCGTTTCAACGCTGAACTGCGGCAGCGGGGCGATCTCGCCCCACCCCACCCGTTCGCCGTCGCACAGCTGTACGATCAGACCGTCGCGAGTTTTGAGCCGCTGATTGCGCAGCACCACCCCAGCATCCATTGGAACGCTGTAACGGTAGAGCTTCGCCCGGCGCATTACGGATTCCGCCGGAATTTGCTGAAGTCAGGCTGACGTTTTTCATTGAAGGCATTGCGTCCTTCCTGCCCTTCGTCGGTCATGTAGAACAGCATGGTGGCGTTACCCGCCAGCTCCTGCAATCCCGCCTGACCGTCGCAGTCAGCGTTAAGCGCCGCTTTCAGGCAGCGCAGCGCCATCGGGCTGTTCTGCAGCATTTCGCGGCACCAGCGCACCGTCTCTTTTTCCAGATCCGCCAGCGGGACGACGGTATTCACCAGCCCCATGTCCAGCGCCTGCTGCGCATCGTATTGGCGGCACAGGAACCAGATTTCGCGCGCCTTTTTCTGACCGACGATGCGCGCCATGTAGGATGCGCCCCAGCCGCCGTCGAAGGAGCCGACGCGCGGACCGGTCTGACCGAAGATGGCATTTTCCGCCGCCACGGTCAGGTCGCACATCATATGCAGCACGTGACCGCCGCCGATGGAGTAACCCGCCACCATCGCGACCACCGGTTTCGGACAGGTCCGGATCTGGCGCTGGAAGTCGAGTACATTCAGGTGATGAACGCCGCTGTCGTCCTGATAGCCGCCGTAGTCGCCGCGGACCTTTTGGTCGCCGCCGGAGCAGAAAGCCTTGTCGCCTGCGCCCGTCAGGATGATCACGCCGATGCCGTCGTCATGGCGCGCATTGTCCAGCGCCTGAAGCATCTCCTTGACCGTCAGCGGGCGGAAGGCGTTACGTACCTGGGGACGGTTGATGGTGATTTTGGCAATGCCGTCAGCCGATTTGTGGTAGAGGATATCGACAAAATCACCGCTGCAGTCGTGCCATTCTGTGGGGGCGTACAGCAGTTCTTCACTCGGATACAGCATAGGGTTTATTCCTTTACGGGGTGGGAAATTAATGAACGGATCCGCGCCGCATAGTCGGCCGGATTCGCCTGATGGGCATTATGGCCGCCGTCGGCCACGCTTAGCAGCGGCAGAGCAGCCTGCCGCGCCAACGTCTGAAATTTCGTGTCGCGCTCGCCGCACAGATAGCCAAACGGCACCGACAGCCGTCGCAGCGACGCGGTCAGGTTCGGCTGACGCGCCAGCGATGTCGCGGTTAGCATTCTGGCCACCGCCGCGCCGTCGTTATGGCTGCGCCGCTGTGTCAACGCCTGCCGCTGGGCGGTGGTCAGGTCTGCGAAGACCGGCTGCCGATACCAGTCCGTCAAGACCTGCCCCAGCGGCTCATGCGCAAAGCGATGCGCCCAGCGGGCATCGTGCCGCCGTCGCGCCTCCCGCTCGTCCGCCGTCGCCAGCCCCGGATGGCCGCCTTCCACCAGCAAACCGCGCAGCCCCTGCGTCTCGCCGTGACAGGCATGAAACATGGCGATACGACCGCCGAGCGAATAGCCCAGCAGCCAGTAGTCGCTCACGCCCTTCTCCGCCAGCAGCGCGGTGAGCTGACGGCTGACATCTTCAAAACCCTCGGCGGACTGATGACGGGCGTCACCGTGTCCCGGCAGGTCTACCAACAACAAAGGGCGATCGCTCAGAAAAGGAAGGAGGGGCAGCCAGTCTTCTCCGCTGCCCAGCAAACCGTGGAGTAACACCAGCCACGGCAGCGCCGGCTCGCCTTGCTGGACGCAGCGCGCACGCATCACCATGAGGCGACCTCGTCCAGGAGCCGTTGCAGGCACTCCGCGCCCGCTTTCGGCGACACCGCCACTTCCAGCAGCGTCGTCGCCGGCTGTTCAAACCCGTCGGATGCGGCATCGACCACTTCGCGCCAATTCGTCGCTCGGGCATAGCGCAGGCCGAATAGCGCGGCGGCATGACTGAATTCCACCTGCTGCGGCATACAGTAGAATGTTTCCCGCGCCTGCTCTGGCGTCGGCAATAAAGAGAATATCTGGCCGCCGTTGTTATTGACGACGATCAACACCAGAGGCGCGGGAGGATGGCGCAGGAGCGCCAGGGCGTTGACGTCATAGAGCGCGGACAGATCGCCAATGACCGCCAGCATAGGACGGCCGTTAGCGCGCTGCACGCCCGCTAGCGTGGACACCAGACCGTCGATGCCGCTGGCGCCACGATTGGCGTACACCGGATAGCCCGCAGGCAGCCGGGCCAACGCATCCACCAAACGGATGGTCAGACTGTTGCCCAGAAAAAGCTGTCCCGCCTCCGGCAACAGCGCAGGCAGGCGATGCGCCAGCTGCGCTTCGCCAAACCCTTCTTCCAGTCGTGCGGCGACCTGCGCGCCGACACGTTCAACACACTCAGGCAAGGTGTCCGCCCACGGCTGGGGCGGCTCTGCCTCCGGAGGATGCGCGGCCAGCCAATCGGCGATTGGCGCGACCAGCCGACGCCCGCTATGATGGGCCGGGTCCAGACGGCCGGGCAACATGTCCACCAGCCAATACTCCTGGGGCTGAATCGCCGACTGCCACTGCAAGAGCCGCTTACCGGTCAAACCGGCGCCGAACTGGATGACAATCTCGGCCTGCAGCAGGCGATCGGCCTCGGGGNGCGCCAGCCACAGATCCGCATGGGGCAACGGTTGACCAGTTTGGGAGAGTACATCGCCAAGCAATGGCCAGCCCAGTTGTTCAGCCCAGCGGGCGATGGCCTCTCCGCTCTCGGCCGGTACGCGACCGGCGATGACCACGCCGCGTTTTCGACGCCACGCCGACCAGTCGGGCTGCGCCTCGCAGCGCGGCGCAGATTGATCCGTCAGCAGCCACGGCGATGATTCACGCCACCATGCTCCCAATGTCTGCAGCCAGATTTGATAGGCCTCCGGGTCATCCGCGCCGTACAACGGCTCGGCGAAAGGACAATTGATATGCAGCGCGCCATGCGTCAACCGTCCCNCCACATCATCAACGGCGGAGACCAGCCAGCGTGCCGGAATATCCGGGGTCGGTCGGGGAAGCGCCAGCGTAAGCGTAGGATGAGAGGCAAACATGCCGGGTTGGCGGATAGCCTGATTCGCGCCGCAGTCGATGAGCTCCGGCGGACGATCGGCCGTGAGCACCACCAGTTTTTCGCCGGTCAGACCGGCTTCGATGATCGCCGGATACAGGTTCGCCGCCGCCGTTCCCGACGTCACGATCACCGCAACCGCCTGTCTGGTGGCCTTGGCCAGCCCCAACGCCAGATGCCCAAGCCCACGTTCATCGAAGTGGGTATGGCAGGTGAGCGCCGGGTGCTCCGCCGCGGCGAGCGTGAGCGGCGTCGAGCGGGAGCCGGGGGCGATGCAGACATGGCCTACGCCATGCCGGGTTAGCGTTTCCAGCAGAACTGCCGCCCAGCGGCGATTAAATACATTCGTGGACATGGTCGACTCAACAACTCTGGTTGCGGGTTGTAGCAATAATTATATTTTGTTTTATATCGCCAACTTTGATGTAAACCCTTAGCAGGTACAACAAACATAAAACAAAACTATGACATGTCGCTGTCCAGCAGCGATTTGAGGCCGGCCGCCTTGGTTTCCAGCTCCTGCCACTCTTGCTGTGGATCCGAACCGGCGACAATTCCCGCGCCGGCGTATAACGTCAGGCGCTCCCCTTCGACATCCGCCGAACGCAGGGAAACGCAGAACTCGGACATTTGACGCGACAGGTAACCGGCCGATCCGGCGTACCAGCCGCGGTCGAACGGTTCATAGCAGGCCAAATAGTCTCGGGNGGNGGCGCGAGGCAGCCCCGCCACCGCCGCCGTCGGCTGTAACAGCTGCAAGCAAGCACGGTCTTTAGCCTCAAGCAGTTCCGCGCGGATCGCCCGACGCAGATGTTGCACCTTGCGCAAACGGAGGGTTTCCAGCGGCAGGACTTCCAACTCCGTCGCGGCCTGAGACAAACGCTGACGGATATCGTCCNCCACCAGCTGGTTCTCGTTCTGATTCTTGACGTCCTGCATAAGCCACTGCGCCAGCTCGTCGGCACGCCGATCGTCGAGATCGTTGGCGACGGTTCCGGCCAACGCTTCGGTCTCCAGACGGTTTCCCTCCCGGCGGTAGAGTCGCTCGGGGCTGGAGCCTAGAAAGGCGCGATCCGGCGTGAAAGCCAGCATGAAGTGGTAGCAGTCATGATTGGCCGCACGGCTGGCCGCCATCAGGGGGGCCGCCGCCAGCGGACGATCGAGCGTCAACCGGGTCGTCCTCGCCAACACCNCCTTTTGTAAAGCACCGGCCTTAATCTCCGCCAACGCCTGCGCGATAAGGTCGGTCCATTGCGTTTTTTCGGGATGGTGCGCCGTGAGCCTGACGGTCGCCGCTAACGGCGGCAACGGATGCGCCGTTGCCAGCTGACGCAGTGCCTTCAACGCGTTTTCAGCATCCTGACGCAGCGAGACGGCGCTGAAAAGGTTGACACGCAGCACGACTCGTTCGCTCTGACGCAACAGCGTGATCCGCGGTAAAAACAGGTAGCCGTCGAGAGGCTCCGCCTGAGCCAGCGTGGGATAACCGAAGGCGTTCAACCCCCACAGCCGCACGTCATCGTCGAGATCCTCGCGTTGCAGAAAGGCTTCAGCTTCAGAGGCGGAAGCAAAGGTACATACAGCGCCGCATGCGGCGGCCTCTTCCGGATCTCGCCGGTGCTGCCAGTAAAACTGAGGATACAACGTCTGAGCGGCCAGCCAGGCCGTCAGTTCCGCCCCTTCCCCTCTCTCCGCCGACAGCGTGAAAGTGCGAAAGCCCGCGTCATCTGGCAACGGCGCTCCGAGCGCCCGTTCCATACGCTGCAACAGGCCTGAAAGTTGCTTCACGTCGCCCCCGGTATCCTAACTGAAAGTGTGGGATTATACGGGCGCAGTTCTGGAAAAAAAACGCCGGGAGACTTTTGGACGAAGATTGTGCCCTGCTCGCCCGTTTTTCCCGCCCTGGCGTCCCCCTGAGGCAGGCTGCCGTTGAACCCATTTAGGCACGTAATCACCGCCTGAAAAAGACGACGTAGCGGAGAGGAAAAGCAGATCCCCTTTCGATAAAAGGCCCGAGTTATGGTAAAAGTAACCCATATCTCTGATTCCAGACGTGGTCTCTGTCTCTCATGCATTCAACCGTCGGCACCAAGCCCATTTCCCTCGACTCTCCCCTGGCGGATAAAGCCGTTCAGGTCGCCACACGAGTTGGTTTTTTGATCTCCGGCACCGCCATATCCTGTTGGGCGCCGCTGGTGCCTTACACCAAGCACCGGCTGCATATCAACGACGCCACGCTCGGCGTGCTGCTGCTGTGCATTGGCATCGGCTCATTGATCTCCATGCCGATGGCCGGATTTCTGACGGCCCGGTTTAGCTGCCGACGGGTCATTTTCGCCTCCGGCACGGTGCTGTGCGTGCTGCTGCCGATGTTGACTTTGCCTGAAACGTTTCCGTTGATGGCGCTGACGCTGGGTATGCTGGGCGCGATGCTGGGATTGATGGATGTCGCCATCAATGTCCAAGCCGTCGAGGTGGAGCGCGCCTGTCAACGGGCCCTGATGTCCAGCTTTCACGGCTTTTATAGCGTTGGCGGGATCGTCGGCGCTGGCTGCATCAGCCTGCTGCTGTGGCTGGGACTGTCTCCCTTGCTGGCGACGGTGGCGATGGCGTTGCTGATCTGGCTCCTGCTGTTCTGGTCGCAGCGCCATATGGTGCGCGCCACGTCGCGCGCCAACGGGGGGCCTTTGCTGGCGATACCGCGAGGATGGGTGCTGTTCATCGGCATTTTGTGCTTCATTATGTTTCTGGCTGAGGGCGCCGTTCTGGACTGGGGCGCGCTGTATCTGACCGCGTTTCGCGGCATCGATGCGCGTCAGGCCGGTATCGGCTTCGCCGCCTTTTCCATTACGATGACGCTGGGGCGGCTCTATGGCGATCGGGTGGTCAACCGTCTTGGCCGCTTTGCCGTCATCGCCGGCGGAAGCCTGTGCGCCGCTGCGGGACTGCTGATGACGATTACCATCGACAATCCCTTCACCGCCATCGGCGGCTTTGCGTTAGTCGGTCTTGGCGCGGCCAACGTGGTGCCCATCCTGTTTACTACCGCCGGTAATCAGACGATTATGCCGCCGCATCTGGCTCTCGCATCCATCACCACGATGGGCTATGCCGGTTCTCTGCTCGGTCCGACGTTGTTAGGATTTGTGGCCCAGATCAGCAGCCTGTCGCTGGCGCTGGGCGTTATCGTTATGCTGTTGCTGGCAGTCTGCGCCAGCTCTCGCGCCATCATCCGTTCGTCTGGAGATTGATTGACATGCCCGCCATCATCATGCGTTATTTCTCTCTGTTTGTTTTACTGCTACTGCTGGTGTTCGGGGCGTTCAGCTACAACTACATCAACGGCTGGATGACGGAGAAGAAGTATGCTCTCACCGATATCGCCGAAAGCATGCAGAAGCGGATCGACACTTATCGCTTTTTTACCGACCAGATTTATAAAAACCTGCTCGTGGACGCCCCGCCCCCGACCGAAGGCGCGGTGAACGTCATTACGCTGGTGCCGAACGTGTTTTACGTCGAGCAGCGCGGTCAGAAAACCGATACGCTGATTTTCGGGCAGCACGAGAAGAGTACGCTCTACTCCATGCACAAAATTTCGCAGTACCTGGACATTCTGTGGGGCGCGAAGACCGACGTGTTTTCGATGTACTACCTCAACGGCACCGATAACAGCCTGACGATGATCTCCACCCAGCCGCTGAAAGACGTCTCTTCCCAGTTTCGCGGCAGCTATATCGCCGCGCTGATTGAAGCCCGCAAGGCGGAAATGCTGCAGCAGGCGAATGCGCTGGACGAACGTGAAAGCTTCTCGCCGTTGCGCAAGCTGCGCTTTTATAACAACTACTATTTCACCCTGCGCACCACCTTCAACCAGCCGGGGCATCTCGCGACCGTGATTGCCTTCGACCTGTCGATCAACGATCTCATCCCGCGCAACATGGAGCGAGAGAATCTCATGCTGCGTCAGCAAACGCTGCCGATGAGTATGGAAACCGGCACCGATAACGAAACGCCGACCGATGTCCGCCTAGAAGGCACGATGGTGGAAGTGTCCGCCCAATTGACTAACGCGCCGCTGAAAATGGTGTACAGCATCCCTCTGGACCGTCTGATAACAGACATGCTGCGCACCAATATCTGGATGATATTGCTCAATCTGGCGCTGCTGCTCATCGCGTTGATGGGCTTTTACGCTTTTCGACGCCACTTTTCCCGTCCCCGGGAAGACCTGTCGTATCGGCTGAAGAAGCAGCAGAACATGTACACCGAAATCATCGGCCACCTACCGGTGGGCGTGCTGGTCTACGACTTCAGCGCCAATAAAGTGGTGGTAGCGAACGCGCTGGCGGAACGACTGTATCCGCATCTTAGCCTGAAGAAAATTGCAACGCTGGCGGAAGAACATCAGGGCGTGATTCAGGCGACCGTCGATAATGAGATGTATGAAGTGAGGCTGTTCTACAGCCTGTTCGTGCCGGACTACTGCCTGTTCTTACTACGCGAACAAGAGCAGGAAATCGTCATCAACAAGAAACTACAGCTGGCGCAGCAGGAGTTTGATAAGAACATCGCCGTGCGTAAGCAGTTGTTCCACAACCTGAGCCAGGAGTTCAAACAGCCGCTCAACGCGGTGCATCAGCTGGCGCTGACGCTGCGCAACGAGCAGACGCAGGACGAACGGCAGCAGTCGCTGCAACTGCTGATTAGCGAGGCCGCCTGCGCCCTGAGCCTGATGGAAAATATCGCTCTGCAGGCTCAGCTGGAAACAGACGAGTGGGAAGTGGCGCACGCGCCTTTTTCGCCGCTCGCGATCGTCGACGATATACTGCTGACCTTATTGCCTCGCATACAGCAAAAAGGAATCAGCCTGTTTAATCATTACCAGCTGGATATTCGACAGACCTATCTCGGCGACGGAGAGTTATTAAAGAAAACGCTCTCGTTATTAATGGATTATACCGTTACCAATACGGACTACGGCAAAATCACGCTGACGCTAAAACATCCTGGAAAGTCATCGGGACATTTCGTCATACAAATTAACGATACGGGTACGGATGTTTCCGTCGAAGAACTCGATAATGTACAGCATCCGTTCGCCGCGCCGGCGCTTTCTGATCGATTCAGCCAAAATTCCGGATTAACCTTATTTTTATGTCAGCAGCTTTGCCACAAACTGGGCGGTCAATTGCAAATCAACCGACTGCCGGATTTAGGCACGCAATATACGCTGACGCTGAAAATGGACCCCGTCGAGCTTCCGGAGGAGGAAGAGGAAAAGCTGCTGGATGGCATTACGGTGTTACTGGATATCACCTCGGATGAAGTACGGCAGATAGTTAGCCGCATGGTCAGCCAGTGGGGTGCGGACTTCGTCATTTATGATGAACGACTGATTAATCAGGAAGCGGACCTCACGATTACGGACAACGCAGGAAAAGTCGCAGACGACACGCTGTTGGTGACCGGAGAAGATACCCAATGCGTTTCTCTGGGCAAACGGCGGCTGCGCNCCAGCTACAACATCAGCCCGCTGATGCTGGATGCTCTGCTAACACTGATCGAACAGCAGTTGGAAACGTCCACCGACGACAGCCGTCCGGCAACGGATGACGACATCGGTTTTTACGCTCGCCAACTGCGCAGCAGCGATTACTTTTCACTGTTCGTAGAGACAGTACCGGAGGATATGAACAGGCTGTATACTGAAATCCAAGGTGGCGATTTTGTGTCACTGGCTCAGACAGCCCACCGGCTCAAAGGCGTGTTTGCCATGCTGAATCTGCATCCGGGCAAACAATTGTGTGAAGTCCTGGAACAACTAATAACCTCGCAGGATAGTGTGCAGATAAAGGATAACCTTCAACAGATTGAACGTTTTGTCAGTGCATTACTACAGCAAGGTGGCCAACAATATGAGTAAACAACAATGAACAACATTAATGTAATTATTGCAGACGACCATCCAATCGTTCTTTTCGGCATCAGAAAATCGCTGGAGCAAATCGAATGGGTGAACGTCGTTGGGGAATTTGAAGACTCAACAGCATTAATCAATAATTTACCAAAGCTCAACGCCAACGTTCTTATTACTGATTTATCCATGCCAGGGGATAAATACGGCGACGGAATTACGCTGATCAAATATATCAAGCGTCACTTTCCGCAGCTGTCAATTATTGTTCTGACCATGAACAACAACCCAGCGATTCTCAGCGCCGTACTGGAGCTGGACATCGAAGGGATCGTACTCAAACAAGGCGCGCCGACGGATCTGCCTAAGGCTCTGGCTGCGCTGCAGAAAGGCAAGAAATTCACGCCGGAAAGCGTGAGCAAGGTGTTGGAAAAAATCAGTGCCAGCGGCTACGGCGATAAACGCCTGTCGCCGAAGGAAAGCGAAGTGCTGCGCCTGTTCGCGGAAGGTTTCCTGGTGACAGAGATTGCCAGAAAGCTTAACCGCAGCATCAAGACCATCAGCAGCCAGAAAAAATCGGCCATGACCAAACTTGGCGTCGATAACGATATCGCGTTGCTGAACTACCTCTCCTCCGTCGGCGTGGCGTCGACAGAAAAAGAGTAAAGCCTTCTCCCGCCGATGACCTCGGCGGGCACTCAACGCTCAGGCTCTCCTCAGAGCCTTTTTTCGTTTCCCTCCCCTGTTCTCATCGCAAGCCAGACTTGCAACAAGCGCGTACCGAGGCGAGGACGTCTGTCAGCTATCCTTGGACTGCTCGGCGTTGCTCTGGCGCACCAGATTGGCGTAATACGCCAGAGACTGTTGCAGCGTATCCAGCGTTACCGGCTTCGACAGGCAGTTATCCATACCGGCTTCTAAACAGCGCTGCCGTTCTTCCGCCAACGCATTTGCGGTCACGCCTATCACCGGCAGCGTCAACGCCATCTGCCGCATCCGCCGAGTGAAACCATACCCATCCAGATTCGGCATGTTGACGTCGGTCAGCACGATATCGACCTCATGTTTACTCAGCACGTCGAGAGCGTCTAACCCATCGTTGGCCGTGACCACCTCGTATCCTAGCGATCCCAACTGGTCCGCCAGCAGACGGCGGTTAATCGGGTGATCGTCCACAACCAGAATGTGGATATCGTCATTGTCGCAGCTGTAGCTCGCCGAAGCCGGAGCGGCCGACGCCGACGCCGGCAGCGCGTCTTTACCGCGATAAATGCGTTGCAGCAGCAGCGGCAGATCCTGCGGGGCTGAGGTACTGTGCTCCCAGCATCCCGGCGATACTTCCTGTGCCGACCCCGTATGCGAACCGCTGATCAGAATGTGCGCACGCGCCCCCAGGCTCTGACTCAACGGATAGTCGCTGATGACAATCTCATCGGCCGCCACAGCCTGCCCGCTATAGTCCTGCACATTCAGGCCATGCTCCTGCAGGAACGCGCACAGGTAATTTCCCATATAGGCGTTGCGAATGCGCAGCCAGGCGTTTTTCCCCTGTAATAGCGGATTGATCACCGTCAGCGGATACTGAGCCTGATACAGCGGAATGCGAATGCCGAACTGGCTGCCCAGCCCCGGGGCCGACTCGATCGTAATGTCGCCGTCCATCAGATTGACCAGCTTTTCACAAATCGCCAGCCCCAAACCAGTGCCCTGAAAATGCCGCTGCACGCCGGTTCCCGCCTGGAAGAAGGGATCGAACAGTTTCATCACTTCGCGCGTATTGATCCCCACTCCGGTATCCCGCACCAAAAACTCGATATACCCATCGCGACAGCGGACCTGAAAGACGATGCAGCCGGTGTCGGTAAACTTGATGGCGTTACTCAGCAGGTTGGACAGCACCTGCTGTAGACGCACCGGATCGCCTGAAAGACTTACCGGCACTTTGGGTTCGATAAAGCAATAGAGCGTCAGGCGCTTCTTGACCACCAGCGGCAGGTAGTTGCTCACCACATGGCTGATCACTTCGCGCGGGATAAACTGGCAGTTTTCGATCTTCAACTGCTCGGACTCGATTTTAGAGAAGTCGAGGATATCGCTGATGATTTTCAACAGCAGCTCAGACGAATTGTGCATGGCCGTCACCAGCCGGTTAGCGTCTTTCGGCAGCGTCTTCGTCTGCAGCAGATCCAGGTTGCCGATAATGCCGTACAAAGGCGTGCGCAATTCATGACTGACCGTCGCCAGGAACATGGATTTGGACTGGCTGGCCTGCTCAGCCGCGTTCGCCATTTCCTGCAGAGACTCTTCCATTCTGACGCGGGCGCTAACGTCCAGCAGGACGCAGATCGCTACGTTCTCGTTGCGATAGCGTGAATGCACGAAGCTGATTTGCAGATGATGGTTACGGCTGGTCAGCACATCCACGGATTTAGACTGCTGCTCGCAGATAATCTTGGTCACGCGGATACGATCTTCGTAGGTCAGCAGGCTGAGATAGTTGTGGGCCAGCTCGTTACTCAGAATATTGGCGCCGTCGCTAATCCGCAGGATACAGATCCCCACCGGCGCGGAGGCCACGATTTTGCGGTTGAACTGTTCGTTCTCCTCCAGCTGAAACGCGTTTCGTTCCGCGGGCAAAAACATGCGCTGCTCCAGCACCCGGGTAATCACAAATAACGCGATGGCCGACAGCAAATTTAGCAACGCCATATTCATGATCAGGGAGTTGAGCGCCGCCAGAATGACTTCCAGCGGCAATGCGTACACGACGCTCAGCGTCGTCGGCAGCAACGCCTTCTTCAGAATCAGGGCATTGTAGTTATTGATATAGCCGAAATAGGCGCTGACGTCGGGGTAAGGTCCATTGATATTATTGCGCGCCGCATCGCTGAACTGCATCAGCGTGCGATTGTTTTGGTCGAGCAATTTGACGCTAAACGGCAGATCGCTGCTCAGCATGAAATCATCCAGACGTATGGGCTGTTCGATTCCCATCACCGCCACCAGTTGGTTCTCCACATAGATCGGCATCAATGCATAGAAGTAGCCGGTTTCGGACGTCAGGCCGGAGCTGACCCAGAACAGGCTGTCGTCGCGGCGGGTCGACAGTTTGCTGTTGCGCTGCCCCTGCAGGCGTTCCTGCACGTTTCTCACCAGACTCTCGCTGTCCAGCGACTGGTTACGGATGCCGAAATCCACCAGGCACTGCTGGCGTCGGTCGACAAAGAAGATACGGTTTAGATCGTAGACGGAAGAGAAATCGTGGTGCCACTGCTCAAAGAAGTGGATGAGCGGCGTCAGCTGGGAGGAATTTTTCTCGTACTCCGCAGCGCAATTGACCGACGACGACATACCGTAAATCGAATAGGCCTTCTCCTGCACCTCGGTAAGATGCTCCCGGCCGGCATTGGTTGCGCTCAGCCGATTGGTCGCCATGTATTTCAACTCGCGCGCCACATCGGTGGCTCGGCGAATATATCCCAAAGATTGGTCGGCATTCAGGGTAAACAGATGCCTCAGCTGAGACTCGCGTTCATTCAGTGCTTTACTGAGATAAAACAAGGAAATCAACGCCCCCAGGAGCCATAGCGCCAGAGCCAGCGCCCGGAACAGATACCGGGAGAATTTCAGTGTGGTCTGAAATGAAGCTACAAATTTCAAGGGAATACCGTCAGGTTATGGGATAGAGAACTGCCGCCGAACCGGCGGCTACCACAGTACCGATCCCGCATAAAAAAAGCCAGCGCATCACGCGCTGGCTTAGTTATCACATCCGAAGGAGCTCCCGCGGATTATTCGTCGTCTACGGCTTCATCGTCGTCGTTGTCAGATTCGTGCTCATCGCCTTCCTCTTCCAAGATCTCACCGTCGACGATACCTTCAACGACGCCGTCCAGCTCTTCGTCTTCCACTGGTTCAGCGACGCGCTGCAAGCCGACGACGTTTTCGTCTTCAGCAGTACGGATCAGCGTGACGCCCTGGGTGTTACGACCCACGATGCTCACCTCGGATACACGAGTACGCACCAGCGTTCCGGCATCGGTAATCATCATGATCTGATCGGCCGTATCGACCTGTACCGCGCCAACGACCTGTCCGTTACGCTCGCTCACCTTGATAGAGATGACCCCTTTGGTGGCGCGAGATTTCACCGGATATTCGCCCACCGCAGTACGCTTACCGAAGCCGTTCTGCGTGACGGTCAGGATGTCGCCGTCGCCGCGAGGAACAATCAGCGAGACCACACGGTCGTCATCCTGCAGGTTGATGCCGCGCACGCCGGTCGCAGTACGACCCATGGCACGTACCGCCTGCTCGGAAAAGCGCACGACTTTCCCTGAGGCGGAGAACAGCATCACTTCATTGCTGCCATCCGTCAGGTCAACGCCAATCAGTTCGTCGCCGTCGTTCAGGTTGACGGCGATGATGCCGGCGCTACGCGGGCGGCTGAACTCGGTCAGCGCGGTCTTCTTGACCGTACCGCTGGCCGTCGCCATAAAGATGTTCAACCCTTCTTCGTATTCACGCACCGGCAGGATAGCGGTGATGCGTTCATTCGGCTCCAGCGGCAGCAGGTTGACGATAGGACGTCCACGGGCGCCTCGGCTGGCTTCCGGCAGCTGGTAGACTTTCATCCAGTACAGACGGCCACGGCTGGAGAAGCACAGGATCGTGTCGTGGGTGTTCGCCACCAGCAGACGATCGATGAAGTCCTCTTCCTTGATACGGGCGGCGGACTTGCCACGGCCGCCGCGACGCTGGGCCTCGTAGTCGGTCAGCGGCTGATACTTCACGTACCCCTGATGAGACAGCGTCACGACAACATCTTCCTGATTGATCAGGTCTTCGATGTTGATGTCGGCGCTGTTCGCGGTGATCTCGGTGCGACGCGGATCGTTGTACTGTTCCTTGATCGCTTCGAGCTCTTCGCGAATGACTTCCATCAGGCGGTCCGGGCTGTTCAGAATGAACAGCAGTTCGGCGATTTGCTCCAGCAACGCCTTGTATTCGTCCAGCAGCTTTTCATGTTCCAGACCGGTCAGTTTCTGCAAACGCAGATCCAGAATGGCCTGAGCCTGCTGTTCGGTCAGGTAATAGCGACCGTCGCGGATACCGAATTCCGGCTCCAGCCACTCCGGACGCGCGGCATCGTCGCCGGCGCGTTCCAGCATGGCCGCTACGGAACCCAGTTCCCAGGCATGTGAAACCAGAGCCGCCTTCGCTTCCGCAGGCGTCGGCGCCTGACGAATCATCTCGATGATGGGATCGATGTTCGCCAGCGCGATGGCCAGACCTTCCAAAATGTGGGCGCGTTCGCGTGCTTTACGCAGCTCATAAATCGTGCGGCGCGTCACCACTTCGCGGCGGTGGCGCACAAATGCGGAGAGGATCTCTTTCAGCGTCATCAAACGAGGCTGGCCCTGATGCAGCGCCACCATGTTGATGCCGAACGACACCTGCATCTGCGTCTGGGAGTAGAGGTGGTTCAGGACCACTTCCCCGACCGCATCGCGTTTGATTTCGATGACGATGCGCATCCCGTCCTTATCGGACTCATCGCGCAGTGCGCTGATGCCTTCGATACGCTTGTCTTTCACCAACTCGGCCATTTTTTCTATCAGGCGGGCTTTGTTCACCTGATAAGGAATTTCGTGCACGATGATGGTTTCACGGCCGGTTTTCGCATCCGCTTCGACCTCGGCGCGAGCGCGGATATACACCTTGCCGCGGCCTGTACGATACGCTTCTTCGATGCCGCGCTTGCCGTTGATGATGGCGGCGGTAGGGAAATCGGGTCCCTTGATGTGCTCCATCAACCCTTCGAGGCTGATGTTTTCGTCATTGATGTAGGCCAGGCAGCCGTCAATCACTTCAGACAGGTTGTGAGGAGGAATGTTGGTCGCCATCCCCACCGCGATACCTGAAGATCCGTTGACCAGCAGGTTCGGAATGCGCGTAGGCATGACGTCTGGAATCTGTTCCGTGCCATCGTAGTTCGGCACGAAATCAACCGTTTCTTTGTCCAGGTCGGACAGCAATTCATGGGCGATTTTCGACATGCGAACTTCGGTGTAACGCATGGCGGCAGCGGAATCTCCGTCGATCGAGCCAAAGTTACCCTGTCCATCCACCAGCATGTAACGCAGCGAGAATGGCTGAGCCATACGCACGATGGTGTCATAAACCGCACTGTCACCGTGGGGGTGGTATTTACCGATGACGTCCCCGACCACACGGGCCGATTTTTTATAAGGTTTGTTCCAGTCATTCCCGAGTACGTTCATCGCGAACAGTACGCGACGGTGTACCGGCTTCAGGCCATCGCGAACATCTGGCAACGCACGTCCGACAATAACAGACATGGCATAGTCCAGATACGAGCTTTTCAGCTCCTCTTCGATGTTAACCGGTGTAATTTCTCTGGCAAGGTCGCTCATGGAGCCGCTATCCCTCTATTAATGCATCTACCCGAGTTCAAAAGGTGAAAAAGTATATCACAAAGCGGCGTTTCGGGGGAAACTCCGCACCCCGCGCCGGGTTTTTACCGCCTGGCCAGGATACTGATTTTTATGGCCTGCGCCGACGTAGGTTCGTCCCCAATGGTCGGCTTAACTACAACAACCGCGGCAGGCCGGATATACTCACTAACAGCGAAAAATGACGATAAGGTTAGACATGCACATGAAGGCTGATTCCCATACCCAAAACGTCGACCACGACGAGATCGCCAAATTCGAAGCCGTCGCTTCCCGCTGGTGGGACCTGGAAGGCGAATTCAAACCCCTACACCGCATTAATCCGCTGCGTCTGGGATATATCTCCCGCCACGCCGAGGGCCTGTACGGCAAGAAGATCCTGGATGTCGGCTGCGGAGGCGGTATTTTGTCCGAAAGTATGGCGCGCGAAGGCGCCAAGGTCACGGGGCTGGATATGGGGGGCGAACCTCTGCAGGTTGCGCGCCTTCATGCTCTGGAAAGCGGGGTCGACGTGCATTACGTGCAGGAAACCGTAGAAGCTCATGCCGAGGCTCACGCTGGAGAATACGACGTGGTGACCTGCATGGAAATGCTCGAACATGTGCCCGACCCGCGTTCCATAATCGAAGCCTGCGCCCGTTTGGTCAGGCCCGGAGGTCAGGTGTTTTTCTCCACGATCAACCGTAACGCTAAAGCGTGGCTGATGATGATCGTCGGCGCCGAATATGTCGCGAAGATGGTGCCGCGAGGAACGCATGATATCAAAAAGTTTATACGCCCTGCCGAACTGCTGGGATGGCTTGATTCGACGCCATTGCGGGAAAAGCACATCACTGGGCTGCACTATAATCCGCTGTTCGACACATTCAGACTGGGTGGGAGTGTAGACGTCAACTATATGCTGCATACACAGCGTGAAAACGCCGAATAAGCTGACGAGCCATGTCAGGCGTTTGAGTTCTCCTTGTTCCTTCCGCATCACATTCGCTCTCATCATTGATTCGGGAGGACGGCATGACAGGGGGGGAAACCACGTCGACCTTCCTGTTCTTGCCTGGGTACTGCTTTCCAACTTGCCGCTAACACTGCCCTTCCTCCTCGTTGGCTGATGGTGACGCCGTCATTCGGTCGAGGACAAGGCAAAACTGTCGCTAACGTGATCGCTAACTTGATGTCTGTCCACGGCAGATGAATAAGATGCCGCCTTCAATGTTCACTATTTTTAATACATAAACGCAGTAGAAGTATTTTCGATATCCTCATTATTTCTTCCAGATTATTCCTAAAAGTCTTTTTTATTTAATGCTGCAACGAGTTTCCCTTAGAACATAGGGGCGAAAAAATTCGCCCCTGAATTTCACCACCGCCATAACGAATGGACACCGTTAGGTAGCCTCTCGAATTAATCGACGCGCATAAAAAAATCATTCCCATAATAACGTGGCAATGACCCATAGTTTTTATCACAGAGGATTATTCAACATGACGAGTGGTTCTTTCCGGTAAGGTAATTATTCCTCCCAGGGAATTAGCCTGCTCCTTTTAGAATCGACCATTTCTATTGTCGTTGCTCCCTCTGTTAGTCGTCCCGGACGACTTTCCGCTGGTGCTGCCGTGCGAAGGACTGTTGCTACGGCTGTTCGCAGAGCTCGACGCCAACACCCAGTGAGGCTGGTGGCCAGCCGCTGAGACATGGCTATCGTTATTCACAGGCGCGGAGTCAATAACGTCGGTGCCGGAATAGGCACTTAAAGACGCCATAGATATTACCAAACCAGTAATGGAACTCAGTAAAATAGAGACTTTTCTATATTGCATATTGAATTTTCCTTATTCATGGATTTAATAAAACCATTTAAACATTAACCCAATACGAAAATATAAAAAATAAACATAGTGTAATAAATGTAACTCGATATGATTAAAACAAATGACTCAAATTTATTTTTACCGAGATAGTTATAACGCACCATTATTACTTAGTTTTCTTTTTATGGCGGATAAAATATAACCTGAAGTATATTTAATCTTTTATTTATTTCTTTCAACCAAACCGGGAAATTAACTTTAAAAATAAAACCCATTTCTTAATGACTCGCGCATGTGTAAACATTTCTAATACATTATTTTAATAAAAACCGGTTCACCGAATGCCATTCCCGCACAGTAACCAGACAGTGCCACCCTAAGCGCGCCATTCATTTTCCTGCCACGGCGGTTCTTGCTCGCATCCGCCCATTTTAACGCCCCATGCCCCACCGCGTCAGACTCTCCCCTCGTTTACGGCCGACAACAAAGCGGCCAACGCCATGGAAACAGACTTTCCTGCAAGCCAGAAACAGGGAAACGGCGGAGAGCGGAGCGGAAAGGAAAAGAAGTGCTTTGAGAAACCGCGTTCTCTGGCGGCCAAATAACCAAACACGGGACTAGATCAAAAAGTTGGTTTTTTACGTTCGAATAAGAATCCAGCGGTCGATCAATTTTTTTTATTTTTTGCGGAAGAGGTTGACATAAAACAAAGCCGCATCGCGTCTGGGATCGGCTGGTTTCACTCCATTCCAACTCAATGTCCGGGTTAAAATCTGCACGATGCGCTTACTTGCATTAACATGTATTTCTCACTATCTTGTTATCAAAACCAACCCAGCCCCCTATATATAGTGTTTATCTTATGTATCAAACACTATTTTTCGCATGCAAAAATGCAGGCGATCGGGCTGCCAAGAACTCAAACAGGTATTCCTCCACATGAACCAGAGTCTGCTCGTTACCAAACGCGATGGCAGTAAAGAACGTATTAATCTGGATAAGATTCACCGGGTTATCACTTGGGCCGCCGAAGGGTTGCACAACGTGTCGGTTTCACAGGTTGAGCTGCGCTCCCATATCCAGTTTTACGACGGCATCAAAACCGCCGACATTCATGAGACCATCATCAAGGCCGCTGCAGACCTGATCTCCAAAGAAAGCCCGGATTACCAATATCTGGCCGCCCGCCTGGCTATCTTCCATCTGCGCAAAAAAGCGTATGGCCAGTTCGAGCCGCCTAAGCTGTACGATCACGTCGTAAAAATGGTCGATATGGGTAAATACGACCGCCATCTGCTGGAAGACTACACGCCGGAAGAGTTCGCCCAGATGAACGAGTTTATCGATCACTGGCGCGATATGAACTTCTCTTATGCCGCCGTGAAACAGCTGGAAGGCAAATATCTGGTGCAGAACCGTGTGACTGGCGAGATCTATGAGAGCGCCCAGTTCCTGTACATGCTGGTGGCGGCCTGCCTGTTCTCCGGCTACCCGCGTGAGACGCGACTGGATTACGTCAGACGTTTCTATGATGCGGTGTCATCCTTCAAGATTTCTCTGCCGACTCCGATTATGTCCGGCGTCCGCACCCCGACCCGCCAGTTCAGCTCCTGCGTGCTGATTGAATGCGGCGACAGCCTGGATTCCATCAATGCCACCTCCAGCGCTATCGTGAAATACGTGTCTCAGCGCGCGGGCATCGGCATCAACGCCGGGCGCATCCGTGCGCTGGGCAGCCCGATCCGCGGCGGCGAAGCATTCCACACCGGCTGCGTTCCGTTCTACAAACACTTCCAGACCGCGGTGAAATCCTGCTCTCAGGGCGGCGTTCGCGGCGGCGCGGCGACGTTGTTCTACCCACTGTGGCATTTGGAAGTTGAAAGCCTGCTGGTGCTGAAAAACAACCGCGGCGTTGAAGGCAACCGCGTACGCCATCTGGACTACGGCGTGCAGCTCAACAAGCTGATGTATCAGCGCCTGCTGAAGGGTGAAGACATCACTCTGTTCAGCCCGTCCGACGTTCCCGGCCTGTACGACGCCTTCTTCGTCAATCAGGAAGAGTTCGAACGTCTGTACGTCAAGTACGAGCAAGACGACAGCATCCGCAAGCAGCGTATCAAAGCGGTCGAACTGTTCTCGCTGATGATGCAAGAGCGCGCGTCCACCGGCCGTATCTACATTCAGAACGTCGATCACTGCAACACCCACAGTCCGTTCGATCCGCAGATCGCGCCGGTACGCCAGTCCAACCTGTGCCTGGAAATCGCGCTGCCGACCAAACCGCTGAACGACGTTAATGACGAAAACGGCGAAATCGCGCTGTGCACGCTGTCAGCGTTCAACCTCGGCGCCATCGACAGCCTGGACGATCTGGAAGAGCTGGCGACGCTGGCCGTACGCGCCCTGGATGCGCTGCTGGACTATCAGGATTACCCTATTCCCGCCGCAGAACGTGGCGCGATGGGACGTCGTACTCTTGGCATCGGCGTCATCAACTTCGCCTACTATCTGGCGAAAAACGGCGTCCGTTACTCCGACGGCAGCGCCAACAATCTGACGCACCGCACCTTTGAAGCCATTCAGTACTATCTGTTGAAAGCCTCTAACGTGCTGGCGCGCGAACAGGGCGCCTGCCCGTGGTTCAACGAAACCACCTACTCGCAGGGCGTGCTGCCGATCGACACCTATAAACGCGATCTGGACACCATCAGCAATGAACCGCTGCATTTCGACTGGGAAACGCTGCGCCAGGACATCAAAACCCACGGTCTGCGCAACTCTACGCTGTCCGCGCTGATGCCGTCCGAAACGTCGTCGCAGATCTCCAACGCCACCAACGGTATCGAGCCGCCGCGCGGCCATATCAGCGTGAAGGCGTCGAAGGATGGGATTCTTCGTCAGGTCGTGCCGGAGTATGAGCGTCTGAAAGGTCAGTACGAACTGCTGTGGGAAATGCCGAACAACGACGGCTATCTGCAATTGGTGGGACTGATGCAGAAATTCGTCGATCAGGCGATTTCATCCAACACCAACTACGATCCGTCGCGTTTCCCATCAGGCAAAGTGCCGATGAAACAGCTGCTGAAAGATTTGCTGACGGCCTATAAGCTCGGCGTTAAAACGCTCTATTATCAAAATACCCGTGACGGCGCCGAGGACTCGCAGGACGACCTGCTGGACGTCGCCGCGCAGGATGATGGCTGTGAAGGCGGCGCCTGCAAAATCTAAACCGCGCGCGAAAGGATTTTCATTCTGTCGAATGATCGTTTCGTCATCGCCGGGTTATCAGTAAACTCAATAGAAACTGCCGTCCTCCCGACGGCAGTTTTCTGATTTTTCTATGACGGATACGCACTCCGTCCGAGGTCGCCTCAAACGGCGTTGAAAAATGCTCCGGCATTTTTTTGGAGATACCATGGCCTATACCACTTTTTCACAGAACAAAAATAATCAGCTGCTGGAGCCGATGTTCTTCGGCCAGCCGGTTAACGTGGCGCGTTATGACCAGCAGAAATACGAGATTTTCGAAAAACTGATCGAAAAACAGCTCTCCTTTTTCTGGCGTCCGGAAGAAGTCGACGTCTCTCGCGATCGCATCGATTATCAGGCGCTGCCGGATCACGAGAAGCACATTTTCATCAGCAACCTGAAGTATCAGACGTTGCTGGACTCCATTCAGGGCCGCAGCCCTAACGTGGCTCTGTTGCCGCTCATTTCGATTCCTGAGCTGGAGACCTGGGTGGAAACCTGGGCATTCTCCGAAACCATTCACTCCCGCTCTTACACGCATATCATTCGAAACATCGTCAACGATCCGTCTCTGGTGTTCGACGATATCGTGACCAACGACGAGATCCTCAAACGCGCCAAAGACATCTCCGGGTTCTATGACGATCTGATCGAAATGACCAATTACTACCATCTGCTGGGTGAAGGCACGCATCAGGTGAACGGTAAAACCATCGAGATCAACCTGTACCAATTGAAGAAACAGCTGTACCTGTGCCTGATGAGCGTCAACGCTTTGGAAGCGATCCGCTTCTACGTCAGTTTCGCCTGCTCTTTCGCCTTCGCGGAACGCGAACTGATGGAAGGCAACGCCAAAATCATCAAGCTGATCGCCCGTGATGAGGCGCTGCACCTGACCGGAACGCAGCACATGCTGAATCTGCTGCGCTCAGGCCATGATGACCCGGAAATGGCGAAGGTGGCGGAAGAGTGCCAGCAGCAGAGCTACGACCTGTTCGTATTGGCTGCGCAGCAGGAAAAAGAGTGGGCGGAATACCTGTTCCGCGACGGCTCCATGATCGGCCTCAACAAAGATATTCTGTGCCAGTACATTGAGTACATCACCAATATCCGCATGCAGGCTGTCGGACTGCCGCTGCCGTTTGAAACCCGCACCAACCCGATTCCGTGGATTAATGCCTGGCTGGTGTCGGACAACGTGCAGGTCGCCCCGCAGGAAGTGGAAGTCAGCTCCTATCTGGTCGGACAAATCGACTCGGAAATCAATGCCGACGACCTGAGCGACTTCCAGCTGTAATCATGAGTACGCCCACCATCACCCTGCGCACGTCCGGTGCGCAGTTTGAGTACAGCGAAGAGGAAGACGCCACGCTGCTGGAGGCGTTAGAAACGCAGCGGATCAACGTGGAGTTCCACTGCCGTTCCGGGTACTGCGGCGCCTGTCGCATGCGCCTTCTCAAAGGCGAGGTCATCTATGCGCAGACGCCCTTGGCATTCTTTCTGCCGGGCGAAATCCTGCCCTGCTGCTGCAAACCGCTTAGCGATGTAGAGTTGGACATCTAGCCAGCCGGCTCACGCCGCTGGCACTTTCCCTCCACCAGCCCTCCCGGCCTTGTCCCCGCGTTCGTCCGCCCGTTTTGTTCCTGATAATTTTGTTCCTGATGCAGGGTGCCAGACCGACAAATATTCTCCAGGGATGAGTGCGTGTCGCCGCGCTATCATAAAGCCGCCTGAGCACAGCTACCGCGGCATACCTACACCTCTCACCCCCTCGAAAACACGCACAGTCACTCCATAACCTCATCTTATCGCCCAATCGCAACGACGGGCTTCACCCCACGGCCAGCGCCGCACTGGGTCCGTGATAAAGCGACGAAAATCACGCCTCATCCCCCCATATCGCCAGACAACATGGGTTACACTGTTCGGATAAAACCTCAGGGAGAGTGAACTCAATGCTAACTTTTATTTCTGTCATTATTCTCGTTGCGCTGATCATCGTTTGGTCAGGCATCAAAATCGTTCCTCAGGGCTACCAATGGACGGTAGAACGCTTTGGTCGTTACACCCGCACATTAATGCCCGGCCTTAACCTGATGGTGCCGTTCATGGACCGGGTGGGTCGTAAGATCAACATGATGGAACAGGTGCTGGAAATCCCGTCGCAGGAGATCATTTCCAAAGACAACGCCAACGTCACCATCGACGCCGTGTGCTTTATCCAGGTCATCGACGCCGCGCAGGCTGCCTATGAAGTCAGCAATCTGGAACTGGCCATCATCAACCTGACCATGACTAACATTCGTACCGTGTTGGGTTCGATGGAGCTGGACGAAATGCTGTCTCAACGCGACAGCATCAATACTCGCCTGCTGCACATCGTGGATGAAGCCACCAACCCTTGGGGAATCAAGGTCACCCGTATTGAGATCCGCGACGTTCGCCCGCCGGCAGAGCTAATTGAAGCCATGAACGCGCAGATGAAAGCCGAACGAAATAAACGCGCCGATATTCTGGAAGCCGAAGGCGTGCGTCAGGCGGCGATTCTGAAAGCGGAAGGGGAAAAACAGTCGCAGATCCTGAAATCCGAAGGACAGCGTCAGTCCGCCTTTTTGGAAGCGGAAGCCCGCGAACGTTCCGCCGAGGCCGAAGCCCGCGCGACCCAGATGGNGTCTGAAGCTATCGCCGCCGGGAATATTCAGGCTATCAACTACTTCGTCGCGCAGAAATATACCGACGCATTGCAGAACATCGGTTCAGCTAGCAACAGTAAAGTCATTATGATGCCGCTGGATGCCAGCAACCTGATGGGCGCCATTGGCGGAATTAGCGAACTGATAAAAGAAAGCCAGTCCGGCCGGAAAGCATAATGATGACCGATCTACTGATGACCTATGCACGCTGGTTCTGGCTGACGCTCGGCGGACTGCTGCTCGCGGCGGAAATGCTGGGCGCAGGCGGTTATCTGTTGTGGAGCGGCGTGTCTGCGCTGTTGGTCGGCGTGCTGGTCTGGCTTCTGCCGTTGGGGCTACCGGCACAAGGTGTAGCGTTCGCGCTCCTCACCGTGCTCACGGCGTGTTTGTGGTGGTATTGGCTGCGTCAGCGTACGCTGCGCGGCCCGGCTTCGACGCTCAATCAGCGCGGACTCCAACTGGTGGGACGCAAGGCTAACCTGAGCGAGCCCGTCGTCAACGGGTCAGGCCGCATCATCCTTGGCGATAGCAGTTGGCGAGTCTCGGCTGACGGCGACCTGCCCGCGGGAACGCCGGTCGAAATCGTCGCGATAGAAGGTATTACGCTGCGCGTTCGCCCGCAAACCCGTTAAGTGTCGCCGTCTTCCTGTCCACGGGTCGCCTTCGGCTCGCCGTGCGACAAGAGACCGCACGACTGTCTTTAAAACCTCGGCCATCGTCACCACGGCGATGGCGCTTGTTTCTCGCGCCTACCCCATGTCGCCAGTACAGGTCGCTTTCGTTCCATCCTGGCTTGCCCGCGCTCCCGGCGCCTCTTTCGGACAGGCCCAGAGCGGGGACCAACGACCCGAGCGCTGGCCTATACCAGCTTATCGCCGCACACCGTCGGTCGCCGCAATTACCGATACAACTTTTCCCGCGAAGCGTTTAGCATAACGTATTGATCTCCGGAGATGACGCTATGAAGCCTTTATTACGCCGCATCGCAACGTTCCTCGGCTTGATCTCCGTGCGCAGCCACGGCTATCCCGCGGTCGATATCGAACTCGCGGGTCATCGCTATCATTTGGTCGGAAGTATTCACATGGGGACGGTGGACATGTCGCCGCTGCCGGACGCACTGCTTAAGCAGCTGGACACGGCGACGGCGCTGGTCGTGGAGGCGGATATTTCAGACAGCCACTCGCCCTTCCCTCCGGTGCAAGACGCGCCGCCGCTGTCTGAGCGACTGGACGCCGAAGCGCTAAATCAACTGCAACAGTGTTGCCATTCACTGGCGCTCAGCTATGACAGTCTCGACCGCCTCCCAGCCTGGCAGATCGCATTGATGTTGCAGGCCAGACAGGCGACCTCGCTAGGCTTGCGCCCGCAATACGGTATCGATTTCCAGTTGATCAACATCGCCCGGCAGCGGGGCGTGCCCATCATTGAACTTGAGGGCCAGCAGGCGCAGGTGGAACTCCTCCAGCAACTGCCTCGCGGCGGACTGCCGCTGCTGGAAGATACCCTGACCCACTGGCACAGCAACGCTCGCCTGCTGCAAACCATGATTAACGGATGGCTGGATTATAAAACCCTGCGCGTGGACAATTTGCCCGACAGTTTCAGCAATGCCATGTCGGAAATATTGATGCAGCAGCGCAATCGACGCTGGCAGCAACAGCTGACGGCATTACCCGAGGGAAACTATGTGATCTCGGTAGGCGCGCTGCACCTGTTTGGCGAGGATAATTTGCCCGCCCTATTGCGGGCGCACTCATTTTGACAGTACGTAAGGACAGAAATCATGACACCCGCAGTCAAGCTGCTTGAGAAGCACAAAATCACCTTCACTTTGCACAGCTATCATCACGATGCCGATGAAACCAATTTCGGCGAAGAAGCTGCCCGTAAACTTGGGGTCGATAAGCAGCAAATATACAAAACGCTGCTGGTCGCGCTGAACGGCGATGCTAAAAATCTGGCCGTTGCGGTGACGCCAGTGGCGGGTCAGTTGGATCTGAAAAAAGTCGCTAAGGCCTTCCGCGCCAAAAAAGCGGATATGGCCGACCCGCAGCTGGCCCAGCGCGTGACCGGCTATCTGGNCGGCGGCATCAGCCCGCTCGGGCAGAAAAAGCGTCTGCCGACGGCCATCGACATCGCTGCGGAGCCTTTCGACACCATTTTTATCTCCGGCGGCAAACGCGGACTGGACATTGAACTGGCGGCCTCAGATTTGGCTTCACTGCTCAACGCCGACTTCGCCGATATCGCCAAACGCGACTGACCCTCATAGGCCCGCATAACAAAACGGGCGACGCCGGTTTTCACCCACGTCGCCCGTCTTCTCACGCATCACCGTCTTAGTGATAAACGATCTCGCCTTTCGGCGCATAGTCCGCCGGATTTAACGGCGAGTGTTGCGCGATGTACTCCTTGAGCACTTCAGCGTCGACAAAGCCGGTATTCACGAAATCAGAGCGCTTACTCACGACCGGGTAACCATCCCCGCCGTCCGCATTAAAGCTCAGCATCGCGATACGATAGACCTTGTCCGCCTGCAGCGGTTCCCCTTTGATCTTGACGTTTTTCACGCTGGTGCCGTCAGCTTCCAGGCTGACGTTGAGAAACTGGGCGTAAGCGCCGGCATCCACCTTGAAGTTCGCCACCGTCGCCAGATATTGCTCGACGTCGCTGCCTTTCATCTCGACATACACGACCGTGTTGCCGAAGGGCTGCACCTGCAGAATCGATTTATAGGTGATATCTCCCGCTTCAATGGAGTCACGAATACCGCCGCCGCTCATCACGGCGAAATCAGCGTTTGTACGCTCCGCGATGCCGGAAAGCACCACGTGGGCCAAATCGGTCTGTTCAAAGCGGACTTTGCTGCGATCCCCTTCCAGACGCCCCAGCGTACTGCCGACTTTCACTTCCAGTTGGGCATTGCCTTTCTCTTTGAATGGCGTCAGCAGCTGCAGCATTTCAGGATTTTGCTTGATTTCCTGCGTGTAGTACTCACTTTTGGTCGAACCGTCATCTTGAGTCACGGTCTTCTTCAGGTTGATCGGGACCAGCTGATAGTGTTTCAGCGTCAGTTTACCGTTGCGGAAAGTGAAATCAGCGCGACCCACATATTTCCCCCACTCATGCGCCTGCACGATCCATACGCCATTCTGACGATCCGGCGTGCAAGATGTGCCCGGCACATAATCCCAGTTTTTCTTGTTTCTGCTCGCCATGCACACGGGGTTTTGCGAATGTCCGCCAACGATCATGTCCAGATAACCGGCTGGCAGGCTGCGCGCCATTTCAACGTCGCCGGGCGCGTTGTTGCCGTGTTCGCCGTTGTCGTAGTGGCCCATATGCGTTGTGGCGATAATGACATCCGGCTTCTCTTGGCTGCGCAGTTCTTCCACCAGCTGTTTGGCTTCTTCGGCCGGTTTGTGGAATTCCATATCGGTAAAGAACGCCGGGTTGCCAATTTTGGCGGTATCGTCAGTCGTCAGGCCGATAACCGCGATTTTCACACCTTGTTTGTTGAACAGACGGTAAGGCGTAAACAATCGCTGCTGGGTGCTTTTCTGATAAATGTTGGCGGAAAGGAGCGGGAAATTCGCCCATTTTTCCTGCTGACGCAGGACGGAAAGCGGATTATCGAATTCATGGTTGCCGATGGCCATCGCATCGTAGCCTACCAGATTCATACCGCGAAAATCTGGCTCGGCATCTTGCAGGTCGGACTCCGGCACGCCGGTGTTGATATCGCCGCCGGACAACAACAGCAGGCTCCCGCCTTTCCGCTGTACTTCGCGGCGGATAGCGTCCACCGCCGTTTTTTGCGCGGCCAAACCATACTCCCCGGCATCATTTTGCCAGAAGCGGCCATGATGATCGTTGGTATGCAGAATAGTAATGTTATAGGTTTTATCTTTTTCCCATGCCTGTGCAAAAGGCGATGTTAGCGCCAGCGTCAGTGCGATCGCACAGCCCAATGCCTTTTTAGAAAAATCCATGGCAAATCTCCACAATTTAAACATTAAAAATACTTATAACTAAAGTGTACTTATCGCTATTTAGACGTTATTCACAGCTAATAACCGATAAATACATTAACATAAGTTAACTTTTGGCTTTTGACCTCCGTCATTTGCCTAGAAAAAACCGGTTATAACAGCCGTTGATGTCAGTGGTGAGACGTTGAGGGAATGACACCTGTCGGTTTTGTATTTTGCAAAAAAGACGTTTTAGATGAAATTTTCTCCGTCTCCCCCCATAAGTGACTATTTTGTGGCATAGTAGATACATCAGGCAAATATAAACAGGCTGATCGCCGTACCCATTAGCCTTAAACCCGACATTTATGCTTTTTATCGTGATTTTTATTCTTTTATATCAAATATAAAACCTAACTATCATAAAAAAAGGCACATTCCGATTCATAAGAGGACGGGGCCCGATATTTCCACAAAAATACCCATTGCCTCACGCGGGCTTTATTTATATAAATTGATTTATCTGTTTGTCACACAAGCGCATAAGTATAGAGGCAGAGCCCGTAATAATAAGGGCCGCCAGGGTTCAAGAGTCGCAGGCTCCCGCCCGGACGAAGCAAGGCTCAGGAACATCCGCTCACTCACTTTACCCTAGCAAAGGAGTCGGAATGCATGATACCACCCCGTTAATCTCCACAATGGCCGCAGGACTGGTCCTTGCCTTTCTTTTGGGTATTTTGGCTCATCGCCTGCGTATTTCCCCCCTGGTCGGCTACCTGCTGGCGGGCGTTCTGCTGGGTCCTTTCACCCCCGGTTTCGTTGCGGACACCAAGCTGGCGCCGGAAATCGCCGAGCTGGGCGTGATTCTGTTGATGTTCGGTGTCGGGTTGCACTTCTCCCTGCGCGATTTGATGGCCGTCAAATCGATCGCCATCCCCGGCGCCATCGTCCAGATCGTCGTCGCGACGCTGCTCGGGCTTGGGCTCTCCTCACTGCTGGGATGGAGCCTGCAAAGCGGGCTCGTGTTCGGGCTGTGCCTGTCCACCGCCAGCACCGTCGTGCTGCTGCGCGCGCTGGAAGAGCGCCAGCTTATCGACAGTCAGCGCGGTCAGATTGCCATCGGTTGGCTGATAGTCGAAGACCTGGCGATGGTGCTGACGCTGGTACTATTGCCCGCCTTCAGCGATATGCTGGGTTCGGAAACGGCCAATACCAGCAAGCTGCTCAAGGATCTGGCTTTCACGCTGGGTAAAGTCGTTGCCTTCATCACCTTGATGGTGGTCGTTGGTCGTCGCCTGGTGCCCTGGGTGCTGGCGAAAAGCGCCAGTACCGGTTCCCGCGAGCTGTTCACGCTGGCCGTGCTGGCTATGGCGCTGGGTATCGCCTTCGGCGCAGTCAAACTGTTCGATGTCTCCTTTGCTCTCGGCGCCTTCTTCGCCGGCGTCGTGTTGAACGAATCCGAGCTGAGTCAGCGCGCCGCCCATGACACCCTGCCCCTGCGGGACGCCTTTGCCGTGCTGTTCTTCGTCTCCGTCGGGATGCTGTTCGACCCGATGATCCTGATAAACGAACCGGTTGCCGTCCTGTGTACGCTCCTGATCGTCGTCTTCGGCAAATCGCTGGCGGCCTTCGCCATCGTCCGACTGTTCGGTCATTCGAAACGTACGGCGCTAACCATTTCCGTCAGCCTGGCGCAAATCGGCGAGTTCGCCTTTATTCTCGCGGGGCTCGGGATCTACCTCGGGCTGCTCACCGAAGACGGCCGCCATCTGGTGCTGGCCGGGGCTATTCTGTCCATCATGCTCAACCCGCTCATGTTCTCGCTGCTGGAGCGCTATCTAGCCAAGAACGAAACCATCGAAGAACAGATTGTGGAAGAGGCCATCGAGGAGGAAAAACAGATCCCGGTGGACCTGTGCGACCACGCCTGCCTGGTGGGCTATGGCCGCGTCGGCAGCCTGATTGGCGCTCAGCTGCATGAGGCCGGCATACCGATGGTGGTGATTGAAACCTCCCGCGCCCGCGTCGACGCCCTGCGTGAACAGGGCATCAAAGCCGTTTTGGGCAACGCCACCAAGCCGGAGATTATGGACATCGCCCGTCTCGACTGCGCACGTTGGCTGCTGCTGACCATTCCTAACGGCTACGAAGCCGGAGAAATCGTCGCGACCGCTCGTGCACGCCGTCCGGATCTCGAAATCATCGCGCGCGCGCACTACGACGATGAAGTCAGCTATATCGCCGAACACGGCGCCGATCATGTGGTAATGGGAGAGAGAGAAATCGCAGACACCATGATTACCATGCTGAACATCACCCCGGATATGCCCGCGAGGGAATGTCCGATTTGACGGACATGATTTAGCTGCGGTAGCCCCCGCCCGACACGGGCGAGAGTAAAAAATAGCCAGACTCAGTCTGGCTATTTTTATGTGGGTTATTCCACGTCTTCTGGAGCGCTGACCAGCTGAGCTAACAGGTCGATATGCAGCGGATCGTCGTTCAGCGCAGGAATATAGTTAAACCGCTCGCCCCCCGCATGCAGGAAGATCTCCCGGTTTTCTCCCTGAATTTCCTCCAGCGTCTCCAGACAGTCGGAGGCGAATCCGGGGCACATGATTTGAATATCCTTCACGCCCTGAGCGCCCAATGCCTGCATGGTTTCATCCGTATACGGCGTCAGCCAAGGCTCACGTCCGAAACGCGACTGGAAGGTCATCATCACCTGGTCCTGAGGTAATCCCAATGCCGCCGTCAATGCCGCCGTCGTGGCGGCACAGCGTAGCGGATAGTCATCGCCCTCATTAGCATAGCGCTGAGGAATACCGTGGAATGACATGACCAACCGTTCAGGCACGCCATGCTGGGCAAACGAGGTTTCTACGCTATGTTTCAGCGCCGCGATATAAGCGGGATGTTCGGCATAATCGCGGATAAAGCGGATGCCCGGCATCCGTCGAGTCGACTTCATAAGGTTAGCGAGGCCATCCCACACCGCGGCCGTCGTGGAACAGGAGTATTGCGGGTACAGCGGCAGGACGGTCAGAGACGTCACCCCCTGCGCCATCAGGCTATCCAGCGCCGAACGCAGACTGGGAGAACCATAACTCATCCCCAGCGCCACCGGCGTGCCGGACAGGCGCTCAGCCAATGCTTTTTCCTGACGGCGGCTGAAGACTAACAGCGGCGATCCGCCCTCCATCCATACGGACTGATACAGTTTGGCCACACGCGGCGAGCGGAACGGCAGGATAGCGCCGCGCAGGATTAGCGCCCACAGCAAGGGATTCACATCGACAACGCGCCTGTCGCTGAGGAATTCGGCCAGATAGCGCTTCACCGCCTGGGGGGTGGGCGCATCAGGCGTGCCCAGATTAACCAACAGCACACCGCGTTTTTCTTCTTTCATTGATGCTTTCCTCATTCCGACGGCGGGCTAAAGTTCCGCCATTCATTCTGGATCAGGCGCTTATTGTAGCTAAAAAACCAGTCTGAATTGGGACCGGTAGCGAGGTTCGTGCCGATATCAGCAATCGCCGGAAGCAATGCCGACAAAATGGACGCCCCAGCCCAAGGTCCAACGCCTACGACAGACGTAAAAAATGCCAGAGCAAGTCTGGCATTTTTATTTTTTCATCATCGCCTTTACGGGCGATGGCATTTAACCCAGAATGCGAGCCAATTCCGCGCTGATTTCGCTCACGCTGCGGGTGCCATTCAGTTTGTGGTACTGAGTGTGCCCGGCATCGGCTTCTTTCTGATAGTAGCTGACCAGCGGCGCGGTCTGCTGATGGTACTCGACCAGACGTTTGCGTACGGTATCTTCCTGATCATCTTTACGGATCGTCAGATCTTCACCCGTGACGTCGTCTTTACCTTCAACCTGCGGCGGGTTGAATTTAACGTGGTAAACACGGCCTGATGCCGCGTGTACACGGCGACCGACGATGCGTTCGACGATCAGCTCGTCCGGTACGGCGAATTCCAGCACATAGTCCACGTTGATGCCGGCGTCTTTCATGGCATCGGCCTGAGGGATGGTGCGCGGGAATCCGTCGAGCAGGAAGCCATTGCGGCAATCTTCCTGTGCGATGCGTTCTTTGACCAGGGCAATGACCAATTCATCAGTCACCAGTTTACCCGCATCCATGATCTCTTTGGCCTGTTTACCCAGCTCGCTGCCGGCTTTCACCGCAGCGCGCAGCATGTCACCCGTGGAAATCTGCGGAATGCCATACTTTTCCATGATGAACTGAGCCTGAGTGCCTTTGCCTGCGCCCGGAGCGCCCAGCAGAATAATACGCATCGCGTAGATCCCCTCGAAAATTTGAACAAAATTGAAAAAACGCTAAACCATACCATTCCGTCTCGCCATCCTCAAGGAACGGGCTCGGTTCAGCCATCATCCTGACGGAAATAAACGGCAGTCGCGCCTGTAAAAAAAAGCCCCGGAGAACCGGGGCGGGAAAGAAAAGAAATTATGCCGTCAGCAGCTGGTTCATACGACGGATGAACTGGTTAGGATCTTCCAGCGTGCCGCGTTCAGCGAACAGCGCCTGATCCAGCAGCAGCTCAACCCACTCGCCGAACTGGGCGTCATCGGTGGTGTCAGAAGCGCGTTTGACCAGCGCATGCTCCGGATTCAGTTCGAAGATGTATTTCACTTCCGGGGCCTGTTGGCCTGCGGCGGCAAACAGCTTCGCCATTTGCGTTCCCATTTCGTCGGCCCCGGTAGTGACGATAGCCGGGGTATCGGTCAGACGATGCGTCAGACGCACTTCTTTCACGCGATCGCCCAGCAGCGTTTTCACGCGGTCAACGAACGGCTCCAGCGCTTTTTCCGCTTCTTTCTGGCTTTCGTCGGCATCATCCGCCAGTTTATCCAGCGCTTCATCGGCCTTGCTGACAGACTGGAAGGATTTACCGTCGAACTCGGTCAGGTAACTCATCATCCACTCGTCGATGCGATCGGACAGCAGCAGCACTTCAATACCTTTCTTACGGAACAGTTCCAGATGCGGGCTGCTCTTGGCGGCGGCATAGCTGTCGGCGGTGATGTAATAGATCTTGTCCTGACCTTCAACCATACGGCTGACATAGTCTTCCAGCGAGACGGTTTGCGCCGCGCTATCGGTATGGGTAGAGGCAAAGCGCAGCAGTTTAGCGATAGTTTCTCGGTTGCCGCCGTCTTCGGCCGGCCCTTCTTTCAGGACCTGACCGAACTGCTGCCAAACCGTCTGATATTTTTCGCTGTCGGTTTTCGCCAGATGTTCCAGCATTTGCAATACGCGTTTGGTCAGCGCGGTACGCAGGCTGTGGGTGACGCGGTTGTCCTGCAGGATTTCACGCGATACGTTCAGCGGCAGATCGTTGGAGTCGATGAGACCGCGAACGAAGCGCAGGTAGTTCGGCATAAACTGTTCCGCGTCGTCCATGATGAACACGCGCTGAACGTACAGTTTCAGACCGTGTTTATGGTCACGGTTCCACATGTCCCACGGTGCCTGAGAAGGGATGTACAGCAGGCTCGTGTACTCCTGCTTCCCTTCCACGCGGTTGTGGCTCCAGGTCAGCGGACCGGCGAAGTCGTGAGAAATATGTTTATAGAACTCGACATACTCTTCGTCGCTGATGTCGGATTTATTACGCGTCCACAGCGCCTGCGCCTTGTTGATTTTTTCCCAGGTAACGGTTTTTTCCCCGCCCTCTTCTTCGCTTTCCGTTTCGGTCTGAATTTCTACCGGCAGGGCGATGTGGTCGGAGTATTTGCTGATGATGGAGCGTACACGCCACGTATCGAGGAATTCGTCTTCGCCTTCACGCAGGTGCAGCGTGATTTCAGTACCGCGTTCCGGCTTGTCGATATCGGCAATGGTGTAGTCGCCTTCACCGGCAGACTCCCAGAAAACGCCCTGATCGGCGCTGGCGCCAGCGGCGCGAGTACGCACGGTGACTTTATCTGCGACGATAAACGCGGAGTAAAAGCCCACGCCGAACTGGCCGATCAGCTGGCTGTCTTTTACCTGATCGGAACCCAGCGATTCCAGAAACGCTTTGGTGCCGGATTTGGCGATAGTACCAAGATTTTCAATCACGTCTTCGCGAGACATCCCGATACCGTTATCGGAGATAGTCAGCGTGCGCTTTTCTTTGTCGGTGGAGACGCGTACACGCAGATCCCCGTAGCCTTCATATAAATCAGGCGTCGACAGCGCACGAAAACGCAGTTTATCCGCCGCGTCAGACGCATTGGAGATCAATTCACGCAGGAACACTTCCTTGTTGGAATACAATGAATGGATCATCAGGTGCAGTAATTGCTTCACTTCAGACTGGAAGCCGCGGGTCTCTTGGCCTTTCATACTCATTATGACTTACCTCAAAACGTGTTTTATTCAGGCTGTTTTATTCTCAGATAAGCAACAGGTGGGGTCAGACGCCGGGATTTCAAGGGGGGATGATGGCGCTCATGGGCGAAAAAAAGGGGAATGGGGTGCGACTGCCGATTTTTTCGGCAGTCAAAGCATCAGAACTTGAAGGGGNGGCGTCCCGCCAGTGAATGCGACAGCGTGGTGCCGTCCACCATTTCCAACTCGCCCCCGACAGGCACGCCGTGGGCGATACGGCTGGCCATCACGCCATGCTCGGCGCACAGCTCGGCGATGTAGTTCGCGGTAGCGTCGCCTTCGACCGTCGGATTGGTCGCCAGAATCACTTCCTGGATGCTTTCCGTTTCCAGGCGCTCTTCCAGTCGCCCCAGACCAATATCATCCGGACCAATGCCGTCCAGCGGCGAAAGGTGTCCCATTAAGACAAAGTAGCGACCGGCGAACTGGCCGGTTTGCTCGATGGCATGAATATCGGCCGGACTTTCCACTACGCAGATGAGGCCGTTTTCCTGACGACGGGCGTTTGCACAGATGTTGCAGACGTCCTGTTCGGTAAAGGTGCGGCAGTCTTCGCAATGGCCGATTTCAGACATGGCCCGGGTCAGCGCCTGCGCCAGTTTCATCCCGCCGCTCCGATCGCGTTGCAGCAGATGAAAGGCCATTCGCTGGGCTGATTTCGGCCCTACGCCGGGTAAACAGCGCAGGGACTCCATCAGTGATTCAAGAAGCGGACTGGTTTGCATCAGAACGGCATCTTGAAGCCCGGCGGCAGCTGCATCCCNCCGGAAACCGCCGCCATTTTCTCTTTCTGCGTTTCCGCAATGCGGCGAGCCGCATCGTTGAACGCGGCCGCGATCAAGTCTTCCAGCATGTCTTTGTCATCTTCGAGCAGGCTGGGATCCAGCTCAACGCGACGACAGTTGTGCGCGCCGTTGATGGTGACTTTAACCAGCCCGGCACCGGATTCCCCAGTGACTTCCAGATTGGCAATTTCTTCCTGAGCCTGCTGCATTTTTTCCTGCATCTGCTGAGCCTGCTTCATCAGATTGCCTAAACCGCCTTTACCAAACATATCGTTCTCTCTATCACTCGGGCTGCTACAGCAGCAGTTAAACGGGTCGGATACTGTCTTCATCCAATTCCGCGTCGAAGAATCGCCGCAGCGTTTGAATATTATTATCCGTCATGATCGACTGACGCGCCTGCGCCAGTTTTTCTTCGTAAATGGCCTGTCGCCACTCCAGCGGCGTGCGAACCGCCGGATTATCGTCTTCCACGACCGTCAGCGCGATATCGCGCCCGTGATACGCAGATAGCGCAGACGCCAGCGCCTGCTGCGCTGCGCTGGTGTTCAGATGACGTTGAGAGGATCGCAGATGCAGATGAATCTCGCTATCCGTTGGCCTCTCTCTAAACGCGTTCAGCGCCAGCTGCTGCACCAGTTTCGGCAGCGTCAGATGATCGATTTCAGCCGCCCACTCGTCGCGCGCTTTGGCTTCTTCCGCCAACCGGGCGACCAGCTCTGGCGTTTTCTCGTGTTCTAATGCGGAACGCAGCGCCTTGGGCGTCGCCACTTCCGCTTTTTGTTCCTGTGGAACCGTATTTTGCGCCTTCCAGCGGTAGGCTTCCGGCTTCTTCGGTTCGCGCTTCTCTTCCGCCTTTGACGCCATCCGCTGCTGACCGCGCTCGCTCNCTGAGGCCAGTCGTTCCAGCGCTGACGTTCCCGGCCGCGTTTTTCCTGACGCTGCCGGTTCAGACTTTTTTGGCGGAGACGTTCCCTGTTTCTGCAATAGTTGGCTGCGCGCCTGCAACAACTGCGCGGTTGTGTCCGGTAAATGGCTCGCCGTTTGCGGAGCGGACTCCGGCGGCCGTGGGGGCTCCGCCTGCTGTGGAGACGCTTGAGCCGCCTCGTCGGACGGCGCAGCCGAGGACTGCCGTACCGGCGGCACAGGGGTGTTCGTCGGCGCTGACGGCGCCTGTGGAGCGACTATTGGCGCAGCGACGGTAACGGGCGTGGGCGCCTCAATGACCTGGCGGGGATGAAACGCCAGCGCGCGAAGCAACGTCATTTCCACGCCCATTCGCGGATCGGGCGCATAGGCCAGCTCTTTGCGGCCAATCAACAAGGTTTGATAATAGAGCTGCACTTCAGCAGGCGGGACGGNGCGAGCCAGATCCCGCAGGCGTGGCGCTACGCTGCTGTATTCATCGCCCAGCGCCGAAGGCAGCATTTGCACCATCGCGACACGGTGCAGCAAGGTGAGCGTTTCCACCAACAGCGATTCCCAATCCACGCCGCGCGACGCTGCTTGTTGCAGCAAGGTCATCACCTGCGCGCTGTCGGCTTTCACCAACGCCTCTATCAACGCCAGCGGCTGCTCGTCGTCCAGCGTTCCCAGCATCTGACTGACCGTTTCAGTCGTGACCTGCCCCTGCCCAATGGCGATAGCCTGGTCGGCCAGCGAGAGCGCATCACGCAGGCTGCCTTCCGCCGCACGCGCCAGCAGTTGCAGCGCACGCGCCTCGGCGGGTAACTGCTCTTCCTGCAAGACGTGCTGCAAATGGGCGCGGATCTGCTCCGCATCCAAGGCTTTGAGATGGAACTGCAGGCAGCGCGACAGAATAGTCACCGGGAGCTTTTGGGGATCAGTGGTCGCCAGCAGGAATTTAACGTGCGACGGCGGCTCTTCCAGCGTTTTGAGTAGTGCGTTGAAGCTGTGGCGGGAAAGCATGTGCACTTCATCGATGAGGTATACCTTGAAGCGGCCCCGCGCCGGCGCATACTGCACGTTGTCCAGTAAGTCGCGAGTATCTTCGACTTTGGTGCGGGAAGCGGCATCGATCTCGATCAGATCGACGAAGCGGCCTTGCTCGATCTCAAGGCAGTTCTCGCATTTACCGCAGGGCGTTGCCGTGATGCCGGTCTCACAGTTCAGTCCTTTCGCCAGCAGGCGCGCGATAGTGGTCTTCCCCACCCCGCGGGTGCCGGAAAACAGATAGGCATGGTGAATTCGGCCTAGCGAGAGACCATTAGCCAGCGCGGTCAGGACATGTTCCTGACCGACGACATCGGCAAAGGTTTGAGGGCGCCACTTACGGGCAAGAACCTGATAGCTCATCAATACCGCAACAGTTGAGTTATTGAGGTGGTGATGCTAACACAGTCTCGCCGCCGTCGGCGAGACCGATGTGCTTAATGACCGGGGAAGTCGACCAGGCTGAAACACTGTACGCCCATGGCTTCCAGGCGCTGCTGACCACCGAGGTCAAACAGGTTGATGACAAAGGCAGCGTCAGTGACCTCGCCGCCTAAACGACGGATCAGTTTTACCGTCGCTTCGACGGTGCCGCCGGTCGCCAGCAGATCGTCGATAACCAGCACTTTGTCGCCGGCAGTGATGGAGTCTTCGTGGATTTCCAGCGTGTCGGTGCCGTATTCCAGCTCATAGCTTTCGCTCAGCGTTTTCCGCGGCAGTTTTCCCGGTTTGCGCACCGGTACGAAGCCGACGTTCATCGCCAGCGCCACCGGCGCACCGAACAGAAAGCCACGCGCTTCGGTTCCAACGACTTTGGTGATGCCAGCATGACGATAACGCTCTGCCAGGAGGGAAATGCTGGCCGCGTAGGCCTGCGGATTTTCCAACAGGCTGGTGACGTCACGGAACAGTATGCCCGGCTTTGGGTAGTCGGGAACGCTCTTGATACTGTTTTTAATTAATTCTGGCTGTGTTACGGTCATAATCCTGTGCCTGATAAAACAATCTGTTCAGTGAATAACGGACGCCCGCTGTAGCTCTGGCGGCCATCACGCGCCCTTCGCCGGGAAAGGAATAGAGGCGGGACGCGCACGAAAACGCTCAAATCTAGTCAAACTGACTGACAAATGCAACAGCGCTGCGTCTGGTCGCTTACTTTTATTGCTCCCGATCAACCACCGGCAGCCGCCACATGAAGATCAGCAGGCAGGCCATCACCCCCAGTAATAATCCCCTCACCCACGGAATATTGACCATCCATATCGATAAGGCGAAGGTGGCGACGATCACCACGAGCGCTTTGACTTTGACGCCCGGCGGCAAAGCCCGGTGCTGCTGCCAATGCCGCAAATAGCCGCCGAACCATGACCGATGTAGCAACCAGTGGTGAAAACGCGGTGACGATCGGGCGAAGCACCAGGCGGCCAACAGCAGAAACGGCGTGGTGGGCAAAAGCGGAAGCACGACGCCCAGCGTTGCCAACACGACGGCAATCCATCCCAACACGATCAAGACCACACGATACATACACCACACTCCCGCTAATAGATGTCGCCAAACCGTTGCCCGTACATAGTAACGGGTATAACGCTGATTTGACCATCGCGGAACAGGATCGCAAATGCCGTCAAAGCAGGTATCATGGCGTCACGTTTAACCCACCGTTGTACCGTGCTTATTTCATGATCGATCGCGCTATTCTTACCCCAATCTATCAATTTTTGACGGCTGAGACGCCTGATGAATGGGTTGTCGAGGCACAAAAAGCCGATAATCTACCGACCATTTTACGCGACCACGCGCTGTGCGAGCTGAAAGCGGCGCAAAACGCGGCGCATCTCCTGCGGCGCTACGCCGTGGATGAGTCCGGCCAGCGACAACTGGTAGACTGGCTCACGCCGTATGAAAACTTCGCTTACCACGACCGCGGTGAATTGGCCGAACTGGAGACGAAAAGCCCCGTGTCGAAGCAGATAGGTATCCGAGCGGGCTGCCGCTATGGGCAGGATATGATCGACAAGATGGTGTTGTTGATAAAAGAAGAGCTGCACCATTTTCATCAGGTGCTGGAAATTATGGGTTCGCTGGGGATCGTCTATCAGCGCCTGCCAGCCAGCCGATATGCCAAAGGTATGCTACAACACGTAATAACGCACGAGCCGAATATGCTGGTCGATAAACTGATTATCGGCGCATTTATTGAGGCCCGTTCCTGCGAGCGCTTTGCTAAACTGGCTCCGTACCTGGGCGCGCAATTACAGAGGTTTTATCTCTCCCTGCTAAGGTCTGAGGCCCGCCACTATCAGGACTATCTTACGCTGGCCCGTGAAATTTCCGACCGGGACATTTCACCCAGGATTGCATTCTTTGCCGGTATAGAGGCCAACCTGATCGTCTCGCCTGATGACGATTTCAAATTTCATAGCGGCAAGCCCCGTGTTTGATGGCAGCCCGCCTCTTTGTTTCACCGCTTAATGACTGAGGCAACCGAATGAGCACCTCTACGCTGTTACAAGCGCTAGACCATCAGATCGCCAGCCTGGCCGAGCAGATAGCGCCGGTTATAGGGATGACGACAGCCCGCTCCCGTTTCGACCGCCAGCTGTTTGGCTGTTACGGCACACGCTTCGGCGACTATCTGGCCGAAGTGAAAAAAAATCATCAGCACCTGCAGCAATATGTCGCCGAAAATCGCACCGATCGGGTGGCGTTTATGGCAGAGAAACTGCTGGCTCAGATTACGGCGCTACAGCGCGAACTGGGTACCTGGAAAATGCGGCAGCAGAGCCCCGCTGCCCCAACACCGCCCGACCTCTACCACAAGCTGGCCGAACATCAGGGCTATGAACGACGTTTGATAGCGATGATTCAGGATCGGGAAAGTTTACTTATCCAGCAAACGGCGTTTGACGAAAAACAGCGGTTGCAGAAAGAGTTGGCGGCGCTGGAAGGCCGGCTGGCGCGCTGTCGACAGGCGCTCACCCGTTTGGAACGTCAGATTGAAAGACGGGAACAAGGTTCCTAAAAACTCGTTGCTCGCGGTGATATCTGCTATATCTACACGTTGATTCCGAGCGAACGGGAAGGTGAACCCACTATGTCACTGGAAAATGCAGCTCCCGAAGTCAAACTGGCGGTGGATCTCATCATGTTGCTTGAGACCAACCAGATTGAACCTGAGGTGGTACTCGCCGCACTCGACATTGTACGTAAGGACTATCTGCACAAGACCCAGGGACAGGGCGATCTCTCAACCGATTAGCGGTTGTTCGGCCGGAACAGACGTTTCAAACGTTTGTTCCGGCTATTCCCGTCGTCGAAACTTACAGGAGCGATGGATTGTCCGGCAGCTGACGCGACACTTCTTTCACTTCCTTACCCTGCTCGTTATGCAAATACACTTCCAGCTGGTTGAAAGCGATATTGATGTCATTTTCCCGACAGAGTCGGTCGATCGCGCGATTCAGCTCATCCACCGTGTAGCTGCGATCGCGTAGTTCGCGCACATACAACCTCAGCTCATGATTGAGGGTGCTGGCGCCGAACGCGAGGAAAAACACCTGCGGCTCCGGATCGGTCATCACACGGGCGTTCTCACGCGCGGCCTGCAGCAAGACGGATTTCACCTTATCGAGATCGGACCCGTAGGCCACGCCAATACTGATGATCACACGCGTAATCGTGTCCGACAGCGACCAGTTGATCAGACGTTCCGTCACGAAAGCCTTGTTGGGTATGATCACTTCTTTACGGTCAAAATCCGTAATCGTCGTCGCTCGGATTCTGATCTTGCTGACCGTTCCCGAAAACGTACCGATGGTGATCGTATCGCCGATACGCACGGGGCGTTCGAACAGGATGATCAGACCGGAGACGAAGTTGGCAAAGATCTCCTGCAAACCGAAGCCGAGCCCGACGGACAATGCCGCGACCAGCCACTGTAGTTTATCCCACGATACGCCGAGCGAGCTGAGGGCGGTCACCGCGCCGACGGACGTAATCAGGTAGGTCAGTATCGTCGTGATGGCATAGGAGGTCCCCTGCCGCAACTGCAGTCGGGAAAGCACCAGAACTTCCAGTAGCCCCGGCAAGTTGCGGGTCATGACGTAGGCAATCACAATCACCGCCAGCGATAGCAGCAGGTTGCCGAGCGTTACCGCTTGCAGGACGTTGCTGCCGCCCACGGACGCGTTGTAGTGCCACAGAGTGACGCTATCGAGATAGGAAAACACCGTCACCAGGTCCGCCCAAATCCCGTAGATAGCGCCGCAGAAGATCATAACCAGGACCATGGTGGTCAATCGTAATGACTGCTGGCTGATTTGTTCCAGCGCCAGCGGCGCTTCAGGCACCGGTTCGCTCCCTTCCGCGCCCTCTTTCACCATGTTCTGCCGTCTGGCCAGCGCACGGCGATAGGCCAGGCGTCGGGCGGCGACGCTCAGCCCGCGGATCGTCGCCATGTAGACCACATTCCAGATAATCAGCAGATACAGGCTTTCGATCCAGCGCCCGGACAGGCGCAACGTCGTATAGAAGTAGCCGCTAAACATCAGCACGATCAAAAACGGCGGCATTAGCGCAATGGCCGTAACGACGATCAAACGCATCGTATGACGATCTTTGTCTCGCCAGCTATCTCGGCAAAGCGGAAAGACCAGCACCGACAGCAGCACCAAGTTGAGGACGATCACCAACTGCCCGATCACGTCGTCTACCAGATACAACGGGATCTGTTCGCCGATAACAGACCAAAAAATCAACGGCAGCAGCGCACATCCCAGACGTAGCGTCTGCCTGCGATAGTGAGCGCTTAACGAAGGCGCTAAGTTGAAATGCCGTTCGAACATTCCCTCGGGCTTCAGCCCCTGCCAGGCAAGCCCAAAGACGAGCCAGAACAGCGCCAGATCCTGACTTAGCAGCCATGCAAATTCGCCCAGTTGCCCCCCGGAGCGCTCCAGCCACAGTCCCAGGCACATTAATATCAGCGTGCCGGGCAGCACCTTAATCAGCAGGAGTAGAATCGTCTGCGGGGTATGGAGCTGGCTGTCGCGTTTGAGCTGTCCGACGTCTTTGGACAATGTGTCGAGATAATGATCGATAGATTTTCGACGCCAGAAGATCAGCCCCACCAGCAGCATCGCCGGAACAACATAAAGCAAAGAGCGTAAAGCCCCCTGAACAAACTGTTCCGATTTAACCCCGATATGGATGCCGTGCAGTTGTTGTTTAAGCGAGGACGGAAATTCTTTCAGCCAGCTCCAGTCCATCGGCTTNTTGCTGTTAACCCAGAAGATCTGCTGAGTCAGCGTTCTTTGCAGCGAGGCATTCACGCTGCCGAGCTGCTGTCGGTTAATTTGCAGGTTGATAGCGAGCATGAGCTGGTTGCCGAGCTGCTTGTTCAACTGATCGAGCAACTCCCGGCGCATGTCCAAAATCTGCTCCAGCGCGTCGGTCACTTCGTCATCGGAGGCCGTATTGCTGCGCGCCAGCAACTTCTGAATATATTCATCGCCGCGAAACAGCTCATCGCGCTGCTGGTTGATATCGAACTGCTCCAGGCGCAGATCGGCGATCTGCGTGCTCATGTCGCTCAGTTCATCTGCCGAAGGGAGGTTTTGCTGTTGTTGGTACAAGATGCGCGACAACAGCAGGCTGCCCTTGAGTACGGTGACCTGCTCTTTCAGATTACGCTCGGACTGCGTGGCGCGGTCTAGCCAGTTTTTTACCTGAATGCTTTGCTGCACCAGCGTATTTCCGGCTTCGGTCGCGGCAATCAGCCGCTGGCTGAGCTGACGGTTGGTCTCCATTTCCGTCTTAACGAGTGGGTTTTCCTGAATGCGCTGCAACTCGCCGGATGTCTGCGCCTCTTTGGCTGTCTTCTCCGACAGGTTGAGACGTTTGTGGCTGACTACATTTTGCAGCGCCTGCACCATGCGTTCTTGCTGATTAATCTGGGCCGCCGTGTAGTCACGCTGCTTTTGCAGCAGATCCTGCAACGTCGTGTTCACTTCCAAACTTTTGCGCTGCTGCTCCATCTGAGCACTCAACAGCGCTTGTTCCGTCAACAGCAACGTTTGCTGGCTCGGCCGCAACGTCGCCTGTTCCGGCTCCAAACCATTGAGCTGGTTGCGCAGTTGCTGGCTGCGCTGCGAAGCCGTCAGCATGGCGCTCTGCACTCTTTCCGGCTGCGTCTGCAGCGAAATGAGCTGGCTATTGTAATTAGACAGGTTTTCCTGCGCCGACTGCAGGCCAGCCAACGTATCATTTAAGCGTGATTCCAACTGTTTAATCGATAAGGATTCGAGTGACGCGAGTGAAACTTCCGACGACGAAGTCAACGCCGCCAGATCATCGCTGGTCTGCCGCAGCTTGGCCGGGGCTTGCGCCGCCTGAAGTTTCAGCTGAGCGGTCTCCTGCTTAACCCGTTCTATCGCGTCCAGAACGTCAAGCGTTTTGGTGTAATCCTCTATAACCAGCTTATCGGCCGGGGACTGGCTTTTTTGTTTATTCAGCGTGTCGAGACGGTTTTGAATATCGCTTCGGGCCGGCAAATCATTGGTAAGCGCCAACGCTGGCGCGCATACGGCCAGCGCCAGACACATCGTGAGAAGAAGTGCCGACAGCGAACGCAAGGCGGAATGCGACACGCGAGAAAAAGAGGCGTAAAAATGGCGTAAAATAGCGAAGCTGGAACTCATGGCACATCATCGTATAAGCGGAGATAGGCCAAGTTTATCATGCCTCGGTCGAGCCGAGATATGTGAATCCGTGGGGAAACGTAACGGTATTTACGATCTAACAACATTTTTCAGGTCAATGGACCTGACGCATCGCAGGGCTGAAACGAAGCATATCGATAAGGCCATCGACTAAAAATGGCGCTTCATGACTCAATCCGAAACTTTCCGGCATAAATAACCAATTTTCCATCACGCCAGACAGGTAGGCTCGCAGGGCAATCGCCGCCCGATGGGCATCAATATCCTCGGGCAGCTTGCCGGAGAGAATGCAGCGGCTCAACAAAACATCCACTTTATTGTAACAATCAAGGTGAATTTCTTTGCGTCCATGGCAGGACGAGCGGATTTCGCCGCTAAACTCGCATTTATGGAAAATAATCTCCATCATCGCGCGCCAATCGCCGTCGCACTCGATCTGCTTCAGCATATAAATAAGGACTTCCCGCATAACATGAAGTGGATCATCCGGAAATTTTGCATGATACTCAGTTTCAAAATCAGCAATTTTTGTTTCTGAACGCGCCCAAATTTCAGCAAACAGTTCAGCTTTGTTTTTGAAATGCCAATAAATAGCACCTCGTGTTACACCCGCAGCGACCGCTATGTCAGACAATGACGTCGCGGAAACACCGTGCTCGGAGAAGAGGCGTAATGCCGTCTCCATAATGTGCTGGCGGGTTTCCTCAGCCTGTTTTTTGGTTTTTCGTGCCATAGCATTATTTTAACTGAAAGGTGTGATTTACATACATTCGTGTATGTATGTAACATAGCATGAACTGAACATTATCGCAGCAATGGGTTTGGGCTTGTTATCCATTGATCCATTTTCGAATCGGAATCTTGAGGTTTATTTTATGAATAAAAACAGAAGGCTTTTGCCTCTGGCGGCGGTGCTGATGCTTTCTGGCGGCTTAGTCCTCACTGGATGTGATAATAAGGGTGAAAGCCAAGGCAATGCGGCAGGAAACGCGCCATCGGTAGATATTGTCACCATAAAAGCACAACCTCTAAATATCATCACCGAACTGCCGGGGCGCACTAATTCCTTCCGGGTGGCGGAAGTCCGTCCTCAGGTTGGTGGCATTATCCTCAAGCGTAATTTCGTGGAAGGCGGCGACGTCCAGGCTGGCGTATCGCTGTATCAAATCGACCCGGCGCCTTATCAGGCACAGCTCAATAGCGCGAAAGGCTCGCTGGCGGAAGCGCAAGCAAACGCCGAGGTCGCGCGTTTGACCGTCAACCGCTACAAACCGCTGTTAGGCACCAACTACATCAGCAAGCAGGAATACGACCAGGCCGTCGCGACCTCCCGTCAGGCCGACGCAACCGTCGTTTCCGGCAAAGCCGCCGTAGACTCCGCCCAAATCAACCTCGATTACACCAAAGTCACAGCCCCGATTTCAGGCCGCATTGGTAAGTCCACCGTCACCGAAGGCGCCTTGGTTTCCAGCGCTCAAACGACTGCACTTACCACAATTCAGCAGCTCGATCCCATTTATGTGGACGTGACGCAGTCCAGCAACGATTTTCTGCGGCTCAAGAACGATTTGAACAGTGGCACAATCCAGGCGACCAACGGTAAAGCCAACGTCCGTCTGTTGCTTGAAAATGGTACCGAATACGATCAGCAGGGTACGCTGGAGTTCTCCGACGTGACCGTAGATGAAACCACCGGTTCCATCACTCTGCGCGCCATCTTCCCGAACCCCTCACACAACCTGCTGCCCGGTATGTTCGTCCGTGCACGTCTGGATGCTGGCGTTAATCAAAACGCGATTCTGGTCCCTCAGGAAGGAGTGACCCGTACTCCGCGCGGCGATGCTTCCGCACTCGTCGTGGGTGAAGGCGACAAAGTTGAAGTCCGTTCGGTCACCACCGCTCAGGCTATCGGCGACAAGTGGGTGGTGACTTCAGGTATCAAACCCGGCGATCGCGTGATTGTTTCCGGCTTGCAAAAGATTAAACCCGGTATTGTGGTGACAGCGCAGGAAGTCAAATCTGACAGCACTCAGCAGCCCCAAACCCAACCCGCCAAGTCTTAACAGGAGCCGGTAATCAATGGCTAAGTTTTTTATAGATCGCCCCATCTTCGCATGGGTCATTGCCATTATGGTGATGCTGACCGGGCTATTGGCGATAACGCAGTTGCCGGTAGCCCAGTATCCGAGCATTGCGCCGCCGTCGGTTGAAGTGACCGCCTCTTATCCGGGCGCAGACGCCAAAACGGTGCAGGATACCGTCACGCAGGTCATCGAACAGAACATGAGCGGCATCGATAATCTGCTGTACATGTCATCGAACAGCGACTCGTCCGGTAACGCTCAGATCACATTAACCTTTGACTCCAAAGCTAACCCTGACATCGCGCAGGTACAGGTGCAGAACAAGCTGCAGCTCGCCATGCCGCTTTTGCCGCAGGAAGTTCAGCAGCAAGGCGTCAGCGTGCAGAAGTCCAGCAGCAGCTTTCTGATGGTCGTCGGATTTATCAGCGATGATAAAAACATGACCCAGCAGGATATTGCGGACTACGTCGGCTCCAGCGTCAAAGACCCCATCAGCCGCGTTACCGGTGTTGGTGATACTCAGCTGTTTGGCGCGCAGTACGCCATGCGTATCTGGCTTGACCCCAACAAACTGACCAACTATCAGATGACCACGTCAGACGTGGTTTCGGCGATTACAGTTCAGAACACGCAGATTGCCGCCGGTCAGTTAGGCGGAACGCCGCCAGTGCCGGGGCAAAAATTGAACTCGTCAATTATCGCCCAGACAAGACTTAACAATACCGAACAGTTCGGCAATATCCTGATCCGCGTGAACCAGGACGGCTCACAGGTTCGGCTGAAAGACGTCGCCCGAATCGAACTGGGCGGTGAAGACTACAGCGTTGTTGCCCGTTATAACGGTCAGCCAGCGTCTGGTCTTGGCATCAAACTGGCGACCGGGGCTAATGCGCTGGATACGGCCAACGCCGTTAAAGCCGAGTTGGCTAAGCTGCAGGCGCAGTTCCCTTCAGGGTTGAAAGTGGTCTATCCATACGACACCACGCCGTTCGTTAAGATTTCTATTAACGAAGTGGTGAAAACGCTGATTGAAGCTATCGTGCTGGTGTTCCTGGTCATGTATCTGTTCCTGCAGAACTTCCGCGCGACGCTGATCCCGACCATCGCGGTGCCGGTCGTCTTGCTGGGGACGTTCGCCATCCTCTCGGCATTTGGCTACTCCATCAATACCCTGACCATGTTCGCCATGGTGTTGGCGATCGGTCTTCTGGTGGATGACGCCATCGTCGTGGTGGAAAACGTCGAACGTGTCATGGCGGAAGAAGGACTATCGCCAAAAGAAGCAACACGAAAATCCATGGGCCAGATTCAGGGCGCTCTGGTGGGGATCGCGCTTGTGCTGTCCGCGGTATTTGTGCCGATGGCCTTCTCCGGCGGTTCAACCGGGGCCATCTACCGTCAGTTCTCGGTTACCATCGTATCTTCCATGGTGCTGTCTGTCCTGGTGGCATTGATCCTGACCCCAGCCCTGTGCGCCACGCTGCTTAAACCTGTTGATAATCATGGTCACGGCAAAACCAAGGGCTTCTTCGGCTGGTTCAACCGTCTTTTCGAAAAGAGTACGCATCACTACACCGACAGCGTTGCCAACATTCTTCGCAGCACCGGTCGCTATGTCGTGATCTACCTGCTGCTGGTTATTGGCCTCGGTCTGATGTTCCTGCGTCTGCCTAGTTCATTCCTGCCTCAGGAAGACCAGGGCGTACTGCTCACCATGGTGCAGCTGCCTGTCGGCTCCACGCAGGAAAGCACCCAAAAAGTGCTGGATCAAGTGGATTCGTACTACCTGAATAATGAAAAAGACAATGTGAACTCCGTCTTTACCGTCAACGGTTTTGGATTCGCCGGACGCGGGCAGAACATGGGGATCGCCTTTGCCAGCCTGAAAGACTGGGATGAACGTAGCGGAGCGGCCAATAAGGTCGATGCTATCGCCGGCCGAGCTTATGCCGCTTTCTCTCAGATAAAAGAAGGGCTGGTCATTCCGTTCAACATTCCCGCCATCGTTGAACTAGGTACCGCCAGCGGCTTCGACTTCCAGCTGGTTGACCAAGGCAACTTGGGCCATGACAAGCTGATGCAGGCTCGTAACCAGCTGTTAGGGTTGGTCGCGCAGCATTCGGATACACTGGTGAGCGTACGTCCGAACGGCATGGAAGACACACCGCAATATCGTCTGGATATCGACCAGGAGAAAGCGCTTGCACTGGGCGTCACGCTGGATGAAATCAACTCGACGCTGGCGACCGCATTGGGGGGAAGTTACGTCAACGACTTCATCGACCGCGGTAGGGTGAAAAAAGTATACGTTCAGGCGGATGCGAAGTTCCGTATGCTGCCCGGCGATATTCAGAACTGGTATGTTCGCGGTACAGCCGGCCAGATGGTTCCGTTCTCCGCCTTCGGTACGGCCCACTGGGAATATGGTTCACCCCGTCTGGAACGCTACAACGGGTTACCCTCTATGGAGATTCTGGGGGAAGCCGCACCAGGAAAAAGTACGGGTGAAGCCATGGCGATGATGGAAGAACTGGCTTCGCAGCTGCCTGAAGGGGTCAACTTCGATTGGACGGGCATGTCCTACCAGGAACGTCTGGCAGGCAATCAGGCGCCTGCGCTGATTGTCATTTCCGCTATCGTCGTATTCTTGTGTCTTGCCGCACTGTACGAGAGCTGGTCTATCCCCTTCTCCGTCATGCTCGTTGTACCGCTCGGGATTCTGGGGGCAGTGGTCGCTGCCAGCATGCGCGGGTTGGAAAACGACGTGTACTTTAAGGTGGGGATGCTCACCACTATTGGGCTATCCGCCAAAAACGCCATTCTGATAGTTGAGTTTGCGAAAGACCTGATGGAAAAAGAAGGAAAAGGTTTGGTGGAAGCAACGCTCGATGCCGTTCGGATGCGTTTGCGCCCCATTCTGATGACTTCCCTGGCCTTTATTTTGGGCGTCGTGCCGCTAGTCATCAGCTCTGGCGCAGGCTCCGGCGCGCAGAACGCAGTCGGGACTGGGGTCATGGGCGGGATGTTGACCGCCACCATTTTGGCTATCTACTTCGTGCCCGTCTTTTATGTCGTCGTCAGCCGACGCTTCAGTAAAAAGAAAAGCGCTGAGAATACGGAACATCAGCCAGACCAGCACTAATTCACATCCTTAGTCAAAAATAGGCCGCGCGAGCGGCCTATTTTTTTGCCCACCACTCACCCATTCATGCAAACCATTGTTGATCGACGAGTAAAAAAAGCGCAAAATAATGTTATGTTATAACATAAAGCACAGGCGTATTATGAAACCCAATATACATCCTCACTACCGCACCGTCCTTTTCCACGACACCAGCGCAAACACGTTCTATACCGTCGGATCCACGATCGCGACGGAAAGAACCCACGAATATGAGGGGAAAATTTATCCCTATGTCACCGTTGAAGTTTCTGCAGCCTCGCATCCCTACTACACGGGCAAGCAGAAAGAGTATTCAAAAGAGGGAAGCGCAGCACGCTTTCAGAAAAGATTCGGCCATTTTCTTAAATCTTAAAGACGGGAGAAATGCTTTATGCAGGTATTAAGCTCACTACGTAGCGCCAAAAATCGCCACAAGGATTGTATCGTCGTTAAACGACGCGGCAGAATTTACGTTATTTGTAAAACACATCCTCGCTTTAATGCGGTTCAAGGCCGGAAAAAGAAAAAATACTAATGAATAACTCATCGGACCTTTACGCCGTCATCAATAAACAAACAATTAAGCCTGAAAGAAATTTTCTCCCCTTTTCGGATTTAAACAGGCTTTAACACTTAGGTAACTCACTGAGTGTTAGTGATTCGGCGTATTGCGTTCTATCACCTTTAAAAGCGGCCTGGCTTTTGGCCGCTATAGGGGAGCATCCTGCCCTATCCCACCCGCCGTTCGGTCAAGACCTTTCAGATTGGTTGATGCTATTTTTGTTACATTTTATATGGATAGCTTACATCCAATTCTGGAAAAACTAATTAACATAGTAAAAGCGGGACGTTTAAAAAGAGACGTTTAATAGTCTTATGATTCAATTAATACATTACAAAATTTGAACGATGAGTTCGATAGCAGCAATAGCTACAGAAAATGTCCGCGCTGTGCGAACCGAGGCGTTCTTTGCTATAGTTGATGCAGAATGATTTTTACAAAGACGTGAGGACATTCTTTACATTCACCGTGTTATCCTTGGTTGGTCTATTTGAGGACAGCAGAGTGTAATCTCTCTTATGCAATTCATCACGTTACCTGCTCCAGCAGGAGTAAACCCTAAGTAAGACTGAACCATGGCTTAACGGAGGGATTGAAATGGATGAGTACTCACCTAAACATTATGATATTGCCCAACTCAGATTCTTGTGTGAGAATCTGCGCGACGAAAGTATCGCGACACTAGGTGACAGCAATCACGGCTGGGTGAATGATCCGACCTCCGCAATAAATCTTCAGCTCAATGAACTTATTGAGCATATTGCGGCCTTTATTGGCACCTATAAAATTAAATACCCGGATGATGAAGAGTTGTACATGCGGGTTGAAAAATATTTAGACGATACTTATATTCTTTTCAGCAATTACGGCATTAATGATGCGGAGCTGCGGAGATGGCAAAAATCTAAGTCACAATTATTCAGAATGCTCTCAGAAAAGAGCAGCTATGCAACAGTAAGAACTTAAGCAATTATTTGCCTTATACTTATTTTAACCCAGGAAAATTCATAAAGGTTATTATGAAAAAAATAGATTACTTGATGCGTTTGCGCAAATGCACAACCATTGACACCCTTGAACGCGTTATTGAAAAAAACAAGTATGAACTCTCTAACGATGAGTTAGAAATGTTCTATTCCGCTGCCGACCATCGTCTGGCCGAGCTGACCATGAATAAGCTCTACGACAAAGTCCCTACCGCTGTATGGAAATATGTACGTTAATACGTATTAATCCCTAAGGTCGAGCTGAAAGTACATTGAGCCGATATCATGATCGGCCTTTGTCTTATTAGAAAAATTAAGCAATATGCTAAAATCAGTAACAACTCATATGTACATATTTCCGCCTTAATTCATCAGAAATAACCTAACACCCATTTTATTAAACAACTCCCTACCTATAGAGATAAGTCTTTTTATAAACTTACCCCCAATGGCGTTCAATGCTTAAACTCGATGACGTCGAATAAATAAAACGTGAGACGACGCCAGATTCTTAAACAAAGATTATCCGGGGAGCAAAAATAAAAAATAAGAAGGGCAAAAAGGGGTAAGAAACATCTGAAATGGTGGAGGCCCCGCCAGCTACATCCCGGCACACACGTCGCCTGCTGCGGCTGCTTCCTTCCGGACCTGACCGAGNCCACAGGTTAGTGTTGCGGGAGAACCAACAGGGCCTCCATTGACGGCTCCGCACTGCGAAGCGGTGGGCATTATCAGCGATGGTCTGCCCAATTGCAAGCCGACACGGCCTAACCGCCGTTTTCTTACCCACTACTGACTTGATACCATGCGCTATCGATAAATCTCATGGCAAACAGGAGACTCCCTACGGCTATGTCGCCACATGAAGATAATTTTCGACAACGCGTGTTCCAGGTCATCGAGGCGGTCCCCTGTGGTCAAGTCGCAACCTACGGAGACATCGCGCTTTTAGCCGGTTCGCCCCGCGCTGCGCGCCAAGTCGGCGCCATATTACGCAATCTGCCTGAGGGAACCAAGCTCCCCTGGCACCGTGTGATTAATCGAAAGGGCGAGCTATCTTTGACGGGGCCCCATTACCAGCGCCAAAAGCTGGCGCTGGTTGCGGAAGGAGTAAGATTTAATTTGGCTGGTAAAATCGACCTCAACCAGTTTCGTTGGCAACCAACGGCGTAAATCTGATCGCTCGCCATTGGTTACCCCTTGATTACTGTATAGGGGAAACGGCCGAACCTGAAACAGGGGGGACCGTCGCTCCACTATGGACATCCGTCCCCGCCGCTAAGGGTACTGACGGGTTAGCCGGTACAGGCACAGACTCCACAGGAACCAAAGTCAACTCGGCGGAACGAACGCCATTGGTGATCACAGGCACTACGCGCTCCGTAATCAACGTGACGCGATGATTGATGGTAACCGCAGCACTCAAAAGCACACGCGCGTTAGGTTGGATATCATTCGGGTTGTAGGGCAGAACGAAGTGGAAAGGCGACTGTTTTCCGTGAGTTAACGTCACCCGTTGGGTAATGATTTTCGACGGAGCGTCGGCCAGCGAGGCATCTGATACGGTCACCGTCAATTCAGCATCCGCTGGCAGTGCGATTTTTTGTCGAATATTCACCGTACCGGTTACGGAGGGCTGCGCAATGCCGGGCAGATAGCTGCCGCTTGCCGGGATAGGGCCTCTGACATCCGGAGCTACACCACTATCACTTTTATCTGCACACCCAACCAAGCCGATCGATACCATGATACCGCCCAAGATATGCCATAATTTCATTTGGTAAGTCTCCCTTTATCATTTATATGGCCTTCGGCGAAAACCGATGACCGCTAAGTAGCAAGAACCACTCGGCGTTTTAATTATGGTTCAATATCTTGATATTTTCATAAGGGATGACAGAAAGGACCAAAACAAAAAGNGGGGTCACGTGGTCATCGCCACAAGGACCCGCAACATGGCGTACTACCGACAAGGCTGATAATGATGAGTCAGGCATTACAACAGCTTCTCGATTTGCTGAATCTGGAAAAAATCGAGGAAGGTTTATTTCGTGGTCAAAGTCAGGATTTAGGGCTGAGACAGGTCTTTGGCGGCCAGGTTGTCGGTCAGGCGCTCTCGGCGGCGAAACAGACGGTTTCCGAACAGCGTAGCGTGCACTCTTTTCACTGTTACTTTCTCTTGCCAGGAGAAAGTCATAAGCCAATTATCTATCAGGTTGCGACCTTACGAGAAGGTAAGAGCTTCAGCACCCTACGCGTAGATGCTATTCAGAATGACCGCCCTATTTTCCATATGACCGCCTCATTCCAGCAACCCGAGTCGGGGTTCGAACACCAGAGCGTGATGCCGCAAGTGCCGATGCCCGAAAATTTGCCGTCGGAGCAAGACATCGCTCAGAGCCTGGCCCATTTGCTGCCGCCTCAGCTGAAAGAAACGTTCACCAAAGAGCGTCCTATCGAAATGCGGCCGGTAAAATTTCATAACCCGCTTAAAGGGGAGGTTGAGCCGCCAATCCGCCACGTCTGGTGTCGAGCTAACGGTAAATTGCCTGACAATGAACGCGTTCACCAGTATCTTTTGGGATATACCTCCGACTGTAACTGCCTGCTGACGGCGCTCCAACCTCACGGCGTAGGTTTTCTCGAACCCGGCATGCAGGTCGCCACGATCGATCACGCCATGTGGTTCCATCGACCATTCCGAATGGATGACTGGCTGCTGTATGCTGTCGACAGCCCATCCGCCTCCGGCGCTAGAGGGTTGGTTCGAGGTCAGTTCTACACCAGAGAAGGCGTACTTGTCGCCTCCAGCATGCAAGAAGGCGTTATTCGGCGACACAGCGCTTAGCCGTTCTACCTTGTGATTTCCCATAAAAAAACCACCCGCAGCGAACTCACGGGTGGTTTTTTATTCCGGTCGAGGCGTGTATCACACGCCCCAGGATACTGATTATTGGTTGTAAGCGTTTTCGCCGTGGCTGTTAACATCCAGCCCTTCGCGTTCTTGCTCTTCCGGCACGCGCAGACCCACAGCCATATCAGCGATTTTGAAGGCAATGAATGCGGCCACGCCAGACCATACGATACAAACGATCACGCTGAACAGCTGAACCCAAACCTGATGAGCCATAGTGACGCCTTCCGCGTACCCCACGCCGCCCAGCGAAGACGAGGTGAAGACGCCCGTCAGGATGCAGCCGACGATACCACAGACGCCGTGAACGCCGAAGACGTCGCAGGGATCGTCAACGCGCAGCCAGCGTTTCAACACGGTTACACCCCACAGGCCAGCGAAGCCGCCCGCAAAGCCGATAACCATCGCACCGCCAACGCCAACCGTACCTGCCGCAGGCGTAATGGCAACCAGACCGGCGATACAGCCGGAGCATGCGCCCAGCAAAGAAGGCTTGCCACGCAGAACCCATTCGCCGACGACCCAGGCCAGAATCGCTGCCGCCGTAGCGATCACGGTCGTCAAAAATGCCAGACCCGCGATATTGTTGGCTGAGCTAGCCGAACCCGCGTTGAAGCCGAACCAGCCGATATACAGAATAGCGGTACCGATACACACCATCGGCAGATTATGGGGTTTGAATGCTTCTTTGCCGAAGCCGACGCGTTTACCCAACAAAGTTGCGCCAACCAGCCCCGCAACCGCGGCGTTGATGTGCACTACCGTGCCCCCGGCGAAATCGAGCGCGCCGTCAGCGGCCAGATAGCCGCCGCCCCATACCATGTGAGTCATAGGGAGGTAGGATAATGTTAGCCACAGGACCACAAAAATCAGCGCTGCGGAGAAGCGAATACGCTCCGCCAGAGCACCAATCACAAGGCCAACGGTAATGCACGCGAAGGAGCCCTGGAAAGCAACATGGATGTACTGGTAGAACGTGCCGCTCTGCGAGTTAATATCAATACCATTCAGCATGAAGTTGCTCAGGCTGCCGAAAAATGCGTTGCCGGAGCTAAACGCAACGCTGTAGCCATAAATGACCCACAGCAGACAAACCAGCGCGAAGGCGACAACCACTTGAGACAGTACGGACAGCACGTTTTTGGAACGAATCAGACCGCCGTAAAACAGCGCGATACCAGGAATGGTCATAAAAAGCACCAAAGCGGTACAGATCATCATGAAAGCATTATCGGCTTTATCGATTACTGGTGCTGCAGTGTCTGCCATGGCGCAGGCCGGGAGCATGGCTGCGGTACCCAGACCAGACAAGAAGGATAGTTTCTTCATTTCATTCATCCCTATTTATAAGGCTAAATCAGGTAGTTGTTATAGTGCAGCTTCATCTGTTTCGCCGGTACGGATGCGAATGACGCGCTGTAGTTCGGCGACAAAGATCTTCCCGTCGCCAATCTTGCCGGTATAGGCGGCTTTGCTGATCACATCAATAACTTCATCGAGCTGATCGTCGGCGATAGCGATATCAATTTTTACTTTAGGCAAGAAATTCACGCTATATTCTGCGCCGCGGTACAATTCCGCATGGCCTTTTTGGCGTCCGAACCCCTTCACCTCTGTAACGGTAAGGCCTTGAATACCAATGGAAGAAAGGGCTTCGCGCACATCTTCCAGCTTGAACGGTTTAATTACCACAGTCACCAGTTTCATTCTCATCCCCCTAACCCGTTAAGTTCAGGCCTGCGCCGTCACTATCAAATGTCTATACGACATCATTGAAAGCAATTGATGTGCCATAAATGATTAGACGATGGAAAAGCGGTGAAAGGTGATGAATGCGCGTATCGCGCAAATCGCGCTTGAATAAAGAATGGACAATCAGGAATCAAAGCGCACACAACCAGCGCACCATTTTCGTGCACCACGCCTGATTCCAGTGCACCTTACCTTCTTAGCAGGAAAATCTCTGCTAGGTTATGGTGCGTGCCGAAAATCAGGCGTAGTTCACAAGGGGATTCAGGAGGTCATCTCAGCGGTATCGTAGCGTTTTGACTCTGCAAGGGCCTGCCCTGCCAGCTGTAGCTGATACATCTGATAATAGCGCCCTTGCTGAGCCAGCAATTGCGTGTGTGTCCCCTGCTCAGCCATTTCGCCGTGGTTGAGTACCAGAATGTTGTCCGCCTCGACAATCGTCGATAACCGGTGAGCGATAACCACCAGCGTAGTTTGAGCGCGGATCAAGCGTAACGCCTTCTGGATGGCCTGCTCTGTCCCGGAGTCGATATTGGCGGTCGCTTCATCGAGAATCAGCACTTTCGGCGAATTCACCAGCACGCGGGCGAGCGCAAGCAGCTGTTTTTGCCCCACGGAAAGGTTGTTGCCCTGTTCGCCGATACGACTGTGGATGCCCTCGGGCATATCCCTAACCAGCTCAGCCAGTTGCACCATCTCCAACACGCGCCACACACTCTCTTCATCAATATCACGGCCCAACGTGACGTTGGCATAGACTGAGTCCGCAAGGACTACCGGATCCTGTTGAACCATCGCCACATTGGTGCGCAGAACCTGATGGGACAACGTCGGCAGCGGGCGCTGATCCAGCCGAATAACGCCGTGTTCGGGGGTGTAATACCCCATCAGCAGGTTCGCCAGCGTACTTTTGCCGCTGCCAGTGTGGCCCACCAGCGCGACAAATCCCTTATCAGGGATCTGCAGGTTGATGTTACGTAATACCGGCTTGCCGCTGCGGTATGAGAAGGTCACGTCGTCGATATCGATGCGTCCGCTAGTCAGGGGATCTAAATCGTCGCCATAATCCTGACGCTTGCCATCCATCAACGCGAAAATACGCTCGCCGGCCACGACGGCTTGCTGAAGCATCGACTGCTGAGTCGTTAGCTCAATCAAAGGTTCGTTAAGCCGTCCAAGGTAGTTGATGAAAGCGTACAACACGCCGACGCCCACCGAGCCGACCGAGCTGAAACCGAACTGCAGAAGGAGCCCGCACAACACCAGCGCAGAAAATAGGCTCAGCAACGGACGTAACAGGAACCCCTCCAGACGCAGCGTTTGCATTCGCGCCAAATAGTGCTTTTGGCTGACTTCACTCAGGCGTTGGCCAAACCGGGCCTGCTGACGAAATTGCTGAATGACGCTCATACCACTGATGACTTCGTTAAAGCCATCGTTGATATCGGCGAGATAGCTCCGCACACGGCGCACGATGGGCGTGCTATAGCGCTGGTAAATAACCATCACCACCATCACAGCCGGAAAAATGGTCAGCGCGACGAGCGCCATACGCCAATCAAGGCTGAACATCGCCACCATCATGGCGCTGATGAGCGCCGCGCTGCGCAGCACCGTCGCCACCACCATCACGTAGAGATCCCGGACCACTTCCGTATCATTCGTCACCCGGGAAATCAGTTGCCCGACAGGCTGGGTATCGAACGTCGACAGCGGTTGACGTAACGCGGCGTCCATCACATTGATGCGCAATTGTTGTACGACGCCCACTGCAACCCGATTAAAGGTCAACGATTGCAGGTAGTGCAGTGATGCGGCGAGGAGTTGCAGCAACACGTAAACTGCCGCCAAACCGCTGGCCAACATCAGCGGGAAGTGCCCTTTTGAGACGAGATGGTCGATAAAATAACTGATGAGTATGGGTCCTGCGACTTCAGCCGCCGCCGCAACCCAGAGCATCACCATGCCTACCGCCAGCGGCTTGCGCCAGGGTGAGCCGTAGGCCAGTAGACGTTTCAGCGTCGGCCAGAGCGGATGTGAATTATTCACCTTTGACCTCCTCAATCGACGTCGGCTCGTCCAATGCGGCTTCCAGTTGCTGGTAACGATACATGTCCCGATACCAACCTGATTCGAGTGACAACGCCTGATGATTGCCGCGCTGAGCCACCTGGCCCTGTTGCAGCACGAGGATTTCATCCGCGTTGACCAAGGCGGAAAGCCGGTGTGCGCTGATGATCAGCGTGCGCCTTTCACCCCACTCACGCAGGTTGTTCAATATTTCGTGTTCGGTGCGTCCGTCCACAGCAGACAGGGCATCATCCAGCACCAACACCTCAGCCTCTAGCAGAAGCGCGCGGGCGATGGCGATACGCTGCTTCTGCCCACCGGATAGCATGACGCCGCGCTCGCCCACCTCGGTCTCGTACCCCTGCGGCAAACGCAGAATATCGTCATGAACATGAGCCAGACGCGCCGCTTCCTGAATTTGCGCTTCCGTCGCATCCGGACGACCCAAGGCGATATTGCCCGCGACCGTATCGGCAAACAGGAACGGCGTTTGTCCAACGACCGCGAACCGGCATCTCAGGTCATCCAGGCGAATACTTTTGAGCGGGAGGTCATGATAAGAAATGCGCCCTTCTTCCACGTCGAAAGAACGTAGCAACAAAGCGATCAGCGTGCTTTTCCCGGAGCCGGTGGGGCCACATAGCCCCAGCATTCTGCCGGGTTGCAGACTGAAACTGACGTCATGCAGCACGGTTTGACTATGCTGCGGATAGTGGAATGCCTGGATATCGGCTACCAACGTACCGGGTCCGTCCGGCAAAGACTGAGCACCGTCGATCACCACCGGCTTCTCGGACAGGAGCTGACGAATACGGCTGTAGCCAGCGCTGCCGCGTTCCACGATGTTCAACATCCAGGCCAACGCCAGCATCGGCCAAATCATCAGGCCCAGATACATGACGAAGCTGGTCAGTTCGCCCAACGTCATCGTCCCGTGGATCACCATCCAACTCCCGCCGCCGATCGCCAGCAGATTGGACAATGCGACAGCAATATAAATCGTTGGGTCGAACCGCGCATCCACGCGTGCCACTCGCATATTTTTGGCCCCCGTGTCGGCGGCGACTTCGGCGAAACGCTGAGACTGATAATCTTCCAGTCCGAACGATTTGATCATGCGGATGCTGGTCAGGCTTTCCTGCGTCTGGTTATTCAGCATAGAAAACGCGGCTTGAGCGGCTTTGAAGCGGTGGTGCAACTGCGTGCCGTAATGTTTGATGATGATGGCCATAATCGGCATCGGCGCCAACGACAGCAGCGTCAGCTGCCAGCTGAGCTGTGTGCACATCACCACTAGGACGGCGCACCCCATCATCAGAGAGTCGACAAACGTCAGCACGCCTTCACCAGCGGCAAACACCACTCGGTCGACATCATTGGTGGCTCTCGCGATCAAATCTCCGGTGCGGTGACGTAGATAAAAGGCAGGATGCTGGCGGCTCAGCTGACGATAAAAGTCGCCACGTAATTCCACCGCCAATTGATATGACGCGCCAAACAGCAGAACGCGCCAGAAATATCGCAGCAGGTAGGTCAGAACCGCGGACAGCGCCATGAGCCCAATCCACCCCATCGCGGTAGCAGCAGGCATCTCACGTTGCGTTACGCCGTCGACGACAATCCCGACAAGAGCCGGAGGCAGCAATTGCAGTATCGCGATAACGATTAAGAGGATCACCGCCCCCAGATAACGCTTCCATTCACGGCGGAAATACCATCCTAGTTGAGCAAAAAGTCTCACGCGGTCTTCATTCCAAAGCTAGTAGCATCATTATTATTGCGGGCAGAACAATAGTATACATGATTGCCCTGATGGATAAATTTAGACCTTAATCGGCAATGCCGTTGTGTGTTTTATCTCTTCCATCGCAAAGCTGGACGTGACGTCCACTAAACCTGGAATACCTTTGACGAGACGCTTGTAGAAGTTGTCATAGTTTTTCATATCCTCTACTCGAACCTGCATCAGGTAGTCATACTCACCGGCCATGCGATAAAAGGACAACACTTCGGGCATATCGGAAACGAAACGGCAGAAGTCTCGATACCATTCGCTATTATGTTGCTGAGTTTTCAGGAGCACAAAAGCCGTTAAGCCCAACCCCAGCCGTTCGTTATCCAGCAGGGCGACACGCGCCTTGATATACCCAGACTCCTCCAAACGCTTCAGCCTTTTCCAACACGGTGTCGATGTGAGATTGACAGCCTCGGCCAATGCCTGCAGCGAGAGCGTACAGTCACGTTGTAGTAGAGAGAGCAAAGTGCGATCGATTTTATCTAGCATATGGGATAACCATAGAAAAATTTTCTACTATTTAGTCCAAATAAAGAAAATTATGCAATATTTTTTCCTCGCCACCACGGTAGTCTAAGCGCATCCTTCAGATGCAACGGAAGTTCTCTTATGACTCACTCATGGGTTAAAAATGCCGTCAGCGCGATTGAAGCTGATTTTCAACGTTCCGCAGACACGCACCTCATGCGCTTGACGCTACCCGCCTACCCCGGCATCTTTTTTTATCTGAAGGACGAGAGCACCCACCCCACCGGGAGCCTTAAACACCGGCTGGCACGCTCGCTGTTTCTGTATGGCCTCAGCAACGGTTGGATTAAGGAAGGCACGACGATCATTGAAGCCTCCTCCGGCAGTACCGCCGTCTCCGAAGCTTACTTTGCTCGCCTGCTGGGACTGCCTTTCATTGCCGTAATGCCTGCCTGCACGGCGAAACGTAAAATCGAGCAGATTACGTTTTATGGCGGCCGTTGCCACTTTGTCGAGCAGTCTGGACAGATCTACGCGGCGTCAGAGCAGCTGGCCCGCGACCTTAACGGCCACTATATGGATCAGTTTACCTACGCGGAGCGTGCGACTGACTGGCGCGGCAACAACAATATCGCCGACAGTATTTACCACCAAATGTCCAGAGAGCCTTTCCCGGTTCCTGACTATCTGGTGATGAGCGCGGGCACCGGCGGAACCTCCGCGACCCTCGGGCGTTATATTCGCTATAAAGGCCTGGATTCGAAACTGGTGGTTGCCGACCCTGAAAACTCCGTGTTTTACGACTGCTATCGTCAGCAGGACCGTTCGCTGACCGCCGCTTGCAGCAGCAGAATCGAAGGTATTGGCCGCCCGCGCGCGGAACCGTCTTTCATTCCCAGTGTGATAGACGACATGATTAAAGTGCCCGATGCCGCCAGCGTGGCGACCCTACTCTGGCTGGAGAGCGTCCTTGGCCGCAAAGTCGGCCCCTCGACCGGCACCAATGTCTGGGCCATGCTGCAACTAGCCGAGAAAATGAAAGCCGAAGGCCGTCAAGGCGCCATTGTGACGCTGCTATGCGACAGCGGCGAGCGCTATCTGGACACTTATTACAACCCCGAGTGGGTAGCGGCGCACATCGGTAATCTGGCGCCTTACACCCGACAGCTTGCCTCAGAACAGCAGCAAGACAGCCTAACGCCCTGCCCGGCATGATGTCATTTACTGCGCTGAAGCGAGGACAGATTTGAGTTACCATATCCCCTTCGTGACATGTTAAGCCGTAGTCTAGATGTACGGCCCTGCTCATTAAGGTGAACCAGCATGACAAGCGCAGTAGTTGTTTTTAGCGGTGGACAGGATTCCACAACCTGCCTGATACAGGCACTCAAGCAATACGATCACGTGCACTGCGTGACGTTCGATTATGGACAGCGTCATCGGGCTGAAATCGACGTAGCTGCCGAACTGGCTCAACGCTTAGGCGCATGCGCTCATAAAGTGTTGGACGTTCGTTTGCTGAATGAACTCGCCGTCAGCAGCCTGACGAGGGACAACATCCCCGTGCCGGACTTCGACGAGAACCAGGACGGTCTACCTAGCACCTTCGTCCCCGGTCGCAACATTCTTTTTCTCACGCTGGCCGCAATCTATGCCTACCAGGTCGGTGCCGACACGGTGATTACCGGCGTCTGCGAAACCGACTTTTCCGGCTATCCGGACTGCCGCGACGAGTTTGTCAAAGCACTCAACAAAGGTGTTGCGCTCGGATTGGCCAAAGATATCCGGTTCGTGACGCCGCTGATGTGGCTGGACAAAGCCGAAACCTGGGCGTTGGCCGACCACTACCAGCAGTTAGACACGATTCGTCACCACACGCTGACCTGTTACAACGGCATTAAAGGCGACGGCTGCGGTCAATGCGCCGCCTGCCATCTGCGCCAAAAAGGGTTAGAGCACTATCAGCAGAACCCCGAAAGCGTCAGAGCATCTCTGGCCAAGAAAACCGGGCTGAAGTAACCCACGTCGCAAGCGCATTGCTGACCGGTGGTTATCCATCGACGAACGCACGAATAACCACCGTCAGCTTCTGCTTACCGACACAGGACAGACTCATTGCGAGATAGAGCGAGCGCCGTGCCGATACTCTCCCCTCGTCAGAAACACGTTCCGGCCGCTAACTCCGCCCTGTGGCAAGAACGACTTCGAAGGCGTGATTCAACTCACGTCGCCCCTGCCCCAAAGCATCCTCCCTCATAACGGCCGTCCCGTTTTAGCGTAGCGTCAGAGTCGTAAGCGGGTTTGATTGCGTTCAATCAGCGAAGCGCCGATCCCCGGAACTTCCTGTAGCTGATCAACCTGCGTGAAAGGACCGTTTTGCTCCCGGTAACTGACAATAGCCTGCGCTTTTTTCAACCCCACACCGTTGAGAATATCGGCCAGCTCTTCCGCAGACGCCGAGTTGATACTCACTTTTTCTTCATCGCTGGCCGATGGTATGGCCTGTTCCAACTTTTTGCCCGCCGCGTCCTGCTGTAAAGTCGCCACTGCTTTGTTGGTATCCACTTTTGTGGCGGCCTGAGCAAGTGCTGGCAGGCTCGACAGGGTCAGACCTACGACGAAGCACACTGCCTTGATTCCTGATTTTTTCATGCTGTTATCTCCTTGTGTTTGACAGCACGTCCACCTTGCCTGAAGGGGAAATCAGCAACAATGCGCGGTGTTCAAATGTGGAAAAGGCCGCGAAAGCGGCCTTTGTCTGTTGCAGTGCGTTACATTCTCTTGCGAGGGTTATTCCTGCTGCTGAGCGGCATTCCCAAGCTTGATTTTCGCTTCACTGCGCAGGCTGGTAATCAAGACGTCAAACAGAGAGCCGACGCCATTCTGTTTCACCTGATTAGCAAACTGCTGTTTCTGCTGATCTTGCAGCGTGTGAGGCTGAATGCTGTCCAACGCCACAATCACCACATTGCCCGCCTGATCCTTCGATAAGCCGTAAGATGGCTTGTCCTTCTGCGGGATTGGCAAAGCAAAGATCGATTCAGCCATCACTTCGTTCTGGTTCAGGGAAGAAAGTGTTTTTGGCGCGCTGAAAGTCAGATTAGCGGCTTTCAGACTGTCCATCTTCCCTTCTTTCAGATCGGCGAGGATTTTCTCAGCCTCAAGACGCGCCTGTTGATCCGCCTTTTGACGTTTCAAGGTTTGAACAACCTGATCGCGCACCTGATCCAGCGCTTCGGTGCTTTCCGGTTTGTGCTCGCTGATGCGCACGACAAAAGCACGGTCGCCATCAACGCTGATCACATCCGAATTGCTGCCCGGGGCGCCATTTTCGCCTAACAGAGAACCGCCGAAAATGGCCTGGGTAACCGGCTGGAAATTCAGCGCGGCGGGAACTTTATCCCGGCTAAACCAGTCGGTCTGGACTGATTTAACGCCGGCAGCCTGTTCTGCGGAAGCCAGCGACTCATTATCGTTGCTGGCCGCTTCGCTGACTTTCTGCTGCAGCGCATAAAACGCATCCAGTGCTCTTTCGTGTTTCACCTTCTCAGCCAGTTCAGCGCGAACGTCAGCCAGCGGCTTGATGTGCTGCGGCTGCATATCGTCCAGACGAACAATCAAGTAACCCACCGAGGATTTGATGACGCCGGAAAGCTGCCCTTTTTCGGTCAGTTTTGCCTGCTTCAGTTCGTCCACGGTTGAATTGTCGTCCATCCAGCCCAGGTCGCCGCCGTTGCGGCGAGAAACGACGTCGGTTGAGATCTGTTGAGCCAACGCGGAGAAGTCGGTGCCGTGCTGCAGTTTATCCAGAGCAACTTTGGCTTCCGCCTCTGTTTTTACCTGAATGAGGCTGTATTTTTTGCGTGCGCCCTGAGTGAAATCGTTTTTGTGCTGATCGTAATAGGCGGCGATAGCCGCATCATCCACCTTGGTTTTGTCCATGATAGCGGCCGCATCCAGCAGGATGTAGCTGACCTTGAACTGTTCAGGCGCCAGATAGCGGCTCTTGTTCTGATCGTAGAAGCTCTGAACTTCAGCATCGCTGACCGTTTGCGACTGGGCGCGGTCGGCGGTATTGATGGTCGCCGTGCGGATGGTGCGATCCTGCGCTGCCAGCTGTACAAGGCGATCAAGCTCCTGAGGCAGAAGGAACTCGGTGCCTCCGAGACCACGGACCAACTGCTGAGTGGTCAGCTGCTTGCGCAGCATCTGGGCAAAGGTATCTGGACTCAGGCCAAGACGACGCACCTGGGTCAGGTATTTTTCGTTATCGAAGCGGTTATCGGTCTGGAATTCGGGGATAGCGAAAATGGCCTGCTTAATCTGCTCGTCGCTGATGCTTAAACCCAGCGTGTGAGAATACTGGTCCAGCAACGTTTCATCGATCAGCTGTGACAACGCCTGCTTACGCAACTGCTGCATGTAGCCTTCGTTACTCGCCAGAATAGAGAAGTTTTCTCCCAGCATCTGCTGCTGTCGGTTACGTTCGTTTTGCACAGCCTGTTCCAACTGGGAACGGGAAATTTCCTGCCCGTTGACCTTCGCTGCGTAATCACCTGACCCGCGAATCAAATAATCACCTACGCCGGTCAGCACAAATGAACCGATGATCAGGGCCAGAATAATTTTAAGCACGACGTTATTCGCGGCCGCGCGTAAATTGTCCATCATAATGTGACAACACTCCGCTGTAGAATGGATGAAACTCCCTGCGCAGGCCGCAGCCATGCTTCCTTGCGATGCTATAGCCGCAAAACGGCCAGGGCGCACTCAGGCAACTGCCTGATGATAGTAGTCCGGATTTCCGGTAAAAAAAGGCACATCATTGAATGATGCGCCCCATATCTTACCTTACCCACATCGTGACGTCAGGTAATGTTTAGGGGAGAGATTCTCCCCTAAGACAATTAATTCACGGCGTCTTTCAGCGCCTTACCTGCGCGGAAGCCCGGTACTTTGGCGGCAGGAATACTGATTTCCTTACCGGTCTGTGGATTGCGGCCTGTGCGCGCTGCGCGCTCACGTACCGAAAATGTTCCGAACCCAACTAAAGCAACGTCATCCCCTTCTTTCAGAGATTCAGTAACAGACCCAATAATTGCATCCAACACACGTCCTGCCGCCGCTTTGGAAATATCAGCATCTGCAGCAATTTTGTCGATCAATTGTGACTTGTTCACTCTTTCATCCCCTCTGAAATCCTGTGGCTGCATCCCTTATTTTCTGGCGCAGCAGTAGCTTTTTAACATTCAGTTAAATCCACGGAGGTTACCCGTACGATTAACAGTGCTCTAACTTAGCCGCACAAAAAAAGGCTGGCAAGCATCATTACACTTACCAGCCTTTATTTTATGAATGGTTCTTGCGATGGGTCACTATTTCGCCGCCGCAGTCACCACCTTCATGCCATGAGGCGAGTTTTGCAGCGCCAACTCCAGCACTTCTTCAATACGTTTTACCGGGTGGATCTCCAGATCGGCAATCACGTTTGACGGTATCTCTTCCAGATCACGCTTGTTTTCATCTGGAATCAGCACGGTTTTGATACCACCGCGATGAGCCGCCAGCAGCTTCTCCTTCAGGCCGCCGATGGGCAGCACCAGACCCCGCAGCGTAATCTCACCGGTCATCGCCACGTCGGCTCGTACCGGGTTCCCCGTCAGGCATGAGACCAGAGCGGTGCACATGGCGATACCCGCGCTCGGACCGTCTTTCGGCGTCGCACCTTCCGGTACGTGAACGTGGATGTCGCGCTTCTCGTAGAAGTCTGAGTTGATACCCAGAGAGTCAGCGCGCGCGCGTACCACGGTCAATGCGGCTTGAATCGATTCCTGCATGACTTCACCCAAAGAACCGGTGTAAGTCAGCTTACCTTTACCCGGCACGCAGGCGGTTTCGATCGTCAGCAGCTCGCCGCCGACTTCGGTCCACGCCAGGCCGGTCACCTGACCAATGCGGTTCTCATCGTCCGCACGACCGTAGTCGAAGCGCTGAACGCCCAGGAACTCTTTCAGATTGTCGCCGTTAATCTCGATGTGCTTGAGGGACTTGTCCATCAGCAGCGATTTGACCGCCTTACGACACAGCTTGGAGAGTTCACGCTCCAGACTACGTACCCCCGCTTCGCGGGTGTAATAACGGATGATGCCGATAATCGCGCTGTCATCCACCTTCAGCTCGTTTTTCTTCAGGGCGTTGCGCTCAACTTGCTTCGGCAACAGGTGTTCCCGCGCGATGTTGAGTTTTTCATCCTCGGTATAGCCAGACAGACGAATCACTTCCATACGGTCCAGCAGCGGGGCCGGAATGTTCATGGAGTTGGACGTCGCCACGAACATGACGTCCGAGAGATCGTAATCGACTTCCAGGTAGTGATCGTTGAACGCCACGTTCTGTTCCGGATCGAGCACTTCGAGCAACGCAGAGGCCGGATCGCCTCGCATGTCCGAAGACATTTTGTCGATCTCATCCAGCAGGAAAAGCGGGTTTTTGACCCCAACCTTCGCCATCTTCTGGATCAGTTTGCCCGGCATGGAACCGATATAGGTACGACGATGACCGCGGATTTCCGCCTCATCACGCACGCCGCCCAGCGCCATACGGACATATTTACGTCCGGTCGCTTTGGCGATGGACTGTCCCAGAGAGGTTTTACCCACCCCCGGCGGCCCTACCAGGCACAGAATCGGCCCCTTGATTTTGCTGACACGGCTCTGTACTGCCAGATATTCAAGGATGCGCTCTTTTACGCGATCCAGACCATAGTGGTCGCTATCCAGCATCTGCTGGGCTTTGACCAGATCCTTTTTCACTTTACTGCGTGAGTTCCAGGGAACCTGCACCATCCAGTCGATGTAGCTGCGCACGACGGTAGCTTCCGCGGACATCGGCGACATCATCCGCAACTTCTGCAGCTCAGCCTCGGTTTTTTCCCGGGCTTCTTTCGGCATGTTAGCCGCTTCAATCTTGCGTTTCAGCGCTTCATTTTCGTCCGGCGCGTCATCCATCTCGCCCAGCTCTTTCTGAATGGCTTTCATTTGCTCATTCAGGTAATACTCGCGCTGGCTTTTTTCCATCTGCTTTTTGACGCGGCTACGGATGCGCTTTTCCACCTGCAGCAAGTCGATTTCCGACTCCATCATCGCCATCAGGTATTCCAGACGTTCCGTCACGTCAAACATTTCCAGGACCGACTGCTTGTCGGACAGTTTCAGCGGCATGTGTGCGGCAATCGTGTCAGCCAGACGGGCAGCGTCGTCGATACTGTTCAGCGACGTCAGGACTTCAGGCGGGATTTTTTTGTTCAGTTTGATATAGCCTTCAAACTGATTGACCGCCGTGCGCATGAGCACTTCCTGCTCAGGCTCTTCAATTTCAGGCGAGTCCAGATATTCAGCCTGCGCGGCAAAGTGCTCTCCACTGTCAGACAGCGTGGTGATACGCGCTCGCTGTAAGCCTTCGACCAGTACCTTAACGGTACCGTCAGGCAATTTCAGCATCTGAAGAATGGAGGCTACCGTCCCAACCGAGAAAAGATCGTTAACACCTGGCTCATCCGTTGAGGCCTCTTTCTGTGCAACCAGCATGATCTTTTTATCGTGATCCATTGCGGCTTCAAGGCACCGAATTGACTTCTCCCGACCAACAAACAACGGAATGACCATGTGCGGATAAACCACCACATCGCGCAGCGGCAATACGGGGATTTCTATGCGTTCGGAACGCTCAGGGTTCATAGAGCTCTCTCTTAGTTTCATTTCCGCCAGGTTAAGGGAATCTCGTGAAACAGGCTCTTCACGGTTTCGCCTCTAGGTATTCGAGTATATGGGGATAAATATCCTACATTCAACGATAGATCGCGCTGAAAAAGGAATGGGGGGCTAACACCCCCCATTTTGTTCTTCGATGATGATTTTTAGGCGAATTATTCGCCAGAGGCTTGTTGCGCTTCGTGCTTGCCGTAGATCAGGAGCGGTTCGGATTGACCCGCGATGACGGATTCGTCGATCACGACTTTATCCACACTGTCCTGAGAAGGCAGTTCGTACATAGTTTCCAGCAGTGCCGCTTCCACGATGGAACGCAGGCCACGTGCTCCGGTCTTGCGCGCCATGGCTTTTTTCGCAATGGCCGTCAGCGCGTCGTCACGGAACTCCAGCTCAACGCCTTCGAGTTTGAACAGCGCTTGATACTGCTTGGTCAGCGCGTTCTTCGGCTCACGCAGAATCTGAATCAGCGCCGCTTCATCCAGCTCTTTCAGCGTCGCCACTACCGGCAGACGACCGATAAACTCAGGAATCAGACCAAACTTGATCAGATCGCCCGGCTCTACCTGCCCCAGCAACTCGCCTTCGGTCACCTTCTGCGAAAGACCTTTTACCGTCGCATTGAAGCCAATACCGCGACCGGTGTCTGTTCGCTGCTCGATAACCTTATCCAATCCCGCGAACGCGCCGCCGCAGATGAACAGGATCTTCGAGGTGTCCACTTGCAGGAACTCCTGCTGCGGATGCTTACGACCGCCCTGAGGCGGAACAGCGGCGATGGTCCCTTCGATCAACTTCAGCAGGGCCTGCTGCACGCCTTCGCCAGAAACGTCACGCGTAATCGACGGGTTATCCGACTTACGGGAAATTTTGTCGATTTCATCGATATAAACGATGCCGCGCTGCGCTTTCTGTACGTCGTAATCACATTTCTGCAGCAGTTTCTGGATGATGTTCTCAACGTCTTCGCCCACGTAACCCGCTTCGGTCAACGTCGTGGCATCAGCCATGGTGAAAGGCACGTCAAGGAATCGAGCCAGTGTTTCTGCCAGCAAGGTTTTACCGCTACCGGTGGGGCCGATGAGCAGGATGTTGCTTTTGCCCAGCTCAACGCCGTTACTGCTGTCACCGTTGCGTAAACGTTTGTAGTGGTTGTATACGGCCACGGCCAGAACTTTCTTGGCCTGCTCCTGACCAATCACGTAATCGTCAAGGTGATGACGAATTTCGTGCGGGGTCGGCAACGCACTGCGTTCACGATGCGGGGCCACTTCTTTAATCTCTTCGCGAATAATGTCGTTACACAAGTCAACACATTCATCGCAGATATACACTGACGGCCCGGCAATCAGCTTACGAACCTCGTGCTGGCTTTTGCCGCAGAAAGAGCAGTACAGCAACTTTCCTGAACCGTCTTTGCGCTTATCTGTCATCAGTAAACCTCTTCTTTAGTCTCTTGCCCGCAGGCTAACCATACAGCGATAGCGCCACAGCGAACGCCACTATTTTATAGCCAATAAGCGCAATCACACTCGCACAAAAGACTATCGGCCGAACACCGTCTACAGCTATATAGAGCGACCATCATCAAATGGATTTAGTCGCGATGAGTCAATACAGAATCGACTAATCCGTAGTCTACTGCCTCATCGGCAGAGAGGAAACGGTCACGTTCCGTGTCTCTTTCTATTTCTTCAAGAGACCGTCCCGTATGTTTAGCCATCAGTTCATTCATCCGTGACTTCACTTTTAGGATTTCTTTGGCGTGAATTTCAATATCCGTCGCCTGTCCCTGATAACCGCCCAGCGGCTGGTGAATCATAACGCGCGAGTTCGGCAGGCAGAAACGTTTGCCTTCCGCACCGGAAGTCAGCAGGAACGCCCCCATTGAGCACGCCTGTCCCATACAAATAGTACTTACATCCGGCTTGATGAACTGCATGGTGTCGTAGATGGACATTCCCGCAGTGATCACCCCGCCCGGCGAGTTGATGTACAAATAAATGTCTTTCTCAGGATTTTCAGCTTCCAGGAACAGCATCTGGGCCGTGATCAGGTTCGCCATATGGTCTTCGACCTGACCAGTCAGGAAGATCACACGCTCTTTTAATAAGCGGGAATAGATGTCGTAAGAACGCTCCCCACGTGCAGTCTGCTCTACGACCATTGGCACCAGGGCCATATGCGGAGCCTGTTTTACTTGTTCGCCACTGTATGACATCAACGTCTCCTAGATAAAATGCATTTGGCGCATATTGCCCGATTCTACTTGAGATACGAAGTGAAAACCACGTCCAGACCCTGTGTGGTTGCCCTACCTCGAGCCCTCAGAATATCCAGCGATACGTCATCAATTATCGGACAATTGGGCGTCTTGTGTCGATTTTCAAGCTTACACCACCGATTATTTTCGATTAACCCGGCATTACTCTGAAAGAAGCGCTGAGGATTCGGTTCACGGCTAAGATTAATGATAGTGCAAATAAATGCTTAGCAGTCGTAATTTCAGGAGAAACCGTCACATAATCAGGCAGAAAAAAAAGCCCGCAGCGTTAAAACTGCGGGCATTATCAGACTGACAACCTCGAAAGGTTAACGCGATTACGCGTTGTTAGTCTGGTTCATCAGATCGTTGAACCCAACTTCTTTCTCAGTCACTTTAGCCTGAGACAACAGCGTTTCAATCGCCTGCTCTTCCAGAGCGACGTTACGCATGTTGTTCATCATTTCTTTGTTCTTTTTGTAGAACTCAACCACTTCCTGCGGATCTTCGTAGGCAGCGGCCATTTCGTCGATCATCGCGGTAACGCGGTCTTCATCGGCTTTCAGCTCATTGGTGCTGATGACTTCACCCAGCAGCAGACCGACAACAACGCGACGTTTAGCCTGAGCTTCAAACAGCTCGCGCGGCAGTTCCAGAGCCTGTTTTTCATCGCCACCGAAACGCTGTGCAGCCTGACGGCGCAGTACGTCGATTTCACCGTCGACCAGCGCAGCCGGAACATCGATATCGTTAGCGTCAACCAGACCGTCGATAACCTGAGTTTTCACACGGTTACGCACAGCGGATTTCAGCTCACGCTCCATGTTTTTGCGCACTTCGGTACGCAGACCGGCGACAGAACCATCTTCAACGCCGAAACGTTTGATGAAGTCAGCAGTCAGTTCCGGCAGCTCACGCTCTTCGACTTTTTTCAGTACGATAGCGAACTGAGCGGCTTTACCCTTCAGGTTTTCAGCGTGGTAGTCTTCCGGGAAGGTGACTTCGATAGTGAACTCTTCACCCGCCTTGTGGCCGACAACNCCGTCTTCGAAGCCCGGGATCATACGGTTCTGGCCCATCGCCAGCACGAAGTCAGAGGCTTTGCCGCCTTCAAACTCTTCGCCGTCGACAGAACCGCTGAAGTCGATGGTTACGCGGTCTTCAGCTTCTGCTGCGCGCTCAACCTCTTTCCAAGTCGCCTGCTGCTTACGCAGGGTGTCCAGCATGGCGTCGACGTCTTCGTCTTTAACTTCCACCAGCGGTTTTTCGACTTCGATGCTATCCAGACCTTTCAGTTCTACTTCTGGATACACTTCAAACTCAACGCTGTAGGTAAAATCAGATCCCGCATCGTACTCGCCCGGAACATACTTCGGCGCGCCAGCAGGAGTGATATTTTCCTTGATGATCGCATCAACAAACTGACGCTGCATCAAGTCGCCCAGCACGTCCTGACGCACGGAAGCGCCATAACGCTGAGCAACGATATTCATCGGCACTTTGCCTTTACGGAAGCCGTCGATACGAACTTTTTTTGCCACGTTGACCAGCTCGCTCTTAACAGCATTCTCGATGCTGTCAGCAGCAACGGTAATCGTTACGCGGCGCCCAAGGCCTTGGGTGGTTTCAACTGAAACTTGCATCTTGTTACCTCAAAAAATCACAGTGCTCGGTCAACCTCAAAAGCCGTTTTCACAAAGCGCCCGAAGGCAAGCTTTCTGATCACAGACTCACATCACCAGGACGGCCTCGCGAACCAGACCCGTTCCTTGTAGTCAGAAGCGTCCCGAATACATTCAGGAAAAATAAGACGCGGCATTATAGCGGCATAGGCTGACCGAGTCGAGGAGAGTCACCAGCGTATTGCCGCAAGGTGAATGACCGGTTTCGAATGTGCTCAGGGAGGCTTTACGCCGTACCATCACCGGCGTTAACGGTCGATTCCCGCGCCGCCGCAGGCCGGTGATGTAGGGGCGGTTTGGTGCTGATCGCGCCACTCCTGCGGAGTGTAAACGTACAGCGCGAGCGCATGCACGGCGCCGGCCATCTCCTCAGTCAGCAGCTCGTAGACCGCGCGATGGCGCTGAATCAGGCGTTTACCTTCGAAAAGATCGCTGACCAACACCACTTTGAAATGGCTCTCCGACCCCGCGGGCACCCGATGGCGATGGCTTTCGTTGATGACCTCAAGGTATTCCGGCGCCAATCCGGCGTGCAGCTTGGATTCAATGGTTTCACGGATCATGGATTAACCTTAAATAAGAGTTTGGGAACCGGGCAAGTTAGGCGCCATTTTTACATGACCGGTGTGAGCGATCACGGGAATTTTCTCTCGCTGGCGACGATACCGCGCTATGTTTTCACAGGGCAACAGCATGCAGAATAATCCGCTAATGCCGGTGCGAAGGGGACTCCGACAGGGTGTGGCATATCTTTTCTTCGGGAAGTTGTGATAAAAACAGAATCGGTTGTCCTACAGGCGAAGAACTTGCGACGCGAGCGATTCTCCGCTCTTTCTCTTGCCTGAGGCACTGGTATGATATCGCGCGTTTTTAACGATTAACTTTCTTATTATTACTGAGAACATTCGCATGTTTAAAAAATTTATTTTTCCGCTGCTCGCCATCATGGCGCTGGCGGGCTGCGCAGGCAAAGGTAATACGCTGAATATCAACCCTAACATCGCGTTGCCTTCTCAGGATCCTAGCCTGATGGGCGTGACAATCAGCATTAACGGAGCCGATCAGCGTCAGGATCAGGCGCTGGCCAAAGTGAACCGCGACAGTCAGTTAGTGACGCTGGTCCCCTCACGCGATCTGCGTTTCCTGTTGCAGGAAGCGTTAGAGAAGCAGATGTCCGCACGCGGCTACATGATTGGCACCGGCGGTCCGGTCGCGCTGCAGATCGTGGTGAACACGCTCTATGCGGACGTCACTGAAGGCAACCTGCGTTACACCATCACCACCAAAGCGGATATTTCGATCATCGCGCAGGCCGCGAACGGCAATAAGCAGGTCAAAAACTACCGTTCCACCTACAATGTTCAAGGCGCATTGACGGCCACCAACAACAAGATCACCACCGCGGTGAATCAGGTGTTAGGCGATGTCATCAGCGACATGGCGCAAGACACCAGCGTCAACGAATTCATCAAGACCAACGCACGCTAATTTTACGCAGTTCCCCTTGCCCCGTCACCGGGGCAAGCAAAAGGATGTTGCATGCCTAGTCAGCTCCACACGCTTTTCAAGCAACGTAATTCTCTGATCCTGCTCATTCTGGGTTTTGCCTCGGGCCTCCCTCTGGCATTGACCTCCGGCACGCTCCAAGCCTGGATGACCGTGGAAAACGTCGATCTCAAAACCATCGGCTTCTTTTCNCTGGTCGGCCAAGCCTATGTCTTTAAATTCCTATGGTCGCCGATGATGGATCGCTATACGCCGTCTTTCTTCGGTCGACGTCGCGGCTGGCTGCTGCTCACGCAATTGGGCCTCGTGGCGGCCATCGCGGCCATCGGGACATTAACCCCCGCGAAGGATCTTTGGTGGCTGGCGGCGCTTGCCGTCGTTATCGCTTTCTTCTCCGCATCCCAGGACATTGTCTTCGACGCCTATAAAACAGATTTATTGCCTCCACAGGAGCGCGGCAGTGGGGCTGCGGTCTCCGTGCTGGGCTATCGGCTGGCGATGCTGGTCTCCGGCGGGCTGGCGCTGTGGATTGCCGACCGCCTGCTGGGTTGGCAGTCAACCTATTGGCTGATGGCGGGTCTGATGCTGCTGTGTACGCTGGCGACCTGGCTGGCCCCGGAGCCGGACAATACCCAGCCTGCGCCGCGCTCACTGGAGCAGGCCGTGATGGCGCCGCTGCGGGATTTCTTCGGTCGTAATAACGCCTGGCTGATTCTGCTGCTGATTATTTTTTATAAGCTCGGCGATGCCTTCGCAGTCAGCCTGAGCACCACGTTCCTTATTCGCGGCGTGGGCTTTGATGCTGGCGATGTCGGCCTTATCAATAAAACGCTCGGCCTCTTCGCCACCATCGTCGGCGCGTTATACGGCGGAATACTGATGCAGCGCTGGTCGCTTTTTCGGGCGCTGATGATTTTCGGGCTATTGCAGGCCGTCTCCAATGCGGGCTACTGGCTGTTGGCGATCACGGACAAGCATTTATTCTCTATGGGCGCCGCCATTTTCATCGAAAACCTGTGCGGCGGTATGGGGACGGCGGCGTTTGTCGCTCTGCTGATGGCCCTGTGCAACAAGTCGTTCTCCGCCACACAGTTCGCCCTGTTGTCCGCTCTGGCCTCCGTGGGCCGAGTTTATGTCGGTCCGCTGGCCGGTTGGTTCGTCGAGGATTACGGCTGGGCCTGGTTCTATCTGTTCTCTGTCGGGATCTCTTTCCCCGGTCTGCTGCTGCTCTTACTGTGCCGCCGCACGCTGGAATACACCCAGACTCACGAAGATTTTCTGCCGCGAAGCGCATACTCGCGCGGATATAAGCTGGCAGTACGTACGCTGTTTTCCGGCGCCGCATGCTTCGCGCTCGGCGCGGCGATTTGGGGTATGTTCGGACTAGGATGGCTGCAAAGCGTATCCGCGGCTGAAACGTTAATGACCGTGGGCGTGGCGCTGGCCGCGATCGGACTCACTCTGGGTAGTCTCTTGGATTACCTATCGCTCAAACGAACGTAAACAAAACACATGGGCTGTGTCACAGCAGCCTATTCCTTCCTTATTACTCATATCCAACGACCAAGGTTATCCACAGCCGCCCTCGCATGATTGTCGTTTTTCGGCCGTCGTCATCTCCTTTTTTCCTGACTTTTTACTTTGACAAACCGTCATCTCGCACTAGACCTTAATAACAGTGGCACGATAATTTTTGAGGACGCGTTGTCATTTTCCATACGGACATGCCATTCCCTGAAGAAACTATTACCCACTGTTTTTTAATATATTTTTTTACAAACTACCACATTGGTGACACAAAGAGAGAATCAGAGCAACAAGCCACTGACAACACTTTAATCATGTTTACAGTGTGGTAACCTTCCCGTAAAATGCCCGCTCGCGTGAAATAATAGATAGAGCCCCTTGTCATTGAGGTCGCTAGATGAGACTCAGGAAATACAATAAATTTTTGGGGATGTTCTCTTTATTTGCAGCCACCCTGCTCCTTAACGGCTGTGATATGGCACTGATGAACCCCAAAGGACAAATTGGGCTTGAACAACGTTCGCTAATACTGACTGCCCTCGGGCTGATGTTGATCGTTGTCATCCCCGTGATCATTATGACGATCGTATTTGCCAGGAAGTACAGAGCTTCCAACGATAAGGCTAAATACACGCCAAACTGGTCACACTCCAACAAGATCGAAGCCGTTGTTTGGACGGTACCCATCATCATCATCGTCATCCTCGCTACCATCACCTGGAAGACAACCCACCAGCTTGATCCCTACAAACCGTTGGATTCCGACGTCAAACCTATCAACGTCGAAGTCGTATCGCTTGACTGGAAATGGCTGTTTATTTATCCGGATCTGGGTATTGCCAGCGTGAACGAACTTGCCTTCCCGGCCAACGTTCCCGTCTCGTTCAAAATCACCTCTGACTCCGTCATGAACTCGCTGTTCATCCCTCGCCTCGGCGGGCAGATTTACGCCATGGCCGGTATGCAGACGCAGTTGCACCTGATTGCGAATGAACCCGGCAAATACGACGGTATTTCCGGTGCTTACAGCGGCAAAGGTTTCTCCGGCATGAAATTCACCGCTATCGCGACGCCGAATCAAGAGGCGTTTGACCAGTGGGTGAATACGGTGCGTCAGTCTTCCCATACGCTGAGCAACATGGGCGAATTTGAAAAACTGGCACTCCCTAGTGAATACCATCCCGTCGAGTACTTCTCGCAGGTACAGCCGAACCTGTTCCGACAGGTGATTACTAAATTTACTGGCAACGAAATGCACATGCAGCACCATGCGGAAAGCGCGCCGAAAGATGAAGGCATGCAGTCTCATGAAGGCATGGACATGAGCGAGCACTCCTCTCATTAAAGGAGCCGAGGGATAATACGATGTTCGGAAAATTAACTCTTGATGCGGTTCCGTACCATGAACCTATTATCATGGTCACCGTGGCAGCAATCATTCTAGGTGGGCTAGCGCTGCTGGCCCTGATTACCTATTTTGGTAAATGGAAATGGCTGTGGACTGAATGGTTCACGTCCGTTGACCATAAAAAAATCGGCATCATGTATGTCATCGTCGCGCTGGTGATGATGCTGCGTGGCTTCGCCGACGCCATCATGATGCGTACTCAACAGGCGCTGGCCTCGGCAGGTGAAGCAGGTTTCCTGCCTCCTCACCACTACGACCAGATCTTTACCGCGCACGGCGTGATCATGATTTTCTTCGTGGCGACGCCGTTCGTGGTCGGCCTGATGAACCTGGTCGTTCCGCTGCAAATCGGTGCTCGTGACGTTGCCTTCCCTTTCCTAAACTCACTCAGCTTCTGGATGTTTGTCGCCGGGGTCATCCTGGTCAATATCTCGCTGGGCGTGGGCGAATTCGCTCAGACAGGTTGGGTAGCCTATCCTCCCCTTTCGGGTAAGGAGTACAGTCCCGGCGTCGGGGTCGACTACTGGATATGGAGTCTGCAGATATCCGGGCTGGGCACCACGCTGACCGGCGTGAACTTCTTCGCCACCATCATGAAAATGCGCGCGCCCGGCATGAGCATGATGAAGATGCCGGTGTTCACCTGGGCGTCACTGTGCACCAACGTTCTCATCATCGCCGCATTCCCCATCCTGACGGTCACCATCGCGTTACTGACGTTGGACCGTTATCTGGGCACCCATTTCTTCACCAACGATATGGGCGGCAACATGATGATGTATATCAACCTCATCTGGGCCTGGGGCCATCCTGAGGTGTACATCCTGGTGCTGCCGGTCTTCGGCGTGTTCTCCGAAGTGACCGCAACCTTCTGCCGTAAACGGCTGTTCGGCTATACGTCTCTGGTGTGGGCGACCATCGCCATCACCGTGCTGTCGTTTATCGTGTGGCTGCACCACTTCTTTACGATGGGGTCTGGCGCGAACGTGAATGCCTTCTTCGGCATCGCCACCATGATTATTTCCATCCCGACCGGGGTGAAAATCTTCAACTGGCTGTTCACCATGTATCAGGGCCGTATTCAGCCTAACTCGGCGATGCTGTGGACCATCGGCTTCATCATCACCTTCTCTATCGGCGGGATGACCGGGGTACTGCTGGCCGTACCGGGCGCGAACTTCGTGCTGCACAACAGTCTGTTCCTGATCGCCCACTTCCATAACGTCATTATCGGCGGCGTGGTGTTCGGCTGCTTCGCAGGGATCACCTACTGGTTCCCGAAAGCCTTCGGCTTCACCCTGAACGAAACCTGGGGTAAGCGTGCCTTCTGGTGCTGGATTATCGGCTTCTTTGTCGCCTTTATGCCGCTTTATGCGCTGGGCTTCATGGGCATGACTCGCCGCCTGAGCCAGCAGATCAATCCGGAATTCCACCCGCTATTGCTGGTCGCTTCCGCCGGTGCCGCACTGATCGCGCTGGGTATCCTGTGCCAGCTGATTCAGTTCGTCGTCAGTATCCGCGACCGCGAACAGAACCGCGATCTGACCGGCGACCCATGGGATGCGCGTACACTGGAGTGGGCGACATCCTCCCCTGCCCCGTTCTACAACTTTGCGGTCGTCCCGCAGGTTCATGACCGTGATGCATTCTGGGAAGAGAAAGAGAAGGGCGAGGCCTATCGCCGACCGAACGGCGGCTATGAAGAGATTCATATGCCTAAGAACACTGCCGCGGGCCTGGTCATCTCTGCCTTCGCCCTGGTGTTCGGTTTCGCCATGATCTGGTACATCTGGTGGCTCGCCGCTGTCGGTTTCGTCGGCATGATAGCGACCTGGATTGTGCACAGTTTCAATCAGGACGTGGACTACTACGTTCCCGTGGAAGAAATCGAGCGCATAGAAAACGCAAATTTCGAGAAACTCAGCAAGGCAGGCGTGAAAAATGTCCACTGATACTTTGAGTCACACGAATACCGCCCATGCAGAGCATGGGCATCACGATGCGGGAGCGACGAAAGTTTTCGGCTTCTGGATCTACCTGATGAGCGACTGTATCCTGTTCGCCTCGCTGTTCGCCACCTACGCCGTCCTGGTCGATGGCGTCGCCGGCGGCCCGACGGGCAAAGAGATCTTCGAACTGCCGTTCGTACTGGTCGAAACCTTTGCCCTGCTGTTCAGCAGCATCACCTATGGCATGGCGATGATCGCCATGAACAAGGGCGATAAGTCGCGGGTTAACCAGTGGCTGGCGATGACGTTCCTGTTTNGTCTGATCTTCATCGGTATGGAACTTTATGAGTTCCATCACCTGATTGCGGAAGGATACGGACCGGATCACAGCGCATTCCTATCCGGCTTCTTCGCTCTGGTCGGCACGCACGGTATCCATGTCACCAGCGGTTTGATCTGGCTGGTTATCATGATGATTCAGGTCTCACGCCGCGGTCTGACCGCGACCAATAAAACCCGCCTGATGTGCCTCAGCCTGTTCTGGCATTTCCTGGACGTGGTGTGGATCTGCGTCTTCACCGTTGTTTACCTGATGGGGGCGATGTAATGAGCCATTCTACGCATGACAGTGCGGGTGCCAGCCACGGCACCGTCAAGTCCTATCTGACCGGCTTTATCCTGTCGATCATCCTCACCGTGATCCCCTTCGCGATGGTGATGACCGGCGCCGCGGCGACGCACATCATTATGCTGACCGTGGTCGGCTGCGCCGTCGTACAGATTCTGGTCCATCTGGTGTACTTCCTGCACCTGAACACGTCGTCGCAAGAGCGCTGGAACGTTGTCGCGCTTGTCTTTACCGCCCTGATTATCGCGATTGTAGTTGGGGGTTCTATATGGATTATGTGGAACACCCATCACAACATGATGATTCAGTAACTGGACCGTCACCATGATGATTAAGCAATACCTACAGGTCACCAAGCCGGGCATTATTTTTGGCAACCTGATTTCTGTCATCGGGGGATTTTTACTCGCGGCCAACGGCAGCATTGATTATCCCCTGTTTATAGCGACACTCTTCGGCGTGTCGCTGGTCGTGGCTTCCGGTTGCGTTTTCAACAACGTGATCGACCGCGATATCGACAAAAAAATGGAGAGGACCAAAAACCGCGTTCTGGTGAAAGGGCTGATTTCGCTGAAGGTGACGTTGGCCTATGCCGCGCTGCTGGGTATTGCGGGCTTTGCCTTACTGTATGTCGCCGCCAATCCGCTGGCCATGTGGCTGGCGGTGATTGGCTTCGTTGTTTATGTCGGCGTCTATAGCCTCTACATGAAACGGCATTCTGTCTACGGCACGCTGATTGGCAGCCTGTCTGGCGCGGCTCCGCCGGTCATCGGCTACTGCGCCGTCAGCAACCAGTTCGACGCTGGCGCGCTGATCCTGCTGCTGATTTTCAGCCTGTGGCAAATGCCCCACTCTTACGCTATCGCCATCTTCCGCTTTAAAGACTATCAGGCCGCGAATATTCCAGTGCTGCCGGTGGTGAAAGGGATCTCCGTCGCGAAGCATCATATTACGCTGTACATTCTGGCGTTTATGATCGCTACTCTGATGCTCTCCCTGGGCGGCTACGCCGGGTATAAATATCTGGTCGTTGCGGCGGCGGTGAGCCTGTGGTGGCTGGGCATGGCGCTGTCCGGGTATAAAAACCTGAACGACGATCGCCTTTGGGCCAAAAAGCTGTTCGTGTTCTCGATTGTCGCCATCACCTCGCTGAGCGTGATGATGTCAATCGACTCCATCACCCCGGCTCAGGACGCGATGCTGACCTACCTGCGTTAACGACGCGCCTGCTATCAGAAAAAAACAGACGGCATGCCGTCTGTTTTTTTATTTCTCCCCCACTCCGCCAAATCAGGTAACAAAACGCACATTTACGCGCGTGCGTTCAAGGCTCTAAAATAGCGCCAGAAAAACATCCGAGGTATAGATGAACGATAACCGAATGACGCCTGCCGAGTTACGGGCCACCTGGGGACTGGGCACGGTCTTTTCACTTCGCATGCTGGGCATGTTCATGGTCCTCCCGGTGTTAACCACTTACGGTATGGCCTTGCAGGGCGCCAGCGAATTCCTGATAGGCGTCGCCATCGGTATCTACGGCCTGATGCAGGCGCTTTTCCAGATCCCATTCGGGCTGATGTCGGACCGCATCGGCCGCAAACCACTCATCGTCGGCGGCCTGCTGATGTTCACCGCCGGTAGCGTCATCGCCGCCCTCAGCGACACTATCTGGGGCATCATTCTTGGCCGAGCCCTGCAAGGCTCGGGGGCGATCTCCGCCGCGGTAATGGCCTTGCTGTCGGACTTGACGCGTGAACAGAACCGCACCAAAGCGATGGCATTCATCGGCGTCAGCTTTGGGATCACCTTCGCCATTGCGATGGTAGTCGGACCTATCGTCACCCATGCTCTGGGTCTGCATGCGCTCTTCTGGGGTATCGCGATTCTTTCCGTCATCGCAATAATCATCACGATCGCGTTTATCCCGAACGCCTCCCAGCATGTCCTTAATCGTGAGTCGGCGATTGTACGCGGCAGCGTTAGAAAGGTGTTGGCGAATAGCCGACTGCTAAAGCTGAACATCGGCATCATGTGCCTGCATATTCTGCTGATGTCGAGCTTCGTCGCGCTGCCGCGAGCAATGGAGCAAGCTGGACTTCCGCCGCAGGATCACTGGAAAGTGTATCTGGCGACGATGCTGATTTCGTTCGTCGCCGTCGTGCCTTTTGTCATTTATGCCGAGCTGAAGCGCCGCATGAAGCAGGTATTCATCCTCTGCATCGTCATTCTTATTGCCGCCGAACTGGTACTGCTGAGTGCGGATGCCAGCCAGCTATGGCGGATCATCATCGGTATTCAACTGTTTTTGCTGGGATTCAACGTGATGGAAGCCTTGCTGCCTTCACTCATCAGTAAAGAGGCCCCAGCCGGGTATAAAGGCACCGCCATGGGGGTTTACTCCACCACGCAGTTTATCGGCGTTGCGATTGGCGGCAGTCTGGGCGGCGCGCTGTTCGACCTGCACGGCGCCGCGTTGGTCTTCAGCGCCGGCGCTATCATCGCGCTAGGCTGGCTGATACTCAGCTTTACGATGCAGGAACCGCCTTATCTCAGCAGCCTGCGGATTACCCTGTCTGATCAAGCGCTGCAAAGCCCCCAGCTCGAGCAAAGAATGCGCGACTTGCCGGGCGTCGCCGAAGTCATCATCGTGCCCCACGAGCTCAGCGCTTATGTCAAAATCGACAACAAACAGACCAACCGCAAAACGCTGGAGCAGTGGCTCGATACGGCTTCGGCGTCGGTCTAACACCCCTGTGCTGACCAAGGCGATGCTCCCATCGCCTCCTCGCGACTAAACGTTAAACGCCCCCGTCTATCGAGGGGCGGCCCTACCCCATCAGGCCAAAAAACCCGTTAATTCAGGCACCTTTTCCTTGTCCAGCCGTTGCACCATCCTATGCACTGCCTTTGTGCAGACGCACAACGAAGAGACATCTCCCCTTCCTCCAAGTACAGCTCATTTGCACGATACGGCGGAGAGAGACGTCATTCCCTCTCCCCTGCGTGCCCGACGCACCGAGGATCGCCGCACACCGGATTAATTAATTTTTCTTAACAATCCCTAACCACAGGCGCTGTGTTGTCGCTCTTCGTCGGCCGTATCGCAGGCAAAGGAGCCGCACTGAGCACCGTTGCGGGAAAATGGCACGGTATATGCTTAACAAATAGGAATCGCACCCACACAGCAGGCTGGCTTACCGCACAATAAGGAAATCAATATGACTGGGAAAAAACCGTTCAACTCCGCTTTTTTCACGTTCAGAAAGGCACTGTATCTCTGCGCCGCACTCGGCGCCCTGGCGAACGCCCCGGCTTTTTCCGCACCGCTGAAAGTCGGCGCCGACCTCACCTATCCTCCCTACAACTATCTTGATAATCACAAGCCCGCAGGGTTCGATGCCGAGTTCATCCAGCTCGTGGCCACAGAACTCAACACCAAACCCGAGTTTATCGATACACGCTTCGCTAACCTCATTATGGGTCTGAATACAGGCAAATTTGACGTCATCGCCTCTTCACTTTACATCACGCCCGAACGCGCCAAACAGATAGATTTTATTCCCTACGTCAAAACCGGCGGCGTCCTGATCGCGAGAAAAGGCGACCCGTTTCAACCGACGGAACTCGGCATGCTATGCGGTAAAAAAGTCAGTTCAATCAGCGGGGCGGCGTGGGTGTTAAAAATGTCGCAGGGCTCCAAGACGCTGTGCGTGGATAAAGGGCTAAAACCTATCGATATCCGGGAATTCCCCACCGCGCCCGAAGCCAGTCAGGCTGTACTGTCGCGCGCGGTAGACGTTCAGTTTGACGATGCGGCGGTGGCTTTCGACGTCGCCCAAAAAACCCAAAAACTGACGGTCAGCAGCGGCATCGTCTATCCGATTCTGATTGGACTGGGCGTGAAAAAAGGCAACCAAGAGAAATTCAGCAGTCTGAATACCGCCGTCCAGACGGTCATCAAGTCGCCGGAATACCAGCAGCTGTTGGAAAAATACAATTTGAAGGCCTATTCCCCGAGCGAAGTGCAGGCGGCGTTAAACGGCACGCTGCAATAGATCATCATCCCGTCCCCTTCCCCACACGTGCAGAGGTCTGACCGTGTGGGAAGGAGCATCATCAGTCAGGCTCCCTCTGCGCCTTGACCGGATTTACGGCGCTCGCCGACGTAGCGAACAGGACGTCGCCGATTCGCCATCGTCACATCATTGCGAACAGAAAGCACGGGCGTCGCTATTCACCTTGTGTGTTATTCCGGTGAGCATCCAGATGCATGATCGCTAATGCCAGCGTCAATTTCTTCACAGGATAAACTATGGATTTTGATACTCATTATTTCTTTGAACTGTTCTCTTATTCTGATTTTTGGCAAGCCACGCTCGTCGTAATTGCGCTGAGCGTGGCCTCCTGGATTGGCGGCAATATTCTGGGCCTCGTTCTGGCGCTGGCGAAACAATCCCATTTCCTGCCGCTACGCGCTCTCGCCAAGTTATATATCTGGTTTTTCAGAAGCTTGCCGCTCCTGGTTTTGATTATCCTGATTTACAACCTGCCGCAATTTTTTACGTCGACGTCAGATCTTCTGTCATCGCCCTTTATTTCCGGCCTGATCGCGATGGTGCTATGCGAATCCGCGTTTATCGCCGAGATTTATCGCGGCGGGTTGATGTCCGTGCATAAAGGGCAATTGGAAGCAGCGAAATCCCTCAATATCAATTACGCCGGCATACAGAAGCGCATCATCATTCCACAGGCGATGCGCATCGCGCTTCCCGCGTTGGCGAATGAATTCATCGTCATCGTCAAACTGACGTCGTTGGTGTCCGTGATTTCATTAGGGGAAATTCTTCTGGTGGGACAACGACTGTATACCCAGAATTTCAAAGTCATCGAAACGCTGCTCGCCGTGTCGTGCTACTACATCTTCATCGTGACCGTCTTCGACCGGCTGGTGACCGCACTGGAAAAATGGCTCGATACCAGCAGCAGGAAAGCCCGAGGATTAAGCGATCACGAACTCGCCTTGCTACAGGCGAAACCGCCCGCTCCCGCGCCGCAGTCCGCCCGCAAATATGCCAGCAACAAGCACCGCGTGACCCTGGCATTGGAAGGCATCTGTAAACGCTACGGCAATAAACCGGTGCTGAAAAACATCAATCTGGCGATTAAAAAAGGCGAAGTGATCGCCATCATCGGCCCATCCGGTTCAGGCAAAACCTCGTTAATCCGGACCATGAACGGTCTGGAGTCGCTCGATGCGGGGAAAATCCTGCTGGATGACCAGCCGTTCCTTCACCCCACGGATAACGGCAGGCCGACACAACATTATTACCAGCAGGCAGAGAAAATCGGCATGGTTTTCCAGGGGTTCTATCTCTTCCCACACATGACCGCGCTTGAGAATGTCATGTTCGCGCCGCTCTACCATCACACCGGCGCCAGAGACGACATTCTGGCTCAGGGGTTAACGCTGCTGAAGAAAGTCGGGCTGCTTGAACACGCGCACAAATACCCCCACCAGCTCTCCGGCGGCCAGCAACAGCGCGTGGCGATCGCCCGTGCGCTGGCAATGACGCCTTCCATCATGCTGTTCGACGAACCGACTTCGGCGCTGGACCCGGAGCTGGTCGGCGATGTGCTGAAAGTCATTGAAGACCTCGCTAACGAGGGAATGACGATGGTGATCGTGACGCACGAAATGTCCTTCGCATTCAAAATTTCCGATCGCATCGTCTTTATGGAAGAGGGCGAGATTCTCGCCGTCGGCTCCCCGAATGACATCCTGCATTCCACGGACGAGAGATTAGTGAAATTTCTCCATAATCAGAAGAGTGCACTGACGACACTCGCGCTTTAACGCCAAGAACGATGGACGGGCTGAATTCACCGTAGCGGCTGCTTTCCCGCCGTAGACTAAGATTAAGTAACGTGAGGTTTACTATGGCTATCGATATCGTAAGAGATGATGTTATGGACAGAGAAAAAGTTTCGCCGTTCGCTGAATTATCTACGCATTGGACCTCCAGAGATCACAAGAGACAAGCCATCACGCTGGTCTGGGACCAGCCTGAGCAGGAAGTGGTGTCCTCTTTGTTTGAGACCCTCAATATACCTGACGACATCGACCAAAAGATCCATCAATTGGCCTATACCCTGGCCTCATCGTTGCGCAAAAAGAAAGTCAGTAAAAATCGCGAATCAATGATTCAGAACTTGTTGCAGGAGTACTCCCTGTCTTCACGGGAAGGCGTAGCGCTGATGTGTCTGGCCGAAGCCCTGCTGCGTATCCCGGATGACGATACCCGCGACCTGCTGATTCGCGACAAGCTCTCGGGACAAAACTGGAAGTCTCACCTGGGCAAAAACTCGTCTCTATTTATCAACGCGGCGACGTGGGGACTGCTCGTCACCGGGTCGGTCGTCAGTTACGGCGACAAACACGCCTTGTCAAACAGCGTGAACACAATTATCGCTACCGCCTCTTCCGCGCTGATCCGAAAAGCGATGGACGTCGCCATGCATGTCATGAGCGAGCATTTCGTCACCGGAGAAACCATTTCGCAGGCGTTGCAGTCGATCACTCCCATCGAGAAAGCCGGGTTCACCTACACCTTTGATATGCTGGGGGAAGCGGCGCTGACCCAGCGAGACGCCGACAACTACGTTCAACGCTGTCAGGACGCGCTGCACGCCATCGGCAAGCACAGCCGGGGAAAAGGCATTTATGACGGCACGGAGTTTTCACTCAAACTCTCGGCGCTGCACCCCCGTTATACGCTGCACCAGTATGAACGGATGTTCAGCGAACTGTATCCCACGCTGAAGTCGCTGGTGCTTCTCGCCAAATCCTATGATGTGCCGATCACCATTGATGCCGAAGAGGCCGACCGGCTGGACATCTCGCTGGATTTACTGACCCGGCTGTGTGAAGAGCCGGAACTGCAGTCCTGGGACGGCATCGGCTTTGTCGTCCAGGCCTACCAGAAGCGCTGTTTCAGCGTGATCGACTACCTGAAAGACTTGGCCCGCCAAACCCAACGCCGCCTGCGAGTGCGCCTGGTCAAAGGCGCTTACTGGGATAGCGAAATCAAACGCGCGCAGGTCGCCGGGCTTAGCGCTTACCCGGTGTTTACGCGCAAGGTCTACTCCGATGTCTCCTATCTGGCCTGCGCGAAGGCCCTTTTGTCCGAGCCGACGTTGTTCTATCCCCAGTTCGCTACGCACAACGCTCACTCGCTCGCGGCCATCTTTTATCTGGCGGGTGAGACCTTTACGCCGCACCAGTATGAGTTTCAGTGCCTCCATGGCATGGGCGTTCCGCTCTACCGGGAAGTGGTGGGCGAAGAGCGCCTGAACCGTCCCTGCCGCATCTATGCGCCGGTCGGCTCGCACGAAACCCTGCTGCCTTATTTGGTCCGACGTTTGCTCGAAAACGGCTCCAACAGTTCGTTCGTGAATCAGATCGCGGACCCGAACGTTTCTCTCGACAGCCTGGTCGCGAGCCCTATCAATGTCGTCTCCACGCTGGCGAAAACGGAGAACCAGCTCGGACTGCCGCACCCCCGCATCCCGTTGCCGCGACACATCTACGGCGCATCCCGAGAGAACTCACGGGGACTCAACCTGTATAGCGAAGTCTGTTTGCACGAGCTGTTCACAACCCTGACGCACAGCTCGCAGGAGAAAATCCATGCGCAGCCGCTCACGGCGACAGGCTCCCCACTTGGGACGCCGATCGATATCATCAATCCGGCGAACCCGCGCGATATCCTAGGCACCGTCTGCGAAGCGACCGACATCGATGTCGCCCATGCGCTGGCTGCCGCGCAACAGGCGACGCATCAGTGGTCCGCCGTTGCGCCCTCGGACCGTGCGGAAATATTGATCCGTGCCGCCGAATTGATGGAGCAACGCATCGGCGAACTCATCGGCGTGCTGGTCAGAGAGGCCGGAAAAACCTACAGCAATGCCATCGCCGAAGTGCGCGAAGCCGTGGATTTTCTTAACTATTACGCCCTGCAGGTTCAGCAGACATTCGAAAATGACAGCCACGTACCGCTGGGCGTCGTCGTCTGCATCAGCCCCTGGAATTTCCCGCTGGCCATTTTCACCGGCCAGATAGCCGCCGCGCTGGCGACCGGCAATACGGTGATTGCCAAACCGGCCGAGCAAACGCCGCTTATCGCCTACCTCGCCGTGAACATCCTGTATGAAGCCGGTATTCCGAAAGACGTTTTGCAGATGCTGCCGGGACGAGGCGAAACCGTCGGTGAGCCGCTGATCGCCGACGAGAACGTTAAAGGGGTGATGTTTACTGGCTCTACCGCCGTCGCCCTGTCGATCAACCAAAAAATTGCGGGACGCCTGGACGACGCTGGACGCCCGATCCCCCTGATTGCGGAGACCGGCGGCATTAATGCCCTGGTTGTCGACTCGTCCGCTTTGCCGGAGCAGGTCATTATCGACTGCATGACCTCCGCGTTTGATAGCGCCGGTCAACGCTGCTCCGCGTTAAGACTGCTGTGTATCCAGAATGACGTCGCCGAGCCGCTGCTCGAAGCCTTGCGCGGCACGATGGTCGAATATCAGATGGGCAACCCTGAACAGCTCGCCACGGATATCGGCCCGGTCATCGATGAAGAAGCCATGGGCGGAATCCGCGCGCACATCAGCGCGATGCGGGACAAAGGCTTCCCCGTGTTTCAGGCCAGCCATACCCCGATGAGCGACGCCGCAGACGACGCGCACGGTTACTTCATCACACCCGCGCTCATCGAAATCAACGCGATCGAGGATTTGAAAAAAGAAGTGTTCGGCCCCGTGCTGCACGTACTGCGTTACGACAGCCGTCAGTTGCCGGAGTTGGTGAATAAAATCAACGCATTGGGATATGGCCTTACCTTCGGCATTCACTCCCGCATCGACCGCACCATTAACAAAGTGGCGGAAAACATCAAAGTGGGCAATGTGTACATCAACCGCAATGTGGTGGGCGCGGTGGTCGGCGTTCAGCCCTTCGGGGGCGAGGGACTCTCCGGCACCGGCCCCAAGGCGGGCGGGCCGCTGTACCTGTATCGTCTGCTGAGCCAGTGCCCCGCCGATGCCTCGCTGCAAGGCTTGCGCTACACCGCGGTCGCCGGACCGGAAGCCATGCCAACGAAGCCTGGCACCTTCAACGCCTTTACGGCTCTGAAAGCATGGGCGGAGCAGCAGCAAAACAACGAGCTGCTACACTGCTGCAAAACGTTTAGAGAAAACAGCGCCGGATATACCGTTAGCGCGCTTCCCGGTCCCACCGGCGAAGATAACGACTACCGGCTTCTGCCCCGAGAACGCGTTTTGGGGCTGGCGCTGAATCCACAGGATTTGCTGATCCAACTGGCGGCCGTCGCCAGCGTGGGTGGCAAAATGCTGTGGCCGGACGCCTCCATGAACATTGCGCTCTACGAAAAGCTGCCCGCTGACGTTAAATCGGCTATCGACATCGCGCCCGCCTCGACGCTTTACGAACAGCCTTTCGACGCGGTTATTCATCACGGTAATGCCGTTTCGCTACAGAGCGTCTGTGCTCAGTTGGCCGCCAGACACGGCCCGATCGTGTCGGTGCAGGGGTTGAGCAGCGGAGACAACGCCATTCGGCTTGAGCGCCTGCTGATTGAGCGCGCAGTCTGCACCAATTCGGCGGCGGCGGGAGGCAATACGCGTCTAATGACGCTTTAAAACAGAAAGGCCAGCTTAGCTGGCCTTTTGCTTCTGGGAGAAGTCCGCTTAGTCGCGGAAATTGTTGAACTGGAAAGGCTGACCCAGATCTGCGCCGCGCACCAGCGCCATCACGCTTTGCAGATCGTCACGGGACTTACCAGTCACACGCACCTGCTCACCCTGAATCTGCGCCTGAACTTTCAGCTTGCTGTCTTTGATCAGCTTGACCAGTTTCTTCGCCTGAGCCGTCTCGATTCCCTGCTTCAGCCCGGCTTCCACGCTGTAGGTTTTACCGCTGTGCTCCAACTCTTCAGGCACCTCTACCGCGCTGCCTTCGATGCCGCGTTTGGCCAGCTTCTCCCGCAGAATATCCACCAGTTGCTTCACCTGGAAGTCGGACTCGCTCGCCATCTTGATGGTTTGCGCTTTCTCATTCAGATCAAAGCTGGCGGGCACGTTGCGGAAATCCCAGCGGGTGCTCAGCTCGCGTGACGCATTCTCCACCGCATTGCGGACTTCCTGCATATCAATTTCCGAAACAATATCGAAAGATGGCATGATTTATCTCCTGACACAAAAAGGCTGCCGAGCATGATACCTGCTCGCCAGTCATAAGCAAAATGGACGCCGGCATGGCACAGACCGCTAACTGCAGGCGGCGAATACGGCGGACAAAACGATGAGCGATGCCTTATCATGTATAAAGTGATGCAGATCACATTTTCATTTTACCCTGGGAGAGAGGCATGAATATTACCGTCCTCGGCTGCGGCGCCATCGGGCAACTCTGGCTCGCCGCGCTTCATCAGCAAGGGCACGACGTACAAGGCTGGCTTCGCATCCCCCGCCCTTACTGCCCGGTGAATGTGATCACGCTCGACGGAGAACACCGCAACCTGAATCTCACCGCTAATGATCCCGAACATCTGGCGCAAAGTGAGCTGTTGCTGGTGACGCTCAAAGCCTGGCAGGTCTCCGACGCCGTCTCCTCCCTCCTGCCACGTCTGCGTCCGAACTGTACGATCCTGCTGTTGCACAACGGCATGGGAACACTGGAAGAACTTCCGACGTTAACCCAACCGGTGCTGGCCGGCATCACCACCCACGCCGCACGCCGCGATCGCACGGCCGTCACCCATATCGCCGCAGGTACGACCCATATCGGCCGCGTCAGTATCGGCGGCGTCAATGCCATTGACGACCAGAGCTCGCTGGCGGAAATCCTGCAACAGGCCCTGCCGGACGTGGCCTGGCATAACAACATCACCGCTACCTGCTGGCTGAAGCTGGCGGCCAACTGCGTGATCAATCCGCTGACCGCACTGTATCGCTGCACCAACGGTGAGCTGGCGTCTCATGAGCCGGCATTGACGTCGCTGTGTCAGGAGATAGCGCAGGTCATGGACCGGGAGGGCCTGCACACCTCGACCGAAAGCCTGTTACTCTATATCCATCAGATCATCCACAACACGGCGGCCAATACCTCCTCAATGCTGCAGGATATATTGGCGCAGCGGCACACCGAGATTGATTACATTACCGGCTACCTGCTGAAACGCGGACGAGCTCACGGCTTAACGCTGCCGGAGAACCGCCGCCTGTTCGAACAGATTAAGCAAAAGGAGAGTGAATATGAGCGCATCGGTACTGGTTTGCCTGGCCCCTGGTAGCGAGGAAATCGAAGCGGTCACTACCATTGACCTGCTGGTCAGAGCGGGGATTCAGGTGACGACCGCCAGCGTCGCCGGCGACGGCGATCTGAACATCATCTGCTCGCGCGGCGTCCGTATTCTGGCGGAAGTCCCGCTGGTGGCCGTGGCTGACCGCGCCTTCGATGCGGTGGTCTTGCCGGGCGGACTGGAAGGAGCTGAGTGCTTTCGCGACAGCCCGCTGCTCATCGAACGCCTGCGCCAGACGCATCTGGAGGGTAACATCGTCGCCGCGATCTGCGCCTCCCCCGCCGTGGTGCTGGAGTATCATCAGCTATTCCCGGTAGGGAATATGACCGGCTATCCGGGGCTGAAATCGCAAATCCCTGAAGAGAAATGGCTCGACAAACGCGTCGCCTTCGACCCGCGCGTCAACCTGCTGACCAGCCAGGGGCCGGGCACCAGCATCGATTTCGCCCTGAAACTGATTGACCTGCTAATCGGCAAGGCAAAGGCGGCCGAGGTTGCCGCTCAGCTGGTGCTGCCCCCCGGCATCTACAATTATCAGGACTGATTTTCATGCATTAAAAAAGGCGCCGAAGCGCCTTTTTTACCTACATCACTTCGCCCAATCAGGGGCGATACACCTTCACATTATTAAAACCCTGCTCGCGCAAATAAAGCGCCTGCAGACGGCTCATCACGCCGCGTTCGCAGTAGAGCAGATAGGTTTTGCTCTGGTCCAGATCGCCGAATTGGGTCGCCAGCTTATAGAACGGCAGCGACCGGATCTCGACCTGTTCCAGCGTCAGCGGACGATCGTCCTGTTCATCCGGCGAACGGATATCCAGCAGGATGTCATTGGCGGCGAACGCGTCCACCGTTTCGACTTCCACCACTTCCTGCGTGGTCTGCTCGGCGATTTCACGAATATCCAGATTGCGCGCTTCGCTCACAACGCGATCGAGAATATCGAAGTCGAAGTGACTCTCTTCGTGCTCGATTTTTGCTTTGACCGCTTTAACCGTCGGACTCTTGGAGATCACGCCGCAATACTCCGGCATGGTCTTGGCGAAGTCTTCAGTGCCCAGCTGACGCGCCATATTGATGATGTGTTCTTTATCGTGCGAAATCAGCGGACGCAGAATCAGCGTGTCTGTCGCGTTGTCGATCATCCGCAGATTGGTGAGCGTCTGGCTGGACACCTGTCCCAACGCTTCGCCGGTCACCAGCGCCTGTACGCCATAGCGTTCGGCCACTTTCGAGGCCGCCCGAACCATCATGCGTTTCAGCACAACGCCCATCTGGCCGTCGTCGACTTTCTCAAGAATTTCGCCCACCACCGGTTCAAAATCGACGGCGACGAAGCGAACGCGATGCGAGCTGCCGAAGCGGTTCCACAAATAGTGCGCCACCTGCTTAACGCCGATTTCATGCGCGGCGCCGCCCAGATTGAAGAAGCAATAGTGCACGCGGCAACCGCGACGCATCAGCATATAGCTGGACACGCCGGAGTCGAAGCCGCCCGAAATCAGCGACAGCACATCTTCCTGCGTCCCGATCGGGTAGCCGCCAATCCCTTCGTAGCGGCCTTTAATCAGCAGCAGGCGATCCTGTTCGATTTCCAGATGCACGGTGACCTGCGGCGAGGTCAAATTGACGCGCGCGCTCTCGATGTGCTGGTTCAGGCCGCCACCCACGTAGCGTTCAACGTCCTGAGAGCTGAAGTCGTGCTTGCCGCGACGTTTGACCCGCACGCAGAAAGTTTTGCCTTCCACCTGATCGCGGTACATGGCCAGCGTTTGCTCGAAGATATTGTGCAGATCGGTATAGTCGTGCTCTTCCACTTCGAGGACGTGGTGAATCCCCGGGATACGCGTCAGGGCATCGCGTATAATGGCGCGCTGACTTTCGTCCTGAGCACGAACTTCGATATGATCCCAGTGACGGACAACCGCCAGCGTTTCATCATACTGTTTTAAAACGTTTCGGATGTTCCCTGTGAGGATTTTAATAAAGCGCAACCGCACAGATTGGCTTTTGATGGTAATTTCCGGGAACAATTTAATGATAAACTTCATGGTGGCTGTCGTTACTTGATCGTAAAGGCGTAAACAATTTTACCCTAAGGCTAAAATCACGTTATCGGTAATATCGACGTTGCTCCGGCGGTCTTACCAATAGCATCCAGGGCGCGGAGTATATCACTTAATTGCGGCATACGGCGTGTCTTAACCGCACAAATGCACCATGCGGAACGACGAGCTACAGCCCCCTTTTGCGCTCCGATACGTAGGAACAGGACCCAAAACCGACTATGCCGAAAAAAAACGAATCACCCGTGAGTTTCGAAAGTTCGCTGAGCGAGCTAGAACAGATTGTCGCCCGTCTCGAGTCGGGAGAGCTGCCGTTGGAAGAGGCGCTGCAGGCGTTTGAACAAGGGATTCAGCTGGCGCGTCAAGGCCAGTTGAAGTTGCAGCAGGCGGAACAGCGCGTGCAAATCCTGCTCAACGATGAACCCGAAGCGGCCTTGACGCCTTTTACCCCGGACAACGAGTAGTCACGCTATGACAGAATTCTTTGAGCAACTGCGTGCCCACCATCAGCGCACGGACGCCACGCTGAGTCAGTTTATCGCCGCCCTGCCATTTCAGAATACTCCGCTGGTTGACGCCATGAGCTATGGGGCATTACTGGGGGGTAAACGGCTACGTCCGTTTCTGGTCTATACGACCGGACAGCTTTTCGGCCTGACGCTGGAAAGTCTGGATGCGCCAGCGGCGGCCGTCGAGTGTATACACGCCTACTCATTGATTCACGATGACCTGCCTGCTATGGACAACGACGATCTGCGCCGCGGGCAGCCGACCTGCCACATTCGGTTCGGCGAAGCCAGCGCGATCCTCGCTGGAGACGCGCTGCAAACGCTGGCGTTTTCGATTCTGGCGGATGCGCCGATGCCGCAGGTGAGCGACCGCGATCGTCTGGCGATGGTCTCCGAGCTGGCGCAGGCCAGCGGCGTCGCGGGCATGTGCGGCGGCCAGTCGCTGGATTTGGTCGCCGAGGGGCATCAGGTCGATTTAGCCTCGCTGCAACAGATTCACAGTCACAAAACCGGAGCGCTGATCCGGGCCGCCATACGGATGGGCGCTCTGGCCGCAGGCGAAGCGGGCCGACAGGCATTGCCCTGTCTCGACCGTTACGCAGCCGCCATCGGATTAGCTTTTCAGGTACAGGATGACATTCTGGATGTCATCGGCGACAGCGCCACCACCGGCAAACGCCAGGGAGCCGATCAGCAGCTGGGTAAAAGCACCTACCCAGGGCTGTTGGGGTTGGACAAGGCGAAAGACAAGGCGCAGCGCCTCTATCAGGACTCTCTGGAAGCGCTGGACGATCTGGTCAAAGTCAGTTCCCTTACGCTGGACGTTGCGCCGCTGCGGGCGCTGGCGAGTTACATCGTTGAACGCGATAAATAATTTCAACATAAGACACCGCTTAATGAGTATCCGATGACCCTTGATATAGCGAAATACCCCACGCTGGCGCTGGTAGAAACCCCGGACGAACTGCGCCTGCTGCCCAAAGAAAGTCTGCCGAAACTGTGCGATGAGCTTCGGCAATACCTGTTGGACAGCGTCAGCCGTTCAAGCGGGCATTTTGCCTCCGGTCTCGGTACGGTAGAACTGACGGTGGCTTTGCACTACGTCTACAACACGCCGTTTGATCACGTGATCTGGGACGTGGGCCATCAGGCCTATCCGCACAAAATCCTGACCGGCCGACGCGAGCGTATTGCGACCATCCGGCAGAAAGGCGGCCTGCACCCGTTCCCCTGGCGTGAGGAAAGCGAGTTCGACGTGCTGAGCGTCGGCCACTCCTCCACCTCGATCAGCGCGGGGATCGGTATGGCGGTCGCCGCCGACCGTGAAGGATTGGGGCGGCGTACCGTATGCGTGATCGGCGACGGCGCCATCACCGCGGGGATGGCGTTTGAAGCCATGAACCATGCGGGCGATATCGACCCGGATATGCTGGTGGTGCTGAACGACAACGAGATGTCGATCTCCGAAAACGTGGGCGCCCTGAACAACCATTTGGCGCAGCTGCTGTCCGGCAAGCTGTATTCCACACTGCGCGAAGGCGGCAAAAAAGTGCTGTCCGGCATGCCCCCCATCAAAGAGCTGGTTCGCCGCACCGAAGAACATCTCAAGGCGATGGTCGTGCCCGGCACGCTGTTCGAGGAGCTCGGCTTCAACTACATCGGTCCCATCGACGGTCACGACGTCAACGTGCTGACGCAGACGCTGAAAAACATGCGTAGCCTGAAAGGGCCGCAGCTGCTGCACATCATGACCAAGAAAGGCCGTGGCTATGCGCCCGCCGAACAGGATCCTATCAGCTGGCACGCCGTGCCCAAGTTCGATCCTGCCAGCGGGATGCTTCCGAAGAGCAAGGAAGCGCTTCCGACCTACTCCAAAATCTTCGGCCAGTGGCTGACGGAAACCGCCGCGGGCGACAGTCAGCTGATGGCGATCACGCCAGCCATGCGCGAAGGATCCGGGATGGTCGAGTTCTCCCGTCAGTATCCCAAACAGTATTTCGATGTGGCGATCGCCGAACAGCATGCCGTCACTTTTGCCGCCGGACTGGCGATTGGCGGCTACAAACCGGTCGTCGCAATCTACTCCACCTTCTTGCAGCGGGCCTACGATCAGGTCATTCATGACGTCGCCATTCAAAAGCTCCCGGTGCTGTTCGCCATCGACCGCGGCGGCATTGTCGGTGCCGACGGGCCGACGCATCAGGGCGCGTTCGACCTCTCATTCCTGCGCTGTATCCCTAATATGGTGATCATGGCGCCGAGCGACGAGAACGAGTGTCGCCTCATGTTGCACACCGGCTATCACTATCAGGATGGACCGGTCGCCGTTCGCTATCCGCGCGGCAGCGGTCTGGGCGTAGAACTGACGCCGTTGGAGTCCATCGCTATCGGCAAAGGCATTATGCGCCGCGAAGGCGAAAAGCTGGCTATTCTCAACTTCGGGACGCTGCTGCCTGAAGCGCGTCAGGCGGCGGAAAAGCTGAATGCGACGCTGGTCGATATGCGTTTCGTCAAACCGCTGGACGTCGAGCTGCTGGACACGCTCGCGGCAAACCACGACGCACTGGTGACGCTGGAAGAAAATGCGGTGATGGGCGGAGCCGGCAGCGGCGTGAACGAATGGGTGATGGCGAATCGCCGCCCCGTTTCGGTTCTGAATCTGGGCCTGCCGGATCGCTTTATTTCTCAGGGGTCGCAGCAGGAAATCCGCGCCGACTTGGGACTGGATGCGGCGGGCATCGAACAACGCATTCGGGAATGGCTGGCCTGATCTCAGACTTAGCGCAGATTCCCCGCCGACATCACTGCGTCAGGTGGGGAATATCCGGAGTCTCAATCGGAAACGGCGGAGCAAAAGAACGTGTGCGCGCGGTGGCGCACGCTTACCACGGCAGAGAGTGGCCCAACAGGTAGATCAGGGCCGCCGCCACAACGCCGGCAATCACATCGTCCACAATGATCCCCATTCCGCCATGCACGTTTCGGTCGAACCAGCGAATGGGCCAGGGCTTCCAGATATCGAGGAGCCGAAACAGCACGAATCCTGTAACCACCCATCCCCAGTGCATTGACGGCACAGCCATCAGCGTAATCCACATCCCGACGAATTCGTCCCACACGATACTGCCGTGATCGTGAACGCCCATGTCTTTGGCGGTGCGCTGACACAGGTAAACGCCGATGCCGATGCTGAGCATGACCAGCAGCGAGTACAGCTGCCACGGCAACAAAATCATCAGATACCACAGCGGGATCGCCGCCAATGACCCTGCCGTTCCCGGCATCCAGGGTGAGAGTCCGCTTCCCAGCCCAGTCGCCAGAAAATGCCACGGGTTCAGCATTCGCAGGCGGCTTTTCGCCTCACGCGAGCCTTTATTTTCACTCACCAAAGTGGTCATAGCCTTTGAGATCGATGTCGACAGGTTCGTCGTGTTGGAAGAAACGCAGCCCTTCGGCTGCCGGACACATCTGTCCGATGCAGGTGTAGCGCACGCCAAGGTGGCTGAGCGCCATATCCAACGCGCCCCGATTCAGCTCGGGCACGGTGAAGCAAAGCTCATAGTCCTCTCCCCCGCCTAGCGCCCAGCGTCTGGCGCAGTCGGCATCTACCGACTGTTGCAGCGCTTCGGAGTACGGCAGCATATCCAGATTGATGTGCGCGCCGCATTGGCTGGCGGCAAGGATATGGCGGAGATCGGAAGCCAGACCGTCGGACAAGTCGATAGCGGAATGAGCCAGGCCGCGTAGCGCCTGCCCTTGCAGGATGCGCGGCTGAGGCCGCAGATGACGTTGCAGCAGGTAGCGTCGCCGTTCGTCGTCCTCGACCTGTAGGCGATCCTGCAAAATAGCCAGACCCGCAGCGCTATCGCCCAGCGTCCCCGTGACGTAGATCCAGTCGCCGACATGCGCGCCGTCGCGCCGCAAGGCACGTCCGGCGGGCACCAGCCCCTGAATCGTCATGGTAATACTCAGCGGACCGCGGGTGGTGTCTCCACCGACCAGCTGCATATCGTAGTAGTCAATCTGTTCAAACAGGCTGTCGCTATAGGCCTTCAGCCAGCCGCCGTCGATAGACGGCAACGTCAAGGCAAGGGACACCCACGCCGGATCGGCGCCCATAGCGGCAAGATCGCTGAGATTGACGGCCAAAGATTTGTAGGCCAGGTCCGCCGGATTGATGTCCGGCAGGAAATGTACGCCGGCAACCAGCGTGTCGGTACTGACCGCCAGCTGCGTTTTATCAGCCACCGTCAGCAGCGCGCAGTCGTCTCCGATGCCCAGTTCAACGTCCCGGCGCGTTGTTCTCACCCGGTCAAAATAACGGGCAATCAGATCGAATTCACCAGCAACCATATCTCGTCCAGACCGTCCCGAAGTTCAAACTTTCGGGACGGGTAATCCGGTCCCGAATAACTTATTTCTTACGCAGGTGTGGGGCCGCTTTATCCAGCACGCCGTTGACAAATTTGTGGCTGTCTTCAGCGCCGAACACTTTAGCCAGTTCGATGGCTTCGTTGATGGCCACTTTATAAGGCACATCATCACGTCGGCTCAGTTCGAAAACCGCCAGACGCAGAATCGCTTTTTCCACCTGACCCAGTTCTTCCAGCTTGCGGGACAGGTATGGCATCATCAACTCATCCATACGCTCGGCCTGCGTCGCCACCCCGGTCAACAGCTCGCGGAAATAGGTGATGTCAACGCCTTTGACATCCTGCTCGCTCAGGAATTCTAGTTCAACATCGGCAATATCATTTTTAGATAACTGCCAGGAATAAAGCGCTTGAACCGCACATTCACGGGCGCGGCGACGAGCAGCAGGTTTCACGGAAATACCCCTTACTTAATCAGGCTTACTTGATAGCGTGTAATACATTAATCATTTCAAGCGCGGTCAACGCAGCTTCTGCGCCTTTATTACCCGCTTTGGTGCCGGCGCGTTCGATAGCCTGCTCAATGCTTTCCGTCGTCAGTACGCCGAAAGCCACGGGAATGTCGCTGTTCATGGCAACCTGCGACAAACCTGAGCTGCATTCGCCAGCCACAAATTCAAAATGGGCTGTTCCACCACGGATCACCGTTCCCAGCGCCACCACGGCATCGTAACCGCCGTTTTGAGTGCTTTTGGTCAACGCGCGTACCGCTAGCGGTAGTTCGTAGGCTCCCGGCACCCAGACCACGGTGATGTTCTCTTCCTTCACCTGGCCGATGCGTTTCAGAGCGTCAACGGCGCCTTCTAACAGGCTGTCGTTGATGAAATGGTTGAAGCGGGCAATTGCAATCGCCACGCGGGCATTAGGAGTAGCAACAACACCTTCAATAACGTTCATAGCTTTCCTTTGACTGGTTTAAGTGCCCCGCAGGGGGGCGGATTCTATCATATTCTTCCGGCGTCGTGTCCGGTTTTGTCAGCCGATATTTTGTACAACGCGACGCGCGTACCGCGGCCTCAGGACTGCGGTTTAAGGGTCAGACGCAGATTGGGACCAACCTGCGCTACTTGAGCCAGCGAAAACTCCGGCGCCTGGGACAATTGGGACAATCCCGGCAAGACGCAAAGAGGACGCGCCGCCTCTCCCAGCAGCTTCGGCGCGAGATAGAGCAGCACTTCGTCCACCACGTTGGCGCGTAGCAACGCTCCCGCCAGCCGTGCGCCTGCCTCGACCCACACCGAGTTGATCTCGCGTTTGCCCAGCAGCATCATCAGCGCCACCAGATCGATCCCTTCGCCTTGCAACGGCAACGCCAACTGTTCGACAGACGACGGCCAGGCCTGCGCATCGGCCTTCTGGCGCGCCAGCCAGGTTGAGCCGGGCTGCTGGATCAGGCGATGACGAAACGTGACCCGCTCCTGACTGTCGACGACCACCCGTACGGGCTGACGTAGCTGATCCTGCGGATAGGCGCGCTGCGTATCCGGGTCAAGCTCCTCCCAGCGCACGGTCAGAGAGGGGTCATCCGCCAGCACGGTCGCGCTGCTGCTCAGGATGGCGGCACTTTCGGCGCGAAACCGCTGCACGTCCTGGCGCGCCTGCGGCGACGTGATCCACTGGCTTTCTCCGGACGCCATCGCCGTGCGGCCATCCAGAGACGCCGCCATCTTGAGCTGTACGTAGGGAAGTCCGGTGCGCATGCGTTTGAGAAAACCGCGATTGAGCTGTTCCGCTTCCGCCGCCATTACCCCGTAGCTGACATCCATGCCGGCCTGATGCAATCGCGTCAGCCCACGCCCGGCCACCTGTGGATTAGGATCCTGCATGGCGGCCACCACCCGCTTGACGCCGGCGGCGATCAGCGCATCCGCGCAGGGCGGCGTCCGCCCGTGATGGCTACAGGGTTCCAGCGTGACATAGGCCGTTGCGCCGTGCGCACGCTCACCGGCCATGCTCAGCGCGTGAACTTCCGCATGGGGACCGCCCGCTTTCTGGTGATAGCCTTCACCGACGATTTCGCCGTCGCGGGCGATGACGCAGCCTACGTTGGGATTGGGCGCGGTGGTGAAACGCCCGCGGCGCGCCAGTTCCAGCGCCCGTGCCATATAAAACTCATCCGACGGTAATGTCATTCCCAGCCTCTCTTTTCAGCGCCGACTGCGCGGCATGACGGGGTTAATCCTGTAGACGGGCGATCTCTTCCCCGAACTCTCGGATATCTTCAAAACTGCGGTAAACCGAGGCGAAACGGATGTAGGCAACCTTATCCAGCTTTTTCAGCGCATCCATCACCAGATTACCCAGCATCTTGGCGGTAACTTCTCGTTCTCCGGTGGCGCGCAGCTGCGATTTGATATGGTTAATCGCCATCTCAACGTCATCGGAGCTCACCGGCCGTTTTTCCAGCGCTTTCTGCATACCACTGCGCAGTTTGTCCTCATTGAAGGGCTCCCGCACATCGTTGCTTTTGATGATACGAGGCATCACGAGTTCCGCCACTTCGAAGGTGGTAAAACGTTCGTTGCAGACCAGACACTGACGACGTCGACGTACCTGTGCTCCCTCACTAACTAACCGGGAATCAATCACTTTGGTATCAACTGCAGAACAAAATGGGCAATGCATAACCTTTCCCGCTCCCTCCGTTTATCATGAGAATAGTTTACCCTGAATTCAGCGCCTAACCCAGCCTCCATATGGCGCGACGCGGCCATATGCGCCCTCCAGACATCGGTTTAGATTGGGTTGAGGATTGATCTGCTAAGTTGTGACTCCGCATAATGGCGCCTGCCGTTTACGGCTTTCGCCTGAGCTGAAACTCGCCTCCCGACCGCACAATCGCGTCGTACGGGATGGCATCGACCACCGGAGAAATTGAATGGAACCCGAACCTCACCCTGCGCAGGCAGGACTTCTTCGGTAAGGCAGCCCGCGCTTTTCTCGCTGCCTTACCGACCGATCAGTAAGGCAGCGACGTTCATAAATCGTCCCTGCTGTTGTTAAAAACCGATGCGCCGGTGAATGACCCCTGCGCGTCAGCACGCCGCGACGTCACTCCGTCGTGGCGGAGGGACTGTTATGCTATTTACACGCCTCACCCGGCAATGGCTCGCCCAAATTAGCCGCCATCTGCCTTCTCGTTTGTTTCATCGCTCACCCATGCCGGACGGCCAGGCGAATGCGATTCCGGAGCGTCTCGCCCGTCAGTGTCATCACTACGCCTGGCAAAGTGAAGAAGCGCTCTATCAGGCTTTTGACAGCCACCCCGAAGGGCTGATGCCCAATGAAGTCCGGCAGGCACGACTGACCTACGGTGAAAATCAGATCCCCGGCGAACAGGCCGCGCCCTGGTGGCTGCATTTGTGGCGCTGCTATCGCAACCCTTTCAATCTGTTGCTGACGCTGCTGGCGCTAATTTCCTACGCAACGGAAGATCTGACCGCGGCACTGGTAATTGGGCTGATGGTGCTGATTTCGACGCTATTGCACTTTATTCAGGAAGCCCGTTCAGGAAAAGCCGCGGATACGCTGAAGGCGATGGTCAGCAATACCGCCACCGTACTGCGATGCGATGACCAGACCGGACGCAGCGAGTATCAGGAAATCCCGATGGATCAGTTGGTGCCGGGCGACATCGTCAAGCTGGCGGCCGGCGACATGATCCCGGCCGATCTGCGCGTGTTGCAGGCGCGCGATCTGTTTATCAGTCAGGCATCGCTGACCGGTGAGTCGCTGCCCGTCGAAAAAGTCGCGCAAAGTCGCTTGGCGAAAAACGCCCCGGCGCTGGAAAGCGACACGCTGTGCTTCATGGGCACCAACGTGATCAGCGGTACGGCGCAGGCGATAGTTATTGGCACCGGCGCCAACACCTGGTTCGGCCAGTTGGCGGACCGAGTGACGAATCAGCCCGAGCAGGAAAACGCCTTTCAGCAGGGCATCAGCCGCGTCAGCTGGCTGCTGATCCGCTTTATGATGGTGATGACGCCCATCGTGCTGGTCATCAACGGCTACACCAAAGGCGACTGGTGGGAAGCGGCGCTGTTCGCGCTGTCGGTCGCCGTCGGCCTGACGCCGGAAATGCTGCCCATGATCGTCACCTCAACGCTGGCGAAAGGCGCGGTAAAACTCTCTCGTCAGAAAGTGATCGTCAAACGTCTGGACGCCATTCAGAACTTCGGCGCGATGAATATTTTGTGCACCGATAAGACCGGCACGCTGACGCAGGATCGCATTGCGCTGGAAAGTCATACCGATGCGTTCGGGCGCTGCAGCCAAAAGGTGCTACGTCTGGCGTGGTTGAACAGCGCGCATCAAACCGGGCTGCGCAATCTGCTCGATCAGGCCGTACTGGAAGGCATTTCCGATAAAGAGCAGCACGACGTCCTCTCCCGCTGGCGCAAGGTGGATGAGATCCCCTTCGACTTCGAACGCCGCCGGATGTCGGTCGTCGTCGCCGAAAACGACCGGGAGCATTGGCTGATTTGTAAAGGCGCGCTGGAAGAAATGCTGAGCGTGTGTTCTTCCATACGCATCGGCGAAGAAACCATGATGCTGGATGAGGATCGGTTGCTGCGGATCCGCCACCTCACCGACGATTGGAATCGCCAGGGCCTGCGCGTGGNGGCCGTCGCCAGCAAGGGGGTCGACGCCGAGCCGCGGGATTATTCCCGCGTCGATGAGTCGGACCTGATTCTGGAAGGCTATATCGCCTTCCTCGATCCGCCGAAAGAGAGCACCGCGCCTGCGTTAAAAGCGCTGAACAACAGTGGGATCGCGGTCAAAATCCTGACCGGGGACAGTGAACTCGTGGCCGCCAAGGTCTGTCGCGATGTCGGCATCGACTGTTCGCAGACGCTGCTCGGCAGCCGTCTCGACGAAATGACCGATGAGGAACTATCGACTCAGGCTGAGACCACCACGCTGTTCGCGCGACTGACGCCGATGCACAAAGAGCGGATTGTGCGTCTGCTGCGGGCGCAGGGCCATGTCGTGGGCTTCATGGGCGACGGCATTAACGATGCCCCTGCCCTGCGGGCGGCGGACATTGGCATCTCCGTCGACTCCGCAGTGGATATCGCCCGGGAAGCCGCCGATATCATCCTGCTGGAAAAAAGCCTGATGGTGCTGGAGCAAGGGGTTATCGAAGGGCGTAGAACCTTCGTCAACATGCTGAAATACATCAAGATGACCGCCAGCTCGAACTTCGGCAACGTGTTCAGCGTTCTGATCGCCAGCGCGTTTCTCCCGTTCCTGCCCATGCTGCCGCTGCATCTGCTGATCCAGAACCTGATGTACGATATTTCACAGATCGCCATTCCGTTCGATAACGTGGACGATGAGCAGATTCGCCGTCCGCAGCGCTGGAATGCTGGAGATATTGGTCGTTTCATGGTGTTCTTTGGGCCGATCAGCTCTATTTTCGACGTGGCGACGTTCGCCCTGATGTGGTGGGTATTCCAGGCCAACACGCCGGAAATGCAGACGCTGTTCCAGTCCGGCTGGTTTATTGAAGGGCTGCTGTCGCAGACGCTGATCGTGCATATGATTCGTACCCGTAAAATTCCGTTTCTCCAGAGCCGTCCGTCATGGCCATTGGCAATGATGACGCTGCTGATTATGGCGACGGGGATCGCGCTGGTATTTTCACCGCTGGCCGGGTTCCTGGAACTGCAGCCGCTGCCTCTGAGCTATTTCCCATGGCTCATCGCCATTCTTTGCGGCTACATGATGCTGACGCAGGCGATGAAAGGCTTCTTCGCTCGCCGCTACGGCTGGCAATAAGCGACCCTCTCAACCGCTGCGCCCCGTCCCGCGGGCGCAGCCTTCTTCTCTCTTCCCCCGTTTTTGTGCCACATCCGCTATTATCTGTCGCAGAACACTTAACCGGCGACGGCGCTTCCCTGCCTTCAGGAGGTACGCGCCGTTCCTCAAGGAGACTCTTTCATGACCGTCCGCTTCCGTCTGTTGACCTTGCTGCCGCCCCTGATCGCGCTGGCAGGCTGCGCCCATCAGCAACAGCTGCCCCAGGTGCAGCAAGAGATTAGTCAGTTGAACCAGCGCTTGCAGACGCTGGCTGAACAGGCCGTGGCGCTCGAGCGCCAGAACACCCTCAACGCACACTCCAACGCAGGCGTTTACTTGCTGCCGGCAGCAAAAAATTATGCACTGGTGGACAGCGCGATAGGCCGACTCAGCGTCTCTCTCAGCCATGTGTCACAGGAAGCCAGCGGGACGTATGCCCAGTTGCATATCCGATTGCTCGACGGTGGAACACTGCCTAATTTCCGCGCCCATCTGGACTGGGGCGAGCTGGATGCGTCGGGTAAGCCGCTCACAGAGGGCGCGCAGACCCAATCCTTCGCGGTGACGCAAACGCTGCTCCCTAAATGGGAGGCCGCGATCGCGCTGCGCCTGACCGGCCTATCCCCCGAACAGCTGGGTTTTATTCGCCTGTATGATATCGAGAAGGTCGCCGCCCCTGCGCCACAGACGGACCACATTTCTCCGCCCGCGCGCTGACGAGCCGCGCCGGTAAGCGGGCATCGTTCCCCCCGCATTTCGGCCGCCCGCCGTGGCGTAAGCCAAAAAAAACCCGCCGTAGCAGGCGGGTTTTTTGCGGTTCGAAAGAGGACGTTACGGTAACAGCGACGGCTGGTCCGCGCCTTCTTTCTCGACTTTCTGCTGAATCATGTGCTCGCGCTTCATACCCAGCTTCAGCGCCAGTGCGGACGCGACGTAAATCGAAGACACCGTACCGATGGAGACGCCAATCAGCATCGCCAGCGAGAAGCCCGACAGCATCGCACCACCGAAGATATACAGCATCAGCACCACCACCAACGTGGTGGCGGACGTCATGATGGTACGGCTCAGCGTCTGCGTCAGCGACACGTTCATGATCTCATACGGCGTACCGCGGCGGATCTTACGGAAGTTCTCACGAATACGGTCGGAGACCACGATGCTGTCGTTCAGCGAGTAGCCGATGACCGACATCAGCGAGGCCACAATCGTCAGATCGATCTCGATCTGAAACAGCGACAGCACGCCCAGCGTGATGATGACGTCATGCGCCAGCGCGATAACCGCGCCCAGCGCCAACCGCCATTCGAAACGGAAGCCAACGTAGATCAGGATGCAGATCAGCGCCGCCAGCAGCGCCATGCCGCCCGCCTGCGCCAGATCGTTACCGACGCTCGGTCCAACGAACTCGATACGTTTGACTTCGCCGTGCTGGGAGGTGCTCTGGTTAATCACGTTCAACACCTGATTGCCCAGTTCCTGCCCGGAGTTGCCGACGTTCGGCGACATGCGCACCATCACGTCACGGCTGCTGCCGAAGTTCTGAACCAGCGGATCGGCAAAGCCGGCTTTCTCCAGCGCCTGACGCATTTCGTCCAGATCGCCCGGTTTTTCCAGGTGAATTTCAATCNCCGTACCACCGGTGAAATCCAGTCCCCAGTTGAAGCCGCGGGCGCCAATCAGCACCAGCGAAATCACCAGCAGAATCCCCGAGATCAGGAACGCCAGATTGTCCCAGCGCATAAAGTCGATGACTTTACGGCCGTAGTTGAGTTGCTCAACAGTATATTCCTGTGCCACAACGCACTCCTCAGATAGACAGCTTGTTAATGCGTTTACCGCCGTAAAGCAGGTTTACGATGGCACGGGTACCGACAATCGCCGTAAACATCGAGGTTGCAACCCCGATCGTCGTGGTGATGGCAAAGCCTTTGATCGAGCCGGTACCGACCGCATACAGGATCACGGCAGTGATCAGGGTCGTCACGTTAGCATCCACGATACTGGAGAACGCGCCTTTGTAACCCTCATGAATCGCCTGTTGCACCGTTCGACCGTTTTTCAGCTCTTCCTTGATACGTTCGTTTATCAACACGTTCGCATCAACCGCCACCGCCAGCGTCAGCACGATACCGGCAATCCCCGGCATGGTCAGCGTCGCGCCGGGCAGCAGGGACATAATCCCGACAATCAGCACCAGGTTAGCGATAAGCGCCGTGGTCGCGATAATCCCGAATTTGCGGTAGTAGACCACCATGAACACGATGGACGCGATCAACCCCCACAGGCAGGCTTCCAGCCCCTGAGTGATGTTCTGCATCCCCAGCGTCGGGCCAATAGTCCGCTCTTCGACGATCTGAATCGGCGCAATCAACGCACCGGCGCGCAGCAGCAGCGACAGCTGACGAGCTTCGTTCGGATTGTTAATACCGGTGATACGGAAGCTGTTACCCAGGCGAGACTGAATAGTCGCGACGTTGATGACCTCTTCCTGTTTCTCCAGGATTGAACGGCCGTTGGCGTCTTTCTTACCGCTGTCCTTATATTCCACGAACAGCGTCGCCATCAGCTTGCCGATGTTGTCCTTGGTGAAGTTGGACATGATATTGCCGCCGGCGCTGTCCAGAGAGATGTTGACCTGAGGACGGTTATATTCGTCGGAGCTGGACGTGGAATCGGTGATGTGGTCGCCGGTCAGGATTACGCGCTTGTACAGTACGACAGGACCGCCTTCGCGCATCTGTTTCACTTCCGAGTCACCCGGGACGCGGCCGCTGGCTGCCGCCGTGGAGTCCGCGTTAGCGTTGACCAGACGGAACTCCAACGTCGCCGTCGCGCCCAAAATTTCTTTCGCGCGCGCCGTGTCCTGAATACCCGGCAGCTCGACGACGATACGGTCGGCGCCCTGACGCTGAACTAACGGCTCCGCGACGCCCAGCTGGTTCACACGGTTACGCAGAATGTTGATGTTCTGCTGTACCGCATACTCGCGGGCTTCGCTCAATCGCGCATCGCTCATGACCGCACGCAGCGTCGCGTCGCCATTGGCGTTAATGACCAGGTCGCGGTGGCGGGACGTCAGGTAGCTGACGCCTTGATCGCGAGTCTGACCGTCGCGGAAGCGAATTTCGACGCCGTAGTTATCACTCTTGCGGACGGACGCGTAAGGAATGTTTTTCTCGCGCAGGTCGCTGCGCAGGGAGTCCATGGTTTGCTCCTGCAGCTTGCCCAGCGCGGTATCCATATCCACTTCCATCAGGAAGTGCACGCCGCCGCGCAGGTCAAGCCCCAGCTTCATGGGTTCAGCGCCGAGCACTCTCAGCCACTGCGGGGTCGCGGGAGCCAGGTTGAGCGCAACGACGAACTTGTCGCCCAGCTCGCCGAGCAGCGCTTCACGAGCGCGGAGCTGTACGTCAGGGTTGGAGAAACGAGCCAGTATCGCGCCGTTTTCGAGCGCAATCGACTTGCTGGAAAGATTCTGTTCTTTTAAGACATTTTGGACCTGGACCAGCGTAGATTCACTGGCGGCGACACCGCGCGCGCCAGTGATCTGAATCGCCGGATCCTCACCATATAGGTTAGGAAGCGCATACAGCAGACCGATAAGAACAGCCACGATCAGCATGATGTACTTCCACAAAGGATAACGGTTTAACACGGTAGTTCCCTTTGGGAAGAAGCAAAAATTACAGGGCTTTCATAGTACCCTTCGGCAGCACGGAGGCGACGAAATCACGTTTGATCACGACTTCGTTGTTTTCGTTCAGTTCGATGGCGATGTAGCCATTCTCGGAGACTTTAGTCACACGACCTACCAGGCCGCCGTTGGTCAGCACTTCATCCCCTTTGCTGATGGAATCCATCAACTTTTTGTGTTCCTTGGCGCGCTTTTGCTGAGGACGCAGGATCATGAAGTAGAAAATCAGACCGAACACAACCAGCATGATGATCAGAGAGTAAGGGCTTCCCTGCGCCGGAGCCCCCGCTGTTGCTGCAACGGCATCGGAAATGAAAAGACTCATGTAAGTTTCCTCTTTATAAAAACGAAAAAGTGATCAAACCAAAAAACGTCAAGGGAGCGACGTCCGCCGCCGCCCTCATACTGCTTATACGACTTATGCTGCGTCGATCGCCGGCGGAACCGGCTTACCAAGACGCTGGTAAAAGGCGGTGACAAAGTCATCCAATTTACCGTCCTCGATAGCCTGACGTAAACCTGCCATCAGCCGCTGATAATAGCGCAAATTATGGATGGTATTGAGACGCGCGCCGAGTATTTCGTTACAGCGATCAAGATGATGCAGATAAGCACGGCTGTAATGGCGGCATGTATAGCAATCACATTCGGCATCCAGCGGCGCGGTATCATCCTTATGCTTGGCGTTGCGAATTTTCACCACGCCGTCGGTCACAAACAGGTGACCATTGCGGGCATTGCGGGTCGGCATCACACAGTCGAACATATCTACGCCGCGTCGCACGCCTTCCACCAAGTCTTCCGGCTTCCCAACGCCCATCAGGTAACGGGGTTTGTCTTCCGGAAGCTGAGGGCAGACGTGTTCCAGAATGCGATGCATATCCGCTTTCGGCTCACCGACCGCCAGGCCGCCCACAGCGTACCCATCAAAACCAATGTCTACCAGCCCTTTTACCGACACATCTCGTAAATCTTCGTAAACGCTGCCCTGTACGATGCCGAACAATGCATTGCCGTTACCCAGCTCGTCGAAGCGCTGACGACAACGCTTCGCCCAGCGCAGCGACATTTCCATTGAGCGTTTGGCGTAATCCCAGTCGGCGGGATACGGCGTACATTCGTCGAAGATCATCACGACATCCGATCCCAGGTCATGCTGAATTTCCATCGATTTTTCCGGGCTGAGGAAGATCGAATCCCCGTTGATCGGGTTACGGAAATGAACGCCTTCTTCGGTGATCTTGCGGATATCGCCCAGGCTAAATACCTGGAAGCCGCCGGAGTCAGTCAGTATCGGCCCCTGCCAGTGCATGAAGTCGTGCAGGTCGCCGTGCAGCTTCATGATCTCCTGCCCCGGCCGCAACCACAGGTGGAACGTGTTGCCCAAAATGATCTGCGCGCCCGTCTCTTTCACTTCTTCCGGCGTCATGCCTTTGACCGTGCCGTAAGTCCCCACCGGCATAAAAGCCGGGGTCTCTACCACGCCACGCTCAAACACCAGTCGTCCGCGGCGGGCACGACCATCCGTCGTATACAATTCGTACTTCACTTAACCTCCAGCACCAGAGAAACAGTCTGATGTCGTTGTTGATTGCCTATAAAAGTTACTGCTGCCGACGGCATTCGCCGCCGGTAATCATCGGTTTATTCGCCGACATGTTCCTGTTCCGCCTCGGGATTGCGCGTGATAAACATCGCATCGCCGTAGCTGAAAAAGCGTAGCTGCTCCGCCACAGCCTGGCGATAGGCGTTCATGGTGTGACGGTAGCCTGCGAAAGCGGAGACCAGCATGATCAAGGTGGACTCCGGCAGGTGGAAATTGGTGACCAGCGCATCGATGACGCGGTAGTGATAGCCGGGATAAATAAAGATGCGGGTATCGCCGAAGAACGGGGCAATAATGGCATCCGAACTGGCCTGCGCGGCGCTCTCTAGTGAACGGACGGACGTTGTGCCGACGGCGATTACCCGGTTGCCACGGGCTTTACACGCCAGCACGGCATCCACAACGTCCTGCGGGACTTCCGCATACTCGGCGTGCATAACGTGATCTTCGATGCTGTCGACCCGCACCGGCTGGAAAGTCCCCGCGCCCACATGCAGGGTGACAAAGGCCATTTCAATCCCTTTGTCGCGCAACGCGGCCAGCAGCGGCTCGTCGAAGTGCAGACCGGCGGTCGGCGCCGCCACCGCGCCGGGACGCTGGCTGTAGACAGTTTGATACAGTTCCCGGTCGGCATCCTCATCAGGACGGTCGATATAGGGCGGCAGCGGAATATGGCCGATGTCGTTGAGAATAGTCAGGACGTCGCGCGGATCGTCGAAACGAATTTCGAACAGCGCGTCCTGACGGGACAGCATCGTGGCCGCCACGCTTTCATCCTCGCCCAGCACCAGCTCAGCGCCCGGCTTAGGCGCCTTCGAGGCGCGGACATGCGCGAGCACGCGATGCTCGTCCAGTACCCGCTCCACCAGGACTTCCAGCTTACCGCCGCTCGCTTTGCGTCCGAACAGGCGAGCTGGGATCACGCGTGTATTGTTGAAAACCAGCAGGTCGCCGGGCTCCAGCTTATCCAACAAATCGCTAAAGATGCCCAGTGAGGTCTTGCCGCTCGGCCCATCCAGCGATAACAGACGGCACCCGCTACGCTGCGCCTGGGGATAATGAGCGATGAGGGACTCAGGGAGTTCAAACGAAAAATCGGCAACACGCATGACTATTCACTTAGCTATCTGACAGAGGGAAAAAGAGGCGGCCTAGTCTAGAGCCGGGAACGACCGGCTGCAAGAAATAAGCGGTCTGCAAGAGGAATTGCACTTATACTGCCGGGATGAATTTTCTCGCCCATCTCCATCTAGCCGCGCTGGCCGATAGCTCCCTGCTGGGAAACCTGATGGCTGACTTTGTGCGCGGCAACCCCGACGGCGTTTTTCCCGATGAGATCGTCGCCGGTATTCGGCTGCATCGCCGAATCGACAGCCTGACGGACAGCCTGCCGGAAGTCCGTGCCGCGTGCCGCTATTTCAGCCCTGATTATCGCCGCGTCGCGCCGATTACGCTCGACGTGCTGTGGGACCATTTTCTGGCTCTGCATTGGTCGAGACTGGCCCCTCACGTTACATTGGCGCAGTTCGTCGCCGACGCCCGCCGGGAAATAGAGCCTCATCTGCCGCACACCCCTGAGCGTTTCCGCAATCTGAACAACTATCTGTGGACCGAACGTTGGCTAGAGCGCTATGCCGAGCTGCCTTTTATCGGCGAAGTCCTGTACCGCATGGCGCAACGTCGCCCTCGACTGGCGGCGCTGGCGGGCTCTTTCGAGGATATTGAGCGCCACTATCATCAGCTTGAAGTCCTATTCTGGCAATTTTATCCCGTCATGATGGAGAGCGCCAAAAGCGGACAACTGTCATCGTCTGCCCCGCGTTAACAGGACGGATTCGTAAACTAATACCAATTGATGCAATAGGCAGAACCTATCTCATTGATTGGCCGACCATCCCTTTATTCACCCTGGCGAAATACCTATACTCGACAGGGTTTATATCCCTCCGCTTTACTCATTTAACACCACGGGAGTTATTATGGTTCTGGTCACTCGTCCCGCCCCCGATTTCACTGCCGCCGCCGTTTTAGGCAGCGGAGAGATCGTTGAAAATTTCAACCTAAAAGAGCACATCAACGGTAAACCGGCCGTCATCTTCTTCTGGCCGATGGATTTCACCTTCGTGTGCCCGTCAGAGCTGATCGCCTTCGACCATCGTTACGAAGAGTTCCAGAAGCGCGGCGTTGAAGTCGTCGGCGTCTCCTTCGACTCCGAGTTCGTTCACAACGCCTGGCGTAACACCCCTATCGATAAAGGCGGCATTGGCGAAGTGAAATACGCGATGGTGGCAGACATCAAACGCGAAATTCAGAAAGCCTACGGCATCGAACACCCGGATGCGGGCGTCGCACTGCGCGGCTCTTTCCTGATCGACCAAAATGGCATCGTGCGCCATCAGGTCGTCAACGATCTGCCGCTGGGCCGTAACGTTGACGAGATGCTGCGTATGGTTGATGCCCTGCAGTTCCATGAAGAGCACGGAGAAGTTTGTCCGGCGCAGTGGGTGAAGGGAGAAGAAGGCATGGGCGCGTCTCCAGACGGCGTCGCCAAATACCTGTCTCAGAACGCCAACAAGCTGTAATTCAACGGCCTGTAACGTCAAAACCCCGCGGTGATGGCCGCGGGGTTTTTTATTGACTGAGATTCAAGCCGGACCGAGCAACACGGTCACGTCATCCGGCCTGCGGTCATCAGGCGGCTTTACGTCGCAGGAAGACGAAGTAACCCGCCAGCAACAGCGCAATCCACAGGCAACCGGCATACAGCGAGATACGCGTATCCGGGAAGTAGCCGATAAGGCCGATGATAAATGCCAGGAAAACAATCCCTACCGCGGACGTTACCGCACCGCCCGGCACCGGGAACGCCAGCGCTTTAGCCTGTTCGCGGGTGAGCTTGCGGCGGAAGGCGATTTGGGAACACAGGATCATAATCCATACCCAGACCGTCGCGAAGGTCGCCAGCGACGCAATCACCAGGAATACTTTTTCGGGCATGATGTAGTTCAGATACACCGCCGCCAGCAGCGCCACCATCATCACCACGACCGTCACCCAAGGAATGCCGCCACGAGACAGGCGCATGAAAACTTTCGGCGCATGACCTTGTTCAGCCATGCCGTGCAGCATCCGCCCTACCCCGAACACATCGCTGTTAATCGCCGACAGCGACGCGGTGATCACGACGAAATTCAAAATACCGGCCGCGGCATTGATTCCCATGTGCTGGAAGGTCATCACGAACGGACTGCCGCTGGTACCCACCTGATTCCACGGATAGATGGACATGATGACGAACAGCGTCCCGACGTAGAACACCAGAATGCGCCAGGGGACCGAGTTGATGGCGCGTGGAATGGACTTACGCGGATCCTGCGCTTCACCGGCGGTAATACCGATAATTTCCACGCCGCCGTAGGCGAACATCACCATCTGCAGCGACAGTATCATCCCCATCACCCCATTACTGAAGAAGCCGCCGTTGGTCCAGAGGTTATGGATGCCGGTCGGTTCGCCGCCGTTGCCAATCCCCCAGATAATGATGCCGATACCCGCGGCTATCATCAGAATGATGGTCGCGACCTTGAAGAAGGACAGCCAGAACTCCAGCTCGCCGAACACTTTCACGTTCATCAGGTTTATCGCCCCGATGATCAGCACGACGCTCAGCACCCACACCCAGTGCGGCACCGCCGGGAACCAGACGCCCATATAGATGCCGAACGCCGTGACGTCGGCAATCGCCACGATCAGCATTTCAAAGCAGTAGGTCCATCCGGTGATGTAGCCAGCCATCGGGCCGAGATAGTCGCGAGCATAGCGGGAAAAGGAGCTGGCCTGAGGATCGTTGACCGACATCTCTCCCAGCGCACGCATGATGATATACGCCGCCACGCCGCCGATGAGATAAGCCAGCAGCACGCTGGGGCCCGCCATCTGGATGGCGCTGGCGGAACCATAAAACAGACCGGTTCCTATCGCCGAACCTAAGGCGATAAAACGGATATGCCGCGCGCTTAAGCCACGCTTGAGCTTGGACTCTTGTTCCATATTTAAAGCAACCCTGTTTTACAAACGAAAAAACCACAGGCAGGCGCCTGTGGTGAAAATCCCTTTGCCGTACTAAGTGCGCGCAGCAGACGTCTGACGAGCGATCAATCGGTCGTAAACGGCAGCCACCAGCAACACGGCCAGAGACGGCAACAACCAAGCTAACCCTTGTTTACTCAGCGGCAGATAGTTCGCCCACTCAGGCAACCAGGAAGCAAAGGCCGACGATTTTACGCCATCAATCACGCCGAAGACCAGACTGATCAGCATGGTGGGCGCGACAATGTAGCTGCTGTTGTTCCACCAGCGCAGGGTGAAGCTCAACATCACCAAAACGATACACGGCGGGTAAATCGCGGTCAGAATCGGAATAGACAGCTGGATCAGATGGCTCAGGCCGAGGTTTGACACCACCATCGAAAACAGCCCCAGCACGAAGACCAGCGTACGGTATGAGAGCGGCAGATATTCAGCGAAGAACTCCGCGCAGGCGCAGGTCAGCCCCACCGCCGTCACCAGACAGGCCACGAAAATCAGTATCGCCAGGAACGCGCTGCCCATGTTGCCGAACGTGTATTGCACGTAGGCATGCAGAATTTCTGCGCCGTTCTGAGCTTCCGGGATCAGCTGACCGCTATGCGCTCCCAGGTGGAACAGGCTCAGATAAACCAGCGCAAGACCGATACCAGCAATCAAACCGGCCATAATGGTGTAACGCGTCAGCAGCTTGGCATCGCTGACGCCGCGAGAACGCGCGGCATTGACGATGACGATACCAAACACCATCGCGCCCAGCGTATCCATCGTGATATAGCCGTTAAGAAAACCGCTGGAGAAAGGAATGGAACGATAAGCCTCCGCAGGCGGGATGGACGAGCCAGCCGGCCACAGCAGCGCAGCAACCCCGAGGATGCCGAGCGCGATGATTTTGACGGGCGCCAGAATATGTCCAACGGTATCCAGCAGACGGCCGGGATACAGGGAGATGCCGATGACGATGGCAAAGTAGACGAGGCTATAAATCAGCAGCGGCGTGCCGCCGGAGCCAACCAGCGGGGCGATACCGGCTTCGAAGGAAACGGTCGCCGTGCGCGGCGTGGCAAACAGCGGCCCCACGGCGAGGTAACAGACTGTCGCCAGCACGATCCCGGCTTTCCGGCCAATCGGCGTACTCAGGGCGTCGATACCGCCGCCCACGCGCGCCAGCGCAACGACGGTGATCACAGGCAGACCCACGGCGGTGATCAGGAAGCCTAGAGCGGCGATCCAGACGTGAGGACCCGCTTCCAGTCCGACGATGGGCGGGAAAATAATGTTACCCGCGCCAACAAACAAGGCAAAGGTCATAAAACCTAATGCCACGATATCTCTGGTTTTTAAACGATAATTCATAACGTATGTCGTGTTGCCTGTAAAACGAACTGAAAAGAGACCGGAACGGGGTCGTCGCCGGTATGAATCCGCTCTTGATTTCGGATGGTGCGCAGAAGTATAGGAATGGTTATTTTCCACACAGCGTTTGTGGTGGCTAAGTAAACCGTTTATAGCGAAAAAATACAAGGCGAGATTATAAAAGCAGAATATCGAACTAAATTATTTATATTATCTAGTGAATGTGATTAGTTTTTCTTTATTGGCTAACACATGATTTGTGCATTTAAGCCCCATCCAGAGCAATAATATGGCACTTTCATGCCGCTCTGCGCTAAATGCAGTCATAAACAAAACTTATTCATATAAAAAACGCCGATATTCACTATCGGCGTTATAAAAAACCACGGTCACACGGCGTTACCACACGCGTTTAGCAATCTCCACGACCCGCTTCAGCTTCTCCCACTGCTCTGCTTCGGACAGGGTATTCCCCTCTTCCGTAGAAGCAAAACCGCACTGCGGGCTGAGGCACAGTTGATCCAGCGCGACATATTGCGCGGCTTCTGCGATCCGTTTCTCCACGTCGGCCACCGCCTCCAACTCACCGGTTTTGGTCGTGATCAACCCCAGCACGACCTGCTGATGGCCCGGACGAATAAAGCGCAGCGGTTCGAAGCCGCCGGCCCGTTCCGTGTCATATTCCAGGAAGAATTCATCCACATTCACGCCGCCAAACAAGGTGCTGGCCACGGGCTCATAGCCGCCTTCAGCGATCCAGGTGGAGCGGAAATTCCCCCGGCACACGTGCAAACCAATGACCAAATCGGCCGGTTTGTTGGCCAGCGCCTGATTCAGCACCCGCGCATACGTGCTGGCAAGGACTTCAGGATCTTCACCGCGTTCGCGGATCTGGCGTTTCTGATCCTCGGAGCAGAGATATGACCACACGGTGTCGTCCAACTGTAAATAACGGCAGCCCGCATCATAAAAGGCCTGAATGGCGTCCTGCCAGGTCTGAGCCAGGTCGTCGAAATAAGCGTCCAGCGTCGGGTAAACGGTGCTGTCGATCGCGGCGCGGCCACCCCGGAAGTGCAACACGCTAGGGCTCGGGATCGTCATTTTAGCGGCGGCGTCTCCCGCAATGCTGTTCAGATAGCGAAAATCGTCTAGCATCGGGTGGCGCGGATTAAACCCGACTTTCCCCGTGACCTTGATGCTGCGGGATTTGGTCTGAATACCGTTGAACTGGATACCGTGGTCGGCTTCATAGCCTTCAACCCCTTCCAGCCCTTCGAAGAAGTCGAAGTGCCACCAAGACCGGCGAAATTCGCCGTCGGTGACCACCTGCAACCCTACCGCTTTCTGACGCTCGACGGCGTGCAGAATTTCGCGATCTTCCACTTCGCACAGCTGCGCCGCATCGATTTCACCCGCCAGCCATTGCTGACGCGCCTGCTTGATCGCCGCCGGGCGCAGTAGACTGCCCACAACATCAGCACGGAACGGAGGTTTAGGTTGTGTCATATTTGACTCCTGAGTCGCTGCTGGCGGTGGCTGACCGCAACAGACAGGGTTAATGAGAGACCGTGGACTATCGCACCCTACCAGACATCCAGACGGCTATAGTGATTTCATCCTGACATGAATTGCGCCCTACGACAATAGAATAGTTTTCATTCCGCGTAACAGCGTTGCACAGAGGAGAAAAGAAGCAGGGGGGGCGTTTAGCAGGCCATCGGACAATGATGGCCTGACAGGCTACAACGAGGAAGGCGTCGAATGGGGCTCTGAAGAAGGCGACGTCACAATCAGACGGTTAGGCAGCGTGAATAAAAACCGGGAACCGGCTCCCAGATCGCTGAGAATTTCCAGTCGAGAGTCGTGATGGCTAAGCGCATGTTTGACGATGGCCAACCCCAGACCGCTGCCTCCCGTCTGACGCGAACGCGCCTTGTCCACGCGGTAAAAGCGTTCCGTTAGCCGGGGCAGATGCTCCGGCGCGATGCCCGGCCCGTTGTCGCTGACCTGGAATTGCGCCCCCTGAGACGTACGCTGCCAGGTGACTTCAATCCGAGTCCCTTCCGGCGTGTGGTTGATGGCGTTATACACCAAATTGGAGACGGCGCTGCGCAGCTGTTCTTCATTCCCGAACNCCATCAGCTGTTCATTGACGCGAAAGACAATCTCGTGCCTGTCCTGACTCAGCGTCTGCGCTTCGCGCTGCAACACGCGCAGCATCAGCGGAATGTCGACCTTCTCGTTGAGATTGATGGTCGCGGCCGCTTCGATTCGCGAGAGCGTGAGCAGCTGCTTCACCAGGCCATCCATCCGCCGCGTCTGCTCTTGCATGGTATTGAGCGCCCTGACCTGCGGCGGTCCGTCCATCGGCCCGTCGTGCATCATCTCCAGATACCCTTGCAATACGGTGAGCGGCGTACGCAGCTCGTGGCTCACGTTAGCAAAAAAGTTGCGGCGGGCGCCTTCCAGCTGATGCATCTGCGTCACGTCGCGCACCACCATCATCGTTTGGCCTTCGGAATAAGGCATGAGACGAAATTCGACGTGGTGGCCGTTGTTAATCTGCAACGTCAGCGGACGCTCAAACTCCTGCGACTGCATATAACGGGAAAATTCAGGGTAACGAAGGAGATTCAGCACATTTTGCCCGCTGTCGTCGGGCCAGCGCAGCCCCAGCAGATGTTGAGCCAGGCGGTTGCACCAAATAATCCCCCCCTCTTCCGTCGTGATGACGATAGCGTCGGGCAGCGACTCCGCCCCGCTGCGAAAGCGTTTGATCAGCACCGCAAGCTCGCGACGGCGACGACGGCTGCGCAGTTGCATTTGATACAGGCCGTAGAGCAACGGCTCCCAGCTGCCGCGACCGGGAGGCGGCGTCATACTGCGGTCGATCCAGAGCCAGTGAGACAGGCGAAGCTGGTTATAGTAGTTCCAGCACAGGGCGGCCAGTACCGCCGCTAGCAAGCACCACGACAGATAACCGAATATCAGTCCCAGCAGCAGCGCGGGAAGGCAGAAGATCGCCAACTCCGCCGCCAGCCTTTTCCAGGATAAACGTTCTAACACGTGAGGTTGTCTCCACTGCGACCGGGATCAGTAGCGCGTCGAAAATCGGTAACCGGTTCCCCGTACTGTCTGCACCATTTTGTCGTGCCCGCTGGCTTCCAGCGCTTTGCGCAGGCGGCGTATATGAACATCGACGGTGCGATCTTCGACATAGACATTTGTGCCCCAGACATGGTTCAGCAATTGTTCCCGACTATATACCCGTTCCGGGTGGGTCATAAAGAAATGCAATAGCTTGAACTCGGTCGGCCCCATATCCAGCGCCCGGTCTTCAGTGATGACGCGATGCGACGAAGGGTCCAGGCTGAGACCGCGCATCTCGATCACTTCTTCGACGGCCATCGGGGAGATGCGGCGCATCACCGCCTTGATACGCGCCACCAGCTCCTTGGGGGAGAAGGGTTTGGTGATGTAATCGTCCGCGCCGACTTCCAGNCCTTTGACGCGGTCTTCCTCTTCGCCGCGCGCGGTCAGCATCATGACGGGAATATCACGGGTCAGCGTTTCACGCTTCATGTGTTTGATGAACTGCAAGCCGGAACCGCCGGGGAGCATCCAATCCAGCAAGACCAGCTCGGGATAAGGTTCCGACAGGCGATTGATCGCACTGTCGTAATCTTCGGCTTCTACAGGCTGATAACCGTTCTGTTCCAGAACGAAACACACCATCTCACGGATAGGCGCCTCATCTTCTACTACCAAAATGCGTCTTGCCATCGTTAATCCTGCCGTTAATCGTCGCTATTGGCGTGCGGTGGGGATTATGCGTCAGTTTTATGACAGATTTATGATAAAGCGGTTCCCGCGTCATCCTCGGTTAACTGACCGCGCTGGGGCGGATATTCCCTGAGACAGCCCTAAACTGTCTGTCTATAATCGCCGATAATCGTAACACTCAGCTACCCCCGACGCCGCAACAGGACGCGCCATGCAAATTATTCATACCTCCGACTGGCATCTTGGACAGTACTTCTACACTAAGAGCCGGGCCGCGGAACATCAGGCGTTTCTGCGCTGGCTTATTGAGCAGGTGGAGCAGCATCACGTCGATGCCGTCGTCGTGGCCGGCGACATTTTCGATAATGGCACGCCACCGAGCTACGCCCGGGAGATGTACAACCGCTTCGTGGTCGAACTGCATAAAACCGGCTGTCAGCTGGTTATTTTAGGCGGCAATCATGATTCCGTCGCCACGCTGAACGAGTCCCGACTGTTACTTTCCTGCCTGAACACGCAGGTCATTGCGAGCTGCGAAGGCGATCTTGAACAGCAGGTTATTGTGCTGAACAACCGAGAGGGCAAGCCCGGCGCGCTGCTATGCGCTATTCCGTTCCTGCGACCGCGCGACGTGCTGACCAGCCAGGCCGGGCAGTCTGGCGCCGACAAGCAGCTGGCGCTGCAGGAAGCGATTGCCAACCACTATCAGCGCAGCTATCAGCTTGCCGTGCGCCGACGCGAAGAGATGGGCCTCGCGCTACCGATCGTCGCCACCGGCCACTTGACGACGGTGGGCGTGACCACGACCGATTCCGTGAGGGATATCTACATCGGTACGCTGGATGCTTTCCCCGCACAGGCGTTTCCGCCGGCGGACTATATCGCGCTGGGTCACATTCACCGTCCTCAGCGCATCGCGCAGACGGAACACATTCGCTACAGCGGCTCGCCTATCCCCCTCAGTTTCGACGAGTTGAACCACGAGAAATCGGTCTATTTGGTGCGTTTCGAGCAGGACAAGCTCGCAGATGTCTCCCCCCTGACAATCCCCGCCTCTCAGCCGATGCAACTGGTCAAAGGCAGCCTGACCGAGATCGAACGTCGCCTGGCCGGTTTTCGTGAATACGACGGTGAAAAACCGGTTTGGCTGGACATTGAAATCGCCACTCAGGACTACCTGAGCGACATCCAGCAGCATATTCAAAACCTGACGGACGATTTGAACGTAGAAGTGGTGCTCTTGCGCCGCGCGCGCGAACAGCATCTGCAAATGCTGGTTCAGCAGGAGAAAGAGACGCTGGACGAACTGCTGCCCGGTGAAGTCTTCGAGAGACGGCTGGCGCTGGAGCCGGATTTGGAGGAGCTCCAGCGGCAACGTTTGCGTACGCTGTTCACTCAGGTGCTGCAAGACGTGGAAGACGATAGCCAGGAGGCAACCGCATGAAGATTTTGAGTCTACGGCTGAAAAACCTCAACTCGTTGCAGGGTGAATGGAAAATCGATTTCACCCGCGAGCCGTTTGTCAGCAATGGTCTGTTCGCTATCACCGGCCCCACCGGCGCCGGTAAGACCACGCTGCTGGACGCCATTTGCCTGGCGCTGTACCACCAGACGCCGCGACTGAAAGTCACCCCCAGTCAGAATGAGCTGATGACCAGGCACACCGCGGAATGCCTGGCCGAAGTCGAGTTTGAGGTGAAAGGCATCGCCTATCGCGCCTTTTGGAGCCAGCGCCGAGCGCGCAACGCGCCGGACGGCAACCTGCAGGCGCCGAAGGTGGAGTTGGCGTACTGCGCGGACGGCAAAATCATCAGCGATAAAGTCAACGACAAGCTGTCGACCATCGCGCAGATTACCGGGCTGGACTTTGACCGTTTCACCAAGTCCATGATGCTGTCTCAGGGGCAATTTGCAGCCTTTCTCAACGCCGACGCCAATGACCGCGCCGAATTGTTGGAAGAGTTAACCGGCACCGATATCTACGGGCGGATCTCCGAGCGCGTCTTTGAGCAGCATAAAGCCGCGCAAAACGCGCTCGAACAGCTACAGACGCAGGCTGGCGGTATTGAATGTCTGAGCAGCGAGCGGCGTGCTGAACTCGAACAACAGCTCAGCGAACTCCAGCAGCAGGAGCTGGAGAATACGCGTCATCGCGATGATATCGCCGCCCATCAGCGCTGGTTTGAAACGCTGCAGGAACATCAGCGGGCGCTGACGTTGAGCCAAGAAAAGCAGCGGTCGCTACAGTTGGACTACGTTCAGGCGAAGCCTCAATTAGCGCGTCTGGATGCCAGCATTCCTGCGGAAAAACTGCGCCCGATTTACAGTGAGCGCCAACGTTATGCGCAGGAAAAGACGCACCTCGCGAATCTTATCGCCAAACTCGATCTGCAAATGACGCAGCAGCAGAGCACGCTGTCGCAACTGCAAACCCAGAAACAAAACGCGGCGGCGCGTCAGCAACAGCACGCCGAAGAGCGCCAGCGGCAGGAAACCCTGATTAGCGAACAGATCCAGCCGCTGGATCAGCGTATCGCCACGCTGCGCGAACAACGCGACCAGCAGCAGCAGTCGCAGGACCAGCAGAAGCAACTGCAAAAAGATCTGATCGAAAACCAGTCTAAACTGCGTCAGGAACGCGATCACGTTCAGACCCGGCTGGCTCACATCGCCGAATTCAGACAGCAACACAGCCTTTATCAATACTGGGGCAGCCATATCCCGTTATGGGAAGCGCAGTTTCCCCAGTTGCAAGCACTGCGACAGGAGCTGAAATCACAGCGCACCAAGGCGGACGAACAGCAGGTTCGCGCCGATTATTTCCAGCAACAGCACGCTACGCTATTGGAAAAACAGCAGGCGCAACAGACGACGACGGAAGGCGCTCGGCAGAATTTCGAGCAGTTGCAGCAACGCATTCAGGCGCGTGAATCGTCGCAGCCGACGGACGAGCTGCGTCAGCAGTTGAGTGATTTGGCGGCTCAGCGTCAAGACCGTCAGCAGTTCGCCACCCGCGCGACCGTCCTGCAACGCCTGCTTAGCCAACACACGCTTCTGGAATCTCAGCTACTTGACGACCACCATCGAATCCAGGAGTTGGAGCGGGAACAGGAGCAGCAGCGCCGAGAGCATCAGCAGCGTGTCGGCCACCTGGACGATCTGGATAAACGCCACGAACTGGAATTGCGCATCGCCAATCTGGAGAACGAGCGTAAACAGCTGCAGTCCGGTAAAGAGTGCCCTCTGTGCGGCTCCACGCATCATCCGGCGGTCGAGCGTTATCAGTCGCTGCGTCCGTCCGAAACCCAGCGGCGACTGCATACGCTGCGGCAGGAAGTGGATGCGTTGCAGGCTAAAGTGGTGCAAACCACCACCCAGCTGCACCTGTTGCAGCAGCAGCGCCAGCAGCAGCATCTGCGGCTGAATCAGGTTAACGATGAAATCGCCGTCCTGCGTCAGGAGTGCCAAAACGTCAGTGAACGCTTGCATATCGACTTTGACCTGAATCAGCCGGAAGCATTGACCCGCTGGCAGGAGCAGTGCGACGCGCAGGAGAACGCGTTGCAGGCGCAGCTCGCCGAGCGTGAACAAACTCGACGACAAATTCAGGATAGTAAGGATTTACTGACCTCCGCGCAGCAGTCGCTGCAACAGACTCAACAGCAGCTGGCGCTCAATGCGCAGCAACAGGAAGCGTTGACGCAGTCCCGCCAGGAATTGCAGCAGGCACAGGAAAAAACCGAGAAAGAGCTGGCCCGGCTGAATGACGCCCTGAGCCATAAGCTGGCCGAGTTCAATCTCGACGCCCCCGCCGACGCCCGACAAGAAGAGTGGCTAAACCTCCGCCGACGCGAATGGCAGCGCTGGCAGGAGAACGAACATGAACAACACGTGTACGAACCCAGGCTGTCGGCGCTAAGTGCCGATACCGAACATACGCAGCAGCGCCTGAAAGACACGGAAACGGCCCTCGCCACGTTACAGCAGCAGCTGAAAGCAACGCTGCAATCGCTGGAAACGGCGCAGCAGTCGCGCTGGAATTTGTTGGGTAATCAGAGCGTCAAAGAGGTACAGGCGTACCTGCGTCAGCAGGCGCAGGATGACGAGCGAGCTCTCAGACTGGCGCAGGATAAGTGGCAGTCAGGCCAGTCACAACTCAGCCGGACGACCGGCGAAAAACAGTCGCTGGAACAGCAGTGGCAACGCACCGATAACACGTTGAAAGAGGCGGAAAGCCGCTTTACCGACGCGTTGCGGGCCAGTCCGTTCGATGATGAAAGCGACTTCACCCGCGCGCTATTGAGCGAAGAGGCCCGCGAGCAACTCATCGCACTGAAGGAACGGCTCACTCAACGTCAGCAGCAGGCCGATGCGCTACATGCTCAGGCGGAAGAAAAACTCGCCCAGCATCAGGCGGCCAGACCGAAATCGCTGCAGGAAAACCTGGTCTATGCCGACGTGCTGCAGATGCTCGCCGAACTTGGCAATATGCTGAAAAACGGCGCGCAGCAGCAGGGAGAGATCCGGCAACAGCTGCAAAGCGACCAGCAGTTGCAGGACAAACAACGCACCTTGCTGGAAGAGGTTGCACGGCGCAGGCAGCAATGCGAAGACTGGGCGCAGCTCAATAGGCTAATCGGCTCAAATAACGGTCATAAATTCCGGGTATTTGCACAGGGGCTGACGCTGGATCATCTGGTGTATCTGGCTAACCGCCAGCTGTCGCGCTTACACGGGCGCTACCTGCTGCAGCGTAAAGCCTCCGATACGCTGGAACTGCAGGTGGTCGACACCTGGCAGGCCGACGCCACGCGAGATACTCGTACGCTCTCCGGCGGCGAAAGTTTTCTGGTCAGCCTGTCGCTGGCGCTGGCGCTTTCCGATCTGGTCAGCAACAAGACCCGCATCGACTCGCTGTTCCTTGATGAGGGCTTCGGCTCACTGGACGGAGACACGCTGGATTCCGCCCTGGACGTGCTGGACAACCTCAATGCGACGGGAAAATCCATCGGCGTCATCAGCCACGTCGAAGCGATGAAAGAGCGTATTCAGGTGCAAATTCGGGTGAGAAAACGCAATGGGTTGGGGATCAGCCAGTTGGACAGTCTCTACGCGGTCAAATAACCCCGGCGTGATACTTGCGCCAATCCGGCGGGCGACGGCAACCGCCTTTTTATCTTAACGTCGCCCGCCTCAGTCGTTATCATGCGCGCTGACATTAATCCTGCGCGCGTCTTCTTTTTGCGCATCAGCCTGGAATAACAGAATGCTGTGGTTTAAAAATTTAATGATTTATCGCCTCAGCCGCGACGTCCGCTTGTCTGCGGACGAAATGGAAAAGCAGCTGGCCTCATTCTCCTTCACGCCGTGCGGCAGTCAGGACATGACCAAAAGCGGCTGGGNGTCGCCGATGGGCTCCCACAGCGATGCCCTGACGCACGAAGTTAACGGCCAAATTCTGATCTGCGCCCGCAAAGAGGAAAAGATCCTGCCGTCGCCGGTCATCAAGCAGGCGCTGGAAGCCAAAATCGATAAGCTGGAAAACGAACAGCACCGCAAACTGAAAAAAACCGAGAAAGACGCCCTCAAGGATGAAGTGCTGCACAGCTTGCTGCCGCGTGCATTCAGCCGGTTTAGCCAGATCTGGCTGTGGATTGATACGGTCAACGGCCTGATTATGGTCGACGCCGCCAGCGCCAAAAAGGCGGAAGATACGCTGGCGCTGCTGCGCAAAACGCTCGGTTCTTTGCCCGTTGTGCCGCTGACGATGGAAAGCCCCATCGAGCTGACGATGACCGAGTGGGTCCGCTCCGGCCAAACCCCGCAGGGCTTCGCCTTGATGGACGAAGCCGAGCTGAAGGCCATCCTGGAAGACGGCGGCGTGATTCGCTGCAAGAAACAGGATTTGGTCAGCGACGAAATTGCCGTACATATCGAAGCGGGCAAGCTGGTGACCAAACTGGCGCTGGACTGGCAGGAGCGAGTTCAACTGATGCTGGCCGACGATGGTTCGCTGAAACGCCTGAAATTCTCAGACGAGCTGCGGGAGCAGAATGATGATATTGACCGTGAGGATTTCGCGCAGAAATTCGATGCGGATTTCATTCTGATGACGGCGGAATTGGCCGCGCTCATCGCTAACCTGATCGAAGCGTTGGGCGGAGAAGCCCCGCGTTAATCCCTTCCCGCTCTCCTTCGTTAACATCCCCCCGCCTGTAGGCGGGGGAATAACGATTACAGTTTGAAGTGACCGACCGCCGAATTCAGCTCCTCGGTTTGCGATTGCAGCGAAGCAAACGCGGCGGCAGACTCCTGAACTAACGCCGCATTCTGCTGCACCATTGAGTCCAGCTGCGCCATCGCCTTATTGATCTCCTGAATTCCCCTCATCTGCTCTTCCGATGCATGGGTGATCTCTGACATCACCGTCGTGACCGTCGATACGCCGCCGACAATTTCATTCATGGTGCTGCTGGCCTGACGCACCTGCTTCGAGCCTGCGCCCACGCTGCGCACCGTGGACTCGATCAGTTCCTTGATCTCTTTTGCCGCCTGGGCGCTGCGCTGAGCGAGCGCTCTCACCTCACCCGCAACGACGGCGAATCCCCGGCCCTGCTCGCCGGCGCGAGCGGCTTCGACTGCGGCGTTAAGCGCCAGAATATTGGTCTGGAACGCAATGCCGTCAATGACGCCGATGATGTCGCCGATTTTTCCGGAGGCCACCACGATATCGTCCATGGTCACAATCACATCCGAGACCACTTTGCCGCCACTGCGGGCATCTTTCGCCAGTATCAGTGAGCGCTCATTGACATGCTGGGCCGACCCCGCCGACTGGGTGACCGTCGCCGAAATCTGTTCCAGCGCCGACGCCGTTTGCTGCAAGCTCGCCGCAGAGGCTTCGGTACGAGAGGACAAGTCGTTATTGCCCGCGGAAATCTCGTTGGCCGCCATTTGCAGCGAGGCGCTCACATCGCGGATTTGCAGCATAATCATGCTGAGTTTATCGACGAAGCTGTTAAACGAACGTGCGATCTGCGCCACTTCATCATGCCCTTCATCCGGCAAACGCTGGGTCAGGTCATTGGTTCCGTTGCTGATGTCGTCCATCGCATCACGCACCTGTAGCAGACGTCTCAGCGACGAATTCACCATCACGCTGACGATCAGCGATCCGAGTAGCGCAATGACCACCAGCGTAATGATCGACGTNAGAAGCAGCGAATGCATCCCCGCCGTCGCCTGCGCCTTGTCGAGCGCGACGAGCACATACCAGTCCGTCCCCGCGACAGGTCTGGCGAGCACCAGTTTGTCGACGCCGGAGAGCGTCACCTCGACGGGAGTTTTGGCGGACAGAATGCGATCTAAGGCCACCTCAGGCGCGATGTCCTTCAGCGGTTTCATCGTCATTTCAGGGTTGGGATGGGCGATGATGGTGCCGTCGGATTGAATAAGCAGGCCGTAACTCTCGGTGGTGGGATGAATGGCATTGACGTTGGCGATCACATTTTTCATCGCCATATCACTGCCGACAACGCCTTTCAGGGTGCCGTTATCAATGACCGGCGCGACAAACGACACCACGATGGTATTGGTGACCATATCCATATAAGGTGCGGTCACCAGCGGCTTGCCCTCTTTTACCGCCTGCTGATACCACGGCCGTACCGTCGGGTTATAGTCTGCGGGAATGCCGCCGGTCTCAACGAACTTGGCCGTCCCGTTGGCGTAGCCCATATACACATTGATGAAGTCGCCCGACCGGGTTATCTGCCGGAATATCGGCACAGGATCGTCGCTGCCAGCGGCGACATCGTACAACGAAGCCATCATCTGTTTTTTCGATGCCACCCAGTCGCCAATAGCCAGGCTGTGACTTTCCGTCACGGCAGACAGCATATTATCAATAGATTTATCGTTATATTTCCCCGCAACCTGGTAATTCAGGAAGGTATTAATAATCAGAGATAAAACGATAATTGCGGTACATACAGCCAAAATGCGAGCGCGTGTAGTTTTGAGCATAATAGTCAACCATTTGTAATAACGATTTGAATATCCAATATAATTTCCTCAATTAAATGCCAGAGGATTTCTTTTCTTTATATACTCTGCCAGCGTTCTGTTTTTCCTCCTGATGCACCCCATTTACTCCCGCGCGGCCGCGGCCCCTTCAGCAAAATACAACGGAAGGAAATTTATTCACAGCGTTATGTCCTTTTTTTAATATAAGAAAATAGCATCAAAATCGATAAATTAGGCTTCCAATAAACCCTTTAATAAAAATAGAACACAGCGTTCCATAGGCAATTTTTATATTTCACCAAAGCGAGTAAAGTTTTTATTTTGGCTGCCGATAATGCGCCGAGAAAAATAGCACTTCAAAGATCAAGGGTGATAGTGAAATAGTGTTACGTCGACGTTTAATTTATTTCATTACACGTAAAATAACGATCGACGCCTAAACCCAGAAATAATCGCTTCCACAGAAAAAACATTCAGAGAAAAGGGATGACGCACTCACGCTGACCGAGGTGCGGTGCAGTGAAAAATCAGCAGGGTGAATAACACACGGGTTGAGACGGCGACTTCGGCGCGTCGGACACCGTGTCTGACGGTGTCCGCCTAGCAGACGACCTGGATTAGAGGTATTTGCACAGATAGGCCGTCGGTTCGGCGACCTGCAGATTAAACTCGCTATGCCCCGGCACGGAGAACATCTCCCCGGCGGAGAACAACTGCCATTCCACCGCACCCGGCAGAAGTACATTTAACGCACCGCTGATAACTGTCATTTCTTCGGCCTGACCGGTACCGAAGGTGTATTCGCCTTCCGCCATTACCCCTACGCTCGCACGGCCATCTGCGCTGTTGTCAAAGCCAATCGATTTTACTTTTCCTGAGAAATACTCGTTCACCTGCAGCATACAAACATCCTCTTATCTAACAGTCATCATGTTATGAAAAATTATCCTGGAACAAGGCCGCATCGGCTGTCGCCGCGACGCGGGCTCAGGCCGCCGCCATCCTGAGCGCCTGCAATACGTCCGCGACAATGGCGTCAGGGGTCTGCGTCGCATCAATGACGTGGTGCGCGACAGACTGGTAGAGCGCCTCACGTTCTGCCAGTACCGCCGCCATTTCCGCCGCGATGGGGCGCCCCGTCAGCGTTGGCCGTTGTTCGGCCTGAGGGTCGACCACCAGCCGTTGAGCCAATAGCCCTGCTGGCGCATGCAGGTAGATGACTCTTCCCTGCTCCTGCATAAAGCGGCAATTGTCGTCCAGCAGCACAATGCCGCCGCCGGTGGCAATCACGCACTCAGGCTGCGTTACCGCCTGAAGTGCGGCACATTCGCGTCGGCGAAAACCCGGCCAGCCTTCCTGTGCTACGACGTCAGCCACCGTCATCTGACTGGTTTCCTGCATGAAAATATCGGTATCAACGAACTGATAGCCGAGCGCGCGCGCCAGCTCCCCGCCCACGGTAGTTTTGCCACACCCTCTGGCGCCAACCATAAAAATCGGTCGTGTCATGTAACGACGAGTCCTTAATTAATCATAGAACCTATCCCACAAAGCGTTATTGCCGCCGCCAGTCTGGACACAAACGGTGCCGAGCATCCGGCGCGCACAAGGATGTACGTGAGGGTTTCGAGCACCGCGTGGTCCGGAATGACAGGTGACATCGCCCGTATGGAAAAGGTGCTTAGTCGACGGCCATCACATCAGCCGTCTTCTGTCATACCAAGAGCTGAATCATACAAGCAAAGCGGGGGAATAAGAACATCGAACCACAGCAACGCGGTAATTACGCGGGCTTCAGCGAAGAGCCGAGCGGAAGAAGCGGCTCGTCAGCGCGCGTCCCCTTCCTCGCAACGGTTGATCCTGGCGACGGCATCGCGGCTGGCGTCGGCACGCGCCTGTCCGGTCAGTTCCACCAGTTGACCGGCGCGCATCTCCAGTAACCGATCCGCCTGACTAAAATAGTGATCGTCGTGGCTGATGGCGATCACCGTCTTGCCTTCGGCCATCAGATGCGGCAACAGCACCTGATAAAACACGCGTCGAAACTGAGGATCCTGATCCGCGGCCCACTCGTCCAATAGCAGGATTTCTCGCTGCTCTGCCAGCGCCAGCAGCAAAGCGACCCGTTTCCGCTGCCCCTGAGACAGCGACAAGTCTTCAATTTGGGTCCCGTTCAACCGCAGTTTGTGCTGCATACTGAGACGTTCCACCCAGCGTTCGATTAGCGCCGTTGGCGGCGCTTCGCCTTGCGGTCCCATCAAACGGTCAAACAAATGGCAATCGGTAAAGACCGCCGAGAACAGCGCCTGATAGTCCGGCAACGATACAGGATTGCCATCCAACAAAATTTGTCCGCTGACCGGCGTATACAGCCCGGTCAGCAGCATCGCCAGCGTGGATTTTCCACTGCCGTTGCCGCCGATGACAAACACCTGTTCTCCGCGCTGGATACGCACGTTAATCGGACCAACCTCAAAGCCGGATTGACCATAGCGGAAGCGGACGTCGCGTAGCTCGATGGACTGCCAGTGCCGCGGGGCGGCGAACGCCGGAAAGCCTTCCTGATAAGGGTTCAACTTGAGCCGACGCAGCTTATCGAATGCCACCTGTGCGCTGAGCAACGTCGGCAACGCGCCGACCGCCTGCAACAAGGGCGTGCGCAGGAATAACAGCGTCAGCGAATAGGTCGCGGCCACCGCGTTGTCCGCCCACCCGAGGCCGTTGGCCATGAAGAACGCCGCGCCGATTGTGCCCAGCATCATAATGTTCGACCAATTGATCGCGCTGAGATGATAAGAATCGGCACGCACGATATGGTGCTGATATTCCCTGGCGTGCTGTTGATAATCCTCTTCGTACAGCCGCTGAGCGCGGTCCCGATTCAGCGCCAGCTCCTTACATCCCGAAATGACCCGCTCATAGTCTTCGTGCAGGCTATCTTCCATTTCCCGAACACGGTTGAAATGGCGGTAAACGCGGGAGACCAGCCAATAACCGCCCCAGATGGTGACGGTCACCCACAGCGTGGTGACCAGCATCATACGCGGCGACAGCCACGCCAGATAACAGGCCGCGCCGACGGTCAGAACAACGCCCTGCACCAGTTCCGGCAGGCGAACGAAGGCGATCGTGATACTGCGGATATCGTTAGAGAGGCTGGCCAGCAGCTGAGCATGGCCGATCTGGTTCATGCGCTCCAGACTGGTATCTAGAATGCGTTTGATCAGCTGTCCGCGCATACGGCTGACAAAATGGTGTCCTAACAGCGTCAGCGCCAGCTGGGCGCCCAGAGTGACCGCCATCAGAAGCAGCAGTAATCCCAGAAACTGCGGTAACACCCAAAGATCTGAATGCGAGGAGGCAATCAACCGTTGGTTAATAAACGCGATCAGACCAATGCCCAGCGCCGCGCTGGCCAGACTCAGAAGGATGACGGCGATGAAAGGCCAGCGATATTGCCGGTAAACAAGGTGAATCAGCTCCATGGGATCCCGCATGATGAGAAGTTGGATGCAGCCAGTTTAGTTAGCGGCAAAACGATATCAATCAGTTATTGCAGGCGGCAGCGAATAGCGCCGCCTTTCTCGCTATGATTCTCCTGAAACCGTCGACTTAATCAGGGATCATCCAGACGGTTTTCGCGATGTCGACGACGTGCTTGAGCTTAGCCCACTGCTGCGCTTCACTCAGGACAGAGTCGCGGTTTCCGGGGGAGAAACCGCAGGTCGGGCTCAACGCCAGCCTGCGCAGCGGCATATAAAGGGATGCCGTATTGACCGCCATGGTGACCTGCGATGGGTCCTCCAACTCTGCCTGCCGGCTGCTCACAATCCCGAGTACGACCTGCTGGCTGGTGACGTGGCGGAGCAATTCCAGTTCCGCCGGACGGCGGTCGTCATATTCCACCATCACGCCGTCGACCTGCGCGCGTGCCATCGCATGTGCCATGGCATTCAGCCCGTCGTCATAGCGCCAATTGCCGGAAAACTCGCCCCGGCACAAATGCAGGCTGACATACATGTCTTCCGGTTTGTCCGCCAGCGCCTGATTCAGCGTATGGATACACAGTTCCAGCAGAGACTTCGGATCGTTCCCCATGCTTTGTTCGTGTGCGATGACCGCGCCGTCAGATAGATAAGCCCACATCATGTCATCCAGCTGTAAATAACGGCAGCCGGCCTCATAAAAGGCCTGTATCGCCTGACGGTAGGCGTGGGACAAAGCACTACCGTACGCCTCAAGCGAGGGATAACACGCGTTGTTACGCAGGGAGGGATGCAGGAGCATCGTCGGGCTGGGCAGCGTCTGCTTGGCCAGCAGTGTGGAATCATGGCTGATCGCCTGATGCAGAAAGCGAAAATGCGCCAGGAACGGGTGCGACGCATCGAACGAAATCTCCCCCACCACCTCAATGCCGCTCGCTATCGGCTTTTCCTCGACAGGCGGAGCGGAAAGTCGCCGGATCCCCGGAAGATGCTCGAAAAAATCGGTCTGCCAGCATACGCGCCTGAATTCACCGTCGGTGAGAATACGCAATCCGCAGGCTTTCTGCTGGTCTATCGCGCGCACAATTTCTTCGTCTTCGATCTCGGTCAGCGCGTCGCGAGAAAGCCTCCCCTGCTCCCAATCCTGACGCGCTTGTCGTAACCGTGGCGGGCGGACAAAACTACCGATATGTTCGGCATGAAAAGGCGGGGACAGCTTGTGAGTGGTACGACTCATGAAAACGGATCCTTTTGATTAACTGCCGTGTTTTGCGCTTCTCTGCGCTCTGTTTTTTTACGCAACGCCTATCACCAGGGCCGCATGGCTGGAAGGCATCGCCCTTTCAGGCAACGGTCTCCCGTTTCTTCTGTGGTGGGTGATGACAAAACATTGCTTAACTTATTGAAGTTATTGATATGAGTCACTTTAAGTAATTATTTTTTTTGAAACATTAAGATCCGTTTTTTTCACCGAGTCCATCTCAGATGGATTCGGTATCGAAGAATGAAAATGGGAAAACCATCGAACAAATCGGGGGCGAATGAGGCGGTCAGGCAACTTATTCAGCGCAAGGATACTCGAAGAAGCGCGGTGAAGTAGTCGGACTTCCGGCGGTGGCGTCAGGTAGTGATGAGTGAAACGGGATGACGGAGAGCATTTTTTGCGCAACGTCGGCGATAAATTATTCGCCCGACGATGATATAAAAAAAGGCGGACCGAAATAGCGGTCCGCCAATAACAACGTGGATAACACGATTAATAACAACTAGGCGCGTAACATGAAGATTTGTGGGTGGCTAATGACACAAAACAAGGCAGATCGTTAAAAGGATAAATGCCGATATTCCGGTCGCCGTTCAATACGTCTATTCCTGTGATACCGTGCGAAAGTCAATCTACGTCAGGCGTTATGCCTGNCCGGCCGGCATCATTTTATCCAGAACGCGTGCTCCCCTAACCGGTTTGCAAACAACGAAGCCATCGTTAAGCGTTCGTCGAGGAGACCTCAGAAGACCCGACGACGCCCCAGGCCATCTCGTCCGAACCTCCCCCCATCATCTGCTGAATCTTTTCGTAAATTTCAGCGGCGGAGAGGCCTTTATATATCCCTTTGCTATAGAAGCTGAACATATCGCTGTCCGCACTGCTGCTCTCTTGCCCCATCTTCACCAGCTCTTCGGTGGTGACCGGTTCGCCGGAGAAGGCGTCGTACGCTTCCCAGCTCCCGTCGGGATAACTGATCATCGAAACCAATGTGCCGCCGTACATCGGGATCCCGTTGATCATTTGTAGAGAGCGTTCAAGCGAGTCGGACTGCACTTCCTCTTTGTCGTCCTTAGCCTGCTGGGCTTCGCGAGACTGTAGCTGGGCCTCGAGATCCTCCAGCCGCTCGTCGGTCGACTGCGTTGAATCAGACGCGCTCACCGTCCCCGTGGTGAACACCTGCGTGGAAACGTCGCTGAAGCTTGTTCCCGTCTGACTGCTCAGAGGAAAGCCGCCCGTGCTACCCGCTGTGGATGAGCCGCTATTATTCGACGCGCTAATTGATGCCACGAGGGGATAATAAGGCTTTATATTTTGACTGTGTGTCTCAATACCGGATATAGCCACAATACGTCTCCTTGTTATATTTCAATTAATGCCATCACACCGTAAAAACGACGAGTTATCGTAATAACTAACACCAAAGTATTGAAATAAAGTTCAAATGCTTCCATCCCGAAAGCGATTATTCGAAATGCGAACAGGCTCCTGGTGGCGAATATCAAGCAGCAGAGAAATTAGGCTCAACCGTCCCCCTGGCATGAAAGAACATCATGTATTAGGGAGGGCTGACATCAGAATCAAAAAAGAGTCTGTTCTCTAAAATATATCGGCTAATGCATTTTTTCGTTAAGACTAAAAAAGAATAAAAATAGAGAATTGATGGCTACGCCACTATTTCCCCTTTCCGCTACTTCCCCGTGGAGAGCGGATGTCATGCTTCCGTTTTGCGCCGTTGTTGTTGTTTTCCCCACGACTCACCGCTTAAAGATAATATGCTATGTGCTCCTTCGCCATTTCAGCTCGCCTTTTTTTCCTTTCAGGTCCTATGGAGGCACTAAGGTGCACGAGGTCGCGCCCTCAACAGCCCCTGCGGCGGCGCAGGCGCTTTCTGCAAGAATGTAGCGCAGGCCAGCCTGCCAATCGAGAAGCACGAATGTGTCTGCGGGCTGTTCAATCGCNCTCTTTTCTATCGCTGACGTCGCGTCATGACTTTCTCGAGCGGTTGCGGTTCTACAGCGCCGCTCTGGACGCTGAAGCCAATACAGCGCAATCAGACGCGGCGGAACCGGCGGCAATGCCCGACGGAGGGTTTCATTCTCAGCGGTGGGGCCGCTTTCTTGGTCGTGGTCTGCTGGTCGCATTAGTGAAATCGAGGCCCATGTTTCAGCGCTCGCGGACGGGAAAGGCGGCTGTATTTACCACCGGAAATGGATGAACGGATCGACGAGGATAGATCGTGTGGGACAAATAAAAGGGAGGCTTCCTGAAATGAATACGGCGATTTCAGGAAGCGAGAGCACGGCGATTTAGTTTTTCTTCACGAATTCGGATTTTAGTTTCATCGCGCCGAAACCGTCGATTTTGCAATCGATGTTGTGATCGCCTTCCACCAGGCGGATACCTTTCACACGCGTACCAATTTTCAGCGGCGTAGAGCTCCCCTTCACTTTCAGATCCTTGATCACGGTGACGGTGTCGCCATCAGCCAGCAAGTTGCCGTTAGCATCGCGAACGACCAGTCCTTCTTCCTGCTCCGCGGCCTCGCCTGCCATGGACCAAACATGCCCGCATTCAGGACAGTTGAGCATGTCGTTGTCCTGCCAGGTGTATTCAGATTGGCATTTTGGGCAATTGGGTAGCTGTTGCATGATAAAATTCCTAAAAATAAAAAAATGTATGTAAAAAACCAATAAAATCAATAGCAGTATATTCAGCTGAGCATATTTTAACGTTTTAAGGCCTCGCTGAGTAGCCATCTTTACGTAAAGGACTTTATGGCAGCACGAAAACCGGGGCCATCGACCTAGGTTAATGGCCCCGGAAAAGGAGAAAAGACGTGTTCCTACAAGGGATTATACGTATCTGTCAAAACGGATTAACGAAACGTAACGTCCGCTATCCGCCGAATATCGCACAAACGCTACTTAAGGACCGAGCCGTCGCGCAGGATAAACATCAAATTGCCGTCCCAAAACTCCGCGATAAAGATGTCATCTTCTTCAAGTTCATGCTCACGAAGCTTGTTTTGCAGCCAATCCTCATCTTTTTCAATTTGTTCCAATTCTTTTCGCCTGATTTCACCGTCTTTCATGACAATGACCGAAGGCATTTCGTTGTCTTCACAGACCACCGTCAACTGACCGCTGGGCTCGATCTGAGCATAGGTAATTTGCTGGAATGAACGAATCCCCTGAGAATGAAGCTGCGAGGCGACATTAAGAATGTCGATTTTGTTCTTCTGTCGCAGGATGTTTTCCATCAGAAAACGGCCTTTTTTGACGATCGGTAAAGGATCGCCAATGGCGATAGAGCGAAAAAGATGAAAATGCTTACTGATAAAATTCAGCAAGGAAATAAGTCCAACGCCAATAAATAACACGATGATGTATTGGTAGAGTGGAATGCTGTCGCTGTAAATAACGCCGCCGATAATCCCCCCGAGAACGAAGTTACCGATGAAGTCCACCGGCGTCATTTGCGATAACTGTGTTTTACCTGAAACATTCAGGTGCGTAATCACAATAGTAAAACCAATAATAAACTTTATTAATACGAAGCAATAATATTCCATCTCTGCTCTATTCACAGCCTCTGCTGTGCCTCAGTTTTATGAACGAAGACAGTATAATAGATAATAAAAATTTCGGATGAATTCAGCGCGGACAGGACGAGTTCACGCGAAAAAATACCCCTACCGCACGATGGCCAGCCGCCGATTGGCAGTGAAAATCCGATGCCATACTTAGGGTCGACGAAAGAGAAAAAGAGAGGTCAGCGGTTAACGGATACGTGCCGCATAAAACGGAGAAGCAGAGACATGCCAACCCGGCAAGCGGGTTGGCATGAGGAGTCAGCGGGAAGCGTTAGGCTTTCGCTTTGTAACGCTCAGCCAGGCTGTTAGCCGCGACCATTGCGTTGTAGACATCCTCTTCGGTCACTTCCATCGGCATGTTGCCCATGGTGTCGTCTTTGTGGCAGGCAATTTCCGCCACTTTACGCCATTCAGCCTCGACAAACGTTTTCAGGCCCATATCTTCCAGCGTCAACGGCAGACCGGCGGTTTTGATGATGCGGATAACTTCATCGAACTCCGCGACCGGCGCGTTTTCTAACACCAGCTGCGTCAGCAGGCCGAATACCACTTTTTCACCGTGCTGGGCTTTGTGCAAATCCGGCACGACGGACATACCGTTATTCACCGCATGGGCGGCCGCCAGACCACCCGATTCGGCGCCGACGCCGCTCAAATAGATCGTTGATTCAATCGCCTGTTCCAGTGCAGGCGTCGCCACTTTGTTTTTGATGGCATCCATGGCGGATTCCACGTTTTCACTCAGCAGTTGGTAACACAGCTTGGCCAGTTCCAGCCCCGTTCTTGACGGTTTCTTCAGTACCAGATTGATGCCGTCCGCCTGATAGCAGGCCCGAGCCTCAAAATAGGTCGCCAGCGCGTCACCCACGCCTGCGGCAAAGAAACGAACCGGCGCTGAAGCAATGATAGCGGTATCCGCAATCACCGCATCCGGATTCTGCGGAAGGAACAGGTAACGGTCAAATTCACCGTTTTCTTTGTAGATAACGGACAGCGCGGTGCAAGGCGCATCAGTAGACGCAATCGTTGGGAACAGGATGACAGGGAGTTTCTGATAGAAAGCCACCGCTTTTGAAACGTCGAGCGTTTTACCCCCGCCCACACCCACAATGACATTCGCTTTCTGAGCGTTGACGATGTCGCCAAGACGATTAATTTCGACGTCAGTACATTCGTAATTAAATTTCTCAGCGGTACATTTCATCCCTTTTTCCAGTAAGGGCGGCACAGCGTCATCTTTCACTTTCTGCAGAATGAATTCATCACAGACGATTAATGCGTTATCCCCGAAGTCTTTTACGAAGTCGTGGAGCTGATTAAGGATACCGTTGCCGATAAAGAATTTTTTAGGAGAGGTTATAGTGCGAGGCGTTTTCATTATCTAAAGCTCCTGAATTATTAAGTCTTGCCGTGCAAGGTTGATTACCCATCCGGCGACCTGGTGTCGCGATATAATAACACCGCCATTATGAAACTAAAGTAATCATTTTTATCGAGATAATATTGCCTTAAGTCAAAAAGCATAAAGATAGGCAAAACCAAATCAGATAACACAAATTTTTTAATAAAATTCATAATGTTATGACATTTATGGCGAATTTATAATTGCATCATCCACGCCAATGCCAGCCAAACAGCTGACGATGTATCTTTAGTTAAAAAACTAATGGCAAAGACAAAGCGAGAACAGCAAACGCCCAATACCTGATGAAATTAGTCGGAATTAAAATATAAAAAAAGGCGCTAATTTTAATCACCCTGCTAAACCAAAATAGCCTGACGCCTGCCTAAAAATAACGCTCAACAACGCTTTCCGGGCTATTACTTCCAAAATGAAAATATCTTTTTGCTCATTAAAAAATAAGTCCATTAGAATTATCCAGGACCCTTTTTCATTCGTTCTCTTTGATAAAAAATGCGGTGTTCATTCCGCCTCTCTATTGCGGTAATAAAGAAAACGATCGGGTTATTTTCCGGCAGTTCGGGGAAATTAATGCCCACAGGCTCCAGATTCACTGATTTTAATTGCTGCCAACGCCATGAATATCCTGAGCGGCGAACGAGGGTGTGACGACCATACCTTCCCCGAGACAGGTTGTGTGTGACCACCAGGCATACGTATCGCTTTCCATCAGGGACTTGCCGACAGGCATCGAAGAGAAGAGAAGGAAATGGAATCAGAGAGCAAACGCCAGGCAGGCGGACACCACAGGGGTGAGTCCGCAACGCCCTTCGCCAATCACTTGTCGGCCCCCGGGAAGTCCATTCGCCGACCGTACNCCCCTTATACGGCTCGGCCCGTTTCCCGGGTCATCACCACAGCGTAGGAAAACTCAGCGGCGGTGAGTGATTGGCGCGCCTGTTTTTAAAATTTTTCCCAGTTATCTTCACCCTTCTTTTTACCGCTGTTGCTTGAAGGCAGCGCTTTGACGTTGGAGGACGAAGACGTTCTCTTGGTTAACGTGGGCTGTAACAGCGTATTTTCATTCGTTGGAAGTTTGAAAGAGGAGACGGCATGAGTGAGATGATGCACCTGCTCTTCCAGCGACGCGGCCGCCGCGGCGGATTCCTGAACCAACGCCGCATTTTGCTGCGTGACGCCGTCCATTTCCGTCACGGCTTGTTCTATCTGACCGATGCCGCGGCTCTGTTCATCGGACGCCGTTGCAATTTCCCCCATCAAATCGTTAATACGCGTAATGGAGGTGATAATGGCAGACATCGCTTCGCCGGTCTTCGTGACCTGATCCGATCCCATGCGTACGCCGTTCACCGATTCGCTGATCAGCCCTTCTATCTCTTTTGCCGCCTGAGCGCTGCGCTGCGCCAGATTGCGCACCTCGCCAGCCACGACGGCAAATCCCCGCCCCTGCTCTCCAGCTCTCGCCGCTTCTACCGCCGCGTTCAATGCCAATATATTGGTCTGGAATGCAATACCGTTGATGACGCTGGTGATGTCTTCGATTTTCTTGGAACTGGCGGTGATGCCCAGCATGGTGTCCCCCACTTCTCGGGCCACCTTTTCCCCATCCTGCGCCGCTTTCACCGCGTCCTGAGTCAGGCTGGTGGCCTGATATACGTTCGCCGTATTCTGTTTGACGGTCGCCCCCAGCTCTTCCATGCTTGCCGCCGTTTCCGCCAGCGCGGACGCCTGCTGCTCCGTGCGGGAGGACAGGTCGATGTTGCCCGCTGCAATTTCCTGAGATGCGTGAGCGACGGTGTAGCTGGAGTCGCGCACCTGCCCGATAATTTGCACCAGCGAAAGACGCATTTGCTCCATCGAACGCATCAGATCGCCAATCTCGCCTTTCAGACGCCCATTCACCGAGGTTTCCAGATGACCGTTGGCAATCTGACTACAGTGATCTTTGGCAACGCCCAACTGATCCAGAACGAAGCGCTTCAGCAGGATCATCATCCCGACGATGATGGCGATAAATACGACAGCGAAAATCGCAATCAGGACCATTGAGAAAGTGAAGTTACTCTGCGCATCCTCATTCAGCCGCTTGGCATATTGCTCGCGGAACTCCAGGAGCTTATCCAAGGCGATTTCGTACTGACGATCCAGCTTACGTACGACGGCCAGCTGCGCATAAAATGTGGGTTCGTCATTTTTGGCTGCCGCATCCAGCAGAGGCTGCAATCCATCCTGGCGGTAAGCGAGATAGGTCGAGCGATATGCGTCGGCCAGCGGACCTTCAGACGGTTGTTTCGGCGCACTGAGGTAAGCCTGAAACGCCGCATCGGCTTTCGCCAGCACGGCATTCGCGCCCTCCAGCGTCGACTGAGTATTCTGGCTGTCCCCTTTTTCCAAATCCTCCATGTATTCCATGAGACGTACACGCAGGGTGCGACTGTGATTGATGGGGTCAATGACCGACAGCACGACACGTATTTCTTTATTCACACTATCCAGAGAGTTGTTGCTGCGTATCAGCATCCACACATTCGATAGCGTACTGGCGAAAAAGATAAGTAAAAGTGAAGCAAGGATGATGAGCGAGAAGCGTTTGATTGACATATTAAGTCCTATATATGAGCAAAACAACGATATTGCCGACATCAGTACTATCGGCAGAAAAAGCACGTAGTTAAGCTCGCCAGGACGGTAAACGGACTCTGCGGCTGACTTTTCATTAAAAACCCGACCAAGATCAATAAAACCCAACAAAGCCATTGAATAACAAGGATAAAACCATTAACTGCGCGTTAATATAGCGGTCTTCTAGATTGGATTGGGTACGGAGTTCATTCGGAAAGGCATTGAAATTATTACCGATATCATCATCCGATGATAGAGAGAGGTCGACTCAATATTTAATCAAAAATTAATCTAAACGGCTGCCGCGCGGTAGAGTAAAACACCCTAAAACATCATCAAGAATAATTCATCTTTAACATAAGGTATTATTCAATATACATTCATTAGACTGCGCGTTTTTTTAGCACAATCGCCATGAGATGACGCAGAAAGACAGCATATACGATTAGCGGGGAGTCGAGTTTCAACCAACCCTCAACGTATCGGGAAAGTGTGGAGTGAGGGGTTAAAACGCAGGCGGCCACGTGGTGGAGTCCCGAATCAGTACAACGCGTGTCCGAAAACAGAATAAGACGCAGCAGTTACCTGCCAGCTTGCGTACTGACTCAGGCAGCACGAGCCCGCCGCGTGGGCAGCGTTGAATAATTAGCATGGCCTAGTCGTACCTTCAAAGACGATTCCGTCCCCCCTTTTGCCTTCCCCCTTTTAAATCTGCGGCTGTTTTTTTACCCTATTGCCGCATGAGCTCTGTTGATAAGAATCGGAGGGATACAAACAGCGATCTTTCAGGCAAACCGCCATTAACCACTCGATTCAACAGGTTATTTATCGCGTTGATATTAAGGCGTTATGATATCAATAACGGTGTTAATAGGGATGATTGCGTAACAGTGTCAATCAGAGAGTTATGCAGTATAAAGCTTTAAATAAAGGGATTTTTGCAGTTGAATAATTTACATATCTACACCGCCAGGCATCTAACAAATATCTACCTTGAGGATATTCCCTACCTGCTTCATCCAGAGCATGCTTACCGCTCTCTGCAACGCATCGCACAACCTGAAGCCAACATTGACGACGCCAGGCTCCCTCCCAATGGGTCTTAGATTATCCGCAGATAAACACCATCTTTTTCACCATCGCCGCTGGATGGCCTATCGAAGCGTGCTGGAAGAGATACGTAGTGGAAAGCTATTACTGATCAGAAACGCGTTTTATGGCGTGGAGATTATGGGCATTCTTTCCGGTGGAAATAGGCTCAACGAAAGGCTGCCTATTTTTCTTAAAGACAGGCTGAATTACCTGATTGATAAACAAATTAAAAGACCCGCCTACAGTTACATACCGCAAATCGTCGAAGAAAGGTTCGCGTCATTTGTGCAGCTTGACTCTTATGAAGAGCACCAAGGACCGCAAAGAATGGCCATACCGGCGCTCATCTTCACCACCAGACATAAAATGGATGATTACGAAGCGGATGACATGAAGTGCGGCGATCTCGATATTGAAACGCTGAAAAGTAAATATAATATCGATGTCAATAATGCATCTTCCGTTGTGGACCCCGTAGAACTTATAAAAAAACAGGCCGACATAAGGTCAATACGATCTTTAGATGCCGAAACACCTATGCTAGAACCGTTATATCTATCGATATCAGAAAACTTTTTAAAAAAGACGCACCTCCTATCGAAAAGGTGACTCAGGAAGAAGCAGCCGCAATGATGTTTGATGAATTCAGGGAGAGTGCAACGGATCTCACTCCTTTGCGGGAAGTGAGAATATCATCATGAAGATGATCAAACACATGCAAGAAAACACGGGTAAGCCATTCAGTAGCCCTTTTCTGGACAGTGCATTGAAAGAACAGATCCTGGAAGACAATTCCAGCAGCAGTACACTTCTCAATATCAAAAAGACGCTTGCATCCTCAATCGATTACGACAACGGATTTATCCCTAAGGATAAAGAGTCGCGTTTTCGCGAAAATATTCAGAAACAGACCGTATTACCCAAGTTTGATCGTTGGCTAGACTATGTAAATGCTCTTAGCCTCTCCGTTCACGATACCTGGGCGACCCATATCACACTTGAGTCCCTGGACATACAGGGGGATTCCTACAAAGCTGTCGTCCATTATCGTGTCCAAGACCATTTTGGGCTCGATGATAAAGATATCCTGAATACTGATTACAATCATAGTTTTGCCATCTTCAAGTTGTGGTTTGTATTACAGCGCTCAAAACAGTACGGGTATAAGCCTTTTATTACCGAAATGAATACCAGAGTGGAAATTAGCGGGAGACGAGGTGAATAAACGAATAGTAGCTAGCTTGATGGCAGCTGTGGCCTGTGGTTATTTACTTTGGCAGTCCCTTCTCCCTGTGGAAATCGTAGCCGTACATGATGGCAACATCATTCTCGTCAAACATTTCCCCTACTTGAAAAACCGCCAGATCGCTTGGTGGGAAGCCAATAAAGATAAAATCCAAGCAACCTATGGCATCCCTCACAGACGTAACGATGGAAGCTATGATTTATTCATCCAAAACTACGGTGAGGGCTACCGTGTAGACCAAGGAACGGACGAAGATACTGACTTATTGTGTTTTGACGACATGACCGTTGAGGCAAAATGTATCGAGAAAGCCCCCCTTATCTGGGTAGGCTGGAGCCAAAACACCGGGCAGTTTTATTGGTAGGTAACATTGGGGGGAAGCCATATCGCGCGGAATAAGCGAGGAACCGCATGAATGAACCACGTCGCGAAAAGTTTCAACATTGACGATTCGTACAATCATTGCTGTAGGTGGCTGCGATGCTCTTTCCTAGAACCGGCTACTCCTTACGTACTGTCGCCCCTTTCCCCTTTCTTACGGATGAACACAAGTCTCTGCCATTTCCAAATAAGCTATTTCACACAAAGTTTGCGGGACGCTTCCGGGTTTTACCTATGTCAGTTTGCAGGTCGCTGAGCTAGTATAGCGGTCAATAAAGGTCGCGATATCCGTTGCCGCCGATGCTTTTTCAGCTTGGTATTCTCGCCAGCATCGGCCTTGAGTGAATCTCCTGGCTCATCGCGTCGCTGGCCTTGAGCGAGAACGTTTTGTTGATCGGTTTTCCTGTCGAACGCGCTCCGCTATGATAGCCCGCTGATTGATTGGCAGGCGTCGCATTCCGACTTCACGACGAACACGACCGGCTGCTCGCTGCGATACACCGGTGATGCCCTACAAGAACAACAAAAATCACCATCGAACGTAAATTCAATGGATTATGAAAATAACCGCATGAAAACCACCGACAACCTCGATAGCCACACCCCCATGATGCAGCAGTATCTGAGGCTGAAAGCAGAACACCCGGAAATTCTGTTGTTCTACCGAATGGGCGATTTTTACGAGCTGTTCTACGATGACGCCAAGCGGGCATCTCAGCTGCTGGATATCTCATTAACCAAGCGCGGCGCCTCGGCGGGTGAACCCATCCCGATGGCTGGCGTCCCTCATCATGCGGTGGAAAACTACCTGGCACGGCTGGTGCAACTGGGCGAGTCCGTCGCCATTTGCGAACAAATTGGCGACCCAGCCTTAAGTAAAGGGCCGGTAGAGCGGAAAGTGGTGCGCATCGTGACGCCGGGCACCATCAGTGATGAAGCACTGCTTCAGGAGCGTCAGGACAACCTGCTGGCGGCGATCTGGCAGGATGGTCGCGGATTCGGTTATGCCATGCTGGACATCAGCTCAGGGCGTTTTCGACTAGCGGAACCTGCCGATGCTGAAAGCATGGCCGCTGAACTGCAGCGCACCAATCCGGCTGAGTTGCTCTATCCCGAAACGTTTGAATTGATGTCGCTGATTGAACATCGCAACGGGCTGCGCCGCCGCCCCCTGTGGGAATTCGAGCTGGATACGGCCCGCCAGCAGCTGAACCTGCAGTTCGGTACGCGCGACCTAACGGGCTTTGGCGTCGAACAGGCCAAGCTCGGGCTGCGCGCCGCCGGATGTCTGCTGCAATACGCCAAAGATACACAGCGCACCTCACTGCCGCATATTCGCGGCATCACGATGGAGCGCCAGCAGGACGGCATCATTATGGATGCCGCGACGCGACGCAATCTCGAACTGACGCAGAACCTGTCCGGCGGCCCCGAGAATACGCTGGCGGCCGTGTTGGACTGCACCGTGACGCCGATGGGCAGCCGGATGCTGAAACGTTGGGTGCATATGCCAAGCCGCAACGTTCAGACGTTAACGCAGCGTCAGCAGGCCATTGGCGCGTTACAGGACTTGGCCGTCGAATTGCAGCCTTTTCTACGTCAGGTCGGCGATCTGGAGCGTATTCTGGCGCGGCTGGCGCTGCGCACGGCGCGTCCGCGCGATCTGGCGAGAATGCGCCATGCCTTTCATCAACTGCCGGACATTCATGCCCAGCTGTCATCGATCGACGCCGATGCGATTCAGCGGCTCGCCAGCCAGATAGGCCAGTTCGACGAACTGCGGGATCTGCTGGAACGCGCGGTGGTTGAAGCTCCCCCAGTTCTGGTTCGGGACGGCGGCGTTATCGCCACCGGCTACAACGAAGAGCTGGATGAATGGCGCAGCCTTGCCGCGGGCGCCACCGACTACTTGGACAAGCTGGAAATCCGTGAACGCGAAAAGCTCGGCATTGATACGCTGAAAGTCGGTTTTAACGGCGTGCACGGCTATTTCATCCAGGTTAGCCGCGGTCAAAGCCATCTGGTGCCGATGCACTACGTGCGCCGTCAAACGCTGAAAAACGCCGAGCGCTATATCATCCCCGAGCTGAAAGAGTACGAAGACAAGGTTCTCACCTCTAAAAGTAAGGCGCTGGCGCTGGAGAAAGCGCTTTACGACCAGCTGTTTGACCTCCTGCTCCCCCATCTGGCGGAGTTGCAGCAAAGCGCCAGCGCGCTGGCGGAATTGGACGTGCTGAGCAACCTGGCGGAACGGGCGGAGACGCTTAACTATGTCTGCCCGACATTGAGCGATCGCCCCGGTATCAAGATCACAGGCGGCCGCCACCCCGTCGTAGAACAAGTGCTCAGCGAGCCGTTTATCGCCAATCCGTTGTCGCTGTCCCCGCAGCGTCGCCTGCTGATCATCACCGGTCCGAATATGGGCGGGAAAAGCACCTATATGCGTCAGGCGGCGTTGATCGTACTAATGGCCCATATCGGCAGTTATGTACCGGCTGAGCAGGCCGTCATCGGCCCGGTCGACCGCATCTTCACCCGCGTCGGCGCAGCGGACGATCTGGCGTCAGGCCGCTCCACCTTCATGGTGGAAATGACGGAGACCGCCAATATTCTGCATAACGCGACGGAACACAGTCTGGTGCTAATGGATGAGATCGGCCGAGGTACGTCANCCTACGACGGCCTGTCGCTGGCCTGGTCGTGCGCGGAAACGCTGGCAAACAAGATCAAAGCGATGACGCTGTTCGCCACCCACTACTTCGAGCTGACCAATCTGCCGGAGAAAATGGAAGGCGTCGTCAATGTTCATCTGGATGCCCTGGAGCACGGCGATACCATCGCCTTTATGCACAGCGTGCAGGACGGCGCCGCCAGCAAGAGCTACGGACTGGCGGTAGCGGCGCTGGCGGGGGTGCCGAAGGACGTGATCAAACGCGCGCGTCAAAAACTGAAAGAGCTGGAAACGCTGTCCAATAATGCGTCAAGCAGCCACATCGACGGGGCGCAGTTGATGCTGCTGGCTCCCGAAGAACCGCCGGCCGCGATTGAAGCGCTGGAGACGCTCGACCCGGATATGCTGACTCCGCGTCAGGCGCTCGACTGGCTCTATCAGTTGAAAAAGATGCTCTGAATCGAAGGAAAAACGCTGTACGGCCGTCGCAAGGCGGCCGTGACTATTTTCCGCCTAGCCCAACATCGCCCGACGATTTATTAACGCCCTGTCTCCATACCCGCCAAATCCTCCTACAGAACAGAGGTCAGCAAACCATTTTGTGAGTCATGCGAGGAAAGAAAACCCGCCTGTTCAGGAAACGGTTATGTGGGGAAGTTTTGTGTGGAGAAAACAGGGGAAGTTTCAGCGGAAGACGAAGCCGACAGCGGGCGTCAGTCCTGATAGCCAAAAAGCGAAGTTATCTCACTCTCTGTTTATTCCCCTGTTCGCATTTGATGCGGGGGAAGCGATAAGACTGGCGCGTCTCCGCTCCGACATTATGCAGGATTGACGGCAAACAGGCGGTATTGCTGAGAGGAACGCAATGGGCGGCCGTTATCATCTAATACCGTCAGATCGTTATTTTTCGCCAAAAAATAACGCTTAGCACCGTGGGTGTTCGTAAGCACCAGCTTATCCGCAGTGCGTTGCCATTGACCTTTCTCTAGCCTGCGCAGAGGACGCCCTTCGCTATCCACAACATGCGTATTCAGAACGAAACTCCCGTCGGCGTCGAGATACAGCGCAATAGTCCGGCTATCGGGTAACGAGCCCCGATAATGCTGCGCCATCGGCTGCAGTGACTCAGACTGAACGGTCGGATGCGAATGGCAGCCGATAAGCCCCGACAGACCAAACATCAAGACACTACTGATGATCAGCTTATGCATCATAATCTCCCTGCTTTTCTGCGCATCTATCCCTACGAGCGAGGTCTGTTTCGCGTGAGTTCAACATGACTGCGAACCTCGACACAGCCACCCGTTTAGCGCAGAAATGAAGGAAAGGATGGCCTGATTGAATAGCGATCATCCCTATTGCCGCGCAATTTTCCAGTCATCAAAAACGACTTCCAGATGATTCTGAGCGTCCGATAACCAGATGGTGCCTTCCTGCAAGGTGGCCTGTAGCGACATATTGCGCCCGACCAGAGTGGTCATCTGCATCAGCTGTTTATCATCCAGAAAACGTACCGTCAGGTTGGAAAGCTGCGCCGTTTTATCCGCCATCGTTTGCCACCAGACTCGCGCCGCGCGCTCGTTGTAGGCATACAACACCACCTCGCGCGACAAGCTGCATGCTTTCTTTAAACGCTTTTCATCCGGCAATCCCAGTTCGATCCACAGCTCAATCTGCTGATCGTCACTGTGCCGCCAGATCTCGGGTTCGTTGTCGGCGCAAAGGCCTTTCGTAAACCGCAATGTCTCGTCGGCGTGGCAAATCCACGCCAGCAGCCGCAGCATCATGCGTTGATCGGTTTCGGAAGGATGCTGCGCTATCGTCAGTGCGGCATCGTGGAAAAAATGGCGATCCATATCGGCAATATTGACTGCCGCTTTGTACACCGTTGCTTTTAACGCCATGTTTCACCTCTTGGTTTGGGCCGACAGTGTACTGGAGAAGCGCCGTGCCTCACACCCCGGCTTTGGTATTAGGTCTCGGGCATAATACTGATAACCGGTCAATGCCTATGCTATAGTCGGCTGGCAAGATAGCATTCATTTTCTTCTTAGGCTTATCACCTCCGGTGACGTCATTATGAAGGCTACCAGGCTGGCTCTTAGGGAGGGTATAGTGCAAAAATACGGTGAATTAGTACGTCGTCTCTATGCAGAGATCGCCAGCGGTGACCTGGGTTATCTACCCGATGCACTGGGTTGTGTATTGAAAACCCTGGACGAAATTGCCTTAAACAGCGATTTGCCGTCCTCAGTCAGGGAACAGGCGGCCTATGCCGCCGCTAACTTATTGGTGAGCGATTATGTCAATGAGTAATGAATATCAACCCATCAATTGTGATGATTACGACAATCTTGAAGCCACCTGCCAACAGCACCTGACGTTGACGGTGGAACTGCGTAACGGTGAAGTCGTGTCCGGCAAAGCCTGTGACATCATTTCGCGCAAGCACGTCGAATATCTGCTGCTTGATGATGCGGGCGATGTCAGAGAAGTTCGGCTTGACCATATCCTCAGCTTCAGCCATCCCGAAATAGGTAAAGTCGTGGTTAGCGAACCCTGACCGAACTTTTTCCTGCCAATTTAAACGGACAACCTGGTTGTCCGTTTCCACTTCAAAGCCCCGATGACATCAGAGAAGCAGGATGCCAGACGATACGCCAGACCGTGTCTTCCGACTCAGGACGCCCTTCCCGCGTGACAAACGTTCCCACCGCCGCGATAAGCTGTTCGCCGTAGAAGATCAACGGCGTCCGTTCCCTCAACCAGGGCGCAACCCCTAACTCCTGCCACAGTTTTTTTATCTGGCGCCCGTGTTCGCGCCCGACGATGTGAAATTTTCCCTGCGCATGAAAGCGGACGGTTACTGCTTCGTCGGGATACGGCTGGCGCACCGCAACCCCCTGAGGCCCCAGCGCCAGCGAACCCAGCCCCGAGGGAAGCGCCAAAGGCGCTGACGGCGGGTCCCAGGTCAAAATCGCCTCTCGGACCGACGCACGCAGCGGCAACACATATAAACAATCGCGAAAACGTCGAATCTGCCACTGCCCCAGCAGCAACTGTGGTTCCGCGTCCCGCCGGCAGAGTGCTACTTCCTGCCACAACCGCTGTAGCTGCTCCTGCGAAGGCATCCGCACGCCCTCGGCCGCCAGCCAACGCCGTAACAGTGCTGAGCGTCGCTGCGGGCTATAAGATGCTAGATCCGTAATCGACAATCCGCCGTCGGTGCGGCGAAGCGATTGCAGCGACTCGGCCAGCAACTCGTCCAGCAGTTGCTCTTGTTCCGCACAGAGCTTGGCGCTGCGAGAGACCGCCGTCGGAAAATGGGGCCAGCGCTGCGTCAAAACAGGTAAAACGTGGCGTCGCAGGAAATTGCGATCAAAGCGATCGTCGCTATTGCTGTCGTCTTCAATCCATTTCAGGCCGTGATACGCCGCATACTCGGCAAGTTGAGCGCGGCTGCAGTTCAGCAGCGGTCGTAAATGCATCCGCTCGCCGAACGGTGTCGACGATGCCATCGCCGACAGCCCTGCGGGACCACTGCCCCGTTTAAGCGCCAGCAGGAAAGTTTCACTCTGATCGTTGAGATGCTGCGCCGTCAGTAGCGCTTCTTCCGGGGACAAATGTTGACGGATGGCCCGATAGCGCGCCTCGCGGGCCGCCGCTTCGATTCCTCCTTGCTCCGCCTCTACCTTCACCCGCAGAGTGCTGAACGGAACATCCCAGGCGGCACACTGCCTTGCGCAGTGCAATGCCCAGCTGTCGGCAAACTCACTAAGTCCGTGGTGGACGTACGCCGCCCGCAGCAATAGCCCACACTGTTCGCGTAACGTTACCAGCAAATGGAGCAGCACGGTGGAATCCAGCCCGCCGCTGTAGGCGAGCAGGTAACGGTCGCCGGACGTCACCTGACGCGCGACCGCGTTTAACAGTTCCTCATCGATACGAGCAGAAGCGCTATCGTTCATACAATTCCAACGGCAAATCATCCGGGTCGGCAAAGAAGGTGAATCGTCGCCCGGTCTCTTCATCAATACGAATAGGCTCGCAGTTTACGCCCCTGCGGGTCAGCTCGCGGACCGACTGGTCGATATCATCCACGGCAAAGGCCAAATGCCTGAGTCCCTGAGCTTCGGGACGACTCACGCGCGAAGGCGCATCCGGGAAAGAGAACAGCTCGATGATGTAATGGCCATTCAATGCCAGATCGCCTTTCCAGGAGTCTCTGGCGGCACGATAAATCTCGTGCTGCAGGGTGAATCCCAGCAGGTCGCAGTAGAAGCGCTTACTCCGTTCGTAGTCAGATGCAATGATGGCAATATGATGAATTCCTTGAAGTTTCAGCATAACGACTCCCGGCAACCGCGGTGTGAGGAAAGGATAAGGGCCATCATAACAAAAAAGTCCGCGGTCATTGCTGACCACGGACTTTTTCAGACGGAGAGAACAATCAGCAGTAGCCGTAGTTCATCAACCGCTGGTAACGACGATTCAACAGTTCCTGATCGCTGAATGCATCCAGCTCACGCAAGTCAGCCAGCAGCTGAGATTTCAGCGAAGCCGACATGGCGTCAACGTCGCGGTGCGCGGAACCCAGCGGTTCAGGGATCACCGTGTCGATCAGGCCCAGTTCTTTCAGACGCGGAGCGATAATGCCCATCGCTTCTGCGGCTAACGGCGCCTTGTCCGCGCTTTTCCACAGGATAGAGGCGCAGCCCTCAGGGGAAATCACGGAGTAGGTGCTGAACTGCAGCATGTTGACCTTGTCGCCCACGCCGATCGCCAGCGCGCCGCCGGAGCCACCTTCACCGATGACGGTGCAGATGATGGGAACGCTCAATTCGGACATCTCACGCAGGTTACGCGCAATCGCTTCAGACTGGCCGCGTTCTTCCGCGCCCACGCCCGGATAAGCGCCCGGGGTGTCGATGAAGGTGATGATCGGCATTTTGAAACGCTCGGCCATTTCCATCAGACGCAGCGCTTTGCGATAGCCTTCCGGCGCCGGCATACCGAAGTTGCGGCGAATTTTTTCTTTGGTTTCACGGCCTTTCTGGTGGCCGATGACCATGACGGGACGACCATCCAGACGCGCAATGCCCCCAACGATCGCTTTATCGTCAGCGTAGGCGCGGTCGCCTGCCAGCTCATCGAAATCGGTGAAAACGCGTTTGATATAGTCGAGCGTGTAAGGACGCTGAGGATGACGTGCCAGTTGAGCAACCTGCCATGCGCCCAAATCGGCAAAGATTTTACGCGTCAGTTCTACGCTTTTTTCGCGCAGACGCTTAACCTCTTCATCCAGGTTTATATCCAATTTTTCGTCTTGACGGCTGACGGCGGTCAAAGAGTCAATTTTCGCCTCCAACTCTGCAATCGGCTGCTCAAAATCAAGAAAATTCAGACTCATAGTAATCCTATATTAGTCAAATTCCAGTTCTACCTGTTCATTACCCACTACGGTGCGCAGATCGTTCAGGAGCACGTCGGTCGGGGTCACGCGCCATGCTGCGCCGAAGCGTAGCCGAGCTCGCGCATCCTCCCGCTGGTAATAAAGATGCACCGGAATCGTCCCTGATCGATGGGGATCCAACGATTGACGGAGACGGTTTAACAACTGGTCATCAATTTGCCTGTCAGTCAGCGAGATAGCAAGTCCACGCGCATATTTTTCCCGCGCTTCGCTGATATCTAAAATCTCGCGCGCGGTCATTTTAAGCCCGCCGCTGAAATCATCAAAACTGACCTGTCCACTGACGATCAAAATTCGGTCTTGCTCCAGCAAATGCTGGTATTTATCCAATGCATCGGTGAACAACATCACCTCCAGACGACCGGAGCGATCGTCCAGGGTACATAAACCGATGCGGTTGCCTCGCTTGGTCACCATAACGCGGGCGGAAAGCACGAGACCCACCGCAGTGGTGATTTTGCCCCGATCCGTTGGGTGCATATCTTTCAAACGCACGCCTGCGGCATAACGTTCGATTTCCTTCAGATATTGGTTGATGGGATGGCCGGTCAGATACAGACCCAGCGTTTCCCGCTCACCATCCAGTACGACCTGTTCCGGCCAGGGGGGAACCGTGCTGTAGGACTGTTCGACCTGCTCATGCGTTTCCGCCAGCACGCCGAACATGTCCACCTGACCAATAGCCTCCGCTTTCGCATGCTGTTCGGCCGATTTCATCGCATCCTGCAATGAGTTCATCAGCGCCGCGCGATGCGGGCCGAGACGGTCGAACGCACCGGACATAATCAGCTTTTCCAGCACACGGCGGTTGAGCTTTTTGATGTCCGTGCGCGCGCAGAGGTCGAACAGATCGCGGAAATAGCCACCCTGATTACGGGCTTCGATGATAGCCTCAATCGGCCCCTCGCCAACCCCTTTGATCGCGCCGATGCCGTAAACGATTTCTCCGGCGTCGTTGACGTGGAAGTGGTACAGACCGCTGTTGATGTCCGGCGGCAGGATTTTGAGCCCCATACGCCAGCATTCATCCACCAGTCCGACGATCTTGTCGGTGTTATCCATATCCGCCGTCATGACCGCGGCCATGAATTCCGCCGGATAGTGCGCCTTCAGCCACAGCGTCTGATAAGACACCAGCGCATAAGCGGCCGAGTGCGACTTGTTAAAACCGTAACCGGCGAACTTCTCCACCAGGTCGAAGATTTTCATCGACAGTTCGCCGTCGATACCCATCTTCTCTGAGCCGGCTTTAAACACCGAGCGCTGCTTGGCCATCTCTTCGGGTTTTTTCTTACCCATGGCGCGGCGCAGCATATCCGCGCCCCCCAGAGTATAGCCGGAGAGCACCTGCGCTATCTGCATCACCTGTTCCTGGTACAGGATGATACCATAGGTCGGTTCGAGCACCGGTTTCAGCGACTCGTGCTGCCACTCGATATCCGGATAAGAGATGGCTTCCCGACCGTGTTTACGGTCGATGAAGTTATCGACCATCCCTGACTGCAGCGGGCCCGGACGGAACAGGGCCACCAGGGCGATCATATCCTCGAAGCAGTCGGGCTTCAGACGTTTGATCAAGTCCTTCATGCCGCGGGATTCCAGCTGGAACACCGCGGTGGTTTCCGACCGCTGCAGCATGTCGAAACTTTTCTTGTCGTGGAGCGGAATGGCGGCGATATCGACCGGCGGCAACCCTTGCTTTTCCTGACGCGGGTTGATCATCTCCAGCGCCCAGTTGATGATGGTCAGCGTACGCAGACCCAGGAAGTCGAACTTCACCAGCCCGGCGTACTCCACATCGCTCTTGTCAAACTGGGTGACCGGATGCTGCCCTTCCGGGTCGCAATACAGCGGCGCGAAGTCGGTAATTTTGGTCGGCGAAATCACCACGCCCCCGGCGTGCTTGCCGGCGTTACGGGTCACCCCTTCGAGTTTGCGCGCCATGTCGATCAGCGCTTTGACTTCCTCATCCGCCTCGTAGATTTCGCCCAGCTGCGGCTCCGCGGCAAACGCTTTCTCCAGCGTCATTCCCGGATCGGGCGGCACCAGCTTGGAGATACGATCCACGAATCCGTACGGATGGCCCAGCACGCGCCCCACGTCTCGGATCACCGCCTTCGCCGCCATGGTACCGAATGTGATGATCTGCGATACCGCATCGCGGCCATACATATCCGCCACGTGATCGATAACTAGGTCGCGTTTTTCCATGCAGAAGTCGACGTCGAAGTCGGGCATGGAAACACGTTCCGGGTTCAGGAATCGTTCGAACAGCAGATCGAATGCCAACGGGTCGAGGTCGGTGATTTTCAGCGCATAGGCGACAAGCGACCCGGCACCTGAACCTCGTCCAGGCCCCACGGGCACGTCGTTATCTTTCGACCACTGGATAAACTCCATCACGATTAGGAAGTAGCCGGGGAATCCCATCTGGTTGATGACCTGCAGCTCGATATCGAGGCGCTCGTCATAAGCTGGCCGCCGCTGCGCACGCTCTTCTTCATCCGGAAACAGGAACGCAAGACGCTCTTCCAGCCCTTCCCGAGAGCGCATGACCAGATAATCTTCCGTCGACATATCGCCGGTGGGGAACTGTGGCAGGAAGTACTCACCCAGTCGAATGGTCACGTTGCAGCGCTTGGCGATCTCAACGCTGTTAGCCAGCGCTTCGGGAATGTCGGCAAACAGCTCGCACATTTCCTCTTCGCTACGCATGTACTGCTGGGGACTGTAGTTGCGCGGCCGCTTGGGATCGTCCAGCGTATAGCCGTCGTGGATCGCGACGCGAATTTCGTGGGCGTCGAATTCGTCGGCGTTGATGAAACGTACGTCGTTGGTCGCGACGACGGGCAGGCCGTGCTTGGTGGCCAGCGCTACCGCCGCATGCAGATAGCTTTCTTCATCGGACCGACCGGTACGGATCAACTCCAGATAGTAACGATTAGGGAAATGTTCCTGATAAAAAGCCAGACACTGTTCCACTAAAGCGTCATTGCCACGCAGCAGGAATTTGCCGATGTCGCCCTGACGACCGCCGGACAGCAACAACAGGCCTTCCTGATGTTCCACCAGCCAGTCGCGATCTATCGTCGGGCCAGCGGCGCCATAGCCGCGCTGGNAGGCGCGAGAGATCAACAGCGTCAGATTCTGGTAGCCGACGTTATTCATCGCCAGAATAGTGAGGTGCGCCAGTTCGTCGGCCAGCTCCTCGCTCTGAAGATAAAAATCAGCGCCGACGATGGGTTTGACGCCAGCGCCATGAGCGCCGCCGTAAAATTTCACCAGACCGCACAGGTTGGAATGGTCGGTGATCGCCAGCGCAGGCATGCCCATCGACGCCGTTTTTTTCACCAACGGTCCGACCTTAGCCAGCCCATCGATCATGGAATAGTCACTGTGAACACGCAGGTGAACAAAACGTGGTTCGGCCATCTCCAGATCCCAGTATTTATTAAATCGAATGTCGCCTGCGACTCATATGTCCGCAGGCATCACATAATCTGTGCTGGCGTTACGCCAGCCCCAGCGCCCGCTTCACCGGAGCAAAACTCCGGCGATGATGATGCGTTGCGCCGTGCATCGCCAGTTTTTCCAGATGGTAAGCCGTGGGATAACCTTTGTGCTTCGCAAAACCGTAATGCGGGAACAGTAAATCCAGCGCTTCCATCTCACGATCCCGCGTCACTTTCGCCAGGATGGACGCGGCGCTGATCTCCGGCACCCGGCTATCGCCTTTGACGACCGCCTGTGACGGCATCGGCAAGGCTGGGCAGCGGTTGCCATCGATCAACACGTAGTCGGGCGTCAATGACAGACCGGCCACGGCGCGCTGCATCGCCAGCATGGTGGCGTGCAGGATATTCAGGCTGTCGATTTCGTCCGGCTCTGCCCGGCCCAGGCTCCACGCCAGCGCTTTTTCTTTGATTTCATGATACAGCGCCTCGCGCCGTTTCGCGCTGAGCTTTTTGGAGTCGGCCAGACCGACGATGGGTCGAGCCGGATCAAGAATGACGGCGGCGGTCACGACGGCGCCCACCAGCGGGCCTCTTCCGACTTCATCCACGCCGGCAATGCAGGTTGCCTGCGGATAAACGAAAACATCATTCATGGTTTTGCCAACTCCAGTACCGCCTGAGCCGCCTGCTCATCGGCATCACAGCGTATCTGCTGGTGCAGATGTAAAAAGGTTTCTTGTAATTCGTGGACCTGAACGCTGTCCTGTAACCAGGGCAGCAAAGCCTCTGCCAGCTTGTCCGGGGTACATTCGGTTTGCAGCAGCTCTTTCACCAGTTCTCGCCCGGCCAGCAGATTGGGCAGTGAAACCCAGGGCGTTTTGACCAGCTTGCTGGCCAGCCAGAAGGTGAACGGCTTCATCCGATAACCCACCACCATCGGACATTTCGCCAGCATGCACTCCAGCGCCGCCGTCCCCGAGGCCAATAGCGCCGCATCGCTGGCAATCATCGCTTCGCGCGCTAACCCATCCAGCAGACGAACATTCAAATCCGGCGCGACCTCATTTTTGATCTCTTCGAACTGCTGCCGTCGCTTGGCGTTGACCAGCGGTACGACAATCTCCAGATCGGGGCAGGATTCGCGCAAGAGTCTGGCCGTCAGAAGGAAATCTTTGCTCAGCATTTCGACTTCTGCGCCGCGGCTCCCCGGCAGTATCGCCAGGCAGCGAACATCGGGAGCTATCCCCAGCGTCGCCCGGGCGGCCAGCTTGTCAGGATGCAGCGGCATCGCGTCGGCCATGGTATGCCCAATGAAGCGGCAGGGAACGTTGAAACGATCGTAAAACGCCTTTTCAAAAGGCAAAAAGGCCAACACCAAATCGGTGGCTCGACCAATTTTGAAAACGCGTTTTTGGCGCCAGGCCCACACAGAAGGGCTGACGTAATGAATGGTTGTGATCCCGCGCTGCTTCAACCGCCCTTCCAGCGTGATGTTGAAGTCCGGCGCGTCGATGCCCACGAAGACATCAGGCTGCAACTCGGTGAAACGTTGGGTCAGATCCCGGCGAATTTTCAGCAGGCGCGGCAGGCGCTCCAGCACCTCCACGATGCCCATCACCGCCAGCTCTTCCATTTCGTACCAGGCTTCACAACCTTCGGCTTGCATGCGCGGACCTGCCACGCCGACAAAGCGCGCATTCGGGACTTGGTTTTTAATGGCGCGAATTAAACCGGCGCCAAGAATATCGCCGGAGGTTTCTCCGGCGACAAGGGCAATAGTCAGGGGACGGGTCATAAGCGTCAGCGAATAATGCCGCGCGTAGAGCGGGTGAAGAAATCCAGGTAAGCCTGAACCGCAGGATGGTCCGCGGCCAGCGCTTCAATCTCCGGCTTGACCTCATCCAGCGTCTTACCGCTACGGTAGATAAGCTTGTAGGTGTTGCGTATTGCGTGCAACGTCGCTTTATCAAAACCACGGCGCTTCAACCCTTCGATATTGATACCGAACGGCGTGGCGTGATTCCCCTGAGCAATCAAGTACGGCGGCACGTCCTGAGCCACGCCGGAGCAGCCGCCCACCATGACGTGCGCACCGATGACACAGAACTGATGTACGGCGGTCATACCGCCGATGATAGCGTAATCATCGACGGAAACATGGCCGCCCAGCGTCGCGTTATTCGCCAGGATGCAGTGATTTCCCACGACACAGTCGTGAGCAATGTGCGTATTGATCATCAGCAGGTTATCGCTGCCGACTTTAGTCAACCCCTCGTCCTGCGCTGTGCCCCGGTGGATGGTCACGCTTTCGCGGATGCGGTTGCGATCGCCTATCTCGACGCGGGTCGGCTCGCCTGCGTATTTCAGATCTTGGTTAACCTCACCGATGGAAACGAACTGATAGATCTCGTTATCCTTTCCGATGCGGGTGACTCCGTTAACCACGACGTGAGATTTCAGCACCGTTCCCGCACCGATCTCTACCTGAGAACCGATCCAGCAGAAGGGGCCGATGTGTACGCCGGCACCGATGACGGCTCCGTCTTCAACAATCGAACTGGGATGAATAAAGGCGGTTTGATCAATCACGTTATCAGGCCTCCCGACGACGAGCGCACATCATCTCTGCTTCACAAGCGATTTCACCATCCACTTTCGCAACGCCTCTGAAACGAGCGACGCCACGGCGTTCTTTGATGAATTCCACTTCCAATACCATCTGATCGCCCGGCTCAACAGGACGTTTGAAGCGCGCATTATCGATCGCGGCAAAGTAGTACAGCTCGCCGGGTTCCAGTTTACCGACGCTTTTAAACGCCAGAATACCAGTGGCCTGAGCCATAGCTTCTAGGATCAGCACGCCGGGGAAAATCGGTTTACCTGGGAAATGCCCCTGGAAAAAGGGTTCATTAAAGGAAATGTTTTTCACTGCACGTAAAAATTTACCTTCCTCGAAATGCAGTACGCGGTCTACCAGCAAAAACGGATAGCGGTGCGGCAACAGTTCCAGAATCTCTTCAATGTGCAGAGTATGGGTGTCAGTATTCAAAATACTCTTCCTGTCTTAATAAAAACGTCATCAACAATGCAGACTGCGGCTCCCCAATCGAGGGAGCCTCACACAGTCTGCCAATAACAAAGCAAAACAGCTTTGCCCTTCCCTGCAGCAAAGCTCGGTAGAACTGAAGCCAACGGACTTAACTTTTATCGAGTTTTCGCTCTATGGCCTTCAATCGCTTGCTCATGTCATCAATATTCATGACCAAAGCTGCCGTTTTACGCCATGCTTTATTCGGCTGCAGTGGTATGCCCGAGGAGTATACACCAGGCTCGGTGATAGGACGCATAACCATCCCCATTCCCGTCACCGTAACTTTGTCACAAATTTCCATGTGACCATTTATTACGCTGGCGCCGCCGATCATGCAGTAACGTCCGATTGTCAGACTTCCCGCCATGATAACGCCCCCGGCAACTGCGGTATTGTCGCCAATCACCACGTTGTGTGCAATCTGACATTGATTATCGATGATGACGCCGTTGCCGATGATCGTGTCGTCCAACGCGCCACGGTCGATCGTCGTATTGGCGCCGATCTCAACGCGGTCGCCAATAATGACCGTACCCAACTGAGGGATCTTCACCCAGTTGCCGCGATCGTTGGCATAACCAAAGCCGTCCGAGCCAATGACCGCTCCAGACTGAATCAGGCACTGTTCACCCAGAACGACATTGTGATAAATCGTGACATTGGCCCACAAACGGCTGCCTGCGCCGATGCGCGTATTCTTGCCGATGAAACAGTTAGCGCCAATGACGGCGCCATCGCCCAGCTCAACGCCGGACTCAATCACCGCATTCGGGCCGATTGAGACGCCTTTACCTACGCGTGCGTCCGACGCAATTGTCGCCGCAGGTGAGATATCTTCGGCCGGCGCCGGCGTCGTATCCATCACCTGCGCCATACGCGCATAGGTCAAATAAGGGTTTTTCACCACCAGAGCGGCGGTATGACAGAAAGGCAGATCGGCTTCGGTCACCACGACGGCGGAAGCCTGAGTGGTCGCAAGGCGATCGCGATAACGGCTGTCAGACAAGAAGGTGATCTGACCTGACTGAGCAGAATGCATTGATGCGACAGCGGTGATGACGATATCGCCATCACCGTGCAACTGTGCATCCAACTGTTGTGCTAAAGCATCCAGTCGAATTGAAAACATCGAATTATTTAACCTGTTTCAGCACGTCGGCAGTAATGTCTTTCGCGTTGTCCGCATATGCTACAGCGTTAGCATCGATAACGACGTCGTAACCCTGTTTGCTGGCAACACTTTTCACAGCATCCTGAATACGGCTCAGGATTTTGTTACGTTCTTCCATCTGGCGACGACGGTTGTCCTGATCAAATGCCTGCGCTTTAGTGGAGAACTGTTCGCGCTGTGCCATGACGTCTTTTTCCATCTTGCTGCGCTCGCTGGCTTTCATCGTAGAGCCATCACGCTGCAATTTTTGCATTTTCTGCTGCAGATCGCGTTCCATATTCTGAAGCTCTGACGCACGGCCACGGAACTCACTGTCCAGCTGCTTGGCGACGGTTTCGCGTTGCGGCAATTGCTGGAAGATGCTGGATACGTTTACCACTGCAATTTTATCAGCAGCCTGAACGCCCGCTGATGCAGCTAATGCCAGGCCAAGACCTGCGGCACACAACCACTTTTTCACTATAAACTCCTCACGCTAACCTATTTGTGTCTTAACACACTCGTGTATGCACAACAGGCAGCGATGAAACGCTCCATATGGGCCGGCGTCCTCAACGCTGCCTGCCGTGCGGCTTGCCTGCATACGTTCTGCTGGCCTCAGATTACCAAGTTTTGCCTATGTTGAACTGGAACTGCTCCGATTTATCCCCGTCGTATTTCTTGATCGGCTGGGCATAGGAGAAGACCAACGGCCCCAGCGGAGACATCCACTGCAACGCAATACCACTGGATATGCGGAAATTACCCGGTTTGCTGTAATCCGGCACGCCCGCGGCAATCGAGGCCGGGGTGTTTTCCCAATGGGTATCCCACACCGTACCGCCATCGACGAACAAGGACGTACGCACGGAGTTGGCGTATTTTTCGCTGATGAATGGTGTCGGCACAATCAATTCGGCGCTCAGCACCATGACCGCGTTACCGCCCACCGCATCATCAAGATTGTCCTTATCGATCGGACAACCGGCATAGGACGACTCCGTACCGTTACATTTGTAGTAAGCGGCCTTCGGACCAATGGTATTAGACTGGAAACCACGAACCGAGCTTGAACCACCGGCGTAGAAGTTGTCGTAGAACGGCATTTCCTTACCGCCCAGACCATCGCCGTACCCCAGACGAGAGCGGCCCATCAGCACCCAGTTGCGATTTTCGCTCAGCGGCAGATAGCTGGTCGAATCCAGAGTGACTTTATAGTACTCGTTGTCCGAACCCGGAATCGTCACCTTACCGTTCAGCGTCACGCGGCTACCCGACGTCGGGAAATAACCCCGATCCAGGTTGTTGTAGGTCCAACCCTGAGTCAGGAAGAAGTCGTCCGCCGAGAAGTTCGCGCTGTCGGAGCTACCGGTCACAACGCCCGGTTCAACACCGGCTTTATTGAGATAGCGCCACATCGCGACCTGAGGCTCCATGTCGGACAGGTCGTTATGCACGTAGTCGAGACCCAGACGCAACGAGTTGTTCTCGTTAATCGGGAAGCCCAACGTCGTACCCGCGCCATAGCTGCGGTTGGTATAGTCCGACAGATCGGCGTCATACGCCTTAAAGTCGTTATAGAAGACACGACCGCCCAGACTCACGCCGTCCACCGTGAAATACGGGTCGGTCATCGACAGTTCGATGTAGGTCTGGTAGTCGTTCTTCGTTCCGGTGATCCCAACAGAGTTCCCCGTACCCAGCCAGTTGTCCTGCTGGACCCCGGCCTGGAAGCTCACGCCACTTTCAGTACCAAAACCGATACCAAAGTTAAGGCTACCGGTGTTACGTTCTTTCACCTTATAGACCACGTCGACCTGATCCGGCGTGCCGGGAACGCGCTGCGTTTCCGTGTCGACGCTTTCGAAGTATCCGAGGCGATTCAGACGCTCTTTACCCTGGTCGACCAAATCATTGCCGAGCCAGCCGCCTTCCATCTGGCGCATCTCACGACGCAACACGGAGTCTTTAGAGGTGTCGTTGCCTTCAAAACGAATACGACGAACGGAGAAGCGGTTGCCCGCGTCCACGCTGATGTTCAGGCGTACCGTCTTATCAGCATCGTTTATTTCCGGCTGCGTGATTACGCGCGGATAGGCGTAGCCATAGCGACCCAGCAGTTTCTTGATGCTTTCTTCCATCCGGGTCACTTTCGTGCCGTTGTACAGCTCGCCCGGCTGGATTTTGGTCAGCCCTTCAATTTCAGCGGAGTGCCCGGCCAGATTGCCGCGGACATCGACGCCGGAAAGTTTGTACTGATCGCCTTCCGTCAGGTTGATGGTGATATAGATGCCTTTTTTATCCGGCGTCAGACTCACCTGAGTGGAATCGATATTGAAGCGCGCATAGCCGCGATCGAGGTAGAAGCTGCGCAGCGTTTCAAGATCGCCGGACAGTTTCTGCTTCTGATATTTGCGGTCGCCGACCACATTCCACCAAGGCACCTCGTCGCGCAACTGGAAGCGTGAAATCAGCTCATCGCTGCTGAACGCTTTGTTGCCAACGATGTTGATCTGTTGGATTTTGGCGGAGACGCCTTCGGTGAAGACCAGCTTGAGATCGACACGATTACGCGGCAGCGGCGTGACCACGGCTTTCACCGTCGCACTGTATTTACCGACGCTGTAGTAGAAATCTTCCAGCCCCTTTTCGATGTTGGAAATCATCGTACGGTCAAGCGCTTCCCCCACGCGAACGCCGGACGCTTCCAGGTTCTCTTTCAGCATGTCCTCCTTCACCGACTTGTTGCCGGAGAAGGTGATGCTGGCGATGGTAGGACGTTCTTTCACCTGCACGAGCAGCGTATTGCCATCCCGCAGTACTCGAACATCTTCGAAGTTTCCGGTCGCAAATAAAGCTCGGATAATATTCCCGATGTCTTCATCGCTGACGTTATCTCCAACACGGACTGGCATGCTGAGCAATGCCGCACCGACGGCAACCCGTTGCAGGCCCTCGAAATGAATGTCTTTCACTACGAATCCGTCTGCACCGTATACGGTGGCGCTACTGAACAGTAGCGACGCTAAGAGCAACTTTTTAATCGCCATCGTTGTTATGCGTTTTTCCTAACTTAATCCACACCTTAAAGGCGGGAGAAATCATTGAAAAGTGCGAGTCCCATTAACATCATCAGCAGCACTGTGCCAATGCGATAACTGAAGTCCTGCACACGCTCGGAAACCGGCCCACCTTTCAGCTTTTCTATCGCCAGAAAGAGCAGGTGACCACCATCTAATACCGGCAGCGGGAACAGATTGATGATCCCCAGATTGACGCTTATCAGTGCCAAAAACATCAGGTAATAAATCAATCCATAATCAGCTGACATTCCTGCACCCTGAGCGATGGATATCGGCCCGCTCAGGTTATTCAGCTTAACGTCGCCAGCAATCAGTTTCCCTATCATGCCAACCGTCAACTTCATCAACTGCCACGTTTTGTCAGTGGCTTCGTAAACAGCGCTGAACGGTCCGTACTGGCGAACGGTTTTATACTCTTCAGGTAGCGGCGTCACGCGCGGGATAACGCCTGCAAACCCTTCGATCTTGTCTTTTCCTACCGTTTTGCTGTCAGGGGTTAGGGTGATGGTTAACGTTTCCCCTTCCCGCTCGACCGACAATTCGACGCGCTCACCGGGGTGTTCGCGGACGGCAATGACAAACTGTTGCCAGCGCGACAACAGTTGACCATCGACTTTAACGATCCTGTCCCCAGCTTGCAAACCCGCTTTTTCAGCGGCTGAATGGGGCTGAATTCCGGCCAACACCGCTTCAACCTGCGGCCCGCGGGGCACAATGCCCAGAGAAACCGCGGGATCCTGCTTGTCCGGTTCGAAACTCCAGCTGCGCAGATCCAGTTTTTTCTGTTCGATAAGCGAAGACCCCAGCGGGGCCGTGCCTACCGTCATAGCGGCGTCGCCAATCTTGCTGATAAACGCAAGACGAACACTGTCCCAATCAGGCGTTTCGATACCGTCAATTGACTTTAGTTCCATCCCCGGCGAAATTTGCGCCTGCGCGGCAATCGAGTCGGGCAAAACTTCGCCAACCACCGGACGCACGCCCGGAACGCCGAGAATAAAGACCAGCCAATAAGCGAAAACGGCAAAGATGAAGTTGGCAATAGGACCCGCGCTGACAATGGCCGCGCGCTGCCAGACGGTCTTGCGGTCAAACGCCTGATCGGCCAATTCAGGCGGAATATCCGCCACGCGGCCGTCGAGCATTTTCACATAGCCGCCCAGCGGGATGAGTGCGATGACATATTCGGTGCCCTGACGATCGCGACGTCGCCATAGCGCCTTTCCGAAGCCGATAGAAAAACGCTCCACCCGGACGCCGCACCGACGGGCGACCCAGAAATGGCCGAATTCATGAACCGTTATCAGCACGCCGAGAGCGACGATAAATGCGGCCAGACTCCAGAGAATATTCATCATAAACAGGCTCTACCGGTATCCCTAAACAGCTTTGAACAGTAACAGCATCAGGCAGGAAAACACAGGCACCGCCGCCGTAAGACTATCAATGCGATCCATCACCCCGCCGTGACCGGGAATAAGATGACTACTGTCTTTAACGCCTGCTTCGCGTTTGAACATGCTTTCGGTCAGATCGCCCAATACGGAAGCCAGCACGGCGACAATCGAGCAAATCAGCAGGATATGCCCCGAACTTGTCAGCGGAACAAAATGATTAAAAACAACGGAAATCAGCGCGGAGCTCGCCAGCCCGCCGATCAAACCTTCCCAAGTTTTTCCCGGAGAGATTTTCGGCGCCAGTTTGTGTCGGCCGAAGAGCTTACCGAAGGCATAAGCGCCGCTGTCGGCGCCCCACACCAGCAACATGACGTACAGCAACCACCAAGCGCCGGTAAATGAGTTGGCTTCGTAGCCCATCTGACGCAGCGTCACCATGCCCCAAAAGAACGGGATAATAGTCAGCATGCCGGCGACCAGCCGCAATATGCGCGAATGTCGCCAGGCGAGAGCCGATGCCGGATAGGACAGCACCATCACCAACGCAACGCACCACCAGACGACAGAGGACCACAGCGACGCAGAGACCTGCACCACGTGCACTGAGCGTTGGTAAGCCGGTATCGTCAACATCATGACGGCCAGCAGCAGCCCAAAGAGCAACGCCAGCCAGATACGTTGACTGTATGAAACGAATCCAGCCAGCTGTCCCCACTCCCAGGCAGCCAGCATGCAAACGGCCAACGTCACCAAAGAGAATCCCAGCAGCGGCAGGAAAAAGAGCGCGGCAATAACAGCAGGAATAAGAATTAAAGCAGTAATCAAGCGATACTTCAGCAAAAGGTCCCCCTAGGATGCAACGACATCGTTAGGCGTGGTTCCTCCGAAGCGACGCTCTCGTTGAGCAAAAGCATTCAGCGCACCTTCAAAGACTTCTTCATCAAAATCGGGCCAGAGGACATCGGTGAAATACAACTCAGCATAGGCTATTTGCCACAATAAAAAGTTGCTGATGCGATGTTCTCCGCCCGTTCTTATTACTAAATCAACCGGCGCCTGCTCGTTAAGGCAGGTGTACTGGCACAGGGTGGCTTCATCAATGGTATCGGGACGCAGCGCACCTTCCTGTACCTGCTCGGCGATTTGTCGGACTCCCTGAATGATATCCCAACGGCCGCCATAATTCGCAGCAATATTCAGGGTAAGCCCGGTATTATTCGCAGTCAGCTCTTCCGACAGACGGATTCGCTCCTGCAAACGTGAACTAAAGCGACTGGTGTCGCCAATAATGCGCAGCCGGACATTGTGTTTGTGCAAGCTTTTCACTTCGCTGTCCAGCGCTCGCATGAACAGCTGCATTAACGCGGACACTTCTTGCGCCGGACGACTCCAGTTCTCGCTACTGAACGCATAAAGCGTTAAGGCGTTCAACTGATGACGGGCGGCGAAACTGACTGCCCGGCGAACGGATTTCACTCCCGCCTGATGGCCGAAAACGCGTAGTTTACCCCGCTGCTTCGCCCAACGTCCGTTACCATCCATGATGATAGCCACATGACGAGGACTGCATAACTGCTGGCTTTGGCTGCCTTGTTGATTTTTGGAGGGCATAGCGTGTACTGATTTCCTCAAGCAAGAATATCGATAGGTTCTTTCAGTCATCGGACCTGGCAGCGCAAAAAAAGCCGTGAACGTGCACAGCTTATCGTTACCGTTGGCTTATCGCGTAAACAGCCTACACCTAGCGGCGCAGACTATACCATTTCAAAACACCTGCCACAAACGCGCACCCCCGCCCAATCAGCGGTAATGCTGCAGTTCCTGCCGTGCCTGTATCCTTGCCCAGCGGTCGATTGCCAGCACATCATCCACACTGTCGGGTTCGGGCAGTACCAGTTGCTCCAGCACCTGCCGGTTGACCTGCGCGATGTCCGTAAAACGGATAGCCGACTGCAGAAAAGCCTCGACGGCAACCTCATTGGCGGCATTTAACGCCGTTGTCGCCGCCTGTCCGTGGTTACAGGCTTCTATCGCCAGCGTGAGACAAGGATAACGCTGATAATCCGGAGCCGAAAAGGTCAACGCGCCCAGTTGGCAAAAATCCAGCTTCGGTACCCCAGAGGCGACGCGTGCCGGATAGGCCATCGCGTGCGCAATCGGCGTACGCATATCCGGAGATCCCAACTGCGCCAATACGCTGCCATCCCGATAACGCACCATGGAATGGATAACCGACTGAGGGTGAATCACCACTTCCATCTGTTCATCCGATGCGTTGAACAGCCAGCGGGCTTCGATGTATTCCAGACCTTTGTTCATCATGGTCGCAGAATCCACGGAAATCTTACGCCCCATCGACCAGTTGGGATGGGCGCAAGCCTGATCGGGCGTCATCGCCCTCAGGTCCGCCAGCGCGGTATCACGGAAAGGCCCACCGGAACCGGTAAGGACAATCTGTTCAACGCCGTAATCCATAAGGCCAGCGTACCCCAGCTGGTGCTGAATTTGCTCAGGTAAACTCTGAAAAATAGCATTATGTTCGCTGTCGATAGGCAGTAGTTGGGCTCGGTTAGCCGCCACTTCACGCATAAATAGATGACCGCAAGTGACAAGCGATTCTTTATTCGCCAACAGTACCTGCTTACCTGCGCGGATCGCCGCCAGCGTCGGCAACAGTCCAGCCGCGCCTACAATAGCCGCCATAACCTGGTCGACGCCATCCAGCCCGGCCAACTCGCAGGCGCCCTGCTCGCCGCACAGCACCTCGGTTTTACAGCCCTGCTCTTTCAACTGCCGACGCAACTCGCCTGCGCTGTCTTCATCCGCCATCGCAGCAAATTCAGGGCGAAATTCCAGACATTGTTCCACCATTCGCGGTACATTCCGCCCAGCTACCAGCGCTTTGACCGAAAAGTTGTTCGGATTCGCTCTGACCACAGCCAGCGTACTCACGCCGATCGAACCCGTTGAACCCAAAATTGTCAGCTTCTTCATAGGGATGCTCTAATACGTACAGCGGTTGATTGTCAGATGTGGCAGCAGGCGGGAGTTCGACTCTTCCATTGCTGTCGGCAATGCCGGTTGAGCCGGTATAGATACCGCCAAACCTGAATCAAGGAAGCGTAAAAAATAAAGCGCCGCGAGAGGGAGGGAGAAACCTTCACCTACTGGCGGCGCTGTCCTGACTGATAGATTTAGAAATCCATCAGCTCTTTTTCTTTATCAGCCAGCGCGGCGTCGATTTTCTTGATAAAGCTGTCGGTCAGCTTCTGAATATCGTCCTGAGCGCGGCGTTCTTCGTCTTCGCTGATGGTTTTGTCTTTCAACTGCGCCTTCAGCTTATCGTTCGCGTCACGGCGCACGTTACGGACGGAGACTCGGCCCTGCTCGGCTTCGCCGCGAACCACTTTGATCAGATCTTTACGGCGTTCTTCCGTCAGCGCAGGCAGCGGTACACGAATGACCGTTCCCGCGGACATCGGGTTCAGACCGAGATCGGACGCCATGATCGCTTTTTCTACGGCCGCGCTCAGAGAGCGGTCAAAGACCGTCACCGCCAGCGTACGGGCATCTTCCGCAACCACGTTGGCGACCTGACGCAGCGGCGTTGCGCTACCGTAATATTCCACATGAATGCCGTCCAGCAGGCTTGGAGAAGCCCGTCCGGTACGGACTTTGCTGATTTGGTTTTTGAAAACCTCTACGCATTTTTCCATGCGCGTATCAGCATCTTTTCTGATTTCATTAATCACGTTGTGAACCCTTGAAAACTGGTTGCCTGTCAGATCACGCCTTAGCATGATCCGGTGAATAATTTATGCCAGCCGTAGCGGGCAGCGATAGCGCTATCTTGTATCGCCGAAGCAGGATATTACCCTACTTTGACGTTAGCCGTTATTACTGATCAGCGTGCCTTCTTTTTCACCCATCACCACACGACGCAGCGCGCCGGGCTTGTTCATGTTGAACACGCGGATCGGCAGGTTGTGGTCTCGCGCCAGCGTAAATGCGGCAAGATCCATGACCTTCAGCTCACGTTCCAGCACATCCTGGTAGTCCAGCGTTTCGTACAAAGTCGCATTCGGATCTTTTACCGGATCGGCAGAGTAAACGCCATCGACTTTAGTCGCCTTCAAGACCACGTCGGCTTCGATCTCGATGCCGCGCAAACACGCTGCGGAGTCAGTGGTGAAGAAAGGGTTGCCGGTGCCGGCCGAGAAAATCACGACGCGGTTGTTGCGCAGCAGGCTGATGGCCTCCGCCCAACTGTAGTTATCGCACACGCCGTTCAGCGGGATCGCCGACATCAGTCGGGCATTGACGTATGCACGGTGCAAGGCATCACGCATCGCCAGACCGTTCATTACCGTCGCCAGCATCCCCATATGGTCGCCCACAACACGGTTCATTCCCGCCTTGGCGAGTCCAGCGCCGCGGAATAGGTTGCCGCCGCCGATAACCACACCGACCTGAATGCCCAGCTCAACCAGTTCTTTCACTTCCTGAGCCATGCGATCCAGAATGCTAGCATCAATACCGAAACCGTCCGCGCCTTGCAGGGCTTCGCCGCTCAGCTTGAGCAGGATACGTTGATATACGGGTTTTGCGTTGGTTGCCATGGTGTTTTGTCCTAACAGGCTGTCGTCGTATTGGGGATGGTTACACTGCTTACACCCGGTTTCGCAGAATAGCGAGTTACCCGATGTCATGAACTCTTTTGGCTGGATAAAAAGGAACCGCCAACCGGCGGCTCCTCTTTTTTCTTAAGACTGCTTGCTCATTGCTGCAACTTCAGCAGCAAAGTCAACTTCAGCTTTCTCGATACCTTCACCGACTTCATAACGGATGAAGCTGGTGACGTCTGCATTGTGCTCTTTCAGCAGCTGGCCGACGGTTTTGCTCGGGTCCATCACGAAGTGCTGGCCGGACAGAGAGATTTCGCCGGTGAATTTACGCATACGGCCTTCGACCATTTTTTCTGCGATTTCACGCGGTTTGCCGGACTGCATGGCGATATCCAGCTGGATCTGGTGCTCGCGGGCAACAACGTCAGCCGGAACATCTTCAGCCTTCACGTATTCAGGCTTGCTGGCGGCGATGTGCATAGCGATGTGCTTGATCAGCTCTTCGTCTGCGCCCGTCGCGGCAACCATAACGCCGATGCGCGCGCCGTGCAGGTAAGAACCCAGCGCGTCGCCGGACAGTACGGAGATACGACGGATGTTGATGTTTTCGCCGATTTTAGCCACCAGCGCAGTACGCTGATCTTCAAATTTGGCTTTCAGCGCTTCAACGTCGGTAATGCGATCGTTCAGAGCAGCGGTAGCGACTTCTTCACCGAACGCTTTGAAACCGGCATCTTTGGCAACAAAGTCAGTTTCACAGTTCAGTTCAGCGATGACGCCGTATTTGCCGTCTGCAGAAATCTTGGTCAGGATGATGCCTTCAGCAGCAACACGACCCGCTTTCTTGGCAGCTTTAGCCTGGCCGGATTTACGCATGTTGTCGATGGCCAGCTCAATGTCGCCATTCGCTTCAACCAGCGCTTTTTTACATTCCATCATGCCTGCGCCAGTACGTTCGCGCAGTTCTTTTACCAGGGCAGCGGTAATTTCAGCCATTATCTTTTCCTCGTTATCTCATGGGGGAGATAAGTAAAAGGNGGCCTTTACAGGCCCCCTAACCAACATATATCAATACCTGGTTAATAAGGGCTCGATAGAGCCAGCCTTATTATTCAGCTTCGACGAAGCTCTCTTCAGCCTGCTCAACCAGGTCCTGAGAACGGCCTTCGCGCACTGCTGCGGCAACGGCATTCAGGTACAGGCTAACGGCGCGGATGGCGTCATCGTTACCAGGGATAATGTAGTCAACGCCATCGGGATCGGAGTTGGTATCAACGATAGAGAATACCGGGATACCCAGGTTGTTAGCTTCTTTGATCGCAATGTGTTCGTGATCGGCGTCGATCACAAACAGCGCGTCAGGCAGACCGCCCATGTCTTTGATACCGCCCAGGCTGTTTTCCAGCTTGTCCAGTTCACGAGTACGAACCAGGGCTTCTTTCTTGGTCAGCTTATCGAAAGTGCCGTCCTGAGACTGCGTTTCCAGATCTTTCAAACGTTTGATGGACTGACGAACGGTTTTCCAGTTAGTCAGCATGCCGCCCAGCCAGCGATGGTTCACGAAGAACTGATCGCAGTTGGTAGCAGCTTCTTTTACCGCTTCGCTTGCTGCGCGTTTAGTACCAACGAACAGGATTTTGCCTTTGCGAGAAGAGATTTTGCTCAGCTCAGCCAGTGCGTCGTTGAACATCGGTACGGTTTTTTCAAGGTTGATGATGTGAACTTTGTTACGAGCACCGAAGATGAACGGCTTCATTTTCGGGTTCCAGTAACGGGTCTGGTGACCAAAGTGTACGCCAGCCTTGAGCATGTCGCGCATGGAAACAGTTGCCATGATTACCTCTATAAATTAAGTATGGGGTTATGCCTCCACGTGTCCCATTATGCCGACCCCGCAGCATGCTGCAGAGCACCCCGGCAAATGTGCCGACACGTGTGTGTTATTTACACATAGTGAGTATTTAGTCACCCGATGGCGAGATCAAAGTTTGGCATTCAAAGTCTGATCGCAACCCAGCCGGATCACCGGCGCGCTTTATACCATAAACAGCCCCCTGACACCAACTTTACTTGCGCTTTCGCGCCCGCGCGCCAATGATGATTTGGCAGTCCTTTGCAGGGCTGATACCATAAGTCACTCTTTGCTGACCCTATTTTCGTTAGGAACATTCACACCTGCGGACACACTCAATGGCTATTTCTATTAAAACTCCGGAAGATATTGAAAAAATGCGCGTAGCTGGACGACTGGCGGCTGAAGTGCTTGAAATCATCGAGCCTCACGTCGTACCGGGAGTCACTACGGGTGAACTGGATCGCATTTGTCACGATCACATCACCAACAAGCAGCATGCGATTTCAGCCTGCCTGGGTTACCACGGCTTCCCCAAGTCGGTGTGCATCTCCATCAATGAAGTTATCTGCCACGGCATTCCTTCCGATGAGAAACATCTCAAAGACGGCGACATCGTCAATATCGACGTGACTGTTATCAAGGATGGTTTCCACGGCGATACCTCCAAAATGTTCATCGTCGGCAAACCCACGATTCTGGGCGAGCGTCTGTGCCGCGTCACGCAAGACAGCCTGTATCTGGGAATCAAAATGGTAAAACCCGGTATTCGTCTGCGTTCGATTGGCAAAGCCATTCAGCAGTTCGTCGAGGCACAGGATTTCTCCGTGGTGCGCGAGTATTGCGGACACGGTATCGGTACTGGCTTCCACGAGGAACCGCAGGTTCTGCATTATGATGCAGACGATGGCGGCGTCGTACTGAAGCCCGGCATGGCGTTCACCATTGAACCCATGGTTAATGCCGGCGACTTCCGCATTCGCACCATGAAAGACGGTTGGACGGTGAAAACCAAAGATCGCAGCTTGTCGGCGCAATACGAGCATACTATTGTGGTGACCGAGGACGGATGCGAAATAATGACGTTGCGTAAGGATGACACCATCCCAAAAATCATCACGCATCAGGAATAAACCGCTGCCGGCAATCGCCGGCTTTTTTATGGGCGCCGTACATGAACGAAATCGATCAGGACCTGCCGCATATCTCCCCCGGGACGCCGACGACGGCCCACCCCGCCCCCCAATCTCCGCTGACCTTCAGCGACGACATGCTGGAACGCCAGACGCTGAAACAGGACCTTGAACAGTTCCAGATATGGCTGACGGATGAGTTCAAGTCGGGCGTCAGCGCGGAAACCTTGATCGACGCCCGTACGCAATTCATCGACCGCCTGCTACAACGACTGTGGCACTTTTACCAATTGGACAGTGCCGAGCAGACGGCCTTGGTCGCCGTCGGCGGCTACGGACGCGGAGAACTGCATCCGCTCTCCGATATCGACCTGCTCGTCTTGAGCCGTGACGGATTTGACGAAGCACAGTCACAGGCCGTCAGCCAGTTGATTACCCTGCTTTGGGATCTACGTCTGGAGGTGGGTCATAGCGTACGAACGCTGGATGAATGTCTGGAGGAGGGTCGGGCAGATATTTCCGTCGCGACCAACCTGATCGAATCCCGCATGATCTGCGGCGATGTCGCCCTGTTTCTGTCATTGCAGAAACACATCTTCAGCGACGACTTCTGGCCATCGGCTTCATTCTTCGCCGCCAAAGTCGCCGAACAGCGCGAACGTCATCAGCGCTATCACGGCACCAGCTACAATCTCGAACCGGATATCAAAAGCAGCCCGGGCGGCCTGCGCGATATCCACACGCTGCTTTGGGTCGCGCGTCGTCATTTCGGCGCAACGTCCCTGAATGAAATGGTCGGCTTCGGGTTCCTGACGGAGGCCGAGCGCAACGAACTTAACGAATGCCAAAGCTTCCTGTGGCGCATCCGTTTCGCCCTGCATTCGCAGCTTAGCCGCTACGACAACCGGTTGCTGTTTGACCGCCAGCTTAACGTGGCGCAACTGTTGCAATATCAAGGTGAAGGAAACGCGCCCGTCGAACGCATGATGAAAGACTTCTTTCGCGTCACGCGACGAGTTTACGAGCTTAATCAGATGCTGCTTCAGCTGTTCGATGAGGCCATTCTGGCGCTCGATCCGCATGAAAAACCGCGCATGCTGGACGATGAATTTCAGCTACGCGGCACGCTTATCGATCTGCAGGATGAAACCCTGTTCGACCGCAAGCCTGAAGCCATCATGCGTATGTTCTATGCCATGGTGCGCCATCCGGAAATCAGCGGTATCTACTCCACCACGCTGCGTCGACTGCGCTACGCCCGCCGTCACCTCGCCAGCCCATTATGCACCATCCCGGAAGCCCGCAGCCTGTTCATGAACATTCTGCGCCATCCGCGCGCGGTCAGTCAGGCGCTGTTGCCAATGCATCGGCATAGCGTGTTGTGGGCATACATGCCGCAGTGGAGCAATATCGTCGGCCAAATGCAGTTCGATTTGTTCCACGCTTATACCGTAGACGAACACACGATTCGCGTGTTGCTCAAGCTGGAAAGCTTTGCCGATGAATCCACCCTGGAAGAACATCCGTTGTGCGTCAAACTTTACCCCCGTTTGCCGCAGCCCGAGCTGCTGTTGCTGGCCGCGCTATTCCACGACATCGCCAAAGGCCGCGGCGGCGACCACTCGGAGCTGGGCGCGAAAGATGCGCTGGAGTTCGCTGCCTTGCACGGCTTGAATCTGCGCGAAGCACAGCTGGTTTCCTGGCTGGTGCGCTGTCATCTGATGATGTCGGTCACCGCCCAGCGCCGCGATATTCAAGATCCGGCGGTCATTCAGCAGTTCGCCGAGGAAGTGCAGAGCGAAACTCGGTTGCGCTACCTGATTAATTTGACCGTCGCCGATATCTGCGCCACTAACGAAACACTGTGGAATAGCTGGAAACAAAGCCTGTTGCACGAGTTGTATTTCGCTACCGAGAAACAGCTGCGACGCGGCATGCAACACTCGCCCGATCTTCGGAAACGGGTACGACATCATCGACAGCAGGCGTTGGCGCTGCTGCGTATGGACAACATCGACGAAACTGCGCTGAATAATATTTGGAGCCGCTGCCGAGCCGACTATTTCCTTCGTCACACGCCCAATCAACTGGCCTGGCACGCCCTCCACCTAGTGAATCACGATCCCAGCAAACCGCTGGTGCTCATCGGCGATGACACCACGCGCGGCGGCACGGAAATCTTTATCTGGAGTCCCGATCGCCCTTATCTGTTCGCCACCGTGGCGGGCGAGCTGGATCGCCGTAATCTGAACGTTCACGATGCGCAGATTTTCACCAGCCGTGACGGCATGGCGATGGATACCTTTATCGTGCTGGAGCCGGAAGGCACCCCGGTAGCGCAAGATCGTCACAACATGATTCGTCTTGCGATTGAACAAGCGCTGACGCAGAAGGATTACCACTCTCCCCGCCTCCGCCGCACATCGTCCAAACTCCGCCATTTCAGCGTCGAGACCGAAGTCAGCTTTCTGCCGACGACGCATACCGATCGCCGCAGTTATATGGAGTTGGTCGCCCTTGACCAACCCGGCCTGTTGGCTCAGGTCGGCGAAGTCTTCGCCGAACTTCGCATATCGCTGCACGGCGCTCGTATTTCCACCATCGGCGAACGCGTAGAGGATTTATTTATTCTGGCGGACAACGATCGGCGGGCGTTAAGCCCTGAATTGCAGCTTAAATTGCAACAACGGTTGACAGAGGCCCTTAACCCAAACGATAAAGTAGGCTTGTGTTAATTAATTATTACCTTGGTAATCACGAGATAGAGAGTCAGGATGCAGCAATTACAAAACGTCATCGAAACAGCCTTCGAACGCCGCGCAGAAATTACGCCGGCAAATGCAGATACCGTCACGCGTGAAGCGGTCAATCAGGCCATCAGCCTGCTGGACAGCGGTGCGCTGCGCGTTGCAGAGAAAATCGACGGTCAGTGGGTCACTCATCAGTGGCTGAAGAAAGCCGTACTGCTTTCCTTCCGTATCAATGAAAACCGCATCATCGATGGCAACGAAACACGTTACTACGATAAAGTGCCGATGAAATTCGCCGACTATGACGAAGCGCGCTTCCAGCGTGAGGGTTTCCGTGTAGCGCCGCCTGCCAGCGTACGTCAGGGCGCCTTTATCGCTCGTAATACCGTCTTGATGCCTTCCTACGTCAACATCGGCGCTTATGTCGATGAAGGCACGATGGTCGATACCTGGGTCACCGTAGGTTCCTGTGCGCAGATCGGTAAAAACGTCCACCTGTCCGGCGGCGTCGGCATCGGCGGCGTTCTGGAACCGCTGCAGGCCAACCCGACCATCATTGAAGACAACTGCTTCATCGGCGCACGTTCCGAAGTGGTTGAAGGCGTGATCGTTGAAGAAGGTTCCGTCATTTCAATGGGCGTGTTCATCAGCCAGAGCACCCGCATTTATGACCGCGAAACCGGCGAAGTCCACTTCGGTCGCGTACCGGCAGGCTCTGTCGTCGTTTCCGGCAACATGCCTTCCAAAGATGGCAGCCACAGCCTGTACTGCGCCGTCATCGTCAAGAAAGTTGATGCGAAAACCCGCGGTAAAGTGGGCATCAACGAGCTGCTGCGCACCATCGACTGATAAATCTACATTTGGCGGGTAAAAATGACCCGCCATTTTTATGACCGGTCGAAACACGGCGCATATGGACCGCTGCATTGCACAAAATGTAGCATGGCTTAGAACAGGAAGAGGTGATGCTATGTATGACAATCTGAAGAGCCTCGGGATCAGCAACCCGGAAGATATCGACCGTTATAGCCTGCGGCAAGAAGCCAGCAATGACATTCTGAAAATCTATTTCCGCAAGGATAAAGGCGAGTTTTTTGCCAAAAGCGTGAAATTCAAATATCCCCGTCAACGTAAAACCATTGCGGCGGATAATGCGGGTCAGGGCTTCCGGGAAATTAACGAAATCAGTCCTAATCTCCGCTATGTCATTGATGAGCTAGACCAGATCTGTCAGCGTGAACAGGTCGAAGTTGACCTGAAACGCAAAATTCTGGCCGACTTACGTCATCTGGAAAGCGTCGTCACCAACAAAATTAGTGAGATTGAGTCCGATTTGGAAAAGCTGACCAAAAACCGGTAAGGCGTCTATCCACTCATTTCCTTGCGCTATGCAGCAAAACGGGGCCGAAGCCCCGTTTTTTTCGCGCTGATTTAGCGCCACTGACGTCGAGGTCAATCTTAGGCGCGGCTTTCCACCTGATCAGCCCACGTTTCAACCCATGCACAGGACACCACTTCCGGTTCCGGCTGCTCTGTCGCATCGATCTCCAGCCTTTCGCCGATTCGCTCTGCCCCTAGCTCTTGCAGCAAGGCATCGAATTGACGACCGCCGCCGCAGTAGACGTCATAGCTGGTGTCGCCTAGCGCAATCAGGCCGTATCCCATATGAGGTAAGGGCCCGCAGGTGTCGCGTAGCGCGGCGTACAAAGAGACAATAGACTCAGGCAGTTCACCCTGCCCTGTCGTGGAAGTCACCACCAGCACTTGCTGCTCACGATAGGTCAGCCAGTCTTCCAACGAGGCGCCCTCGAAAATCTTCACTTCATGCCCGCGCTCTCTGAGAATATTTTCCGCTTCTTCAGCGACCAACAACGCGTTACCGTAAACAGTGCCAACAAAAATACCGATCTGCGCCATGACGCAACTCCCTCAATCAGACAGATTAACCCCGCTATCCTGACCTCAGGTCGCGGGAAACTCAACCCTTTCAAAATCAGGGAGAATACCCTCCCAACCGAACTGCGACATCACGCTCTGCCAGGTTTCATCCCAGCGCGCTTTAATCTCCAGCGTCTCCCCTGTAACAGGGTGAGCGAGCGACAAACAGCTGGCATGCAACATCATCCGCTGGCAGCCAAAATGAGCAGCCATACCGCGATTCTGCTTGAGATCGCCATGCGTGCTGTCGCCAATAATGGGGTGATGAATGTGACTCATGTGCCGTCGAAGCTGATGCTTACGCCCATTTTCCGGCTGCAGTTCCATCAATGTGTAGCGAGACGTTGGATAACGGCCGATGGCGACCGGCATCTCCGCCTGCGCTAGCGCGCGATAATGGCTGACCGCAGGCTGTGGCCCCTTGTCTGGATTGGCGAATTTGTCGGCAATTTTGTCCAGCTCTTCCGTTAAAGCATAGTCAATGGTGTCAGAATCAAAAACGTGTCCGCGTACCACGGCATGATAGGTTTTCTTCAGGTCATGCTGTTCAAACAGCGTGGACAGCTGGCGAGCGACATCGCTGGATAACGCCAGCAGCAGAACGCCGGAAGTCGGCCGGTCTAGGCGATGAACGGTATAGACGTGCTGACCAATCTGGTCGCGCACCGTCTGCATGACCACGACTTTCTCTTTGCGGTCGAGCCAGCTGCGGTGTACCAACCAGCCGGGCGGCTTATTGACCGCCACCAGATACTCATCCTGATAGAGAATGTCCAACATCGGTTTATTCTCCAAAGAAACCATCCAGCTCGCGCAGCGCGTTCAGTAAAAGCTGTAGTTCCGCTTCGCGTCCTTCAAAAGCCATTTCGAAGTAGGGATGAATGGCAAAACGCTCAGGCAATGGCGCACCGCTATCCAGTAGCGCATGCATACGAGGCAACAGCACCCACTGCAGCCACTGTTGGGCTTCCATTGTATCCACGCAGAAAGGCTCAGCGCTTGAGAAGGCCTCCGCCTCCGGCGGCTTGCTCTGCCACAATTCACTTTCTCTCAGGGCATGCTCAACGGCCAACAGGGCTTGCCGAAGCTGAATTTCTTCACTCATACAGGATCTCAAACAGGCTAACAGTAGGGCGGCAAAGGATAACATCGATGCCGCGCGGTGGCATCCCGCGAATGCCTTCATGTCGAGATGTCGCCGGAACAAAAAAATGGGGGTACTGATTGCTCAGTACCCCCGATTCGTTTTATAGCAATCCCGCTACACAGTTGCTTCCCTGCTCATCCTTGAAAACTTTTCCTTTGTGGTCATCCCGACCCGCAATTCCCTCGCTGGCGATCCCTCTTTCTTCCTTGACTGCCGTTCCCTCACAATCGTCCTGATCTCGTTCCCTTTAGGCTCCTGCCCCACCAGCATGTCCAAGCCGGCTCCCATTCTCCATCATGGAGGTGTCCGTGCTTTCATCCTGAAAACATTTCATCCTGAAGCATTTCGGCTGGAACGGACGCGTAATCATTAAACAACGATATTACGTCGTCCTGTTACCATGTTGCCTGGCGAATAATAAGATGTATTAATTAAAGCGAATCGGCAAGCCCCTAATTCAGGGCAACATACCTTCCATCAGGCCATTTTCAATGCCATGAAATTTAAATCATTGAAAAATAATGGTTAATCGTTATTTTCACACTATATTAATATAAAATATAAGCGATAACCTACAGCCATTGTGAGATATTTCTCACACACTGAAAAGCGAAACACGCTTCAGTAATATTGAATCAATGGCTGAAGCTTATATAAAAACTCAGATAATGTCGCGGCAAGTACACGTCTTTTCTGCGTTCCAAACTCTTCCAGGATGACTTCCCCGCTCACGTTTCACAGCGAAATCAACGTCATTTCCGACTCCGTCGTTGCCAAAAACAGCGTCGGCGGCAGCTTTCGCCGCTTCTGCGTCACCAGATGACCGATCAGGTTTTCCTGCATGCGGATAAGATCCTCATCGCTCCATGCCTGTAACACTGTGCAACGAATATCGTCGAAGCATGCCTCCATATCTCCGGCATACTGACTGGTATAGAACGCATGCGCGTCAGGGTGTAGTTGGATATCCAGCGCGCGTTCGACGCCATCCAGACGTAGGCGGTCCCCGCCTGACTGTGGCAGCCACTGCACCTGTCCGTCGTGCGTATCGACGATACAGGGCGAGGGAATGCCATACAGCGCTTCAGAGGCGGGAGGATGCCCCTCGTGATCCTGCCAACGACTCACATAGCGCTGGGTGAAATCGGTTAACGCCTGCAACACGTGTTGATCCATCATTCTTCTTTACTCTACCGGTCGGGTTACACTACCCCGCATTGTAACCTGAGAGTGCAGCCGGTCGTCGATAGCCTCACAGCCAAAATGCGTAACGCCCCGCAGTGCCGACGTCACGGCGCTGTCGAAGATTGGCAAAATGATTAGCTCACGTTAAGGTGAAGAGGCGAGTCAAAAAAGTCCGATTAAAGAACCGACGTCATACCCCAGGTATCAAGGAGCAAAATTGATTACACATATCAGCCCGCTCGGGTCTATGGATTTGCTGTCGCAGTTAGAAGTAGACAGACTAAAAAGTAGCGCCAGCAGCGACCTTTACCGCTTATTTCGTAACTGTTCGCTGGCCGTATTGAACTCCGGCAGCCAGACGGACAACAGCAAAGAACTACTCTCCCGTTTCGAGAGTTTCGACATCAATGTGCTGCGGCGTGAACGCGGCGTGAAGCTTGAACTGGTTAACCCGCCTGAAGATGCGTTTGTGGATGGCCAGCTGATCCGTTCGTTGCAGGCCAACCTGTTCGCCGTCCTGCGCGACATTCTGTTCGTCAACGGTCAAATCACGCAAACAGGTCAATTTCAAAACCTTGATCTGGAGAATTCGACGCATATCACCAACATCGTCTTTTCCATTCTGCGTAATGCGCGCGCGCTGCACGTGGGCGAAGAGCCGAACATGGTCGTTTGCTGGGGGGGTCACTCCATCAATGAAAAAGAGTATCTGTACGCCCGGCGGGTGGGCAGCCAGCTGGGGCTGCGCGAGCTGAATATCTGCACCGGCTGCGGACCCGGCGCGATGGAAGCGCCCATGAAAGGCGCGGCCGTCGGCCATGCGCAACAACGTTACAAAGACGGCCGTTTCATCGGCATGACGGAGCCTTCAATCATCGCTGCCGAGCCGCCCAACCCGCTGGTCAACGAACTGATCATCATGCCGGATATTGAAAAACGGCTGGAAGCCTTTGTCCGCATCGGTCATGGGATCATTATTTTCCCGGGCGGCGTCGGCACGGCAGAAGAGTTCCTGTACCTGCTGGGGATCATGATGGATCCGGCCAACAGCGAACAGGTGCTGCCGATCATTCTGACAGGTCCGGAAGAGAGTGCGGACTATTTCCGGGTGCTGGACGAATTCATCGTCAGTACGCTGGGACGTCAGGCCCGCCGCTACTACAGCATCATCATCAATGATGCCGCCGAAGTCGCACGCGAGATGAAGAAGTCGATGCCGCTAGTCAAAGAGCATCGCCGTCATACCGGCGACGCCTATAGCTTCAACTGGTCGCTGCGCATCGCTCCCGACTTGCAGATACCTTTCGAACCCACGCATGAAAATATGGCGAATCTGCACCTGCACCCCGACCAGCCGACCGAGCAACTTGCCGCCGCGCTGCGTAAGGCGTTCTCCGGCATCGTGGCAGGTAATGTCAAAGAAGGCGGTATTCAGGCCATCGAACAATTCGGGCCGTATAAACTCGACGGCAATGCGGAAATCATGAAAAACATGGACCGTCTGCTCCAGGGCTTCGTCGCGCAACAGCGTATGAAGCTTCCGGGCAGCGCCTACATCCCCTGTTATGAAATTTTGACCTGACAAGACGTCTGCTCCGCCGCTTTCCGGTACTCCTCCGGGCGGCGGCAGAGCGCTTTATTCGCGGAGACGAATCATGCCCTTACATCTTTTGATTGTGGATGCGCTGAACCTCATCAGGCGCATCCATGCCGTACAGGGCTCTCCCTGTTTACCTGCCTGTCAGCATGCCCTGAGTCTGCTGTTGCAACACAGCCGACCGACCCATGCCGTCGCCGTATTCGACGACGAGCAGAGAGCATCCAGCTGGCGGCACCAGCTTTTACCTGATTATAAAGCCGGGCGTCCTCCGATGCCGGACTCGCTTCATCAGGAGTTACCGCAAATCAAAGCGGCTTTCCGTGAACTGGGCGTCGAAAGCTGGCACTCCCCCGGAGACGAGGCGGACGACTTAGCCGCGACCCTGGCCTCCAAGGTTGCCGCGCTGGGCCACCAGGCCACAATTGTGTCAACGGACAAGGGATATTGTCAGCTGCTGGCGCCGACGATTCAGATTCGGGATTACTTTCAAAAACGCTGGCTGGATGTGCCCTTTATCCGCCAGGAATTCGGCGTCTCGCCGCAACAACTCCCTGACTATTGGGGATTGGCGGGAATCAGCAGCAGCAAGATCCCCGGCGTCAGCGGCATCGGCGCAAAAACCGCAGCACAGCTTCTGCAACAGACGGGATCGTTGGAACAACTTTATCAGCAGTTGGATCAACTGCCGGAGAAGTGGCGTAAAAAGCTGGAACCGCAGCGGGAAGCGGCCTGGATCTGCCGACAGGTCGCCACGCTGAAAACCGATCTCACGCTGAACGGCAATTTGCAGCAGCTGCGGCTGGCATCGACGGCGGGCTAAGACGCCCGCCGCCGTCACTTAACGCTCGTCGCGACGGCCGGGTATCGCGGCCCATATCCGTCGGGCGTGGATCGTAATTTCCTCACGATCGTGATAGAGCTGTTTGGCATGAGCTTCCGCGTTAATACCGTTTTCATGCAAACGTTCCATCAACAGCTCCAGATTCTGATTCACTTCCTCGTAGCGTTTTTTCATCGGCAGCTTGAGGTTGAAAATCACTTCACGGCACCAGCCTTTCACCAGCCAGTCAGCCATCAGGTTAGTGACCTTGGCGGGTTTCTCTACCATGTCGCACACCAACCAGTAAACGTTGTTGCGCGGCGGTTCGAACCGGAAACCGTCCGCCTGATGGTGAATCACCTGGCCGGTATCCATCAGACTCTGCGCCATCAGCCCATTATCCACCGCGTGCACCATCATGCTGCGCTTGACCAACTGATAGGTCCAGCCGCCGGGACAGGCGCCTAAGTCCACCGCATACATACCGCTGCCCAACCGCTCTTCCCATTCGTCAGCCGGGATAAATACGTGAAAAGCTTCTTCCAGTTTGAGCGTGGAACGGCTTGGCGCATCCGCGGGAAACTTAAGCCGCGGGATCCCCATGTAGAACGGAGAGTTGTTGTTGCTATAGGAGTAACCGACATAGCAGCAGCCAGGCGCGATAAACAGCACATGAATCACCGGGCGACCGGGTTTTTCCTGCGGTGACAAGATCTTACTTTCGCGCAACGCCGCACGCAGAGGCACGGTGAACTTGCGGCAGAACTTCATCAGTTCCTTGCTTTCATTGGTATCCGGCACCTCGACGCGCAGCTCTCCCGCACGTTCCAGCACGCCGGTCAGCATGCCGACGATCGGCGAGATGCGGTCTTCCTGCGGCAGATCGCGCAAAAGCTCGCCGCATACCATCATCTGTCGGGCGAAGATCAGGCTCTTGAACGGTAATTCCTTGATCAGGCGATCGGCATCTTCGTACTGATAGCACTCGAAAATGACGTAGCCGCTGTTATCCTTGACCCGCACGAAGCCGTAAACGTTATGCTGCGCGGCTTTATCGGTAATTTCCGCCGCACACTCTTTTTCAAAGCCGGGACGGCAGTACAAAATGACTTTATTCATGCGAGTCAGCCTTTCTTTTCTGGCGCAGAGCGCCTATCAACAACAATAACCAGCCGCCCAGGAGGCAAAAGCCGCCCACCGGCGTAACATAGGCCCACATCCGCAACTGAGACAGCGCCAGACAGTACAAGCTGCCGCTAAACAGCACGGTTCCCAGCCCCAGGAGCGCCGCGCTCCAGTAAAACCACACGTTGGCGCGTTGGTTCATAGCCACGCTCAACGCTAAGATAGCCAGCGTGTGGACAGCCTGATACTGCAGCCCGGTGTGGAGCCAATCCAGTTCGGCCTCGCCGAGCGTACGGCTTAAGACATGAGCGCCGAACGCGCCTAACGCGACATATATAAATCCACTGATGGCCGCAAAGATCAGCATGAAACGGCTATTCATCATCGTTATCCATTTTCTTTTGAGGTAAACAAGGTGCTTGAATCCCGAAGATTCAGCGCGAGCCGCTGTCGTAGCGGAAGCGGAATTTCTCCTGTTCGCTCGCCGCGCGCGCCAGTATCCACTGGCGAAAGGCGGCTATTTTACCCAGTTCTGCCTGACTGTCATGACATACCAGATAAAAAGCGTTTTTACTAACCAGCACATCGTTGAACGGACACACCAATCTGCCCGCTTCAATTTCCGTTTGCGCCATTACATTATTAGCTAGCGCGATCCCCTGACCGTGTATCGCCGCCTGTAACACCATTGCGCTATGGCTGAAGATCGGCCCCTGTTGAACGTTGATCTGCTGAACGCCTAATTGACGCGTATAAGTCAGCCAGTCACGCCGGGAAGCATCATGCAATAAAGTATGGCGAACCAAATCCGCCGGCACATTCAGCGGATGCTCTCCGGTCAGCAGTTGAGGGGCGCAAACAGGCAGTAAATACTCGGCGTAGAGTTTCTCCACCCGCAGTCCCGGCCAGTTGCCGCGACCATAAAAAATGGCAACGTCCACATCATCCGCCAGGCGATGATCTTCTTCTCGCGAGACCGCCTGAATGCGGACATCGATCCCCGGATATTCAGCGTTAAAACTGGACAACCTAGGCACGAGCCAATGGATGGCGAAACTCGGCAGCATGCTCACCGTCAACGCCCCTTTGGCGCTGCGCGCTTGCAGCTTGCGAGTGGCGTCGTTCAAGGAGAGAAAGATTTCTTTGATATCCAGGAAATAGCTCTGCCCTTCCTCCGTCAACAGCAGTGAACGATTGCGACGACGAAACAATTTGAGGCCGAGAAAATCTTCCAGGGATTTGATTTGATGGCTCACCGCGGCCTGAGTCACAAACAGCTCTTCAGCCGCTTTGGTAAAACTCAGGTGGCGAGCGGCCGCATCAAACACGCGCAACGCATTAAGAGGGGGTAGTCGTTTTGACATAGATCGGATTCTTGGCTCAAGCCTGTCAGCGCGGGTCTGACGTATGATAAGTCATTAGTTTTTTTAATCCGAGACATTATAAATTGTCCGTTGAGGATGCACCAGCAAATACCTATATTAGCGCCACTTCCTGAGTCGGAACGAAAAGTGCGGAGGGATGACCGAAGTGCTTTTGACTTGTGGATGTGATGTTGTGTTTGCTATTTACCGTCTGAATTTCAGACAAGGTAGCTCTGCTACCTTTTCATTTCCTGTTTTCCCCTGTCTATTCACAAGATTGTGTATGGCNCCGCAAGATTGCGGTGCTTTTTTTTTTGATTAATGCGAATAGCGTCAGACAGAGTTATTTGACTTCTGTCATCTGTTTCACATCAGAACGGTTGATCTGCTGTTCGTGACCAAACGCATCGGTATAGCTGATCAGGCCGGTATCGTTATCCACTTTCGGTTTGCCATCCGCGATGATTGTCCGTCCGTCATTGGTATGCAGGACATAGTTGCTGGAGCAGGCCGCCACCGAAAAGGCCATGACAATGGCCGCAATGATTGATATTTTATTCTTCATATTACACTCCGAGTAGTTTTATAAGTTTAATATCTTCTATTGAACGCCATTAAATTCCACAACTTGACACTAGTAAGCGTAGCAACCTGCCCGGTTTTTTCCACCGATAACGTGTAAGTATTGTCCGAAACTTGTCTAAGCCTGAAAAATGGGACAGGATCTGCCCCCTTAACAGAGGGACAGTCATGATACCGTTTAACGCCCCCCACTTTCGCCAGCAGTTCCCGGCGCTACAGCAGCCCGGCGTCTATCTGGACAGCGCCGCTACCGCGCTCAAACCTCAGTCGATGATTGATGCCGTCAGCCGTTATTACGGCTTGCAGAGCGGCAACGTGCATCGCAGCCAGCATCGCGAGGCGCAACGACTGACCCAGTGCTTTGAGGAGACGCGACAGCAGGTGGCTGCGCTGATCGGCGCGCCCGATCCGCGCAGCGTCATCTGGACGCGGGGGGCGACTGAATCTATCAATCTGGTAGCTCAAAGTTTTGCCCGTCCTCAGCTCTCGCCCGGCGACGAGATTGTGGTCAGCGAGGCCGAACATCACGCCAACCTCTTGCCTTGGCTGATGGTGGCCCGGCAAACCGGCGCGAGCGTCGTCAAACTGCCTCTGGGCGACGATCTGCTGCCGGACGTTGAGCGTTTGACCGCCTTGCTTTCGTCTCGAACACGACTCCTGGCGATTACCCAGATGTCCAACGTCACCGGTGGGCAACCGAACCTGCAACGCGCTGTTACGCTGGCGCATCAGGCAGGCGCCGTCGTTGTGGTCGATGGCGCACAGGGAATAGTGCATACGCCCGTGGATGTCTCTGCATTAGATATCGATTTTTATGCGTTTTCGGCCCACAAGCTGTATGGCCCCACCGGCGTCGGCGTCCTGTACGGTAAAACCGAGCTGTTAGCCGAGATGCCGCCCTGGCAAGGCGGGGGAAAGATGATGCAGGAAGTCTCTTTCGACGGCTTCGTTCCTCAAGACGGCCCGCAGAAATTTGAAGCAGGCACGCCGCATATCGCCGGCGTCATCGGCCTCTCGGCCACCCTTGAATGGCTGAAGACCTACGACCGTCACGCGGCGGAACAACACAGCGCTGCGCTGGCCGATCAGGCGGAAAAAGCACTAATGACATTGCCCGGCTTTCGCAGTTGGCGCTGCGCCGGTAGCAGCCTGCTCTCCTTTATGTTTAACGGCGTACACCACAGCGATCTCGTCGCCTTACTGGCGGAAGAAGGCATCGCAGTGCGCGCCGGACATCACTGTGCACAGCCGCTGATGACCGCCCTTGGCGTCAAAGGCACGCTGCGGGCCTCTTTTTCGCCTTACAACAATGAGCAAGACGTGACGCAGCTCATCAATGGGTTGCGCAAAGCGCTCGCTCTGCTGCTGGACTAAACGACATGACTTTAAATCCGACTCGCCACCCTTTCGGCTCCGACATCACCGAAGACGATCTGCGCCAACGTTTCTGCGCCTGCCGCAGTTGGGAAGATCGCTATCGCCAGATCATCTTGCTGGCCAAACAGCTTCCTTCCTTACCCGAAGAGAAGAAGCAGTCCGCCATCGCGCTATCCGGGTGTGAAAATCAGGTTTGGTTGGGATACGAACGAGAAGCGTCCGGGGCTCTGCATTTCTACGGCGACAGCGATGGCCGCATCGTCCGAGGATTGTTGGCGATACTGCTCACGGCCGTTGAAGGAAAAACCGCAGCGCAATTGCAGCGGCTGGACCCGCTGGCGCTGCTGGAGACGTTGGGTCTTAAGGCGCAGCTGAGCGCGTCCCGCTCAGCCGGACTGGCGGCGCTGGCCGCCAGAATTCAGGAAATTGCGAGCCTCGAGTCCTGATTACAGGCTGTTTTGACGCTGGGCTTTCGCCATCATTTTTTTCAAGGCATGAGAAACCGCCACAAATCCGAAGGTGGCGGTCACCATCGTCGCCGCGCCGAACCCGGACGCGCAGTCCATTCGTTTAACGCCATCGGCGCTCTGTTTGGATGCGCACACACTGCCGTCCGGCTGAGGATAAACCAGCGGTTCACTGGAAAATACGCAGTCGATGCCCAGCTTGCCCTTGCTATTTTTCACGATATTGAAATCATGCTTCAGACGCTCACGCAGCTTGGCCGCCAGCGGATCCTGAATGGTTTTAGCCAGATCCGCCACGGCGATGCGGGNGGGATCGATCTGCCCGCCGGCGCCGCCGGTGGTGACGACCGGGATCTTGTTGCGCCGGCAGTACGCTAAGAGCGCGGCCTTCGCCCGCACGCTGTCGATGGCGTCGATCACATAACTGAATTCGTTATTCAACAACTCCGCCATATTGTCAGGGCTGATAAAATCGTCCACGCAGGTCACCTGACACTCAGGGTTGATCGCCAGAATGCGCTCTGCCATCACTGCCGTTTTTGGCTGTCCCGTATGCTGACGCAACGCATGAAGTTGTCGGTTGGTATTACTGACGCAAACATCATCCATATCAATCAAGGTGATCGCGCCGATGCCCGTCCGCGCCAGCGCTTCCGCCGCCCAAGAGCCCACCCCGCCGATGCCGATCACGCAGACGTGAGCCTCGGCGAACAGCGACAGCGCCTGCTGTCCATACAGTCGAGCTGTGCCGCCGAAGCGCTGCAGATAGCTTTCAGATAACCGTGAACTCATGACTCACCACCTTTACGGGATACGACCTGTAGAAAACAAACGGCGGGGATAATAACGCAGAGTGAGGCATTTGCGGAGTGAGAGATGAAATGAAATTTTAGTTCGGCGGCAAATTCGTGGTCCGAGCGCAACTATGACGAAGCGGGCACGGCAACCGCGCCCGACGTCATGATGTTATTACTGAGAGAAGGTCACTACCGGCGGCTTTCCGAGTAACCCGCCGTTCGTGTTTTGCGCCGGCGAAGAGCTCAGCAGCAGCCCGGAACTTTGCGGCTGCGTATTACGCAACACCCAGACTCGTCCGTAATGGTTATAGAAACCGGCGGAATGACCCGCTTCAGGACCGATCCCCTGATAGATGTCAAAGTGCTGCCCCTTGATCGCGCCGCCGACATCAAGCGCAATCATCAGGCGCATTTCGTATTTGCCGTTGAATTTGCCCTGATTATCCAGCAGCGGGACTTCCGCCAGCAACACGCTGCCTTCGGGGATTAGCGAGCGGTCGGAGGCGACGGAAGCCTTGGCGATCAGAGGCACCGCGCTCGCGCCACGCACTAACGCCGCATCCATCGGCTTAAAGAACACAAAGGAAGGGTTCTGTTCCAGCAGTTGGCGAACTTCCTGTTCAGAGTGGGTGTCCGCCCAGTGACGAATCGCCTGCATCGACATGTTTTCTTTTGCGACTTCACCTTCATCGATGAGGACTTTGCCGATGCTGCGATAGGCATGACCATTTTTGCCTGCATAGGCAAAGAACGTCAGAGGACGACCATCGCCAAAGTCGACATACCCGCTCCCCTGAACCTCCATCATGAAGTTGTCCATTAAAGAGTTGCTCCAGCCCAGAATCGGAGCATTGCCGAGCGCGCCCGCATAAATGCCCGCGCGATCGGGAAGACGACGGTTTTTCTTACCGCGTGGCGGCATGCCATAGATGGGGTGCTGGAATTCGCCTTGCCGGGTGTAGCGCGCCTGCACTACCGGGGTGTAGTAGCCGGTGAACTGAACGTTGCCGAAGCCGTCTACTCCCTCCATTTGCCACGAACCCAGACCAAATTTGTTCAGCTCACGCGTATCGCCGCCCGACAGCATCCAGTTCTGGATCGCCTGGAACGTTGCGTTGTTGTTGCTATAAAGAGTGGGAGAATCCGTCTGGATGTGCGTAATCTGACTGGCGAAGTCGCCGGCGTTAATCGGCTTGCCGTGCGTGTTTGGCTCGTTCACCATTTTCAGAGGCTGAGTGAGATGTCCGTCTTTATACTGCTGACCCTGATCGGTAGGCCGGCTCTGACATCCCGCCAAAACGGCGATCACCAAGCCGACCAACACATAACTGCTCCGCCATCCTTTCATTTTTACCCGCTCTCTTCTCAAGTGGTGTTCAACGCGGAACGATAGCAAACGGGTGGGTAAAATGAAATGCGGCCAATGCCTTAAACCAAATCGTTCTGCATCATCAATATCCCTACCCGTTTTACGTCAATAGATGAAGAAACAAACAAAGACAAGTGAAATCATTGATTTTTGCTAAAAAGGGGTTGCATAGAAACGCTTGGAGAGTATAGTGCGCTTCCACGGACGCGGGGTGGAGCAGCCTGGTAGCTCGTCGGGCTCATAACCCGAAGGTCGTCGGTTCAAATCCGGCCCCCGCAACCAATTNACGTTTAAGACGTGAAAGTAGTGAGAAAGAAAAGCCATAATACGGACGCGGGGTGGAGCAGCCTGGTAGCTCGTCGGGCTCATAACCCGAAGGTCGTCGGTTCAAATCCGGCCCCCGCAACCAATTTATGCCTAAGAAGTGAAAGCAGTAAGAAAGAAAAGTCAGAATACGGACGCGGGGTGGAGCAGTCTGGTAGCTCGTCGGGCTCATAACCCGAAGGTCGTCGGTTCAAATCCGGCCCCCGCAACCAATCATTAAACACCTTAACGGGTGTTTTTTGCGTTTTAAGGCCAACCGATTCCCGAAGGCTCCAAACAGGGATGAACGCGCCTCAGCCCGTCCCCCCTACATTATTGACTCCCAAACCTATCTGGCTCGCTGAGCGAAATACGCTTTGATCCCTTCGAGGATTGATTGCGCCACCTGCTGTTGGAATCGTGCGGTACGCAGCTTACGCTCTTCTTCCGGATTGCTGATAAAGGCGGTTTCCACCAGAACCGAGGGAATATCCGGCGCTTTTAGTACCGCAAATCCCGCCTGATCGACGCTATTTTTATGCAGATGGTTGATTCGCCCCATCCGGCGTAGAATTTCTCCACCGAACTTAAGACTGTCGCTGATTGTCAGCGTCTGCACCATGTCCAGCATCGTGTGATCGAGATAACGATCGCCGCTCATGCTAACTCCGCCGATCAAATCGGATTCGTTCTGAGTCTGAGCCAGAAAACGCGCGGCGGAACTGGTCGCCCCCTTTTTCGACAGCGCGAAAACTGAAGATCCTTTAGCCGCGCGGTTGGTAAACGCGTCCGCATGAATGGAGACAAACAAATCGGACCGCTGCTTGCGGGCTTTCGCCACACGCACCTGCAACGGGATGAACACGTCTTCATTGCGCGTCATATACGCTTTCATGTTCGGTTCGCGATCGATCAGAGCTTTTAGCCGGCGCGCAATCTGCAGCACGACGTCCTTTTCTCGCGTCCGATTTTTTCCAATCGCGCCGGGATCTTCCCCGCCATGCCCCGGATCCAACATCACCACCAACGGCCTCTCCCGACCCGGCTTTCCTGCACGCGGCGCTTCTTGCGGCAGCGTACGTTCAAGATCGCCCTTGTTGTAGTCCTCGAGCAATGCCAGCAGCGGATCTTCCGCATTGTCGTAACGTCCCTCGACCGGATAGAGATCGAGCACCAGACGATTTTTAAATCCGGCGACCGGCGACAGCGCAAACGTTTTGGGGCTGACCTGCTGTTTCAGTTCCAATACCAGCCGCACCGTCTGCTTATCGAACTGCCCTGCCCGGGCGGTTTTAATGTAGGGGTCGCCCTGATTGAAGCGTTGGCCGACATTTTTCAGCACGCTGTTCAGTGAGACATTTTCGATGTCCACCACCAACCGCCGGGGGTTATCCAGCATGAATTGCCGATACTTCAGAGGATGACTGGATTCCAGCGTGACGCGGGTATAGGCCGATGCTGGCCAAATGCGCACGGCGATGACCTGAGAGGTGGCGGCGACACCAACGCCGGTAACGCTCAACAGCCAGGTCGCGGCCGCCCCCTGCAAGAGTCGTCGGCGGGTCAGAGGGTGATTCGAATCAGACATGCAGCTCCGGTTTACGTACGGGGTAACAATTAATGACGATGGAAAAGGTTATGTTTTTTCAGAAATGCCCGAAACTTTAGCGAATCTGCCCCATACTGTCATGAAAAATGTTTCCCGATTGAGCCTGCCAATGGGAGATGCCGCATGAAAAAATGCGGGCGACGAAACGCTTGCCTTTTATGCTATTAAGCATAAAAATACAAAAATACCGAATAAAAATTCAGGGGGCTCGCAGTGAAGGAACGTAGTACAGAACTGGTCCAAGGTTTTCGCCATTCAGTTCCCTATATCAACGCGCATCGCGGCAAAACGTTCGTCATCATGCTAGGCGGTGAAGCGATCGAGCATGAAAACTTCAGCAATATCGTCAGCGACATCGGCCTGCTTCACAGCCTGGGCATCAAGCTGGTTGTGGTCTACGGCGCTCGCCCGCAGATCGACGCCAATCTTGTCGCCCACCATTGCGAGCCGACCTACCATAAACACACCCGCATTACCGACAGCACCACGCTGGAGCTGGTAAAGCAAGCCGCCGGCATGCTGCAACTGGACATCACCGCCCGTCTTTCGATGAGCCTGACCAATACGCCGCTGCAGGGCGCGCATATCAATGTCGTCAGCGGCAATTTTGTTATCGCCCAGCCGCTCGGCGTGGATGACGGCGTGGACTACTGCCACAGCGGCCGCATTCGCCGTATCGATGAAGAGGCGCTCCACCGCCAGCTGGCGAGCGGCGCCATCGTGTTGCTTGGCCCCGTCGCGGTTTCCGTGACAGGCGAAAGCTTCAACCTGACCTCAGAAGAAGTCGCGACGCAGCTTGCGATAAAACTTCGGGCGGAAAAGATGATCGGTTTCTGCGCCGAGCAAGGCGTCACCGACCAAAACGGCAAAGTGATTCCCGAAATGCTGCCGGAAGAAGCGCAGCACCTGATCCAGAGCCAGGAAGAAGTGGAAGACTTCAATTCCGAAGTGGTGCGTTTTCTGCGCGGCGCGGTGAAGGCCTGCCGCAGCGGCGTGCGACGCAGCCATCTCATCAGTTATCAGGAAGAAGGCGCGCTGCTGCAGGAACTGTTTTCCCGCGACGGTATCGGGACGCAGGTCGTCATGGAAAGCGCCGAGCAGGTTCGCCGCGCGACCATCCATGATATTGGGGGGATTCTGGAGCTGATCCATCCGCTGGAACAGCAGGGCATTCTGGTACGCCGCTCCCGCGAACAGCTGGAAATGGAAATCGACAAATTTACCGTGGTCGTCAGGGACAACCTGACCATCGCCTGTGCGGCGCTCTATCCGTTTCCTGAGGAAAGCATTGCCGAGATGGCCTGCGTGGCGGTTCACCCGGAATACCGTAACTCTTCCCGCGGCGACCAACTGCTGCATCACATTGAAACGCAGGCCCGTCATCAGGGACTTAAGCGTCTGTTCGTGCTCACGACGCACAGTATTCACTGGTTCCAGGAGCGCGGTTTCCAGCCCGCCGAGGTCGCCATGCTGCCACGGCGCAAGCAGGAGCTGTACAACTATCAGCGCCGTTCGAAAATACTGGTCATGGATCTCTAAAGCGTTATCGCCAGGCCAAACCGGCGCGAAAGCACTGTCCTTTCGCGCCGCCCATTTCCCCGNCCCTTTTCCCTTTCGACCCTCTACTCCGCCATCAAAGAGCGGATACGTGCCTCGAGCCCGCTGTAGCGCTGCGTCGGCGTGCTGACCGCCCGGCACAGTATCGCCCTATCGCTAAATAACGACAGCCGCTTGCGGGCGCGAGTGATGGCGGTATACACCAACTCCCGCGTCAGAACAGGGAGGAAGTGGTTAGGCAGCGCCAGCGCCGTGTGTTCGAACTCGGAACCTTGGGACTTATGCACGGTCATGGCATAGGCCGTTTCATGCGGCGGCAGTCGGCTGGGCGCAACCGATTTGGTTCGCCCATCGGGCAGTTGGAAATAGACCCGCAGCTCGCCCTGTTCGTTTGTCATACTGATGCCGATGTCACCGTTGAAAAGCCCGAGCACCGCGTCGTTGCGCTCAATCATCACTGGGCGGCCGACATACCAGCGTCCGCCGTTGAGCGTCGGCCGTTGAATCAATCCCGCCACCTGCAGCGCACGTTCAATCCGCTGATTCAGCCCGGCGACGCCGAACGGCCCCTCTCTAAGCGCACACAGCTGTCGGTAACGTTGAAAGGCCTGCAATACCTGCTCCGGAGCGTCGCCGCTCGCAATACGCTGAAGATAATCCGTATACCCTTCCACCGCCTGATCCAGCAGGCGCTGATAGTCTGAGTTATCCGCCAGCGGCAGACAGGCGATATCGCCATATCCCTGTTGCAAAACGGCCAGCAGCTGCGCCTCGTCGCCCCGGTTTACCGCCTTCGCCAGCTGTCCTATGCCCGAGTCCGCAGTGAAACGGTAGCTCTTGCGCAACAGACAAATGCTGTCGGCCACCGAGGCGTTCATAGCCGATCCCGACGCCAGCGTGCAGCCGGTGAGGCGATTCAACTGCTGACACCGCTCCTGACTGTAGCCCTGTTCGGCGAAACGGCAGATGTCCCCCAGCACCGCGCCGGCCTCGACCGACGCGAGCTGATCGCGATCGCCTAACAATATGATGCGAGCCTGCGGCGGCAGCGCGGCTATCAGATTCGCCATCATCGGGAGATCGACCATTGAAGCTTCGTCCACCACCAGGACATCCAAGTGCAGCGGGTTGTCCTGATGATAACGCAGGCGCTGGCTGTCGGGCATCGCGCCCAGCAGGCGGTGCAGAGTGGTGGCCTCCTGCGGAAAAGCCAGCCGCTCGGCGTCGCTGAGCGGCAGCTGACTCAACACGCTGCCTAAGGATTCGGTGAGACGCGCTGCCGCCTTTCCGGTCGGCGCCGCCAGCTGGATGCGCGGCGACGGTCCCTCCTGCAACGCAATCAAAGCCGCCAGCAGTCTGGCGACCGTCGTCGTTTTACCGGTGCCGGGCCCGCCTGAGATCACCGCAATCCGTCGGGTCAAGGCGACCGCGGCGGCGATCTTCTGCCAGTCGGCTTCACCGCCCTCAACCGCAGGAAACAGCGCATCCAGCACCGCCCGGATACGGGCTTCGTCGTAGACAGTCTCGGCGCGATTACCCGCGATAAACTGCGCGACACGGCTCTCCCCCTGCCAGCTGCGCTGCAAGTAGAGGTTGTCCTGCTGAAAAACCAGCGGGGCCGCCTCTTCTCCCTCGCCGACGGCGGGATCGCTCAACAAACGCTGTCGCCATTCGGCCTCGTCCGGCTTTCCTAACCGCTGCCAAATCTCCTGAGCCAGCGAGCGATCGCGCCCGTCGAACAGCGCGTTGGGATGAAGCTTAGACAGCGGCAGGCAAACGTGCCCCGCGCCAACGTAGGCGCTAAGGCACGCCGCCGCCAGCAGGAGATGCGGCTGATCGTCTTCCGCCAGCATCCGGGCAAACTGCACGTCCAGCGGACGCAACCATCGCCGCTGACGGGCTTCTTCCAACAGCTCAATCATGCCCGACATGCGCGTCCTCCGTTAACTCTTCGCCGCAAAACAAACCATCAATATCGTCGACAAACGCCCGGGAAGGACGCGTGAAATAGATCCCGTTACCGGGATGCTCGGCGCTGACGCCGCGTAGAAACAGATAAAACACGCCCCCGAAGTGCTGTTCATAATCGTAATCCGGCAGTCGATGTCGCAGATAACGATGCAGCGCCAGCGTATAGAGTTGGTACTGCAAGTCGTACCGATGCTCCGCCATCGCCCGCATCATGGCGTCCTGCGTGTAGGCGCTGGCGTCATGCCCCAGCCAGTTGGATTTGTAGTCCAGCAGGTAGTAGCGCCCCTGCCAGACAAACACCAGGTCGATAAATCCTTTCAGCATGCCTTTGACCTGCTGAAACGATAACGCCGGGCAGAGCGCCGAGAGCGGATCGTGATGTCTAATCAGGCGGTCCAACGCATCGGCGGTGAGCATTCGCTGGATCGGTAGATAGAACTGTAGCTCGGCCTGTTTATGCCCGTTATCCAGCTCGGCAAGCCGAATGGCGTCATCGTTAAGCGGGAGCGTCAGAACATTCTCCATCCAGGGCTTCAGCACCGACAGCCACTCATCCTCAATGCCATAGTGCCGCAGCTGCTCCAACAGCCACGCGTCGTCGATCGGTTGGGTGAAGTCCAACGTTTCAAACAGGCTGTGCAGAAACGTCCCCGGCGCCGCGCCGCGCGGAAACGAGTGCGGCGAACGCTCCGCCATTTCCTCTTCCGCCGCTTCGCCCATCGAGTCGATATCAAAACGGGGCAACAGCGCCTGGATCGTATCGGAACCGTGCTGCTGCAACCCTGAATAACTGGTCACCCGCCAGCCGTCGCGCAGCCGTCGAGTATTGCGCCTTGCCTCTAGCGACGGCGGCAGCGTCGACTCGGGCTGCCACGGCCGTTCATCCCGCGCCTCCGCCACGCTTAACGCAATATCCTCACCCACCATGCCTTCCAGTTCGGCTATGAGCGCCTCCGCGGTAGCAGCCTGGCCGCGCTGCAACAGGTAGCCCAGCGCGCTGTGGTGCATGTCGCTTTCGCCCTCTTTCTTCTTTGTGCCCTGAAACAGCGGCGCTACCCCGACCGCGCAGTGATAAATAGCCCGGGTCATCGCCACGTACAGCAGCCGTAAATCTTCCGCCAGCCGTTCCTCTTCCGCCAGTTGCTGGCTCTCTTCGCCGTTTTGCAGATCCAGCATGGCCCGAAAATTCTGCCTGTCGTGGTAAATCCCCTCCTGCTGAGGGCGAAAGTTGCCGATGAACGGCAGCCAGACCAGCGAATATTCCAGCCCCTTGGACTTATGAATGGTCACTATCTGCACCAGATGGCGGTCGCTTTCCAGCCGCAGCTGCTGGTTCTCCGCCTGCGGGTTAGGCTGGGCGATTTGCTGGGCCAGCCAGCGCACCAACGCATGTTCGCTGTCTAACGACGCCGAGGCCTCCTGCAGCAGTTCGCCGATATGCAGGATGTCCGTCAGACGGCGTTCGCCATCGGCGCTGGCCAAGACATCTTCCGCGAGCCGACGCTGTGTCATCATCGCCCGCAGCATCGGCAGAACGCCGCGTTGCAGCCAGAGTTGGCGGTAGCGGGCGAACTCATCCACCAGCGCGTCCCAGTTCGCTTCGCTACGGCTCAGCGCATCCAGGGACGGCGCATCCATCCCCATGATCGTGGTCGCCATTGCTGCACGCAGGGCGCGCTCCTGTTCCGGCGCCAGCACCGCCTGCAGAATCCACAGCATCTCTCTCGCTTCCACGGTGGCGAATACGCTATCGCGGTTGGACAGGTAGACGGATGGAATGTGCAGACGGTTTAACGCCTGACGGATCAACATCGCCTCTCGTCTGCTGCGCACCAATACGGTGATATCCGCCGCCCGGACTGGCCTCTTCTCACCGTGGCCATCCACCAGCCACGCCTGCCCTGACTGTCCGGCGCTCAGCCAGTCGCGGATCTGTCCCGCGCACTGACGGGCCATCACCTGCTGATAGTCGCCGACCCCAGAGCCTTCCCGTCCACTCAGCCAGAACTGTAGCGCCGGCATTATTGCGCCTTCCATTTCAAAAGCATAAGCGTGATTTTTCGACGCCGAATTGACGGGCAGGAACGGGATTTGTTCGAAGATGAACGGAGATTCGACGCGCTGAAACAGTTGATTCACCGCATCCACCATGCCAGGCGCCGAGCGCCAGTTGGTGTCGAGCGTATAGTGCGACGGCACCTCTGCGCGCGCGCGCATATAGGTGAAAATATCCGCCCCGCGAAACGCGTAAATCGCCTGTTTCGGGTCACCGATCATCAGCCAGCCGCACTGAGGCTGGTCAGCATAGATCGTGTGGAAGATGCGATATTGCTGGGTATCCGTATCCTGAAACTCATCGATCATCGCCACCGGATAACGCGTGCGGATCGCCTCCGCCAATTGGCTGCCTTCCTGCTGCTGCAACGCTTCATCCAAACGGCCCAGCAGATCGTCAAAGCCGAGCTCCGCCCGCCGCTGCTTCTCCTCCCGCACCGTGCGTTTGATCTCTTTGAGCGCCAGCCAAATGACCAAATCTTTTAGCGTCAGGGATTCCTGCAAAAGCCGCTCCACCGCGCTAAATACGGGGTGAATCGGCGGCTCGCCTTTCGTCGTGCTATCAATCAGCACCTGCTGGCTAAAGCGTTTCAGATCTTTCGGCAACTGATAACTCTGCGTCGGTTGTTCGGCCCACTCGCCAATTTTGTGTATCCAGTTGGGCAAATTACGACTGCTATAACTCCGCTTATTGACCCCCGACGCACTGATCAACGCCTCCAGGTCGGACGCCTCGCGCCACGTCTGTTTGAAGGCGTCAATGATGGCAACGATCCGTTGATGCCGCTCCAGCAACGTTTCTTCCTGCTGCGGCGGCTGACGCAACGTCGGCATTTCTCCATGCAGATAGGGGAGCAGTGTCTTTAACAAAGCCTCCGGCCCTGCCCACTGTTCGCTCACTGCCCTGACCACTTCCAGAGGGAGCGGATAGCAGTGCCGACGCCAGAAGTCGGCGCAGGCCTGACGGCGCAACGGCTGTTCATCCTCCAGCAGCCGCTGTTCAAACAGAATGCCGGATTCGAATGCATGGGTCGTCAGCATGCGCTGGCAGAAGCCATGAATGGTGTAGATGGCCGCTTCATCCATCTGCCGCTCCGCGCGCAGCAGCACCTCAGCCGCCTCGCTATGCCAGTCCTGCGGGATCTCGGCCAGCAGTTGCAGCATGAGCGCATCGACGTCCTTCTTACCCAGACAGGCGAGATAGAGCTCATGAATATTTTTACGGATACGCTCGCGCAACTCTTCCGTCGCCGCCTCCGTGAAGGTGACCACCAGAATCTCTTCGACGAGTAAAGGACGTGGATAAGCATGTTCACCGCCCAGGCCCAGCAGCAAACGTAGATAAAGCGCGGAAAGAGTATAGGTTTTGCCCGTTCCCGCCGACGCTTCAATCAGCCGCTCGCCGGACAGCGGCAGCGTGAATAAATTGAGAGTGTGCGCAGTCACTGTCGTCATAATTGTTCTGCCTGCAGAGGNGACAAGATGTTTAGTAAGGCGCTGATGGTTAAATGACGCTGCTGTCCGGCCGCCGCCGTCTCAGCCTTCAGGCCGTTAACGTGGATAATCCGCTGCAAGATCAAGATATTGAGCGTCAGCATCAGGTTGAAATAGTTCGGGAACAGCATCACGACCCTACTCGGCAACGAGGGGCTGGTGGTGACGGCACGACATTGCCACGCCACGTCGGTTAACGCCTGTCTCATTTTATCGAACGTTTGTCGCCGCAATGCTCCTGTTGGGAGCCTCCGATATCGGTCGACATCCGGCGTGGGCGTGATCTTCCATTGACGCGGTTCCGCCGCGCTGCCTTGCCGCCGAGCGACAAAGCCACGGCGCAGTGTTAATGTCGACGACCTCAGTTCCACCACGTCATCCCCCCCGCTGCCGTTCAAAACTGATTGAACCGTACGGCGGGGAGTAACCATGTCTTCGCCGCAGCCGTCACCTGATCAATCCTTTCACTGTCCATCTCCCGCACGATACGCTGCAGATAATAATCCTCCCCTTCGCCTGACAGGTTGAAGGTTCCCTGCCACGCTTCCAGCAGCTTTTGCTGCGCTTTAGTCAGGGCGGCTTCATCGGTCAGCAGGCTGTCGCTGTTACGATCGTAGATAACGTTCAACCAGGCGCCGCCGGAGCGATTAAGCAGCAGCAGCGGTTGGTTCATTCCTTGCTGATAGCCGCGAATCATCAATGCCAGAAATTCCCGCGCCTGCGCCTCGCTCAGCGAGGGAAAACGCCAGCCGCTGTCGTCACGACCATAGATCCGACTTTCGCCTTGACCGCCTTTTAGACAATAGGCCAGATGCTCCAGCCACAGCATCATGCCGTCCACCAGCGAAATCTTACCGGGACGCCAGCGCAGCAGGCCGTCGTGCTGAATTTGCGTCAGCCAGCCGGTGACGCGCACACCGTCCAGCGTGATATCCAGCTCCTGACTGTCCAACAGCTCTAGCTGCCGTTCTTTGCGCACGCGAGCCGCCAGGTTGCGCATTTCATCCATCTGCGTCTGCCAATACAGCTCGCCGAAGGCGCCATAAGGCAACGCCCCGGCCGCACGCATGCGCCGATACAGCAGATCCGCGTCGCCATCGTTGATCAGCGCGTTCAGCAGCAGAGTATTCATTTGATAACGATCAAGGTGCTCGACCAAAAACGGCTCCTCTTCCCGCAGCTCCTGATCGTCGAGCACAAAATTCACGCCGAGTCGCAGTTGGAAAAACGCGCGGACCGGATGACGGTAGAAGCGTTTCAGTTCGTCCAGCGTCACTTCGCTGTAGTGCTGCTCCGGCAACGGCAGGTCGAACGGCGGTTGGCTTTCGCCTTCACGTCCTGCCGCGGCCAGCCACTCGGCGGCAAAACTCTGCGGCGTGGCGTCGGCGATAAAGTTATCCGCATCGAACGGCATACGCGGATGCTCGCAGCAGAGCGCCGCCAACAGACGCGCGGCGCTGGCGTCGTCGTCCTCATCGTCATCGCCCGGCACACAGTAACTTTGTGCTATATAGTCCAGCAATTCGCTCACCAGTACGGAGGGAAAGCGTCGGCTGTTATCCTGAATGGAGTGGCCGATATAGCTGATATAGAGCCGGTTTTGCGCCGACAGCAGCGCCTCCAGAAACAGGTAACGGTCATCTTCCCGCCGACTGCGATCGCCGCGGCGATGATGCCGCGACATCAAGTCAAATCCCAGCGGCGGCAGCGTACGTGGATAAACGCCGTCGTTCATTCCCAGCAGGCAGACCGCTTTGAAAGGGATTGAACGCATAGGCATCAGCGTACAAAAATTCACTGCGCCAGCCAGGAAACGCTGGCTCAGCCGCTCCCGGTCGAGCCTGCCCGCCAGCTCGCTGCGTAGCAGCGTGACGGCCACAGACTGCGGATAACGCGCCTGCATGCCGGTATTGATGATCTGCTGCCACTGCTCCTCGATCAGCGTCAACGCCGCTTCGGCGTCGCCGTCCGGCAAAAAGAAATCATCGACCAATTGGCGGCACAGCGGCTGCCACTCTTCCAGCGTGCGCGGCTGCTGCAAACGCTGCCGCCATTGACTCAGCTGCATCAGCAAGTCCGCCAGCTGTCCCGCCAGTTCGGCGATTAGCCCGCTGGACTCGTCATAGGGAAGCACGCCCCGCCAGTCTCCCGCATGGCTGTCCATCGCATACCCCAGCAGCATACGCGTGATACCGAAGCGCCATGTGTGCTGGCCGGTCGGCGGCAGCATCAGCTCCCGAACGTTGTCGTCATCCAGCCCCCAGCGAATGCCGGATTCCGTCACCCAAAGCCGCAGGCGTCTCAGCCCCTCTTCGTGAATGCCGAATCGGTTCGCCAGCGCCGGAACTTCCAACAGCGCCAATACCTGTTCCGCCATAAATCGGCTGGTTGGCAGCTCCAGCAGTGTCAGCACCGCCTGCAAAGCGGGATGTGCATGGCGGGCGCGCTGATCTGAAATGGAAAACGGCAGATAGCGATCTTCCGGCGCATTGCCGAATACCGCCTGAATAAACGGCGAATAGCTGTCAATGTCCGCCACCATCACGATGATGTCGCGCGGCATCAGGTCAGGGTCGTCCGCCATCATCGCCAGCAGTTGGTCATGCAGCACTTCCACTTCACGTTGCGGGCTGTGACAGGCATGCACGGACACCGACCGATCGTCCGGCATAAGCGCCCGTTTGCGGCGTTTCGTTTCCAGGCTATCGTCTGCCGACTGGGCGATTTCGCTCTTCTTACCGGTCGCGACGAGACGGCTGTCTTCAAGCTCCAGCATATCCCGCTGTAGCGCGCTAAGCAGATGTTGCGCGTCGATATCCACATAAGCGGAGACGCCGTTTGTCTCATCCAACTGCTCCAGCAGATGCAAATTGTCGCGCCCAAGCTTGCCCCAAGAGGCCAGCAGCGGGTTACCTACATTTTGTTCGCCATCGTCTTTGAACAGGGATTCGGCACGCGCTGGATCGCGGAATAACGGCCGGCTTTCCGCCGTCATCTGCCGGTTCTGATACAAACGCCACTGGCGTCCTTTCAGGCGGGCCAGAGACGCCTCGTCCTGAATATCGCCCCAATAATAGCGACAAGGATTGGTAAACAGCAGGTGGACGTCGATATGTTTGCCGAGCGCACTCAACGCCTGCAAATAGACCGGCGGCAGTGCGGAAATACCGCAAATAAATACGCGGTCCGGTAGTCCCGGAGGACGGCTTTCCGCCTGCTCAAGCACCTGAATAAATCGCTGATAGAGGATAGTGTGATGCCATTCAAGCTGCCCGAGAGATTGCGTGTACTCCACCAGCCGTCGCCAGAGTGGCGCCTGCCATTGCTGAGCTTCTCCCGCCTCATCCACCTCTAGCCCCTGCTGCCAGCGCATAATCCAGTCAGGGCGGTATATCAGATATTGATCGAACAGGTCAGCCGTGCGCCTGGCCAGTTGGTGCAACTTGCGATCGTCGTCGTCCTCTTCCAGATAGTGGGCCAGCAAAGCGAAAGCGGGATCGTCCAGCTGCTGGGGCAGCAGATGCATCAGCTTCCAGCTCATGGCTTCTTTGCTAAAGGCGCTTTCCTTGGGGATTTCGGGGATCAGCCGCCGGCACATGTCCCACAAAAAGACGCCCGGCAGGGGAAATTGGATATTAGCGGCGATATGAAATTTTTCGGCCAGTTCGATTTGGAGCCACTGCGCCATACCCGGACTTTGCACTAACACCATTTCCGGCTGGAAAGGGNCGGTAAGCGGTTGTTGCTGCATCAGCGCCGCCGTCAGCTCCTTCAATATATCCAGCTGATTGGAATGGTAAACCGTGAACATGGGAACTCCTGACCGTTCGCTGCCGTTTATGTTGTATTCGAGGTTGGCTCTTCAGTTTCCGTTTCCGTTCCCGTCAGCGGATAGCAAAGCCAACGGGTGAGCGAGGCTGAATAGTGCCGCGGCGTCACCACCGCAGCCGTGACCCGTTGACACTGCGGGCCGTAAGGCTGCACGTTTAAAGAGCTGGTCCAGCCTTCAGGCAATGAAGCGGTGACGGTTTGAACGGGCACGCCCGCGTCCTGCGCCTCTAGCTGTTCATTGACCCACCGCCAGGCCTGACGCTGCTGCCATTGGTACTGTAGCGACCGTTGAAGTATTAAATGATATTGCAATAATCCGGTCAGAGAAACCGAGAACAGCACTGCGGCAATCAGCGTCTCAAGCAGGCTAAACCCGCTTTGGTTTCCGTCGAACGCCAGTTTCTTAATGAACGACACAGTAACGCGCCTCCGGTTCCGGGCAGAAGTCGAGCCATCCTTGCGACATCGCCTGCAGCAGCACAGCGCCATCGATCGTCTGCGCCGCGACGCGCTGATACAACCTCAGCGGTGGAGTATCCACCGCCAACTGGCCCTCGCCGCGCAGTATGCCCTGATTGCCTGAGGACGATAAATGCAGGCACACCCGCAGACGGTCCATCGAGAGCGTACGGCACTGCCATACTTCCCCATTTTCCTGCCAACGTTGACTGATGCCCCATTCCAGAGAAGATAGCCCTTGATTGAAGGCTTTCCAATAATGCTGTTCGTCCTTGCCCTGCTCCATCCAGGTTTCCAGCTGCTTTTGCATACCGACCAGCAGTAGCACGCCAAGGGAGATCAGCACCATGACGATCATCAGGGCATTGCCCGACTGGTGACGTTTAGACGGCATCATGATTACGCCTCCCGACCCATCGCTGCACCTGCTGTTTAATGTGCGGCCTGTCGGTCCAGTAGCCCGAAAGCCCCAGCAAATATAACGTCCCTCGACTGCCCTGTTGCGAAGAGACTTGAAAGCCGGTGATGGTTACCTCATTCGGGTCGAAGAATTTATCCCAGCGTTTTCCCCGGCACCGGGCATAGCCGGTCTGGACCTCAAGAGCGCCATTGCGCAGGCGGTAGCTGAAAAATTCCCCCTCAGACCGTTCGCCGGGCTCCCAGTGACCGCTATGGTTGATGTCGTAAGACACTGTCAGGCAATTCTGGGCCGGATTCACGCTGTCGGTGCTCAACGTAATCGCCTCTCTCCGGCAGTTTCCTGCGCAAAATCCCGCGCGAAGGATATCTTTCTCGATAACGGATAAAGCCTGGCTGAGCGTCTGCTCAAGACGAAACGCGTTAAGTCCTTGCTGGCTCTGTTTATTCAGCACAGAAAACAGCTGTACGACCGCGAGAATGATGATGCTGACAATACCGAGCGCCAGCATGATTTCCGGCAGAGAAAAACCGCCGAAGCGACATTTGTTATTCGGCGTCAGCATAGAGAGGTACCCAGCAGCGGCCGTCCTTCACTACACAGCCTTAATCTTCCACGCACGGAGAGGACCAACCGAATACGCCCCGCCGCATTTCCCAGCGTCACATGGCCCGATTGCGCCGTGTGACGCAGGCCAAAGAAAGAAAACTGCTGCGCCGTTGCGTCAACCAGCTCAACATCGCGGGATGTCGGGATAAAAAAAAGCGCGCTGTCCGCCGGACAGTCGCTGCTTGATGTTCCCGGCCCTACGCACCAACGCTCCCCGACACGCTGTATCCGTGCTATCAGCGTCTCGTTGCGCCAATTGGCCTGAGTTTGTATCCGTCCCACTACGCTCATTAACTGCCGGGCATTTTGCTCCAGCAACATCGCCTGACGATATCCCAACCAGCTGTGTAGCCCTGCGCCGACCAGGAGTGATATCACCGCAATTACCATCACTAACTCCAGCAGGGTGAACCCCTGTTGCCATCCATTGCACTTTTTCATGTCGCTCAGTGTAGCGACAATACCTATTTCCGACAGCAAAATGGTATCGGCTTTGCGCAGCGCCGCGTAGATTTTTTGAAGCGAAAACAGATTATTACTTTTTAAATGCGAAGCGGTTCGCAAAAACCGTCGCGGACATAAAAAAAAACCTGTCGGCGAAGCGCCCACAGGATATTTTTATGACTGACCGAGCAACGCCGAAATTCACGCCGGCGATATCGAACGATGCCGCCGACATCAGGGATAGAGGCGCTAACGCCTCAAATGAACGGCTAGATCGCGACAGGCGCTTTAATTGGCGGATGCGGATCGTAACCTTCGATTTCAAAGTCTTCGAAACGATAGTCAAACAGAGAGGCGGGACGACGTTTGATGATCAATTTCGGCATCGGACGCGGCTCACGGGTCAGTTGAAGATTCGCCTGTTCCAGATGGTTGCTATACAGGTGCGTATCGCCCCCCGTCCAAACGAAATCGCCAACTTCCAAATCGCACTGTTGCGCCACCATGTGTACCAGCAACGCGTAGCTGGCGATATTGAACGGTAGCCCCAGGAATACATCACACGAGCGCTGATAAAGCTGGCAAGAGAGCTTACCGTCGGCGACATAAAACTGGAAGAACGCATGGCAAGGCGCCAACGCCATCTGATCAAGCTCGCCAACGTTCCAGGCGGACACGATGATGCGGCGCGAGTCCGGATCCTGCTTCAGCTGGGTCATCACTTTCTCCAGCTGATCGATCTGACGGCCATCCGCCGCGCCCCACGCGCGCCACTGTTTGCCGTACACCGGCCCCAGATCGCCATTGTCATCGGCCCATTCGTCCCAAATGGAGACCTTGTTTTCGTGCAGATAACCGACGTTGGTATCGCCGTTCAGGAACCACAGCAGCTCGTGAATAATGGAGCGCAGATGGCAGCGTTTGGTCGTGACCAGCGGAAATCCCTGCTGCAAATTGAAACGCATCTGATGACCGAAAATCGACAGCGTACCCGTGCCTGTGCGGTCGTCTTTTGGCGTCCCCTCATCAAGCACTTTTTTCATCAGTTCCAGATACTGTTTCATACTACCTCGTTTAAAAATTGAATCGTTGCCATCACTGCCGAGCTGGCTGACGGCGATAAGCCCAAATCATCATCAGAAGACCTGCCAACACCATTGGAATCGACAGGATTTGTCCCATGCTCATGATGCCGCTGAAAAGCCCCAACTGCGCGTCCGGCTGACGGAAGAATTCAACGATGATACGAAACAGACCGTAGCCGATCAGGAACAGGCCGGAGACGCTGCCCATAGGACGGGGTTTGCGGATAAAAAGATTCAGGATGATGAACAGAACCACCCCTTCCAGCAACAGTTCATACAGCTGCGACGGGTGACGCGGCAACACGCCGTACTGATTCAGGATGTCCTGCCACTCCGGATGCGTGGCCGCCAGCACCATGTCTTCGCCGCGCGAACCGGGAAACAGCATCGCCCACGGCGTGTCGGTCGTCACACGGCCCCAAAGTTCGCCGTTGATGAAGTTGCCCAGACGTCCCGCGCCAAGGCCGAACGGGATCAGCGGCGCAATGAAGTCGGAGACCTGGAAGAAATTGCGTTTGGTGCGATAGGCGAAGCACAGCATGACGACGATCACGCCGATCAAGCCGCCGTGGAACGACATGCCGCCATCCCAGACCTTAAACAGGTAGAGCGGATTTTCCAGGAAGCTGGAAAAGGCATAGAACAACACGTATCCCAGTCGACCGCCGATAAACACGCCGAGAAAGCCCAGATAAAGCAGGTTTTCAACTTCATCTTTTTTCCAGCCGCTGCCCGGTTTGTTCGCTCGACGAACCGCCAGCCACATGGCGAAGACAAAACCAACCAGGTACATCAGACCATACCAGTGCAGCGATACGGGGCCGATGGAAAAAATCACCGGATCAAATTGAGGAAATTCCAGATAGCTCGTCGTCATCAATCACCACATTCTCGTTGTTTTGTCCCTGATTACGGGCTCGGCTAAAGGCAGGAAAACCGATGTAACGCCTGCCGCATTTCGCGGTTGCGCATAATAGCATAACGTATCAGGGCCCATGCCGGTCTTGCAGCAAAAGATCTGTAAAACATCGCTTCATGATTTGCGGTGACGTAACGTCATCGGCCGCCGCGGATCAGGCCGCCCAGCCCTCGTTCCTCAATAAACAGCGACGCCCATTGTCGCGCCTCGGTGGCGGTCTGCGCCGTCAGCACTTTATCCGCAAGCCTCCCCGCCTCGTCCTGCTCGATGTGACGCAGCAGATACTTGATACGCGCCACGCTGCGTCCGTTCATACTCAGCGATCGATAACCCATGCCGATCAACAACAAGGCGCCCATCGGCTCGCCTGCCATCTCCCCGCAGACCGACACCGGCAAACGCTGCTGGCGGCACTGCGTGACGATCAGATTCAAGGCCTGCAACATCGAGGGATGAAGGCTGTCGTACAGAGAGCCAACGTGGGGGTTGTTGCGATCCACCGCCAGCAGATATTGTGTGAGGTCGTTCGTCCCCACCGAAACGAAATCAATGCGCGAACTGAGATGAGGCAGCAGGAACAGCATCGAGGGGACCTCGATCATAATCCCGATACGCGGCCGGGGCTGTGTGCAATTCGACATCTCCGCGACTTCCCTCGCCGCGCGCTCGATCAGCCGACGCGCTTCATCGATCTCATCCAGACTGTTGATCATCGGCAGCAAAATATGCAGATTGCCCAGCTCCGCATTGGCGCGCAGCATGGCGCGCACCTGAATCAGGAAAATTTCCGGCTGGTCGAGCGTCACGCGAATGCCTCGCCACCCCAAAGACGGGTTCTCCTCGCTGATTGGCATATAAGGCAAGGGCTTGTCAGCGCCGATATCCAGCGTTCGCAGCATGACCGGATTTTCAGGATAGAGGCGCAGCATGCTTTCATACTGCGCCACCTGCTCATCCTCTGACGGAAATCCGCTTTGCACCATGAAGGGAATTTCCGTGCGGTACAGGCCGACGCCGTCGACCTGATTGATGAAGCGCTTTTCATGCTCGGCGCTGAGGCCAGCGTTGAGCATAACGCGCACCCGCTCGCCGCTTTTCAGCATGGCCGGGCGGTTGCCGTCATCTTCCGTCAGCCGGTTGAGCTCTAGCTCCTCATCCAGTACGCGCTGATATTCCTGTACCAGCACCGGCTCGGGATCGACCAGCAGTTCACCCCGGTAGCCGTCAAGGATCAGCAGCCGCTGATGTAACAAGGCGGGCTGAATGTCCGCGTCCATCAGGGTGGGGATCCCCATGGCCCTGACGAGGATCGCGGCATGCGAGTTGGCCGCGCCTTCGTGAACGACGATCCCGGCGAGCCTGTCTTGCGGCAGTTCGGCCAGCAGCGTCGCCGTCAGCTCATCCGCCACCAGAATAAAACGCTCCGGCCACTGCGCCGTACCCTGAATGCTATCGTCCAGATGAAACAGGAGCCGCTGTCCCAGCGCGCGCAGGTCGCTGGCGCGTTCACGCAGATAGGTATCTTGTAGCGTGGCGAATTGCGCGGAAAAGCGCTCGATGACCACTTTGACCGCCCACTCCGCCGAACTGCCGGTATCCACTTCCTGGCTCAGCTCTCGCTTTAGCCGGGCGTCGTTAAGCAAATGGGAGTAGAGATCGAATATCGCGGCGCTTTCTTTCTGCGCGCTGGCGCTGAAGCGTTTGCTGTACCGGCGGAACTCCGCGGCGGCGTTTTCCATCGCCAGCAGCAGGCGCGAACGCTCACGATCGCTATCCAGACTGGACGCAGGGAAAACTTGCTCCAGCGAGGGCTGACTACGATCCTGCCAACCAGAGGCGATCGCCACGCCCGGTGCGGCGGCCAGCGCGTTGATCCGCGTCTGCCGGTATTGCCCAAACAACGCTTTGATTTGAGACTGGGACAGGATGGTCGCCATCTGCGTCGCCAGCGTCACCATGAAAGATTCGTCGTTTTTATCGAACTGTCTCAGTTCCCTTTGCTGCACGACCAAAACGCCCAGCAGCTGACGCCGATGAATAATCGGTACGCCAAGGAAAGAACGGAATTGCTGCTCCCGAACCGCAGGAATGAATTTAAAGCTGGGGTGGCTTTGGGCATCGGCCAGATTGATGAGTTCAGCGCGTTCGCCGACCAATCCGACAATCCCCTGGCCGAAGGCGAGGGTGACAGGGCGGCCACGAGGTTTTTTCAACCCTCGTGTCGCCATCAGGTAGTAGCAGTAACGGTCGTGGTCGGCCAGGTAGATAGAACAGACTTCGGTATCCATCGCCAAGCAGATTTCGTTGACCAGAATATCCAGCGCATCCGATAACTGCGCCGTCCCGGCGACTTTCTCAATGACTTCTCGCAGGCGCGTAAGCATGGTGAGCTGAATTATCCTCTCTTACGTCGGGGACTGGAAGGCGACCGGGCCGAATTCTCCTGTAATTGAATAACCGAGGAGATAAACTCCTTCATGACCCGTCGGTAGACGTCGCGTTTAAAGGATACGACCTGCCGCACCGGATACCAAAAGCTCACCCAGCGCCAGCCGTCGAATTCCGGCGTGCCGCTGCTTTGCATGTTGATTTCTGACTCATTGCACATTAACTGCAACAGAAACCATTTTTGCTTCTGGCCGATACAGACGGGTTTTGTGTCCCAACGCACCAAACGTTTTGGCAATTTATAGCGTAACCAGCTTCGAGTCGAAGCCAGAATACGCACGTCCCTTTTACGCAGTCCGACTTCCTCATACAGCTCACGGTACATCGCCTGTTCTGCCGTTTCACCAGGGTTGATCCCCCCCTGTGGAAACTGCCAGGAGTGCTGGCCGTAGCGGCGGGCCCNCAGCACCTGCCCCTGCCGATTACAAATTACAATACCAACATTCGGGCGGTAGCCATCATCATCGATCACCGGACTACCTCGATAAACTGAAATGCTAAGATAACCTGATTGTTTCACACTCCCGGCAGACGGTAAACTCCTGCTTATCATCGTCTTCTTTATAATAAGAGGCCGATAACCCACAGATAGAATCAAAGTTATAAACATTCCTCCGCTAATATCACCGGTTTATTCACTTTTTCTGTGGACATCTTTGTGAAGAACATCCTGAAGAAAGTGCGCAAACAGGTTTTCAAGGTTTCCCCCGACCATCGTAACTATAAAAAATAGTCTTTTTAATTGATGGAGTTAACTCACTTTTCTACCGTTTTTCCCCCACCCCGAACATTGCACAGAATTCGGTCTTTTCCAAAGTGGTGAAATATCACACTACTGAGAGCTTATCCACAATCCCCCTCCCGATTTATGCCAAAAAACCAGCTAAACCAGCAAAAAAAACCCTCGTCAAGGCTGTAAATGGAAACAGTGCTCCAGAATTATCCCGTTTATCCCAGAAATCTGTGGATAACAGGGTGTAAAATCCTGTTCATTCCCGGTGGCTTATCGTGAACAAGTCCCCTTATCCGTTTTCTGCCTCGATACCACTGAGAAAAAACCACTGCGTAATCATGCTATTATTATTTTCATCTCGTGAATGGAACCACTGAAAACTATCCCCCGACGGGAGCTGTTCTTTTTTCATACAAACCGGGAGACTTATGAACACCCCTTCTGTCCACCGCGATCCGCCTCCTGATGAGCTGGCGTTGCTGCAGCGCGCCCAGTCACTCGCCGGATATAATCTGGCTGAGCTGGCGGCGATCGCTGAACTGCCGTTGCCGGCAAACCTGAAGCGGGACAAAGGGTGGACCGGCATTCTGTTGGAGCGTTTTCTGGGCGCCAGCGCTGGCAGCAAACCGGAACAAGATTTTCCCGATCTTGGCGTGGAGCTGAAAACGATCCCTATCGACGAACTGGGACGGCCGTTGGAGACCACTTTTGTCTGCGTCGCGCCGCTAACGGGCAACAGCGGCGTCACCTGGGAACACTGCCATGTTCGCCACAAACTGAGCCGAGTACTGTGGATGCCGGTGGAAGGCGGCAGGCAAATCCCGCTGGGCGAACGCCGTATCGGCGCACCGCTGCTGTGGAGCCCCAACCCGGAGGAAGAGGAGCAGCTACGTCAGGATTGGGAAGAACTGATGGATTTGATCGTTCTCGGCAAAGTGGAAAGCATCACGGCACGCCACGGAGAAATGCTGCAACTGAGGCCCAAAGCCGCGAACAGCCGCGCTCTCACGGAAGCGGTGGGCGAACACGGGCAGCCGATCATGACGCTGCCGCGGGGTTTTTATCTTAAAAAAACCTTTACCGGACCTCTGCTCGCTCGGCACTTTCTGCTTTAATGACCACTCTTTCCTTGCCTGCCGCTACAGAGAGCAGAGTATAATTATCGTTTACGTTTCATTTAAGGTGCATTGATACAATGTTTGATTGGATTGCGGATCCTAATGCCTGGCTAGCGCTTGGCACACTCACCATTCTGGAAATCGTTCTCGGCATCGACAACATTATCTTCCTGTCTCTGGTCGTCGCCAAACTGCCTAAACACCATCAGAACAAAGCACGCCGTATCGGTTTGCTGGGCGCGATGTTGATGCGTCTGGGGCTGCTCGCCTCCATCGCCTGGGTGATAAAACTGACTAACCCGCTGTTTTACGTAATGGATCAAGCCATTTCCGTCCGCGACCTCATCCTGTTCTTCGGTGGTCTATTCCTTATCTGGAAATCCGGCAAAGAGATCCATGAAACCATTCAAGGCAGCTCGGCAGAACATGATTCAAAGGTGCATTCGTTCTTTGGCGCCATCGTGCAAATCATGCTGCTGGACATCATCTTCAGCCTCGACTCGGTCATCACCGCCGTCGGTTTGTCCGATCACCTGTTTATCATGATGGCCGCCGTTGTGATCGCCGTCGGCGTGATGCTGCTGTCCGCGCGTCCTATCGGCGAGTTCGTCGAGCGTCATCCGTCGGTCAAAATGCTGGCGTTGTCCTTCCTGATTCTGGTCGGCGTTACTCTGATTCCTGAAAGCGTGGATGTCCATGTGCCTAAAGGCTACATCTACTTCGCCATGTTCTTCTCTATGATGGTGGAAACCCTCAACCTGCTACGTGGAAAGAAAGCCGCTCAGCAGCAGTGATATCCGCCTCGTCAGGGGTTTTCCACACCAAAGCCCCTGATACAAGATGCCTCCGACTCACCTCGGAGGCATTTTTTTCAAGGCAATTCGATGCAGGTATAACCTGCGGCACAGGGTACGAGAAAGGAGCCGGAATCATTGGCGAGCCAGCATCGTCAATGGGGACTCTTCGCCGACTAATTTTTTTACATTTTGTCCGCCTCTTCTTTCCATAAATCCGAATCGAACCTGTGACTTCCTTTGCTAAACTTGCCTTAATTTTTCGAATTATTGCCGTCAACAATAGGTAACTCCCTATGCAATCAATCATGAAATCGCTTCTGGCGCTCAGCATCATTACCCTGCTTGCCGGCTGTTCCAGCCATTATGTCGTCGCCACCAAAGAGGGTCAGGTGCTGCTGACCAAAGGCAAACCGCAGGTTGATGAAAGTACGGGACTGATGATTTTTACGGATGAGGACGGGCACAAGCACGCGATCGACAACAATGATATTTCGCAGGTCGTCGAACGCTGAAGCTAAATGACGATGTTGCGCCAAGAGGCTTTCCCCCTTGACGAGGCTTGGTTATAGTCAATTGAAGGTGCTTTCAAACGCACCTGCTCCTCTTCAAATAAAAAGGAAGCTGGCACAATGCAATACCATCGTATCCCTCATACTGCTCTAGAAGTCAGCGAGCTGGGACTGGGCACCATGACCTTTGGTGAACAAAACAGTGAAGCCGACGCTCACGCCCAGCTGGATCACGCCATTGCAGCCGGGGTAAACCTGATTGACACCGCCGAACTTTATCCGGTTCCCCCGCGGCCAGAAACGCAGGGGCTGACCGAAAGCTACATCGGCTCGTGGCTAAAACAGCGCGGCGGGCGCGAAAAACTGATCATTGCCTCGAAAGTCAGCGGCCCGGTGCGCGGCAGCGATCACAACATTCGTCCTCAGCAGGCGCTGGACCGCAAGAATATCCGTGAAGCCCTCAACGACAGCCTGACGCGTCTGAACACCGACTACATCGACCTTTACCAACTGCACTGGCCGCAGCGCCAGAGCAATTTCTTCGGCAAGCTGAACTACAGCTATACCGACGACAAACCGGCTGTGACGCTGCTCGAAACGCTGGAAGCGCTCAACGAGCAGGTTCGGGCCGGAAAAATTCGCTACATCGGCGTCTCCAACGAAACGCCGTGGGGCGTAATGCGCTATCTGCAACTGGCGGAAAAACACGACTTGCCGCGCATCGTCTCCATCCAGAACCCCTACAGCCTGCTTAACCGCAGTTTTGAAGTCGGTCTGGCCGAAATCAGTCAGCACGAAGGGGTGGAGCTGCTGGCATACTCCTCTCTGGCGTTCGGTACGCTGACAGGTAAATACCTGAACGGCGCCAAACCGGCAGGCGCGCGTAACACGCTATTCAGCCGTTTCACCCGATACAACGGACCGCACACCGAGCAGGCCATCGCAGACTATGTCGCGCTGGCGAAGCGCCATGGGCTCGACCCGGCGCAGATGGCGTTGGCGTTTGTCCGACAACAACCCTTCGTCGCCAGCACCTTGCTGGGCGCGACCTCCGTTGAACAGCTGCGTATAAATCTGGAGAGCCTGACGGTCACGCTGGATGAAGACGTGTTAAGCGAGCTGGAAGCCATCCACCAGCGCTTTACCTTCCCTGCCCCATAACATGCTTGCATCACAACAGGGCCAACTTCGGCCCTGTTGATATCCAATGCTTGCTTAAAACATCACGCTGAACTGCATACGTACGCCATCGTCGCGGACTTTGCTGCCATGCATTCCCTGATATCCCAGGGACAGGCGGGCGTGATCACTGAGGTCCGCCGCCAGTCCAGCGTGCATCAATACGGCATTTTTCGGCGTCGCCGCGCCATCAACGTTGAAGTCATCGCCCCCGTGGGTGAAGTGCAACCGCGCCGAATGATGTCGTTCGCTCAGACGACGCTGGTAGCCGATATCCCCGTATAACGAGAAGGGTGAAACGGCGGTGAAACGCATGTCGCCGCGCAGTCCCAGCGTCGAAAAAGCCGACACGCTATTTTGTGTATTCCAACCCAGCGATGCCTCGCTGCCGAACTCACGTGCGCCCGGCGTCTGTAGCCACACGTAAGCCGCGTTGGCATAGGGCTCCACACCCAGATCGGGTGTGATGGAGAAGCGCCGGCTGCCCTCGATAAAGCCTTGCGCCTGATGGGCATGATAGTGAGCGCGAGCCTTGCCTTCCACGCCAGGCACGTGCAACGTGCGCTGACTCGACAGATCCAGATAGCTGTAGTTCAGCCCAGTGCGCCAATCCACTCCCGCCAGCTCGCCATCCAGATAGAGCGCCGCATGATAGGCGGTGGCATCCGCGCGAGACGCTCTGTCGCCCATACTGATCCGGCTCTTTTCGCTGCCGACTGCGATGCCCAACGCGCTTGACTCGCCCATCTGAGCGCCGCCGCCCAGCAGGAAGCCGTAGCCCTGATGGTCCACCGCCGCCTCGCCAGCCTCACCCGATAATCGCCCATCGTTAGACCAGGTCGTCAGCCAAAGCGGCTCGCCGTGACCGGAACGCATCGCGCCGTTCAGCGCATCTCGCACGTTCTGACTACGCTGGATCATGGCTGAGCGCGAAGCCGCATAGAACTCGCCGCTGAGGTTATCAAAGGCATCGCGTGCCGCATCGGCCGACCTCACGTTGGCGATAGCGCTATACGCCGCGCCACCGTTGAGGCTGTCGAGCGCGTCGGCCACCGAATGCTGATTGGTTGTCGCCGCCACATCGCTGAAACGTCGGGCGTTGCGCACCGTTTCAAGCCACGCGGCATGGTCGCTATACCCCAAGACGTCGGTAAGAAACAGGGCATCGGCTGATACGCCCCCGTCGCCGCCGAGCACCAGTGCATCAAATTGACCGGATACCGCGCCGCTGGCATCAAGCAGCGTATAGCGAGTGCCAAGCGAACTGCGACGTAAATTAATCACCCGCACCGTGCCTGCGAGAGTGGCATTTTGCTCGACGATAAGCCTGTCTGACTGCCCTTGCGCATCAATCTCGAATTCGTAGATTGATCCCGGCGTGAAACGAACGTTGCCGACGGTTAACGTACCGACGGAAGTCCCGGGGGCCAACATGCCCCCCGCGTCGATAGTGACAGAGCCGCCGATGTTACCGTGACCGCCCAGCACCGCGTTCGACAGCACCCAGACGTCTCCTGCCAGACTCCCGCTGCCTCCGGCGTTTTTCGCCACGACCAGCCTTCCCCCTTCCACCACGGTCGGCCCGCGGTAGGCATCAACGCCGGTCAGGTATAGCGTGCCGTCCCCTTGCTTGCGCAAACCGACGTCCAGATCGTACAACGCGCTGCCCGTATCAGCATTGCGTACCTGAGCGATATCATTGCTCCAGATGCTGTCGAACCCCTGAGTATCAACGCTGTACAGCGCATACCGTCCGCCATAGGCGTCCGAACTCAGATCGCTGTCCGTCAGCCGTTTACCGTCGAGTTTCGCCGGCCCCTGCACCGCCTTATAAGCGTTGACGATCCCCTGACCGAACAGCGCCTGATAATCCTCCTGCGACATCAGCGTCATCGTGCTGTCGTCCGCCGCCGCCAGAATCGCGGCCTTCACGTCGTCGTCACTCATGCTGTAAAACGGATTATTGAGCTTGAGGGAGTTGACCAGCGCGGCCATTTCCTCGTCGCTAAACGTGATGCCGCCCGACGCCGCATACACTTTAAGCTCCACGCCCGTCATGTTGAGCGCGCTGTCGACGTTGTTGCGCGCCAGCACCACGGCCCGCGGCAGCTGCGCGCCGCTCAGGGGCGTTGCGGTAGACAGCAAGACATCGGCCAGTTGTTTGCCCGACAGATAGGGGAAGGCCTCGCTGACCAGCGCGCCCACGGCCGCCACATAGGGGGCGGAGAACGACGTGCCGCTGAGCGATGAGTAATAGGTCTGATCGTAAGTCGTGTAAATGTCGACGCCCGGCGCAAGCAAACTGTACTCGGTCGCTCCCTGCGCCAAGTTACTGAACGATGCGATAAACGCAGCGCTGGTCGATGGCTGCCTCGGGTCGAAAGACATCACGGAGAGCCAGTTGTTGGCTATCTTGTTCTCAAAGCCGGTCATATCCAGCACGGTAGGCAACGCCGACAGCAGCGTCGGCGTCAGATGCCCCTCATTCCCGGCGGAGAAAACCAGCAGTTGCCCCTGCTCCGCGTTGCGCGTCGTTAGCTCATTGAATCCCGGTATCCAGGTGTCGAACAGCTCGCTTTGAACGTCCGCATCGTAGGAAAACAGCTGATCGGGATAAATATTAAAGCCCCAGCTGTTGTTAACGATCTTCGCTTCGGGGTACTGCGCCATGATCGCCAGCGCGTTTGCCACGCTCGACGTCGTTAAGTCGACGCCGAGAGACAGAATATGCGCGTTATAAGCCAAGCCGTGTATGCCAACATCATTTTTGGCCGCCCCCACCACTCCCGCTACCGCGTAGCCGTGTCTGTTGTATTCATCCGGCGTAGATAACCACTGCGTTCCTTCTGCCACTCGTCCCAAAAACTCGGGGCCGCTTAAATCGGATTGTGTATCGATGATGCCGACCGTCGCTCCGGCGCCGCTGTATCCCAACGAGTAAGCCTCCGCCGCAAACATCGCGTCAAGCGCAGGGCCATTGTACTGATACTCCCGAGTCCGAAAGTCATCGGCGCTCGCCGCCCCGGCGGAAAATGCGGGCAGCAGTAATGACATCGTGACCAGACAGGCCAGCGGCGTCACTCTGCCACCGTGTTTGCCTTTGCCGCCCGCACGGTGCGGGTTGCGAATTCCCTTCATAAATAACTCCCTGTCAAACGTTGACTCATGGTGACGCGCGGATTGACTCCGGACGCGGCGGTTTACGCGGCCGTCCCCCTGGCGTTCTCACCTTGAGTGGGGTGCGCTGCCGGGCGGTTGCCGTAAAAATAGACATGACGTGATGCGATATACCGGTCATGAACGGCTCCCCTCTCAGCGAAGGAAGGCGGACATCACGCGATATCAGCCGGAGGAATCAGTCGCGTTACGCGAAGGCGATGAGGCGATGGCCCGCCACAAACGAAATTGCCTTTCACACGCCGCAGCCNCCCTGCCATCCCGTCGCTGCCGCGGCCATTATAGGGAATCACAAACCATTCAATAACGAGAAAAAGACACTTTCCTGACGAAATCTTTACGATATGAGATAAGGAAGATCAACGGCCATATAAAGGAAACATACAAAGGAAAAAAGGGAGGAATGAGTGAAGTGGGGGGAGATGAAAAGCCGGAGGGCGGCAAGGCCCATAACGATAAGCGAGGAAAGAAACGGGGCCCGTAGCCCCGTCGTCTTTGCCCGTTAAGGCAGCGTCTTAAGCAGCGTTTTACGCTGTTCTTCCAGACTGGTCACACGCTGGCAGACATCGCGTCCGAAGCGTTGAAAGTCCATTTCCTGATTGTTCCACTCCGTCTGAATCGCCTGTTGCAGGCCGCCCAGATTCCCCATGACCGCCTGCAATGGATTGCCGCCACCGCCGTTGGCCATCTGTTTGACGCCCATCTCGTTCAGACTGTCTTGCAGTACGCCGCCCAGCGTCTGCTGCACAATCTGGCGACCATCCTGCTCCACCTGCTTAATCGCCTGATGGTGGAAAGCCAATCCGTCGGGACGGTGCTCGATGATGCGGTTCATCTGCTGTTTGAGCTGGGTGTTAAGCGTGGTCAGACGGCCACGGACATTGCTGTCGCTCCCCAGTTGCTGAACGATGACTTTATCCAGCGACTGACGGGCCTTTTCCAGATGCTGTTGCGCGCCCGCGTCTATCCACGGCAGCTGCTCACGCAGTTCAGCCTGATATTCTCGGGCCTGACGCCGCTGTTCCGACGTCAGGGTCAGCGTCTGGTTATCTTTGACCACATCCCCTTCCGGCGAGAACGCCAGGTTACCGCTGGCGCCCACGACCTTCACGCTTTGCGGCGTGATGAAAATGTCATCCTGCGGCTGAACCGGGCACTGATACTCCGCCCGCGCCTGCCAGGTGAATAGAATCAGTGCACCGAAGACGAGATTACGCAACAACATAGTGACTCCTGAAAAAAAAAGGGCGCCTAACAGGCGCCTCATGATAGCCATAAAGGCGCAGGACCGAAGATGAAAATCCGTCGACCTACCGCCACGCGTTTCCGCTTTAGGCTAGGTTCGGCGGCAGATCCCACCAGATGTCGAACAGTTCGCTGACGGTCACGTCGCTCAGCTGCTGAGATTCCAGCCACTCTTTGACCAGCTGACGGTGTTCGTCCGTGCAGTTGCCCAGTTTCTGCTGGCAAACCAGCCCCTGCCACTGCAGGTAGCCGCTGCCTTCAAAAGCCAGACCACGTGGTTCGATAACATCGTCAACAAAGCGATCCAGCAGCCCGTCGATAGTTTCAACAGATGTGCCTTCCGCGAAACGGAAGCTGACTGAGAAACCCAGTTCCTTGAATTCTTCAATGTGTAACTTTTTACGTAAACGTCGGCTGCGATTAATCGCCATTACTCTTTCCTCTCAAACATGAGATCCCAAACACCGTGGCCTAAACGCTGACCACGGGCTTCAAATTTCGTTAACGGGCGTGACGCCGGACGCGGTACATAGTCCTGGCTGTCGGACAGGTTGCGATAACCGTCGAGCGCCCCCATCACTTCGAGCATGTGCTCAGCATAAGGTTCCCAGTCGGTCGCCATATGGAATACACCGCCCAGTTTCAACTTGCTACGCACCAACTCGGCAAACGGCGGCTGAACGATGCGCCGCTTGTTGTGGCGTGCTTTGTGCCACGGATCCGGGAAGAACAGCTGCACCATCGCCAGCGATCCGGCAGGGATCATATTATCCAGCACATCCACCGCATCGTGACACATGACGCGCAGGTTATCGATGCCCGCTTCCTGAGCGGACGCCAGACAGGCCCCCACGCCAGGCAGATGCACTTCGATACCGAGGAAGTTCTGTTCCGGGTGCTGTTCAGCCATCGTGACCAGCGAGGCGCCCATGCCGAATCCGATTTCCAGCACGACCGGCGCATCGCGTCCGAACAGCGTGGTAAAGTCCAGCACGTCGTCTTGATACTCCACGCCCATTACCGGCCACAGGCTGTCCAGCGCCTGTTGTTGCCCTTTGGTCAATCGCCCCTGGCGACGAACGAAACTGCGAATACGCCGCAAAGGACGACCATTTTCATCAAATTCCGGGGAGATGACGTTATTGATCATAGTGCTTACACGTTGTCAGGGGTTATGAAACAAGCGCGCAGTATAATGGATACCTATGAAAAATTCTTTCCTATCTGCCGACGGCAGCTTCGCGCCTGCCGGGAAGCGAGGCGGCGGGCACATGGCAGGCCCGCGCCTCTTAGATGCGCTCAAAGCAGTGGGTAGAGATCGCGATGCGTGCGGCAGTTGAGTTTGGTCAGGGACTTATGCCGCTGGGCATAGAGGGTTTTAACGCTTTTATTCGTGTCTTGCGCTTCACGTTTGGCGCCGCGACCGGACAGCAAACTGATAAATCCCCACATTTGTCCACGCGATAGCCGCGACTTGATTCGCTCCCGCTCGCTATAGTCGCCCGGATGAATGCGCTCATTGAGAAAGACGCTAAGCTGGTGCATTGTGCAGCCGTCCAGCGGGAAGAGCACCGCGTCGATATTGTGGTAGCACATCGATAACAATTTGAGGAGATTGGCTTTTCCGATAATGATCAGCCGTTCCTTATTCATGTACATCGCGTTGTTTATTCCCGAGGCGAACCGCAAAAAACGGACCAGATCGCCAACGTCCTGCAAAATGAAAATCAGGCGATCGACGCTCGGCCAGTCCGGTATAGCCGTCATCGCCTCCTCATCCGGCTTCACCAGCAAATAATCCAGTGGATAATCCTGCGGTCGCCCATATTCGCTCAACGCGTGCTTGACCGCGGGGTAATACAAATAGCATGACGTCACCAAGAATAATTTCATCTGACTCATCACCTTTTCCCAAGTATGTGCAGGCGGATCGCCGGATTCGGTCCGGACGATAATGGATAAATCACAGTGCGCTTATTGATAACTCAGCGTGAAATTCGCGGTCGCGCTATAGCTGCCCGCGGCTAATGACTCGCTGTCGACCTTTTCCAACCGGGCGCGGAAGTCCAGGCGGTTGTCGCCGTCGAACAAGGGGATCTTGCCCGTCTTGCCGTTCAGCGGTAGCAGCTGGTCGGCACGATAAATGCCGATGGCAACGCCTTTCGCAACCGAGGCGGAGTCAATCGCCAGTCGTCCCGCCAGCGCGGTGTTCTCCTTTCCGGAAAAACTCACCACCACATCCCGCAGAGTTTCCGTGCTGCATTGGGTCAGCACGATCGAGAAATCTCGCCATTCGCCAGCCCGCTCTGTCTGCAAGGTACGCGTCGACTCTTCGCCCATATCCACATCGATATTTTCCGAGTCTGTGCTCAACACGCACGGCGAATCCACCACCCGCACATGGAACCCCACGTCATAGACATAGTCCTGCGCGTTTCCGCTGCCGGCGGCCGCGGCGCTGGCTGCCAGCAGCACCCCGTGAGCCCACAACAGGCCGTGTACGGCGCGGCGAATGACGGTTCGGCGTTTTGTCGTCATCTCCCCTTCCCTAGTCATAGTTGAAACGCAGGACGATGAACTTCTCAACATCGCCGGGTACCGCCGCATCCGACGCGTACAGCCTGGCGGTGTATTGCTTTTCCACCGTGCCGCTGGCCGATGTCAGCCCCTTAATGAAGCTGATGAACTGGTTGTAAACGATGTTGCTGCCCGTCGAACCGTCTTCAATTTTCAGCGTCGAGCCATTGCCCATATCCATTCCGTCAGCGCTTGCCAGAACATTGTTTCTGGAAGCCGCATCGAAATTGACGGTGAGATCGAACCCTTTGCCGCAGTCCTCGCCGCCGTCGGTCGAGGCGCTGATTTGGAAGTCCTGCTGCGCCACAACGCCTGCGGAAGCGCTGCTCCACGCCTGCACCGTGCCGAAATCGATATAGCTGTTGGGCGACACAATCACGTTGGCCGAGCACTGGATGACCTCAATGTTTCTTAGCCCGGACAGCCGGAAAACGTAGTTACTGTCCGGTTTATTGTTGATGCCCAGTTCGCCATCCACCTGAAAGACGCTAAGAGAGTCGGTCCCCGAGCTGCTATTGGTGATGTCACCGATTTTTTCCAGATACAGTTGCACCGTGGTGGGCATCATGGTCGGATTTTGCGGCGGCTTGGATCCGGACGGTCCCGGCGCGATAAATTGTCCCGTCGACACTCGCGAGCCAATGCCGCCACCGCCCGAGACCACGCCCAGATCCTGACCGTTGTAGATAATGCCGATCCCGATCCCTGCGCCCACCACTTCTCCGCCCGGATTGGGGTAAAAGTAGGCGTATTCGCCTTTGGGCTTCACATTTTTATAAGCCCAGCAGGCCAGGTTGCGGCTGTAGGATTTAGACGTCCACAGCCGACTGCCCACCGGCAACGTGGACGGAATTTTCAGCGAGCCGATATCTTCACTGTCGGAAACCGGCCCATTGACCGTATCTTTACGGCACTCCAGCGCGAAGGCGTCTACGGCCAGCATCGACAACATGCTGCCGCAGAACCACGGCAGGCAGCGGCGCGCGCCGGAAGTCACTAATCTGAACATACTCTCCCCTTTTCAATGTTTTCGCCGACGTCTCCACCTCTGCGGGTTTCAGCGAGAGATGAGCCGTCGCGCGACATCTCTGGCGGCGGCAGTCGATACTGCGTCGGTAAAGTCGGTCGCGCAGTGCCCGCCGTCTCCTGCAGCGTGGCGATCGTCATCGTCACTCGCAGTCTCAGTGAGTTTGTTTATCAACCAGGGCACAGGTGGCCTGCTGGCAGGAAAAGCGCAGTTCCGGATGACCGCCAAAATCATTGACGTAATACAGCGAGAAATCCCGCACCGACGGGTCTTTAACGTCGACGTTAAGGGATGACTTCGGCGCAATCATGAAAGCGCGATCCTTTAGCAGGGAGGACGTCCCCTTCTCCCCAGACTGGCGCTGAATATTGCTGACGGTGATGTAATACGGCGTGGGATTCTCCACCACGAACTGCTGACCCGATTTGCGGATTTTGAGTCGACGTTGCCAGACGTCGTTTTTCACCGGCTTGATCGCCTTCGGCCGATAAAACACTTTGATCTCCGACTGCACGGCGATCTGCAGCACGTTGGCCTTTTCCGGTTTAGGCGGGATCTCCCGCACGTTCAGATAGAACAGCGNCTCCCTGTCCTGCGGCAGCTGTTCGATCCCCGCCGTTTTAACCAGACGAATCAGGGTGCGCCCTCCCGCCTCGATCCGCTGCAACGGCGGCAACACCATCAGCGGGGCCGAGATTTTGCGGTGTTCGCTGTCGGTCAACCAACTCTGCGCCAGAAACGGAAGGGTGCCGTTTTCATTCGTCAGCGTGACGGTGGTGGTTTGCTCCGCCCCGTCATAGATCACCCGCGTTCGGTCAAGATTGATTGCCGCCTGCAAGGCCGGCGAAAACATCACGATGCACGCCAGCAGCGCGGCAGGCATCCTGAAACGATGAGGTTGATTCATTTACTCTTCTCCATGGGTTGCATTCGTTGTCGGCAATGGCTGGCAAGGCAGCAACAGGGTCTCCAGGCCGTTTAACGTTCGAGGTAACGTTATCCGGCACTGTGCTTCGCCCTCCCATCTCACCGTCAATATTTCATTTGCCACGACGCCGGTGAGGTAGACCTGGCCCTCCTCTGTCACCATGGCGACCTCACGTCCGCGGGCGTTGGTTACCGTCGCGGCGAAGGGAGGGTAACGCCCGTCTGGCAGCCTCAGCGTGCCAAGCACTTTGCCGCCGCTGACGACCTCAAACTTGCGGTAGCCGATGGCGCCTTCGGTCAGCGTGCCCTGCACGATGGTCGTCAACGCCTCGACGTCCGCTGGCAGGTGCTGAACGTCGACCCGCGTCGGTACGTCGAAGTAGCTGCTGGTACCAGCAATCACGGCCAATCCATTGGCGTTGGTGACCACGCTGCCGTTGGAGAACGGCACGCCCGCCACGCCGTTGGCATCCACCATCACTCGCGTTCCTCCGTTAACCCCCTTCTGATGGGCGGCGACGCCATGACGCGTCGCGGTGATGCCGCCGCGCAGGGAGCCGTTGACGTAGGTGTAACCGTCCTGCTGCCAGGACAGCCCCATGCTCGCGTTGGTCGCCGACGCGGTGTAGTTGTAAGTCCCGCTGACGTAGCCTTTGCTGGCGGCGTCGTAGCGCGTACTCAAATTCCAGCTCCGGTTTTGATCTTGCTGGTTGCTGTAGGTCAGCGTCTGGGTCATCTTCCCGCCATAGCTGCCCAGGCCGTATCCGATGCGCTCTCGGTCACGCAACGGGATGGAGAGATTGAGATAAATGCTATCGTCGGCATTCGCGTTGTAGAGCGAGCGCCATGCAGACACCCCGGCGGACACGCCCTTGAGCGGGCCCAGATCGAGATACGTATTCAGAGAGATGCCGTAACGGTGCTGCTGCCGCTCATTCCAGAAGGTCTGCTGCGTATAACTCAGATAGGTAGAAAGTCCATTCAGCCACTGCCTTTCGCTGGCAAAGTTTTTCGATAAGGTAATGACGTAACGCTCTTTTTCGCTGTGATAGTCGTTGCCGGTGTTATTCAACGCATAGAGGTATTGGGACATCCCCATGAAGGTCTTTTCAGAGAAACGGTATCCAGCGAAGTTCNCCTGTCCGTCAATGGAGTCGAAGCGCTTCGACCAGTTCAAAGAAAAAGAGCGTCCGTTTTGCTGCGTTTTATCAGGTAGGCTGGCGCGGGACTGGGTTATGTCGGCCGACACCGCGCCCAGCAGATAAAGGTTGCGCCCGAGTCCCACTGACCCAGACTGATAGCCGTTGGACAACGTTGTGCCGCCATACAACGACCAGGCATTGCTCATTCCCCAGGAAAACTCGCTGGAGGAAAACGTCAAATTTTCTCGGTGGCGCTGGTTGTCAGACGGGCGCCCTGCCGAAAGCTTGTATTGAATTTGCCCCGGCCGAGTCAGATACGGGAGGCTGGCGGCTTCGGTCTTGAACGTCGTAACGGAGCCATCCTCTTCCGTGATGCGGACGTCCAGCGTCCCGGTCACGCCGCTGTTCAGATCCTGAAGAGAAAACGGTCCCGCAGGTACTGTGATTTCATAAATAACGCGGCCGTTCTGCATGACGGTAACCGTCGCATTGGAGCGCGCCACGCCGCGAATCTCAGGCGCATAGCCACGCAGCGATGGGGGCAGCATGTTTTCATTGCTGACCAGACTGGCGCCGATAAATCGGAAGCTGTCGAACAGGTTGGTATTGAGATACATCTCGCCCAACCTGACATCGGCTGACATGAACGGCAGCGGTCGGTAGGCGTAGAACTGATCCCAGGAGAACGCTTTACGGTGGTTGTCTTGCGCATCGTTCATGTAATAGCGGTAATCGGCGCGATAACGCCACGCACCGAGATTGAATCCCGCAGTGCCATAGCTGCTAAGATAGCGGGCGGAGCCTCCCTGGCCGGTACCTCGACGCACGTTGCCCACCAGGTTGTAGTCCAGCATCACGCCGTTGACCCCGGGGTCCCACTGCTCCGGCGGCGTCCAGTTTTTATTGCTGTACTTCATCCACGCTTGGGGAATGGCGATGTTCAGCTCCCCCATCCCAATCTGGTTGGAGACATTCACACCGGCGACGGTCGTCACATCCGCGCACTGGCCGTCGTTCCACCACGTGATGTGATCCGCGGCCTCCGGCTTTAGCGCAAGTTTGCCGACGGTTTCCGCATCAAGGCACAGACGTGATTTACGTCCGTCCGGGCCCGACACAAGATAACTGACTCTCCGCTGGTCAATCATTTTGTTATTGACCTTAATCGTCAGCATATAGTCGCCTGGAATGACGTAGTCCGAATCAGAAAAGCGGCTTAGATCAATCTCATTACGTTCATCAATATCCAATACGCTGGCATTGAATTCCGTCGCTTTTGCATTATTGGAGAAAAAACAAACCATGAAAAGACCGTATCGACAGGTGCTATTCAGTCTATTTATGACTCCCTTTTCCTGCATATTAGTCATCAATATAGATACCAGTGTATTGTTAACATCGTTCAGAAAAGAAAAAGGGGTTAAATAAGCGTTTATTAAGCCAACAACATCACCACACCCTCAAAATTGATCTCTTGAGGATGTAATAGAGTATGCAAAACGCCGCTAAATAAAATAGTCACTAACAAATGAAAGGCTCAGCGCCATACCACCTGTAAACAGGTGGTGCTTTCATTTCACACCCGTTTTACCGGAAAACATTTCAGCCACCCTAACTCGCCACGCTGCTTTGCACCGGTAAGAATATTTATTCAGACACTCACGCATTGTTTATTCTTCCATACCGCAGAAACAAGAGAGACAAACATATAATATTGAGCACCACGACAATAGTCACAGCACAGAGTGGATCAACAAGGCCAGTTTAATTCCACTCTATTTGGGTTATTCCTGCGTCTGCGCTCGGTATCGCGCTCACTTAAACAGTGATATTCCGCTTGTAGAAAACATCATTTTTCTGACAATCCTGTTTATTGCTCACTTTGTATGAAAAATTTAAAAGGGCCTCCTTTCCCATAAAATCTTTTACTCGTAGGAAATAACGAAGTTGGCGGTACTTTCAAAATTACCAGTAGTCACGTCCGTCGCAGACGGTAATTTCTGTACGTAGGAAGTAAAGGACAACGTATTATCGCCGTTAGCCAGGTTATAACCGCTCACGGCGGCAGTGGAACCATCAAACGTGATTTTTTCACCAGAGTACTGAATAGCAATACCTGCGCCGGTAGCGCCACCATTCAGCGCCAGCAGTTTATTATCAGAACCAGTTGCCGTCCCTCCCGAGAATACGACTTTAGCGGTCGTTGACGTTTCGATGGAACAATCTCTCAAGGTGATATCAAAAGGTTTGATCACCGAGGTTCCGCCATTATTCAGTACGGTCTTGCTAATTTCACCGAACTCAATCGTCTGAGCCAAATCATCCTGAGACACTGAGCATGGCGTATCAATGATTTTCCCTTTAAAACTCACACTGCCATTGTGGCTATCCGCTGCTTGGACATGGGCTACAGAGAGCGAGGAAACAGCGAACATCGTCGCCAACGCGATATTGGATAATTTCATTTTCATTCCCGATTTAATTCAACAGAGGAAAACGTGCTTGTTGGCGATAGCCAAAAGCACGCCCTGACCGGTCAATGCATTGATGTCAGGATCTTCCACCGACCGGGTCAGCGACAGCGCATTCATCATCACCTTCTCGCCTTTTGCCACGCCAATCCATCATGTGAAGATCCCGTGAAACCGTCATGCTTTGAACGTGCGGCCATCTAACCACAGCCGAAAACAGAGGACAATTATATTGATTTATATATATTTATTTAGATTTTATTCTTGTGATTTATCGATTAATAGATTTTTATTCTGATTAGCCATCAAATTTACGTTTCTTCCGGTGGGAATACTTTCATCGCCGGGGCCTCAGAGAATAAATCGCTCGCGGGAGTAGAAAAGAGTGGAGACAAATCCACATAGATTTACATTTATATATATTTACCCCACACTAGTATAGGAGGTTACTTATTTATTTTTATCTTTTTCATGTGCTATAAACGCTGCCTCGAGAAAGCACAGACTTTTACCGCCAGAGGTTATAGACATTGCCGTAGATAAAAATACGCTTTGACAATAAACAGGTAAATTTTTAGACTGATTTTTTTGTTTTTTACCTCACCATATCAATTTTTTTATAATTCATGTCTCCATAGAGCACCTATAAATGGTTTATTTAATTAATAAGTCGGTTGTCTTTACAGAGAAAGACAATTCTTTAGCATGGGTTAATCGCTCAGAAGAGGCCGTATCCCTGAGCTTACCCGTAGCAAAGCTTTTAAAAACGCTGCTTATTAATCCAGGAGTGACACTAAGTAAAGAGTATCTGCTAACAGAGGTTCTGGAGAAAAACGCTCTGGCGCCCTCAATGAACAACTTGAACAACTATATTTCTTTATTGAGAAAAGCTCTGCGTGAATATGATCTGGCCGAGTTACTGATGACAGTACCTAAAGTCGGCATTATGTTTAATACGCAGGACATAGAAGTGGCCGGCAGCGACGCGCAGCAGAGTTTGTTCGAGGAGGCACCCTCTCAAAATGTTGGCTTTAAGGAATTAAAATACAAAAAGCCACTTTTTTTTGTGATAGGCGGAACTGCGCTTATCTTGCTTTTCTTTTTTATGTTTGTCTCATCGACCGACTTCCCTTATCGAGAAATCTTTAGGGATACCAAGATAATGAACTGCCAGTTTTTTTATCTGGACGATGACTCTATCAGCGATGGTTTTCCGGAAAAGTACCATTATCTCTGTAAAAATAATGTCAACCTTTACTATTTCTCCAGAAAAATAGTCATACCTAAAATTGCGACCAGAGAAGAAATCATTGTTATTTCCTGTAAAAAAGAAGGGAAAAGGTGTTCAACGCATGTCTTCATCAATAATTAAAAACCAATTTATTATCACTGTGGTGACTATCTTGATCGTGGTAATAACCTTGTCATCGCTCTACTACTATTACCATATTTACAAAAAGCCTCTCATGTGTCGGGGAGAAATAAGCACAACAATCAAAAATGGGGAAGATTCCATTGTGAGAAGCTATGTTGTCAATTTCTATTTAGGGGCAAGAGGTAAAGGGTCCATGGCCCTTCACGGCATTTATATCGATGTTAACAAACCCGCGAATGTTTTAGAGCGTACGTTCACGTTCGATTACAGCTGGAATGGCAATTACCTCATTATGAGAAACACCGCCATGTTTAAGAATTTAGTCGATACCGCGCCTGACAATGCGACGCCTTATAGCAAGAATGAGGTCATCCGTTTTGAAATGCTGACGGATAAGGTTTATCTGGTCAGCGCCTTCCGCCCGACGTTCGCCTGCAACGTGCGCTAATGGTGCCAACCTGTGGTCGATGACCTATCGGCGCGGATCGTCAACCAAGGCCGCTCAGCGCATGCCGACAAAGGAAGGCCAGGCGCTTTTATGCGGCAATGAATGCCCCGATCGCGCCCTCATCACACCTGCCGATGAAATGGTCGCGGCATAAGCCATGCTGCATGCGCTAAGGGATACGTTCAGGAAACTTCGGGTTTACAGCACATTCACACTGTGCTGGAATCGCTTTCAATTTTCACCTGCCGGATAGCGATCCCTTCTTATGATACAAGCGCAACAGTTCGCGCAACAGGTGCTGGAGTGGTATGACCGTTTCGGGCGGAAAACGCTGCCCTGGCAACTCGATAAAACGGCCTATCAGGTCTGGCTCTCTGAGGTCATGCTGCAACAAACCCAGGTCGCCACCGTCATTCCATACTTTCAGCGCTTTATCGCCCGCTTCCCCAACGTGAACGCGCTGGCCGCCGCGCCGTTGGATGAGGTTCTGCATCTCTGGACCGGGCTGGGTTACTACGCTCGCGCACGGAACCTGCACAAAGCGGCGCAGATGATTGCCGAACAACACGGCGGCGAATTCCCCACGACGTTCGACGATATCGTGGCGCTACCGGGCATTGGTCGTTCCACAGCAGGCGCTATCCTTTCTCTGGCTCAGGGACAGCACTACCCCATTCTGGATGGCAACGTGAAGCGCGTGCTCGCCCGCTGCTGCGCCGTCGCGGGCTGGCCGGGGAAAAAAGAGGTGGAGAATCGTCTGTGGAATATCAGCGAAACCGTCACGCCGTCGCAGGGTGTGGGCGCATTTAACCAGGCAATGATGGATTTGGGCGCGATGATCTGCACACGCAGCCGACCCAAATGTGAACTTTGTCCGCTTAACACGCAATGTATCGCCTACGCTAACCACAGCTGGGCGGATTATCCGGGCAAGAAACCCAAGCAGACGATACCGGAGAAAAGCGCCTGGTTTGTCATGATCCGGCAACAGCAGCGCGTATGGCTGGAACAGCGCCCAGCCGTCGGACTGTGGGGCGGATTATTCTGTTTTCCCCAATTCGCGACCCAAGAGGAAGCGCATAATTGGCTTCAGCAGCGGGGAATGTCGCTGACCGGGCTGCAGCAGGGCATCGCGTTCCGACATACCTTCAGCCACTTTCATCTGGATATCGTCCCTCTGTTGCGGGATGTTTCCAGCCAGAGCGCCTGCATGGATGAAGGCATCGGTCTCTGGTATAACTTAGCGCAGCCGCCATCTGTAGGGCTTGCAGCCCCGGTAGAACGCCTGCTGCAACAGCTGGCTCAGTCGCAGTCCGTCTTCGTCGATGTCTGCGCGCCAAATAATGAGGAATAAGCATGAGCAGAACGATTTTTTGTACATTTTTACAACGTGAGGCCGAAGGTCAGGATTTTCAGCTGTATCCGGGCGAGCTGGGAAAACGCATTTATAACGAAATATCCAAGGATGCCTGGGGCCAGTGGCAAACCAAGCAGACGATGCTGATCAACGAGAAAAAGCTCAGCATGATGAATGTGGAAGACCGCAAGCTGCTGGAAGAAGAGATGCAAAAGTTTCTTTTTGAAGGCAAGGACGTGCAAATCGACGGCTATACGCCGGAAGATCAGTAATCGCGCAGGGGCCTGCCGGCCCTGATAACTCACGCTCCCGACACGGCCTGATATGATGAAGAAACTGCTAGCTTTGCTGTGCATCGCTCCGCTGCTGATCTCTTGTTCCAGCAACAAAGGCAGCGAAGATGCGGAAGCCTATGTCAAAGACACCAACGCCTTTGATATTTTGATGGGGCAATTCGCCAATAACATCGAAAACATCTGGGGCATCAACGAAGTGTTGATCGCCGGCCCCAAGGATTACGTTAAGTATTCCGACCAATATCTGACCCGTAGCCACGTCAACTTCGATGCCGGTACGATCACCATTGAAACCATCAACCCGACCAACTACGAAACCAGCCTCCGTCAGGCTATCGTCACCACCCTGCTGATGGGCGATGACGCCAGTAACGCCGACCTGTATTCCGACGCCAACGATATTCAGATCAGCCGTGAGCCGCTGCTGTATGGTCAGGTGCTGGATAACACCGGCGAGCCTATTCGCTGGGAAGGCCGCGCCGGCAGCTTTGCGGACTATCTGATCCAGAACAAGCTGCAACGCCGCACATCCGGCGTGCACGTGATCTGGACGGTGACCATTCAACTGGTGCCGAACCATCTGGACAAACGTGCCCACAAATATCTGCCGCTGGTCCGTAAAGCCGCAGATCGCTATGGCATCGAGCCTTCCCTGATCCTGGCAATCATGCAGACCGAGTCGAGCTTCAACCCCTACGCGGTGAGTCATTCCGATGCATTGGGCCTGATGCAGGTCGTTCAGCACAGCGCAGGCCGCGACGTCTTCAAGATGAAGGGGAAATGGGGACAGCCAAGCCGCAGCTACCTGTTCGATCCTGAAAACAATATCGATACCGGGACGGCTTATCTCGCCATGCTGAAAAATGTGTATCTGGCGGGCATCCAGAATCCGACCTCTCAGCGCTATGCCGTCATCACCGCCTATAATGGCGGCGCGGGCAGCGTACTGCGCGTGTTCTCCAGCGACAAAGACGCCGCGGTGAGCACGATTAACGACATGTCTCCCAACGATGTCTATCAGACGCTAACGACGCGGCACCCTTCTCAGGAGTCCCGTCGTTATCTGTATAAGGTGAACTCGGCGCAGAGAAACTACCGTCGCTGATGACGCGTTCCGAACCTCCGGCCCCGCCGGAGGTTCGTCTGCGGCAGCTTGGCTTTAATATACGGTTTTGAAGGGACGGGCCACGGTATGCCGCTTTCGTTGCGGTGGGGATGCGACAGATGNCTCTATTTCCTGACGAATTTGCCGCCAGTACCATTGGCACCCTGGCTTAATAAGCAAATGCTATGCCCAAGCCATTGAATAGCAATAATCACTACGAAAAACCGAAAAACGTTCTATATATCGCTATATTTTTATAATCATGCGTGATTATTATCTCTATTTTATGTATTACTCACGCAGACAATTTTTGCCTAGGATGCCAAGAAAAGGTAGCATCGCAAACGTTTTTCAATTCCTGCCCCTGCATACCGCTAGGGACTGGCAGCATATGCAAAGGCCGAACTTTAACGGTTAACTTATTAAATAATATGTCATTTCTTTCTTATGAATGATAAGACAAGGGATCTGGACGGGTAATGAATCAGCATAAAAGCAAAGACTCTGAACGCCATGCGGCCAAGCGACGCTGGCTCGATTCACATGAAGTGGGATACCACAAAACCATGGGTAACAGACAGGTACAGATGATCGCCATCGGCGGCTCCATCGGTACCGGCCTGTTTTTGGGTGCGGGCGCGCGTTTACAGATGGCCGGCCCCTCTTTGGCTCTCGTATATCTCGCTTGCGGTATTTTCTCCTTTTTCATTCTGCGTGCGCTGGGCGAGTTGGTGCTGCACCGCCCCACCAGCGGCAGCTTCGTCTCCTATGCCCGAGAGTTTCTCGGAGAGAAAGCCTCGTACGTCGCGGGTTGGATGTATTTCCTCAACTGGGCGATGACCGGTATCGTCGACATTACCGCCGTCGCGCTCTACATGCATTATTGGGGTACATTTGCCGACGTCCCGCAGTGGGTCTTCGCCCTGAGCGCGCTGGCGCTTATCACCACCATGAACATGATCGGGGTGAAATGGTTTGCCGAAGCGGAGTTCTGGTTCGCGCTCGTCAAAGTCATCGCGATTTCGCTGTTCCTGATCGTGGGGACCATTTATCTCGGCACCGGACTTGAACTCGACGGTAATCGCACCGGCCTCCATCTCATTACGGATAACGGCGGGCTATTCCCACACGGAATGCTGCCGGCGCTGGTATTGATACAGGGCGTGATATTCGCCTTTGCGGGCGTGGAGCTGATCGGCACCGCCGCTGGTGAGTGTAAAGATCCTGAGAAAATGCTGCCGAAGGCTATCAACAGCGTGATCTGGCGCGTAGGTCTGTTCTATGTCGGTTCGGTGATTCTGCTGGTGTGCCTGCTGCCGTGGAACGCCTATCAGGCGGGGCAGAGCCCGTTTGTGACGTTCTTCAGCAAGTTGGGCGTCCCTTACATCGGTACGATCATGAATATCGTGGTGTTGTCGGCGGCGCTGTCCAGCCTCAACTCTGGGCTTTATTCCACCGGACGTATTCTTCGTTCGCTGTCGCTCGGCGGCTCCGCGCCGAAGTTCATGTCCAAAATGAGCGCGCAGTCCGTGCCTTACGCCGGTATTTTGGTCACCGTGTGCATTCATGCCATCGGCGTGTTCCTGAACTACATCGTTCCGTCGCAGGTGTTTGAGATTGTATTGAACATCGCTTCGCTCGGCATCATCAGCTCTTGGGGCTTTATCATTGTCTGTCAGATGAAGCTGCGTCAGGCGATTAAAGCCGGGAAAGCCAAACCGATCAGTTTCAAGATGCCCGGCGCGCCGGTGACCTCCTGGCTAACACTGGGTTTCCTGCTGTCTGTACTGGTACTGATGGCGTTCGATTACCCTAACGGCACCTACACCATCTCCACGCTGCCGCTGCTTGCCATTATGCTGACGATGGGCTGGTATAGCCTGCGTCGCCAAAAGCAGGATGCGAATCTGGTTAAACAGAAGCACGAGCAGCAGGAAGCATCGGATCAGCAGTAACGCTTTTTGACTCCTATCACCGGGGCTTTCGCCCCGGTATATCCGATTCCTAGTTCGACACCACATGGGCGTATAGCCGTTTACGCCCATCCTCTTCCACAACGAGGTATACACCCTGCAGCTCCAGCTCAAAGCCCGGCATCAGATTAAAACCGGCCTCCAGCGCCAGGAAGTAATGTAGTACCGCTCCGCCCCACACTTCTCCCGGCACCACGCACAGCACGCCCGGCGGATAAGGCAATGCCCCCTCAGCCGCAATACGCCCTTCGGCCTCGTCCAGCGCAATCAGTTCGATATCTCCCCGGATAAAACAGCTGTTCGCGTCTTGCGGCAACATGACCGCCGCAGGGAACTCCGCCTGGCGGAACATCGCTTTCTGAAGACTCTTAACGTCATGACGCGCATAGAAATCATGCATTTCCTGACACAGCTGACGCAACGTATAGCCTTCATAGCGCTGACGATACTTCTGGTACAAGCTTGGCAGAACGTCGCTCAACGGAGCGTCTTGCTCAATCAACTGCTCGAAGCGCACCAGCGCCTGCACGAGATGCTGCATCTTGCGGCTATCTTCCGCCGGGGTCAGCAGGAACAGTATCGTATTCAGATCGCATTTTTCCGGGATGATGCCGTTTTCGCGCAGATAGTTGGCCAGAATGGTGGCCGGTATGCCGAACGGCGTGTACTCACCGGATGCCGCATCAATACCCGGTGTCGTCAGCAGCAGCTTACAAGGGTCGACAAAATACTGATCGTGCGCGTATCCCTCAAAGGCATGCCAGCGCTCTCCCGGTTCAAAGAGGAAGAAGCGGACGTCCTGCGCCATCGCCTCTGTGTCGTGATCGTGCCAGGGAATGCCGCTCNCCGACGTCGGGACAAAAGGCGCGATCATGGAACATTGTTCAAGCAGCTGTTTGCGGGTTTCAATGCCCAGCTTCACGCACTCCTGCCACAGGCGGCGACCGCTCGTGCCTTCATGCATCTTGGCGTTGACTTCCAGCCCAGCGAAGAGTGGATAGAACGGACTCGTCGAGGCATGCAGCATAAAGGCATTGTTGAGCCGCTTATGGTTGCAGAAACGCTTCTGCCCCTTGATGTGGGTGTCTTTCTTGTGGATCTGTGACGATAGGGAGAACCCGGCCTGCTGTTTATGCACCGACTGCGTCACAAATATCCCCGGATCGTTTCCATCGAGTTCGAGCAAAAGCGGCGAGCATGGCTCCATCATCGGAATAAACTGTTCGTAACCGACCCAGGCGGAATCAAACAAAATGTAGTCACATAGATGACCGATGCTGTCGACCACCTGACGCGCGTTATAGATGGTGCCGTCATAGGTGCCAAGCTGGATTACCGCCAGACGGAATGGCCTTGCTACCTCGGCGCGCTCAGGGGCAACCGCCCTGACCTGCTCACGCAGGTAAGCCTCGTCAAAGCAGTGTGCGTCTATGCCGCCAATCAGGCCAAACGGGTTTCGCGCCGTTTCGAGATACACCGGCGTCGCGCCCGCCTGAATGAGCGCCCCGTGATGAATGGACTTGTGATTGTTACGGTCGAACAGTACCAGATCGCCCCGCGTCAGCAGTGCATTGGTGACGACTTTGTTCGCCGCGGAGGTGCCGTTCAGCACAAAGTAAGTTTTGTCCGCATGAAAGACTTTGGCTGCGAATTTCTGGGCCTTTTTCGCGGCGCCTTCGTGGATCAGCAGGTCGCCCAGCTTCACATCCGAATTGCAGATATCCGATCGAAAGAGGGTCTCGCCATAAAACTCATAAAACTGACGCCCGGCGGGATGCTTACGGAAGAATTGCCCCCCCTGATGCCCCGGGCAAGCAAAGGTCGTCGTGCCCATTTCGACATATCGGGTCAACGTGTCGAAAAACGGCGGCAACAGCGCATCTTCATACGCACGGGCCGCTTCCTCCAGCAGAACGGCATGCTCGCCCGCCTCGTCCAAGTTCAGCCACTCACTGCCTGGAGGCAACATTTCGATGCTGCCCTCTTCCGGCATGCGCAGCACAAAGGCCGGGATAGAAAATCCCGTGTGATGTAACACTGACAAAATACCGCTGTGAGCTTCCTCCGCGGATACCACTACCGCAGCGATATCCGTAAAGTCGGTCTGACTCAGGGCCACTACCGGTCGTTCGGTGATTAAACGGACGGCAACCGCTGAATTAGCCGCAATTTTTAACTGTTTCATGTAACAAATCCAAACGCTCTAAAGATGAGTAAATGTGCCAGAAAGACACAACGCAGGGATGACGCGCCCAACCGTTACCGGTCGTGTTCCGCCAGCCAATACCATCAAGTGTATGACTCATGAGGAAAACTGCCGGAACAAAGGGGATATGGACCCGTTCAATCCGATAGACATCAGTAAAATCAGAGCGATAACTCTATTTTTAATCATGTCTAACAGTGAACGTCGACACGCTTCACCGCATGGTGAAGGGAGATAAACTGGGGAAAGAGAATGCTACAGCAGTGTGACCGGAGTCCCGGGACGTCATCAAAGTCGTGGCGCGCAGCGTCTGCACCAGAAGCATTGAGTCCGACATATCAACGACCCTCGATAATCGCAGATGAAAGGAAATTCAAAAACTGCGCAATAATCGCACTATTTTTTATCCAATTCAAGAAAGCCCCAGGCGCATAAACCGGAAAAATCGAAAATCGCCCTCCCCCTATCTGGCTAGCAGCGCTTCTACATGGGAGATCACGACATTGTTTGAAAATAGAGCAAGCAGGCGGCGTAAGGCAGAAACCCGTTGACGGCTCCGGTGATATACGGTTTAATGCGCCCCGTTGCCCGGATAGCTCAGTCGGTAGAGCAGGGGATTGAAAATCCCCGTGTCCTTGGTTCGATTCCGAGTCCGGGCACCACTTATTAAAGAAACCAGCCTGATGGCTGGTTTTTTGCTATCTGGAGTATGGACTCTCCATCGAACTCCGTTCGATTATTCGCCGCAAGCGGCTCACCCCTTCGGGGCCAGCGCGTCACCGCGCTGTTCAACGCCTACGGCGTAGTCCGAGTCCGGGCACCACTTATTAAAGAAACCAGCCTGATGGCTGGTTTTTTGCTATCTGGAGTATGGACTCTACATCGAACTCCGTTCGATTATTCGCCGCAAGCGGCTCACCCCTCCGGGGCCAGCGCGTCAACGCGCTGTTCAACGCCTCCGGCGTAGTCCGAGTCCGGGCACCACTTATTAAAGAAACCAGCCTGATGGCTGTTTTTTGCTAACTGGAGTATGGACTCTCCATCGAACTACGTTCGATTATTCGCCGCAAGCGGCTCACCCCTTCGGGGCCAGCGCGTCGACGCGCTGTTCAACGCCTGCGGCGTAGTCCGAGCACTACCTTTCCTTTTTTATGTCTACTTATCAGTGACTATATTTTTAAAATTCAATAAGTTGGGTTAAATTTCTTTCTGATACGTTTTGCTTTATCCCTTCGTCTCCGGAAAATTTGGGGTCAGATTGCGGGTCATTCAGTTCGATGAACGAAGGAGATCCCCACGTGGCCTTGAATGACAGCAAAATCCGTGCAGCCAAATCTCTCGCAAAATCCTACAAACTTACCGACTCGCAAGGCCTGTACCTAACGGTATCCACCAGCGGCGCTAAGTTATGGTATTTCCGCTATCGCCTCGGCGGTAAAGACAGCCGTCTGGCCTTTGGCCCCTATCCTCAAACTACGCTGGCGGAAGCCCGCGAAAAACGTCATCGTGAATCATCAGCACATTCCGCTGGAAGCGAAGCACCGGAATGTGTTTCGGGTTTATACGGTTGAGGCGTTGAAGGAGATGGATTGAATCTTGGCTAATTGCTGAACAAGCATGCAGAGTATACACTCAAAGTATGTATAAAAGAGGAGTACCATCATGAAACACCGCATCAGCGTTACCGTAGACAAAGACAATTATCAGGTTCTGAGTGCCGCCGGAGTCAATATTTCTGGGCTGGTAAATGATGCCATTGGCAAAGAAGCCCGCCGCATCAAGGCTGAGGAGTGGAAGAAGGAAAACCGTGAAGGGATGGAAGAAGTCGCCCGATTTATCGCGCAGAACGGCTCCTTTGCGGATGAAAACAGGAACTGGTAATCATGCAATTCATTGTTTATGAATACAAAAGAACCAGTCACTACAAAATGTTAGTTGATGTGCAGAGTGATATTGTCGACACACTAAAACGACGGATGGTCATTCCGTGTATTGAAGCCCATCACCTGTCTGAGAAAGTGAATAAAATGCTGTTCCCTCTGATCCACATCAACGGTGAAAACTATCGGCTGATGACCACAGAGCTATCGAGCGTTCCCGTTGAGGTCATTGGTGAAGTGATTGCGGATCTCAGCGACTACGCGGATGAGATCAAGAATGCTATTAATCTTATGTTTTGGGGGATTTGAAAAGTATTCAGTGTTTTCGAATCACGTTTTAGATATAGATCCATCTACAGCATCGGTACGCTGAAAAATTGCTAAAAGTGAATGGTTAGGTTTACTGGGTACTTACATTTTTATTTATTCTTCTCGCATTCGTAAAAAATTGGAATCACTCACACTTCAAAGTTTAGTTTTATTAGCAAAGATAACTTTTAGTATGTCTATAGACATTATCAATATACCTATACACTTTATTTACAGTTGTCATCCCATAAGGAGAGATCACCGATAAAAATCATGGTTATTTGACTTTCGCTTTAATCGTAAATATTACACCGCCCGCCTATCTCACTTTTCATTTAAACTCAGCAAAGCATACTTGAACAATAGAACCATCGAAATAAACTCGAAATACCATCAGATAGATCAAGCATAAAAATAAATAACATCACGTATCATTAAGCATTAAATCATCGTTTAATAGATGGGACTGCTCCTTCATCACAAGATAAAAACAATCATAGAGAAAAGTAATAATCAATATGATTATTTTCCTTTTTATCATTAAAATATCCTCGTTTATAAAGTAACAAACGCTCTTGGCATCACCAATTTAAAAACTGTTTTCCTCATCGTTTTAGGATAACCATAGGACATGTATTATGGCCGTCTTTTCATACTTTAAGAAAATTGCCACTTTGCACCCCACCGGTATCGCGGTGATACTACATAACCAAAACATAACCTTGAGCGAATTGTTGGCTTTAAGTGAAAAATTAGCAGCAGGTTTACAGCGAGAAGGAATAGAAAAAGGTGATCGTGTTTCTATCCATATGGATAACACGGTTGAGCTACTCGCCATCTATTACGCTTGCTTAAAAATTGGCGCTGTTTTCGTTCCTCTTAATTTAAAACTATCGGCTAGTGAAGCAAAAAAATTAATACAACATAGTGCTTCCCGACTCTATATTGGCGATGCAGCTCGATTTTATGAAATGGGTAAAGAGATTGATTTATGCCCGACCATTGAAAAGAAATGGATTATTAACCTCAATCATAACGATGAAAATCATCACACTCGCTCTTGGGATAACGTCATTTCAAGCGCAGAACCCCGTGATACTGACGACCGACTTCCTGACGAAATTGCATCCATATTTTATACATCTGGTACGACAGGGCAGCCCAAAGGGATAGTTTATTCACAACAAACATTAGTCAACGCACTTAATTTAACCCAGGCGACAATCAATCCCACGATTAAAAACTCAGACAACCAAAGAAGCGTGATTATTAGCCTGGTCAACTTAATTAGCCCATGGAGCATACTGATTACGCTAGCGGCGATTCAAAAAGGCTATACGGTATTATTGCTTCCGGAATCCAACATCAATGAGTTGGTCGAGCTATTAAAAAAGAAAAATATCGCATGGATAGCGGGAACACCTTCGAATTATCAGGTGGTTATCAATACAGCGGAAAAACAACATTCTCCACTTAACCTCAGTGACACCGTTTGCGTTGTCGGTGGCGACGTATGTGGGACCGAACTCAGCCAACACTTTCTTGCATGCTTTAATTCTCGATTACAAAGCTCGTATGGCCAAACGGAACTCGGTGGGCCAGTGATGTATCATCACGATCTTTGCGCACTCAACGAGCCATCTATTGGCTTAGCCCTTCCCTCCGTTAAATTCAGAATCGAAAGCACCTCATCAGAGAAAGGGGAACTCTTTATTCTCACCCCGGCAAAAGTATTAGGCATTTGGAATGGGCATGATGTCGACCTATTCCCGTCCGACCGATGGATGGCAACAGGCGATATTGTTCAACAAGCATCTGATGGTCATTTGATTTTTATTGGCAGAAAAAAAGAGCAAATAAAAGTTGAAGGCTACCCTGTTTATCCGATAGAGATTGAGCAAGTGCTTATTCAACATCAAGATATTGCCGCAGCCATCGCCTTTAGTATTCCCGATACTTTTTCAGGTGAACGTATTATTGCATTGGTTCAAACAGCATCAGATAACTTCCCTAGCACAGAAAATTTATCAGAATTTTTATCTCATCATATTGCCCACTATAAACGGCCCTCAGAATATATTTTCGTTCATGACATCGCGCTAGCGACGATGGGAAAAATCAGCAGGCGTAAGTTAACAAATCAATATGAACAACTCAAAAACCAAGCCAAGAAACACATGATCGTATCAACACAAGGTTGACCAATAAACAGCCTAATCCGTTACCGCGCAATGCAAGCGCGAAAGAAAGCCAATGACATTCTCGTAAGCTTCTTTCTGCCACGCCCTATTCTACTCTGCGCGCTGCTGGATGGCTGATAATGCCGCAGCACTGATGAACAAAATACGGAAACGTCTTCAGTCCCCCTAGTCGGGTTCTAAGTCTGAATGGTGTAACGCCATAGCAACCAAGGAAGAAATGTCATGATGCACAGAGCTGACAACAGCATTACGAAGAATACCGCCCCGGCAGGAACCGGCGAAGACACTACAGAACCGCGTCTTGTGGATGCATTACGTCAAAGTCTGTTGCTTAACAAACAGTTGAAGCAGCAGAATCAGTATCTAACCCAGATTGCGCATGAACCCATTGCCATCATTTCTATGGGCTGCCGTCTTCCTGGCGGCATCCACTCTCCTGAACAGCTGTGGCAACAATTATCTGATGGAAAAGAAACCATAGGCCCCTTCCCCGTCGATCGGAACTGGGACATTGGGGCGATGTTTGCACAGACGCCAGACCTTATGGCGATCGCGAAAACCTGGCAGGGAGGATTTCTGGCTGACGCAGCCGGGTTTGACGCAAGTTTCTTTAAAATATCTGATCGTGAAGCTCTGGCGATGGATCCCCAGCAGCGAATATTACTCGAAATCAGTTGGGAAATTCTGGAGCGCGCAAGTATTGTTCCCGCGACACTAAAGAACAGCCAAACGGGCGTCTTTATCGGCACAACTCACAATGGCTATATCAGTGATATTGAACGGCGTAACCCCGCCGCCGACGGCTATCGCTTACAAGGCAGCCTAAGCAGCATTAGTTCAGGACGTATTGCATACGTCCTAGGATTAAACGGTCCTGCAGTCACAGTGGATACAGCCTGTTCCTCCTCTCTTACGGCCATTCATCAAGCCATCAGTTCCCTAAGAAACAGAGAGTGTTCACTTGCCATCGCCGGCGGTGCGACGATTATGGCTTCCCCAGATGTTTTCGCCGAATTTACGCGTCAGGGCGGACTCGCCGCAGATGGAAGGTGCAAAGCCTTCTCCGACGCAGCGGATGGAACTGGCTTTTCCGAAGGGGCAGGCCTCATTTTGCTGGAAAGGCTGTCTGATGCGGTAAAATCAAATCATACCGTTCTGGCCGTGATCCGCGGGAGCGCGATCAACCAAGATGGCGCTAGCAACGGGCTGACCGCCCCTAGCAGCTCCGCGCAGGAACAGGTCATTCGCCAAGCGCTGAATAACGCAGAGCTGACTTTTTCCGATATCGATGTCGTCGAAGCTCACGGCACAGGCACTTCGCTCGGCGATCCCATTGAAGCCCATGCGCTGCTTAATACTTACGGTAAACATCGGACCGAGGATAAACCGCTGTGGCTGGGATCGTTAAAATCCAATATTGGTCACGTGCAACTCGCCGCTGGCGTCGCCAGTGTCATAAAAATGGTCATGGCTCTTCAACATGAGCAACTCCCCAAAACGTTACATGCTGAGACACCGTCCTCCAAAATCGACTGGTCACGCGGCAACATAAAATTGCTTGATGCTGCGATAAATTGGCCTGATAGCGGACGTCCAAAACGTGCAGCCGTTTCGGCATTTGGCTTTTCCGGTACCAATGCGCATCTCATTTTGGAAGAAGCGCCTCTTATCTCTTCTTCGGAAAAAAACGCAGCGACCGAAAATACGTTCCCGGTTCCTGGCATATCACTACCGTTGTCAGCGGCGTCACCCAGTGGACTATGCGCACAGGCCAGGCAATTAAAATCGTGGATTAGTCGGGAAAACGTCTCTGACCTCAGTGCGGTAGCTTACTCGTTAGCCACCCACCGCACTCATTTTGATTACCGCGCCGTGGTCACTGCAGACAACCGCGACGGCATACTCGACGCTCTCGAGGGACTTGCCGATAACCGTTACGCTCCTGGCGTCATTCAAGGTGTCCGCTCCCGGTCGGGCAACGCCGCGTTTCTTTTTACCGGACAAGGCGCCCAATGGCCAACGATGGGGCAAGGATTGTACCGTCTGTCGCCCGTATTCGCCCAAACGCTCGACGAAGTCTGTCAGCACATCGATCCCCTGCTACCGCAACCACTGAAAACCGTCATGTTTGCAGAAAAGGACACCACAGACGCCGCGCTGCTGAACAGAACCGATTTTACCCAAGCGGCTCTTTTCGCTTTCGAGGTCGCCTTATGCCGGACGGTCATGCATCTCGGCGTGCTTCCCGATGTGATGGTCGGTCACTCCATCGGCGAGATCGCCGCCGCCCATATCGCCGGTGTCTTCAATCTGTCTGATGCCGCAACCTTTGTTGCCACCCGGGGAAAACTGATGCAATCCATTGCTGCCGACGGCGCAATGGTGGCGATTGAGGTCAGTGAAGCGGAAATCTTAACCTCACTGGAGGGATATGAAGACAGCGTCGCCGTTGCTGCGGTAAATACGCAATCCTCCGTCGTCATATCCGGCGATACAAATATTGTACTGAGCATCGCTGAACAGTGGCGCGATCGCGGTTGCCGGACTCACCGATTAAAAACCAGCCACGCGTTTCATTCGCCCCACATCGATAGCATAACTAGCGAGTTACAGCGCACACTCTCAACACTGGCGTTTCATACTCCCGCTATTCCAATCGTCTCCACGGTGACCGGCACGCTGCTTTCCAATGAACAAGCCTGCTCCGCTGAATATTGGGCAAATCAAGCCCGCAGTGCGGTACGTTTCGACGCCGCCATCCAATGGCTACAAATGCATAACACCGTCGTCTCGCTGGAAGTCGGCCCTGACGGAGTGCTCACGGCATTGGGGCGAGCCTCTACCGCCACAGACGCCCATGACTTGCCCGGCATAATATGGGTTGCCTCCTTAAGGAAGGAACGGGATGAATCGCGTCCCTTTTTCGCCGCATTAGCGCAACTGTACGCGCAGGGACAACCGTTGGACTGGACGAAATTGCTTCCCCCTGCGCCGCCCGCTGCGCTGCCCACTTATCCATTCCAGCAGCGCCGCTATTGGTTACAAGCCCCAGAAAGACGGCCGACATTCGACGGTGGACTCTTCACCGTTAACCATCCGTTCCTACACGCAGGTATCAGTCTCGCCAATCAACAAGGCTGGATTTTCACCGGACAACTGGATGCGGCGAAGCAACCGTGGTTGCTGGAACATGTCGTTGGCGATGTCGCCGCCGTTGCCGGCACCGTGACGGCTGAACTCATGTTATTCATCGGGGAACTGATCGGTTGCCAGCGCATGGACGAACTTTCTCTGCACACCATTTTACCGTTGGATAAACAAGCCCCCGCTCACATCCAATTGCGAATCGGCGAACTGGATGCAAGTGGTGGACGCCAGGCCGAAGCCTATTTCTCTATTCCCGACCCCACACAGCCCGCTGAGTTGGCGCCAGTGTGGCAACGCTATGCGACATGCCATCTCGTGCCGGATAACACGTCAACGCCTGAATGGCCGGACTTACATTCCCCGAACTGGCCACCCTCAAATGCCGAACCGGTTGATTTTAGTCCGCTATATGAACAACTTGCCGAAAAAGGCGTCGTGCTCGGTGAATCTTTCCAACAGCTGACCCACGTCTGGGAATATAACGACAATTTGTATGTCGAAGCGACGCTTCCCCCGATCCAAGGCGAACAGGGAGAGGATTTCATCCTGCATCCCACCATATTAGACGCGGGTATGCAGGCGGCATTAATCGAAAAGCTGAACGTAGAAACGGATAACAATCAGCCCCGTCTACTTTTTTTCCTGAGCGGGCTACGAACCTATGCCAAGAACGTACACCGCCTGAGAGGACACTTGGTGCGTAAACCCTCAACGTCCAGCGCTTCAGGTTATCGTGAATATTCATTACGACTCGCTGATGATACCGGGAATGCCGTAGCTGTCGTTGACTCTATGGTCTTGAAATCATCCAGTGCACAGCAGACTCACTCAGCAGTGCGTCCGACTTTTTATCGTCTGCTTTGGCGCGAAGTTGAACCGATTGCGTCTCCTACCTCAATCAAACCGCTGTGGATTGCTCCGCAGGCTACGTCGCACCAACGTTTATCAGAGATAACAGCGGAAAAAGCACCTATTACCGTCTATGCAAATATTGATCATGCATTGGAGGCCTACACTCCCGAGCCGGCGTGTGTCGCGATGTTTATCGCACCAGAAGCTGACAATGACGTTACCTTTATTGACCCTAATCCGACACACTTGGTGCTCAGCGCCCTGCAAGCATGGCTTAACGATGCACGTACGACCAATACGCCTCTCATTGTGGTGACGCAAAACGCGGTAGCGACTCGCGAAGATGAGAGTGTCCCTAATCTTGCGCAATCCCCTATTTGGGGCTTAGTCCGCACGGCACAGCTTGAATATCCTGGCCGCTTCTTCCTGCTTGATATTGATGATATTGAAAACGCATCATGGTCATTGATAAGCACGGCGATTCATGCGCTTCCCCATACACTGCAACTCGCGTTGCGCGCTGGGAGAATATTCGCACCACGGTTGGTAAAAGCGGCTGGCGACGGTGATCTTTCCGCTCATAACGACACCGACCAGCAGGAAAAGTTGTGCCGCAACCTCAAACCAGAGGGCACCGTGTTGATCACTGGCGGTACAGGCGCACTGGGCAGGACTGCCGCCAGACACTTGGTTGAGTGCCACGGGGTTCGCCATCTACTACTGGTGAGCCGACGCGGGATAGAAGCCCCAGGAGCCGATGCATTACGTGAAGAACTCGCCGAACTTGGCGCGCAAGCTACGTTCATCGCTTGCAATGTTGCCGACCCTCAGGCGGTGGAATCGTTGCTGAACGCGATACCTGAAGCGCATCCACTGACGGCGATTATCCACACGGCAGGCACCGTAGATACCTCATCGTTGGACAGCATGACGGCAGAGCAAGTCGACAGCGTTCTACAATCAAAAGCTGTTTCTGCATGGAACCTACACCAGCTCTCGCTGAATTACGATCTTTCAGCATTTGTGCTCTACTCTTCCGCCGTCAGCATTCTTCCGCAAAAGGCACAGGGTAACTACGCCGCCGCCAACGCTTTTCTGGATGCCCTCGCGCATTACCGGCGCCACCTCGGTTTGCCGGCAACGGCAATGGCTTGGGGAATGTGGGCCGAACGCTCGGAAATGGGCGAACAACTCGGCAGCGACGATATCCAACGTATTATCGACACCGGTCAAAATCCGCTTTCACGCACGCAAGGATTGGCATTCCTGGATACCGTTGTCGGCACGGAAGTCGTCGAACACGCACCGTTGCTGATACCGGCGCGCTTGAATCTGGAAGCGCTGCGCGATCAACACGCACCCTCACTCCTCACGGAAGTGCTCCCGCGTCGTTCCGCATCCCAGAGCGCCCCAGCGCCCGCACTGCAGCTCGCTGAAATGCCAGAGAAAGAAAGATTCCCTTATTTGCTTAACGTGATTATTCAATCCGCGGGAGAAGTACTGAATCATCCCGAACCGAAGTCCATAAGAAGCAACGAGGAATTCATCTCTCTTGGATTTGACTCTCTGACTTCGGTGGAAATGGGCAGCCGCCTATCACTTGCGCTTGGGGTTCGTCTCCCCGCCACCGCGATTTTTGAGCATTCAACCCCACAAGCATTGGCCCAATTCTTACTCAGCTTGGTGTTCAAGAGCATGCAGGATCCTTCAGAAGAGCCCCATCTCGAACAGCAGAAAACCAAAGGAGGTTTGTTTCAACTTCTGCGAAAAGCCGTGGAACAAGGCATGACGAATGATGGGCTGAGTGTACTGGCGGGCGCTGCGCGACTGCGTAAGCATTTCTCACATTTGGAGCATAACCAATATGCCCCCGAGGGGGTGTGGCTGGGTCGCGAAAGAGAAAAGCCGCTGCTAATCTGCCTGAACTCATTTATCCCAGCCGCCGCTAACTTAACCTACCAGCGCTTAAACTCAGCGTTGTGCGATCGATACAGTCTGTTGACCATACCTTTGCCCGGATACGATACATCCCCCCTACCGGCAACCGACTATGCCGCGGCAGCCGCGCTAGCGACGGCGGTAGAACGAGGCTCCGAAGGGCGAGAATTTACTCTGGTCGGCTTCTCTACAGGCGGGCTTGTCGCCCATGCAACAGCTCATCAGTTAGAAGCTCGAGGTCGACCGGCCAAATCCGTCGTGTTAATTGACAGCTTCCCGCCTTCGGCCATGAGTGAGGATGCGATGGGAGATGTGCTTAAAACTTGGTTCACTGCAAAAGGCGAATTCTGGACGGGCGAGGACAATGCGATGATGGCGATGTCTTGGTATCTCGAACTCTTCGGCCTTCAATGGACGCCTGCTCACTTGAAAACCCCGACATTTATGCTCCAGGCTGCGGATTACCCTGCTTCCGCACAGCCAACGCAATGGGCTAATGAATGGCCCAATCTGGTGAAAAGCGTCATTACACCGGGAAGCCACTTCGAACTGCTGACAGAATATGTCGCCCAAACAGCAGGAAATTTATCCGCACTGCTCAACGAGACCGCCCCAAAAACCAATATAAAAAAGGCGCTTTTGCGCCCCCAAAGAGACAAGAAATAACGGTGTAAAAAACTATCGAGGCCAAGTTGTAGCGCGAAAATAGATCAGTGTGGCAATGATAGTTGCAGGACCATAATCATGATTAGAAGCGCCCTGTGTTACAGGGCGCATACCTTGAATACGGCTCGACCGAATAAATAAAGAGGCGTCACTGACAATCCAATGACTTCACTTTATACACGGCTTACCACGTTATCGTATCTCATGCGGAGGGAGCCGGTGACAGCGCATCATCCAGAAATCGAACCGCGTTCCGCAGGGCCTGATCGGCCTCGGGAAGCAGTCCCGCAAACAGCGGCCAGACGTGGAACATGCCAGGCCAGATTTCAAGCGACGTCCTTACGCGACTGTCGCCGAGATGAGCCGCCAGTCGTGTGGCACCGCTCAGCATGACCTCGTTTTCACCTATTTGAATCAACGTAGGCGCAAGCCCCCTTACATCCGCAAAAATCGGCGAGGCATCAGGATGGGTGGGTAGCTCCCCGGCAAGAAAAATGCCTGCCAGCTGGTTGAGAAACTCGGTGCTGCACAAAGGATCAATGCCATTTCTGACTTTCGCCGAGTCTCCGCTATGGGTCAGGTCTGCCCAGGGCGACATTGCCACCGCGGCGGCAGGAAGCGCGATATTGGCCTCTTTGGCTTTTCGCATGATCGTCACCACCATAGCTCCCCCAGCGGAATCTCCGGCAATAGCCAGCGATTGCGGGGATACGCCGCTCTCCAACAGAGAGCGATAGGCAAGAAAAGTATCATCGATAGGAGNGGGGAAAGGAGACTCGGGCGCCTGTCGATAGTCCGGGACAAAGACGGTCGCCCGGAGACGTTTGGCATAGTTCCCTGCCAGTCCCCGGTAGGCTTTTATTCCCCCATGAACATAACCGCCCCCATGTATGTAAAACAGAACCCGCCCTTCAATGACGTTGTCAGGCGTTACCGTCATGGTTGACACGCCGCCTAAATCAATGTGGCCGAACGAGACGCCTTCAGGCGCAGGAAAGAGGCTGTCGAGTTTGTCGACATAATCTGCCCGAGCCTCTGGCCAGCCCTTATCGCTCTCGCCCTTCATTTTGAGTAGTACGGGCGTGGCGGCCTGAATCCATCCCTCTAAAGCATTTTGCGCGTTAACAGGTAACATTTGATGGGTCTCCTGGTGAATTATTTTCTACGCTGATACTTTAATTGAACAATTCGGGAAAAGGGTTCGACAATGAGTGTCCGCAAATTCATCAATAACGATCATCCTGGCGGTGGTATTGAGCTCAATACCCTGCGTACCTTCGTCGCGATTGTTGAGGCGGGGAGTTTTGTGGCCGCAGGCAAGACCATTGGGCTGACGCGGTCTGCGGCAGGAAAATCACTGGCGCGGCTCGAAGCGCACCTCGGTACGCGGTTATTGCATCGTTCTACTCGCAGCGTGTCGATGACCGCGGACGGGCAATACTTTTACGAACGCTGTGTCCAAATTCTGGCTGACATCGAGGAAGCGGAAAGCCAGGTCCGGCAGGATAACTTCCAACCCAAAGGCACGCTGCGCCTGACGGTCACCTCGGCGTTCGGCCGGATAGTCATTCTGCCGCTGCTGAATGAGTTTGTTCAAAAATGGCCAGATCTGGAAGTCGAGGTCAGTTTCACGGACAGAATTGTCGATCTGATTGAGGAAGGTTTTGATCTCGGCATCCGATTGGGCGAGATGCCGGTCGACTCACTGATGGTGGCCCGACCGATAACCCACTATCGTCCCTACCTATACGCTTCACCCGCTTATCTTGATCGGCAAGGCCAGCCTGAAAATCTAGCAGATCTCAGCACGCACCAGAGACTGATCTACGGACTGCAATCCAACACCGGTCTGTGGCAACTGACGGGCGAGGATGGAACTGAAGTGTCGATTGCGGGGAATCGCCGCCTGCGTTTTGACAGCGGAGAAGCGATCAAGGATGCGGCGGTGGGAGGCATGGGCATTGCGTTCCTCCCCTCTTTTCTGGCGGAAGATGACCTACGCCACAACCGGCTGGTGAAACTGTTTCCTAACTATTCCGGCAAAAAGATCACCATCAACGCGATCTATCCCCACCGTAAACACCTGGCGGCCAAAGTCAGGCAGTTTATCGATGCGCTGACGATGAATTTTCAGGGGTAAATAAGCGGTAAACGACGAGTCTTAGTTGAGATCCGCCGCGTATTTGCCTGACGTACGGTCATCGCAAATTGCGCGGTCATGATGTTTGTTCCAGTAACGCTCAACTGGCCTTCAATTCAGAAGAATTTGAGAAAATACTACCGGCAACAGATGTCGTGCGGAAATATTGAAATTATACGCGGGGTAAGGCTAGACTAGAGCGAGTTCTTGGGTCAGTGACTATTAGAAGGTTTGAAAGCGAGAAAAACGCCTGACTTTCTGATGAAATAGCACCTGCACACGCATTTTTTTCGCCTGTAGCGCGAAAGATTATGTTTATAAATTGAGGTTTTCGAGAAAATCCTTTATTCCCGCCAACATTTAGCTGAGAAACCATATCGAGTAAGGTATGGAAAGGGGCAAACTGTGAAACGTTTTTATATATTACTAATACTCTTCTTTTTTAGTTCTTCAGGATTTGCCTCTAAAGAACTTGAAATCAATGTAGTCCCATTGACGCTATCTTTAAAAGATAACACGCAGGTCCAAGTATCTTCCTGTGCTGATTTTATTTCTCTAAGAAAATCAGGAGAGATTATTGAATCGCTACCTGATCTTTCAGATCCTGATTATAATGAGGCAAAGAATGCCTTATTCCTTTGCTGGCTAAATAACTATGTTAATATAAACGACATGAGGCCGGTAAACTACTCATTAACACTTCATACTGTTATACAACATTTTCCAGCCACTGCCGGATATATTGTTAGCGATGAAGAGTTGAATAAAGTTAAGCTTGATTTTAAAAACAAAACAATTTTTGAATATATGCCAGACCTAAAAATAAAAAATGGCAGAGGAATATCATTAATAAATAGCGTTAGCTATTTATTAGTCGATTGTTATCGATTTAAGAACGCTAAAAATCAAGAGATAAAAATAGTGGCATTGTCTGGACATTCAATTGGAGGAACCGCTAGCTCTAGACATTTCTGGAGAATTGATGATGAAAGTAAACATGTTTGGAAAGTAACTGAGCTAGATGAGAATAGTCCTTTTTGAAAGTGTATCGCCACGCCGACCGCAATGACATGACGCGCTATTACAGCCCCGGCCCCAGCTAGCACCCCAAGGGTGACTGGCTGGAAGATGCGGGATTTGGGACCGATATACCGGTCGTCATCACCGTTGAACACGGGCAATTGGTGATACGCATTGTGGCTGAGTGACAGACAAAAAAATCCCGGCTTTTTTAGGGGTCGGGATTCGTATTTCCTCAGGTTACTGGTTTATTCCTAAGCGAAAATTATCTGATGGAAATAAAGGCTGAATTATAATTTCATTATTAAAAATAAATAATTTTGGTGATAACGCTGTGACATCATAAATATTTCCCGCAATCAAACTTAGTTTCGTTCTGAAAATAGGAATGCTAGCATCATCTACAAAAACAAAAACATCATCATTAATTATGGTATTTTTGTTCAACAACTCATCAACACTCTCATAATCCGAATACTTTATTTCTGACCAAGAAACATTTCCTTTTACACGTGGATATTTATTCAAAATACCCACAATCACCTGTTTAGTTTGCCCCTCAACTATATGAAAATCAGCACATAGTGCTTCACGACATTCTTCAAACAAAGTCATTTCTTCTACCTATTTAGCTGCTTCAATATAGTTTCAAAATAATTTTCATTACCCTCAAAAATTACAACTTTCTTCACTGCTTTTCCAGGGCCTTTGCCTTGAGAGTAATCCCATATATTAATATGAGTACCTTTTTCAGGATCATAATCAACACGCCAACCAACTTTTCCATCGCTAGATTGACGTCCAATAATTTTTCCATTTCCAGCACTCACTTCTAAACGCCTGACAACAGGTTTAGAGTCTGCCCCTAAATTACCTACAAGGTTTAATGCCTTGTTTCGAGCAGTTTCCTAGATTTCTCCGGTTTTAGAGTTTGTTCAATTTTCGGTTGAGCACTTCCCTTGGCCTTACCAATCCCTCCGAACGCTGCTGCCGCTGCACCCGCAATAATATCTGCCTGAATATTATCCAGGCCATACTCATTCTGGAGCGCCTCGGAGACTTTGTTTGTCGCGACAACACCTTCAACCTGCATTTGCTGTGCAAAAGTCGCCGTCAGATCGTAAACCATCTTGATCGGGATATTTTCACCCAGAGCACGATCTATTGACTGTTTCACAGCCAGGCTGTCGGTCAGTACATCGCCGTATTTATGCTGGCAGGTTGTCGGACTGGTTGCGCAGTCACTGATAAGCTGTTGTTGCTGAGTAGTGCTAAGTTCCTCGTACTTCTTGATGAAACCGCTACAGTCACCGCCATTTGCCTGGCAGGATTTCATTGCAACCGACCACGCATCTATCTGCTTACTGCTCAGATAGTTATTCTCAACCTCAACCCTGGCCGCATTACCCGCGCTCACTATCCCGCTCGTGTCGCCGGTGGCCAGTCCTCCGCCTGCCGCACCCAGTGCTGAAACCAGATTGAGGATAACCATTTTCTCATCCGGCGCCAATTCCCCGGCTTCTTTTCCATAAATTGCCAGCGCTAACGTTTTTGCACTCGCTGCAGCGATGATCCTCCCGCCGCGCCCGCTGTCACATTGCCTCCCTGCGCTTTCGCAAGGACCGCTGACACCAGCGTATGCAGCGCTATACGCGCACCCTCATAATCTCCGCTCGCCTCCTTTATCAGCTTTGCCAGCACCGGTGCTGCTCCCGCTGCCGCTCCGCTCTGTACATTGCCCCCCAGAGCCCCGGCCAGCAGACCGCTCACCGATGTCCCTGCCGTCCAAAACGGACTGCCGACTCCGTACTCGCTTTCCGCCGCCTTGAACGTCGCCGAACCCAGCACGCGCTGTTCAATCTCCGTTTCGCTCAGGCCGTCAAGCTCGCCCGATGCCACCATCTCATCACGCGCCTGCTGTTTCGCCGCATCCTGCTTGCTCTCTGCATACGCCGTCATCGCCTGCGTGCCCAGTGCCGTGGCCTGCTGCTGAATCTCCAGTTTGTCTCGGATGCCATCCCTGTCGAAATTATTGTCCAGCGCGCTATGCGCATGCTCCGTGTCCCGACTCATCGTCCCGACATCTTGCTTCTGGTTATGACCGCGTTGGGCAAACGGATCACCGCCTTGCGCAAGGAAGCCGGACTGACTCAGGTGCAACTGGCACAGGCGCTGAATGTCTCCCAGCAGGCCGTGCAGTCATGGGAAGCGGGCAGAAGACGCATACAGATATCCGTACTGCCCGCTGTGGCACGGTTATTGTCGGTTTCTCTTGAGGATTTACTCGGCGGAACGCCTGACCGTACACCATGCAAGCGCGGCCCGGCATCACGGCTGGAACAGCAGATTCAGGTTATCAGCCAGTTACCCCGCAGCAGGCAGAAGCTGGTATCAGAGATGCTCGACGCCGTGATCACTCAGGCGCAACAGGCAGGAACGGACGGTTAATAAAAAGACAGGTTTTTTAACGCGCCGGCAATGAGTTGGCACCTCACTGCCGACGCTCACCACAACAACTATCTGAGGTAGTTAATCATGGCTGAACACGATTCTAAGTCAGAACCCCGCGCAACTGAAGTAAAAGAACCACAACGGCATTACACCGTCGGGTACGCTCCCAACGGCGGTAAAAAACCGCCCAGCCCGCAGCTTAAGCTCAGCGGCAGGTGGCTGGAAGAACTCGGCTTCAACACCGGCCAACCGGTTATCGTCACCGTTGAGCGCGGTAAACTGGTCATTGAGGCGGAGATTAGGATCTGACGGGTAAAAACGATGTTCCCGGCCACCTAGCCGGGATCTTTTAGTTTATTTGGCTAATGATTTTCTAGCCTCACGCTCTTGTAGCTTGGCTTTTATCCAGAGGCCTATACCTAGAATAAAACCAGCAAGACATCCTTTTTTTAAAGCGACATGAAGCGCATCGGCCCATAAAAAAAGAAATTGACCGTCGCTAAAATAAAAAACTGCTGATACCCCTAACTGGCATATAAAAAGAACGGCGGATACCAAAAAAGAACAATAAAAGATCAAAAAAAACAGCCACACAATGCCTACTTTTTTAAAAGTTTTCATTGCGCTTTACCTCTTTTATCCAATTCGCTTTTTACAGCATTTCCGGTTAGCTCTGAGGCGGCAGATCCCGTAACTGCACCAACAACATCCTTTGTTACTTGATCAGTTACTGGAGACAATGCGTCAACAACTTTACCGCCAACGCTACCAGCCACACTACCGACCCCAGCACCAATTACAGAATTGGTCGGATCTTCTCCTTTAATACCGCTGCCAACCGCAGCTCCCGCCATATTTATAGCTGCTGATAATCCAATACCTTTCCCCGTCGTTGCTGCTGCTGTTACCCCTGCCATAATCGCATCAACGTAACTGAACGGATCTTTTCCGGTAAGCTGAACACCGGTATTAACCCCCACACCAATTGCTGCATTAGCCGCCATACCTTTCACAGTAACACCCAGCACACTGCCTACGAATATGGCAGGCGCATCGCCGATGCTGGCATTCGATTTGTGATAGCCCCAGGTGTTCATGATTGTCTGAGCCTTAGACATGGCTTCAGAGTCAGGATTACGTTTCATGTAATCCTGTCCAGAGAGCAAACCTTTGACCAGTTCCTGCGAAACAGCAGAACCGTGCTCCCTCTCCATCTCAGACGCATAAACACGCAGGTAGCCCGCCAGTTCAGCCTGCTCGGCACTACTCATTTGTGAAGGGTCTCTGGTAAATTTATCCACCAGTGCATCACTACGTTTATCGGCGTTTTCCAGTTTAATCAGCTCATTAGCGGTTGCTAATGACTTATCACCATTCTTAATTTTCTCAACCGCCTTGTCGAGTTTGTCTGAAGATGTTGCACCGAGGAAGTTATTCTCAACCGCATTCTTACCCGCCTGCGCGCCCGTCGCTGCACCCGCTGTGCTGTCGCTGCTCACTCCCCCCGCTATACCAGAGGCCAGCGTCGCCAACGCGCTAATATTATCTTTCTGTTGCGACGTCAGCTCTTTACTGTCCGATGTGCCGTACAATACCAAAGCTATCGCAGGTGCCGCCAACTCGCCTGTCGCCGCGCCTATGGCTCCCGCTGCGCCATTACCGCCGCTAAGCTCTGCTACCACCCCACCCAGTATCGCATGCGCCATCAAGTTGTTCAGCTTCTGCGTTTCCGTCAGCGTGCTGTAATCCGCATTATCCGTCGTGATTTCCTTCACCTTCTCCGCCAAATACGGCGCAGCTCCCTGCGCCAGCGCCGCTTTGATGTCTCCCCCCGCCAAGGCCTGCAACGCACGGACCACCGCATTCACTCCGGTTTTGACACTATTATCCGTTTCAGAATGCGTCGCTTTCGTCGACTCGTACGTATTATAAATATCTAGCGACTGGCTGGCGATGTCGCTCACCAATTGCGCCTGTCGCAGACGCTTCTGCTCTTTTTCCTTGTCGAATATCGGGTCGATGGCGCCTTCATTCGCGTTCTCCGTATCACGATTCAGCTGTGACACGTCCTGAGACTGGTCGGTCTGATGGCGGATTATCAATCCCCCTTCGCTCACCGCTGACTTGGTGACGCCCTCTGCATGTCCGCTGCTGCTCTCATTGCCTATCGGCAACGCGCTCATGTTACTCATCAGGTTGGCTCCTATCGAACCACCGCTGCTGAAGCCCGCGCTTTGATGCTCCGATTTGTAATCGGCCTGATTATGAATATCGCTCCAGCCCAGCGTCCCCGTATCCAGCAGGTTCTTGTCCTTGTCCGCCGTGCTCGCTATCACTGCGCCATCAAGCTGGGTATGGTTGCCGACCGTAATGTTATAGCCACCTTGACCGGCAAACAGTCCGCTCTGCTCCTTCACAGAGTCGTAATTGCTGTTCACCTTATCCTTAGACATATTGATGCTGGCGGAGCCCGTCATCGAACCAAAGGTGAAGCTGGCCCCCGCGCTGACACTCTGCTGCTTGGCATCGTAACTGTTGCTATCCTGCTCACTCGTGAGCGTCAGGTTACGCCCCACGTCGGCGGTAATGCTCTCACCATTGACCTGTGCGCCTTTCAAGGTTGTATCGCGTCCGCTGGTAAGATTAATACCGCTGCCCGCATCCAGCGTCGTTTCGTTGTGCGTCAGTCCGTTGCCGTTTTCATGACCTTTACTGCTGTTCACGCTGGCGGATACGGTAATGCCGTATCCGCCAGAGCCCACACCGATGCCGACGCCGACACTGCCNCCCTGACTGCTGTTTTTACTGACGGTTTTCTCCGTATTCTGGGCTGACAACAGGTTGATATCTCTGGCGGCATCCAGTGTCATATCACCAGCCGCCTTCAACTGACTGCCGGCGATGGAGATGTCGCCACTTTCCTCACCGTTCTTGTTGCCTGTCGCTGTAATCGAGAGATGACGACCTGCATTAAGCGTACTGCCCTGCGCCTGACTGCTTTCACTGTGCGTTTCGCTTTTCGACGATTGGCTGCCATAAGACAAGGTCACGCCGATCGTATTGGTAGAGCCCTGTGCTGCTTTAGGATCGTCCGAAGACACGCCTGCCGCGGCGTTTTGCGCATTAGCTGATTCCGTGACCGCACTATCATGATCCCAGCCTTGAGCCGCCTGAACACCGCTCAATGCCGCTTTCGTGCCTTGCAACGCGCTGAGTCGACTATCACTTTCCTGCCTCGATTTCTGCGCCGTACTCACCGCCGTGTTCAGCGCGCTGCCTACCGTGCCGGATAACGCTAACGTAAAGCCGCTCTGTTTCGATTCAAAGGTCTCATGGCGATTGACTTCGTCGCGGCCAGAGTCAATCTCAACGCTGTCGCCGCTCAGGCTGAGGTCTTTGCCTGCCACCAGATCGGCCCCACCGATATGCAGTTTATCGCCAGCGGTGATGCTCACATTGCCTTGGTTACTGCCCACCGTGCTGAAACTCTGATTCTGTAGCGTTCCTTTTTCGTCAACCTCGTGACGGGTCGACTGCTTACCGACGGTAAAGCCGATACCGCCACCGCTCATCAGACCGCTCTTGGTCTTTTCTTCCAGCAGATAATGAGACTCGGTTTCCGTGGCGGCAGAGATATCCACGTTGTGGCCCGCCCGCAGTGCAACATCTTGGTCGGCTGCGATCGCCGAGCCGCTGACGGACAGATCATTCCCAGCATTCACGCTGACGCTGTTACCGCTCAGCAGCGAGCCTCGTTCCGTCGTGAAGCTATCATCTTGTACCGTGGTGCTGGCGCTCTTGTTCAAAAAGCCTTTTTTCTGAGAACGCTCTTCAAGATGTTCAGACTCTTTTTCGGTTGCGCTGTTTATCGCCACATCGTTTTTGGCCTGTAGCGCAATCTCGCCGAGTTCGCTGTGCAGCGTACTGCCGGTAACGGCAAGATCGCCTTCACGCGCAATCGCGGTCACGCCGCCCTGGCCGCTAAAGGTGCTGCCCACCACGGCATCGCTGGCGCTATCAATCATGCGCTGGCTTTTCGTCCGCCCATCCTGTTTGTCTTCGCTGTCGAAAGCATTCGTTAGCTGATGCGCTTCTTTAATCGTGACGTTATCCGCACTGACGCCGACCCGACCTTCCGTACTGTCGACCTGAGCGCCCTCCGCGAGCAAATCCTTGCCTGCGATCAAGGTGACCCCCTTGGCGCCGCTCATTGCGCTGAGCAGCAGACGATCTTCCTCCCGACTATTGCTCACTGACGACGTGCTGCTGTTGGCCTCAAGGTGGGTGGTATTGGTGGATTTGTCCGCCAGCAAATTGATATCGCCGCCCGCTTGCACGCCTAGCTGCCCTCCCGCGCTGGCCTGACTGCCGCGCAGCGTAATATCTTGGCCGGCTTTGAGCGACAAATTGCCCCCGGCCTTCAGCTCGCTCCCCAGAGCCTGTTGCCACTCCCCGCTGAGTGTCGCCATACGCTCACCGGCTTCTTCCATACCGTCGCTGGTTCGATTGCCCATCGCACCGGAAATGACCTCCAACCCATCAGACTTGAAGCTGCTTTTCGCCGCGCTGATGTCCAGATTATCGCGAGCGCTCAAGCTAAGGTTATTCGTCGCGTCAAGTTTGGCGCCCTGCAGATGGATGTCGTTGCCGCTGAGGCTAATGTCGCTGGCGCTTAGGGTGGCCTGACGCAAGGCGTCCTGAAGATTCGTACTCATAGTCAGGCTTTCCGCCTGAACGTTAATGCTGTCAGCCTTGATATCGCCACTCAGATGCGAAAATTGCCCCGCATCGATGCTCAGCGCCTTGTCGGCGAACAGATTGCCCGCATTCGCGATGCTGTCCGCAGAGAGATCCAGCTCGCCACCGGCAATCAGCGCGCCATCACCTGTCAGGCGCAGTGTGGACTGAGCGAGGTAAACCTTAGGCACGAGAACGGTTTGCGGACCTGAAGCCGTCTCGACCGTCTCGTCAACCATCCAGACGATATCCTGCTGAAGTGAGGCGATCTGCTCCGGCGTCAACGCCACGCCCGTGACCAGATGAAAGTCCTGCGCCACTTTGATGCCGTTGTTCATCAGATTCTGGTACTGCGCCATGGCATCTTCACCCTGAACGGACTGACGTCCGGTCAGACTCAGCACCTGGTCCCGCACCAATCGCTGTTCGTAGAATCCGTCACCCAGACGTTTATGCACCGTCGACGGGTCATACCCTACCTGCGACAGCAGATAATCGCTGCTGACAAACTGCGTGCGGCTGGTAAACCGTTCATCGGTGACCACCAGATAAGGGCTGCCCGTCGCCGGATTCTGGCGGAACAGACCATTGTCCGGAATCGAGGTCGCGACGCTGCCGACATATTGCTTAGCCGTCAGCGCCACTTCGGCTGGCAGCAGCGGTCGGCCTAATCCCGATGGGCTTCCGGCCGTGGCTTTACCGCCCGGGGCTAGCGCCACGTTAGCCTGCTGACCGTCGACGCCCTCAACGCTAAACGCCAGCGGGTTACGCTCCCACTCCGCCCTTTCCGCCTCGGCCGCTTTCAGCGCCGCTTCCACGCTGCTGATCTGAGCCTGATCCACAGTCGTATTAGTCATATTCGCCGCGGTGATGGCGACCTTTCCTTGACCGGAAATGATGCCGTCGATCGTCGTGAGGGCCGTAGTGGCATCGTAGTTTGTGGTGGGATACCAGTGACGCGTATCTCTGTCGTAGTGGTCGGCAATCACTTCGGTGCGATGTTCGTTGACAGAGTATCCCCGGTTATCAACGTTGCCGCCCCCTTCAATCCCCAGATTGCCATTTGCGGTAATCACGCTGGCGTCATTGAGCAAGGAGCCGTTGATACGCAGCGTCATGTCGCCGCCCGCCAGAATTCGGGCGCCGGTCCCTTCCGAAATCAGTCTGTCACGCGTGAGCGAGCCGGTCACCGTACGCTCACGCAGGTTGTTGTAGTCCGTGACGTTTGGCGCGCTGTAAATATCGATGTGCTTTTCCGGATCCCACTGTTCCAGCCTGCCGCTGTTGAATTCGCGCCAGACGGTGTTTTGGTAAGGCGTCGGCACCGCTCTCTGCCAATATCCCGTGGTTTGATAAAACGTCATGGCATAGCTGCCATCCGTATTCGGCTGGAGGGCAAGGTAATTGACCCACATGTCCGTTAATGTTCCAGACGTGTTTTTCACGCGAACCTGCGCCCGCTTGCCGGCTGCATCAATCGCCAGAATCGTGCCGTAAGGATTGCTTTGCGCCGCCGCCTCATTTTGGAACGTCAGCGACTGCGTGACGGGGGCCACGGTGTTCTTATCGGTGTTGACCGTTAAGTCATATGAACGCCAGAAGTAGTTGTAGCGCTGCCATTTGTAATTACTAGACTCCGCATCGCGCTCGATGTTCAGCCCCACGCGCTCGTTGACTAACCGCTGCGCATCGACTGTCACATTGCCGTCCGCCTCGATCGCGCTGGCCCGGTTTTCGATGAGATCGTGACTGCCCAACTGTAAGCTGCCGCCGCTGAAAATCAGGGCGCCGTCACGGTTAGTCAGACGTTCATTACCGCGTAAATTGAGCGACTGGGTGGCCGCCAGCACCGCTCCCGAGCCATAGTTGTCAATGACGCGGCCACGAAGGGTCAGATTGTCGCCCATCACCGCATTCGGGTTATCCAGCGTGTCGAAATCAAGCGTCATCGCGTCCGCTTCAATCCGTCCGCGGTTGGTCAGTTGCCCGGTAGTGACCTGCATTGACTTGCCGACCAGAGTGCCTTGGTTGCTGAAGTGAGCGCTGTTCAAGGTCAGGTCGCCGGGAAGCAGCCAGTCCGTCATATTGGTTAAAACGCCGGCGACGGAAAACGTGAGCGCGCCGTTGCTGCTCAACGTGTCGCCCGCACGGTGGGTATAGTCCTGCTGTACGCTGAGGCTTAACGCCTGCTGACTCTGCAACGTACCGCCCTGATTGTTCAGGGACAGGGCATCGAGAACCAGCGATGCCCCGCTCTGCATCAACCCGTTGGGGTTCAATACCGACAACGCAGAAGCCGCGCGCGTCAGACGACTGCTGAGAGCATTAATGCTGAGCGGCCCGTTTGCGATCACTCTCCCCTGAGTGTTATCTAACTGGGTCAGTCCTGTCAGCGTCATGGCCCCGGCGCTTTGTAGGCGCCCTGCCGTGTTATCCGCTGCTCGCGCGTTCACCCCTGTGCGCGTCGTCCCTATGATCAGTCCGCCATCACGGTTATTCAACGTATCACTTTGGATATCCAGCGCGCCCTGACTGCTGATGGTCCCTTGCCCGTTATTGTTCAACTGTGGGGCATTGAGGACAAAATCTTGTGTGGAAACCAGCTGTCCCGCCTGATTGTTGACCTGACTCCCGGCCAGCGTCAGCGCATTACCGCTATGCAGTTTGCCCTGCGAGTTATTCAGCGTATCGACATGGTACGTCCCTACGCCTTGACTAATGAGCGTTCCGCCCGCGTTGTCCAGCTGGGGAGCGTTGATTGTCAGGCCGCTTTGACTGCTGATCACCCCTTGCTGGTTATTCACACGATTGGCGGCAATGCGCTGATCGCCATTGCTGCGCAGCGCTCCGCCCTGATTGCTTAGCTCGCCCGACGTACTCAGCAGCATCTGTTGCTGGCTGTCTATTGTGCCGCCATTGTTTTGCAGCGATTGCGCCTGGAGCGTCAGCGTTTCTCCGCTTTGCAGCTTGCCCTGCTGATTGTCGATCTGTGTTCCAACATTCAAATTCAACTGCTTCTGGCTATACAACAGGCCGCCCTGCGTATTATCCAGCCTCTGTGCCGCCAGACTTAAGCCCTCACCCGCCAGCCACTGTCCACCCGCATTATTCACGGTGCCGGTATCGTCGTCCGCCGTGTTGCCCCGCACAGTCAACTGATGCTGAGCGCTGACCTTACCCGCTCGGTTATCGATATCGCCCGCCACCCTTAAGGTCATATCGGCGGCAGACTGCAATCCCCCTTCCGCGTTGGCTAACGCGTCGGCCGTCAGCTGTGCGCTCTGTTGCGACTGTACGCTGCCCTTCGTATTGTCAAAGCGAGCGGCGTCGGCACGCCACTCGCCCTGAGTGCCCATCCACCCCTGATCGTTCAGGATCTCCTGCGCAGTCAGCGTTTGCGAGGATTGACTGAAAATGCGCCCGCTGCCGTTATCCAGCGTCTCTGTCAGCTGCATGTCCAGACTGCCCAACGCGTTAACCGTGCCCTGCGCGTTGTACAGATTAGCGGCACGCAGCACGGCCGGCCCCTGACTGGTCAACTGACCACCCTGATTATCCCAGTCTGAAGACAGATCGAATGAAAGTGCTTGCTGGCCCAGTACCACGCCCTGCTGACGGTTGCTCAGACGCCCGCCCTTCAGAACCAGATCGCCGCCGCTCTGTAACGAACCGCTGTCATTATTCAGTAAGCTGGTCGACGCGCCTCGCCAGTTGAGGTCGTCCTGAGCCGTCAATTTACCTGACTGGTTGATGACATCGGCAGCCGTGTTCAGTGATAACGCGCCGCCTGACTGTAGCCGCCCCTGGGTATTGTCGAGGTGGCGGGCCGTCGCGACCACCCGGCCTCCGCCTTGCGCGGTTCCCTCCTGATTGTTCCAGTCGCCTTCGGTCTGGACCTCCAGCGTCTCGGCGGCTTCGAGCAGTCCGGCAGTATTATCTACTCCGCCCTGAACATGCAGGTTCAGGTTTTGTCCGGCGATAACGTGACCCTGCGCGTTATCGAGCTGTCCGGCCGTGACGCTGAGCTCCGCCCCGTTGGCTTCCCCGTCCCGGTTGGTCAATAGCCCGTCAGTGTGTAGTACCAGTTTCTCGCCGGAAGACAACAGTCCCTGCGCATTGTTCAGCGCCTGCGCCGCATTCACCGCCAGCGAGCGCTGACCGATGACCTTCCCTTTTTCATTCGCGAAATGCGTCGCGCCGAGTTCAACCGTCGTCGCGCTGATCTCACCCGCTTGGTTGTTGACGCCGCCTGCGGCATTGAGCGAGAGGTGGTCGCCTGACAACAGCTTGCCGCTATCGTTTTTGATATTGTTTGCTGTGGCGCTAATCAGCGTTTCACTTTGTGCGGTGCCGCCCTGGTTGTTCCAGTCGCCTTCGGTCTGAATAGCAAGATCCTGTCCGGCCCCAATAAAGCCCTGCTGGTTATCCAACCCCTGATGCGCGATAAGCTGAAGATCTTGCTGACTGATCACCTGCCCAAGCGCGTTGTTCAAACTTTGGGCCGTGAGCTGTAGCTGCTCCCCGCCAAGAACCCCTGAGTGGTTGTCGAACTGACCCGCGTCAAGGCTCAGCGCAGTGCCCGCCAAGAGAGTGCCGCGGGTGTTATCCACGTCGCCTGCGCTGTTCATTCGCAGCGCCTGCAGGCTTTTAACCGAGCCTGCCTGATTTTTCAGTGTGCCGACATTGAGTGCCAAGTCGCCGTTGCTGCCCAGCTCGCCATCGCTGTTATTCAGCAATCCTTCTACCTGCCACTCCCGTGCGTGGCTATCCAGCGACACCAGCCGACCACTCTGGTTATCCACCTCACCGGCAAAGAAACCCAGGTTGTTCGCCTCAATATCGCCTTGCGTATTATCAAGCTTGCCGTTCAGTCTGAAGCGACTTTCCCCGACATCGGTCTGTACCCAGACGGCCTGCTGGTTGAGCATATTATTGCCACCCACCGCCCAAGATCCCGTCTTGACCTGTGCCTGACGGGCGTCGATATCCCCAGAGGTATTGATAGTGAACTGCTGACTGTCGACGTTGGCTTGCTGCAACCCGACGCCGCCGCTTTGTGCGGTGACCGTCGCCTGCCTGGCGGCAAGCTGCGCCTGACTGATATCGACGCGCTTGCCGGCCAACGCGACGTTTTTCTGACTCAACAGGCTGCCGCTGCTGCGGACCTCGCCCTGACTGGTCAGAGNGAGATCGGCTTCATTTATCAACGTACTACTGGTGTCACTGCCCGCCAACAGATGCCCGGTATTTTCAATTCCCGCCGCGGCGGAGAGCTGGACGTCTCCGGCTGCCGCAAGGGTGCCGGATTGCTTAATCGAGCCCGCACGACTCTGAACATTTAACGTGCCGCCGCTGTGTAATTTTCCATCGTGCTCAATATCATTATTGGCCGTCAGAGTGATGGACTCTCCCGCCTGCGTCACGGCCTCCTGCTGGGCGGGCTGCCAGACCAGTCGACCTTCACTGCTGACAGTCAGCGTTTTGCCTGCCTGTAGTTGTCCGCCCTGATTGCGCACCCCGACGCCCGCTTCAGTGCCTATCATGTGAATCTGGCCGCTGTACATCCCGCCCATCTGGCCCATATCGATGGCCAGCTCGGGTTTAGCTTCATCCGACGCCGCGGAAGGAACGATGGTTTCACCGTCTGCGCTGACGCGGTTACGGCCTGCGACGACGTTGACTTTCTCTTTGGCCCAGACGCCCGCATTCACCTCAACGGCACGGGCAAGCACATCGACATACTCCGTATCATGGCGGGCGTCGCCGTTCAGCCCNCCGCCTTCGATACGCACGACGCCGCGCTCAACCTGATAACCGGCCAAGCTGCCATCCGCATTGAGTTGGGGTTTGCCGGTAGTCAGGGTCATCCGCCCCGCATTGATTGTCCCGCAGCCGTCGCAGACAATCCCCGACGGGTTAGCCACAATGACCTGAGCGCGTCCGCCCGCCACTTCCATATAGCCGCGAAGCTGGCTGGGATTGCTGCTATTAACCTCATTCAGGATGACTTTGGCTGACGCGCTACCCGCATTCAGATTGGGGTTGCCTTGAATCATCCCCGCCATCTGGGTTGAGGTCATTGCCGCCGAATTGTTCAGAATGGCCCCTTTCTGATCGACATCGAACTGGCTGTACTGATTGTGTGAAATCCCGGCCTGATTCGGCGCGGTGATGTTGACCTGAGGAAGACCATTTTGCGTGGCAATGACATCGGGTCGTTGGCCCGCCGCCGCACCGCTATCCGCCACAATGCCCGCCGCCAGCGCCGGACTGGCGAACAATGCCAGTCCCAGCATCCAGACCGCACGACGCACCGTCACCCACAAACGAACGGCCCCCGGACCTCGGGTCTGACCGGGTTCGCTGCTGCAACTACGCGCTAATTCGGAAACAACACGTAACTCGCCGTGCGTGCGGCTAAAAATAAGACGGTAACAATGCTTGTTCATGACATCCTTCCGTGAAAAAGGTTAATCCCTGGAAAAAAACAAAATGGCGGCGGTCTCGATAACCCGCATCAAATTTCAACGTTGATACTGAAACCTGCGGTCGCACCTGAGGTATGGAACGCGTCCGGTTTTAAGAGCGGTACGCCGGCGAAAACGTCATAGCTAACGTGTTGCCAAAGGGCCCCGCGGAGCCCCACGGCGGAACCCGCAAGTTGATGCCCGACCAGATAACGTGTTCCCGGTCCGCCCACTCGCCCATAATCCAACGCCAGATAGAGTTCATGACCCCGCGACCGGATGTTCCAGCCTAATTCGTTACGCCAGACAATCCCTCTTTCGCCTGACAGCATCTGCTCGCCATCGAAGCCTCGCACGGTGTAGCGACCGGCAATCGCCAAACGTTCCTGAGGGGTTAATGCGTTGGCGCTCCACTGCCCACGCAAGGTGGTGGAGTAGCGCAGGGATTGGTCGACGAATGTGAAGGGTTGATGAATACTCACGTCGCCCAGCAGCACGCCTGTACGCGCACTGCCGCTGTGCGTCGCTTCTTCAGGCGCGCGGGTCGCGCCGAATGCGCCGGTCCCACGACGCCAGCTGACATTGGCATCTACCGTGGTATCGCCGAAGTAACTGCGCTGATTGACGCCCAACTCCCAGCCCGCGGTGCGGCGACGCTGCTGTTCGATCTCAATACCATTAACGGAGTTTGTGGCGTGTTTGCGGTAGGTCCGCATATTGAGCGTGGTTTTATGAGACTGATTGCGGAAGAGTAATCTGGAAACGGTCACCACGACGTTGTCGCTTTTTCCGTTGTAGCTCAGGACTTCATTCGCGTTGGGGATATTTTGATGGTAGGTGTAGTCGCTATAGTTAGCCGAAAACGCCCAATAGCCGACGGGGAAGAAGTAGTTCAGTGTGTTAGAGCGGTTCCCGTACGGCCCTTGAGCAAACATATCTCTGCCGATATTGGCGTAAAACAAATCATTTTGTGCGAAAGGCGCATCGATGGCGAGCGTGGCGGTGCCCAGATAACGTCCGGTGCTTTCAGAGCCGCTGTCATCAAGCCCCAGGCTCAGACGAACGGGGCGCTTTTCTTGCCAATTGNCCCGCAAATCACTGGCGCCTTCCTGTTCTCCGGGAACAATTTCAATATCCGCCGTCGCGCTGGAAACACGCTTAAGGTTCTCCAGCCCCTGCTCGACATCTCGCAAATTGAGAATGTCGCCACGCGATGCCGGGATGGCATTCCACAACCGTCCACGCCACGACGTCGGTTGGCCGAAACGAATATCGCTGATGCGCCCCGGCTGAAGGGTAAGCGTAAGAATTCCTTGGTTTAAGTCCTGTTCCTGCGCCATCACTCGGGTGGTGACATAACCTTTTGCAAGAATGGCATTTTGCACTTTGTTGATGGCGAGCATGATGCCCTGAGCGCCCAGACAGCGGCCGTTGGCATCGGCGGCAGACGCCAGAGCCCACTGGAATTGCTCGGAAGCCTCTCCCTGTAATGCGAGGTGATGAATGGTGAAGCAGGGATTTTCCTCTGTCGGATACCCTGGCAACGCGGCGTCAGGCATTTGGAGACGAACATCGGCCTGCGGGGTGTTTTGTTCTCTCAGCGCACGCGTTCGCTCTTGCTGACGCAGCTGCTCGCGAGCATCAATCGCGGCGGCCCCTTGCATGGGCGCCTCAGGGATGTCTGCCGCCATCACCGAGGAAGCATAGGCAAGCACCGTTGCAGCTAACACAGGGGAGATTGACTTTGAATAAGAAAAACACATCAGAAAAATCCCTTTAATGAAAAGATTTCATCCATTAATCGTAAGATTGTGTAAATTTCGACGTATTATTCATTCGGTGGTATTAAAAGCAAGCATATTATGTGCGCTCTACAAACAAATCCGCGTCACCCTTTCCTTCTCACTGACATCAAAAAATCGCTTACCGCCTCCAATGTCTCCCCTTGAAAGCCCCACTGCTCTCGCGCTTTCTCCCAAACTAATGTGAAGAAAATCACAAAAGCAGCATCCGATTTCCTGAGCAAAACCGCCTCGCCTGTTCGTCAAACGTTCTATAACCAAAACATATGTAAAACAAATAATTACTCAGCGTCATTAGAAGGCTTAAGTCAAAATAGCGTGATATCCATCACAAAATCAGAGGCTAAAACAGCCTGTCAAGCTTCGCCACCCGAGTGAAATGTTGCATAAGTGTGACTTGCTCCAAAAAAATTAATCGCCCCATCTCTACTATCGATCCCATAGTCACTGAGGAGCCTTCATCCGAGGTTAACCATGAGAATAGGATTGGTATTAAGCGGCGGCGATGTCAGCGGAATGAATAATTTCCTTTTTCAGATCAACCGGATGACTAAATCTGACATGGTGATTTTCGACGGCGGCATTAATGGGCTGATTGAAAATCGCTGCAAAGACATCTCGCGCCGCGATCTGGTCGATTTATCTCTCTCTTCCGTGCCGTTGCTCGCGTCAGGGAGAAAGGAGGATAAATGCCGGAAATCCGACTACGAGAGAATTGTTAAGAACATTCGTCATAAAAAACTGGATTGTCTGATCATGGGCGGCGGCGATGGTTCTTTTCAGTTTTTGAAAACACTGAGCGGCTACGGCGTCTGCTGTTACGGCGTGGGAATGACGATTGATAACGATATTGATGGCGACAGCTATACCCTCGGATTTTCCACCGCCTGCGAGCAGGTCATTAGTGAAGTCGCCAAATTAAGAAATACCGGACGCGGCCTGCCGGGACGGATATTCATTATTGAATTGCTGGGAGGCTACTGCGGCGAACTGACATTACAGGCGGCGTTAAAAAGTAATGCGGATATTGCGCTTATTCCAGAAGCCCCTTGGGACATTGATGTCCTGGCGGACCAGATAAAACAGAAAATAAAAATACAGAATAGTGTCATTATTTTATGTTCTGAAGGATATACCAAAGAATATACCCCCGGATTTCAGGGGGCGATAGATACCATGATTGGAAAGATAGAACACAAGATAGGCATTCGAATCCGAAAAACGATTCTGGGATACGGTTTAAGAAATGGTACGCCGACAGGAGAGGAGATCATTCAAGGCGCTATTCTCGCAGAAGAGCTCGTGAGATGTATTAACAGCGGCCTGACTAATAAAATTGTTGTCATCAACAATAATAATAAAGCCATACCGATAGATCTTGAAAACATTAAAAAACGATTGGTGGACGAAGATAGTTATCTCTACAAACTCGCTAAAGTAAATAACCTTATCTGAGGTAATATTATGCTTAATGTACTCTGCGTATGTGGCTGCGGTCTCGGTTCAAGTTTTGCTATTGAAATGAGCGCAAAGTCCGTATTACAAAAACTTGCCATTGATGCGAATATCGATCACACCACGGTATCGGAAGCGTCATCCTATAAATACGACATTATTCTTACCCAAAAAATGTTCGCTGACATTTTAACGTCGGATGCCAGCGAAGAGGATAAGAAAAAAGTCATCATCTTAAATAAGCTAACCGACAAAAAAGAAATTGAAGAAAAAATCCTCGCATATCTGAAATCTATCTAAAAAATGAGGTGACCCGTGGACGCTATTATTCATTTTATTGTGACTGATTTTCTAGGCCAGGCTTCGATATTAATTGCGTTAATCGCAATGATTGGTCTTATTCTGCAAAAAAAATCCGTCGGTAAAACCGTGGAGGGGACGTTCAAAACCTTATTAGGGTTTCTGATCATGATGGCGGGTATCAACATTATTGTGGCCGCCCTGACCTTTCTTAACGATATTTTTACCCACGGATTCGGCATGCAGGGGTATATCACGGACGTGGCGGCGATTGCCGGCGTCGCTAACCGTGAACTGGGTTCCGAAGTGGCGCTGACGCTGCTGGTGATTTTTGCCGTCAACATCCTCATCGCCCGGATCACGCCGTTCAAATATATCTTTCTCACCGGCCAGGCGTTGCTATGGATGGCGACCATCGGCACCGTCATCGGCTACAAAGCGGGGCTGACGGGCGCGACGTTGATTCTAACCGGCGGGATCTTCGGCGGCGTGATGGCGGTGCTGATGCCAGCCATCGCCCAACCTATCGTCCGGAAGATTACGGACTCAGACGATGTGGCGCTCGGGCATTTCTGTACCATCGGCTACCTCGTTCAAGCCGCGGTAGCGCGAGCAATCGGCAAAAACTCGCGCTCCACCGAAGACCTGGAGCTGCCCGATAACTTCAAATTCCTGCAGGACACTTACCTGTCGATGGCCGTCATCATGGTGCCGATGTACATCATTCCGGCCATCTTTGCAGGGTCGGAGTACATCGCGCAGTTCGCGGGCGAAACCAACTACATCATGTATGCGTTCATGCAGTCCATGCAGTTCGTGGCCGGGGTTTTCGTCCTCTACAGCGGCGTACGACTGCTGCTGAATGAGCTGGTGCCAGCCTTCCGCGGCATCGCCATGCGGCTGGTGCCTAACGCCAAACCCGCGCTCGACTGCCCGGTGCTGTTCCCGTACGCCCCGAATGCCGTCATCGTCGGCTTCCTCGCCACCACCGTCGGATCGATTATCGGAATGCTGGTCTTCCCGCTGTTCGGGCTCGCCATGATCCTGCCGGGCCTGCTGACCAACTTCTTCGCGGGCGGTGCCGCCGGGGTTTTCGGCAACGCGATGGGCGGCAGAAAAGGCGCCATCATCGGCGGCGTGGTTCACGGCCTGTTCATTACCTTTCTGCCCGCAATATTGGTACCGCTGCTTGAAACCTTCGGCTTCAAAGGCGTGACGTTCAGCGATTCAGACGTCATCAGTACCGGTTTGGTCCTTGGCCATGCCTTCCAGCATGACTGGCCGTTCGTCATCGGTTTCATCGCCTTCGTCATCCTGATTGTCTGGCTGGCGAATAGAAAACTGGGCAAATAAGGCGGCAGAGCGCGCGGGTTATTCCATCACGACGTGAGGAGGAAATATGTTCGCGAAATTAAAGCATCTCTTTCAATCAGAAAAGACGCCAGGGAGGCCGGAAAATGAAAACAGCGAAGAGGCGGAAACGCTTCACGCGGAAATCATGCAGCTGGAATCCGGACTCAAGAACAACCCGGCGGATAGCGCGATTCAAAAACAGCTGATGGTGAAATATACCCAGGCGATAAAAATATTCTCAGCCTCTAAGCCTTATCGACATCAGGTTGACGATATTTTCCTGAGAATGGATGAGTTAAGAAACACCATTCGCAAAAATATATGAGGCGATATGACGATTAAATCATTTCTTGCTCAAAATTCGTTTATTCAGGTCAGCGTCAACGTTAACGCATGGCAGGAAATCATCGAAAAAGCGGCGAAGCCATTAATTGAAGGTGGCTTTGTCACTGCTGACTATCCGCAAGCCGTTATTGATAATACGTTGGAATATGGCCCCTATTATGTTTTTGATGAAGGTATCGCCATTCCTCATGCCAGGCCGGAATGCGGGGTCATCAAAGACTGTTTCAGTATGGTGACACTCGCAACGCCCGTCTCAATTAACGGCAGCGAACCCGTCGATATTATTGTGATGTTTGGCGGCGTTAACGGGGACTCTCATATTACGGAAGGCATTGCTTCCATTGTTGGCCTACTGGATCACGAGGACACGTTAAGTCGAATAAGACACGCCACCACCGTTGAAGAAATACTTGGATTATTATGAAAAAACTGATTTTGGTTAATGGAATACCGGCATCAGGAAAAAGTTACGTTGCCGGACAGATTGCCGACTTTTTCAATTTACCTGTCCTAAGTATCGATGAAATTAAAGAGCCTTTCATGGCGCAGTTCGCCGATATTATCGACAGGCCACTGAATCGCCAACTGGGCTATTCCGCTTATGCGGCCATGTTCAATATTGTAAAAAGTTCGCCATCGAACACGGTATTTATTTTAGATGCCTGGTTTGGATTTCGGGATAAATCAGTATTGGCCGATTACCTGTCGCAGTGCGATTGCGAAATCGTTATTGAAATATGGAATCAGATTTCGCCCGAGCGGGTGGCGGAGCGTTATTCCCAGCGCTGCCACTGCCGGGTCAAAGGACACCCCGGCGAAGAGTATATCCCCGAATTAATCGCATTAGCGGAAAAGGCGCAGCCCATGGCGTTAGGCCCGGTTTACACCGTGATTCAGGATAAGAAGATCGAGACAGAACGCCTTATTTCATGGGTCGGCCAGCACCTTCATCATTCAGAACCCTACTCCTTATCTCCTGTACGAGGAATTAACCTATGAACAAAATGACAACAGCAGAACGTCGTGGCTATCAAATGATTTGCGACAATACCGGCGCCATGATGGTGGTCGCCTGCGATCAGCGCGGCGGAATGAGAACCCTATTAGCCGATACGCCGGAAGAACAGGCGAAAATCAGCAACGAGACACTCGGTAAAACCAAATACGATATTACGCAATATCTGGCGTCGGAGGCGGGCTGCGTGCTGGTCGATCCGCTCTGCGCCGTCCCCGGCATCATTGATGAAGGCGTGGTACCACGCAATACCGGCCTGCTCGTCGGCCTGGATGCCTCCGGCTGGGGCACCTCGCCCGAAGGCTACCGGATCTCAAAAATGGTTGAAGGCATCACCGCCCGCAAAGTGCGCGAACTGGGGGCGACCGGCGGCAAAATCATGATCTACCTGCGCATGGATACGCCGGAGGCCAATACCGCCAATCTGGAGACACTGCGCAACGTCATTGCCGATTTCGCCCGGGAAGATCTGTTCTTGGTCGTCGAGTTCCTGACCTATCAGCTGGAAAATGAAAGCAAAGAAGACTATCAGCGCAGAATCCCCCAGCTGATCCTGGAAGGCTGCCGCGCCTGTATCGACTGCGGCTCTAAAGNGCTGAAGATCCCGTACCCAGGTTCAGAAGCAGCCTGCGCCGCCGTCACGAAAACCTGCGGAGACGTTCCGTGGGCAGTCTTGTCCGCCGGCGTCGACCACGAAACCTTCCTGCAACAGGTCGACGTCGCGCTTCGAAATGGCGCGTCCGGCGTGATCGCAGGCCGTTCACTGTGGAAAGACTGTATCTCTCTCGACCGCAGCGTCACACGCGAAAAATTGACCACCCTCGCCGTGCCCCGTTTACGGGACATCCAGCGGCTGCTGGTGAAATATCGCCAACAACGCATCAGCGCGTAATCTCCGATTTAACCAGGCTGGCCAACGCAGGCAACGGCGCTCGGCCAGCCCTGCTGACAGGAAAATGAGATGACGGACAGATTAGATTTAATTATTTTCGACTGCGACGGCGTGCTGGTCGACTCGGAGATCATCGGTATCGAGCTGACGGTGTCTCTGCTGAATCAGCACGGGGTCAATATCGGGCTTGATGAGTTTACTCATCGCTATAGCGGACTCGCTTGGGATGAGCTGATCGACCAGATCCGCGCTCACAAGGGGGTCACGCTCCCGCCCCACATTCGTCAGGCGTTTTATCCGCTGCTGATGGCCGCGTTCGCCGACAAGCTGGTCAGTATCGCTGGCGTGCAGGAGACCTTGTCCCAAATCCCCCTCCGTCGGTGTATCGGCTCCAATTCAAGTTCGGAACAGTTGGATTTCATGCTGACAAAGGTAGGTTTGAAGCCCCTGTTCGCGCCGCACATCTTCTCCGCGGTCGATCTCGGTCCGGGCCGCGGCAAACCCCGTCCCGACATTTTTCTGCATGCGGCTCAGGTCATGAACGTCGCACCGGAAAATACGCTCGTCATCGAAGACTCGGCTCATGGGGTAACGGCGGCGAAAAGCGCGGGAATGTTTGTCGTGGGATTTACCGGCGGCGCACATACCACGCCTAGCCACCGAACTCGGCTGATTGACGCGGGCGCCGATCGCGTGATTGAAGCGATGCCGCAACTTATCGGAGAGATACGTCGTTTCGAGCACCGCTTAACGGAAAATAACTGACGCCGTTAATCACAAAGCCGTATTCTCCAAGCCATACATGTCGTTTTTTTATCAGATTAGAGAGGCGAGTCTTCATCCGCTGTGATTAGAGGACGTTGGCGTAGGCCAAGGCTTTATGAATATAACGTTCTATTTATCAACGTACTGAATAAACGGCAGTCGCTCCTCTAATATCTCTTTTTTTAGGAAACGATTGAGCGCGATTAACTTTTCACATTGCAGATTACTTCTCAGCCAGGAGAAATAGTATCCATACCCCGTTTTTATTGCATATTTAAATGGCAGGACCAACGTGCCGTTCTTTAGTTCTTTTTTCACCATATTAACATCAACAATGGCTATACCTAGCCCTTGAAGCGCAGCGCTGATTGCCAAATCCATCGAGTTGAAATCTTGACGATTTATGGGCGTAAGATAAATATCGGCGGGGACTATTTTGTTCCAAAACATCAGCTTGTCATCGGGTGATTTATAACCTAGCAGATCAATCCCCACCCTTGAGGAATGTGTGTATTGTATTAATAGGCTGGGTGAACAAACGGGAATGATCCACTCCTCTAATAACAAAGTCTTTTCTTGATTATCGGAGCTTTCATCTCTATGGAGATATTGAACTATCCCGTCGAAACCTTCTTTTTTAAGATCTTTGATATCGATACAATCAGCCCCGACGCGCTGACTATCGAGAATAATTCGGGGGTAGTTCTCGTCCGCATCCAGTTTCCTCAATACGGCAATAAACCAACGTAGAGAAAATGTCACGGGTGCGCTGACTTTCAAAATTTCTTCAGTATTCGAAAATTGTGCACAAGCATAACATAGCGATTGAAATGCCTCATGAACTTCTTTAGCGAAATCCATCCCGTCGGACGTGAGAACCACCTTAGGCCCATTACGGTCAAATAAACGGCGCCCAAAAAAACCTTCTATCGTTTGAATATGTTTACTAACAGCGCTTTGGCTGATGGACAGTTCTTCTGCGGCTAAGGTAAACGACTGGTACCTGGCGGCGGATTCAAAGGCCTTCAAAGCGTATAACGGAGGAGTTTTCAACCAATCCATAGTCTTATACCACCATTTTCACACTGGAAGAGTCAATCCCATCATAGGGATGGTATTGCACGCAAAAAATTTATTTCGAACACTTAAACTGAAACAACAATAACTTATCAAACAACCTTAGTAGTACCGTAATAATACGTCAATCATCATCCCCCCCCCTCGTGCCACCATGATTCAGAGTTATATTTCAAAAACTATTTTCCCTTTTAAATAAAACAATTTCTACGATATAAAAACCATCATTATTCATCATAAACCCTATCACATTATGGTGATCCAATTGCATTTTATTTATCTAGTTTTAAATGGTTATTAGTGGTTCATAGAGGTATTAAAAATACTGTCGATAATTTTGTCGCTTTTAATAAAAGATTTTAAAAATATTCACAAAAAAAACGAAATTTTTTCTAAGAACGAGATATTCACAGCATTAAGAATAAAGACAATATTTTACAAAAAGAGATAAATCAATGTGTTGAAAATAAATAACAGAGGGTCAACTCAACAATCGCATAAAATAAAACTGAATACATAACCATTGTAAATCGTCTCATTTTGCTACGAGATTGATTTTCAATAAAACAGAAAAAACATCCACCAAATAAAAAAGTCATCATCCATACGTTCTTTTTTTTGTTAAAGCTTTGCGCCAAACACCTCGGAGTTATGCATATTTAATCTTTTCTGCTTTTTTATCAGCAAGGTCGCTCTGGTGACTTGCTATCCCTTGTTTCATCTTTTAATCGGCTATATGGAGATACCACATTGAACATTGAAGACACCCTAATCGGCATTCTCGTCGACGATCTTTTCATCAGCACTCCCCGCTCGGATATTGATCCGAACATCAACCTGCGAGACGGGCTCGGGCTGGACTCTTTGGGGTTCAGCGAACTGCGTGCGCAGTGCGAGTACGCTTTCAACATCAAGATCGACGATGAACTTTTCACACCAGAACACTTTCACTCCGTCAGCACGCTGACACAGTTGGTCAAACGCCTTACCTCATCGACTGAACAAGGGGGAAACGGCCAATGAACAAGTTGACAAACCCACCGGCAAAGCTGTCTTCACGAGCCATGGGCTTTACCGAACTAAAACGCTGGCTACGGCATCGCCACCCAATGATTTTCCTCGACCGCGTCACGGATTACGAGCCGGGGAAAACCCTGACGGCCCTGATGGCCGTCTCCGGTCAGACCGACGCCATCGCCGGACATTTCCCTGAGCGGGCCGTCTTCCCGGCCAGCCATATGATGCAAGCGATTTCTCAGGCCGGGATCATCCTGTTTCAGGTCTCAACCTCGCCGCTGCGGCAAGACGAAATCACGCTTGTCGGCTCAGTCAAGGCCAGATTCACCCGCGTTGTGGTCCCCGGCGACGTGTTGATTTTCAACATGCATTGCGACAGCTTGCGTGACGACTTCATGACATTCACCTGCCATGCGGAAGTTGCCGGCCAGGGGGTCGGTACGCTGAAAGGCTCTCTTGTCCGTAAAGACATCTCAGTGTTGGGAGAACAGCTATGGTAGATACTGACTCGCCTGTCTGGGTTACCGGGATGGCGTGGTCAACGGCGCTGGGCTCAGCGCTGAACGCCACGTGGGAATCCCTGCTAGCGGGAGAATCCGGCATCGTAGAGGTCGCGACGCCGCTGCCCTTGCGCACTCGCTACGCCGCCGTGGTACCCGAGATACCGTTGCATTGGCCACCGGACAAACGCCAGGATTGCCTGACGCGCGCCACGCTGGCGCGCGCGGTGGAAGACGCCGGACTTTCCGCGGACGATCCCAGTTTACTGCCCGTGATCGGCACCAGCTTCGGCGCACACCTCGACCAACCGGAGCATACCGTTTCACTGTCGGCCTGGTCCGGCAGGGCGGCCTATGAAGCGGGCTGCGTTGCCTCGCCCATTACCGTCTCCACCGCCTGTTCCGCCGGAGCCGACGCCATTCAGACAGGGCTGGCTCTGTTAAAAAGCGGGATGGCGGAAATATGCGTATGCGGTGGCGCAGACACGCTGACGCTGGGCAAAAGGCTTAGCCATTCGCGGCTCGGCACGCTGTCGCCCGACCATCTGAATGCGTTCGACGTCAGCCACAACGGCACATTATTGGGAGAAGGTGCCGCATTTCTGGTACTTGAAACCGCGTCGCATGCGCAGGCCAGAGGCGCGCAGGCTTACGGCATTCTCGTGGGTGCCGGGTCGTCGAACGACGCCGCCAGCGCTGTTGCACCTGATATTTCCGGGCGAAACGTCGTTTTGGCGGTCGAGCGCGCTTTGCAAAGCGCGGGGATCGCGCCGTCGGACGTCTCCATCATCAATGCGCACGCCACTGGCACGGTCACAAACGATCTGGTGGAAGCCCGCGCTTATGCCCAACTGTTCTCCGAGGTGCCTTATCCGCCCACTCTCTTTGCGACCAAAGGCGCACTCGGACNCTCCCTGGGGGCGACGGGGGCTATCGAAGCCGTCGCGGTGCTGAAGGCGTTGGAATCCGGCCATGTACCACCGATTCAAGGACTGAAAACGCCGATGCCTGAAGTCACGCTGCCCATGCCTGCAGGAGACCCGATGCCGATACGTTACGGCTATGGGATCAGCGTGACGCTAGGGTTCGGCGGCTTCAATACCTGCCTCGTTTTCCAGAAATGGGAGGGAACCACAGTATGAACGAACAGGATGTTATTACCGCGTGCGGCCTGCCCGCCATCGGCTTTGGTCGCGCCACCGCGACGGATTTAGCCGCCATGAAAGCCGGACGGAAGGCATCGCTCTACGCCGATCCTCTCGCCTGGCTGGTCTATGACGCGGTCGAGCTCGCACTGGAAGAGTCCAGGGAGGCGATTTGTGCGGCCAAGCGCACCGTGGGGCATATTGCAATCAGCGACCAGTGCACAGCACATACCCTGCGGGAAATCGGCACGACTATCTCGTCGGGTCGCATCTCTCCACTGCGTTTTTCCGGAGCCTGCCCTGGGTCGGTCTGCGCCCTTCCGGGCCAATTCCTCGGCTTTAATGGCCCGAGCATGGTGCTCTCTATGCCTGCAGAACAAGGGCTTCCCGTCGCCGTCGCGATCGCCAAAATCTGGCTCAGAGAACAAGCAGCCAGCCATATGATCGTCACCTGTCACGAGGCGAACGCTGCCGGACACACGGTCACTAGCGTCATCTTCACTCACATGGACAAGGGGGGACTCACTAATGACGATCAAAAATATCACGCCTGAAGCGGCGCAATGCTTTATGGACACGCTCGTGCAGGTAGATCGATCTGAAACCATCCCCAACTTCGCCGATGTGCTGGATAACATGCAAGATCTGGGTCTGCAGCCGGGCGAACCGGTGATGATCACCATCCCAAACGGCATCGAGTTCGTGACTATCGTTTTAGCCCTACTGACGCTGGGCGCCGTTCCGGTGCTTCTGCCTTCCTCTGCGCCGCCATCTCGCATTCATCGCATCGCCGCCGTGCTCGGAGCCAGCGCACTGATTTCGCTGAATATACCGAAGGGGCTGCCGCAGGTCAGCACCAACCCGCTGTCTGAACGCATCAAACTCAACTATTTGGACGATTTGAGTGTCCGATACTATCAGCCGGGAGACGTGATCCTACTGACGTCCGGCACCTCCGGCATCTTCAGCGGCTGCCTGTTCACTCTTGATGCGCTGTTGCTCAACGGAATACGCCACGCCAAAGCCATCGGACAAACGGCCGAAGACCGGGTGCTCATTAATCTGCCCATGTACTACTCGTATGCTTTCGTTGCGCAGTTGCTAACGACGTTTTCGCTCGGCGGCACCGCTATCATCGCCGGGCCGCCGTTCACTCCGCTCCAGTATGAGCGGACGATCCGCGACTACCAGATAACGCAATCTTCGCTGACACCACTCATGGTGAACGCCTGGCTGCAATCCGAATCCGGCAAGCTTCCGNCCCCCCTGCGTCGGCTGACCGTAGGCGGCGACGCGCTCGCACCTTCATCGGTGGAAGCGCTGCTGACGCGCAATCCCGGCCTCGAGGTGTACCTGACCTATGGCCTCACTCAAGCAGGCCCGCGGGTAGCGACGTTGGCCGCCCACCTAGAGTCACCTGAACGCTATGCCTCGGTCGGCGTACCGATGGACGGCGTCACCGTCTCTCTGAAGAAAGACCACCCCGACGACACCGTGGGTGAACTGATCGTCGCAACCGCCACGGGAATGAAACAACGGATAGGCCAGAACACCGAAGAGCCGGAAATCACCGACGACGGCAGACGCGTGATCCACACCGGCGATCTGTTCGAGATGGATCGCGAAGGCTACCTCTTCTTCCGCCAACGACAACCCAGCTATGTGATGAGCCGCGGCGAGAAAGTCTGCATGAAATCCGTCTGTGAAATTGCTGAAACCCTCCCCGGCGTGGCAAGAGCGGAAGCCTGGGTACATAACGGCGACACCGAGGACGCCGCTTTCACGCTCGACGTTTACTGCGAAGACGCCTCGCTGAAGGAAAACGATATTCGACGCCAGCTCGGTAGCGTGTTGCTGCGCAGCGAACAACCGACGTATCTGGTACTCCATCCCGCCTCCAGCACCAGCTGGAGAAAAACCGCGCCCTAACCGGCCTTCGCCTCGATAAAAGGATGAGTCACATGGATTTGATGAATTTACCCCTGATCGTATCAGGCAACTCCCCCGACGCTCTGTCGGCTGCGGCCGATAGCCTGCTGACCGAGGTAAAAAAAGCCTCTGGCGCCCAAGATCTGCGTGCGCTCTGTATACGGCAACTTTCCCAGGCGCACGCGCCTCACCGCGGCGCGGTCTTCGCGAAGGATCTCAATGAAGCCGAGAAAGGCCTCACGGCCCTGGCTTTGGGCCGCCCCGCACGCACTGTCATTAAGGGCGTCGCCGACGATCGCTGCCGTCCGGTCTTCGTCTTCCCCGGACAAGGACCGCTTTGGCCGGGCATGACGGCGGCACTGATGGAACGTGACCCTACTTACCGGGAACGTCTCCAGCACTATGCCCAAGCCGTACGCCTCCATGTCGACTGGGATCTCGCCGCCGCCATCGTCGCCGAAGACCCCTTTACCCGTCTAGAGCAAATTCAACCGCTTCAGTTCGCGCTCGCCTCGGCGCTGGCCGATACGTGGCGTTCGTTCGGCATAAAAGAAACAGCGGTCGTGGGTCACTCCGTCGGCGAAGCGGCGGCGGCCTACGCCTCAGGCCATTTAAGCAGCGCCGATGCCGCCCATGTGACCTGCCTGTGGGGCAAGACGCTGACCCAGATCGAAGGTCAGGGCGCTATGGTATCCATCGCCGCGTCCGTCGATCGCATAAAACCTCTGCTGTCGCGTTGGGAAGGNCGGCTCAGCATCGCCGCCATCAACAGTCCTCGCAGCGTAACCGCCAGCGGCGATCTGGCGGCTATTGAGGCGTTGCTCGAGGTTCTCAAGGCGGAAGGCTTATGGGCATGGAAAGTGCCGGGCGGCGAGGTGGCGGGTCACAGCCATCATGTCGACGTCCTGCGCGATGCGGTGGTGGAGCAAGCTCCGACGGCCTGCACCACGCCGCGTATTCCGTTCTACTCCTCCGTCCTCGGCGAACCGTTGGGCAGCGATCAGATGACGCCTAAATATTGGTTCAGCGTTCTGCGTGAAACCGTGATGTTCGAGAAAAGCTTGCGCGCGATGATTCGTGACGGCTATCGGCTCTTTATCGAAGTCAGTCCTCACCCCGTCCTGACGTCGGTCATTGAAGAGCTGCTGCGCGAAGAAGGTGTTGCTGGCGCGGCGGTCTCAACGCTGGAACGCAGTAAAGGGGACGAACAAAGCGTGATCTTCGCGCTCACACATGCTTATCTCAATGGCGCGCCGCTCGATTGGCAAGCCGTCTGCGAACGTTTCTTTCCTGACGTCACGCTCACGCCCGGCGCTCAGAATACGCCCGCTGATACCGACGCCGTGGTGGAAAAAACGATCTCGCAACCGTCCCTGCAAGCGGATGACATGATTGACGGCGCGGCGTTGCTCAACCGCTCCCCTGCGGAGCAAAGGGAAATCCTCTTGGCGCTGATTGCCGCGAAAACCGAGCTGCTGACAGAAAAGCGCTTTGTTTCAGAGACACAGGCCTTCCGCGACATCGGTTTTACCTCGCTGACCGTGGTGGAGCTCGCTCGCGAACTTTCCTCCGCGACAGGGTTAGAACTGCCCTCCACGCTGGTTTACGACCNCCCCACACCGCACGCCGTCGCCGAGCATCTGCGTCAGGCGCTGGGCCTGTCCTCAGGTGAAGAGGGGTTGGAAGACTACGCGAGGGACGGCAACAACGACGAGCCTATCGCCATCATTGGGATCAGCTGCCGCTATCCCGGCGGAGTGAGCGATCCGGAATCCCTGTGGCGTCTGGTCGCCGACGGCCGCGATACGGTCGGCGACTACCCGTCCGACCGCGGCTGGGATACCGCCAATCTCTATCACCCGGAGCCGGGCAAACTCGGCAAGATATCCGCCCGCACCAGCAATTTCCTGTATAACGCCACCGGATTCGATGCAGCCTTTTTCGGTATTTCTCCACGCGAAGCCGTCACGATTGAGCCGCAGCAACGCCTGCTGCTAGAAGTGTCGTGGGAGGCGATCGAACGCGCGGGCATCGACCCGGCGACGTTGCACGGCACCCGCACCGGCGTCTTCGCTGGCGTGATGGGCACCGAATACGGTCCGCACCTCCAGCAGGCTTCGGAAGACGTTTCCGGGTATGGCTACATGGGCACCGCCACCTGCGTGGCTTCCGGACGCGTGGCGTATAGCCTGGGACTGAACGGTCCAGCCGTCACCATCGATACCGCCTGCTCCTCCTCGCTGGTGGCGATCCACACGGCCTGTGAAGCACTGCGCAGCAATGATTGCAAGCTGGCGCTGGCGGGCGGCGTGACGGTGATGCCGACCCCCGGCGTCCTGATCGACTTCTCTCAGCAGCGCGTGCTGGCTCCCGATGGCCGCTGTAAGGCATTTTCGGCATCGGCCGATGGCGTCGGGTTGTCTGAGGGCGTCGGTATGCTCCTGCTCCAACGGCTGTCGCAGGCACAGGCCGACGGACATACGATTCTAGGCGTCATCCGCGGTAGCGCCATTAATCAGGACGGCGCGTCCAACGGCCTGACCGCGCCCAACGGCTCGGCGCAACAACAGGTCATCCGCCATGCGTTGGCCAATGCGGGATTGCAGCCGGAGGACATCGACGTCGTCGAAGCACACGGCACGGGAACGCGTCTTGGCGATCCGATCGAAGCCAATGCGCTGCTGGCCACCTACGGACAACGCCCGGCGGAACAGCCTTTACGGCTGGGGTCGATCAAATCGAACATCGGTCATACGCAGGCAGCCGCCGGCGTTGCCGGGGTCATCAAGATGGTGATGGCGTTTCAGCATCAGCAACTGCCCCGCACGCTGCACGTCACCGCTCCCTCAGAGGAGATATCCTGGTCGACCGGTTCTGTCGAACTGCTCACCGAAGCGCAGCCCTGGCCCCGAAGCGATGAGCGCCCCCGTCGCGCGGCCATCTCCTCGTTCGGGGTCTCCGGCACCAACGGTCATGTGATCGTCGAAGAACCGCCGTTCGCACCTTCCACTCAAACGGAGAGCCACGCCGCGCCGGTCGAGATGATGTGGCCGCTGGCCGCGAAAACGGCGTCTGCGCTGCGCGAGCAGGCTGCGCGACTGCATGAATTTATTCTCTCCCAGCCCGAACTGGACCCCATCGACGTCGGCTACACGCTGGGCGTTTCCCGCAGCCGCTTCCCCTATCGTTCGGCGGTAGGGGGCCCGACGCGCGACAGCCTGCTCAACGGCCTGTCAGCGCTGGCGGAAGGCGGTGACCATTCGTCGGTGGTCGAAGGCCTCGTGCCGCCGTCTGGCGCCGGCAAACGGGTCTTCGTCTTTCCGGGACAAGGCTCACAGTGGCCGGAAATGGGCATGGAACTCTACGACGCATTTTCCGTGTACCGTCAGGCCATCGACCAGGTCGCCGAAGCACTGAAGCCTTATACAGACTGGTCGCTCATCGATGTCCTCAGAGCATCTCCTGACGCGCCGACGCTGGATCGTGTCGATGTCGTGCAGCCAGCGCTGTTCGCCGTCATGATCGCGCTGGCGCGACTGTGGCAGTCTTTCGGCGTCGAACCCCATGCCGTGGTCGGGCACTCGCAGGGAGAAATCGCCGCCGCGTACATCGCGGGTGCGCTAACGCTGGAAGACGCCGTAAAGATCGTCGCCCTGCGCTCCCAGCTGATGCTGACGATGTCCGGCAGCGGCGCTATGGCGATGATCGGCCTGTGTGGCGATGACGCTCGGATATTTATCGAGAAACTCGACGATACGCTGACGCTCGCGGTCTTTAACAGCCCCAGCGCCACCGTGGTATCCGGTGGTGCGGAAGCGGTGACCCGCCTCCTGCAACGCTGTAAGAAAAAGGGCATCAGAGCAAAACGGATCGCCGTTGACGTCGCCGGACACTCGCCGGGTATGGATAAACTACGTCCAATGCTGATGTCTTTATTCTCGGACCTGACGCCACGCCCTGCGCGTATCGCCTTCTACAGCACCGTCGCCGGCTATCTCGATGACGTGCCGCTCGACGGCGAGCGTCTGGACGCCAAATACTGGTGCGACAACCTCTGCCATCCCGTCCATTTTGTCGATCGCATCCAGTCTCTGACCCGCTCCGGCACCATGACGTTTCTGGAGTGCAGTCCGCATTCGGTCCTGCTTCCGCCGATGGAGGAAACCGTCGACGACGCCGCCACGGTAATTGGCACGCTGAAGAAGAACCAGCCCTCCATCGCCTGTCTCACTCAGGCGATGGCGAAGCTTTACGTCAGCGGTCATGACATCAACTGGCGCGCCCTGCATCCCGGCGCTCGCGTCGTCGACATGCCTACCTACGCGTTCGAACACCGCTACTACTGGCTCAATCTGCTTCCCGCCGGCGACGTCGCCACGGCGGGTCAGCGAACGGCGGAGCACGCTTTACTGAGTGCCGCCATCGACCTGCCGGATGATGACGGCATGCTGCTGACCGGGCGCATCGGCCTGTCTACGCACGCGTGGCTGGCGGATCATGCGGCAGCCGGCGTCGTGCTGCTTCCCGGCACCGCTTACCTGGATATGGTGAGGCACGCCGCGCTCATGGTGGGGTATCCGCACCTCCTTGAGCTGACGCTGCAGTCGCCCATGATCCTGCCGGAACAGGGAAATCTGGACCTGCATCTCCGTGTGGGCGCAGAAGAAGAAGGCCGCCGCACCGTCACATTGCATGCCCGCCCCTCCTCGGAAAACGATGCCGAACCGGCACCCTGGACGCTCCACGCGCAGGCACAGCTGGCCGCATCGGCGCCGTCTGCCTGGCCGACATTTGAGACGGAAACCTGGCCGCCAGCCGGCGCTACACCGATTGATCTGACGCAGCTGCGCAGCCGTCTTGTCGAGGCGGGCTACGAATACGGCCCCGCCTTTAGCGGGTTGCAGTCGGCCTGGAAACAGGGGGACGATATCTATGTTGACGCGACGTTGCCCGACGAGCTGGCGATCACCGGCCACATTCTGCACCCGGCGTTGCTGGATACCGTGCTGCATGTCATCGCGTTGCCTGAGACGGACGACGGCGAAAGCAACGGGCTGCGCCTGCCCTTCGCATTCAGCGACGTCGTGCTCCACGACGTTCCGGTGCGTCAACTGCGCGCGCGGCTGCGATTTACCGCCGCCGATACCCTTTCCATCACTGCCGCCGATGAGACGGGAACGCCGGTGTTGGCGGTTTCGGCGCTTACCCTGCGGGAGACCACCCGCGACCGCCTGCGTCAGCTGCTGAGCGAGCCTCCTCATCACGATCTGCTGCGGACGAGCTGGAGCCGCCTGCCCGACGTCATCGCCGCCGTACGTACCGCGCCCCCCATGACAGAATGGGCGCTGCTGGACACCGCGACCGACATCACGCAGGCGTTGTCGACGCTGCATGCTTATCCGGACTTGTCCACACTGGTAGAAGCAACGACGAGCACGCCACCCGACGTCATTGTCTGGCCACTGCCAATACCCGAGCACGTTGACGACGCTGNCACGCCTGCCGCAGTGCGCGCGCTGACCGAGAACGTCACCGCTTTCGTGCAGAGTTGGCTTAACAGCGAGCCATTATCTCAAAGCACGCTGGTGGTCGTGACGAAACGCGCCGTCTCCACCGACGGCCACGCCGCGCCCGATCTGATGCAGAGTACGATCTGGGGCCTGTTGCATACGGCCCAGAACGAATACCCCGGACGGATCGTCTTGCTGGACACCGATCGTCCGCTGCCTAAGACGGAGTGGATTACCGCGGCGCTGGCCAGCGAGCGGTCGCAGTTGGCCGTACGAGACGATCAGCTTCTCTACCCGATGCTGACCCGCAGTAGCACGGACGATCTGCTGACGCCGCCGTCGGATGCGCCGCTCTGGCGCATGGATATTTTGAACGCGGGACGCATCGACAACCTGATCCTCAAGCCTGCGCCAGAGGCCGCGGCACCGCTGGCCGCCGGACAGATCCGCCTGAACGTACGGGCCGCGGGCGTCAACTTTTATGACGTGGTATGTGCGCTGGGACTGATCCCGCCGCAACATGAGTTCGGCACCGAAGCGGCCGGCGTGGTGGCGGAAGTCGCCCCAGACGTCGATCGTTTCTCCGTGGGTGACAGGGTCATGGTGATGACGGAAGGTGCTTTCGGTCCAGTCACCATCGTCGATCAACGCACCGCCGTACCGATGCCGGAGACGTGGTCGTTCGCGCAGGCAGCGAGCGTCCCCGTGTCGTTCCTTACGGCCTATTATGCGCTCGTCAATCTGGCGGATCTGCAGGCGGGAGACAAAGTCCTCATCCACGCGGCGGCGGGCGGCGTGGGTCAGGCGGCACTACAACTGGCGCGTCATCTGGGCGCGGAGATCTTTGCGACCGCCCATCCGGACAAATGGGACATCCTGCGCAGCTTCGATATTCCCGACGACCATATCGCCAGCTCTCGTCACCTCGACTTTGCCGAACGTTTTAACGCGACAATGGGCGGCAATGGCCTTAACGTCGTGCTTAACTCGCTGACCGGCGAATTTATTGATGTATCGATGGCATTGATGGCGGATCAAGGCCGCTTTATCGAAATCGGTAAAACCGATATTCGCGACGCGCAGCAGGTGAAAACCGCGCATCCCGGGGTCATCTACCACTACCTTGAACGCCCGGATAGCAGTCCGGAAGCCACCGCAACAATGCTGGGCAAGCTGCTGGATCTGATGCGTACCGGCGCGCTGCATCCACTGCCCGTCACGACCTACGGCATCCGCGAAGCCATATCGGCGTTCCGTCTGATGCAGCAAGGGCGTCACACCGGAAAGGTCGTACTGACCTTCCCCCATCAGCTCGACCCGGAAGGAACCGTGCTGGTCACCGGCGGCACCGGGACGCTGGCCGCGATTCTGGCGGAGCATCTGGTTAGCACGCATCACGTGCGCCATCTGCTTCTCGCCAGCCGCGGCGGCGAGACCTCCGCTAATGCAGCGCCGCTGAAAGCGACATTGGAAAGTCTCGGTGCGACGGTCAACATCGTCGCCTGCGACATCGCCGATCCGCGCGCGCTGCGCGCCCTGCTTGATGACATCCCCACCGAACGTCCGCTGACGGGGGTATTCCATACGGCAGGGCTACTGGCGGACTCCACGATGGCAGGGCTAACGCCCGAAGCCATCCAGAAAGTCTTCGCGCCCAAGGTCGATGCCGCCTGGCATTTGCATGAGCAAACGCGTCATCACGATCTGGCGGCCTTCGTGCTCTACTCCTCCAGCGCCGGGACGCTGGGAAGTCCGGGGCAGGCGAACTATGCCGCCGCCAACGTCTTCCTGGATAGTTTGGCTCAGTTCCGCCACCGTCAGGGCCTGCCCGCCACCTCGCTCGCTTGGGGCTGGTGGCAACCGGTCACCGGCATGTCCAGCGCACTGAGCGACACCGACAACGCCCGTATCGCCCGCACCGGTTTTGCGCCGATTACCCCGGAACACGGAAACGCGCTGGTCGATGCGGCGCTGGACCTGCCGTATGCCGCGCTGGCTGCCGTGCCGCTGAATATACAGACGCTGCGCAACAACAGCCGTTCCGGCACGCTGCATCCGTTGCTCGAACGGCTGGCCGGACTCAGCGCCACACGCCGGTCCCGGGCCTCAGCCGAGGGCCCGGACCTGCGCAAAGAGCTCGCCGCGCTGGATTCAGGCGCCCGTCTGAAGTATCTGCAATCCGCTATCGCGAAAAACATCGCGGCCATTCTCGGTCAGGAGGACTCGACGCATATCGCGCTGGATGTCTCGTTCAAGGAAAGCGGGTTGGACTCCCTGCTGGCATTGGAGCTGCGTAACCGTCTGACGGCGGCGAGCAGACTGCGTTTGCCCGCCACGCTGACTTACGACTATCCCACGCCCGAAGCGCTCGCCGACTACCTTAGCGAGCAGTTGCTTCCCGAAGTGGGCGACGCCCCGACGGTCGAGACCGCCGGAGAGGATGACGCGCGGATCCGTGAGGCGATCAACGCCATCCCTATCGCGCGTTTGCGCAGCAGCGATTTGCTTGATGCGCTGTTACGCCTCGCCCGAGACGACGAGCCGCCTGCCGAACACGGTCATCCTGACAGCGCCGATGAAGACATTACATCCGCCAGTATCGACGAGCTGGTCGCCATGGCGCTGGACCCCAAAGAACATCAACCCATAGGGAAAAACGAAGACGTGCGGCAGTAACCTCAGGCGCGACCTCGTCGTTCACCGCGCGCGGTCGCTGGATAGGCTCGTCCACGGGAAGACATCGTCATGGTCATTTGCGCCGTCGTTTAGCGGCGCGAATGACCGCGAGGTTGTCCCCTGACGTACCACTCAGAGAGGATCAATGGACACCGTTCACTATTTACAGAAGTTCAACAACTCGCCCTTGTTCACGGCCCTGGGGTTTCGCGTCATCGCCTGCGATGAATTACGCCTCACGCTGGAAATCGGCGATGACAATCCCTGCCATCAAGGGGGATTCGGCACGTTGGAGACGGTAGGCATCAACGGGGCGGTCATCAGCGCGGCGCTGGAGTCCGCCATCGGCCTGTGCGGGTTCTACGCCTTCGGCGGCAGACCGGCGGGCGTCGTGGAGCTTTCGGTGAAGATGCTGCGGGTCATACGCAAAAAACCCTGCCGAATCGATGCCGTTATCGACAAAAAGAGTCGTGATATCGCTTTTGTCTCCGCCGTTCTGTACAGCGCACGCGGAGGAAAGTGCGCTACCGCCACCGGAATAGTCATCACCAGTCGCGCGGAGAGAGCGAGAGCGAAGCCCCGTAAACATCCCATTCAGGCATGAGGGATGACTGAAGTAACCAAGGGGAAAGACAACGTCCATCGGGCTGTCCTCGGGCGTTCACGGGACAGACGCGACACCAGCCGACAATGCCTGCCGTGCAGGATGGCCACAGAGCAGTCAACAGGGAGTGAAGAACATGGACCAGAATTTTGATATTCCGGAAAAGATGAACGCTTATGTGATCCGGCCCGAACGTTATGGCGACCCTCTCCAAGCCATTCAACGGGAGTTCGTCGCTGTTCCAACGCTGTCGTCGAAGCAGGTGCTGATCAATGTGATGGCGGCGGGACTCAATTACAACAATGTCTGGGCGGCGCTGGGCAAACCAGTGGATATCATCGCCGCCCGTAAGAAGAAGTCGAAAGACGCTGAACCCTTCCACATTGGCGGTTCCGAAGCCGCCGGGATCGTCTGCGCCGTCGGCGCTGAGGTGACGAACGTCAAACTGGGCGATGCGGTGGTTGTCTCCTGTTCGGTCTACGACGCCACGTCGCTGGAGTCCCGAACCGCGCCCGATCCCATGTTTGTCCGCAGTCAGGAAATCTACGGTTACGAGAGAAACTTCGGCTCATTCGCGGAGTATACCCGCGTCGAAGACTACCAATGTTTCCCCAAACCGGAGTTTCTTACTTGGGAAGAGAGCGCGACGCTGATGCTGAACGGCCCCACCGCCTACAAGCAGCTGACCCACTGGGCTCCCAATTACGTGAAACCCGGCGATCCCGTCCTGATCTGGGGAGCCGCGGGCGGGCTGGGTTCGATGTCGGTGCAGATCGTCAACGCGCTGGGAGGTCTCCCCATCGGCGTGGTCTCCAGCGTAGAAAAAGGAGAGTACATCCGCGCGCTCGGGGCGGTGGGCTACCTTTTGCGCAATCACTACGACCATTTGGGCCGCCTGCCCAATCTGGACTCCGGCGAGTACGCCGCCTGGACCCGCGGTTTCGCTCAATTCCGGCGCGACTACTTCAAAGCCCTCGGCAAAAAAGATCTCCCCAAACTGGTGATCGAGCACTCCGGCCAGGACACGTTTCCAACCTCGCTGCAGATCTGCGATCACTCGGGCATGATCGTCACCGTCGGCGGCACCTCCGGCTACAACTGCGATTTTGACGTGCGCCATCTGTGGATGCACCAGAAACGCATTCAGGGATCGCACTATGCCAACATCAGGGAATGCGGGGAGTTCCTGCATCTGGTCAATCAAAAACGCATTTCTCCCACGCTGAATCGGGTCTTTGCCTTTGGCGATATTCCGCTCGCCCACCAAGCGATGAAGGACGGAAAGATCCACGGCAATGCGGCGATATTGGTCAATGCGCCTTCACCCGGGTTGGGCGCAATCAAGGAAAAAGGGCAAAGAAAGGGCGAGGCCGAACCACAAACGGCGACGACGTGAAAGCAAGACAAGATGGGGAGAGAAATTTCAATTTATGACACGCTTCAAACTTAAGGAAAGTTTGCCGATTTTTGATAGTGGCATTCACAGAACGGTCGCAACATGCCTGTAGACCGCGGGCGATAACCGCGCCAAACGCGCACAGATTCACGCCATTAATCTGTTCGCCGCGCGACCGCTAAATAGACGAGCGCACAGGCAATGGCGACCTGAACGCTCGTAGGAAAAGCTATCCCGCGTGACGACAGCCATCGAAACGCGGATGAAGTCGGAACCTATCCTGGAGGATTCACGTATGGAACAGTCAATATTCGAGCCCACTGCCCCGGCAAGTCCGGCGCCTAAATTCGATATGCAATACGGTGTTTTTGCCTCATTGGATGATGCGGTGAATGCCGCGGCGCAAGCGCAGAAGCAGCTGGATAATGTGGTCTTGCGGCAAAGGGTGATTACGGCGATCCGTCAGGCCGGTGAGCGCTACGCGCAGGTGCTGGCGGAAATGGCCGTGGCCGAAACCGGCATGGGGCGCGTGACGGATAAATACGCCAAAAATGTCTCCCAGGCGCGCAGCACGCCGGGGACGGAAAGCCTGGAGGCCCAGGTGATTACCGGCGACAACGGGATGACGCTGATCGAAAATGCGCCCTGGGGCGTGGTGGCCTCGGTCACCCCTTCGACGAACCCGGCCGCTACCGTCATCAATAACGCCATCAGTATGATCGCCGCGGGCAACAGCATCGTGTTTGCGCCGCATCCTTCGGCGAAGAACGTCTCTCTGCACGCCATCAGCCTGTTAAACAGGGCGATTGTCGCCGTTGGCGGCCCCGAGAACCTGCTGGTCACCGTCGAAGATCCGAATATTGAAACCGCTCAGCGCCTGTTTTGCCATCCGGGTATTAGCCTGCTGGTCGTGACCGGAGGCGAAGCGGNGGTGGAGGCCGCGCGTAAACATACGGATAAGCGCCTGATCGCCGCTGGCGCAGGCAACCCGCCCGTCGTGGTGGATGAAACCGCGGACATCGCCCGTGCAGCGCGTGACATCGTGCGCGGCGCGTCCTTCGACAACAACATTATCTGCGTCGACGAAAAAGTGGCGATCGTCGTCGACAGCGTGGCTGACGCGTTGCTGGCCAACATGCAGCAGCATCAGGCGGTGTTGCTGACGAGCGAGCAGGTCGAACAGTTGCTGCCGCTGCTGCTGACCGATATCGACGAAAACGGGAAAGGCCGCCCCAGCCGCGACTGGGTAGGGCGCGATGCGGCGAAGATCGCCGCGGCGATCGGCCTGGACGTCGGCGACAACACGCGGCTACTGCTGGCGGAAACGCCTGCGGATCACCCCTTCGCCGTGACGGAGATGATGATGCCGGTACTGCCCGTCGTGCGCGTGGCCGACGTGGACGAGGCCATCGAACTGGCGGTGCGGCTGGAGGGCGGATGTCGCCATACGGCGGCGATGCACTCGACCGACATCACCCATCTGCACAAGATGGCCAGCCGCATCAACACCAGCATTTTCGTGAAGAACGGCCCCTGCATCGCCGGGCTGGGATTCGGCGGCGAGGGCTGGACATCCATGACCATTTCCACGCCGACCGGAGAAGGGGTGACGTCGGGACGGACTTTCGTTCGAATCCGTCGTTGTGTGATGGTGGATATGTTCCGCATCGTCTAGTTTTCGTATGCTAAACGTCCCTGCCGCCGGCACCGAGTGGCAGGGACCACGCACACCCATCGGCTCATTGCGCTACACAGCGCAGAGGTTTTACCGGAGGAAACGACAGATGAAAACAGACCATCGCCTTCATCCGCATCAACTCGACGCCCAGCCGACACCTCCCGACGCCGTTCAGGCATTACTGAATCAACCCCACCCGATGCACCAGCGTTACACGCAGGACGTTTACGCCCAGTCCCGCACCATCACCGCCTGGCAACAGCTTTACGATCAGGTCTCGCCCGGCCATTTCCGCGGCGAGCTACAGGAATTGCTGTTAGACGGCATGCAGCTCTGTCACGAATACACTAACCTGGCGTTGCGGCAATCCTGTATGGCCTGGGCGGGGTCGTTATGGTTCGGTATTCCTTCGACTCAGGAGAATATGGGGTTTATCAACGCGCAGCCGCTGGACAAGTACGGCATTGCCGTCAGCCCCGGCGGGAAAGAGTTCGAGCTTTCAACGCCGGACGACTTTTCCATTCTGGGGGTCGTGATTTCGCATGAGGTGCTCCATCAATACATCGGCGCGCTTAGCGATCCGCAGTGGCTGACCGAACGGCTGACCCGCGGCACCACGCTGCAGATGGATCTGAGCAACAAAGAACAGCTCTGCGATTACATCCGCCATGCGCTGTGGTACAGCTGCCATTTCCCGCAGGTTATGAAAAAAGGCAATACGCAGAAACTGTTGAACCATAATCTTCTCACGATGCTGATGTCGTTTCTGGAAAACGTCCAGCCGCCGACGGAACCGGCGCAAAATCATCATCACCGCAAACTGATCGCCTTTGCACGGGAATATGTGTTGAGCCAAACCTCAGAGCCGGTCACCGTGCTGGACCTGTGCAATCGACTGCACGTCAGTCGCCGCACCCTGCAAAATGCCTTCCAGAACATCTTAGGCATCGCCCCCAACGCCTGGCTCAAAATCATCCGGCTCAACGCGGTGCGGCGAGAGCTGATCGACCCCGAGACGCCGCATCGCACGGTGCAAGACGCCGCGATGCAGTGGGGATTCTGGCACTTGAGCCAGTTCGCCATCGACTATCAGAAATTGTTCAACGAGAAGCCCTCGCTGACTCTGCGGCGTCACTGTCCGCAGTGACGGTCGGCCTGCGCCTCTCACCCGCCCTGACGACGCCACGTCGCCTCGGGCGGCTCCCCTCCATCGCGCCGTCAATGCCCGCGACATCCCCCTGCTCCAAGCCCGACATGCCGAGATACCTCGCGTCCTCCTCCAAGGCATTTTCCACGCCATTGATCGCCATAACCTCGAACACCCCACGACATTCACGACAAAATCCAGCGTATTTCACTGCTTTTCGGCCGCCGAAAAGAGAAAAAACTGACATGAACTATACTGTAACCGCGTGAATGGTGACGCGCCTTCATCGGAAGTCCCTACCCGACCTCCGGCTCCGCTGCTGGCCAATATTAAGCGCTGCAAGGCGACACGTCCGGCATTTGCGCTGGGCATGAACGCGAGGCTTCTGGTTCAACGGCAACTCTGCGGTTGCATTAAGCCCTCAGCGTCAACCGCGCCATCCCCGCACCATCTGCATAAAACCCTGGGCTTAACACGACTTGCAAACAACAGTACCAACACACGCTCACTGTGAGGAAAGTTATTATGTTCAATGATTTACAGGATAAGGTGGCGATTGTCACTGGCGCATCGAAAGGCATTGGCGCGGCAATTGCCAAGCGTTTCGGGGCGGAGAAAGTCAACGTGGTGGTGTGTTACCGCTCGGACGATGATGGGGCGAATGAGGTGGCCAAATCGATTGAGCAAAGCGGCGGAAAAGCCGTCCTCTTCAAAGGCGACATCAGCCTCGAAGAACACACGCAAAAGGTGCTTCAAACGGCTATCGACACCTTCGGACGTCTCGATATTCTGGTAAATAACGCCGGCATCGAGAAACAGACACCTTCCCACGAGGCGACGCTGGACGACTGGAATCAGGTCATCTCCGTCAACCTGACCAGCTATTTTCTGACCGCCAAACTCGCCATCAAGTATTTCCTGGAAAACAACATTCAGGGCACCATCATCAACATGTCTTCCGTGCACGAGCAGATCCCGTGGCCGACTTTCGCCAGTTACGCGGCCAGTAAAGGGGGCGTGAAACTGCTGACGCAGACGCTGGCGCTGGAATATGCGGACAAAGGTATTCGCATCAACGGTATTGGACCGGGCGCCATCAATACGCCCATCAACAAAGAAAAAATGAACGACCCTGAGAAACGCGCGGCGCTGGAAAAAATGATCCCGATGAAACGCGCCGGCGAACCCGAAGAGATTGCCAATGTCACGGCCTGGCTTGCCTCTGAGCAAGCCTCCTATGTCACCGGCATTACGCTGTTCGCCGACGGCGGCATGACGCTCTACCCCTCTTTCCAGGGCGGTCAGGGATAATCCCCACCCCAGCCAACTCTTCCTCCCTTTCTCTTCGCGCCGTCGGCCGAAGGGAGGGGAGACGTCGTTAATCCGTAAAGAGATAAATAGGCATGAATATACTGATCGCGCTGATCCCGGCGCTGTTTTGGGGGATCCTCCCGCTCGTGGTGTCGTCTATCGGCGGCTCGCCCAATAATCAGATCATCGGCACCACGCTGGGCGCTTTCGTCGTCGCGCTCGCCGTCGCGATCTTCGTGCCAGCGAATCTGGTCTGGCCGGTTATCATCGGGGGAGCCGGTTCGGGAATGTGCTGGGCCTTCGGTCAATATTTGCAATACGTCTCCTTCACGAAAATCGACGTGTCGAAAGCCATGCCCGTTTCCACCGGGCTGCAGTTGATCGGGACGTCCCTGTTCAGCGTCTGCTTTTTTGGGGAGTGGAAAAGTACCAAAATGCTAGGCTTTTTCGCCATCTTTCTGGTGATAGTCGGCGTCTACCTGACCACGTACACCTCGAAGAAAAACACCTCGCGAGAGCAGCACCTGCTCGCCGGGGTGGGCATTCTGATCGTCTCCATGTTCGGCTACATCGGCTATTCCGCCCTGCCCCGCCTCTTTAATCTCAGCGGGTGGGACGCCTTCCTGCCGCAAACGGCGGGCATGGTGGCGATGTCGCTCCTGCTCTCCATCAAACAACTTGGCAGTACGCTCAAAGAGAAACGGACCTACTGGAGCATGCTGCCCGGCTTGATCTTCGCGGTGGCCGCGCTGGGTTATCTGATTTCCGCACAACGCAACGGCGTGGCGACCGGGTTTACGCTGTCTCAGATGAGCGTCATTATCTCCACGCTGGGCGGGATCTTTATCCTGAAGGAACATAAAACCCGCAAGGAGCTGACCCTCACCCTTATCGGTCTGGCGCTGGTGTTGAGCGGCGGGATTATCATCAGTCAGATTTAACGCGGGCCATTTCGCCTGCGAGCAGGCCAGACGGTGACCGGGGAAATGAAGCAAAAATAAGAGGGGCGATGCCCCTCTGGCGTGCGTGTTACGGTTCCTGCGTGACAGCCTGTTCGCGTTGGTGACCAGGATAAAAACGCCCTTCCTTCAGAGAAGTTTCGATCTCTTCCAGACTGCGCCCTTTCGTTTCCGGCATCATGAAGTAGATGAAGATGAACCCCAGCAGATTCAGCAAAGCGTAGAACCACATGGCGCCGCCAATGCCCAGCAGATTGACCATCGACAGCGCGGTGGAGGTCAGCAGCAGGTTCGAGCCCCACAGCGTGGCCGCGTGCAGGCTACTGGCCTTTTCACGGACGCCCAGCGGGTAGACCTCCGAGCCCACCAACCAGCCGATGACCTGGATGCCGCCCGAGTTGAAAACCATAAAGGCAAACAGGCAGGCCACAATCAGCCAGCCGTGCTGACCGCCGTTGGCGTTCAATCTAAACATCAGCCCCAGCAGCGCCAGACTGATGACCGCGCCGGGGATCATATATAACGTCAAAGTGCGGCGGCCAATACGGTCGACCAACAGCTTGCCGACGATGGTCAGCACCAGATAAATGACCGCCACGCCCAACGCGGAGTGCAGCGCCATGTCCCGGCTGAAACCAGCGCCGGTCAGGAAGGTCGGCGTGTAGTAAATCATCATCTCGATGCCGGAGAGCTGAGTGAACGCGGCAATGCCCAGCCCGACGATCAGCGCCGGACGTAGCCACGGCTGCTTCAGGTCTTTCCAACTGCCGGTCGACTTACGTTTGGCGCGCTCATGCACGCGCTGGATGGCCTTGATCTCGCGGCGCACTTCCCGGGCGGTTTCCCGCACCGTATCCAGCGCCACATGAGCTTCCTTCATCCGCTTTTTACCCACCAGCCAACGCGGGCTTTCCGGCAGCGGCAGCATGCCGATCAGCAGGATAACCGCAGGGATCGCCGCGACGGAGAACATGACTCGCCAGGACCAAACATCCTGCAGGAACGTCCCGACCAGCGCGGCGGTGAGAATGCCAATCCCGATGGAAATATTGAAAAACGTCACCAGTCGGCCGCGCTTCTCCGGCGGCGCCAGTTCGGCAATGTAGACCGGCACGATCTGCGATGCGCCCCCGACGGCGAACCCCAGTACCAGCCGCGCGGCGCCGAGATAATAGGCGTTGGGGGACAGGCCCGAGCCAATCACCCCCAGCGCGAAGATGGCGGCGACAATCATGACCGTGTACCGCCGCCCCAGCACGCTGGACAGCTTACCGCATGACAAGGCGCCGACTACGGCGCCGACCAGTATGGCGCTGGTGACCAGCTCCTGCGCATGGGAAGAGAGGGAAAAGTCATGGGTGATTTGCAACAGAGCGCCGGAAATAATCCCGGTATCGTAGCCATATAAAAATCCCGCGATGGCGGCTATGGCCGTTGCTGTCAATAAAAAGGCATCAGCGCTTAAAAAGCTGTTATTTTCACTCTCGGATGTATCGGATGTCTTTTCATTGTCAGCCGGTGATATCACCGTTGGTTTATGACTATATTTGTCGCTGTCGTCGTGTACATCAGACATAATTTTCCTTTATTTCAAGTGAGTGTTAAACGTGGCATAGATAATTCTTCGAAAGGTGGTTATTGATGAAATATTCGGACATATCGTCTAATGACGATATTATCGACCGTTATATGCAGTATTTATAGATATAGCACAACATGTTGAAACTGTCACTCCTGAATAAAAACACACACCACCAAAAATGTATTTGGCATCAGATCGATATGCCATTGTCACTGAAACAGGAATAACCTTCGCGTGAAGTGCGGATATATAAAAACATAAGCAATAGTTATACCTAAAAGAAAAAATATAACCATTGCCTGTAAACAACGGTCATTATCCCAAAAGGAACGATGCGTAAAAATAAAATAAAATCATGCGGACACTCAGGCAATAAATATCGCTACAAAGCGGAATTGCATAACCGGCATAATGACAAAATAACTTTCTGGCGTTGGGGCGTGATGGCAGACCACCCGAAAACGGCGGCCTGCAAAGATGACACCGTGCTACGGAAGTCGTGGAGCCCGAATCCCGAAATTAAATCGGCGACAGTGGCCGCACAGCGTTTTCAAAGCCGCCGGACTATCCAAGTCCGACAGCCTGACTTCAATCAACGTGAGCGACTGCGCACGTTCGGCCTGCTCCAGCGCGGCGTCCAGCTGGGCGCTATTTTCCACCACCGCGCCGACAACATCGTCTCCGCCCCCCATGGCATGGAGCAGTTCGGTGTACCGCATGGCGGGTATCGTGTTGTAGGACGAGCGCTCCCCCAGGATGTAGCGCTCAATCGTGTAGCCGTTATTGTTGAGCAGAAAAATAACGGGAGCCAGACCGAGGCGCATCAACGTCGCCAGCTCCTGACAAGAGATCTGAAACGCCCCGTCGCCGACAAACAACACATGCCGGCGCTGCGGCGCCGCCAGCATCGTGCCCAGCAAGGCCGGTAATGAATAACCAATGGCTCCCCATAGCGGCTGCCCCACCACCGTGACGCCATCCGGCAGCGACAGCCCCATCACGCCCGCGTTGCTGGTGCCGATATCCACGACCACAACGTCATCCGGCTGAATGAAGGTCTGTATGCGCTGCCAGAAGGCCTGCTGTCCCCAGGCTGCTTCGCTGACCACCGTGGGCGCCCCCACCACAGGTCGCTCGCTCGTCCGCTCCGGAAGCGCCAGCATGACGGCGCGCAGCAGATCCCCCGTCGCCACGGCGGGATAAAAGTCCGCTTCCATCGTCAGAGAATAGGGCGCGATATGGATGACCTCTTTGAACAGCGGCGACGTGTAGAAAAAGTTGGTGTTGAGATCGATAGGTTTTACGCCGAAAGACAGCGTGCAATCCGTCTCCTCCAGTCGACGAAGCACGTCCGGGCGAGATAAGTCGCCGTTATAGCTCCCCAGCCACAGCGGGTCGTTTTCCGGAATAACCCCTTTAGCCGTGGACATCGAAACGATGGGAATAGAAAAGCGTCGGGCAAATGCGCACAGCCTTTCGGACAGACCAAAGCGTGCCACCGCATGATCAACCAGCATCACCGGTCTTTCGGAATGTTGAAGGCGACGGGACAACGCGTCGGCGGCCATCTGCAATCGGCGTACGTCACTCTGCGGCATCACATAGTCGTAGGGCGAATCCGGGACCTCGATTTCCACATCGCTAATATCCGAAGGCAACTGCAAGTAGACCGGTTTCTTTTCAACCCAGGCGCGGGATATGACCCGGGGAATGGACTGCGCTGCGTTTTCAGGCGTGATGAGGAGTTGGTCGGCGGTGAATTGACGAAAACAGATCATGTCGTGGTCAAGCTGACCGTCCGCCAGTGAGTGATGCAGCAAAATCCGATACTCTCTGGCATATAAAGGCGGCGCGCCAGTCAGTAAAATAATCGGCACCGATTCCGCATACGCCCCGGCAATCGCCGACAGTACCGCCAAATCGCCGACGCCATACGTGGCCACCAACGCGGAAACGCCGTGAATGCGGGCGTATCCGTCCGCTGCATATCCCGCATTAAGCTCATTGCAACTCCCGACGAAATCGATCTGAGCGTCGTGCTCAATCAACTCCAATAACTCAAGATTATAATCGCCGGGAACGCCAAACACCGTTCGAATGGATAAGGCTTTCAGTTGCGCCAGCACGAATGCGCCTATCGTCATTTTCATCTTGTATTCCTCCCTAAATTCAGATGTCCTCTTTGAGTAAAGCGTGTGCCTCTCTTCCTGTAAAACACCGCAAATGCGCCGCTCGCTCACATCGTGACGACAATCGTGCCTCTGAGCTATTTCATTCTTTGTTTTCGCCGAATAAGCCGCGCCCAACGCCCAGCGGCCTGTCAAATAAGGATATCCTGCTAAGCTGAGAAGTAGCGTCTGCGTCGCCCGAACCGGCACCGAGCGAGCCGGGAGTACGCATTCATCTTCACATTCGCTACCTATCAGAGGTATTACGCATGAGCACATTCAGAACGAAAGACGGTACTCAGCTGTATTACAAGGATTGGGGAAAAGGTAAGCCGCTGTTGTTCAGCCACGGCTGGCCGCTGGATGCCGATATGTGGGACAGCCAGCTGCATTTTTTCGCCGAGCACGGCTTCCGCGCTATCGCCTTTGACCGCCGCGGTTTCGGGCGTTCCGACCAGCCGTGGAATGGCTATCACTACGATACGCTGGCCGATGATATTCACGAATTGATCGAACACTTGCAGTTGGACGAGATTACGCTGATCGGTTTTTCGATGGGCGGCGGCGACGTTGCCCGCTACATCCAGCGCCACGGCTCTCATCGCGTCAAGGCCGTAGCGTTGCTCAGCGCAGTGACACCGAAGCTGATGAAGTCCGCTGACTATCCGAATGGGGTGGAGCAACAGGTTATCGACGGCATCCGCGAAGGGATTATGCAAGACCGTGCGCAGTTTATCAGCGATTTCGCGACGCCGTTTTACGGTCTTAATAAAGGGATGCAGGTCTCTGAGGGCGTGCTGACGCAAACGCTGAATATCGCGCTGATGGCCTCTCTGAAAAGTACGCTCGACTGCGTCACGGCGTTCTCTGAAACGGACTTTCGCCCGGATATGCACAGCATCAACGTGCCAGCGCTGGTCATCCACGGCGATGCCGACCAGGTCGTGCCGTTCGAATCGACGGGCAAAGTGGCCGCAGCGATGATCAAAAATGCCCAACTCAAGGTCTATGAAGGTGCGCCACATGCTATCACTCAGACGCACCGGGATCGGTTGAATCAGGATCTGCTGGAGTTTATTCGGTCGGTGGACTAACAGTCCTTACTTATCCGAGCCTCCGTCCGCGAGGCTCGTTTTCTCATGAATCAAGTGTCTTTAAATATTATAAATTCACTATATACAATCGCTTATTTTTATCATTAATAATAGATACGCCGAAATTTATTCCCACTCATCATTACTTTCCCATCCAATAAGAATATATTTCCCTGGTGATGACAAAGAGGATGCGACTAATAGTTTCACTATAAGTGTATTCAAGGCCTCAATTTTCTTGCACAAACTCGGAATATACTAACTAATGCCACCTAGTGATGAAGGAGTAAAAACCTCCCTTGTCTCAAAAAACGATTTATGTTAAAGATTAATATTCGCCTGGATGCGACATAAGATTTATAAAAATCAGGAGCATAAAAATAATGAAGTTAAATATTACCGACACCCCCAATCCTCAGGATGAGGAATTTGTCATTCAAAGTTTATTGCAACATAATAAAAAATTTCAGGAAGGTGATATTCACCCGCTATTTTTAACTTTCACTAATGATAATAATGAAATTATTGCAGGTCTGGTTGCGAGCACCTGGTGGGGAGCGCTGGAAATTAAATTTCTGTGGGTCGGCGAACCGTATCGGCATGCCGGTTTAGGCCGCCAAATGATGCAGCAGGCCGAGGCGGAAGCGCAAAAACGCGGTTGCCATATGGCGTATGTCGACACCTTCAGTTTTCAGGCCAAGGGATTTTACGAGAAGCTCGGATATCAAGAGTACGGCCACCTCGCGGGTTACGCTCACCGTTTCACGCGTCATTATCTCCGCAAGGAGTTTCAGTAAGTTATCAATCGTCTTGAAAGGAGGCCAGGATGCCACAGGACACAGAAGACATCAGCCGTTATATCGGCGGTCTGATTACCGTGATGGAAGCATTGCACGAACCCTGGGGAATCAAAGATCTGGCATCGCGGCATATTTATATGAACAAAGCCGCCCTGGCGTATACCAATACGCCCGCCAAATTCGAGTTCGAAGGAAAACTGGACGCCGAATTCCCCGCCGAATGGGCGGAGATGTCGGAGGACTTCATCGAGCACGACAGACGAACGGAGCANAGTAAGAAAAGCGTCGCCGTCATTGAAACGCACTATTGGAACGGCGACCCTTTTCTCTCGCCGTTCGTCAGTGAAAAAATCCCTATCTTCGATGTCCGAAAACGCTGTATCGGCACCATGTGGAACGCCAAACCGCTGACGACGCTCTCCCCGCTGGTTTATATCGATAAGAAAGCGCCCTCTACGCTGATTACCCGCGTCGAAAACAGTTTATTTACGCCCTCGGAGCTGGAAATGATTTTTCTGATTTTGCAGGGCTTTTCGGGAAAGGAGATCGCCCAAAAAACCAACCTTGCCTATAAAACCGTCGAAAACAGAATATATAGCATTTACCAAAAAGCCGACGTGCATTCACTGCATCAATTTAAAGCGTTTTGTTATCACACAGGGCTGGATAAATACATACCGCCCACCCTGCTGGTGAAAGGCATTCAATATATTTAGCGCGGTGACCACGCCGGGCGAATTCACCGATCCATCCCGAGAGATTCCCTATTGTCTCGGGGCGCAAGGTGACCTCTCGTCCGCCCGACGACCGGGAATCGCGCTGGCTGTCAGCTGGCATTAAAACCGGCCGCGCCTGCAGGAATAGGCGATTAACCACAAGGACTCTGGAAAACATGGAAAAATTAGACGATTACCCGGTTAGCCGGGTTCCCCTCTCCGCGAGGCTGCCTTTTTTCAATATCGCGCTGGTGCACATCGGCATGCTGACCGCCCTGGATCAGTTCATGCTGGGCGCCGTGCTGGGGCATTCGATGACGCTTAGTCAGGCATTCACCGCCATCGCCATCGGCAGCCTTATTTTCGGCATCGTGACCGTCGGTCTGGGCTATGCGGGCATGATGGAGGGACTGTCCGGCAGCCTGCTGGCGCGATGGTGCGGATTTGGCCGACTTGGCGCCGTGCTGATGGGCGTGGTGATCGCCATCAGCCTGCTCGGCTGGTTCGGCGTACAAAACGCGGTGTTCGCGCGAGCGCTCAACTATGCGCTTAACGACAAGCTGGGCTTCGCCGGCTCCGCCACGCTGTCGGGCGTGGCGCTGACCCTGCTGGTCGCCTTCGGCTTCAGAGCTCTGCGCTATACCGCTCGCATCGCCGTCCCGCTGTTTATCGGTATCGTCGCCTACATTTCGACGCAAACGCTGGCGGGCCACTCGTTCTACGCTCTGATAGACTCCATCCCGTCCAAGTCCGTCTCCATCAGCGCCGGGGCCACCATGGTCGTCGGCGGCTGCATCGTCGCCAGCCTGATTACGCCGGATATGACCCGCTATTCGCAGAAAGGCCGCCACGTGTTCTGGATGACCCTGATGTCGATTATCGTCGGCGAATTCATCGTAAACGGTCTCGCTATCCTGATCGCAAGAGCGCTGAACACGGCGGATGTCGTCACCATTATGTCGCAGATGGCCGGGGGCATCGGGCTAATCGCCGTCGTATTCTCCACGTTGAGAATCAACGATATCAATCTCTACTCCTCATCGCTGGGATTAGCCAACGCAATTGAAGGCATTACCGGTAAAAAGCTCAGCTACATGTCGATCACGCTGGTCATTGGTCTGATCGGCACGCTGCTGTCGGTGCTCGGCATTCTGGACCGGTTTGTCGATTTCCTGACGCTGTTAGGCGTGGTTTTTCCGCCGATTATCGGGGTTATGTTGGTGGACTATTACCTGCTGCGCAGCCATAGAACGCTGTTGGACGCCAGCCGCAAGGCGGGTCAGTTGCCGGATGCGGCCAACACCCCCGCGATCGGTTGGGCCGCCATCATCGCCAGCATCATCGGCAGTGTCGTGGGCCTGAACGTTGAGTGGGGCATTCCCGCCTTTAATTCGCTCGTCGTCGCCAGCGTACTTTACATCGTACTGAAAAAGACGACGCGTCTGCCCTAGGCATGATGGCCATCCCATTTTGCCGACGGTGAAAATAACGTCACGCCGTCGGCAGAATGACACTCTAATGACCATGAGATAAAAAGCATTTTATTTTATAGGCGCATATTGACTTCTCTCTTATTTAATAAAATTCAATCTCATCGTCTCGCCGACAAATCATTTTCATTTTTTTGTCATGTAGCGTCCCTATATTCGCAGCACTTTTAGCACAAACGGCGATTATAAATGTTATTACGTCATTTTTTATTCATCCCTTTATGCGTATTGTCTTTTCAATCTCAGGCGGTTTCTCTTTTCTGGAAACATGAATTCAGCGATGTCTCCCGTACCCACAGCGATAAATTCGGTATTGAACACCGCTTCAGTCATGGACTGGGGCTGTCCGCGGAGTGGGAGACCTATCCACGCGAGTCATCGGATGGCTCGGCAGGCAAGGCCTTTAACCACTTACGAAAAGATAAAACGGAGTTAGGCGTCGATTATGCGTTTACGGTTTCCCCTTCCCTGACATTGACGCCCGGCATAACCACCAGCATTTACGATGAAAAGCAGACCTGGAAACCGTCTTTGAGCGCGGAATGGTTTGTGGTTGATAATATTGCCCTTGCGACGCGTTATCGCTACGAAATAACCGACTACGACGATAAACCGACCAAATATACACACCGTATTGATGCCGGGGCAAAATATAAATTCAGCCGCGCGACGCTATCTTATAAATACTCTCGTTATTTTAGCGACCAGCCTATTTTCGCTAAACGTGATACCGACTATGAACATCAGGTCGAAATGAAAATCAAATTCCTGACCCACTGGCAATATGTCCTTGAGGTCACCAACGAATCCGTTTCTAAAAGCAGCGATAAACGGCAAACGACTTACGCTACCGGATTTAAATACACGTTTTAATCATGAGGTTCGCTATCCGCTATGACAATGTTCAAACTGGGCGCCGCCACGCTGGCGCTGGTCACCGCTTTTCCTTTGATGGCCGCGCCTGAGGCGCCATTCACGCTGGAAAATGTCGTCACCCTGAGCCGCCACGGCGTCCGTCCGCAGACGAACACCGACGCCTTGAACAAAGCGACCGGTAAAACGTGGCCCGAATGGACGGTACAAGACGGTCATCTCTCTGGTCACGGTTACGCCGGGATTATCCATCAGGGCGCCTATCAGATCGCCCGCTGGCGAGCGGCAGGTCTGCCCATCGGCGCGGGCTGCCCGACGCCGGAACAGGTGTTTGCCTGGTCCAGTCCGTTGCAAAGAACCCGCGCCACGGCGCAAGCGCTCCTGGACGGGATGTTTCCGGGCTGCGGACTCGCGGCGGGAAGCACGCGNGAAAAGCGCGATCCGCTGTTTCAAAGCGTGGATATGGGCCTGAGCCAGCCGGACAAAGAGACGGTCAAACAGCAGGTCACGGCTCGGACGGGCAGCGCAGAGGAGCTGAATAAACGCTATCAGCCCGCCATCACACTGCTGCGCGCGGCGGTCTGCGCCGATACGCCGTCGTCCTGCGAGTTCCTGAACGCGCCGTGGAAGCTGGTGGAAAAAGAGCACGGCGTATCGCTCAAAGGCCCGCTGTCGCCGGGGTCGACGATAGGCGAAACCATCCGGCTGCAGTACAGCGAAGGACTGCCGCTGTCCCAGGTTGCTTTCGGCCATGCCCGTAATGCGCGCGAGGTGTCGGCGCTGATGGCGCTGCACGCGGCTAAATACGATTTGGTCAGCGATACCCCGGAGCTGGCGCGACACGGCGGTACGCTGCTGATGTCTCAGCTGGTGGCGGCGCTCACGGCCGGCACCACGGCGTCCGCCCCGGAAAACCGCGGCCTGCAAGCGCCGCTGGTGATGTTCGTCGGCCATGACACCAATATCGCGCAAATCCAGACCATGCTGCAGATGAACTGGACGTTGGGAGAATATCCGCGTAACGATATCCCGCCGGGAGGCAGTCTGGCATTCGAACGCTATCGCGATACCCGCAGCGGCGAGCGCTACGTGCGCCTGACGTTTAGCGCCATGTCGCTGGACCAGTGGCGCCATCTCAGCCCGCTGACGTCAGAGGCGCCGCCGCTGATCGAGGAGTACCACGACAGCCACTGCCAACAAACAGCCGTCGGCTGGCTCTGCCCGCTGGACGACATCGTTCAGAAGATGACGCGCGCTGAGGTCCCGGGCGTGACCTCCCCACAGCCTTTGTTCCACTAGATCCCGCGCTCCCTCGGGCGTGTTCTGCGCCCGGGGGATATTCATCCCGGCGGTCGCTGATACGGCAACACGGGAATAGACTCGGCAACCTCGCTATTCGCCGCGCGGCGCGAGCTTGCGACGCAGCTTCGCCAGTTGGGTTCGAATGCGGTTACGTTTCAGATCGGACAGGTTATCGATCAACGACAATCCGTCGAGATGATCGATTTCATGCTGGAGACACACGGCCAGCGCTCCCCCCGCTTCCAACGACTGTGGATTGCCGTCCCGATCGGTATACGCCACGCGCACGCGCTTGGCCCGCTCCGCAGGCAACGGATGCTGCGGGATAGAGGAACACAGTTCGAGATGCGAGGTCGTTTCCTGTGAGCGTTCCACCACCTCCGGGTTAATCAACGCCAAACGCTGACGCGTCCCCTGTTCGTCGTCCATGTCAATCACCACGATGCGCTGCGGGATCCCCAACTGGATCGCCGCCAGACCCGAATCGTTCATACTCTCGACCAGGGCGAACATCCGTTCCACCAGCGCGTTGACGGAGTCATCAATGACCTCGACGTGCCGGGACACCATTTTCATGCGCGGATCGTCAATCCACACCAATTCATTTGCAGACATCGTTCTCTCCGTGGTTTGCCGCCTCATCCTGTAAGTGAAGCAGCTGGCGACGCAGTCCTGCGTCGTGAGCGTAAATATAGAGTCCATCAATCGCGCGGGTCATCAGCACGTTGATGGCATTGAGCATGATACGGACTTTCACCGCTTCGGCGTCGTCAAGACGTCCGGTCCCTTGAAACGCCGCGCCGTCCTCATAACGGGCCGGGTCGATGAGGATTTGACTGCGCTCGGCGTCCCACGATACCGACGGCCCCAGAATCAGCCCGACGTAGTTGAGGTCAAAACCCTGCACCGTGTATACCGAGCCCACTTCGTCGATAGTGTCTTCCCGCTCCGCCCAAGGCAGGCGCTCGTTCGGCTTCGAGCGATCCCAGCGTAGCCGGAAGGCGCCCTCTTCAATAAAGTGATCCTGTCCGTCCAGCCGATAGGGGTAATCATAGGTCGACAGCATCCGCGACAATCCGCTGTCGGCGTTGCGCCGCCGGATCGCCGTATACATGGCCTGCGCATCGTCGAAGATCTTCAGCTCAAACATCGGCTCGCCGGGCGCCGCTACCGGCAAGGGCGACAGTTGTCGCCGACAGAAGTGGTTAATCCAGCGCTGCATCGACGTCGCGGCCTTCATTCGGAACTGGTGCTGCAGCAGGCAGACCTCATGCGGCCCGCGGGCAATTAACCGCTCAAGATCGCCTTCTCGCCACAGGCTTTTGGATTTCAGCACCTGCTGCTCATCGAAAATCAGCACCACGCAGCGGGCGAGGCGCAAAATCTCTTCCAGATGATTGTCCTGAAAAAAGTGGTTGTAGCGATCGCTGCGCGTCAGCAGCAAGTGGGCCTCGTCCACCAGCACGATATCCGCCTTGGCTTCACGTTTGCGCATGCGGTTAATGAACGTCGTCGGGCGCTCATAGTCTTTTTTACGGAGTGCGGCCTGCGTGTCCGACGCATTTTTATAGGCTTTGAGCATTTCGGGATGGTTGACGAGCAAGACGTTTTCGCTGCCGTACAGCGGATGATCCGGCCGCTGACGCGCGTCACGCTGCAAATCGGCGAACAGCGCATGCAGGAACACGCTTTTGCCGGTGCCCGCCGCCCCCTGAATAACGAAACACGCCTGAGCGGCGTGACGATGCTGGCACAGAAAGGCTTCCACTCGCTGTTTGAGCGCCAACTGCTCATCCGACAGCGTTTTTTCTGGCGAGAGCTTAAAACTCGCCTGGTTCATCTGAGACATGGCATTGGATTATCTGAGAGTGAGTCGGCTCTTCCACCACGCGAAAAGCGGCAGAGGAGCGCCCGTCGCCGACGTTGCTTCGCTTCCTAAAGAAACAAAGTTCTGCCGCCGTTGACGCCTAATGAAAACATGCGGCCTCTGGGGTGACAACCTTGGATACGTCCCCCGCCCCGTTCTCATTCCTGGCCTTTCATCGGCGTTTGCGCTCAACAGCCGTTGTTGAGCGCATCGCCCAGCGCGTTCGCTGGCAAGGTGGAGGAGAACAGCAGAAGGGCGAACAGGAACAGGAGCAGTCCCGAAGCCGCCAACAGCCAAGGACGCAGCGAGGCGAACACAGGGTGGCGCGCACGCTGGAACAAAGACGATGCCCGGTCGCGCGAATGGATCACCCACGTTGCCAGCGCGCAGATCGCCAACGCCGTTCCCAGCGCCATCGCCATGACGGCGGCAACGCCCCAGTTAAAGCAGCCGACCGCGTTGGCGAACGCAAGAATCATTATCGCGCCGGTGCATGGCCGAATGCCGATAGCGGCAATCATCGCCAGCGCGGACGACAGATCGCGTGGCACGGCCGCCGGGTTTACGGCATGGTGTCCGCAGCAGGCCGCGGGCTCGACAGCCAGTTTCGCACGAGGCTGCGCCAGTACCCCCGACGCACCGGCGACCACCGGCGTACAACGGCGGATGGCCGGGCGAGTTCGGCCCGCGCGTACGGCTCTGACCATCAACACGACGGCGAACGCCCCGATGTAGAGCGCGCTGATTTTTTCCATATACCAGCGGCTTAGGCTCAAATCGCCCATCGAGACGTTCAGAAACACCACCAGCAGATAGACCAACAGAATTGCCGCAAGGCCCTGCGTCATCGCACCCAGAAAGGCGAGAATTCTGGCGGAAGAGGCCGTCTCATGGGAGACGCTGAGGTAGGTCGTGATGATGAATTTGCCGTGTCCGGGGCCGATGGCGTGCAATACGCCGTAGATGAAGCTGGCGACCAGCAGCCATACCCCATAGCCCAGATGCGGGTCTCCACGTTGAAGCTGAAGCAGGTATCCCACCAGATAGCGGTGGAGGTCGATCTGTATTGCCAACATCACGGAGAGAAAATCGGGCCAATAGCGCACGACAGCCCCAATCAAGGCGATAAAAAGAAGTGCGGCAATACCGCATATAACCCGTTGTTTTCCTGACATCCTTATCAGCCTTCGCCTGCATGTGTTCAGACGGGATGATAAGCCGATCGCCGCGAGAAATCACGCCGCAGTCAACCAAACGGCCGTGACTCCCGTCCGATAAGCGCGCTGTGACGTGATAGTCGGGAAAGCCGAGATGAGAAGCAGCAAAGCGTGGCGGGATAGCGCCCCGGCGAGGAGAGCGGTTCATCGCCGGGGGAGGTTTTACTGATGGCACTCAATAGTTTTATTTTCGATGACCTGCTTCAACGTACCGTTATCGCCCTTGGTCCACCATTCGTAGACGTTGCCGACATAGCGGGAACCACTGGCCGCAGGCACGTCAACCATCAAAATTTTGCCTTTATCCGGAATATTGACCAGCGCGGCATAGTTGGGCTCATTGTTGTAGTACATCACCCCGAGCTTTGAACCATCGTCACAGACGTACAACTGTTTCGATACTTCCATCTTTTCATTGCCGGGCACCATGAACTCAGCGGGATCGTTGGAATGGCAGGCGGTTAACGCCATGCCGCCGAATAGAGCAAAAATCATTGATTTTTTCATCATAAATTCCTTAGGAAGCCTGCAAAAAATATAGCCATTCCCAGAAAATACGCACAAAAAAGGCCGGATGACGAAAGGACCTGACGGCCCCACGTCACCCGACCGGGCTACCGCACACCGCCGTGCGCGGCGAAGGCGTTAGAAGCTAAAGATGGACGCGCCCTGTTCGGCGCTGGATACCATCTGGCGGAACGCCGAGAACAGCTCACGACCGGACCCCAGATGCTCAGGCGCCAGCTCCGGATGTGTTTCCGGACGCGCGGAAAGATCGGTCTGAACGTCGATACGACCGGCCTGCGCATCCACACGAATGACGTCGCCGTCGTTGATCCGACACAGCGGACCGCCGCGTTGTGCTTCCGGCGAAAGGTGGATCACCGCAGGCACTTTGCCGGATGCGCCGGACAGACGTCCGTCCGTCACCAGCGCGACCCGCAGTCCGGACTTCATGAGGTTGCCCATTATCGGCATCAACTTATGCAGCTCCGGCATGCCGTTGGCGGCGGGGCCGTTATGCCGCACCACAATTACGGCGTCTTGCGTAAACTCGCCGGCATGGTAAGCCTTCTCCACGTCGTGCTGAGATTCAAAGACGCGTGCCGGGGCTTCGATGAAGCGGTATTCCGGCGCGACGGCGCTGACTTTGATGACGCCGCGCCCCAGGTTGCCATCCAGCACTTTCAGGCCGCCCTGTTCGCTGAACTGGGTGCCGGGCAAAGAGATGACATTCGGATTGGAGGAGTCGGCCGCAGGCTCGAAAACCAACTTGCCATTCTGCAGACGCGGCGTGGATAGATAGTCTTCCATACTGCCGTAGACCGGCGTGGCGTCCATGTTCAGCAGACCGCGATCCGCCAGCGCTTTCATCAGCGTCGGCACACCGCCCGCCTGCTGGAATTCATTGATGTCGGCCGGACCATTCGGATACATTTTCGCCAACAGCGGCACGACCTGAGACAGCTCTTCGATGTCGTCCCAGGTCAGGACATATCCTGCCGCCGCCGCGACCGCCACCAGATGGATAGAGTGGTTGGTACTTCCGCCGGAGGCCAGCAAGGCGACCAGACCGTTAACAATGGATTTTTCATCCACCACGCGCGACAGCGGTCGATATTGAGTGCCGTTGTCGGCCTGAGTGACGATATGCGCGGTGATTTTTTCGGTCAGGGCCGACCGCAGTGGATCGTTCGGCGCGACGAAAGAAGAACCGGGCAGCATCAGCCCCATCGCTTCAAAGACCAGCTGGTTGGTGTTGGCCGTGCCGTAGAACGTGCAGGTGCCCGGCGAGTGATACGCGTTGCACTCCATGTCCTGCAACGCCGCCTTGCCCACCTCACCCGCCGCATACTGCTGGCGCACTTTCACTTTCTCATCGTTGCTGATGCCGGCCGACATCGGGCCGGACGGCACGAAAGCGGAAGGCAGGTGGCCGAACGACAGCGCGCCAATCAGCTGTCCGGGCGCGATTTTGTCGCAGATGCCCAGCAGCAGCGTCGCATCAAAGGTGTTGTGGCTTAGCGAAACCGCTGTCGCCTGAGCGATCAGGTCGCGCGAGAACAGCGACAGATCCATCCCGTCCTGCCCCTGAGTCACGCCATCGCACATCGCCGGGACACCGCCGGCAATCTGCGCACTATGGCCCAGTTCGGCCAGCGTTTTTTTCATCGTGTCGGGATAGGTGCCGTAAGGCTGATGGGCGCTCAACATGTCGTTATAAGCGGTAATAATGCCAACATTGACGCGGGTAAAATCCAGAATCGTGCCTTTCTGACTGGATGGACAGGCGGCTACCGTATGCGCCAGATTGCCGCAGGACAGGTGGCTGCGGGTTTTGCCTTGCGCCGCCTGGGCTTCCGTTTTAGCCAGATAGCGGCTGCGAGAGGCTTCACTGCGCTCTAGTATACGACGTGTGACTTGCTCAATGACTTTATTGTTATTCATTCATTCCTCCGTTTAAGCACGGCACGCTCTCCCACGTACCGCCATGACGCAGCGTTTCACCACGTCATCAAAACTGCCATCAATACTGACCGTGACGACATCGGGTTCGTCGTTTCCCGGCACTTCCAATGTGTCGAACTGGCTCTTGAGCAGCGCCGCAGGCATAAAGTGGCCTTCGCGCGCCATCATGCGGGCCAGAACCAGTTCAAAGGAGCCGGAAAGATGGATAAAGGTGACATGCTCGTTGCCCGAGCGAATTTGATCACGGTATTGCTTTTTCAGGGCTGAACAGACAATGACGCCGGTCTCATTTTTTCGTTCAAGGCTGAATGCCGCATCGCGGATGCGCTCCAGCCATGGTGCCCGGTCATCGTCGTTTAGCGGGTCTCCCCCCGCCATTTTCAGGATATTGTTGCGCGGGTGCAAATCGTCACCGTCGATAAACTTGGCGCCGATAGCCCTCGCCAGCGCCTCGCCGACGGATGATTTACCCGTGCTGGACACGCCCATCAGAATAAAACTTTGACCCGCCATACTTCTCTCTCCACCCATGGAATAAAAACGGTTATGTCAATAATCGTAGCACCGTTACCGGTAACATGTTACCGGTAACAATATAGAGTTGTGACAAAACGCTCAAAATGACCTGGAGAGGGACCGCACGCCACAGAGGCGGTTCGCCGGAGCCAACGCGCCTGATTCTGTGGGTAATCGCTAACATGACGGGCAACGAATAGCGCACCAGACGTTAGTGGTCTTTATCTCGACGCGACAGCTGGTCCAGATAGCCCATGACGAAGGCAGACAACACAAAAGTAAGATGGATGATGACGTACCACATCAGCTTGTTGTCGGCGACATTGCGGGCATCCATAAATACACGCAGTAAATGGATGGAAGAGATGGCGACGATGGAAGCCGCCACTTTGTTTTTCAGCGAACCGGAGTCCATCTTGCCCAGCCAGTTCAGCTTCTCTTTACCCTCGTCGATATCGAGAGCCGAGACGAAGTTTTCGTAGCCCGAAAACATCACCATGACCAGTAAACCACCCACCAGTGTCATATCCACCAGCGACAGCAGCGTCAGGACCAGCTCAGATTCCGCCACGGAAAAAATATTGGGCAGAACATGCCAGATCTCCTGAAAAAACTTGATGGTCAGCGCCAGCAGCCCCAGCGATAAACCAAGATAAACCGGCGCCAACAGCCACCGGGCGGCGTACATCGTATTCTCAAGAAAACGTTCCATAGTACTCATCTGTCGCAGGTAGAAAGGATGCATGATAGCGAAAATTCGCGTTTCGGTGTTACTTCCTTGTGAACGAATGTGCGCTTGTTAGGCGCCCCATGGATCATCAAAGAGCGACGTACAGCTGGTATCCACATCGGACTTGGGCTGGACAGAGGCTGACGGGGAAAAGAGGGTGCATGGCGAGAATAAGCGACGTGAGCCGAATAATCATGTTGCCGCGCTGTCCGATGTTAAGACAGCGCGGCAATATAATTGCCACAGCTAATTATTTCGGGTCAATGGATCTTGAATGATACTTTCTTCATTCATTCCTACCTAAGTTCCCTGGTGTTGGAATTAGAATGACTCTGGCTCCAATAAGAAAATCACGGCAATAATTTTTTAATCAATAATGACTGCCATAAGACATAACAACAGCATGCACCGTGTATATCCATCAGAGCTCTTTAAACAGTAACGCAGCAAAAAACCTTTAGTCAACAGATAAGTTGACGTAAAACTAACTTTAGTGTTCACTTTTCGATAGGCCAATAATAATGGCAGGGATAGTGTGTTGGTGAAGATTTTCGTATGATGATTTAACCNCCGAATTCGACAAGAAATTACGCCCCTCTGGATGCGGACAAACGCTGTTTTAGCGTAAGATAAACGGGTAAGAGGTGTTATTGCGTAAAGGATGTCTATGAAAACAACGAATGCTCAACGTAAAACCAACATCATCAAGAATATTGAATATTTGATGCGGACGCGTGGGGAAACGAAAGCGTCATTTTCAAACCGCACCGGTGTGACCCGCACGACTATCTACAAAATCCTCGATGGCCGCGTGAATAACGTACAGCAATCAACCGTGAATCGTATTTCCGATTTTTTCGGCCTGTCGTGTGAAGAAATAGAAGATTACGATCTGGAAAAGATCGAACAGCTTAATAATACCCTTTCCTACGAAGGTAATAAAAATCCAGCCGCGATCCCTATTATTCCTCAGTCTGATTTATTAGCGTCACAAGATAAGAAAATAGGTCAGTTAGCCATTCAATATCCGCTGACCTATTTCTTCGGAGAAGAATCAAATATTCTAGCGATGAGAGTTGAGTCTACTATTAGTAACCAATTTTCACCGAACGATGTCATTATTATTAAACGTCCACCAGCCCTGGTAGTTAACACCCCCTTACTGTGCTATTCGCAGGCTGAAGGTTTTATTATTCAGCCACCAGAGGGAAACATCTCAATTGAAAGGAAAAGACCCAGCAATATAGTACTGCTGGGCTATATCATAGAGGAAAGACTGTAAATGGAATCCAACAGAAAGTTTAAACTACTGGGATTTAACCATAGCGGCGAATTGTCAGCCAACATCATGGTGCTGGCGACAGGCAAAACTATCAGCATGGATTTAAAAGAACTCGTGGATAACGAAATCTCTGATGATTTCAGCCGCCACGAGCTTAATGCCCTATACAAAAAGCTCTACAACAGCAGAGACATCACAACCGTCTACGACATCAGCGACCGCAACGATCGTTCCTGGCACGCCTATCTGCTCATCAGTATCGCGCTGAGCGTTATTTACATTTTCTCGACCATTGCCGGGGTGAAACCGGTCTTCGTGCCCGCGCTAAACATGGTGGTGCCGCCCGCCGTTTTCGTCTATCCCATTACGTTTATTTTGGTGGATATCCTCAATGAATTTTACGGACTGAAGTTGGCGAGGCGAACGATCCTTATCACCTTTTTCGCCAACCTCGCGTTCGTCCTTGGCCTGTGGGTGACGAGCCTGATCCCAGGATTGCCGCAGTGGGAGTACGACCATACTTATAACGGTATCGTGCACAGCATCATGGCGGTGCTGGTGGCGTCTTCGCTTGCCTATCTGGTTTCTGAAAACGTAAACGCCTACGTTCTCTATAAAATCAAAATCATGACGAAGTCGCGCTATCTGTTCATTCGCGTCATCACCAGTACGATTACCGCATCGGCCGTAGACAGCGTTATTTTCTGTACCGTGGCGTTCTATAATGTGCTGAGTTTTGACGTCATCAAAACCATGATTCTGTCTCAATTCATGATTAAAGTCGTTTATGCAGTGCTGGGCGTCGGCCCGATTTACGGCACGCGGAAACTGTTCAGAAGCTATATCAACGCCGCTCCGGCAAGGAAATGATCTTATGCATATCACGGAAAAAGATAAAATCACTCATCTTGGCGTTCGCTCCAGCTACCCCGACCAATACGATCCGGAACTGCTGGAAGCGCTGCCTCGCGCCAATGGGCGCGAGCTGGTCGGCCTGACCGACGCCGAGCTCCCTTTCACGGGCTATGACCTGTGGACGGCCTTTGAGCTGTCGTGGCTCAACAAGAAAGGCAAGCCAATGGTGGGGATTGCCGAATTTCAGGTTCCGGCCTCTTCTGTCAACCTGATCGAATCCAAGTCATTCAAGCTTTATCTCAACAGCTTCAACCAGACTCGTATGCGCGATATTGAAACCCTGTTGTCCACGCTGGTGACCGACCTCTCGGCCGCTGCGCAAGGCCAGGTTAAAGTCAATATTTATCCCGGACTGACCGGCTATCCGGCACACATCGACGACCTGCCTGGCACCGTTATCGACGACCTGGATATCGAAGTAAACGACTACTCCTTCAACCCGGAGTATCTGAAATACGCCGTTTCCGAAAACGCGCCGATGGTCAGCGAGACGCTGAGCTCCAACCTGCTCAAATCCAACTGTCTGGTGACCTACCAGCCGGACTGGGGTAGCGTGGTGATTAAATATGAAGGCAGAAAAATCGACCCGGAATGCCTGTTGCGCTATCTGATTTCGTTCCGCCAGCACAATGAGTTCCATGAGCAGTGCGTCGAGCGTATCTTCAACGACATTCAGCGCTACTGCCAACCGCAAAAGCTGACGGTTTTCGCGCGCTATACGCGACGCGGCGGTCTGGATATCAATCCTTTCCGCAGTAACTTCGAAGACAGCCACGCGGTAGGGCGATTGGTTCGCCAGTAGGGCTCCACGCCGCCTGTTCTATCCGGAAAGGCGGCGTAATCTTCTCCCTTCGACTCCCCTTAGTTCCTCTTTTTTCTGCCCACTCGTTATCCTTTGATATACAAAAACCATTTCACGATGCAGTTAAAACAGCCATACTCATTGTTCACAGTCTAAGTAACTTCATGTCCTGACCTTATGGAAAAATGGAAACTTAACCTATTCTCCGCTTGGGTAGGGTGCTTTTTTACCGGCATGGCCATGAGCCAGATCCTGCCGTTCCTGCCGCTGTATATCGAGCAGCTCGGCGTGCGCGATCATGCGTCTCTCAATCTATGGTCTGGGCTGATTTTCAGTTCATCCTTCATGATTTCAGCCATCGTCGCCCCCCTTTGGGGCAGTCTGGCCGACCGAAAAGGGCGCAGGCTAATGCTGTTGCGAGCCGCGCTTGGGATGTCGATCGTCATGGGGTTACAAGGGATGGCGACCAGCGTCTGGCATCTGTTCCTACTTCGCGCCTTAATGGGACTGACTTCCGGCTATATCCCCAACGCTATGGCGCTCATCGCCTCTCAGGTGCCCCGCGCCCGGAGCGGTTGGGCGCTGGGTACGCTCTCCACCGGGCAGGTATCCGGCGTGCTGATAGGGCCCATGCTGGGGGGATTCATGGCGGACCACCTAGGGCTGCGAACGGTATTTTTCGTGACGTCCGGCCTACTATTTATCTCTTTCCTGATTACGCTGTTCGCGATTAAAGAGAATTTCGTCAAAGTCAGCAAAGCCGACCGGCTGTCCGGTAAGGCCGTCTTCGCGTCGCTGCCCTATCCCATGCTGATCGTCAGCCTCTGCATCACCACCATGATGATACAGATGGCCAATGGCTCGATAGGCCCGATACTGACGCTGTTCATCCGCGAGCTGTCTCCCGACATCGAGAACATCGCCTTTATCAGCGGGGTCATTGCCGCGGTTCCCGGCGTGTCGGCGTTGATGTCCGCCCCCCGGCTGGGCAAACTCGGCGACCGCATTGGTTCGCAGCGAATTCTCATCGTCGCGCTACTGTTCAGCGCATTGCTGTTTTTCCTGATGTCGACCATTCAAAGCGCGNCCCAATTGGGGATCCTGCGTTTTATCTTGGGCTTTGCCGACGGCGCATTGTTGCCCGCCGTTCAGGCCCTTCTGGTGAAATACAGCAGTCAGCAGGTGACCGGGCGCATCTTCGGGTATAACCAGTCCTGCATGTATCTGGGGAATGTCGTCGGTCCCCTGCTCGGCTCCGGTATTTCTGCCACGTTGGGATACCGCTGGGTCTTTTTGGTGACATCGCTGCTCATCATCATCAACGCGGTTCAATTGATCTTCAGCTTTAAGCGCCTGCCCAAAAACGCGACGTCTTGACGGCCAACGGAACGAACGTGCATCTGTGCGTTTCGTTCTGTTGTTTTTAGCGCCCCCTGTCACAAGCCCCTTGATTTATAGAGTCATTAATTATAACCATACTAATACCATGGTTTATTGCATTGCTGAGCAGTAGGATCGGTCGGGTGGTATGTCGTCAAAGCTTTGGAGGCAAAAAATGTACACAGCGTATGACCGATACAGAAACCCGCTCAGCATCGGTTGCCGAGTCATGCAGGATGGCTCCCGCACCGTAGGTACCGTCACCGCTATTCATGCGGAAAAACTAAAACGTGAAGAAGTGCGTAAGGCCAAATGCGTCGAGCTGAAAGGCCTGAATGGCTTCTTTGCACCGGAAGAACTGATGCGCCTGGGGCGTGCCTGATCTCTCCGCATCGGGCGCATCCGACGCCCGATGCCTGTATCCGCTGACCCGCGCCATGCGCTCTTCTATGCTTTAGCGAACCTTGCGAAACGTCATGTTGAACCGATATTCTCCCGGCATACCGCTTGGTAAAGGTCCCGGCTTCAGCGGCTGAATCCCATGGTAAAACAACCGAGATTCCCCGCCCCAAACTACCGCATCGCCATGTGAAAGCAGTACGCGCTGACATGGATCGCTGCGTTCCCTCCCCCCAAAGAGAAAAATGGCATTTAACCCCAGTGAAAACGAAACGATAGGCTGCTCAAGATCGCGTTCATCCTTATCCTGATGAAGTGACAGACGCGCTCCCAACGAATAGCGATTGATCAGGCAGGCATCGGGCCGAAATCCCGGAAAGCCGGCCTCTCCCGCCGCGGCCGTCGCCAACTGATGGAAGAGAGGCGGCATCTCGGGCCAGGGGCGGCCGGAAAGCGGATCGTACGCGTCGTAACGATAACCTCGCTCATCACTCACCCACCCCAATGGCCCGCAGTTGCTCATGGCCACGGACATGCCATATCCGCCCGGTGTTGTCAGGTGCCGAAAAGGCGCTGAATCACTCACCCGCTTGATGTCGTTTAATAACGTATCAGCCTCGTCCCAGACATAGCCGCGCATCACTACGGCTCCCGGCGCGAGAATCTCCGTACGGCGCTCGGGTTGCTCATCGGCAAACAGATCGAAGTTCATAGGTGTTNCTCTCTGAGTGAAGGGGGCGTTGCTCTGCCCGATCTTCCGAGTACAAACAGAGACACGTTTGAAATCAAGCGTAGACGCTGACGCAAAAGGCGTGTTTCAAAAACCGGGAGAGGCCCATTATGCGGATTTTATGGAATACAAATGAGGGACATGGGTGGAAGAGTAATAATGAAAATGCATAACCAGCGTGCGCAGAGATATTTTTTGACGCTCGTTTTATCTCTCTTAATTTATTTAAATTAAGAAAATTAATTAACTTAAATATTATTCAATAACGCGCATCAGACTGAATTCTCACCGTATGAAACAAGCCTATCGCTATTTTCCATGAAAACATGACGGAGATTAATAATAATGTGCCCCTCATACGTAGCACTCGTGGAAATAAAACCATAACATTGTAGCGTCTATTACTTTTGTCGCAGCACGAAACGCACCGCCCTAATGATAAAGACTGCGCAAAACACGCCGCCAGGGCGATAAAACTGAACGAATTCATAAACTATACGGCCTTAAGTGAGAAACCAATGTCGAATAAAACTTTTCATTACCAAGAGCCTTTTCCCCTCGGTAAAGATAAAACCGAGTATCGCTTGCTCTCCAGAGACTATGTTTCCGTAACGCAGTTCGACGGTCAGGACATGTTGAAAATCGCACCGGAAGGACTGACGCTGCTTGCTCAGCAAGCCTTCCACGATGCTTCGTTCATGCTGCGTCCCGACCACCAGCAGCAGGTCGCCGACATTCTGAGCGATCCGGAAGCGAGTGAAAACGACAAATATGTTGCGCTGCAATTCCTGCGCAACTCAGAGATCGCCGCTAAGGGCATTTTGCCAACCTGTCAGGATACCGGAACCGCCATCATCGTCGGCAAGAAAGGCCAGAACGTCTGGACCGGCGTTAACGATGCGGAAGCGCTGTCGCACGGCGTCTATAACACCTTCATCGAAGACAACCTGCGCTACTCGCAGAACGCACCGTTGGATATGTATAAAGAGGTCAACACCGGGACTAACCTCCCCGCCCAGATTGACCTCTACAGCACGGAAGGCGAAGAGTACAAATTCCTGTTCGTCACCAAAGGTGGCGGTTCTGCCAATAAAACGTATCTGTATCAGGAAACCAAAGCGCTGCTGACCCCAGGAAAACTGAAAAACTTCCTGGTGGAAAAAATGCGCACGCTGGGCACCGCGGCTTGCCCGCCGTACCACATTGCTTTCGTCGTCGGCGGCACCTCGGCGGAAACCACCCTGAAAACCGTCAAGTTGGCCTCAACGCACTACTACGATGAGTTACCGACCGAAGGTAACGAACACGGTCAGGCTTTCCGTGACACGGCGCTGGAGCAGGAACTGTTGGAAGAAGCCCGTAATCTGGGCCTGGGCGCACAATTCGGCGGTAAATATTTCGCGCACGATATTCGTGTCATCCGCCTGCCGCGCCACGGCGCATCATGCCCAGTCGGCATGGGTGTATCGTGCTCCGCCGACCGCAACATCAAAGGCAAAATCAACCGTGACGGCATCTGGCTGGAACAGCTGGAGCAGAATCCCGGCAAATACATTCCGGAACATCTGCGTCAGGCTGGCGAAGGCGAGGCAGTCCGCATCGACCTCAACCGTCCGATGGATGATATCCTCACCGAGCTTTCTCAGTATCCGGTCTCTACTCGTCTGTCCCTGAGCGGCACCATCATCGTGGGACGCGACATTGCCCATGCGAAGCTGAAAGAGCGTATCGACAATGGCGAAGGCCTGCCTCAGTACGTCAAAGACCATCCGATTTACTATGCAGGTCCGGCCAAAACGCCGACGGGGTACGCCTCCGGCTCTTTGGGGCCGACTACTGCGGGTCGTATGGACTCCTACGTTGATCTGCTGCAGTCCCACGGTGGCAGCAAGATCATGCTGGCAAAGGGCAACCGCAGCCAGCAGGTGACCGACGCGTGTAAGAAACACGGCGGTTTCTACCTCGGCAGTATCGGCGGTCCTGCCGCGATCCTGGCGCAGAACAGCATTAAGAGTCTGACCTGTGTCGAATATCCTGAGCTGGGTATGGAAGCGATCTGGAAAATCGAGGTTGAGGACTTCCCGGCATTCATCCTGGTAGATGACAAGGGCAACGATTTCTTCCAGCAGATTCAGGCTAAAGCCTGTAATCGCTGCGGCTGATAGCACGTTATCCTGACGCTCATACAGGTCAGGCACTCCGGGGCGGAAGCGATAGGCTTCCCCCCGATTATTTACCGGTTGCACCTTTCCCCTGCCTCATCCCCCTTCCTCGTTTGTCTGTCACGCTCTCTCATCACACCCTTACCTACCGCTCAATTAATTGATGCATTTAAAAAGCAACTTCATGGTTTCCGACGCATCCAGCCGATACAATGATGAAATTGCTTTCGCTATGCTATTGAGATAATTATGAATACATTGATGTGCTACAAACAGCTGCCGGTATGGGATTGCGAAACACTACTAACGGCTCTCCAAGATGAATACAACGCGCAGGATGGCACCTGGACCAGACTGGCGGTATTACAAGGAGAGTTAACGCTGACGATACTCTCGGAACACGATGAGGCCATCTCGACACACCGTATTTCCCCACAGCTCTCGTCCCCTTATATCGAACCGTAGCAACGCTATCGCGTTGAGGCCTGCTCCGACGACATGCTCTGTCAACTGAGTTTTTACTGTAGACCTGACGATTATTTCCATCAGAAGTATGGCCTGACTCGCACGCACTCAGAGGTGGTTGATGCCCTGCGTAATCTTGATAGCGGCAAGGCATTGGATCTCGGCTGCGGCCGCGGACGTAATACACTTTACCTTCATCAGAAAGGCTGGAATGTCACCGCATGGGATAAAAGTTCTGAAAGTATTCGCGCATTGAACGAGATCATCGCGCAAGAGCATCTCGAGGAAATTCGGGCACGAGAGCATGATATCAATCTCGCCGACATTGATGACGCCTACGACATGATTTTGTCTACCGTTGTATTTATGTTCCTCGATCGTTCCCGCATACCGGCCATTATCCAGAATATGCAGCAACAGACCCGCGCCGGGGGGTACAACCTAATTGTCGCGGCGATGTCGACCGAGGATTATCCCTGCCCGCTGCCCTTTTCATTTACGTTCCAAGAGGACGAGCTGCGCCGCTATTACGAGGCGTGGGAGGTGGTGAAATACAATCAGGATATCGGAGAGTTGCATAAAACGGATGTGGAGGGGAAGCGTATCAAACTGCGTTTCGCCACGCTGTTGGCGCGTAAACCCAGTTAGAATACAGCCGGGGACTCGCCCCGGCATAGAGCACAAATCGGTAGCACGATTAGCTGGCTTTCAGTTCAACCGCCTTGCGGTAAGCCACCAGATCCTCGATCGTCAGGACCGGCATATCGTGCTGCTGCCCAAAGGCGATCACCTCTGGCGCACGCGCCATGGAACCGTCGTCATTCGTCAGTTCGCACAGCACCCCAAACGGCTTCAGACCAGCAAGCGTCATCAGATCGACCGTCGCTTCTGTGTGGCCACCACGGACCAGTACGCCGCCGGGCTGCGCACGCAGAGGGAAAACATGCCCAGGACGATTCAGATCGCTGGCGCGGGCATCATCGGCGGTAGCGGCACGAACGGTAGTCAGCCGATCTGCGGCGGACACGCCGGTCGTCACGCCTTCAGCCGCTTCGATGGTCACCGTAAAGGCCGTTTGATAATGGCTGGAGTTATGCTCGACCATCATCGGCAATTCCAGTTTTTGTCTACGCTCTTCGGTCAGGCACAGACAAACAATCCCACTGCCGTGGCGAATAGTCAGCGCCATCTGCTGGACGGTCATATGTTCGGCGGAAAAAATCATATCGCCTTCGTTTTCACGATTTTCATCGTCCAGCACCATGACGCCACGTCCCTGACGCAGCGCTTCAAGCGCGCGTTCAACACGCTCGGTCGGTGTACCAAATTGAGAAAGCAAAGTCTGATTCATGGTAAAAAACCCCTCACTATTTTCTATGGATTACCAGAATCAGGGCTAACTTGAGGAGTGGCATTGACGGCATAGAAATGCGATCAATGCTAAAAAAATAACGCGGGCAGGCTCAGCCTGACGGATACCGTTACTCTCTCCCATCCGGACTTTAACCGTCGGCCCCGGAATTTCACCGGATCTGCTGACCTCAAACCTAGTAAAACAGTCTGAGCGCTCGCGGGCTTCCAACCTCATACCGTGTATGGACTGGTTTACCGCCGGTGGGGAATTGCGCCCCGCCCTGAGAATAAGCGGGTTTACTATAACGCTAACGATTTGCAGGGGCAACGGGTATAAGGGCTCTCATCATCAATAACCGCTACGCTGGCGCAGTTTAGGTTTATACAATGCCAGGCAGGCATTACACTTAGCTAACAGCAGCACTTTTTCCGTCTAACCCATCAGGAAAATCATCATGATTGACCCTAAAAAGATAGAGCAAATCGCCCGTCAGATGCACGAATCCATGCCCAAAGGGATTCGTGAACTCGGCGAAGATATGGAAAAAAAGATTCGTCAGGTTCTGCAGTCGCAGCTATCCCGTCTGGATCTCGTCAACCGGGAAGAATTTGACGTTCAAACACAGGTTCTACTGCGCACGCGTGAAAAACTGACGCGACTGGAACAACGACTGGACGAGTTGGAAGCCAAGGCAGCCTCAACCACAGACCCCAAAGCTGAGCCGCCGGCAACGCAAGCGCAAGAATAACGGTTCACCACCGTCGCTTAGGGAGAAGCGGGTTGGGCATTCATGTGCTTCAATGCTGAAAACGGGTTGTCATGCAACTTAAGCGAATTNAAGCCTAAAGAAAAAGCCTCCGCTAGCGGAGGCTTTTTACTGTGTATCGCTGGAGAACACGATAATACTGAACGGTTAGTTGAGCACTTCGCGGATACGTGATTTATAGACTTCGACCTTTTGCGGCGTCATCATTCTGCGCTCATCGTCTAGCACCACGCCACCGACATCATCGGCGATGCGCTGCGCGGATTGCAGCATGAGTTTGAAATTCTGGCCAGCGTCACCATAAGACGGCACCATCATGAAGATGGACACGCCCGGCGTCGAAAATTCCGACATATCGTCAGGATTGAAAGAACCCGGTTTCACCATATTGGCCAGGCTGAACAGCACCGGACCGCCGCCAGCTGGATTAACATGGCGATGGAAAATATTCATCTCACCGAACTGGAAACCCGACTGAAGAACGCTTTGCAGCAACAGTTCTCCGCCGATGACGCCACCTTGGTGTGCCGCGACATGAACCACCAATACCGCTTCTTTCGCCGCCGGCGCGTCATTAGCGGGAGCCGCTTCTTCTTGCGCTTCCTGCAGGCTTGCCATTTTGGCTTCACGCTCCGCCACCGTTTCCGAATCGGAATGCGTGTCTGCCGCAAGCTCACGCTCGGCCTCATCGATTCGAGACTGCTCCGCAGAATCCGTTTCACCCAACAGCGGATCATAATTTGCTGAAGATGATGTCGGTTCATGAGACGTCAACGGAGGATCGTCCACGGCGCGCCCTGAAGCGCTCGCTGGCGGACGAGTCGCAGGGGGCGTACTTTTTGGCGGACGCACGGGTTTGACCCGTACTTCTCCAACGCCTTCATCCAGCGCCTCGAACGGCGTTTCTTCCGGATCCTGCTTCAAACGCTTCACAGGACGATCGCGAAAAAGGGACGAACGCTCTTTACGGCTGGTCCACAAGCCGTGCAGCAGCAGTGCTATAATAGCGATCGCGCCAACAACGATTAATATCAGACGCAAGTCCTGCATCATTGCTATCCCAGTTATTCCAATACATTGCCACTATGGCATATACATATATCACTAACTGTATTTGCCCGTGTACACAAGTGCAAGTCTGGCCGACAGTTTATGACAATAAAGATGATAAGTGCGCACTTTTTTGCTGTTTTTTCATGCAAAAGCGGGCTAGCCAGCACAATATCGTCCCGATATGATGCCGCCATCTTCAAGGAACAATGAGAACAAGAGTATGCCTTACGCCCAAGAACGTCAGAACCTACGCAGCGGTTTCCACTATTTCGTGAGAGGCTGGCAGTTGCTCTCGCTGCCGGGAATCCGCCGATTCGTCGTCTTGCCGATGCTGGTCAATATTTTGCTGATGGGCGGCGCCTTCTGGTGGCTGTTCCAGCAACTAAACAGTTGGATTCCTCAACTGATGAGCCATATTCCTAATTGGCTGCAGTGGCTCAGCTATCTGCTCTGGCCTCTAGCGGTCATATCCATCCTGTTGGTCTTTAGCTACTTTTTCAGCACGTTGACCAATTTCATCGCGGCGCCGTTCAATGGCCTGCTGGCTGAGCAGTTAGAAGCACGGTTGACCGGCGTCGCTCTGCCGGACAGCGGTATATGGGGCATCGCTAAAGACACGCCGCGAATCATGCGACGTGAAGTACAGAAACTTGGCTATTATTTACCTCGAGCGCTGGTGCTGTTTTTACTCTATTTCGTACCGGGCATTGGTCAAACGGTCGCTCCAGTCCTCTGGTTTATCTTCAGCGCCTGGATGCTGGCGGTGCAGTATTGCGACTACCCGTTCGATAATCATAAGGTCAGTTTCCCGGTCATGCGCCAGACTTTGCGACAGCATAAAATGAGCAATCTGCAGTTCGGCGCCCTGGTCAATCTGTGCACGATCGTTCCGGTGCTGAACCTGATCATCATGCCCGTCGCCGTATGCGGCGCAACAGCGCTATGGGTAGATCGTTACCAGCATTTATCCAACGTGTTGAAAGCCAAATAAACCTCGCTGACTCGGGCCGGGAAATGATGAAAATATATTTCCTAAAAACATAACGATATAGCGATTGCTTACTTCACTGAAAGTGTTGAAAAGGTATTCTCTCTAGCGTTCACAAAAATTACATACAGCTATTTAAAGGACGGGCTATGAGCAAGATCTACGAAGACAATTCTTTCACAATCGGCCATACGCCGCTGGTTCGGCTGAATCGCATAGGTAATGGACGCATCCTCGCTAAGGTGGAGTCTCGCAACCCAAGTTTTAGCGTTAAATGCCGTATCGGTTCCAACCTGATTTGGGATGCCGAAAAACGCGGCGTTCTGAAGCCCGGCGTAGAACTGGTCGAACCGACCAGCGGCAACACTGGTATCGCTTTGGCCTACGTGGCCGCCGCCCGAGGTTACAAATTAACGCTGACGATGCCTGAAACCATGAGCATCGAACGCCGTAAACTGTTGAAAGCGCTTGGAGCTAACCTGGTACTGACCGAAGGCGCGAAAGGCATGAAAGGCGCTATCGCCAAAGCCGAAGAAATCGTCGCCAGCGATCCTCAGCGTTACCTGCTGCTGCAGCAGTTCAGCAACCCAGCCAATCCGGAAATTCATGAAAAAACCACCGGGCCGGAAATCTGGGAAGATACAGACGGCGAAGTCGATGTATTCATTGCGGGCGTCGGCACAGGCGGTACATTAACGGGCGTCAGTCGCTACATTAAAAATACCCAGGGCAAAGCTATCACGACTGTCGCGGTTGAACCCGTAGACTCTCCTGTCATCACTCAAGCCCTCGCGGGCGAAGAGATCAAGCCCGGTCCCCACAAGATTCAGGGGATTGGCGCAGGCTTCATTCCAGAAAACCTGGATTTGAAACTGGTGGACCGCGTTGAACGTGTCAGTAATGAAGATGCCATCAGCAACGCACGTCGCCTGATGGAAGAAGAAGGCATTCTGGCGGGAATTTCGTCGGGCGCAGCCGTTGCCGCGGCACTTAACCTGCTGAAAGAAGACGCCTTTAAAGACAAAACTATTGTGGTCATTCTGCCCTCTTCCGGCGAGCGCTATTTGAGTACCGCTTTGTTCGCCGATCTGTTCACCGAGCAAGAGCTTCAGCAGTAACAGACAAGCCACGGATAAGTAATCGGCATGTTACAAAAAGCACTCTTCGGGGTGCTTTTTTGTGGGCCACGTCAAAGTTTGCAGGTGTAGTGGATTGCATTTCCAGCCTAGGTTTAGTATTTAACCGGACAATTATTTTGATGCGTGAAATTAATATCTGTCTTCACCCTCTGAAAATTTCATGATTGAGCGCAACGCGAGTCGAGTCTCCAAACGGTATTCTGATTCACCTGTGTGACGATGGTTGAACTCTCAGGGTGGTTTACTGATATTGTATTCAAGGTAACGTTTAGGCGTTCCTTGCCGCATCCCGGCCTGCCCCTGTAACATGCGCAGGGAGTTAACCAAACAGGCTAAAGTTCAGTCGATAAACTAGACTTTAGTTCCACAACATTTATCTAATCCAATAAGTTGGGGAAAACCGAATGTTCCAGCAAGAAGTAACTATTACCGCGCCGAATGGCCTCCACACCCGTCCCGCTGCTCAGTTTGTTAAAGAAGCTAAAGGCTTCGTTTCTGACATCACCGTCAACTCTAACGGTAAAAGCGCCAGCGCTAAGAGCCTGTTCAAATTACAGACCCTCGGCTTGACTCAGGGCACAGTGGTGACGATCTCCGCTGAAGGCGAAGACGAACAAAAAGCCGTTGAACATCTGGTTAAACTGATGGCTGAGCTTGAGTAACAGCAGCCGGTCTCTTTAGTGCACATCAGTATTAAGTAAGGTAGGGTTATGATTTCAGGTATATTAGTATCACCCGGGATTGCTTTTGGTAAGGCGCTGTTACTGAAAGACGATGAGATCGTCATCAACCGGAAAAAAATCACTGCGGAACAGGTCGATCAGGAAGTCGAGCGTTTTCTGGCTGGCCGGGCGAAAGCCTCACAGCAGTTGGAAGCGATCAAAAACAAAGCAGCGGAAACACTGGGGCCCGAGAAAGAAGCTATTTTCGAAGGTCACATCATGCTGCTGGAAGATGAAGAGTTCGAGCAGGAAATCATATCCCTGATTAAAGATGACCACGCATCTGCAGACGCGGCGGCTTCTTCTGTTATTGAAAACCAGGCCAAGGCATTGGAAGAACTGGATGACGAATACCTGAAGGAGCGCGCTGCCGACATGCGTGACATCGGCAAGCGCCTGCTGAAAAACATTCTCGGCATGAATATTGTCGATTTGGGCGATATTCAGGATGAGGTGATTCTGGTTGCCAACGACCTGACCCCGTCTGAAACCGCTCAGTTAAATCTGAAAAAGGTGCTGGGTTTCATCACCGATATCGGCGGCCGTACATCTCACACCTCCATCATGGCGCGTTCTCTGGAACTGCCGGCCATTGTGGGTACCTCAGATGCGACCCAACAGGTTAAAACCGGTGATTTCCTGATTCTGGACGGCGTGAACAACACCATTTACCAGAATCCGAGCCAGGACATCATCGATAAGCTGAAAGAAGTTCAGCAGCAGTTCATCTCAGAAAAACAAGAGCTTGCTAAACTGAAAGATCTGCCAGCGGTCACGCTGGATGGACATCAGGTTGAAGTCTGCTCCAACATCGGTACCGTGCGCGACGTCGCGGGCGCTGAGCGTAACGGCGCGGAAGGCGTGGGTCTGTACCGTACCGAATTCCTGTTTATGGATCGTGATGCGCTGCCGACTGAAGAAGAACAGTTCCAGGCATACAAAGCCGTTGCGGAAGCGATGGGCGCTCAAGCAGTCATCGTTCGTACGATGGACATCGGCGGCGATAAAGATCTGCCGTACATGAACCTGCCGAAAGAAGACAACCCGTTCCTGGGCTGGCGCGCGATCCGTATCTGTCTGGACCGTAAAGAAATTCTGCATTCACAGCTCCGCGCTATCCTGCGTGCTTCCGCCTTCGGCAAACTGCGTATCATGTTCCCGATGATTATTTCCGTCGAGGAAGTGCGTACGCTGAAAGCTGAACTGGAAATGCTGAAAGCGCAGCTGAAAGAAGAAGGTAAAGCCTTTGATGAAACCATCGAGGTCGGCGTCATGGTGGAAACACCGGCAGCAGCCACGATCGCCCATCATCTGGCCAAGGAAGTGGACTTCTTCAGTATTGGGACAAACGACTTAACCCAGTATACTCTGGCTGTAGATCGCGGTAATGAGCTGATTTCTCATCTCTACAATCCGATGTCCCCGGCAGTATTAACCCTGATCAAGCAAGTGATTGACGCCTCTCACGCAGAAGGCAAATGGACAGGGATGTGTGGTGAGCTCGCCGGTGACGAACGTGCTACACTACTGTTATTGGGAATGGGTCTGGATGAATTCAGCATGAGTGCCATCTCAATCCCTCGTATCAAGAAAATCATCCGTAATGCCAATTACGGCGATGCGAAGGCGCTGGCGGAACAGGCATTAGCCCAACCGACGGCGGAAGAGTTAAGCAATCTGGTAAACCGGTTCATTAAAGAAAAGACGCTTTGCTGATCCGCCATGCTGGCCCAATATTAAAGCTTAGGAGAGAATCATGGGTTTGTTCGATAAACTGAAGTCTCTGGTTTCTGATGATAAAAAAGATACCGGCAGCATTGAGATCATCGCCCCGTTGTCTGGCGAGATCGTAAACATTGAAGATGTGCCTGATGTTGTTTTCGCCGAAAAAATCGTCGGTGACGGTATTGCTATCAAACCGAACGGGAACAAACTGGTTGCTCCGGTAGATGGCACCATCGGTAAAATTTTCGAAACCAACCATGCTTTTTCCATTGAATCCGACAGCGGCATCGAGCTGTTCGTTCACTTCGGTATTGATACCGTTGAACTGAAAGGCGAAGGCTTCAAACGCATCGCTGAAGAAGGTCAACGCGTCAAGAAAGGCGACACGATCATCGAATTCGATCTGCCGCTGCTGGAAGAAAAAGCCAAATCTACACTGACGCCCGTTGTGATCTCCAATATGGATGAAATCAAAGAGCTGACCAAACTGAGTGGTTCTGTTGTCGTCGGCGAAACGCCGGTTATTCGCATCAAAAAATAACAACGACTCGGTTTGTACATCAACGGCGCTTAGGCGCCGTTTTTTATTGCCCGTCACCTATCTCCGCCAGCGTCGCACCTCGCTCATCCGTACTCAATCATGCCTCCGCACCAAGCTCCGCCAGCAAACGTGGCTTGTCCGCCTGTACGAGACGTCTGGCGCCCTGCTGGCGCAGTGCATCAAGTTCATAGCAAGGGGAGTGATGACGACGGAGATAAATGGGCACAGCGGAAGGCAAAAGTATTGCGTTTCAAAGAGGCGATGGAAGGGAGAATCGGCCTCCACTGCAAGCGGAGGGCCGATGGCCATACCGGCGGCGAAATGCCGCGAAGAGAGGCAGAACGCCCCTATTTCCAGCGTGGCAGGCTGATGCGAATCAGTAACCCTTTGGGTTCCCGATTCATCGCTTCAATACGTCCGCCGTGCGCCAACACGGCTTTACGGGCAATGGCCAGCCCCAGTCCGTAACCTTTGCCGGATTGGGGAGAATCGATACGAATAAACGGGTCGAAGATACTGGAAAGTTTACTCTTTTCGACTCCGGGACCGTTATCAGCGACGTCGATAACCCACTCACGTTCGCTTTTCCTCAAGGTCACGGTGACCTCCTGACCCATAGCAGAAAAGCGGAGCGCATTTCTGATAATGTTATCCAGCGCGCGACGCATCAGCTCCGATACGCCCTTAAGGGTGTAGTCCTCGTAGTCACCAGCGTTGAGATTGATCTCAACACCCGGCACCTGCGCTTCATACCTGGCATCATTCACCACCGCGTTTACCAGCCCCAGCAGGTCGAAATACTCCTCGTTAACCTCCGGGTTGATCTCCGCGTTATCGGTGCGCGACAAGGTCAGCAGCTCGCCTATCATCTTGTCCATCCGCTCCGCCTCGCGTTCGATGCGCTGTAAGCAGCTTTCCACGTGACTGTCGTTTTGCCGGGCCAACCCGATGGCTAACTGCAGACGTGCCAGCGGCGATCGGAGTTCATGAGAAACATCGTGCAGCAGTTCCTCCCGCGCACTGACCAGCACGTCCAGACGCTCCACCATCGAGTCGAAATCTCGCGCCACATCGCTGATCTCATCATGGCGTCGACGCATCGCCGGCGGCAGCCGCACGGAAAGATTGCCTTGCGCGACCTGACCAAAACCCGCCCGCAGCTGGTTAAGCGGCCGTGCAAGGTTCCAGGCCATCATCGCGCTGAACAGCAGCCCACTGATGGCGCCAATCCACAGGATAGGACCGGGAATGTGCAAAAATCGCTGCAACGCCGGAGGCCCAAACCGGAACTCTTGTCTTAGCTTATCGATGTCGAATCGCAGCAGATAATGTTCGTCATCTGGACCGGTGACCTGCTGTACGGGCCTGGCAAGGTTATTGCCTTCAACCATATCGTCAGGCAGCAGAGGTTCACCATCGTCATCCTGCGGCTGTACGGTATCCGACGTATTCTGCGTGGAGACCGTAAGATAGTGCCGTTCACTTTCCGGCCAGCTCGACATCTCCTCATCCAGCGCAGAGAGCCCGCCGCGCTGCAAAGCCTGGGATGCCAGCGTCATCTGTAACGAGATGACGTGCCGCCCCAGCCTGATTTCAGGAGGAACATCGCGATCGCCATAAAAGGAAATACCCACCCACAGCAGTTGCGAAATCACGATCAGCGTCAGCCATAGGCCAACCAGGATCTTCCAGAAAAGTCTTCCCTGCATCATTATCGAATCCGGTAGCCGACGCTGCGCACGGTCTCAATGGTCAACTTGCTGCCTTCCAACGCGCTCAGTTTCTGCCGAATATTGCTGATGTGAACGTCTACGCTGCGGTCGTACGCTTCGCGTCGGCGCCCCAGGCATTTCTCCGACAGCTCATCTTTCGTCACCACTCGGTCAGGTGAGCGCATCAACAGCTCGAGCAGATTGAACTCGGAAGCCGTGAGATCGAACGACTCGCCGCGCCATTCGCTGTTGCGGGTAGAGGTATTAAGCATTAGTTCGCCATACGTGACCGTCCCAGTCTCACTGGTTTTTTCCGGTTTATCTTCGTAACGACGCAATACCGCGCGCAGTCGCGCCACCAGCTCCCGGGGGTAGCAGGGTTTGGGAACATAATCATCCGCGCCCATTTCCAAGCCGATAACGCGATCGATGTTGTCGCCTTTCGCCGTCAGCATGATGATCGGCAACTGCTGACTCCGCCTGACCTGACGCAACACATCGATCCCACTCATGTCCGGCAGCATGATGTCCAGAATCATGGCGGTGTACTGATTGGACATAGCCCCGTCAACACCCTCTTGACCGGTCAGCACCTGTTCGGCGTTGAACCCTTCGGCCGTCAGGTATTCGCACAGCATACTTCCCAGCTCGGCATCATCATCTACCAGTAAAATTTTCATCTTTTGTTCCCGTATGTTCGTATGAAACCTATTCTCAAGTGTGCCAGTATCTTACGCAGCTGTATTTACAGAATACTTACTTTCTATTTAGACAATTATGACGTGGGGCTTTCGATAAATAGAGTAAATTGGTGTCTTTACTATGCTTTATGTCTTCGGCCTTACTAAGGACACTGAAGTTTTGATGAAATTCCGTTTACGGCCCGTCCGCTTAATTTTAATTATACTGTTCGCTATTCTTCTTGCCCTGCTCTCGCTTTATTTGCTGCGTCCAGAAAGCAAAGTTAACTATATTACTACCCCTGTCGCCATTCGGGATCTGGAAAAAACCGTGCTGGCCGACGGCACGATTGAAGCGCAAAAGCTGGTCAGCGTAGGGGCGCAGGCCTCAGGACAAATTAAGACGCTGCCGATATCATTGGGCGACAAGGTCACCAAAGGCCAGTTGCTGGCCGAAATCGACGACCTGACTCAGCAGAACGCATTCAAAGATAGCCAGGCTGCGCTGAAAAATGTGCAGGCACAGCGTGCGGCCAAACTGGCGGTGCTGAAAAATAATCAGATCGGTTGGCAGCGTCAGGAAATGCTGATGCGGAAAGGCGTCGGCGCGCAAGCGGATTATGACAGCGCCAAGGCGACGCTAGACGCGACACAGGCCGAGATCGCCGCGCTGGACGCGCAAATCATCCAGGCTCAGATTGCCGTCAGCACCGCGCAGGTCAATTTAGGCTATACCCGCATCCTCTCTCCTATCGACGGCACCATCGTCGCCATCCCGGTCGAAGAGGGACAAACGGTGAATGCCGCGCAGAGCACGCCCACCATCACGAAAGTGGCGAACCTGAAGACCATGACGATCGAAGCACAGATCTCTGAGGCGGATGTCATCAAGGTCAAACCCGGCATGTCGGTCTGGTTCACCATTCTCGGCGATCCGGATAAACGCTATCAGGCTACGCTACGCGCCATCGAACCGGCGCCAGAATCGCTGAGTTCCGATACCACGGCTACCGGCAGCAGTAGCGCCAGCAGCAGTAGCAGCTCGACTTCCTCCACCACCGCGGTGTACTACAACGGCCTGTTCGATGTCGACAACCCCGAAGAAACCCTGCGAATCTCGATGACGGCACAGGTCTACATCCTGCTGGATACCGTCAAGAACGCGCTGGTTGTCCCGATGACCGCGCTGCATAACGACAACGGAAAGACATCCGTGCAGGTGGTCGACGCCAAAGGAGACATCCAGTCACGACGGGNGACGACAGGCATCAGCGACAACGTCTTCGTCCAGCTCACCGCCGGCGTCAACGCCGGCGAACAGGTGATTGTCAGCCAACAGGGCGGCACGACCGGCAGCCGTCCGGGCAGGCCGCCGATGGGGTTCTGAGCCATGACGACACCGTTGTTGCACCTGCGCCATGTCTTTCGCCGTTTTGCCAACGGAGAGAAGACCGTCGACGTCCTGAAAGACATCAATCTGACGATCCAATCGGGTGAGATGGTCGCCATCGTCGGGGCGTCAGGCTCGGGAAAATCCACCCTGATGAACATCCTCGGCTGTCTGGACAAACCCAGTGAGGGCGACTACCTCGTGGCGGGAACGTCCACGCTGACGCTGGATAACGACAGTCTGGCCGCGCTGAGGCGGGAACACTTCGGCTTTATTTTTCAGCGTTATCATTTGCTGAGCGACCTGACGGTACAAGACAACGTGGAGATCCCGGCCATTTATGCCGGTAAAGCACGCCATGAACGCCAGCAACGCTCGCTCGCGCTACTGACCCGACTGGGGCTGGAAGAACGTCTGAACTACTCGCCTAACCAGCTTTCCGGTGGTCAGCAGCAGCGTGTCAGCATTGCCCGCGCCCTGATGAACGGCGGCAACGTCATTCTGGCGGACGAACCCACCGGCGCGCTCGATAGCACCAGTGGAAATGAAGTGCTGGCGATCCTGAAGGAGCTGCACCGGCAGGGGCAGACCATCATCATCGTCACACACGATATGCAGGTAGCTCGGCAGGCGGAGCGCATTATTGAGATCCGTGACGGTGAAATCATCGGCGACCACCATCATGACACCGCGCCAAGCGAGGCTGCCCCTTCCTCTCGCCCGCCTGTGACCGTGGCTCAGGGCCCCGTTCTGTCCGCCAGACCCACGATGTCCCAGTGGTGTGGCCGCTTTATCAACGCGTTCAAAATGGCGCTGCGTGCAATGAACGCACAGAGAATGCGTACCTTTCTGACCATGCTGGGCATCATCATCGGCATCGCGTCGGTGGTGTCGGTCGTGGCGCTGGGGAAAGGCACTCAGCAGCAGGTGCTGGATAGCATCAACGCGATGGGGACCAGCACGCTGGAAATTTTTCCCGGCAAAGACTTTGGCGATATGCGGTCAGGCGCGATCCAAACGCTGAGGGCCAGCGACATCAAACCGCTGTCGGAACAGCCTTACGTCCACAGCATCACTCCCCTGCTCTCCTCCAGCGTAACGCTGCGCTATCGCAATGTGTCGGTTTCCTCCACCGTGAACGGCGTCGGCGAACAGTTTTTCACCGTGCGCGGCTATACCCTCTCGGAAGGGGTATCCTTCCCCTCCCGCAGTATCGACACGCTGGCGCAAGAAGTGGTTATCGACCAGAACACGCGCGATAAGCTGTTCGCTCATGGGGAAGATCCACTGGGACAGGTCATTCTGCTCGGCACGCTGCCCTGCCGGATTATTGGCGTAGCGACCCGCCAGCAGAGTGGCTTCGGGAGTGACGAAAACCTGAATGTCTGGGTCCCTTACACGACCGCGATGTGGCGACTGGTCGGACAGTCCTATCTGCGCAGCATCACGGTTCGCGTTAAAGACAATATCGATCTGAGCGTGGCGGAGCAGGGCATCACGGAAGTACTGACGCGCCAGCACGGCAATAAAGACTTCTTCGTGATGAATACCGACAGCATCCGGCAAACCATCCAGCAAACCAGCGCCACCCTGACGCTGCTGGTGTCGCTGATTGCGGTGATTTCACTGATTGTCGGCGGGATTGGCGTGATGAATATCATGCTGGTTTCAGTCACGGAGCGAACGCGCGAAATCGGCGTGCGGATGGCGGTGGGGGGGCGTACCAGCGATATTATGCAGCAATTTTTGATTGAAGCGGTGCTGGTCTGCCTGTGTGGCGGGCTGTTGGGCGTCGCGGTCTCGATGCTGGGCGGCTGGGTATTCGGCCTGCTGGTCAGCAGCTTCTCTCTCGTGTATTCGCCCGCATCGATCGTCGCTGCNTTCGTCTGCTCCAGCCTGATTGGCGTGATTTTCGGCTTCTTTCCCGCCCGACGCGCCGCCAACATGCAGCCTATCTACGCGTTGGAAAGGGAATAGCCGAAGGTGAAACGGCGGTCAGTTAAAGACGCCGGTCGAGAGATAACGATCGCCGCGGTCGCACACAATCGCGACGATATGGCTTCCCGGCTCAGCGGCGGCGATCTTCAGGGCGCCTGCCACTGCACCGCCTGAACTTACGCCGCACAACAGACCTTCCTGCTGCGCCAGCAAGCGCGTGGTGGACTCGGCCTCCTCCTGAGAAACGTCCAGAACGCGGTCGACCAGCGTCGGCTCGTAAATCCCCGGCATATAGCCGGGCGACCAACGTCGAATCCCCGGGATCTGACTGCCGGCCTGCGGTTGCAGTCCGACGGTGCAGATAGCGTCACGCTGACTTTTCAGATAACGGCTAACGCCGGTGATCGTGCCGGTGGTGCCCATACAGGATACGAAGTGGGTCAGACGACCCGCCGTTTGACGCCAGATTTCCGGGCCGGTGCCGACGAAATGGGCGTGCGCATTGTCCGGGTTGTTGAACTGGTCAAGCACGTAACCCTCGCCCGCTTGCGCCATGCGGCGCGCCATGTCGCGCGCGCCTTCCATTCCTTCTTCCGCGCTCACCAGCCGCAGTTCCGCGCCGTAGGCACGCATGGCGGCCTGACGCTCCAGACTCATGTTTTCCGGCATCAGCAGCCGCAGGCGGTATCCCTTCAACGCCGCGACCATCGCCAACGCGATCCCAGTGTTGCCGCTGGTCGCTTCGATCAGCGTGTCGCCGGGGGTGATTGTCCCCCGCTGCTCCGCCTGACAGATCATGCCGTAAGCGGCGCGATCCTTGATCGACCCCGCCGGGTTCTGTCCTTCCAGCTTAACCCAGATCTCGCTATCCGTGTGGCGAGCCAATCGCTGTAATTTCACCAGCGGCGTATTACCGATGCAGTGTTCAAGCGCGTCTGTCTTCACGTCCCCTGCCTACCTTTCTCTGTCCGGATCGTCTCGTTTCGGCCGTTACAACGCCTGTAACCACGTCAGCGATGGAGCGAAATAGTAGCTTCCGCTCACGGCGCGGGTAAAGCGCAACATCTCGTCCCGCTTTCCGTCCCGGTCGCCGAACATACTTAGCAACTGCTGTTCGATATTGTGCAAGCGAGAGCAATAAGCCATGAAATAGAGCCCTTTTTTACCGCTGGCGGTGCCGTAAGGCAGGCTCTGGCGCAAAATTTTCAGACCTTTGCCGTCTTCTTTGAGATCGACACGGCTAAGGTGAGAAGTCTCAGGACGGCGGTCGGACGGCAGCTCTTCGTTGTCCTGCTTGGTGCGACCGATCATCTGTTCCTGTTTTTCCGTACTCATACGCTGAAGCTGACGCAGGTTATGCTCCCAGCGCTGTACAAAAACGTAGCTGCCGCCCGCGCCCGGCTGTCCGTCGGGGATAATGGCGACACGATGGCGATCTTCGCCCTGTGGATTTTCGGTGCCATCGACAAAGCCGCTCAGGTCCCGGTCTTCCACCCAGCGGAAGCCATGGGTTTCTTCTTCGACGTGAATGGCGCTGCCAAAGGCAACCATCGCCGCCTGAGCCAGACTGAAGTTCACGTCATGACGCAGCGACTGGATATGGATCAACATATCTCGCTGCGTCGCCGGCGCCAGCCCTTTCCCGAGCGGCGTAAACGGCTTCAGTTCGGCGGCGCTGCCATCACAATCCAGCTCGCGCCATACATCGTGACCAAAGGCGAGCGTCGCGCCCAGACCGGCCTCAGGAAACTGCTGCTGTAACTCATTCAGAGACTGACAAAATTTCTTGCATCCCTGCCGGATGGCATCAAATTCTCCCTGAACTCTGGCTTCCATATAAATGGCAAAACGGCGATGCTCCAGCAAAATACCGCTTTGAATTGGTGTCATCACTCTCATTCCTCTTATTATTCAGTATGTTGTATCGTCGAGCCTGCTCCGAAAATACCCAGCGCGCTTATGATACCGGATGCAATACTCATTTTGCTTTGCTTCAACGCAAAATGTCTCCCAGGCCGCAACGCGGCTGAGAGAGAAAGAGAGAAAGGTAATGCGGGAAATAACCGGCGAATAGATTGAAAAATGAGAAACAGCATGGGCGACAGCGCCCATGCCCGATGCGGGGATCAGCTGCGCGGCTGGGCGTGCCAGATGATTTTGCTGACCTTCCAATGCTGCAGAATATCGTCAGGCGGCATGAGTCCGTCCGGACCGCTCCAGCTACCGGTGAACAGATAGCTCACATGCTTGCTCTGCGGCGCGACACACTCCACGTCGCGAGCGCTGTCGCCCTGTCCCAGCTGGCAAGCCTCAAACGCCTTGCTGTAAAGCGAGCTGAATTCGTCACCGATTTTAACGCCCCAGACGCTGGCGGCCGACGCGTCCATGACATCCACCTGACTGACGTGACGCTTCGGCTCACCGTTGATCGTCACTTTCACCTGGTCGTCCTTCAGCGCTTCATAGAACGCCACCAGCTTACCGTTATGCGTCGCCATTCCGCCGCGCAGCCGGTAATTTCCGTCCAAGGCGCGATCAAGCTCGGCTTCAGACATCGACGTTCCCGCGGTGATACCGCCGACGCCCGTCTCTGAGACCGTCAACGAAGAACCGAACCAGTTCATTGGCGACAGGCTGGACAAGGAAAAATGGGAAAGCGTGCCGCAGCCGGTCAGCAGCAGCGGAAGAGCCAAATATAGCGGTCGAACAGTTATCACAACCAACTCCTTAACAAAAAACGGCACCTGCCTGCATGCAGATGGCTATTGGAGTCTTCTGTGAGCAGAAAGTGCCGTAAAAATCGTTGCGGGGGAATACCGCCGTCAGACCGAATTTGTGGGGGATAGCATGCCGCGCCAGCACATCATCCCGCGGTTAATACTCCTGATCTTCTATCAGGCGCTTGCCCAGCGTGATGCAGTCTGCGGTCTGATAATCCAGTTTCTCGTACATGCCGATCACCGCATCGTTATCTTCGCGCACCATTAGGTTGATTTTCGGACAGCCGCGCGCAATCAGTTTCTTCTCCAGCCGGCTGACCAGCGCATTGGCGATACCGCGCCCGCGAAAGTCGGGATGAACGCCCAAATAGTAGGCCGAACCACGGTGACCATCATAACCGCCCATCACCGAGCCGACGATCTCTCCGCTGACTTCCGCCACCAGAAACAGATCCGGGTCATGATTCATCTTACGTTCGATATCCATTTCCGGATCGTTCCACGGGCGCAGGAGGTCACAACGATCCCAAAGAGTGATCACTTCTTCAAAGTCATCTTGCCTGAATATGCGGATGTCCATCGGTAACGACCCATTATCGGTAAGTAAATGAGGTAAGTTCTGATTATCGCGTGATTCCCGTCAGACGCAACCGTAAATTGCCGTCGCCGCCTCATCGCCACGACGGCATTTATCGACGCGGAAATCTCGTTATACTGACGGCTTTGCCACAGATGCCAAAAGGATCACGATGAGTTCTCCCGATATCGACGCGATTAAACGTTTTCTGCTCTCGTTGCAGGACACCCTCTGCCAACAGCTGGAACAGATGGACGGTGCCGAAACCTTCAGGGAAGACGCCTGGGAATACGCAACCGGCGGCGGCGGACGAAGTCGGGTCCTGCGCCAGGGGCAGGTCTTTGAGCAAGCCGGGGTCAACTTTTCCCACGTTTCAGGCGCGTCTCTGCCGCCTTCCGCCAGCGTTCATCGGCCGGAGCTGGCCGGACGCAGTTTTCAGGCCATGGGCGTCTCGCTGGTCATCCATCCGCTCAATCCGTATGTGCCTACCAGCCATGCCAACGTGCGCTTCTTTATTGCCGAAAAAGAGGGCGAAACGCCGGTGTGGTGGTTCGGCGGCGGCTTCGACCTGACGCCGTTCTACGGCTTTGAAGAAGATGCGGTTCATTGGCATCAAACGGCGCACGACCTCTGTCAGCCCTTCGGCGAAGACATCTACCCGCGCTACAAAGCTTGGTGCGACGAGTACTTCTTCCTGAAACATCGCAACGAAGCACGGGGCATTGGCGGCCTGTTCTTCGACGACCTGAATACGCCGGATTTCGCCACCAGCTTCGCATTTATGCAGGCCGTCGGCAGAGGGTTTGCAGAGGCTTACTTGCCGATTGTGCAACGCCGTAAAGATCTGCCCTGGGGCGAACGGGAGCGCGAATTCCAGCTTTATCGCCGCGGGCGCTATGTGGAGTTCAACCTGGTGTGGGACCGCGGCACGCTGTTCGGCCTGCAGAGCGGCGGGCGGACAGAATCCATTCTGATGTCGATGCCGCCGTTGGTTCGCTGGGAATATCAGTACGCCCCGGCGTCGGACAGCCCGGAAGCCGCGCTGTATCGGGACTTTCTGCCGCCGCGCGACTGGCTGGCGCCCAAAGAGAACGAGGAGGATCGCTGATGGCCGTTATCTGGGTCGATGCCGACGCGTGTCCGGTCGTGATCAAGGAAGTCCTGTATCGTGCGGCAGAACGCACGGCGACCACCGTCACCTTCGTCGCGAATCAACCGCTGAAAGTGCCAACCTCCCCCTATCTGCGCACGCTGCGCGTCGCGGCAGGCTTCGACGTGGCGGATAACGAAATCGTCCGCCGCGTCACGCCCGGCGATTTGGTGATCACCAGCGATATCCCACTGGCCTCCGAAGTGCTGGAAAAACAGGGCGAGGCGCTAAACCCTCGCGGGGAACGCTACACACCGGACACCATCCGCGAGCGACTCACACTGCGCGATTTCATGGATACCCTGCGTTCCAGCGGCATTCAGACCGGCGGCCCCAACGCATTGAGCCAGCGCGACCGCCAGCAGTTCGCCAATCAACTGGATCAGTGGCTGCAACGACAGCCCCGCTAACCGCCCTTCTCCCCCGATCGCGTCTCTGCGATCGGGTCGATCGATTGTCTTATTATCTTCCTCCATCACAGTAATCAGAAAAACCGCATGTCATTCTGTCCGGCACTGATGCAGGGTATGTGATTACTACCCTGAGTTTTCGTCGATCCGTTTCTTATCCCAGGAGTCATGCATGAACCAACTCGATGCCCTTAAACAGTTCACCGTCGTGGTGGCTGACAGCGGCGATATCGACTCAATCCGGCATTTCGCGCCGCAGGATGCCACGACCAATCCTTCGCTGATCCTGAAAGCCGCCAGCCTGCCCTCCTATCAGTCACTGTTTACCGACGCGCTGGACTATGCCCGCCAGCAGGGCGGATCGCGCGAAACACAGCTGATTAACGCCAGCGACCAGTTGGCCGTCAACATTGGCGCCGAAGTGCTGAAAAGCATACCGGGGCGGATCTCCACCGAAGTGGACGCGCGCCTGTCATTTGACCGGGGTATGTGCGTCACCAAGGCCCGCAAGCTGATCGGACTGTATGAACGCAAGGACATTCCGCGCTCACGTATTCTGATCAAACTGGCGGCAACCTGGGAAGGCATTCAGGCCGCCGAAGCGCTGGAAAAGGAAGGGATTAACTGCAACCTGACGCTGCTGTTCTCGTTTGCGCAGGCGCGGGCCTGTGCGGAAGCAGGCGTGTATCTGATCTCACCGTTCGTCGGCCGCATCTACGACTGGTATCAGGCTCGGGAGCCTAACGCGGACTATTCTGCGGAGCAGGATCCCGGCGTACAGTCCGTCAAACGCATCTATGACTACTACAAGCAGCATCGCTATGAGACCGTCATCATGGGCGCCAGCTTCCGCAAGGTTGAACAGGTGCTTGCGCTGGCTGGCTGCGACCGACTGACCCTCTCTCCGCATCTGCTGGAGCAGCTGAAAAACAGCGACGCGCCGGTGGAGCGCAAGCTAAGTCCGGCAACGGAAGGGCTCTACCAGGCCTCGCCGCTTTCCGAAGCCGAATTCCGCTGGCTGCACAATCAGGACGCCATGGCGGTAGAGAAACTGGCGGAAGGGATACGTCTGTTCGCCGCCGATCAGCAGAAGCTTGAAGACCTGCTGGCCGCACAGTTGTAACAGGAAAAGAGAGGTTGCGGGGCGAATTTCACCGCCCCGCCCTGACAGTCAATCCACTACGACTGACTAAACCACCCCTGTATCTGGGCGTATTGTAAGAGCATGATGGTCTTGGCGTCTTTGATTCGCCCGTCTTTCATCATGGCGACCGCCTCGGTAAAAGGCAGTTCGACCACTTCGATATCCTCATCGTCAATCCCGCCTCCGCTGTTTTCACGCAAGGAGTCGTCGTACTGCGCGGCGAAGAAGTGGATGATCTCAGTCATGCCCCCCGGCGACATATAGGCTTCAAACAATTTTTCGACGTCTCTGACGACGTAGCCGGTCTCTTCTATGGCTTCGTTTCGTACACAGGTTTCAGGAGAGTGATCGTCCAGCATCCCCGCACAGGCTTCCAGCAGCATGCCGCTCTCATTGCCGTTCAGGTATGTCGGCAACCGAAACTGACGCGTCAGAACCACGTTGCCGCGTTCCCGGTTGTACAACAGAATCGTTGCCCCATTTCCCCGGTCATAAACCTCGCGAACCTGCCGAACGGTTCCGCCGTTTTTCCTTTTCAGGTCATAAACATACTTATTCAGCACAAACCATTGGTCGGACAGCAGTTTCTTTTTAACGATGGTAATCGATGACGTCATGAAAGGTCCTCGGTCTCAAATCGTGTCAATCAACATCAGGATATTCTGATGAGCAGGGTCGCCGGGCCATATCGACCAGACGACGCCGAGTCACTCATCATGCACCGAACCGTTATTGACCACAAATTGCCTGAATGCGGAAGAGCCCCTGCCCGACGCTCGGCTCTTGAGCCAAATCATCAGCGTATCGATTTCACCAATCGCAGGGTCGATAGCGTGGCCACGGACAGCAAAGCTCTGCGCGTAGCGCCTGACCACGCTCTCAGGGAGGAGAGAAATCCCCATTCCTGACGCGACGCAGCCGAGAATGGCCTGAAAAGATCCAAACTCCTGCAGCCCTGCGCCAGCCAGATTTTGCTGGCTAATCCACTGTTCGAAGCGGGAGCGGTAGTAGCTGCCTCGTGCAAACGCCAAGGGTTTGGTGACCTGTAAGTCGTCGGCGGTCACGACGTCAGCGTGATCCTTCGCCGTGACCAGGACTAATTTCTCCCGCCAGACGGGAATGCAGCCCAACAGATCGTACGGTAAAGGGCCATGGTCAGCGACAAAGGCGATATCTAATTGACCGTTCAGCACTTTTTCAACCAGTTGAGACGTTGAATAGGTTTCCAGACTCAGATCGACCAGCGGCATCTGGAGGCTGAATGAGGACAACAGGGAAGGTAAGCGGATCGCCGCCGTGGTTTCCAATGACCCGAGGCGTAGCGGCCCGGAAGGCGTCCGGGCCTGCAAATTTCGCTGCGCCTCGTCCATCAACGACAGAATCTGTTTGGCATACCTCAGCAAATATTCGCCCTCTGGCGTGATGTGGAGACGATTTTTCTCACGCCTGAACAGACAGACATTGAGGCTGGCTTCTAATCGCTTGAGCCGGGTAGTCACATTTGACGAAACGCAGTGCAAACGCTTTGACGCTTCTGTGACAGAGCCTGTCTCAGCTACGGCTTTGAAGAAACGCAGTGAATTGCTGTTCATTATCGTACGCTCCCTTTAAATGAATATTTAGCTAATAAATATTCACTTTTATTTATCCTAATAACCGTCAGGATAGCTCTAACACCATTCCTGCTACCTACGGAAGAGAAAAATGAATCATGTGCGATATTCCCTGCAATTGTCGTCATCCATTAGCGCTGCGCTATTCGGCATGGCGATTTTGGCGTTGGGAATGGGACTCGGCCGTTTTCTCTTCACCCCCATGCTGCCCGTCATGCTCAGCGAGAAACTATTTACCTTCGACCAGCTCTCGTACCTTGCCAGCGCCAACTATGCGGGGTATCTGTTTGGCAGCCTGCTGTTTGCTTTCAGCCGCCTGATTCCCCCCGCTTACACCAGCGCGACGCTGTTTGCCGCCGCTATCGCCACCGCGGTGCTGACGTTCGCCATGGCCCTGACTCATGATTTCACCCTGACGCTGTTGATTCGTTTCACCGCCGGTATCGCCAGCGCAGGCATGATGATTTTCGGCTCATTAAGCATCATGCGCCTCACGCATGACTTTGGAGCTATCGCTGCGCTATATGCGGGCGTTGGCGTGGGGATCATCATGGGGAATGAGTATGTCGTCGCCGGTCAGCGCTATGCGCTGGACGCAGAGACGTTGTGGTGGGGCGCGGGCCTGCTGTCCGCTCTGCTGTTGCTGGGAATCTGGCTACTGACGCCACGGCGTGCTGCGGCGTCAGCCCGCGTCGCTCCCACACCGGTCAAACAGGAAACCATTCTCTGGTGGCAGTTGGCGCTGCTGTATGGACTCGCCGGCTTCGGCTACATCATCGTCGCCACCTATCTGCCCCTGATCGCCAAAACACTGGCATTCCCGCTGCTTGCCAGCCACCTGTGGTCGCTGGTCGGTCTCGGCATCATTCCCGGCTGCTTCATTTGGCTATGGGCCGCGGGTCGTTGGGGGACGCTGCAATGTCTGACGGCAAATCTTTTCCTGCAAGGAGCGTGCGTCCTGCTGACCTTGGTCAGCGACTCACCCGTACTGTTGATCCTCAGCAGCATCGGGTTCGGCGCCACGTTCATGGGCACCACGTCACTGGTGATGCCGTTAGCCAAACGCATTCGCGTTCCACGACATATCAATCTGCTTGGTCTGGTTACCCTGACTTACGGCATCGGGCAAATTGCCGGCCCCTTGCTGACCAGCGCGTTGAAATCCGGTCCGCACGCCGTCGTCTCCGCCATTGTCTGCGGTGCCATCGCGTTATTTATTGCCTCTGGAATGAGTTATTTCACAACAGGAAATCGTCAATGTTCGATCAATCAAAGGAGATGAATTATGGCTCGAACGACTATTGCAATATTGGGCGTAGGTCCAAGAGGATTAAGTATTCTTGAACGGCTGATTACGCTTTATGACCACTCACCACACCCAGAAGGAATGGAAATCCTGCTCGTTGACCCCAATGAAATTGGCACGGGCGCTCACAGTCCTCAACAACCCGACCACCTGCTGGTCAACACCGTCGCCAGCCAAATTACGCTCTTTGGCGATGAGTCGGTCAAAAATACCGGCCCCATCCGCCGTGGGCTCAATTTTTGTGAGTGGGCCAGGGCGCAGGGCTACCGAAACAAGAATGGCACTAAAATTCAGGAAAACGACTACCTTCCCCGTCGTCTGCTGGGCGAATATCTTGCCTGGGGATACCGCGAAATCACCCACGGGCTGCCGCACGATCTCGTGATCCGCCATCGTCCGTACCGTGCCACCAACATGACCCTCCAGGACAACGGGAAAACCACGATTGCTCTGGAAGGCGGGACGAGCGTTACAGCCGATTTTGTTTTCCTCACCACCGGGCATGGGCACAATAGGCTGTCTATTGACGATCACGTGCTGCTGCAATTCGTGGCCGCCAACCGCACGCAAAATCCCCGTCTCCAGTATTTCAGCACGCCTTATCCAACCACGATGCTGGACGAAATACCGCCCCAGTCGCGTGTGCTGATTCAAGGTATGGGGCTTACCGCTTACGATGTGCTGTCGCAACTGACCTATGGCCGAGGAGGCATTTTCACAGAAGAGGGGGACCGACTGCGCTACACGCCCAGTGGACGCGAACCCGCCATCGCCCTGTTCTCCCGTCAGGCGCTGCCGTTTAGCAGTCGTGGCCGTAACCAAAAGGGCGTCGGTGGACAGTACCATCCCGCGTTCATCACTCTCGCCGTCATCGACAAGCTTCGTCAGCAGACGCTCTCCGACACGGGATCGTCGAAGTTGGATTTTGAAAAACAGATCCTGCCTCTGCTGGTGAAGGAGATGTGCTACGTCTACCGCAGCACTCTGGATAATCACTGGCCGGATGCGGCGACGTATCAAGAAGATCCCGCGGATCGTCAACGTATCCTCGCACTGTTTTATCCACATCAGGGCAAGTCATTCGCTTCCCTACAGGCTTACACCGCGTTCTTTATGACGCACCTGATTGACGATCTCCACGCTGCGGAGCAAGGCAATATAAAGGGCGCGGTCAAAGCGGCCACCGATGTGATTCGAGATGTGCGCGACATTCTGCGCTATGCGATCGATTTCGGCGGGCTGACGGGCGAATCTCATGAGCGTCTGTTAGAACACTACGCGCCGGTGTTTAATCGCATCGCGGTGGGGCCGCCGTTAGTGCGTAATCGCGAACTGCTGGCGCTAATGGAAGCGGGCGTGGTTAATGTTGCGGGGGGACCTGCGTCAACGTTGATGCTCAACGCCCACTCGGGGTGTTTCGAGATTAACAGCACGTTTGCCGATACGAACAGCCGAACGGAATTCGATGTGCTGGTCAAAGCCAAGATCGACAGTTTCTCTGCGCTGCATGATGATTCGCCGTTTATCCACAACCTCATCACACAGGGAATTATCCGCCCCTTCATCAACCAGGGCTATCATCCCGGCGGGATAGATATCGACCGCAATCAGCATCCAATCTCCAGCAAAGGAGAAGCGCAGAAATCACTATGGGCGCTGGGAGTCCTCGCTGAAGGACCGAATTTCTATACCTATGTGCTGCCGCGTCCGCAGGTTAACTCTCGCGCGCTGCAGGATGCAGGAAGATGCGTCATCGAAATGTATCAGCAGTTGGAACAACTTTATTCCATGAATGATTCGAATGTGTTTTCGTAGTCCCATTACCTGGATAATTTTCGGGTCTGCACCGGAGGAAACTATGCCATACGTCAATATCAAAGTGACACGGGAAGGCGTGACCGCTGACCAGAAAAAGCAATTGATCGAAGGCGCGACAAAATTGTTGGTGGACGTTTTAAACAAGAATCCCAGCACCACCGTCGTGGTGATTGAGGAGGTTGAAACGGATAACTGGGGCATCGGCGGCGTCCCCGTCACCGAATTGAGAAAAGGGAAATAAATACTCGTAAAGACGCGGCGCAATAAGCGCCGCGGTTTGTACTAAAGACCAAACAGGCTGCCTATCAACAGATAGAGGTTCAATGTCACCACCACGGCGACGATGATCCAGCCAATCAATTTCACCCACCGGCTGTTGACCAAATCGCCCATGAGTTCGCGATCGTTGGTGAATAACAGCAAAGGAACCAGCGCCAGCGCAATGCCGAAGCTCAGCAGTACCTGACTCATGACGAGCACCCGCGTAGGGTCCATCCCGCACAAGATGACGATAAAAGATGGCAGCATGGTCACCGCTCTACGCAGCCACAGCGGTATTCTAAAGCGGACGAATCCCTGCATAACGACCTGCCCCGCCAGAGTTCCCACCACCGTAGAAGACAGCCCCGCAATGACCAGACTGAGACCGAATATCGTCGCGGCTGCCTGTCCCAACAGGGGTTTAAGCGTTAAATACGCCTGATCCAGATCCGCAACGTGGGTGTTGCCGCTAAAGTGGAACGCCGCTGCGGCTGTCGCCATCATAGCGAGGTTGACGAATCCAGCGATGGTCATGGCCACGGCCACATCAAACTTCGTCGAAGCATAGCGGTCGCTGCGGGTGTTGTCTCCCTTATGCTGCGTCAGAGACGAATGCAGATAAATGACGTGCGGCATGATAGTCGCACCCAGTACGCCTGCCGCCAGCAGCACGGCGTCGGAGGTCGGAAGACTCGGGATTGCCATGCCGCGCGCAATCGACGCCAGCTCAGGACGAGAAAATATCAGCTCGACGATATAGGCGGCAGCGACAAACAGCAGCAGACCGCCTATCACCATCTCAAGCGGCTTTTGCCCGCGCTGTTGCAACATCAGTATCAGGAACGTAGCGATACCGGTCAGCACCGCGCCCTCCAGCAGAGAGACGCCCAACAGCAGTTTGAAGCCGATAGCGGCGCCGATGAACTCAGCCAGGTCGGTCGCCATAGCGATAATTTCCGCCTGAACCCAATAGGCCCAAACGGCAGGACGCGGAAAGCGATCGCGAATATGCTCGGCGAGGTTTTTACCGGTCGCAATCCCCAACTTCGCTGAAAGCAGCTGAATCAGCATCGCCATGAGATTGGCCCATACGACCACCCACAGCAGCTGATAGCCGTAAGATGCCCCGGCCTGAATATTGGTCGCGAAGTTACCAGGATCGATATAGCCGATCGCCGCGATAAACGCAGGCCCCATCAGGGAAAGTTTGATCTTCCTAGATGTACGGCTGACAGATGTGATAACGCGGCTCTCCGGCATAAAATTGACCCTTCTAAACATACTGAAATTATACTCTCACAGATATGAGAATGATTATCAAGTGCATTTAGATCGGTAGAAATGATTATTCTGATAGGCAGAGATGATGATCTATTTCGACACAAAACCCTATGCGTTTCAGAAAACTAATATTAACAAAATATAAACAACGTGATGCTTTCAGCCTGAAAAAAAACCGGTTTGGCATAAATCAGACGGGAAATGTCATCGAGGCAATACGCTGGAGGAGAGAAAAAGGGGGAAGAGGAAAAGCAGGTGCTCTTCGGAGCAGGTAGACATCCCCCTGCTCCGAAGCAAAGCCAGAAGAATTACTCTTTAGCTTTTGATACCGCAACCATCGCCGGGCGCAGCAGACGGCCGTTCAGGGTGTAACCTTTCTGCATGACCAACATCACTTGATTAGGCTCGTGATCGGCAGATTCCATCATTGTCATCGCCTGATGAATTTCCGGGTTGAACGGGACATTCACATCCGCCACCACTTCGATGCCGAACTTGCGCACGACAGACAGCAGGGATTTCAGCGTCAGTTCGACCCCTTCGATCATGGCTGTCAGCGCATCGTTGGACTTGTCTGCTGTTTCCAGCGCACGTTCCAGATTGTCGATCACTGGCAACATCTCACCGGCAAATTTTTCCAGCGCAAACTTGTGCGCTTTTTCAACGTCCAGCTCCGCACGGCGGCGAATATTCTCGCTCTCGGCGCGAGAACGCAGCACGCTTTCACGCTCACGTTGCTGTAATTCGCTTAGTTGCGCTTCCAGTTCGGCAATTCGTTCATCTCGGGGATCAGCCGCTTCTGGCGTCTCAACAGAGGCGTCTGCTGCTTTCTTTTGATCCTGAACCTGTTCGTCCGGCGACTTCTGTTCTTTACTACTCATGAAATACTCCGCGGTTTTGGCATTCATCTCGCTTGTTCGCTTATTATGGGGATCAAAACGGGGGTTTCAAGGGAACCCTGACATATTGCTCGGCTGAAAACGCGGAACGCCCTCTTCCCGTAAGGATTAACCGCCCAATGAATAAAACATTTAACTGCATCGGTATTGTCGGTCATCCACGGCATCCTTCCGCCCTGGCCACACACGAAATGCTCTATAAGTGGCTAACCGGTAAAGGATATTCCGTTATCCTCGAGCAACAAATAGCCCAGGAACTGAACCTCACCGAGGCCGTCACCGGCAGTCTGGCGGAAGTTGGACAGCAGGCCGACCTCGCCGTCGTGGTCGGCGGGGACGGCAACATGCTCGGTGCCGCGCGGGTGCTGTCCCGCTACGACATCAGCGTGATCGGCGTCAACCGAGGAAATCTCGGCTTTTTAACCGATCTCGACCCGGATCATGCCCAGCAACAGCTGAGCGACGTCCTCGCCGGGCGCTATATTCGCGAAAGTCGGTTTATGCTGGAGGCTCAGGTGTGCCGGGCCAACCACATGAACAGCAGCAGCAGCGCCATCAACGAAGTCGTCCTTCATCCCGGCAAAGTCGCCCACATGATCGAGTTTGAAGTCTACATCGACGACAGTTTTGCCTTTTCACAGCGTTCGGACGGCTTGATTATCTCAACGCCCACCGGCTCCACCGCCTATTCCCTTTCCGGCGGCGGCCCGATCCTGAGCCCATCGCTGGACGCTATCGCGCTGGTGCCAATGTTCCCTCATACGCTGTCCGCTCGGCCGCTCGTCATCAGCAACGACAGCACCATAAGACTTAAATTCTCACAGATTACCAATGACTTAGAGATCAGTTGCGATAGCCAGATCGCGCTTCCTATTCAGGAAGGCGAAGAGGTCTTAATTCGCCGCAGTCCTCACCATCTTAATCTTATCCACCCTGAAAATTACAATTACTTCAATACGTTGAGCAGTAAATTAGGTTGGTCGAAAAAATTATTTTAATAAGTCAACCTAACTACTTTACTGTATAAAAAACCAGTTTATACTGTATGCATTAACACTTGTTTTTACATACAGGAAAAACATCATGCTGGCTCAACTCACTATCAGTAACTTCGCTATCGTGCGCGAACTGGAGATTGATTTTCAGACAGGTATGAGCGTCATTACCGGAGAGACCGGGGCGGGCAAATCCATCGCGATTGATGCCTTGGGCCTTTGCCTCGGGAATCGCGCCGACGCCAGCATGGTTCGTCCCGGCGCGGCGCGCGCAGACATCTGCGCACGGTTTTCTTTGGCTGATACGCCAGCCGCACTTGAGTGGCTGGAACACAACCAGTTNGATGACAGCAACGAATGTCTTCTCCGCCGGGTAGTCGGAGCTGATGGGCGATCTCGCGGGTTCATCAACGGAACTGCCGTGCCGCTTTCCCAACTTCGTGAATTGGGTCAGCACTTAATTCAACTGCACGGTCAGCACGCCCATCAGCTGCTGCTGAAACCCGAACATCAGCGGTATCTGCTGGACGCTTATGCGGACGAACCGCAGCTACTGTCTGCGATGCGAGAATCTTGCCGTCAGTGGCACCATAGCTGCCGGGAGCTCGCTCAGCACCAGCAGGCCGCGATTGAGCGAGAAGCCCGACGCGAGCTGCTGCAGTACCAGTTAAAAGAACTGAACGAATTTACGCCCCAGGCCGGCGAATACGAACAGATCGACGCCGAGTACAAACGTCTGGCCAACAGCGGGCAGTTGCAGTCTCTGAGCCAACAGACCTTGCATATCCTCAGCGAAGGGGAAGAGCAAAACCTGCTCGGTATGTTACACAGCGCTCGTCAGACGCTGACCGAACTGGTTGGGCTGGACGAATCACTGTCTGGCATTTTGTCTTTACTCGACGAAGCCCACATTCAGATCAGCGAAGCCAGCGACGAGTTGCGTCATTACAGCGACCGCATGGAGCTTGATCCTGTCCGCCTGTATGAACTGGAGCAGCGGCTATCCCGCCAGCTGTCGTTGTCTCGTAAACACCATGTCCCGCCGGAAGAGCTACCCACGTTTTATCAGCAACTGCTGAACGAGCAGCAGCTGTTGGACCAGCAGGAAAGCGATCATGAAACCTTGAGTCAGGCTGTACACGAATATCACCAGCAGGCGTTGCATGCCGCTGAACAGCTGCATACTCGTCGCTGCCAGCATGCGGAGGCGCTCTCCCAGTTGATTACAGAGAACATGCGCGAACTGGCAATGCCACACGGCCATTTCTCCATTCACGTCACCTTTGCGACCGAGCATCTCAACATGACGGGGGCCGACCAAATCGAGTTTCGCGTCACAACCAACCCAGGACAGCCACACCAACAATTGGCCAAGGTCGCATCAGGCGGGGAGCTGTCGCGCATCGCATTGATTCTGCAAGTCATCACCGCACAGAAAATGGATACGCCGGCACTCATTTTTGATGAGGTAGATGTGGGGATTAGCGGCCCGACCGCTGCGATCGTAGGCAAAATGCTGCGCCAACTGGGTGAGTCCACGCAGGTGATGTGCGTGACCCATTTACCTCAGGTCGCCGGTTGCGGGCACCATCATTACTTCGTCAGCAAACAGACTGACGGCGCAGAAACTGAAACCCTGATGGAGCCTCTCGGCAAACGAGCTCGCCTTCAGGAGCTGGCCCGCCTGCTGGGGGGTAGCGCCGTGACCAAGAATACGTTGGCGAATGCCAAAGAGTTACTGGCCGCATAAAAACGTTCAACTTTTTCAGGTTCCTGAGGTCTTACATGGGCCTTGCCGGTTTTCAAGACAGGCAAGGTCTATTATCATCGGCAACCTATGCCCTTAAGGAATGAACTCACTATGCGCTGTAAAACGCTGACTGTCATCGCCGCGGTGGTCGCTGTTATGTTGACCGCCGGATGCTCCACACTGGAGAAGGTGGTTTATCGCCCGGATATCAATCAGGGGAACTACTTAGCTCCGGCTGACGTCGCCAAGATCCATAATGGTATGACAAAACAACAGGTTGCTTATTCTCTGGGAACACCGATGTTGCAGGACCCGTTTGGTAGCGATACGTGGTTCTACGTATTCCGCCAGCAGCCCGGACATGAAGCAGTGAAACAGCAGACTCTGACGCTAAATTTTAACAGTCAGGGCATCCTGACCAGCATCGACAATAAGCCAGCACTGAACTGATCGGCGAGTATTGTCGGATAGGCTTAAGAATGTTGGGGTGAAGCCGAAGACGCCTGAAAAGCCTTCCTCTACGGAAAAGCTTTTCAGGTCGAACCGAATTCTGAAAGCGTGCGATACAGGCACGTGATTAAACGAGATACGCACAGTATGTCCATACGGGTGCGTGACGCAGTAGATGTCGGGAATAACGATTAAGTAAGTTGGTGGCTGTCGCTTCTTCGATTCTACGCCTCGTGAATCTGCTACCTTTCTGTTTTCCCTTTGACGGGGACTTTTCTGGCAACGGACTTAGGTTCGTTAGTTCGTTGGCCCACGTCGTCTAGCGTTTACTTTTTGAGTGTTCTGCCCTTTGTCGGCGCAACTCTTTGGGATCGGCAATCAAGGGACGATAGATTTCAACGCGATCGCCTTCCTGCAGCGTTTCATCCAGTTTGGCCGGGCGGCTAAAAATACCAATCTTATTGATATTGAGATCTATCTCGGGACGCAATGTCAGCAAACCCGACGCTTTGATTGCCTGCTCTACTGTACTGCCCTCATGGAGCTCCAGCGAACAAAGAAACTGGCGCTCCGGCAGCGCGTAAACCACCTCAACCCGCATCTCAGGCACTGTAAACCTCTTTGGCTCGTTCAGTGAAAGCCTGAACCATATTATTCGCTAACTCTTTAAACACTTTGCCGAAGGCCAGTTCAATCAGCGCATTTTTAAACTCAAAATCCAGGTCGAGCTCAACTTTACAGGCCTCTTCACTCAGCGGGGTAAACCGCCAATCGCCCTTTAATTGCCGAAACGGGCCGTCAACCAGCTGCATTGATATAGACTGGTTATCTGTCAGCGTATTTCGAGTTGTAAAGGTTTTACTAATGCCAGCTTTGGAAACATCAACCGCCGCAGTCATTTCCTCCGAAGAGGTGGATAAAACTCGGCTTCCTGTACATCCCGGTAAAAAGGCAGGGTAAGAAGGAACATCGTTAACGAGTTTAAACATTTGCTCGGCACTGTAGGGGACTAACGCAGAGCGATTGATTTTGGGCATACCATTTTCCAAGAGTAACAAAATGCGCAAAATAATAGCATTTTCGGTCTTCAGATAAAAACGCCGGGAAAGTTGCCCCAAGGCAGAACACAATGTCACTCTACACTTTGGCGGGGATTTCATTCCCTTAGACATCAAGTATAATGACGGCACTATGAAAAAGAAAAAAGCGTACAAACCTGGTTCCGCTACCATTGCGCAAAACAAGCGTGCTCGCCATGAGTATTTCATCGAAGAAGAATTTGAAGCTGGCCTTGAACTGCAAGGTTGGGAAGTCAAATCTCTGCGAGCGGGCAAAGCCAATATCAGCGACAGCTATGTGACCTTAAGAGACGGCGAAGCCTTTCTCTTTGGCGCCACCATTACACCGCTCAACGTTGCGTCTTCACACGTTGTATGCGACCCCACTCGCACGCGCAAACTGTTACTCAACAGACGTGAGATAGAATCGCTCATCGGCCGAGTCAGCCGCGAGGGTTATACCGTTGTCGCACTGTCGATGTATTGGAAAAATGCCTGGAGTAAAGTCAAAATCGGCGTAGCGAAAGGTAAACGAGATCACGATAAGCGCGACGATATCAAAGAACGTGAGTGGAAATTAGACAAAGCCCGTATCATGAAGAACGCAAACCGCTAAGCCGGTGGCTTAAGCGCGGTAAGTTCTGGTATACTAGCGAAAGTTTCTTGGGGCTGATTCTGGATTCGACGGGATTTGCAAAGCCCAAGGTGCATGCCGAGGGGCGGTTGGCCTCGTAAAAAGCCGCAAAAAAATAGTCGCAAACGACGAAAACTACGCTGTAGCAGCTTAATACCCTGCGTATAGCCCTCTCTCCCTAGCCTCCGCTCTTAGGACGGGGATCAAGAGAGGTCAAACCTAAAAGAGATCGCGTGGATGCCTTGCCTGGGGTTGAAGCGTTAAATCTAATCAGGCTAGTTTGTTAGTAGCGTGTCTGTCCGCAGCTACCAGGCGAATGTAAAGACTAGACTAAGCATGTAGTACCGACGGTAGAGTAATTCCGGACGGGGGTTCAAATCCCCCCAGCTCCACCAAAATCTTCAATCGATGATTACCAGAGTCATCCGATAAAGTCTAAAGAGCCCGCATGGCACAAGCCTTGCGGGCTTTTTTGTGTCTGTAACCTTCAGAGATGGTCCGCCTGAATCCAGAGATGATCGGTACACGAATTGATACACGTGAAATGTGTACTAAAAACGTGTATCAATTATGGACGGAAACCAGTCATGGTGCGGATGACACGCCCCCTCACCAATAACGAAATCCGCAAAGCTAAGCCTCAAGAGAAAGACTTCACACTGCATGATGGTGACAGCCTTTTCTTGCTCATCAAAACATCTGGTAAGAAGTTGTGGCGTTTTCGCTACCAGCGGCCAGCAAGTAGCAATAGCACAAACCTCAGTCTTGGCTCTTATCCTGCTCTAACGCTGGCTGTAGCAAGGCAAATGCGTGACCAGTATTTGTCGCTGCTTGCACAAGGGATTGATCCACAGAAGCAACAAGAGGAAGTAACGAGCAACGCCGAATTTAGCTTGATAGCATTTTCTCGGTAGTGGCCGTAAATTGGTTCAAGCTCAAAAGCAAAAGCGTTACAGAGGATTATGCGAAAGATATTTGGAGATCCTTGGAGAAGGATATTTTCCCCGCTATTGGCGAAATACCTGTTCAAGCGCTGAAAGCCAGAATACTCATTGAAGCTTTGGAACCCATCAAGGCGCGAGGTGCTTTAGAAACTGTCCGCCGACTAGTTCAGCGCATCAACGAGATCATGATTTATGCGGTCAACATCGGTTTGATAGATGCTAATCCTGCTTTTGGTGTCAGTATCACTTTTGAAAAGCCTAAAAAGCAAAACATGCCAACGCTTTGACCAGAAGAATTGCCCAAATTGATGCGTTTTTTGATCGTGTAAAACCTATCCGTTCCGACTCGTTGCCTTATTGAATGGCAGCTCCTAACCCTCGTTCGCCCTTCAGAGGCTTCTTGAGCACGATGAGCAGAGATCGATCTCTATGCAAAGCTCTGGACTATTCCAGCCGAAAGGATGAAGGCTAAACGAAAGCATATAGTTCCTATCTCAACTCAGGCATTAGAGATTCTCGAAGTGATGAAGCCTATTAATGCTCATCGAGAGAACGTTTTTCTGAGTAGGAATAACCCAAAGCAGCCAATGAATAGCCAGACGGCTAACGCTGCGCTGAAGAGAATTGGTTATGGTGGGAAGCTTGTTGCACATGGTTTGCGTTCTATAGCCAGTACCGCTATGAATGAAAAGGGTTTTAATCCTGATGTAATTTAAGCCGCGTTGGCCCATAGTGATAGAAAGGAAATGAGGCGTGCGTACAATCGTTCTGACTACTTAGAGCATCGAAAATAACTGATGTCTTAGTGGGGTTCTAAAGTATACTCACTTAATTAATGAGATTATGGTAACTGACCTTCCCCCTGAAAACAGTGCCAGTCTAAACTGAAGTATCCGGTCTTTCTTCCATTACCCAGAGAGGCTCATTGCCATGAAAAAGACCCGTTATACCGAAGAACAGATTGCGTTTGCGCTGAAACAAGCCGAAACCGGCACCCGCGTCGGGGAAGTCTGCAGAAAGATGGGGATTTCTGAGGCCACTTTTTACAATTGGAAGAAGAAATTCGGCGGGCTGGGCGTGACGGAACTACGACGTCTGCGGCAGTTGGAGGATGAAAATCAGCGGCTGAAGAAGCTGGTGGCAGATCTGAGCCTGGACAAGGAGATGCTTCAGGAGGTATTGAAGCGAAAGTTCTGAGGCCGGCTCAGAAGCGCCAGGCGGTGCATTTCCTGCTTGAAGCTTATCGTATCAGTGTCCGCCGCGGATGCGGCCTGCTGATGCAGAGCAGAACTGTCTACCACTGGCAGAGCCGGCGTGATGATCGGGCGATCACCCAACGCATCCGAGAGATAGCGGAAACCCGGATACGGTATGGCTGTCCACGTATTCATATCCAGTTACAACGCGAGGGCTGGCGGGTTAACCATAAGAAAACACATCGTATTTATTGCCTGGAAGGTCTCAATCTGCGCAGAAAACGTCCTCGCAGGCATGTCAGTGCAGCACGTCGCCAACAGCGTCCGGCCCTGACGCACGTCGATCAGTGCTGGAGTATGGATTTCGTGTCGGATAGTCTGTTTAACGGGCGGCGTTTCCGGATGCTGACTGTAGTGGATAATTTTAGTCGGGAGTGCCTGGCGATCTATGCTGGGAAATCACTGAAAGGTGAAGATGTGGTCGGCGTAATGGAGGCGCTGCGGGTGCTGGATAAGCGCCTACCGGTACGTATTCAGACGGATAACGGCAGCGAGTTTATTTCGAAAAACCTGGATAAATGGGCGTACGATCAGGGTGTTACCCTAGACTTCTCCCGCCCCGGAAAACCGACAGATAACCCGTTTATCGAATCATTTAACGGTAGTCTGCGGGACGAATGCCTGAACATTCACTGGTTTCTGTCACTGGACGATGCACAGGACAAACTCGACAACTGGCGCAGGGAATATAATCATGAGAGAACGCATTCGTCATTAAATGACATGACTCCGGCTGAATTCATTCGAAGTCTTCAGAAAGACAAAGATCTCTAGTTTATGCCTGCATTGATTTTGGGCCAAGGTCAGAAAGACAAAGATCTCTAGTTTATGCCTGCATTGATTTTGGGCCAAGGTCAGAAAGACAAAGATCTCTAGTTTATGCCTGCATTGATT
>NZ_JIBQ01000002.1 GCF_000688695.1 Lonsdalea quercina subsp. quercina | reverse complement strand
GTGTGCGCTTTTTTTCGCCCCAATGCAAAAACCCCCAGCTTTCGCTGAGGGTTTCTACGGGTTTGATGCCTGGCAGTTCCCTACTCTCACATGGGGAGACCCCACACTACCATCGGCGCTACGGCGTTTCACTGCTGAGTTCGGCATGGGGTCAGGTGGGACCACCGCGCTATCGCCGCCAGGCAAATTCTGTTTCATTCCAGCCGTTACACACTCTCTCCGTGCAACCACCAGAACCAATCTTTGAACAAGCTGAATCGTCTCTCTAAAAACACCTTCGGTGTTGTAAGGTTAAGCCTCTCGGGTCATTAGTACTGGTTAGCTCAACGTATCGCTACGCTTACACACCCAGCCTATCTACGTCGTCGTCTTCAACGGCCCTTCAGGGGACTCGAAGTCCCAGGGAAGACTCATCTCGGGGCAAGTTTCCCGCTTAGATGCTTTCAGCGGTTATCTCTTCCGCNCTTAGCTACCGGGCAATGCGATTGGCATCACAACCCGAACACCAGTGGTGCGTTCACTCCGGTCCTCTCGTACTAGGAGCAACCCCCCTCAATCTTCCAACGCCCACGGCAGATAGGGACCGAACTGTCTCACGACGTTCTAAACCCAGCTCGCGTACCACTTTAAACGGCGAACAGCCGTACCCTTGGGACCTACTTCAGCCCCAGGATGTGATGAGCCGACATCGAGGTGCCAAACACCGCCGTCGATATGAACTCTTGGGCGGTATCAGCCTGTTATCCCCGGAGTACCTTTTATCCGTTGAGCGATGGCCCTTCCATTCAGAACCACCGGATCACTAAGACCTGCTTTCGCACCTGCTCGAGCCGTCACTCTCGCAGTCAAGCTAGCTTATGCCTTTGCACTAACCTCCTGATGTCCGACCAGGATTAGCTAACCTTCGTGCTCCTCCGTTACTCTTTGGGAGGAGACCGCCCCAGTCAAACTACCCACCAGACACTGTCCGCAACCCCGATTAGGGGCCCACGTTAGAACATCAAACATTAAAGGGTGGTATTTCAAGGTTGGCTCCATGCAGACTGGCGTCCACACTTCAAAGCCTCCCACCTATCCTACACATCAAGGCTCAAGGTTCAGTGTCAAGCTATAGTAAAGGTTCACGGGGTCTTTCCGTCTTGCCGCGGGTACACTGCATCTTCACAGCGAGTTCAATTTCACTGAGTCTCGGGTGGAGACAGCCTGGCCATCATTACGCCATTCGTGCAGGTCGGAACTTACCCGACAAGGAATTTCGCTNCCTTAGGACCGTTATAGTTACGGCCGCCGTTTACCGGGGCTTCGATCAAGAGCTTCGCCTTGCGGCTGACCCCATCAATTAACCTTCCGGCACCGGGCAGGCGTCACACCGTATACGTCCACTTTCGTGTTTGCACAGTGCTGTGTTTTTATTAAACAGTTGCAGCCAGCTGGTATCTGCGACTGGTATCAGCTCCGGGAGCAAGTCCCTTCACCAACGCCAGCGTGCCTTCTCCCGAAGTTACGGCACCATTTTGCCTAGTTCCTTCACCCGAGTTCTCTCAAGCGCCTTGGTATTCTCTACCTGACCACCTGTGTCGGTTTGGGGTACGATTTCGTGTTACCTGGAGCTTAGAGGCTTTTCCTGGAAGCTTGGCATCGGTCACTTCATCACCGTAGTGACTCGTCATCACGCCTCAGTGTTAATGATGTTCCGGATTTACCAAAAACATCCACCTACACGCTTAAACCGGGACAACCGTCGCCCGGATAACCTAGCCTTCTCCGTCCCCCCTTCGCAGTAACACCAAGTACAGGAATATTAACCTGTTTCCCATCGACTACGCCTTTCGGCCTCGCCTTAGGGGTCGACTCACCCTGCCCCGATTAACGTTGGACAGGAACCCTTGGTCTTCCGGCGTGCGGGTNTTTCACCCGCATTATCGTTACTTATGTCAGCATTCGCACTTCTGATACCTCCAGCAACCCTCACAGGTCACCTTCGCAGGCTTACAGAACGCTCCCCTACCCAACAACACCTGAGTGTCGCTGCCGCAGCTTCGGTGCATGGTTTAGCCCCGTTACATCTTCCGCGCAGGCCGACTCGACCAGTGAGCTATTACGCTTTCTTTAAATGATGGCTGCTTCTAAGCCAACATCCTGGCTGTCTGGGCCTTCCCACATCGTTTCCCACTTAACCATGACTTTGGGACCTTAGCTGGCGGTCTGGGTTGTTTCCCTCTTCACGACGGACGTTAGCACCCGCCGTGTGTCTCCCGTGATAACATTCTTCGGTATTCGCAGTTTGCATCGAGTTGGTAAGCCGGGATGGCCCCCTAGTCGAAACAGTGCTCTACCCCCGAAGATGAGTTCACGAGGCGCTACCTAAATAGCTTTCGGGGAGAACCAGCTATCTCCCGGTTTGATTGGCCTTTCACCCCCAGCCACAAGTCATCCGCTAATTTTTCAACATTAGTCGGTTCGGTCCTCCAGTTAGTGTTACCCAACCTTCAACCTGCCCATGGCTAGATCACCGGGTTTCGGGTCTATACCCTGCAACTTAACGCCCAGTTAAGACTCGGTTTCCCTGCGGCTCCCCTATTCGGTTAACCTTGCTACAGAATATAAGTCGCTGACCCATTATACAAAAGGTACGCAGTCACCCTGATAAATCAAGGCTCCCACTGCTTGTACGTACACGGTTTCAGGTTCTATTTCACTCCCCTCGCCGGGGTTCTTTTCGCCTTTCCCTCACGGTACTGGTTCACTATCGGTCAGTCAGGAGTATTTAGCCTTGGAGGATGGTCCCCCCATATTCAGACAGGATAACACGTGTCCCGCCCTACTCATCGAACTCACAATCCATGCCTCTTCGTGTACGGGACTATCACCCTCTGTCGTGCGACTTTCCAGACGCTTCCACTAAGACACAAACTGATTCAGGTTCTGGGCTCCTCCCCGTTCGCTCGCCGCTACTAGGGGAATCTCGGTTGATTTCTTTTCCTCGGGGTACTGAGATGTTTCAGTTCCCCCGGTTCGCCTCGCAACACTATGTATTCATGTTGCGATAGTGCAACGGATTGCACTGGGTTTCCCCATTCGGGTATCGTCGGGTATAACGGTTCATATCACCTTGCCGACGCTTTTCGCAGATTAGCACGCCCTTCATCGCCTCTGACTGCCTAGGCATCCACCGTGTACGCTTAGTCACTTAACCTCACAACCCGAAGGTGTCTCGTAAGACACGCTTCACGCTGCGATTATTTGAGAGACTCTGATACAACCAAATCACATCTCAATACTGCACGGAGAGATATGTTCAGCTGCATCGTTTCAAATTTCAGCTTGTTCCAGATTGTTAAAGAGCAAAATACTTCACAGCATACTGTCGCCAATACGCTCTGAAGTCTTTGTATGGTGGAGCTATGCGGGATCGAACCGCAGACCTCCTGCGTGCAAAGCAGGCGCTCTCCCAGCTGAGCTATAGCCCCAAACGTCACTTACAGTTACCTTTAGATACCACTCATGGAAGAGTTAATTTTTTCTTAGGCAAGGCATGCGAGGGCGACGTTTACTCTTGTAAACAAGCCTGAGCATAACGCAGCATAAGAGAAAATTTGGTAGGCCTGAGTGGACTTGAACCACCGACCTCACCCTTATCAGGGGTGCGCTCTAACCACCTGAGCTACAAGCCTATAAAGGTATTTCTGCTCGTTCTTCTTTCATCAGACAATCTGTGTGAGCACTTCACTAGCACTTCACTTTGGTAAGGAGGTGATCCAACCGCAGGTTCCCCTACGGTTACCTTGTTACGACTTCACCCCAGTCATGAATCACAAAGTGGTAAGCGCCCTCCCGAAGGTTAAGCTACCTACTTCTTTTGCAACCCACTCCCATGGTGTGACGGGCGGTGTGTACAAGGCCCGGGAACGTATTCACCGTAGCATTCTGATCTACGATTACTAGCGATTCCGACTTCATGGAGTCGAGTTGCAGNCTCCAATCCGGACTACGACGCACTTTATGAGGTCCGCTTACTCTCGCAAGTTCGCTTCTCTTTGTATGCGCCATTGTAGCACGTGTGTAGCCCTACTCGTAAGGGCCATGATGACTTGACGTCATCCCCACCTTCCTCCGGTTTATCACCGGCAGTCTCCTTTGAGTTCCCGACCGAATCGCTGGCAACAAAGGATAAGGGTTGCGCTCGTTGCGGGACTTAACCCAACATTTCACAACACGAGCTGACGACAGCCATGCAGCACCTGTCTCAGAGTTCCCGAAGGCACTAAAGCATCTCTGCTAAATTCTCTGGATGTCAAGAGTAGGTAAGGTTCTTCGCGTTGCATCGAATTAAACCACATGCTCCACCGCTTGTGCGGGCCCCCGTCAATTCATTTGAGTTTTAACCTTGCGGCCGTACTCCCCAGGCGGTCGACTTAACGCGTTAGCTCCGGAAGCCACAGTTCAAGACCGCAACCTCCAAGTCGACATCGTTTACAGCGTGGACTACCAGGGTATCTAATCCTGTTTGCTCCCCACGCTTTCGCACCTGAGCGTCAGTCTTTGTCCAGGGGGCCGCCTTCGCCACCGGTATTCCTCCAGATCTCTACGCATTTCACCGCTACACCTGGAATTCTACCCCCCTCTACAAGACTCTAGCTTGCCAGTTTCAAATGCAGTTCCCAAGTTAAGCTCGGGGATTTCACATCTGACTTAACAAACCGCCTGCGTGCGCTTTACGCCCAGTCATTCCGATTAACGCTTGCACCCTCCGTATTACCGCGGCTGCTGGCACGGAGNTAGCCGGTGCTTCTTCTGCGGGTAACGTCAATCAGCGAACGTATTAAGTTCACTGCCTTCCTCCCCGCTGAAAGTACTTTACAACCCGAAGGCCTTCTTCATACACGCGGCATGGCTGCATCAGGGTTTCCCCCATTGTGCAATATTCCCCACTGCTGCCTCCCGTAGGAGTCTGGACCGTGTCTCAGTTCCAGTGTGGCTGGTCATCCTCTCAGACCAGCTAGAGATCGTCGCCTAGGTGGGCCTTTACCCCGCCTACTAGCTAATCCCATCTGGGTTCATCCGATGGTGTGAGGCCCGAAGGTCCCCCACTTTGGTCTTGCGACGTTATGCGGTATTAGCTACCGTTTCCAGTAGTTATCCCCCTCCATCGGGCAGATCCCCAGACATTACTCACCCGTCCGCCGCTCGCCGGCAAGGAAGCAAGCTTCCTTCCGCTGCCGCTCGACTTGCATGTGTTAGGCCTGCCGCCAGCGTTCAATCTGAGCCATGATCAAACTCTTCAATTAAAAGCTTGATTTGCTAAGTTAATAGCGATGCTCAAAGAATTTACTGTTTATTCGTAATGAATTAACTGTTGTTCACTCTTCAAGACTTTTTCGTATCTAGTTGCGATAGTGTCTTGTGAGTGCCCACACAGATTGTCTGATTAAATTGTTAAAGAGCGTTTCGTTACCGCCGTGGCGACTAACGTAAGGCCGCGTATATTACGCTTACCTCATTCAGAGTCAACGACTTTCTTCGTTTTTCTCCGACTGTCACCGCGTCGCGTTGTCCGCTGTGCCGTGTCAGTGGGAGCGCATTATAGGGAGTTATTTCAGGCTGACAAGCGTTAATATGAAAAATATTATCGAGTGGATTCTTTTTGCCCAAAGCGGATGTAAAACCCGCGATTTACCGCTATATCGTCTATAAATCACGCACCGTCATCAACGACGATGATATTTCCCTACCGATTCCCGGACCGCCAGCTCCGGCGTCAACGTCAAAACATTCGGCGGAGAGTCCGGATCCATCATTCGATACAGCAGTGTATCGATAGCGAGTTCACCCAATTCATCCTTAGGCTGATGAATCGTGGTTAACGGAGGTGAGAGATAGCGCGCCAGTTCTATATCGTCGTAGCCCATCACAGCCATATCATCGGGAATAGACAACCCGGCCTGATGCAACGCACGGTAAACGCCCACCGCCATTGCATCGTTGCAGGCAAAAACGGCTTCCGGCGGTTGATCTAACGTTAGCAACCGCTGCATTGCGCGATAACCGGAGTCAAATTCGAAATCACCTGAGACCTCATAGAAAGGAAAACGAGGCAATCCCGCATCATCCATCGCTTTCCGATAACCCTCTAGACGATTATGCGCCGTGGTTTTATCCAGCGGCCCCGTGATACAGGCAATACGGCGATAACCTTGCGCGATCAGATACTGTGTTGCGATCTCACCGCCCTGTAGCGAATTGTCTTTAATCACCCCGCCACACCCTTCAAATGGCGCCCAGTCCATCATGACCGTCGGCAATGAAGGGTATCGACTCATGATATCCGGAGAGAGTGCGCTGCTCTCTGAGCACATCAACAGCAGACCATCCACCCGTTTTTGCAACAGCGTCTCCAGACTACGGCTCATACGTTCGGAGTCGCCTTCGGTATTACACAGGATCAGGCTGTAGCCTCGCTCATAGCAGCTGCGTTCCACCCCGCGCACAACCTCTGCATAAAAGGGGTTACTGCTCGCCGTCAACAGCATACCGATGGTGCGGGTTTGTTTGATTTTCAGACTGCGGGCCAGCGCGGACGGCGCATAGTTCAACTGCTTAACCGCCTGCAAGACTTTCCCGCGCACGGCTTCGCTGACAAAACGGTCGCCATTGATAACGTGAGACACCGTTGACGTGGATACGCCCGCCACTCTGGCGACATCTTTCATCGTTGCCAAGGATTACTCCTGTTCCTGCAAAAAAGCCTCAACTTCATTACGCCACGGTACTGACGGCTGACCCCCACGTCGCGTTACTGCGATCGCAGCAGCAGCATGAGCGAAACGAACTGCCTCCAGCATCGGCTTTTCCTCCAGTAGCGCCGTCAGCAACGCGCCGTTAAAGGTGTCGCCTGCGGCAATGGTATCGACAGCCTCTACCTGAAAGCCCGGGATCAGCCGTCCGCGCCCCTGTTCGCTCACCCATGCGCCGCGACGTCCCAACGTAACAATGACGCTGCTCACGCCTTTATCATGCAACACTTGAGCGGCGCGGCGGGCATCGTCTTCCGTTTCAACACGGATTCCAGTGAGATGCTGCGCCTCGGTTTCATTCGGTGTGATCATATCCACCTGCGCCAGGAGTTCGTCTGGTAATGGCTGGGCAGGCGCCGGGTTGAGAATGACCCGAGTATGGTGACTCCGGGCCAACCGGGCAGCGGCAATCACAGTGTCCAGCGGTGATTCCAGCTGCATCAACAGCGCGGACGCCTCCGCTATTTTTTGCTGAAACCGCGCCATCACGCCAGTGTTTAAGGCCGCGTTCGCCCCCGAGTGAATGGCAATCATATTTTCAGCATCATCGTTGACCCAAATCAGCGCCACGCCGGTCGTCTGGCCGGGAACCGCTTCCACGGCGGAAATGTCGACGCGGTCTTCCGCCAGCTGCTGGCGAATACGTTGACCGATATCGTCGGCCCCCACGCAGGCGATAAAAGCGATATCCGCCCCACAGCGCCCGGCCGCGACGGCCTGATTGGCCCCTTTCCCGCCGAAGGCCACGTTATAATGCTTACCGATCACCGTTTCACCGGGCGAAGGAAACCGCGTCAGATTGAGAATATGATCCGCATTGATGCTGCCCAGCACCACCAGTCTTCCGGCTTTCATAACACGTTCTCCGAATGAATGCGCCGCGTTAAGCCGCGACGCATCGTCAATACGTCCCTTTGACGTTAGGGTTTGGTCGTTAATTTCAAATCGACGGGGATCACCGCAGGCACCTGTTCACCTTTCAGGACTTTATCCGCCGTCTGAACGCCGATGATACCAATCTGATCAGGTCGCTGAGCCACCGTGGCCGCCAGCTTGCCACCGTTAACCGCTTTTATCCCGTCCTCAGTGCCATCAAATCCTACAACCAGCACATCATCCCTGCCCGCCGTCTGCAAGGCGCGCAGCGCGCCCAGCGCCATTTCATCATTTTGTGCGAACACCGCTTTCACCGTCGGATGCGCCGTCAGCAGATTTTGCATGACGTTCAGTCCCTTAGTCCGATCGAAGTCCGCCGGCTGGCTGGCCAGAATATCGAACTGGTGTCGCTTCGCCGACGTCATGAAACCGCGACCACGTTCGCGGGCAGCCGAGGTTCCCGCCAGCCCTTCCAACTGAATAACCTTCGCACCTTCNCCCAGCTTAGCGGAGATAAAGTCTGCCGCGGCGGCTCCGCCAGCGGCATTATCCGACGCCACGTGGCTGACGACCTTACCGCTGCTGGAGACGCGATCCAGCGTAATGACCGGGATGTTTGCCTGATTAGCCATTTTGATGGCATTTCCCACAGCATCGGAGTCCGTTGGGTTAATCAGCAGCAGCCGGGCCCCGCGAACGGTCAGGTCCTGCACGTTCGAGAGCTCTTTCGCCGGGTTATTCTGCGAATCCAACACAACCAGGTTATAGCCCTGCTTATCCGCCTCTTTCTGGACGCCATCTTTCAGTGAAACAAAGAAGGGATTGTTCAGGGTCGACACCACCAGCGCGATGGTCTCTTTGGCCGCCGCCTGAGTGGCAAGCGTTGCGCTCAGCGCAACGGCGGAAATTAACGTCACAAGCGTTTTAATTTTCATCTTGATGATTCCTATATAGATGACGGTTATTTATTGCTTTTGTTATCTACCAGGACCGCCAGCAGAATCACGGCCGCTTTGACGATCATTTGGTAGTAAGACGATACGCCGAGCAGATTCAGCCCATTGTTCAAAAACCCCAGAATCAATGCGCCGATCAGCGTCCCCATGACACGTCCTTTGCCGCCCGCCAGGCTAGTGCCGCCCAGAACAACGGCGGCAATCGCATCCAGTTCGTAGCCCGATCCCGCCGTGGGCTGAGCGGACGACAGACGCGCGACCTCGATAATGCCCGCCAGCGCAGACAGCAGACCGCACAACGCGTATACCGCGATTTTGACCTTATCCACGCTGATACCGGAGAGGCGCGTGGCCGCCTCATTGCCGCCGAGCGCATAGATGTAGCGTCCGAAGCGGGTGTGATGAAGGACATACCACGCCGCCAGAAACACGCCAGCCATCAGCCAGATAGGCGTAGGCACGCCCAGCGGACGCCCAATGCCGAACCAGCCCAACACGTCCGCCGACGCCGAAAATCCGGCGTTGATCGGGCTGCCGTTGGTGTAAACCATCGTGACGCCGCGCAACAGCAGCATCATGACCAACGTCGCGATAAAAGCCTGGACGCGACCTTTGGCGACAATGAAGCCGGTGCTGGCGCCGATAGCCGCCCCCAAACCCAGCGCGGCAAACACCGCCACCAGGGCATTCATCTCCATACCGACTAAAGACGCCGCCACCGCGCCGGTTAGCGCCAGCAGCGACCCGACGGACAAATCAATGCCCGAGGAGAGGATCACCAGCGTCATCCCCACCGCCATAATGGCGTTGACCGACGTCTGTTGGAGAATGTTGAACATATTGTTCAGGGTGAAAAAGTTGGGGCTTAACGCCGACACCACAGCGATGAGGATCAGCAGCGCGATCAGCGACTTTTGTTCCAGCAGCCACGCTTTGCCGAACCGGCGCTTTGCGATGATAGTGTGAGTGCTCATATCGGCCTTACTCCTGCTCTATGCTGTAGTGTTGTTTTCCGACTGCGGCCGCCATCAGCGCTTCCTGCGTCGCTTCATCGCGGGAGAACTCGCCGCTCAGCCGCCCTTCGTGCATCACGATAATACGGTCGCTCATCCCCAGAACTTCGGGCATTTCCGACGACACCAGAATGATGCTCAGCCCTTCCTGCTTGAACTGGTTAATCAACTGGTAGATCTCCTTCTTGGCGCCGACGTCCACGCCGCGCGTCGGCTCATCGAGGATCAGGACCTTCGGCCGCGTCATCAGTCCGCGCGCTATCGCCACTTTTTGCTGATTGCCGCCGGAGAGCAGTCCGATAGGCTGCTCCATCGACGGGGTTCGGATATGAAACAGGCGGATAAAGTCGCTCACGGCCTGCGCTTCTTCACCGTGTTTCAGCGTTCCGCCGGTATGGCTGAAATAACGCAGCGCCGTCAGAGACATGTTTTCCTTTACCGACATACCGAGCACCAGACCGTCGCGCTTACGATCCTCGGAGATATAGACGATGCCGTTCGCCAAACCGTCCTGTGGAGAGCGGGTCACCACGTCCCGCCCCTCCAGCGTCAGCGTGCCGCCGGTGCGGGGAAGGGCACCGTAGAGGATTTTCATCAACTCCGTGCGTCCCGCGCCCATCAGGCCGGAAACACCGAGAATTTCGCCTTCGCGCAAGGTAAAACTGACCGGCTGAACACCCGGCCCGGAGACCCGATCGACGTTCATCCGGATCGCGCCCGGCGCCTGAGCAAGGCGGGGATATTGATCTTCCAGTTTGCGGCCCACCATCATCTCGATCAGCCGCTCTTCCTGCAGATCGCCCACGGGCAGCTCGCTGATGAATTGCCCGTCGCGCATCACCGTCACGTCATCGCAGACCTCGAAGATCTCCTTGAGGCGATGAGAGATGTAAACCAGCCCGCAGCCCTGCGCTTTCAACTCGCCGATAACGCTGAATAAGGAGGCGGTTTCGGTATCGGTTAACGCATCCGTAGGTTCATCCATCACGATGACTTGCGATTTGTAGCTGAGCACCTTGGCGATTTCTACCATTTGCTGGTCGCCGATAGACAGCTCTCCCACCGGACGACGGCTGTCATAACGCAGATTCAAACGCTGCAACAGGCGATCCGCTTCGGCATACATTCGCTTCCAGTCGATGCGGCCCAGCGGCGTCGTGAATTCACGCCCCAGGAAGATGTTTTCCGCGATGGTGAGCTGCGGGATCAGATTCAGTTCTTGGTGGATGATGCCGATCCCCGCTTCCTGCGACGCTTTAGGCCCGCTGAAGGCCACCTCTTCACCGAGGAAACGTACGCTCCCGGCGTCTTTGCGGTAAATCCCGGTCAACACCTTCATCAGCGTGGATTTGCCCGCGCCGTTTTCTCCCACCAGCGCCATGACTTTACCCGGATAAACGTTCAATCCCGCGCCAGACAGCGCTTTAACGCCCGGAAAGGATTTGGTGATGCCGTGCAGTTGCAGTAAAGGTTGCATAGCGGCCTCAGAAAGTGACGCCCGCGCACAGGATGACGTTCGCATAAGGGGAGCACTCCCCGCTGCGGATCACGGCCCGGCTTTGAGCGCTTTGCTGTTTGAATGCGTCATGGGTGACGTAATGAAGCGAAATCATATTGCCCTGACGTTGTTCAAGCTGCAGTAAATGCTGCAATAGCGCGTCGTGAATACGAGGATTGTTATCGATGATCTCTTTGGCCAGTATGGCCGCTTCCACCTGCATTTCTTCAGTCACGGCCGCCACGACCTGCATAAACTCGGGCACGTTGTGCGTGAGCGCCAGATCGATGCGGAGAGTCTTCTCCGCCACCGGCAGTCCGGCATCCGCGATCGCGATGCTGTCGGTATGCCCCAGACGGGCAATCACCTCAGAAATCGCGGTATTCAGCAACACACCTTTTTTCATCATTCCCCCTCAGCGAAACGTTTCGCGTGCCCGGATAATGAGCAAACAGGGGTGGGAAGACAATCAAGATGTAGCCGAAATGTGATCGCTATCGAAACGTTTCGCTCCCCCAAGAAAAACAGGGGAGAGGCCGTAAAAGAGGCGGGAGAAAGTGAAAAGATGCAAAGGGGGGCGGGGAAACCCGCCCGGATAGGAGATGCGCTCGAGACGCGTTAGTTCTGGATTTTCTTCACCTGTTTGACATCCAGCTCTGCCGAGTTGAAGCCTTTATCCAACTCGCCTTGCAGCTCCACCTTGTCGGTCGGCGTCACGTTCTGGCCGTTCCAGTATTTGTCGTCGATCTCGACCGTTATCGTGCCAGTTTCGTCGCGGAACTGATAATCCTCGCTGCCGACGCGGCGTTCAATATGGCCGCGAACCGTTACCCAACTGTCGTCTTTCAGCTCTTTGGCTTTCGCTACCGTCGTCACGCTACCGTCGGGTCCGGAAAACCCGCCGGCGGCATGTGCCGAGGATGAAGAAGCATTGGGTTCCACAAATCCGCCGGTCTGAGCGGCAAAAGCCGGGGCGGCACACAGTGCGGTGATAGCGAATAACGCTGCTGTTTTTTTCATATAAGAACTCCTTAATAGCTTATAGATTGCCGTAGGGTAAAACTGCGTTTCATTTGCCTTACAGCGCCACTTAAACAAAATCTTCTTAACAGGATCTTAAGGATAGCCAATCATCCGTTATCTTTATCCATACGGTGGTCCGCGCCACATTTCCGAACCTTTGGGCTGTTCTGTCAGTACCGTCCCCCGATAACATCCCTTCAACGCAAGGTGGAAAACAATGAGAATACTGCTGATAGAAGACGACCGTCTGATAGGCGACGGCATCAAAGCCGGATTGACCAAACTGGGATTTAGCGTCGACTGGTTCCTGCAAGGCGAACAGGGTATGCAGGCGCTGCACGCCGCCCCTTACGACGCGGTGGTGCTGGACCTGAGCCTGCCGGAAATCGATGGTCTGGTCATTCTGCGACGCTGGCGGCAGGCCGGGGAGACAATCCCCGTACTGATTCTGACCGCGCGCGACGCGCTGGAAAATCGGGTTCAGGGATTGCAGGACGGCGCAGACGACTACCTGTGCAAACCGTTCGCCCTCACCGAAGTGGCCGCACGGCTACAGGCGCTGATCCGCCGCCGTCACGGCGAGCTGCGGCCAAAGCTCGTCTACGATAATGTGACGTTAGAGCCGGGAACGCGTACCGTCACCGTTGACGATCGGCCGGTCGAGCTGAAGTCGCGCGAACTGGCGCTGTTGGAGCTGTTCATGATGAACGCCGGTCGGATCCTGACGCGCGCTCAGTTGGAGGAAAAGCTGTACGGCTGGGACGATGACGTCTCCAGCAACGCCGTGGAAGTCCACATTCATCATCTGCGCAAAAAGCTGGGCAGCCATGTCATCCGAACCGTCCACGGCGTGGGTTACCGACTGGGAGATGCCCCATGAAGCGTTTGAATCTGCGCCTGCGTCTGCTACTGGGATTCATGTTGCTGACGCTGCTGTGCTGGGGGGCGGCAGCCATCCTGGCCTGGCAACAGACGCGGCATAACATCAACGAGCTGTTCGATACCCAGCAACTCCTGTTCGCCAAACGGCTGGCCACCCTCACGCCTCAGGATCTCCAACCTCAGGCGCTACCGGCCGCCCGGCAAATCACGAAAAAGGCGCGAGGCGAACAGGATGATGATGCGCTGGCCTTCGCCATTTTCCGAACCGATGGACAGCGGGTACTGAGTGATGACGATAACGGCAAACGGTTTCTGTTCTCGGACTATCGACAGGATGGCTTCACCACCGGCCAATTGCACGACGACGATGATCTCTGGCGGCTGGTATGGCTGACCNCGCCCGATAAACGCCATGTGGTGGCCGTCGGGCAGGAGGTGGAATATCGTCACGATATGGCGCTCGATATCGTAAAAACCAATCTCACGCCCTGGCTGGCCGCCCTGCCCGTGATGCTGATCTTGCTGTTCGTGCTGGTCACCTATGAGCTGCGGCCGCTGACGCATATTGCGCGCCAGCTCGGACAGCGCCGCCCCGACGACGACTCGCCCATCAGCGCGCCGAGAGTGCCGCCAGAGGTGCGCCCGCTGGTGGATGCGCTGAACGACCTATTCGCCCGCATCAACGCCATGCTGACGCGGGAGCGTCGTTTTACCTCCGATGCCGCCCATGAACTACGCAGCCCGTTAGCCGCGCTGAAGGTTCAAGCCGAAGTCGTACAGTTGGCTCATGACGATGACGCGATGCGTCGACGCGCGCTCGGTCAGCTGGACGCAGGTATAGACCGGGCGGCCCGGTTGGTCGATCAGTTGCTGACCCTTTCTCGTCTCGACGTCGACGACAATCCCGCCTCTTCGGAAACGGTGCATTGGCAGCCGCTGCTTCAGCAGGCCGTCGCCGATCAGACAGAGGAGGCTCGGCGTCAGGGTGTGACGCTGAACCTCAACACGCCAGAAATCCCCGTGGCAACGCCGGGCAATACGTTGTTGTTAACTCTGCTGGTGCGCAATTTGCTGGATAATGCCATTCGTTATGGCAGTAACGGCACACGCGGCGTCGTGCGCATCATGTTAACGATGGAGGGTCTGGAAGTGGCAGACGAAGGACCGGGCGTCCACGAGGAGATTTTGCAGCGATTGGGCGAACGCTTCTTTCGTCCGCCCGGTCAGGAAGCTTCGGGCAGCGGACTGGGCCTGTCGATAGTAAACCGGATCGCCCACCTCCATGGCATGACGACACGGTTCGCTAATCTGCCGGGCGGCGGATTCTCCGCCCAGCTGACCTGGCCGCTAACCCGAGGTCACTAGATTTCCACCTGTATTCCAAGCTCAATCAGCCGGTTAGGCGGTATTTCGAACTGATCGGCGGCTCTCAGCGCGTTGCGGCTCAGCATCATGAACAGCTTGCCGCGACCGCGCAGATACCACGGCCGTTTGCCCATAATCAGCGATTCGTTAGACATGAAGAAAGTGGTTTCCAGCATCTGACAGGTCAGGCCGTCCTGCCAGCAGCGGTGGAAGACTTCTTCCACGTTAGGCGTTTCCCGCCACCCATAGCTGGCGATAACACGCCAGAAGGACGGGGAAAGCTGTTCGACCGTTACCCGGCGAGCGTTATGCACATACGGCGCATCTTCGGTACGCATCGTCAGCAGAACGACGCGCTCGTGCAACACCTTGTTATGTTTAAGGTTATGCAGCAATGCAAAGGGGATCACATGCGTGGCGCGCGAGAAGTATACCGCCGTACCCGGCACCCGCACCGGCGGGTTTTTCTCCAGCGAGGCGATCATCGCCTCCAGCGAGTTGCCGTGTTCGTTTAGCCGCCTCATCAGACGGAAACGCTCGCTCTTCCAGGTGGTCATGATGATGAACATCACCAGTCCCAGCGCCAGGGGCAGCCAGCCGCCGGAGAAAATTTTCACGGCGTTGGCTAGGAACATCGGCACGTCGATCATCAGCAGGACCGCCAACATCAGATAGACCACATAGCGATACCAGTGCCAGTTTTTGACCGCGACAATACACACCAGAATACTGGTCAGCACCATCGTCCCGGTCACCGCAATCCCATACGCCGCAGCCAGTCGGCTTGAGTGTTCGAAGCTGACGATCACCAGTACAACCGCCACGTACAGTAGCCAGTTAATCACCGGGATATAGATTTGCCCGGACTCCATATCGGAGGTGTGCACAATCTTCATCGGCGGCAAATAGCCAAGACGAACCGCCTGACGGGTGAGGGAGAAGACGCCGGAGATTACCGCCTGCGAAGCGATGATTGTCGCTAAGGCGGCCAGCACCAGCAGTGGGATCAGCGCCCAGTCAGGTGCCAGCAGGAAGAACGGGTTTTTGATGGCTTCGGGATCTTTCAGCAGCAGCGCGCCCTGACCGAAGTAGTTGAGTATCAACGACGGCAGCACCACCAGGAACCAGGCGATGCGGATAGGAAGTTTGCCAAAGTGTCCCATGTCGGCATACAAGGCTTCCACCCCGGTGATAGCCAGCACCACCGCGCCCAGCGCGAAGAACGACACCATCTTATATTTGATGAAGAAATTCACGGCCCACATCGGGTTCAGTGCCTGCAAGACCTGCGGATGGTCGATCACGCTGCGCGCGCCGAGAACACCGAGCGTCAGGAACCATACCAGCATCACCGGCGCGAACAGACTCCCCACGCGCCCGGTGCCGTGTTTTTGGATCATGAATAGCAGCGTCAGAACGGCGATGGAAACGGGGACGATATAAGATTCCAATGAGGGCGCGACGATATCCAACCCCTCTATCGCCGACATCACTGAGATAGCCGGTGTTATGACGACTTCGCCGTAGAAAAAGCTGCCGCCGATCAACCCCATAATAACGACTATCGCCGTGACCCGGTCCGAGGTGTTACGTCCGGCCAGAGACATCAACGTCAGTATGCCCCCTTCCCCGGCGTTGTCCGCACGCATGACGTAACTCAGGTATTTCATTGAAACGACTAAGATTAACAACCAGAAAATCAGTGACAGAAACCCATAGACAGAATCTGCTCCCACACCGAAACCGAACTGCCCGGACAAACATTCCCTAAGCGTATAGAGAGGACTAGTACCGATATCGCCGTATACCACCCCTATAGCTGCCAGCGTAATCGCTGGCAATGGACGTTTATGTTCTGAATTCATAAACCCTATCTTCTATAGTCCATTAACACATAGAACCACCCGAACGTTGAGCGGTCCCAAAAACGCTCAGTATGCACAAATCACGCTAAAAGCCCATTTTTAAAACCTGCCTTCTCGTTTCGTTTACAGGACAATTATTGATTAACGCGGCTAACAATGCCCATAATCAGCTAATAATTCTTCAGCCAGACTGCTAATCTCAAACAGTGATTGACGGCAATGATGGATAAATAATGATACAACCCACCGCGCTGGCTGACCGAATCGCCCGCCTGAGCCAAGCCCTCGAACACGGTCTGTACGAAAGACAACACGCCATACGCTTATGCCTGCTGGCCGCGCTTAGCGGAGAAAGCGTCTTTTTACTTGGGCCGCCGGGGATTGCGAAAAGCCTTATCGCCCGCCGGCTGAAATATGCGTTCAGAGACTCCCGGGCATTCGAATATCTGATGACGCGCTTTTCCACACCGGAAGAAGTCTTCGGACCACTGTCTATTCAGGCGCTGAAAGATGAAGGACGCTACCAGCGTCTGACCTCCGGCTACCTGCCGGAAGCGGAAATCGTTTTTCTGGATGAAATCTGGAAGGCGGGTCCGGCGATACTGAACACCCTGCTGACCGCCATCAACGAACGCCGTTTTCGCAATGGCGACAGCGAGGAGCCCATTCCCATGCGCCTGCTGGTCACCGCCTCTAACGAACTGCCGGAAGCCGACAGCAGTCTGGAAGCGCTGTACGACCGTATGTTGATCCGCCTGTGGCTCGGCCGCGTGCAAGATAAACAGAACTTCCGGGCCATGCTGACCACCAGCGGCGGGGAACGCGACAATCCGGTCAGCGACGCCCTCAGCGTCAGCGGCGAAGAGTATCTGCAGTGGCAATCACTCATCAATCAGATAGCGTTGCCGGATGCGTGTTTCGATTTGATTTTCCAACTGCGTCAGATGCTGGACTCGCAGGAAAATGCGCCCTATGTCTCCGATCGCCGGTGGAAAAAAGCCATTCGCCTGCTTCAGGCCTGCGCCTTCTTCAGCGGGCGGGACAACATCACGCCGGTAGATATCATCCTGCTCAAAGATTGCCTGTGGCACGACAACACCTCGTTCGATCTGGTGAAACAGCTGATGAATCAACTGATGACCGAGCACGCCTACCAGCAGCAGACGCTGCTTTATCGGCTTCAGCAGCTCAATCTCGAACGGCAGCAGTATGAACAGCAGCAGAGTGAATTGCAGGCCTTTAAGGTAGAAAAACAGGGGAATTTCTTTGCTCGCAAGCCGCACTATACGCTGCCTGAAACCATTGCTGACGAGACACTGACGCTGGTACTGCAAACCCCGCTGGTACTGAATGACCGAACGGTCACCCATCTGGTCTTCGAGACCAAGGCGTTGTCACACTGGCTGAATGCCGGAGGAGAAATCCGCGCCAAACTCAACGGCCTTGGATTCGGACAACGCATCGATATGAAAGTCGACGACGCCCAGCATCTGGTGGTCCATGACATCAGCCTCCAGAGCACCACGCTTTCACTGCCGGACAAAAACAACATCAAGCTGCCCGAGTCTTTGGTACAGCAGTACGACACGCTAAAACTCCAGCTCAAGGAACAGCAGCGCCGCTTCTCGCAGCATCAGCCTTGTCTGTTCATCCCGAAAGAGTGGTTCGCGCGGATTGAAGAAAGCCTGCGGCTGGTCGATGAACAGATAGAACAGTCTCGACAGGAGTAACCCTTAATGCTGACGCTGGAATCGCTGGAGCTCCTGCTTTCTATTGATGAAAACCATCTCCTGGACGATATGCTCGTCACGCTGCTGTCGACGCCACAACTGGCGATGTTCTTCGAAAAGCATCCGCGACTAAAATCCGCCGTCATGAACGATCTCCCCAAGTGGAAAACGCTTTTGCAGCAGCGACTCCATACCACCGCGGCCCCGGAAGAACTCGAAAAGGAAGTGGAAGGCTACCAACAGGCGCTGGCCACCAGCCGCCATACTTTGCCATCCCGCATGCCGGAGCTGATGACCCTGCTGAAAGAAGTCAATTCGCCGTTTCTGGCTCAGGCGGACAAACTACGCCACTCGCCGGATGCCTCCGACCATGAGATGACCGCGGGATTACACGCGCTGTTTATCCAGCGCTGGCGCGCCAGCCTGACACAGCAGACGCTGGAACTGCATCATCGGATTGTCGATCAGGAGCGGGATACGCTTTTGGAGGAGTTGCAGCAGCGTCTCACCGTTACCGAATCACTGATTCCGGTGCTGGCGGAAAACGATACCGCCGCCGGTCGGCTATGGGATCTCAGCGCCGGAAAGCGCCTGACCCCGGCTCTGCAACCGCTGCTCGCCACCAGCGCCATCTTGCAGCAACAGCCCGAACTTCAGCAATTGGCGGAACGCCTGGGCCGCAGCAATGAAACCAAAACGGTGCTGAGTCAGACGACGCCGCTCGAAGCGTTCAAGGTGATGATTCGCGAGCCGTCCCTGACGCCGGAACAGGTCAGCGGTATCCACCAGAGTGACGATATCCTGCGGCTGATCCCGACTGAATTGTCGATGCTTGGCGTCGACGAACTGGAGTACGAGTTCTATCGCCGCCTGGCGGAACACCGACTGCTCACTTACCAGTTGCAGGGCGAAGGCTGGCGCGAAAAGATTCAGGAGCGTCCAGTCGTTCATCAAAATCAAGAGCAACAGCCACGCGGTCCCTTCATCGTCTGCGTGGATACCTCCGGCTCGATGGGCGGTTTTAATGAACGCTGCGCCAAAGCCTTCTGTCTGGCGTTGATGCGTATCGCGCTGGAAGATAACCGCCGCTGCTACATCATGCTGTTCTCGACGGGCGTCGTGAGCTACGAGCTGACGTCCGCCAATGGTCTGGACGAAGCGATTCGTTTCCTTAATCAGTCTTTCCGCGGCGGTACGGACATGGCGGACTGCATCGCCGCCCTGCTGGATATCATGGCCAGTCAGCAATGGCAGGATGCGGATGCCGTCATGATCTCGGACTTCATCGCCCAGCGTCTTCCCGAGCCGTTGATTGAGGAGGTGAGGCGGCGACAGAGTCAATATCACCATCGCTTTCATGCGGTGGCGATGTCCGATCACGGGAAACCGGGCATCTTAACTATTTTCGACCATATCTGGCGCTTCAACACCGGTCTGAAAAGCCGTTTGCAACGTCGCCTACACCACACGAAAAACTGAACGTCCGCTCGCTTTTTTCCGACGCTGCCGTGATAGACGTTGCTTCAACCCACCATTCGCAGTAAAACGCAGAAACAGACAACTATAGAGACGTGATATGGCCGACACCTATTCAATGGACGAACTCGACCGCAGTATCCTCGGCGCGCTGATGGAAAATGCGCGTACGCCCTATGCGGAACTCGCCAAGCAGTTCGCGGTCAGCCCCGGCACCATCCATGTCCGGGTAGAAAAAATGAAGCAGGCGGGCATCATCGTCGGCACGCGTCTGGACGTGAATCCTAAGCAGCTAGGCTACGACGTATGCTGTTTTATAGGCATTATCCTGAAAAGCGCCAAAGATTACCCCTCTGCGCTCGAAAAGCTGAATAACCTGGAAGAAGTGGTGGAAGCCTATTACACCACCGGCCACTACAGCGTGTTCATCAAGGTGATGTGCCGCTCTATCGACGCGTTGCAGGATGTACTTATCAACAAGATCCAGACCATTGATGAAATTCAGTCCACGGAGACCCTGATCTCCCTGCAAAACCCCATCATGCGGACCATCGCGCCCTGACCCTTTTTTCCTATCCCCCTATTATCCACAGGTAGATCCCACCAAAATCACAGCGTACAATGTCCCGTCTTTTAATCCGACGGGATCGTGTATGACCCATATCACTCTTATTAGCGGTAGCACGCTTGGCAGCGCGGAGTACGTCGCAGAGCATCTGGAAACCCTGCTGCAACAGGCTGACTTCTCCACCACGCTGTTGCATGGCCCTGAACTCAGCGAAGTGCCTACGCAAGGGTTATGGCTGGTGATCACCTCTACGCACGGCGCTGGCGACCTGCCTGACAATCTGAAAACGCTGTTTGAAGAAATAGAGGCGAGTAAACCCGATCTCTCGCAGATCAACTTCGGCGCTATCGGGATCGGCAGTAAAGAGTACGACACTTACTGTGGCGCGATCCTGACCGTCGATCGCGTTTTGCAGGATCGTGGCGCGAAAAGGATCGGTGAAATCCTCAAGATCGACATCACTGAACACGAAATACCGGAGGATCCGGCGGAAGAATGGCTGGGATCGTGGATTAATTTACTCAGATAATGCCTTTTTTTACACCTTTATCTGTGGATAAAACACGTTATATCACGGGTAAAACCGGTAGTTATCCCAATAACAACTGCAGGTTGTTTTCTGACCTGTGCATAAAGTCCCATTCAGATCCCAGCTTATACGGCGTGGGATCACCGATCTTTCACAGCTAATGATCCCGCTTAATCGGTTGATCATTCTCGCTTATTTTGGGTTATCCACAGATATGGTCGATCCTAATAAGAGATCTAATAAAGAGATCTTTAAATAAAAAGATCTTTCTTTAATTACCTGACGATCAACCGCGCTTGGTCGTTCGAACAAACTTGAGTAGAATCCCCCACCCCAGGGCCGTAACGATCGTTCGCAACCACGCGAGGTGCAGTACCATGTTTTATCCAGATCCTTTTGACGTCATTGTGATCGGCGGAGGTCACGCCGGCACGGAAGCCGCGATGGCTTCTGCTCGAATGGGACGTCAAACCCTTTTACTGACGCATAACATTGATACGTTAGGACAAATGTCATGCAATCCAGCCATCGGCGGGATCGGAAAAGGACATCTGGTCAAAGAGATCGACGCCATGGGCGGCCTGATGGCAAGCGCTATCGACCAAGCGGGCATTCAGTTTAGGATACTAAACATCAGCAAAGGGCCTGCGGTGCGTGCGACTCGTGCTCAGGCAGACCGCGTCCTGTATCGGCAAGCGGTTAGAACGGCGCTGGAGAATCAGGAAAACCTGACGATCTTCCAGCAAGCTGTTGACGATCTGATCGTGGAAAACGATCGCGTGGTGGGCGTCGTGACCCAGATGGGACTTAAATTCCGCGCTAAATCCGTCGTCCTGACCGTCGGGACTTTCCTTGACGGCAAAATTCATATTGGAATGGATAACTACAGCGGTGGCCGTGCCGGCGATCCGCCGTCCATTCCGCTCGCCAAACGTCTGCGGGAGTTGCCGCTTCGCGTCGGCCGTCTGAAAACAGGGACGCCGCCGCGTATCGACGCACGCACTATCGATTTCAGCGTGCTGGGGCAACAGCATGGCGATACCCCGATGCCGGTCTTCTCCTTCATGGGAAATGCCAGTCAGCATCCGGCGCAGATGCCGTGCTACATCACACACACCAACGAACGTACGCATGAGGTGATCCGTAATAATCTGGATCGCAGCCCGATGTACGCCGGCGTCATCGAAGGTATCGGTCCCCGCTACTGCCCTTCGATCGAAGACAAAGTCATGCGCTTCGCCGACCGCAATGCTCACCAGATTTTCCTGGAGCCGGAAGGGCTGACCAGTAACGAAATATACCCGAATGGCATTTCCACCAGCCTGCCGTTCGACGTGCAATGGCAGATTGTTCGCTCGATGACTGGGATGGAAAACGCACGCATTGTTCGTCCTGGCTACGCGATCGAATATGACTTTTTCGATCCGCGCGATCTCAAACCGACGCTGGAAAACAAATTTATCCACGGCTTGTTCTTCGCCGGCCAGATCAACGGCACGACCGGTTACGAAGAAGCCGCCGCTCAGGGCATGTTGGCGGGACTCAACGCCGCACGACTGGCCTTTGAGCAGGAAGGGTGGACGCCTCGTCGCGATCAGGCTTACATCGGCGTGCTGGTGGACGATCTCTGCACGCTGGGCACGAAAGAGCCGTACCGCATGTTCACTTCGCGAGCGGAATATCGTCTGATGCTGCGTGAAGACAACGCGGACCTGCGTTTGACCGAGCAAGGTCGACAGCTGGGCATGGTGGACGATGTGCGCTGGGCGCACTTTAACGAGAAGCTGGAGAGCATCGAAAAAGAGCGTCAGCGTCTGCGCGATGTTTTCGTCCACCCGCATTCTGAGCAGGTCGCCCAGATCAACACGCTGCTGAAAGCGCCGCTGTCGCGTGAAGCTAACGGCGAAGATTTGCTGCGTCGCCCTGAAATCGACTATGCGCTGCTAACCCAGCTGCCGATGTTCGCTCCGGCGCTGACCGATGCCAAAGCGGCGGAACAGGTCGAGATTCAGGTCAAATACGAAGGTTACATCGCCCGTCAGCTGGAAGAGATCGAGAAACAGCTACGTAACGAAAATACTTTGCTGCCGGCTGAGCTGGACTATCGTCAGGTCAGCGGACTCTCGAACGAAGTGGTCGCCAAGCTTAACGATCACAAGCCGGGTTCGATCGGCCAGGCGTCTCGTATCTCGGGCGTCACGCCTGCCGCCATTTCCATTTTGCTGGTGTGGCTGAAAAAACAAGGGATGCTGCGCCGCAGCGCCTAAAAGAGCGCGGCCGACCGCATGTCGTCGGCCGCGCTTCATCATGTCTATCAAGCTAACAGAACGAAAAACCAGGATTTTTGCGTGCTTACGAAATTAAACCACCTGCTGGACAGCGCTGGCATAACGTTGACCGATCGCCAGAAAACGCAGCTGATCCAGTATGTTGAACTGCTGAATAAGTGGAACAAGGCCTACAATCTGACTTCGGTGCGCGACCCCGACCAAATGCTGGTGCGCCACATTATGGATAGCCTGGTGGTAGAACCCCATCTGGAAGGGCAACGGTTCATTGATGTCGGCACCGGTCCCGGCCTGCCTGGCATTCCGTTGGCCATCATCCGTCCTGACTCCCATTTCGTTTTGTTAGACAGCCTGGGCAAGCGCGTACGCTTTCTGCGTCAGGTGCAGCATGAGCTGCAGTTGGAAAACATCGAACCGGTACAGAGCCGCGTAGAGGACTTCCCCGCAGAGCCTGCGTTTGACGGCGTCATCAGCCGCGCCTTCGCTTCGTTGCAGGATATGGTTGAATGGTGTCACCACCTTCCCGCGCGTCCCCAGGGGCGTTTTTACGCCCTTAAAGGCGTACTTCCCGACGACGAACTGCATGCGCTGCCTGACGGCATTTCCGCCGAGTCGATCGTGAAATTGAGCGTACCCGAGCAGGAAGGGGAACGACATTTGGTGATTTTGCGTCAGCTTTAATGTTGTTTTTTATCAAATAAGCACGAAGTAATTGCACTTTTCACCCGATAGTCAGGGCCGTGAGCGTGATAAATTAGCGGCCTCAGTAATTTTAATGTGATGTTACACAGCGGTGTCTTTAATGCATTTTGACGAGAAAGCGGGATGTGTCTTTTTTGAACAGCCTGACAATTTCGGTGCCGTTTTAAGTGACGGATATGTGTTAATGATGTGAGATAAAATTATCCGGAATGTCAATAACCGGTTTTCGCTGTGGTTTTGTTATGTTTGCTGAGTGTTGGTTTTTAACTATTTGAAATTAAATAAATAAAAATAGCTATTTTTGCTAAAGACAAAAAAAAAGCCGATCGTATATAAAACCCTGTAACGCGTTTTATGTGAGTAATATCACACAATGTAGCGGATTTAGTGCTGGTTTTATTAAAGTCGTGTTAACAGCCTAGTTAGTAAAAATAAGGCTTCTGAAATAAATTTAAATAATCGTTCACCTTTTGGCTACTTATTGATTGAATTCGCTTGGCTGAAACGTATAATTTGCTCGTTTTTTGCTGCTTGACTCGATGCTCTAAAGGCAGTTTTATACGACTTTATTCAGCATACCTCTGAGAAAAGGTACGGGGAGAGCAAGCGTCATGTCTGTACCCCTTTACAATGGGAAAGTCGCGCTGCATTCGTTGCTGATACAATGCGTGGTGATGTTGGCGTTGAGCGCTATTTTCGCCACGGTCAGCCAGAAAGCGGCGGTTTCCGCATTAGGCGGGGGATTGGCAGCCTGGTTGCCGAATATGGTGTTTATGCTGTTTGCCTTACGGCAGAACGTGCAGACACCGTCAGCAGGACGCATTGCCTGGTCATTTGCTGTGGGCGAGGCGCTGAAAATGCTCTTCACCATTGCATTGTTGGTGGTGGCGTTAGGCGGGTTCCATGCGGCGTTCCTTCCGCTTGGCCTGACATACTTGTCGGTGTTGGTTATCCAGATCGTGGCACCCGCTGTCATTAACCGTTACCGTAGTTAACAACAAAAAGGGTAAGAGACATCATGTCTGCTTCAGGAGAAATCTCTACTCCGCAAGAGTATATCGGCCATCATCTGACGCATTTACAGGTGGGTTCGGGCTTCTGGGCGATCAACATCGATTCGATGTTTTTCTCAGTCGCTCTTGGCATACTCTTTCTGGTTATCTTTCGTTCAGTCGCTAAAAACGCAACCAGTGGCGTGCCTGGCAAGCTGCAGACCGCAGTTGAGCTGGTCGTCGGTTTCGTAGATAGCAGCGTGCGTGATATGTATCACGGCAAGAGCAAATTGATTGCTCCTTTGGCGCTGACCATTTTCGTCTGGGTTTTCCTGATGAACTTTATGGACCTGCTGCCGATCGATTTGCTGCCGCAAATTTGGGCGAAGATTTATAGCGCCGCCGGGCACGATCCTGCCCATGCTTATTTGCGCGTGGTACCTTCTGCCGACGTGAACATTACGCTTTCAATGGCGTTAGGCGTTTTCATTCTGATTCTGTTCTACAGCATCAAAATGAAAGGCGTGGGCGGCTTTGTCAAAGAGCTGACACTGCAGCCGTTTAATCATCCTGTCTTTATCCCTATCAACCTGATTCTTGAAGGTGTCAGCCTGCTGTCCAAACCAGTTTCACTGGGTTTGCGACTGTTTGGCAACATGTATGCGGGTGAGTTGATTTTCATCCTGATTGCCGGCTTGTTGCCGTGGTGGTCTCAATGGTTGTTGAATGTCCCTTGGGCCATTTTCCACATCCTGATCATTACGCTTCAGGCTTTTATTTTCATGGTTCTGACGGTTGTTTATCTCTCGATGGCATCTGAAGAGCATTGATTTTCTTTCAACACAATAACGTTTTAACTGAAACAAACTGGAGACTGTCATGGAAAACCTGAGTGTGGATCTGCTGTACATGGCTGCCGCGTTGATGATGGGTTTGGCGGCTATCGGTGCTGCGATCGGTATCGGCATTCTGGGTGGTAAATTTTTGGAAGGCGCTGCACGTCAGCCCGATCTGATTCCTCTGCTGCGTACACAGTTCTTTATCGTAATGGGTCTGGTGGATGCTATCCCGATGATCGCTGTTGGTTTGGGTCTGTATGTGATGTTTGCGGTCGCCTAAGCAAGCTTGTGCTTGCCCGGTGATGGAACATCAACCATTTAACTTACGAAGAGGCATTGTGCTGTGAATATTAACGCTACAATCCTCGGCCAGGCCATTGCGTTTGTCCTGTTTGTCCTGTTCTGCATGAAGTACATATGGCCGCCGATTATGGCTGCCATTGAGAAACGTCAAAAAGAAATCGCTGACGGTTTGTCTTCTGCAGAACGCGCCAAGAACGATCTGAACCTAGCGCAGGCCAATGCGACCGATCAACTGAAGAAAGCTAAAGCGGATGCTCAGGTCATTATTGAGCAGGCGAATAAGCAGCGCGCTCAGATTCTGGAAGAAGCGAAAGTGGAAGCAGAAACGGAACGCAACAAAATTGTGGCGCAGGCCCAGGCTGAGATTGACGCCGAACGCAAGCGCGCTCGCGAAGAGCTGCGTAAGCAGGTCGCCTCGCTGGCTATTGCGGGTGCCGAGAGAATCATTGAACGTTCCGTGGATGAAGCTGCTAACAGCGACATCGTCGATAAACTGGTCGCTGAACTGTAAGGAGGAAGGGGCTGATGTCTGAATTTGTCACGGTAGCTCGCCCCTACGCCAAAGCAGCTTTTGACTTTGCCGCAGAACACCAGGCGGTTGAACACTGGCAGTACATGCTGGCATTTGCTGCAGAAGTAAGCCGAGATGAACTGATCGCTGAACTGCTTTCCGGCGCTGTCGCGCCGCAAACGCTGGCGAATACCTTCATCGAGGTATGCGGTGATCAACTGGATGATGCGGGCCAAAACCTGATTCGGGTTATGGCCGAAAACGGGCGTTTACCGGTGCTTCCTGAAGTACTGGAACAGTTTGTTCAACTTCGTGCGGCACAGGAATCGACAGTTGATGTCGATGTGATTTCTGCCGCGACGTTGAGCGAGCAGCAGCTATCCAAGATAGCGGTTGCGATGGAACAACGTCTGTCACGTAAAGTGAAGCTGAATTGCAAAATTGATAAGTCTGTTATGGCCGGCGTGATCATTCGCGCAGGCGATATGGTGATAGACGGCAGTATTCGTGGTCGTCTGGATCGTCTGGCAGACGTCTTGCAGTCTTAAGGGGACTGGAGCATGCAACTGAATTCCACCGAAATCAGTGAACTGATCAAGCAGCGGATTGCTCAGTTCAATGTTGTGAGCGAAGCTCATAACGAAGGTACTATCGTTTCCGTCAGTGACGGGATCATCCGCGTACACGGTCTGGCCGATGTCATGCAGGGGGAAATGATTTCCTTGCCCGGCAACCGTTATGCCATCGCACTGAACCTGGAGCGCGACTCCGTAGGTGCTGTGGTTATGGGTCCGTATGCGGACCTGGCCGAAGGCATGAAAGTAAAATGTACCGGCCGTATTCTGGAAGTTCCGGTAGGCCGCGGCCTGCTGGGCCGAGTGGTCAACACACTGGGTGCGCCTATCGACGGTAAAGGTCCGGTAGAGCACGACGGTTTCGCCGCTGTTGAGGCGATTGCGCCGGGCGTTATCGAACGTCAGTCTGTCGACCAGCCGGTTCAGACCGGTTACAAATCCGTCGATGCGATGATTCCGATCGGCCGCGGTCAGCGTGAGCTGATCATCGGCGACCGTCAGACCGGTAAAACCGCGCTGGCCGTTGATGCCATCATCAACCAGCGTGATTCCGGCATCAAATGTATCTACGTCGCTATCGGTCAGAAAGCATCCACCATTTCCAACGTGGTTCGCAAACTGGAAGAGCACGGCGCGCTGGCTAACACCATCGTGGTTGTGGCTACGGCTTCCGAATCTGCCGCTCTGCAGTACCTGGCGCCTTATGCCGGTTGCGCCATGGGCGAATATTTCCGTGACCGTGGTGAAGATGCGCTGATCATTTACGATGACCTGTCCAAACAGGCTGTCGCTTATCGTCAGATTTCTCTGCTGCTGCGCCGTCCGCCGGGCCGTGAAGCATTCCCGGGCGATGTGTTCTATCTGCACTCCCGCCTGCTGGAACGTGCTGCGCGCGTCAACGCCGAGTACGTAGAAAAATTCACCAACGGTGAAGTGAAGGACAAAACGGGTTCTCTGACGGCGCTGCCTATCATTGAAACTCAGGCTGGGGACGTTTCCGCGTTCGTACCGACCAACGTCATTTCCATTACCGATGGTCAGATCTTCCTGGAATCCACCCTGTTCAACGCCGGTATTCGTCCTGCGGTTAACCCGGGGATTTCCGTATCCCGTGTAGGTGGTGCGGCTCAGAGCAAGATCATGAAGAAACTGTCCGGTGGTATTCGTACCGCGCTGGCACAGTATCGCGAACTGGCGGCGTTTTCTCAGTTTGCTTCCGATCTGGATGATGCAACGCGCAAGCAGCTGAACCACGGTCAGAAAGTGACTGAACTGCTGAAACAGAAACAGTATGCGCCGATGTCTATCGCGCAGCAGTCTCTGGTGCTGTTCTCGGCAGAACGCGGTTATCTGGAAGACGTTGAGCTGTCTAAAGTGGGAAGTTTTGAAGCGGCGCTGCTGGCCTATGCCAGCCGTGAGCACGGCGAACTTCTGCAGCAGATCGACCAGACGGGTGCTTATAACGATGAAATCGAGGGTCAATTCAAAACTATCCTCGATACCTTTAAAGCAACCCAGTCCTGGTAATTGCCCGCGGTCTGCCTCACGGCAGACCGCTAGGCTATTGAGGAGAAGCTAAGATGGCCGGCGCAAAAGAGATACGTAGTAAGATCGGAAGCGTCCAGAATACGCAGAAGATCACTAAAGCGATGGAGATGGTCGCCGCTTCCAAAATGCGTAAATCGCAGGATCGTATGGTGGCCAGCCGTCCTTATGCTGAAACTATTCGCAAAGTGATTGGTCACCTTGCGTTAGGTAATTTGGAATATAGACATCCGTACCTGGAAGAGCGCGAAGTGAAGCGCGTCGGGTATTTTGTTGTGTCTACAGACCGTGGCCTGTGTGGCGGCTTGAATATTAACCTGTTCAAAAAGCTTCTGGCCGAGATGAAAGAGTGGGGCGACAAGGGCGTCGAAAGCGATCTGGCGCTGGTAGGGGCAAAAGGCGTCTCTTTCTTCAATTCCGTTGGCGGAAACATTGTCGCTCAGGTTACGGGTATGGGCGATACCCCCAGCCTGTCAGAATTGATCGGATCGGTAAAAGTCATGCTGCAGGCCTATGACGAAGGTCGTCTGGACAGGCTGTATGTGGTGAGCAACAAGTTCATCAATACCATGTCTCAGGAGCCTCAGGTTGTTCAGCTTCTGCCTCTGCCCCCGGCGGAAGACAGCACGCTGAAGAAGAAATCCTGGGATTACCTGTATGAGCCGGACCCTAAAGCACTGCTGGATACCCTGCTGCGCCGTTATGTGGAGTCTCAGGTTTATCAGGGCGTCGTAGAGAACCTGGCCAGCGAGCAGGCCGCGCGAATGGTTGCGATGAAGGCCGCCACCGATAACGGCGGCAATCTGATTAAAGAGCTGCAGTTGGTATACAACAAAGCTCGTCAGGCCAGCATCACTCAGGAACTCACCGAGATCGTCGGGGGAGCCTCCGCGGTTTAAGCAGGTTTACGAATTACGTATTGTCGAATTACGTAGAGGATTCAAGATGGCTACTGGAAAGATTATCCAGGTAATCGGCGCCGTGGTGGACGTCGAGTTCCCTCAGGATGCCGTACCGAAGGTGTACGATGCGCTTGAGGTTGAAAACGGTGCTGAAAAACTGGTGCTGGAAGTACAGCAGCAGTTAGGCGGCGGCGTTGTTCGTTGTATTGCAATGGGTTCTTCAGACGGTCTGCGTCGCGGCCTGGACGTTGCTAACCTCGGTCACCCTATCGAAGTGCCGGTCGGTAAAGCGACGCTGGGTCGTATCATGAACGTGCTGGGCGAGCCGGTCGACATGAAGGGCGACATTGGCGAAGAAGAGCGTTGGGCTATCCACCGCGAAGCGCCGGTTTATGAAGATCTGTCCAACTCCCAGGAACTGCTGGAAACGGGTATCAAGGTTATCGACCTGATGTGTCCGTTCGCTAAAGGCGGTAAAGTCGGCCTGCTCGGCGGCGCGGGTGTAGGTAAAACCGTCAACATGATGGAACTGATCCGTAACATCGCTATCGAGCACTCCGGTTACTCCGTCTTTGCGGGTGTAGGGGAACGTACTCGTGAGGGTAACGACTTCTACCACGAAATGAGCGAATCCAACGTTCTGGATAAAGTATCGCTCGTGTATGGTCAGATGAACGAGCCGCCGGGTAACCGTCTGCGCGTGGCGCTGACTGGCCTGACCATGGCGGAAAAATTCCGTGATGAAGGTCGTGACGTTCTGCTGTTCGTCGATAACATCTACCGTTATACGCTGGCAGGGACTGAAGTGTCCGCACTGCTGGGCCGTATGCCTTCCGCAGTAGGCTACCAGCCGACCCTGGCGGAAGAAATGGGTGTGCTGCAGGAACGTATCACTTCCACAAAAACTGGTTCCATCACGTCCGTTCAGGCCGTTTACGTCCCTGCGGATGACTTGACCGACCCGTCGCCAGCCACCACCTTTGCTCACTTGGATGCAACCGTGGTACTGAGCCGTCAGATCGCGTCTCTGGGTATCTACCCGGCCGTTGACCCGCTGGATTCCACCAGCCGTCAGCTGGATCCGCTGGTTGTCGGTCAGGAACACTATGATGTCGCTCGTGGCGTGCAGTCCATTCTGCAGCGTTACCAGGAACTGAAGGACATCATCGCGATTTTGGGTATGGACGAATTGTCTGAAGAAGACAAACTGGTTGTATCCCGTGCTCGTAAGATCCAGCGCTTCCTGTCTCAGCCGTTCTTCGTGGCAGAAGTGTTCACGGGTTCTCCGGGTAAATTCGTCTCTCTTAAAGAGACCATCCGTGGCTTTAAAGGCATCATGGACGGTGAATACGACCACCTGCCGGAGCAGGCGTTCTACATGGTTGGTTCCATTGACGAAGCCGTGGAAAAAGCCAAGAAACTGTAACGCCTTGATAGGAGGGTGACATGGCTGCTATGACTTACCATCTGGATGTCGTGAGTGCGGAACAGGCAATGTTCGCCGGTCTGGTACAGAAAATTCAGGTGACCGGTAGCGAAGGCGAGCTGGGGATTTACCCTGGTCACGCCCCCCTGCTGACGGCCATTAAGCCTGGTATGGTGCGTATTGTTAAGCAACACGGTGATGAAGAGTTCATCTACCTGTCCGGTGGTACCCTTGAGGTACAGCCGAACGCGGTCACCGTTTTGGCTGATACCGCCATCCGTGGGCAGGATCTTGATGAAGCGCGGGCTCTGGAAGCGAAGCGCAAGGCTGAAGAACATATCCGCAGTTCACACGGTGACGTGGATTACGCTCAGGCCTCTGCTGAACTGAGCAAAGCCATTGCCAAACTGCGCGTTATCGAGCTGACCAGAAAATCGATGTAACAGAAACAGTCTCCAAAAAGCCGGCCGGTGTTTACCTGCTGGCTTTTTTTATACCCGTGGCCGGGCGATATTTAGGGTGGTTAAGACACAAAACCGTCGCTAAATGGACGCCTTTGAGGTTGAAACCGCCAATTCGTCGGCGTTATCACGCAAAATGCGGCCAAGCGGGATTTTTCGCTGAAAAATATGTAGTAATCCGGTGTAATAATAGGGTTAACTTTCATTCGTCCCACTTGGTGGGCACCAATCAGTTTCAGTCAGGATGCCTATGTCGAACAGTGCTATCAGCGTCGTTATTCTTGCCGCCGGCAAGGGAACGCGCATGTATTCCGATCTTCCCAAAGTTCTCCACCCGCTGGCCGGTAAGCCGATGGTTCAACACGTGATTGATACCGCCATGAAGGTGGGCGCCGAGCGTATTCATCTGGTTTATGGTCACGGCGGCGATCGCCTGAAAAAGACGCTGTCCAGCGAAGCGCTGAACTGGGTGTTGCAGGCCGAACAGCTGGGGACGGGGCATGCGATGCAGCAGGCGGCGCCAGCGTTTATTGATGATGAAGATGTCTTGATGTTGTACGGCGACGTTCCGCTGATCGCCGAAGCGACGTTAAAGCGTCTGGTGCAGGCGAAGCCCGAGGGCGGCATCGGTCTGCTGACCGTAAACGTCGACGATCCTACCGGATACGGCCGCATTGTACGGCAGGACCATGCGGTGGTCGGTATCGTGGAACATAAAGACGCCAGCGAGGCGCAGCGTGAGATCTGCGAAATCAATACCGGAATTCTGGTGGCGGGCGGCCGCGATCTGAAGCGCTGGCTAAGCCAACTGACCAACGACAATGCGCAGGGCGAATTTTATATCACCGATATCATCGCGATGGCTGCTCAGGAAGGCCGTCACGTCGCCGCGATCCACCCAGAACGGCCCAGCGAGGTGGAAGGCGTCAACAATCGCCTCCAACTGGCGCGTCTGGAACGCATTTATCAGCAGGAACAGGCGGAAAAGCTGTTGCTGGCAGGCGTCATGTTGCAGGATCCGGCGCGGTTCGATCTGCGCGGCGACGTGAAGTTTGGCCGTGACGTCACCATTGACAGCAATGTCATACTGGAAGGCGATGTCACTTTGGGGAATCGCGTGACGATTGGTGCGGGCTGCGTGATCAAAAACAGCGTCATTGGTGATGATTGTGAAGTCAGTCCATACTCGGTGTTGGAAGACGCCGTGCTGGAAGCGAAGTGCACTATCGGGCCTTTTGCCCGTCTGCGGCCTGGCGCCGAGCTGGCGGAAGGCGCTCATGTCGGCAATTTCGTTGAAATGAAAAAAGCCCGTTTGGGGAAAGGCTCTAAAGCCGGCCACCTGACCTATTTGGGCGATGCTGATATCGGCGCGAACGTGAATATTGGCGCGGGTACTATCACCTGTAATTATGACGGGGCCAACAAGCACCAAACTCTCATCGGCGATGATGTCTTTGTCGGTTCAGATACCCAGCTGGTGGCGCCAGTTCGCATCGCCAATGGAGCGACTCTTGGCGCGGGCACCACGGTGACTCGCGATGTGGGCGAAAACGAGCTGGTGCTCAGCCGCGTCAAGCAGACAAGCATCGCTGGCTGGCAGAGGCCGGTGAAAAAGAAATAAAACGTGGTGACGGCGGCCGCTGATCTATGCGCCCTCGTCGAACAAAGCATCCCGCTCCAGCAGGGCGGGATGAGCATTGTCTTGATGAAAGACGGTTTTGTCCTGCATTTTCAGATTGGTGCGCGAACAGGCAGGCCAAAACATAATAATTCCCCACTCTACAAGGCTCGGGGAGCCCGGAATAAACCGGATTAATCAGGTCAAAGACTTCATCGGTGACACAGTATGTCGCCTCTATAGGAATACCATTGTATGTGTGGAATTGTAGGCGCAGTCGCGCAACGAGATATTGCTGAAATCCTGTTGGAAGGGTTACGCCGTCTGGAATACCGAGGCTATGATTCGGCCGGTCTGGCGGTTGTCGATAACGAAGGGCATATGACCCGTCTGCGTCGTCTGGGCAAAGTCCAGATGCTGGCCCAGGCGGCGGACGAACATCCGCTGCACGGCGGCACCGGGATCGCCCATACGCGTTGGGCGACACATGGCGAACCGTCGGAAGCGAATGCGCATCCGCATGTGTCCGAAAACATCGTCGTCGTGCATAACGGCATCATCGAAAACTATGAGCCGCTGCGAGAAATGCTGACCGCGCGGGGTTTTCGATTCGTTTCTGAAACGGATACGGAAGTCGTCGCGCATCTGGTGCGTTGGGAACAGAAAGAGAACGGCGGCTCGCTGATTGATATCGTTAAACGCGTCATTCCTCAGCTGCGTGGCGCTTATGGCATGGTGCTGATGGACAGCAGCGATCCCAACGTTCTGGTGGCCGCGCGTTCCGGCAGTCCCCTGGTCATTGGTCGCGGCGTGGGGGAAAACTTCATCGCTTCCGATCAGCTGGCGCTGCTGCCGGTGACCCGTCGCTTTATCTTCCTGGAAGAAGGCGATATTGCTGAAGTCACTCGCCGTACGGTACGTATTTTCGATCGTCAGGGGGCGGAAGTGACGCGTGAAGAGATCGAATCCAACGTGCAGTACGATGCCGGAGACAAAGGCGCCTACCGTCACTACATGCAGAAAGAGATTTACGAACAGCCTCTGGCGATCAAAAACACGCTGGAAGGCCGTTTCAGCCACGGCGAGATCGATTTGTCCGAGCTGGGCGCGCACGCCGACGAACTGCTGTCGAAAGTCGAGCATCTGCAGATCATCGCCTGTGGGACCTCATACAACTCCGGTATGGTGTCCCGCTACTGGTTTGAGTCGCTGGCGGGTATTCCATGCGATGTCGAAATCGCTTCTGAATTCCGTTACCGCAAGCCGGCGGTGCGGCGTAACAGCATGATGATTACCCTGTCCCAGTCCGGGGAAACCGCCGACACGCTGGCCGCGCTGCGGTTGTCCAAGTCGCTCGGCTATCTTGGCTCGCTGGCGATCTGCAACGTCGCCAGTTCATCGCTGGTTCGCGAGTCCGATTTGGCGCTCATGACCAAAGCCGGCACGGAAATCGGCGTGGCGTCGACCAAGGCCTTCACCACTCAGCTGACGGTATTGCTGATGCTGGTGGCGCGAATTGGGCGCCTGCGCGGTATGGAACCTCAGGTTGAGCACGATATCGTGCACGCCCTGCAGGCCTTGCCCGCGCGCCTGGAGCAGATCCTGTCTCAGGACAAGCTGATTGAATCGCTGGCGGAAGGCTTCTCCGATAAGCACCACGCGCTGTTCCTGGGCCGTGGCGACCAGTATCCGATAGCGATGGAAGGGGCGCTCAAGCTGAAAGAGATCTCCTACATCCACGCGGAAGCGTACGCTGCCGGTGAGTTAAAACACGGGCCGCTGGCGTTGATTGATGCAGATATGCCGGTTGTGGTGGTAGCGCCTAACAATGATTTGCTGGAAAAACTCAAATCCAACATTGAGGAAGTTCGCGCCCGAGGCGGCGAGCTGTATGTCTTTGCGGATGAAGAAGCGGGATTCACCTCGGACAGCGAAATGATGAAAATCATTTCTCTGCCACATGTAGAAGAGGTTATTGCCCCCATCTTCTACACCGTGCCGCTTCAGCTACTGGCTTACCATGTTGCCTTAATAAAAGGCACCGATGTCGATCAGCCGCGTAACCTGGCGAAATCGGTCACCGTGGAGTAACTAAACTTGCCTCGTCAGCCAGAGAAATCATGTTCATATTCTCTGGCTGACGTTATTTTCCCCTTTTCTTTAACTTCTTTATAAATTTTTCCCTGCCGCCGCCGTTTTATGCCTGACTGACTCGATTTTTATTGGGGGCTTCCCGTTGAGTTGGTTGTTTTAAGAGCATTTGGTTGTCTGTTTTAGGATAACTTTTGTAAAAATATTTTAATCTTGGGTAAAATGTGCGCAATGGTGCATGGTCGTTTCAGGCTTCGCATCCAAGACTGCCGTCTTAACCCAGGCAGACCTAATGGTGACATTCTTACAGGGATTCTATGAAAAAGTTTCGTATTTTGGCCGCGTGTCTGGTGTGTCTTTTCACGTTGGTGGGGTGTTCTTCCCGAAGCGCCTATATTATGAATGTGAATCAACCCATCACAGCCCATTACAGCATTGAACAGGTAAAAACAGCCATTATTCAGGCAGGGCAGCAGCGTGAGTGGGCTATGACGCCAGTCTCTCCCGGAGTGATCAACGGTCATGTCAACCAGCGTGGCCATGTCGCGGATATCCGCATCAACTACTCGACTAGCGGTTATTCCATCAACTACGTCAGTAGCCAGAATCTCAGGGCTGCCAATGGAAAAATCCATCGTAATTACAATCGTTGGATAAACAATTTGGATCGCGAAATTCAATTGCGCCTGTCTGCCCAGCTTATTAAATAACAATCAGGGCCGAATATTTATCATTCGGCCTTTTGCTTTCTGTTTATTTTTCAGGGAAATGCGGTGTTTCACGGATACGATAAAGATAATATCAGCGCGTTGGATGCGATTACTGAAGCTCAGCGTATCGCATTTGCCCCGATTTTGTTTCAGGCGGCCGTTAATTTGCGCAATTATGGCATCCTGTCTTTCTTAGATGAGCGTGGACAGACGGGCGCTTTATTGGATGATATTATCTCCGCCGTTAATTTAGATCGCTATGCTGTCGCGATTTTGTTGGATGCGGGATTAAGCGGTCGTCTTATTTACCTGAAAAATGAACATTATATTCTGAGTAAAACCGGTTATTTCCTCCTTCACGATCGCATGACGCGAGTGAATATGGATTTCACCCAAGACGTTTGTTATCAGGGCATGTTCTATCTCGATAAAGCCTTATCAGAAAACAAACCGGCGGGATTACGCGTTTTTGGCGATTGGCCGACGATCTATCCGGCTTTGAGCGGGTTACCGCCTAAGGCTCGGGAAAGTTGGTTTGCTTTCGACCACTTTTACTCGGATGCGGCGTTTAAAGCCGCGCTGCCCTACGTGTTTCAGTATGGTCCCCGACAGTTGTATGACGTGGGTGGCAATACCGGTAAATGGGCGATGTTGTGCCATGACTACAACCCGGATGTCCACATCACTCTGGTCGATTTACCTGAACAGATAGCGTTAGCGGAAACGGCCGTGGCGCAAGCCGGCAAGTCTGGCCGCATCAGCGGCGTGGCCGCCGACATCCTTTCTGACGATGCTCTGCCGACAGAGGCCGATATCTGGTGGATGAGCCAATTTCTCGATTGCTTCAGCGAAGAGCAGATTGTGTGGATTTTACGCAAGATCACGCGGAGTATGCAGCCGGAAGCCAGGATTTGCATTCTGGAAATATTCTGGGATCGACAGAAATGGGAAGCGGCCGCGTTCAGCCTCAATATGTCGTCGCTTTACTTTACCTGTCTTGCCAACGGTAACAGCCGTTTCTATGCCGCGAAGCGCTTTATACCGTTGTTGGCTCAGGCGGGGCTGGACGTGGAGCAGCAGGTCGACAATATCGGCGTGGGACATACGCTATTGGTCTGTAAAAAAGCTGATGTATCAATAAATTAACGTCAGGGAAAGCGGGTAATCGTGACACGAATAGAAGAAAACCAAGTATGAATTTTGCTTTTACACTCCTTGACTGGCAGGCGAGAGCGCCGGGCTTAAATGATCTTACCGACTGGCAGCGCTGGGCGAAAACGCCCTGTGCCATCGATCCTGAGCAACCCGTGGGCAAATGCCGCCATCTGCCGATGATGACGGCGAGACGTCTCAATAGCGGCAGCCGGCTCTCGGTTGATTGCGGATTNTCTTTGTTACAACAGCATGGCGGCGACGCCGTCGTATTTACCAGCCGTCACGGCGAACTGGAGCGTAACCTGCGCATCCTGATGGCGCTGTCGCAGCAGGAGAGCTTGTCTCCTACCGACTTCACGATGTCTGTGCATAACTCCGCGGTGGGAAGTCTGACTATCGCCGCCCGATCATCATTAGTATCGACGTCGATTGCGGCAGGGCTGGACTCCTTTCAGCAGGGGCTGCTGGAAGTCGCCGCGCTGCATAAGGCGGGATACCGTCATGTCGTGCTGGTGGATTTTGATGGCGCGGTGCCTGCCTTTTTCGACGATAAACTGCCGGAACAGGTGCCGCGCTACCCTTATGCGGTTGCGCTGCTCCTGGCTCCCGGCGATGACCTGACGTGTGCATCCTCTCCTTCAAGTAAGGCGGAAGAGCCTGGAACGCCCCAAAGTCTGCAATTTTTGCAGGCAGTATTAGCGCAAAAGAAGGCATTCAACATTGAGGGCGCCAACGTGAGCTGGCAGTGGAAGGCGCGCTATGAGTGATGATGCTATCGCCCCAATGGCTCCCTCTTCTTGGCTAAACCGGGGCTGGCGGCTGGCGATGACCGGCTTCTGTTTCGGCATGTTCAGCCTGGGCGGACTCCTGCTTTCGTTGGTGTGGTTCAACCTACTGCTGCTGATGCCCTGCGGCGCATTACGCCGCCGGCAGCTGGCGCGTCGCAGCATCTCCGCGAGCTTTCGGTTTTTCCTCTGGTGCGTTCGTACATTGGGCGTGCTGGACTACAAAATAGAAGGGGTGGATACGCTCAGGAGAGACCGCGGTTGTCTCGTTGTCGCCAATCACCCAACGCTGATCGACTACGTCATGCTGGCATCGGTCATGCCTGAGGTAGATTGTCTCGTGAAGGCGGAGTTGCAGAAAAATGTGTTCTTTCGCGGGGTGATCCGTTCGGCAGACTACCTGATCAACAGTCAGTCATACACATTGCTGCCGGAGTGCGAACGGCGCTTGAAGCGCGGCGAGGCCATCATGATTTTCCCCGAAGGGACCCGAACCGACCCCGGGCGGCCGCTGGTCTTGCAACGCGGTGCGGCGAACATCGCCGTTCGCTGCGGCTGCGATCTCCGTGTCGTCCATATTCGTAGCACCCAGCAGACGTTGGGTAAACACGACCGCTGGTACCACATTCCCCGCGTAAAACCGTTTTTGACCGTCACGGTTCAGGAGCGTATTCGCAGCCAGGATTTTGTCGGACAGGGCGACGAACCCTCTTTGGCCGCGCGACGCCTGACTCGTTTTTTACGGGATTCGTTAACGCTTTAATTTCATTATTATTCAAAAAAACAGGTATGAGTTATGGATAGTCTTTTCATTGAAATCAAACAAATGATTATTGATGCACTGAACCTTGACGAGGTGAGCGTCGATGAGATTGAGAACGATGCGCCGTTATTTGGCGATGGGCTCGGTTTGGATTCTATTGATGCACTTGAACTAGGGCTGGCGGTTAAAAACCGTTATGGCGTCGCGCTTTCCGCAGAAAGTGAAGAGATGCGTCAGCATTTCTTCTCTGTCGCCACTCTGGCTGCGTTCATCAACGCACAGAGTTCCGTTAATTCTGATAATAAAACAATGGGTTAATTATGGATAAGAACGATATTTATCAGGAAGTCACCGGGTTGCTGGTTAAGCTTTTCGAGCTTGATGCGGATGATATCACCCCTGAATCCCGCTTGTATGAGGATCTGGAACTCGACAGCATCGATGCTGTGGATATGGTGGTTCACCTGCAAAAACGTATTGGACGGAAAATCTCCCCGGAAACCTTCAAATCTGTACGAACCGTGCAGGACGTCGTTACTGCGGTCGAACATCTACTCAATGAAGGGCAATAGCGCTTCACCGTCAGGGAAAACCCTCTCCAGATTGACGGCCGGGCTGAGCGCACTGCTTACGCTGAGCTGGCCTTTTCTGGTGTGGTTTAGTGTCACGCACCCCCATCAACGCTGGATCCTGCCTCTGCTGGCCCTGGTTTTTCTACTGCGTTTTTACGCGTTATCCAGAGATAAGCGATTGTTCAGAGAAACCGGGGGCCTGCTGGCGGCCATCGGGGCGCTCCTTTGCCTGGCGAGCCTGTGGTTGCAGGATACCCAGTGGCTGATGGGGTATCCGGTGGTGGTGAATCTGGTGATGCTGGGGTTATTTGGCGGATCGCTATACAGCCGCATGCCGCTCGTTGAACGGCTGGCCCGCCTGAAAGAACCTGACCTGCCCCCTCAGGCCATTCGCTATACGCGCAAAGTGACGCAGATGTGGTGTCTGTTTTTCGTGTTTAACGGCAGCGTAGCGGCATGGACCTGTCTGGCGGGCAATATCCGCTGGTGGACCCTGTGGAATGGGCTGATGAGTTACGTGTTGATAGGGATAGTGATGGGTGGAGAATGGTTGATACGCCAACGCCTGAGAAAGAGATGATGAAGACGATAAAAGTCTCTCCGGTCAGCGACTGGTTATCGCTGGAGAATGGCGCGCAACGCCGAGTGGCCAGCCAAGGTTCGCAGGTGTTTACGCTTGCCATGCTGCGTCAGCAGGTGACTTTACTGTGCGAGCAGCTGTTGGCCCACAACGCCCAGCGGTGGGCGCTTTGTTTTGAAGACAGCTATCTGTTTACCGTGGGGTTGCTGGCGTCGCTGCATGCGGGTAAGACACCCATTATTCCCGGCCACTGCCGTTCGTCGGTGCTGCAAGAGCAGATGAGCGATTTCGATGGCGTACTCACGGATATCGCGCTGCCTTTGGATTGTCCCGTCGTGACCCTCAATGCCGAAACGCATCCGGCATCGCCCGCCGGCGATCTGCCGACGATGCCGGATAACGCCTGCGTGGTCCTGTTCACCTCGGGATCTACCGGCAAACCCCGGCAGGTGGTTAAGCCGGTCAGCTGCCTTGATGAGGAGTCGCGTTGGCTGGGGGCGCTGTGGGGCGAGCGTTTGCAAGATTGCCACGTTGTGGCCTCCGTTACGCATCAGCACATGTACGGCCTGACATTCTGTATCTGGTTGCCCATGGCATTAGGCCTGAGCTTCGAGAGCCGACAAATCATGTACACCGAACAGCTGGCGGCATTCCCCCGCGAACAGCGCTACGCTTTTATCAGCAGTCCGGCCTTCTTACGGCGTCTGGATTACGCATTGGCGGTGCCGCGCTGTCAGCTGATTGTCTCTGCGGGAGGCGCGCTGCCCTGGGGATCCGCGCAGAAAGCGGCTCAGGGGTTAGGCCATCCGATCGACGAGATCTACGGCAGTACCGAAACCGGCGTCATGGCATGGNGTTCGCGTGACGGAGAAAAGACCGTCTGGACACCGTTCGACGGCGTGACGCATCAGGCGGATGACACGGGCGACTGGTGGGTGCGTTCGGCCCTGATTCCACAGCCGGAAGGGATTCGACTGGACGACAAGCTGGCGTTCACCGGCGACGGGCGGTTCGAACTGTGCGGTCGTCACGATCGTATTTTGAAAGTCGAAGATAAGCGTATTTCTCTCAGTGAAATCGAACGTCGACTGCTGTCACTGCCTGAAATTGAAGACGCGGTAGCGGTGCAGGTCATGCGGGGCGACCGTGCATGTATCGGCGTGGTGCTTGTCCTCAAAGCCCCTCATCTGGCCGCCGACCTGCCGAATCTGAAACGAAAATGGCGTCATGAGCTGCATCAGTGGCTGGAACCGGTCGCGATGCCGCGGTTATGGCGCATTGTCGAGGCCATTCCCGTCAACACGCAGAGCAAGCGCGCCTGGCCACAAATACAGGAGCTTTTCCATGCTGCCCGTTGAGATCTCCCGGACAACCCATGAGGGCCAGGCGGAGCTGATGCTGAGCGCCGACGAGCGTCTGTTTTGGTTCCGCGGCCATTTCCCCGAACAACCGCTGCTCCCCGGCATCGCTCAGCTCGACTGGGCGATGCGTTATGGCGTGGAGATCCTGGCGCCGCAGTGGCGTTTCAGCGCGGTGGAAAGCCTCAAGTTTCAACGCCCCGTACTCCCGGGCAACACGCTGCGTCTTACCCTGAACTGGAAGAAAGACAAACGACAGCTGGCGTTTAGCTACCACATCGTGCAGGCGCAAGGTGACGAACTGCCGGCAAGCAACGGGAAAATTACCCTATGTCAGTGAACCGCGATTTCTTACCCTGCGTAGTGATCCCTTGCTATAACCACGGCGGCATGATGCCCGGCGTTCTGGCGCGACTGGCGTCTTTCGATCTGCCTGTTTTTATCGTGGATGACGGCAGCGAGACGGCCACGCGGCAGCAGTTGGAACAACTGGCCCGCGAAAACGATCGCGTGGCGCTGGTGCGTCTTGCGAAGAATCAGGGTAAAGGCGCGGCGGTGATCGTGGGGTTCGAAACCGCTGCGGCCGCAGGCTATACGCACGCGTTGCAGGTGGATGCGGACGGACAGCATCAGATTGAGGATATTCCTCGGCTGCTGGACGACGCCCGCGCGTACCCTGAGAGCCTGATTTCGGGGCGTCCGCGTTATGACGCCTCCGTGCCTAAATCTCGCCTCTACGGCCGCTACGTCACCCATTTCTGGGTCTGGGTCGAGACGCTTTCCCTTTCGATCAAAGACAGCATGTGTGGATTTCGAGTTTACCCGTTGGCGGCCACGCTGGCGCTGACGTCTCAACGGACGATAGGCCGACGGATGGATTTCGACACGGAAATCATGGTCCGGCTTTACTGGCAAGGCACCGCCAGCCGTTTCATTGAGACGCGCGTCACCTATCCAGACAACGGCATCTCGCATTTTGACGCGCTGCGAGACAATCTTCGTATCTCCTGGATGCACACCCGCCTGTTTTTCGGCATGTTGCCGCGCATACCCTCTCTCTTGTTCCGCCGTCGCCGCACGCACTGGGCGCGGATTGCCGAACGTAAAGGTTTGCTGGGCATGCGCTTCATGTTGGCCGTCTATCAATGGCTGGGACGGCGAGGTTTTTCCCTGCTGCTGTGGCCCGTCATCGCTTTTTACTGGTTAACCGGAAAGTCGCAGCGGCAGGCGTCTAGCCAGTGGCTGGCTCAGGTTCATGACTATGCGGATGGTCAGGGCATTGCGCTGCCGCGTCCCTTGAACAGCTATCGCCATTTTCTGCGTTTTGGCTACGCGATGCTGGATAAAATCGCCAGCTGGCGCGGGGAGTTGCACTGGGGTAAGGAGATCGACTTTGCGCCGGGCGCGCTGGACGTCATCCATCAAGGACGGGAGCGGGGACAATTGATCCTGGCCTCACATCTCGGCGACATCGAAGTGTGTCGTGGTATGGCCCAACAGGTCAGTGGATTGGTGATAAATGCACTGGTATTTACTGATAATGCCCAGCGTTTCCGGCAGATTCAGGAGAGCATGACGCCGCAGGCGGGCGTGAATCTGATCCCCATTCGCGACATCGGACCGGAAACCGCGATGCTGTTGCAGCAAAAGCTGGATGCGGGCGAGTGGGTCGCGATAGTCGGCGACCGCCTTGCCGTCCATCGTCATCGCGGCGTTCAGCAGCGCGTCGTCTGGAGTGATTTTATGGGACGTCCCGCTCCCTTCCCGCAGGGGCCGTTTATTCTCGCGGCCGCGCTGCGCTGCCCGGTGTTATGTATGTTTGTCCTTCGTGAGCAAAACCAGCTTCGGGTTTACTGCGAGCCATTCGCCGATCCGATTGTGCTGCCCAGAAGGTCGCGCCAGGAGGCGTTGCAACAGGTTATCGACCGCTATGCCGGGAGGCTGGCGCACTATGCGCTGAAAGCCCCTCTCGACTGGTTTAATTTTTTTGATTTTTGGAGTTTGCCGGACGAGACGTCGGCAGATAGGAAAAAACAATGAGTGCACTGAACGATCCCCGCCTGAGTCACGATGTGGAGATAACGGTTTCATTCCACGATTGCGACCCGATGGGCGTGGTGTGGCATGGCCACTACTTCCGCTTTTTCGAGGTGGCGCGTGAAGCGCTGTTGAGCAAGTTCAACTATGGCTACCGGGAAATGAAGGCATCCGGCTACGTCTGGCCGGTCGTGGATACCCGCGTTAAATACCGCTCGCCGCTGACCTACGAACAGCGTATTCGCGTTCGCGCGACGGTGGAAGAAGTGGAGAACCGGCTGCGGATCGCCTACCAAATTTTCGATGTAGAGAGCGGACAACGCACCACTACCGGCTACACCATTCAGGTGGCGGTGGAGGAAGGAAGCCAGACGCTGAGCTTTGTCTCGCCCGATATCCTGCTGGAACGACTGGGAGTAACACTGTGAAAATACTCGGTTTTGCCGTGATGATGATGTTCAGCCTGACGGCGCAGGCCATGACGCTGGAAGCGCTACAGCAGCGTTTCAGCAGCCAGCCGGTCGTGCGGGCGGCGTTTACCCAGACGCGTGAAATTAAAGGGATGGCGCAACCGCTTAAATCCAGCGGAGAAATGCTGATCGCACAGCAAAAAGGGCTGTGGTGGCATCAGGCCAAGCCTTTCCCGCTGACGCTGGTGCTGGACGAGCAACGAATGGTGCAGGTCATGAACGGGCAGGCGCCGCAGATTGTGACCGCGGAGAGCAATCCGCAGATGTTTCAGTTCAACCACCTGTTGCGCGCGCTGTTTCAGGCCGACCGTCAGGTGCTGGAGCAAAACTTCACGCTTGATTTCGCCGACCTGGGCGATCGGCGGTGGCGGCTGGTATTAACGCCGAAAACCTCGCCGCTGGATAAATTATTCAACGCCATCACCCTCAATGGCCGTGAATATCTGGACCAGATAGAGCTCAACGACCGTCAGGGCGATCTCACCCGGATAACCCTTAGCAACCAGCGTCTGACGCCCCGGACATTGAGCGATGATGAGCAAAAACGATTCGTTTTCTAAATGGCATCGCCGGGCGGCGTTCGTCTGGGGCGGATGCTGCGTGGCGTTATTGGTGGCGCTGACGCTGCTGTGGCCGCAGGCTCGCATCAACAGCAGTGTGCTGGCGTTATTGCCCGATAAGTCGATGGGCAACATCCCGCCGGAACTGCAGGCGGGGTTTATGCAGCGGCTCGATCAGCAGATGGTCTGGCTCGTCGCGGCGGGGCAACAGGACGATCCGGCTCCCGCCGCGTGGTGGCTGCAGCAACTGCGGACGTGGCCGGAGCTCAAGCAGGTCAAAGGCCCTATCGACGCCGAGCAGCAGAAGGCGTGGGGCAAGTTTGCTTACGAACATCGTAACGGTTTGATCGACAACGCCACGCGTCAGCGTCTGCAGCAGGGCGGCGGCGCGCAGGCTGACTGGGTGCTGGCGCAGCTCTATTCCGCCTTCTCCGGGGTCAGCGGTCAGGAGCTGGCGCACGATCCGCTGATGCTGGTTCGAGGTTCGCAATTAGCGTTGCAGCAGCAGGCCAGCCAGCTTGGGCTATCGCAGGGATGGCTGAGCGCGCAGGATAAGAACGGTCAGCGCTGGTACTTTTTACATGGCGAGCTGAACGGCGACTCGTTCGATATGGCGCAGGGACAGCAGCTGGTCGAGAAGTTGACGCGTTTACAGGAAGCGCTGAAAACCCGGTATCCCGACGCGCAGGTGCTGACGCGCGGCACCGTGCTTTTCANCCACCATGCCAGCCAGCAGGCGAAGCAGGATGTCTCTACGCTGGGCACGGCGACCATTGTGGGCGTGCTGCTGTTGGTGTTTTCCGTCTTCCGCTCGCCCCGGCCGCTGTTGCTGTGCGCGCTCTCCGTGGCGATTGGCGCGCTGGCCGGAACGGTCTTTACGCTGCTGCTGTTCGGCGAACTGCACCTAATGACGCTGGTGATGAGCGTCAGTATTGTCGGCATTTCGGCTGACTACACGCTGTACTACCTGACCGAGCGCATGGTGCATGGCGGCGCGGTATCGCCGCTGGAGAGTTTACGCAAGGTTCTGCCGTCCCTGCTGTTGGCGTTAGGGACGGCCGTGGTGGCCTATCTGATCATGGTGCTGGCGCCGTTCCCCGGATTGCAGCAACTGGCGATTTTCGCCGCGACGGGGCTGGCTGCCTCCTGCCTGACGGTCATTTGCTGGTATCCGCGCTTGGTGCGGGGGCTGCCAGTGCGTCCGATTCCGGCGATGGGGCTGCTGGGTCGCTGGCTGGCGGCATGGCGTCGAAATCGGCGGGTGCGTTGGGGCATCCCCTTCGCCCTGCTGGTGTTCGCCGTTATCGGCATGTGGCAGCTCAACATTGACGACGATATCTCGCAGTTGCAGTCCATNCCCGCCGCGCTGATGCAGCAGGAGCGCCAGGTCACCGCGTTAACCGGACAGGGCGGGGATCAAACCTGGTTCGTCGTGTACGGCGACAGCGCTGAGCAAACGCTGCAGCGTCTGGAACAGTTGGCTCCCCGGCTCCGGGAGGCTCAACATCAGCGCTGGTTAATGTCCTACCGGTTGTTGCCGCTGGTCTCGCGGGCGCAGCAACAGCAGGATGAAAGTCTCATCGCCGCCGCCGCGCCGACCGTGGTGACGCGACTGCAAGAGGCGGGCGTGAGCGTGTCTGCGCCGGATGTGAGGCCGATGCCGGTGACGCCGGAGGTCTGGTTGAACAGTCCCCTGAGCGAGGGATGGCGGCTGCTCTGGCTGACATTGCCTGACGGCCGCAGCGGTGCTCTGGTACCGGTCAATGGCGTTCGCGATAGCGCGGCGTTGGCGCGTCTGGCTCAGGAAACGACGGGCGTTATCTGGATCGACCGCAAAAGCAGCTTTGATCACCTGTTTGGCTTCTATCGCGTCATGCTGAGCTGGCTGCTGATCGCGGCGGTCGCGGTGATTACGTTGAGCTATGTGGTGCGGCTCGGCGTACGCAAGGGCTTGCTGAGCGTGGTGCCGTCGGTCCTGTCTTTGGGCGGCGCGCTCGCCCTGCTGGCGCTGAGCGGCCATGCGCTTAACCTGTTTTCTCTGCTCGCGTTGGTGCTTGTGCTCGGCATTGGCATCAACTACACGCTGTTCTTCAGCAACCCACGCGGCACGCCGATGACCTCGTTGTTGGCGGTGGTGCTGGCGATGTGCACGACGTTGCTGACGCTCGGTATGCTGGTCTTTAGCGGTACACAGGCCATTAGCAGCTTTGGCATCGTTCTGTGCGGTGGTATTTTTATCGCCTTTTTACTGGCGCCGCTGGCTTTACCGGATTCGAAAGGAAAGAAAAAATAATGTTATTACGCAATGTGGTGCTGGTGTTTTTCAGCCTGTTATTGGCCGCCTGCGCCGGCAAATCGCAGGACAACCGCCCTCAGGCTTGGCTTAAACCGGGCGTGAGGGNCACTCTGCCCGCGCCGGCGATAACGCCCGCGGTCAATCAGCAGCAGCTGCTGACCAGTACTTATAAGGGAAAACAGCAGTCTTTGATGGTGATGCTGAGCGCGGATGAGCAGCGCCTTTCGCTGGCCGGATTGTCCTCTTTGGGGATTCGTCTTTTCCTCATCACGTATGATGCGGCGGGCATCCACACCGAGCAGGCCATCGTTCTGCCCGAAATGCCGCCCGCCAATCAGGTGCTGGCGGACATCATGCTCAGCCACTGGCCTATCGCCGCCTGGCTGCCCCAGCTTCCGGCGGGATGGTCGTTACACGATCGCGGAGACGTCAGGCAACTGCGTGATAATCGCGGCAACCTGATTACGGAAATTCGTTATATGACCAGAAATAACCTGCGCGAGCCGGTCAGCGTTCAGCAGTTCGTCTTCGGCTACAAGATTGCTATTCAACCGTTGGACGGCGAGTCATGATATATATCCATGCCGCGGGCATGCTGAATGCCTTGGGCAACGATAATGACGATATTGCCCGGAATCTGTCGCGCTCCGTCGCGCCCGGTATGAGTCCCGATCACCGCTGGTTATTGCACGGCAAGACCTGCTGGACGGGAAAAGTGATGGCTGAATTACCGCCGATCCCCGATGCGCTGGCGAAGCACAAAACCCGCAATAACCAGCTGCTGCTGGCTGCGTTGCAGCAGATACTTCCACAGGTTAACGCGGCGATAGCCCGGTTTGGGGCGGAACGCGTGGCCGTCGTGATGGGAACCAGCACCTCAGGCTTGGATGAGGCGGATTGCTACGTCAGCGACCAGACGATGGATTATCACTATGAACAGCAGGAGCTGGGCGATCCGTCGCGTTTTCTGGCCTCCTACCTCGGGCTGCACGGACCGGCTTACACCATATCCACTGCTTGCTCCTCCAGTTCGCGTGCGCTCATCAGCGGAAAACGGCTGATCGATGCGGGGCTGGCGGATGTCGCCATCGTCGGCGGGGCCGACACGCTGAGCCGGATGCCGCTAAATGGGTTCGATAGTTTGGAATCGCTGTCCGAAAAACGCTGTACGCCGTTCGGCAAACAGCGCGACGGCATTACCATCGGAGAGGGTGGCGCGCTGATGTTGATTGGCCGGGAACCGGCCGAGATAGCCGTGCTTGGCGTTGGCGAGTCGTCAGATGCTTATCATATGTCCGCGCCGCACCCGGAGGGCGAGGGCGCCGAGCGGGCGATCCGCATGGCGTTGGACGACGCTGGCCTGGATCCGCAAGATTTGGGCTACATCAATCTGCACGGTACGGCGACGAAGCTCAACGATCAGATTGAGTCTCATGTGGTTCACCGCGTGTTCGGCAGCACGGTCCCCAGCAGCTCCACCAAACATCTGACCGGCCACATGTTAGGGGCGGCGGGGATTGGTGAGGCCGCCTTGTGCTGGCTGCTGCTGACGCGTGGCCTGCCGCTGCCGCCGCAGGATTTTTCGCAGAGCGAGCGGGACGATGAACTCCCGCCGTGCGGTGTCCTGACTGAACCCGCGGAATTGGCGCGTCCCGTCATTCTGTCCAACTCTTTCGCATTTGGCGGTAACAATGCCTGCCTGATTTTGGGGAGGTATGATGGCTGAATATGCTTGCGCAGAGCGTTACCTGCCTCACCAGACGCCGATGGTGATGGTGGAAGAGGTGGTCGCCATTCACGACGATAGCGCCCATTGCCGGGTGAGTGTTTCGGATAACGGAGTACTGGCGCCTTTTCTGGATACTGAGGGGAATCTGCCTGCCTGGTTCGGCATTGAGATCATCGCCCAGACCGTCGGCGTTTGGTCCGGCTGGCATCAGCGACAGGTTCAGGACGTTAAGCCACAGCCCGGCATGCTTTTGGGCGGACGGGGTTATCGTTGTCAGCAGGAGTACTTTCCCGCTGGATCGCTGCTGGATATTCACGTCAGGCTACTGATGCGCGATGAGAAGATAGGCAGCTTTGAAGGGGATATCTCGATCGCGGGAGCGTCGTTCGCTTCCGGCAGGCTGAATACCTACCAGCCGGACAAAGCCGAGTTGCAACAATTATTAGAGCAGGAAAAAAACGAATGAGTCGTTCAGTCTTGGTAACAGGTGCCAGCAAAGGGATTGGCCAGGCCATCGCTTTGAGTCTGGCGGCGGACGGATTTACGGTGGCGGTGCATTATCATCGCGATCGGGAAGGCGCCGAGCAGACGCTGCGCCAGATTGTTGAATCGGGCGGTCAGGGTCGCATTATCGGATTTGATATCGCCGATCGTGAGCAATGCCGTACGGAGATTGAGCAGGATATCGAGCGTCACGGGGCTTATTATGGCCTCGTCAATAATGCGGGCATCACCTGTGACGGCGCCTTTCCCGCGCTCGATGAAGACGCGTGGGATCGGGTGATTCACACAAACCTCGACAGCTTCTACAACGTGATCCACCCCTGCGTCATGCCGATGATCGGCCTGCGTCAGGGGGGCCGCATCATCACGCTATCGTCCGTCTCCGGTCTGATGGGAAACCGCGGTCAGGTAAACTACAGCGCCGCCAAGGCCGGAATTATCGGCGCGACGAAAGCGCTGGCCATCGAACTGGCTAAACGCAAGATCACGGTGAACTGCATCGCGCCGGGGTTGATTGATACCGGTATGATTCAGATGGAGCCCGTTGCGGTGGACGAGGCGATGAAAATGATCCCTATGAAGCGCATGGGGCAAGCAGAAGAGGTCGCCGGATTGGCGAGCTACCTGATGTCGGATATCGCAGCTTATGTGACCCGACAGGTGATTTCGATTAATGGAGGCATGCTGTAATGCGTCGTGTGGNGGTGACGGGAATGGGCGGGGTAACCGCGTTTGGCGAATCCTGGGCAAGCGTCTCCCGCGGTTTGCTGTCCGGCCGCAACGCGGTAAGCAAAATGCCGGAATGGCAGGTCTATGACGGCCTGAACACGCTGCTGGGCGCGCCCATAAAGTCGTTCCAGCTGCCTGATCACTATACGCGCAAGCGCATCCGCTCAATGGGCCGGGTGTCGTTATTGGCGACGCGGGCGACGGAGCTGGCGTTGGAACAGGCGGGTCTGCTGGGGCATCCTGTCCTGACCAACGGCGAGACCGGCATTGCCTACGGCTCTTCCACCGGCAGCACCGGGCCGGTCAGCGAATTTGCCACCATGCTGACGGAGAAACACACCAATAACATCACTGGAACGACGTATGTCCAGATGATGCCTCACACCACGGCCGTAAACGCCGGCCTGTTCTTCGGCCTGCGGGGACGCGTGATCCCCACATCCAGCGCCTGTACGTCCGGCAGTCAGGCCATCGGTTATGCGTGGGAAGCCATCCGGCATGGCTATCAGACCGTCATGGTGGCGGGCGGGGCGGAAGAACTGTGTCCGTCGGAAGCCGCCGTTTTCGATACGTTGTTTGCCACCAGCCAACGCAATGACGCCCCAGAAACGACCCCGGCGCCGTTCGATGCTGGACGCGATGGTCTGGTGATTGGCGAAGGGGCGGGGACGTTAATTCTGGAAGAGCTGGACCATGCCCTGGCGCGCGGTGCGACCATCTATGCGGAACTGGTGGGTTTCTACACCAACTGCGATGCGGCGCATATCACCCAACCTCAGCGCGAAACCATGCAGCTGTGCATTGAGGGCGCCCTGCGCGTCGCTGGTTTGTCGCCGGAAGATATCGGCTATATCAACGCGCATGGCACGGCGACGGATCGCGGCGATATCGCGGAAAGCCTGGCGACGGCGGCGGTATATGGTCGAACTACGCCGATCTCCTCGTTGAAAAGTTACTTCGGACATACGCTGGGAGCCTGCGGTTCGCTGGAGGCCTGGATGTCGATTGAAATGATGCGTGAGGGGTGGTTTGCGCCGACGCTGAATTTACGGCAGCCAGCCGAGGAGTGTGGCGAATTGGACTACATCATGAGTGAACCTCGGCGTATTGAGGTCGATTATGTGCAGTCGAATAATTTTGCGTTCGGCGGCATCAATACCTCGCTGATTTTCCACCGCTGGAAGTAAAACGAGCGCTTATTTACCGGATAACCTGTTTCACCCGCAGGTTATCCGATATCGCGATTTAGTCTAATTTTAAACCCCTCCCTTTCTTATAAGAACTTATTCAGCGCCCTTCCATTCTTAAGCCTATTAATCGATTCAAAAGGCGTTGACGCCGTTTTTTGATATTTCAGTGACGTAATACTTTGAATGCTTTCGCTGCTAATGATTGATTTTGTGGGTGATTATGGTTTTTTGTTTGGCGAGTCAATATAGCGTTTTTATTTTCCTTGATGAGTGACGTTAATTCGTCATCGCTACCGTGAAAGGCATTATTCACCGCATGATGATGGGGGAAAGGAAATAAACCGACGTACCGTTTAATTCGACGTTTATTGCCTGAGAATAGTGAAGATCAATGAGCGTAAAAAGGCGAAAAGAAACGGAAACTAACGGCGAAATAGAGCGTTGATCGATACGTTCTTTTAAATACCAGGAGTGTCATAAAAATGTAATATTTCGTACATTTTACTGTCATTGAATTGACCTATTTTTTGCTCCAGCAAACTACACTCTGATAATACACGCTCGCTCTGGGTCTACACGTCGATAATATCCCACAGGAGGGATTATGAAACTGATTCGTACCACTGTTGCCAGTCTTGTTGCAGCAGGTGTTTCTCTGACCGCCGTTTCTGCCTTCGCTGCCGTTAACATCACCGGCGCAGGCGCGACCTTCCCCGCTCCGGTCTATGCCAAATGGGCTGACTCCTACCAGAAAGAAACCAGCAATAAAGTTAACTATCAAGGCATTGGTTCTTCCGGCGGGGTGAAGCAGGTGACGGCTAAAACCGTCGATTTCGGCGCATCCGACGCTCCGCTGAAGGATGAGAAGCTGGCTCAGGATCATCTGTTTCAGTTCCCGACCGTCATTGGCGGTATCGTGCTGGCGGTCAACGTTCAAGGCGTGAAGCAGGGCGAACTGACGCTGGACGGCAAAACGCTGGGTGATATCTATCTGGGCACGATCAAAAAATGGAACGATCCGGCCATCGCCAAGCTGAACCCGAATGTGACGCTGCCGAACCAAGATATCGCCGTGGTTCGCCGCGCCGACGGGTCAGGCACGTCGTATGTCTTCACCAGCTACCTGGCGAAAGTGAATGCGCAGTGGAAAGAGAAAGTCGGTTCCGGCAACACGGTGAACTGGCCGACCGGTCTGGGCGGTAAGGGCAACGATGGGATCGCCGCTTTTGTACAGCGCCTGCCGGGGTCGATCGGTTACGTTGAATACGCTTACGCCAAACAGAATAACCTGGTTTACACCAAGCTGATTTCCGCAGATGGCAAAGCGGTCAGCCCGTCTGGCGCTTCGTTCAGCAACGCGGCGAAAGGCGTGGACTGGAGCAAGTCCTTCGCGCAGGATTTGACGGACCAGAAAGGCGACGATGTGTGGCCAATTACCTCTACCACCTTCATCTTGCTGCAAAAAACCCAGAGTAAACCTGAGATCGGCAAAGAAGTGCTGAAGTTCTTCGACTGGGCATACGATAAAGGCGCCGCTCAGGCGGAAGCGCTGGATTACGCGACGCTGCCGAAAGAAGTGGTCGAACAGGTTCGCGCCGCGTGGAAAACCCAGATTAAAGACAGTGAGGGTAAAGCCCTGTACTAATCGTACGTTGTACGATAGAACGTTTCCCATTAGGCAGTAACTGAGAGGTGGATAAACCGGAAACGGCCTATCCACCTTTGAACATTTCATTGGGTTATCCCAGTTTATTAGGAAGAGAGTTGTATGGCTGAATATAAGCCAACCATTACTCCACCAGGAAAACATGGCGACGTGATCTTCGGCGCGGTGGTCCGGTTGGCGGCGCTGTTAACGTTGCTGCTGCTGGGCGGTATTATCGTTTCGCTGATTATTGCGTCGTGGCCCAGTATTCAAACCTTCGGTTTTTCATTCCTGTGGACGAAAGAGTGGGATGCGCCTGCTGGAAAATTCGGCGCTTTGGTGCCGATTTACGGCACTATCGTCACCTCCCTGATCGCGCTCATCATCGCTATTCCCATCAGTTTCGGTATCGCGCTGTTTCTGACGGAGCTGGCTCCCGGCTGGTTGAGGCGCCCGCTGGGCGTCGCTATCGAGCTGCTGGCGGCGATCCCCAGCATTGTGTACGGCATGTGGGGGCTGTTTATTTTTGCGCCGCTGTTCGCGCAATATTTCCAACAGCCGGTAGGAAACGTGTTGTCCGCTATCCCGTTCGTGGGTTCCTTGTTCTCCGGTCCTGCCTTCGGCATTGGTATTCTGGCCGCAGGCGTGATTCTGGCCATCATGATCATCCCTTATATCGCCGCCGTCATGCGCGACGTCTTCGAGCAGACGCCGGTGATGATGAAAGAGTCGGCTTACGGCATTGGGTGCACCACCTGGGAAGTGATCTGGCACATCGTGCTGCCATTCACTAAAAACGGGGTCATTGGCGGCGTCATGCTGGGTCTGGGGCGCGCGTTGGGTGAGACCATGGCGGTGACCTTCATTATCGGTAATACCTATCAGCTGGACAGCGTTTCGCTGTTTATGCCCGGCAACAGCATCACCTCCGCGCTGGCCAATGAATTCGCCGAGGCGGATACCGGCCTGCATACCGCGGCGCTGATGGAGCTGGGGCTGATTCTGTTTGTGATTACGTTCATCGTCCTGGCCTGCTCAAAATTCATGATCATGCGTCTGGCGAAAAATGAGGGGGCGAGCTGATGGCGACGATGGAAATCGAACGCAGCGACGAGGTCGCGCGTAATCGACGCAAAATGCAGTCCTGGCGTCGCCAGAAAAACCGCATCGCGCTGTGCTTGTCCATGTTGACCATGGCGTTCGGACTGTTCTGGCTGATCTGGATTTTGTTCTCCACCTTTACCCGGGGATTCGACGGAATGTCGATGGCGCTGTTCACTGAAATGACGCCGCCGCCCAATACTCCCGGAGGCGGTCTGGCGAATGCGATCGTCGGCAGCGGGTTGCTCATCCTATGGGCCACGTTGTTCGGCACGCCGCTGGGCATTTTGGCCGGGATCTACCTGGCGGAGTACGGCCGTAAGTCGCTGATCGCCGAAGTGATTCGCTTCATTAACGATATTTTGCTGTCGGCGCCTTCCATCGTGGTCGGCCTCTTCGTTTACACGCTGGTCGTGGCGAAGATGGAGCACTTTTCCGGCTGGGCCGGCGTGATCGCACTGGCGTTGCTGCAGGTGCCTATCGTGATCCGCACGACTGAAAACATGCTGAAGCTGGTGCCGGACAGCCTGCGAGAAGCGGCTTACGCGCTGGGAACGCCGAAGTGGAAAATGATTTCCGCCATCACCCTGAAAGCCTCTGTATCCGGCATCATCACCGGGATTTTGCTGGCGGTGGCGCGTATTGCCGGGGAAACGGCGCCGCTGCTGTTCACCTCGCTGTCGAATCAGTTCTGGAGCACCGATCTGATGAACCCGATAGCCAACCTGCCGGTCACGATCTTCAAGTTCGCCATGAGTCCGTTCAAAGAGTGGCAGGATCTGGCCTGGGCAGGGGTGTTGCTGATTACGCTCTGCGTTCTGTTGCTGAATATTGTGGCGCGCGTGCTGTTCGCTAAGAAAAGCGCCTAAAACCCTGTCGAGTGTTGCGAAGCAGCACCACCGCTAGAAGAGAGAAGTCTTGATGAGTATCGTTACTGAGACATCCACCAGCAAAATCCAGGTGCGTGATCTGAATTTCTATTATGGAAAATTTCACGCGCTGAAAAACATCACGCTGGATATCGCACAGAATCAGGTCACTGCGTTTATCGGTCCGTCAGGGTGCGGTAAATCGACGCTGTTGCGCACCTTGAACAAAATGTATCAGCTTTATCCGGAGCAGCGCGCCGAAGGAGAAATCCTGTTGGACGGAAACAATATCCTCACCGATAGTCAGGATATCGCTTTGCTGCGTGCGAAAGTGGGCATGGTTTTCCAGAAACCCACGCCGTTCCCGATGTCGATTTATGACAACATCGCCTTCGGCGTTCGTCTGTTCGAGAAGCTGTCTCGCGTTGAGATGGACGAACGTGTGCAATGGGCGCTGACCAAGGCGGCGCTGTGGCAGGAAACGAAAGACAAGCTGCACCAGAGCGGTTACAGCCTGTCCGGCGGTCAGCAGCAGCGTTTGTGCATCGCGCGCGGGATCGCTATCCGGCCTGACGTCCTTTTGCTGGATGAACCCTGCTCGGCGCTGGACCCGATCTCGACGGGTCGCATCGAAGAGCTGATCTCTGAATTGAAGAAAGAGTACACCGTGGTGATTGTCACCCATAACATGCAGCAGGCAGCGCGCTGTTCCGATCATACGGCGTTCATGTACCTGGGAGAGCTGATTGAATTCAGCGACACCGATACGCTGTTTACTGCGCCACAGCAGAAACAGACCGAAGACTACATCACCGGTCGCTACGGTTGATCAGGGGAGTTTGATGGAAAACCTCAATCTGAATAAACATATCTCCGGTCAGTTCAATGCCGAACTTGAGCATATTCGCACTCAGGTGATGACGATGGGCGGGCTGGTCGAACAGCAACTGACGGACGCCATCACGGCGATGCATAACCAGGATGAAGATCTGGCCAAGCGCGTCATCGAAGGCGACGCCAAGGTCAATATGATGGAAGTGAGCATTGATGAGGCCTGCGTGCGCATCATTGCCAAACGTCAGCCCACGGCGAGCGATCTGCGTCTGGTCATGGCGATCATCAAGACGATTTCCGAACTGGAACGCATCGGCGACGTGGCGGACAAAATCTGCAGCACGGCGCTGGAGAAATTCTCCCACCAGCATCAGCCGCTGTTGGTCAGCCTGGAGTCGATGGGGCTGCACACGGTGCAGATGCTGCACGACGTACTGGATGCCTTTGCCCGTATGGATCTGGAAGAAGCGATCCGCATCTACCGGGAAGATCGCAAGGTGGACAAGGAATACGAGGGCATTGTGCGTCAGCTCATGACTTACATGATGGAAGACTCACGCACCATCCCGAGCGTGCTGACCGCCCTGTTTTGCGCGCGCTCCATCGAGCGAATCGGCGATCGCTGCCAGAACATTTGCGAAATTATTTTCTATTTCGTCAAAGGTCAGGATTTTCGCCATGTCGGCGGCGATGCGCTGGAAAAACTGCTCATCGAAAACGACGCGAAAAAAGACCACTAACGTCTTGGTTCCGGTATGACCTATCAGCCCCGCACTGCGGGGCTTTTTCTTTTCCCGTCCGGCGAAATCGGACGCGCGGCGAGATATGTAACATAAGATTATATTATAGTCGTATATGTTATTTCCCTATATTTAGTCGGGTGTTAGCCTATAACCAATAAAAAATGGGGCAGGGATAACACATGAAACATCACTTTTTGGCGTTAACGCTGGTGGCCGGACTGGCCGCGATTTCAGGGACCGCGCAGGCGGATAAATTGGCGGATATTCAGAAGTCCGGCGTGGTGAAAGTCGCCGTTTTCGACAGTAATCCGCCGTTTGGCTATGTGGACCCAGAGAGCAAAAAGCTGGTGGGCTACGATGTCGATATTGCTGAAGCCGTCGGCAAAGCGTTGGGCGTCAAAGTCGAGCTGCGCGCGACCAACCCCGCTAACCGCATCCCTCTGCTGGTGTCGAAAAAAGTCGATCTTATCGCCGCCAACTTCACCATCACCGACGAACGCGCCAAACAGGTGAACTTCAGTATTCCTTACTTCTCCACCGGACAAAAATTCATCGCCCGTAAAGGCGTGTTGAAGACTCCGGAAGACATCAAAAATCTGCGCATTGGGGCGGATAAAGGCACCGTGCAGGAAATTACGCTGCGCGAGCACTACCCTACGGCGAAAGTCATTTCTTATGACGACACCCCGCTGGCCTTCGCCGCTTTGCGTAACGGCAATGTGCAGGCGATAACGCAGGATGACGCCAAACTGGTCGGTCTGCTGGCGAACGTCCCGGCGGCGCAGAAGGCCGAGTTTGAAATCTCCCCGTTCAGCATCACGCGCGAATATCAGGGGGTGGGTATTCCCAAAGGGGAAGAGGCGCTGACGCAAAAGGTCAATGACGCGCTGTCGGATCTGGAAAAGCGCGGCGAGGCAGAGAAGATCTACAACCGTTGGTTCGGGCCGGATACGCTTTCCGCCCAGCCGCGCGGCGACTTTAAATTCGCGCCGTTAGATCAACAACCTAAAAGCTGATTTCCCCACAGATGACTGACGTTCTCATTCGCCCTCCGTACCTCGGAGGGCATCGTTGTTTATGATGTTTCCTGAATCGATACAACACTGGCTGACGCAGTGGCTGCTTGCGCCGAACTATCTGGCATGGCTGTGGCAAGGTTTCCTGATGACCCTCGGCCTCTCCGCCGCCACCGTGGTCATGGCCACGCTATTCGGCATGGTGCTGGCCGCCGCCCGCGACAGTCACGTACACGTCGCGCGTTGGCTGGCTATCGCCTATAGCGCGCTGTTTCGCAACACGCCGCTGCTGGTCCAGCTGTTTTTCTGGTACTTCGGGGCCGGGCAGCTGTTTCCGTCGTCGGTGATGCAGTGGTTGAACACCCCGCATGAACTTTCCGCACTGGGGTTCGCGCTCCCGTGGCCCTCATTTGAATTTCTCGCCGGACTGCTGGGATTGACGCTCTATTCCAGCGCCTTTATCGCCGAAGAACTGCGCGCGGGGATGGCCGGCGTCGCGACAGGTCAAAAGTATGCCGCCCAGGCGCTCGGTCTGACCGGCTGGCAGGCTATGCGCTATGTGTTGTTGCCTCAGGCGCTGCGCATCGCCTTTCCGCCGCTGCTGGGACAGTACATGAACGTCATCAAGAACTCGTCGCTGGCGATGGCGATCGGCGTGGCGGAGTTGTCATACGCATCACGTCAGGTGGAAACCGAAACGCTCCGCACCTTCCAGGCCTTCGGCGTAGCCACGGTGTTTTATATCGGCGCCATTGCCGTGCTCGAAGGGTGGGGCATGTGGCGTCAACAGCGGAAGTCGACGGAGGGGCGCTGAAATGGATTTTACGATCATCCGCGATAACGTTACCTATCTGATGTGGGGCACGTTTCCCGAAGGGCCGCTGGGCGGGGCGGCGCTGACGTTAGCGATCAGCCTGATGGCGGGCGTCGCCTCGGCCGTGCTGGGCACGCTGTTCGGCATCGCACTCGCCATGTCCCGGGGCTGGCTGGCCGCGCTGCTGGCGATGGTGCTGGGATTTTTCCGCGCCATTCCCGTCATCATGCTGATTTTCTGGACCTACTTCCTGCTGCCGGTGCTATTTGGCGTGGATATCCCGGAGATCACCACCGTGGTCTGCGCGCTGGCGCTGATCGCCTCTGCCTATCTGGCGCACGGGGTTAAGGCCGGGATTGTGGCTATTGGGCGTGGTCAGTGGCAGGCGGGGCTGTCGCTTGGCTTTAATCGCTGGCAGACGTTGGGCTACATCATCTTGCCGCAGGCGCTCCGCATGATGGTGCCTTCGTTCATCAACCAGTGGATTTCCCTGATTAAAGATACGTCGCTGGCGTATATCGTGGGCGTCGGCGAGCTGACGTTTTTGGCGACGCAGGTCAACAACCGCAGCATGGTTTATCCGCTGGAGGTCTTTCTGTTCGTGGCGTTGGTTTATTTTGTCTTGTGTCTGGCGCTGGATGTGCTGGCGACCGGCATCAGCCGTCGTTATGGGGGCCGCCGTGTCCAGAAAGTCGCGCGAGGAAAGGTGACGGCCTGACCGCTCAGCGGTCGCGCGTTAACTGAGCCCAGCCGCGTTCGCGCCAGAGCGCGGGCAGCGCGCGCATATCATCGAACTGGGTGACCAGCGGGTGATGAATGGGCCGGTTAAGCGTATCGGCGCAGTAGTAGAACACCGGAATCCCGGCGGAGATGCCCGCCTGTACGCCGGCCTCTGAGTCCTCCACCAAAATGCAGCGCTCAATCGCCACCTTCATCTGGTCGGCGGCGTAGTAGAGGATCGCCGGGTCTGGCTTCCAGGTTTGAATATCGTAGCCGCTGTAAAGGCGATCGCCGAAAAAGGGCAGAAGCGCCGTTTTTCCCAGCGTGCGCTGCATTTTACTCACCGGTCCGTTCGAGACGACCGCCGTTGGGACCTGTAGGGTTTCCAGCAGTTCGCGTACGCCGGGAATAGGTTGCAGGGCCGCATCGAACAAACGGGCGATTTCGTCGCGATACTCCTGCTCCAATACGGCGGTTTCTTGCGTCAAATGATAGCGTTCGCAGGTGCGGAGAATAATGTCGTGGAGCCTGACGCCTTTAAACTCGGCGATGAATTGTTCTAATGCCAGCGATACGTTGTAGGTGGCAAACACATTGACATAGGCCTGACAGCACAGAACTTCGGTATCGACCAACGTTCCGTCGCAGTCAAAGAAAACGCACTCAATCTGGGACATGACCGTCCTTACCGGGGAGACAAAAGATAACCTTACTTTACTGCACAATGATGCGGTTGTAATTGCTTGTGTCCGCAGGAAAAGGTCGGATTCGCCCGCGAACGCGACGTGTTCCTTGAGTCACCCTGCGGCCTTTTCTCGCCTATGCATAGGATGTCCTTATGGTAGATAAAAAAACGGGGCAACAGCGTCAACCACTGAGAATTTTGGTATAGGATACCTGACGGATAATCTTTCCCTTTCTTCAGGCTATTATGACTCATGGATAAATCTCAAACTGGCTCCGCGTCTGAGCGTGGGCTGTTGCAACGCGTGTTCAAATTACGTCAGCACGGCACCACGGCGCGTACTGAAACGATCGCGGGCTTTACGACGTTCCTGACGATGGTCTACATCGTTTTCGTTAACCCGCAAATCCTCGGCGTGGCCGGTATGGATACGCAGGCCGTCTTTGTCACCACCTGTCTGATCGCCGCTTTCGGCAGTATCCTGATGGGCCTGCTGGCGAACCTGCCGGTGGCGTTGGCGCCTGCGATGGGGCTTAACGCCTTTTTCGCTTTTGCCGTGGTCGGCGCGATGGGCCTGCCCTGGCAGGTGGCGATGGGCGCTATTTTCTGGGGCGCAATCGGTTTCCTGCTCTTGTCTGTGTTCCAGATCCGCTACTGGATGATCGCTAATATCCCACAGTGTCTGCGTCTGGGTATCGCCAGCGGCATCGGCCTGTTTATCGCGATGATGGGGCTGAAAAACGCCGGGATCATCGTGCCGAATGCGGACACGCTGGTTGCGGTGGGTAAACTGACCTCGCACAGCGTGTTGTTGGGCGTACTCGGTTTTTTCATCATCGTAGTGCTCGCCTCCCGCAACATTCATGCCGCGGTGCTGATCTCCATCGTTATCACAACGGCCATCGGCCTGCTGCTGGGTGATGTGAAATATTCCGGCGTCTTCTCGCTTCCGCCGAGCGTCACTAACGTCGTTGGTCAGGTCGATTTGGCGGGGGCGTTAAACCTCGGACTCTCCGGCGTCATTTTCTCCTTCATGCTGGTTAACCTGTTCGACTCCTCCGGTACGCTGATCGGCGTGACCGAGAAAGCCGGGCTGGCGGACGAAAAGGGCAAGTTCCCTGGGATGAAGCGCGCGCTCTATGTGGACAGCATCAGCTCAGTCGCGGGCGCCTTTATCGGAACGTCCTCGGTTACCGCCTATATCGAAAGCTCCTCCGGCGTTTCGGTCGGCGGTCGTACCGGCCTCACGGCCGTTGTGGTGGGCGTGTTGTTCCTGCTGGTGATGTTCCTGTCGCCGTTGGCGGGGATGGTGCCGGCTTACGCGGCTGCGGGCGCGCTGATCTATGTGGGCGTACTGATGACGTCCAGCCTTTCACGCGTGAAATGGGAAGACCTGACGGAAGCCGTGCCGGCGTTTATCACCGCCGTCATGATGCCGTTCAGCTTCTCTATCACCGAAGGGATCGCCCTTGGGTTTATCTCCTACTGTGTGATGAAAGCGGCGACCGGACGCTGGCGTGAAATCAGCCCCTGCGTGGTGGTAGTCGCGGTGCTGTTCCTGCTGAAAATTGTCTTCGTCGACGCGCATTAATGTTTGCCCGGCTAACACGGCGTGGAGTCATCACCTGATGCTGTCAGTTCGGGGCGATGACAACACGCTGTCGCTTTTCTGACGATGACAAAAATAACGCGGCTGTCGCCGCGTTATTTTTTCTCCGCCGAGCGGCTGGTCAGTTTCATAAACCGGGTCGACTGGCGCTGTTGTTGGATAATCTCCGACGTTTTACTAAGCCCTCCCGCCACCGTGTAGTTCCACAGCACCAGCCGGTTTAGCTGCGGCGTCCGGGCGCAGGCCCACGCCAGATAATCGTCAATGTCGCTCATCGCCTCCACTTCCGGCAAATGCGCCACGCGCAGTCTCCCTGACGCCGGATGAAGCTTCAACGACTTACTGCCGTCCAGATTGAATCCCGGTATTTTGAGCACGGACTGGCGGATGACGGCGAGCTGAGAGGCAGCTTCCAGCGGGTCGATTTGTGCGTCTACCCACGCCTTCTCCGCCTGCGTCTGCCACTCTGACTGCGGCTGTTGCGACGCCCGCACGTGAACGATCTCCATACTCATCCCCACACTGCCCGTCTCGCTCAATAGCAGTCCGATGGTATTCCCCGCGTAGCCCAAGCTGAAACTGGGCAGGTTGATATCGCTAAAGCAGGGGCGGCCGTTAGGCGCAGTCATCAAAGGAGGCAGCATCGGATAGCCAAACAGATAAAACATGAGTTCTGCCAATAACGCCCGGCTTTTCAGATAGCGTTCGCGCCGCTTCATCGAAAAACTCTGCGTTGAGGCGATCAGGTCGTCAGACAGGCGTTGCAGACTGGGCAAAACTTCCGTGCTGGTCCACCTGACGAAATGGCAGGTCATAATTCACTCCATGATAATGACGCAAATTGGGGCGTCCGAGGTTAGCTGAGACGATATAAACGCTGTGATGCTATATATCACAGACAAAAATATTAACTAAGCACAAATTAACGGATTAATATTCAACAGTGAGTGCATGTGTTGTTTTCGTCAAAATTCTCTCCTTGCCTCGTTGAAACAAGGAGAGTCGCCGTCAGCAGGATCGCCCATGAGACAAGGGCACGGCGGGGTGGGATGACCGATGTTTAGTTATGTCCAATCTGCTGTCGTGGCGCTAAAACTGCCTGAAACGCTACTGCCTGTGCGAATGGGAACGCTCTCCAGCCGACTGCCGTTGCCGCTCTTCCCTTTGTTGGCGCAGAACGTCGGGCGTCACCAGCCGCAGGGCCGAAGTCGGGCAGACTCTGACGCAGGACGGTCCATCTGCCACGCCACGGCACAAATCGCACTTGTGCACTTCGCTGCGGGCGGGCGGTTCACCCTTCTCCTGTGGCGAGGTCACCACCTGAATTGCGCCGAAGGGACAGGCAATGACACAGCTTTTACAGCCGATACAGCGCGACGAAACTACCTGAATGCTGTCGTTCTGGGCGACCAAGGCGCCTTGCGGGCAGGCGCTGGCGCAGGGCGCGTTCTCGCACTGGTGGCAGAGCACCGGCACGCTGACCTCGGCGCTTTTGATGACCGTTAGCCTGGGGGCGAATGACGCGGTATTCAGGCTGCTTAGCCCGCCGCTGGTGTGGGCGACGGCGCAGGCGACTTCACAGGTGCGGCAGCCAATGCATTGGCTGGCGTCGGCAATGACGAACGAATTCATCGCACCAGCTCCTGCGAGTCGACGCGAGATGTCGCCGCGGCAGTTTGCGCTTCGCTCATCGCGTTGATCATACTGCGCGCCGCCTTACGGCCGTCAGCGATCGCCGTGACCACCAGGTCGGCGCCGCGTACGGCGTCACCGCCGGCGAAAATGCGTGGATGACTGGTCTGGCAGGCATTGCGGCCGAGCGGTTGAGCCTCGATCTGCCCCCACTTGTTGCGCTGTACTTCTGCGTCATCCAGCCACGGCATCGCGTGAGACTGAAAGCCGAACGCCGTAATCACGGCATCCACCGGGTGGATGAACTCGGAACCTTCAACCGGCTGCGGACGGCGGCGGCCGCTGGCATCCGGCTCTCCCAGCTCGGTACGGATGAGGCTGACGCCGCAGACTTCGCCTTGATCGTTGAGGCAGATTTTCTGCGGCTGTACGTTGAACATGAACTCCACCCCTTCCTCGCGGGCGTTTTTCACCTCTTTTTTCGACCCCGGCATATTCGCCTCGTCGCGACGATAGGCGCAGGTGACCAACTCCGCACCCTGTCGGATTGAAGNGCGTACGCAATCCATGGCGGTGTCGCCGCCGCCGAGCACCAGCACGCGTTTGCCCTGCATCGAGACATAAGGCTCATCTTCCAGGTCCGGCAGGCCCATAACTCGTTTGGTATTGGCAATCAGGAACGGCAGCGCATCATAAACGCCCGGTGCGTCTTCATTATCCAGACCGGCTTTCATGGAGCGGTAGGTGCCGACGCCGACGAAAACGGTGTCGAATTCATCCAACAGTTGCGTCAGCGAGATATCGCGCCCGATCTCGGTATTGAGATGAAATTCGATGCCCATGCCCTCAAACAGGACACGGCGCTGGATGAGTACGTCTTTATCCAGCTTGAAGGAGGGAATGCCGAACGTCAGCAGGCCGCCTATCTCGGGATGCCGATCGAAGACCACCGCTTTGACGCCGTTACGCGTGAGGACATCCGCACAGGCCAGCCCGGCGGGGCCCGCGCCGATAATCGCCGCCCGTTTACCGGTCGGCTTGACCTGATTCAGATCGGGTTTCCAGCCCATTTTCAGCGCGCTGTCGGTGATGTAGCGTTCGATGTTGCCGATGGTCACCGCGCCATATGCTTCTTTTCCGAGCGTACAGGCGCCTTCGCATAGACGATCCTGCGGGCAAACCCGTCCGCAGATCTCGGGCAGACTGCTGGTGCGATGCGACAGCTCGACCGCTTCCATGATGCGGCCTTCTTTCGCCAGACGCAGCAGTTCAGGGATGTTGTTATGCAGCGGGCAAGTCCATTCACAGACGGAGTGCTGACCGCAGGTCATGCAGCGTCCGCCCTGATCCTGGACCTGCTCCGGCGTAAAGCCCAGGTAGATTTCATTGAACGTGGAAACGCGCTCATTTAGCGGTTTCTTGATGGCGTCCATTCGCGGCCAGCCTTTGCGTTTATTCAGCAGAGNGGGGCGCGATGGGTTATAGGGCGGCGCGGCCCGCCAGTTACCGGGCGCGGAACGCTGAGCCGTTTCACGCTGTTTTTCCTGACGCTGCTGCTCTAGTGTGTGCTCACTAACCAAACGCAGCGCGTGGGTGGGACAGGCTTCAACGCAAGCCTGACCTTCGGCTCTGCCGATACAGAGGTCGCATTTGTGAGCGGAGGCGGTATCCGGCGTTTTTTCTGTCGTTTCGACTGATATCGCGCCAAAAGGACAGACGATGACGCAGGTCTTACATCCAATGCATTTCTCGGCGATAACTTGAATGCTGTTCTCTTTTCTCACCAGCGCCTGTGTCGGGCACATCGCGGCGCAGGGAGCATCTTCGCAGTGATGGCAGGTGACCGCCGTATGCAGCTCGGCTTTATGAAAGACGTGGATACGAGGGGTAAAGTTTTCCGCGCTTTCAGGATAAGCGCCATTGTTATGGGTAATCACACAGGCAATCTCGCAGGCTTTACAGCCGATGCAGTCCTTGGCGTTTGCGACGATAAACCGATTCATATCTTCTCCCGATAAGATCGTGTTGATGCAGGATACGGCATTGCATAAAGGCCGATACCGCGTCTTACTTTATCTTTAAAATAACAAAAAGTAAGCGCTTGCTTACTTTTTGGGTGACGACCGTCACACTTTTTAATTGTCCGGCCAGAGCGAAAAGCTTGGGGCAGGTGTCGAAGTCATATCAAGGATAGCGGCTTCGTGGTCTGGCGTGGAATTTTTATCCTAGCGGCTACCCGCTCCGGTTATTTTGATATAAAACAGAGAATCAAAAAGAAGAATAATCAAATTTATTCAGTATGTTAGCGTATTGAGAGTCATTATCTTGTACACAAAACCCGGCGCGGAAGAAAGAGAACGATTGCGTAAAGTCTTTCAAAGGTATTCAGCGTCCCACGCGGTCGCTGAAGGTCCAGATAAGCTGCGGGCGCCGTCGGCGTCAGGAGGCGAAAGCGTTATTAGGCGCGATTCCTGACGCGCAGGTGGACGTGCCTGCGCTGCTGTGACTTCATCGTGCTCAGCAGCAGGGCCAGCGCATCCAGCTTGTCGATAATCTGGGTGCCCAGATAAAAATAGCCGTAAATTTTGTTCTCTATCGCGATGTCGTTTCCGGCGTGCTGGTCCAGCAGCGTTGAACGCAGTTCCTGCATCACTTCCTGTTCAAACTCTTTATGGTGGAATTTCTTTATGGCATCCGGATCGTTAATATCGTCGCGAATAAGCGCTTGTAAAATTTTAAAGCGGTAATCGATCGCGTAATTAATTTTTTTCGACAGCGAAGAGGCGCAAATAATATGGTGACTAACAGAACAGTCCCAGAAGGCTTTTTCAATCAAATTGAGATAAGAGATAATATCGAGAATGGTTTCCTGCAGTGAAGTATAAATTTTTTTATCTATTCTGGTTTCTTTCTGGGCTGGTGTGGAGAGTTTTAATATATTGGAGATGGTTTTTTTATTAGTACTGTTAAGATTTTTTAATTCGGGCCGGTTAAATAGATTGCGAGATAAATTGGCACAGTAAAGCTGATGCAGATTGGATATGAGTTTGTACAGCTCTATATTCCAGTGAATACTCGCTTTGTGCGGTAAAATACTGGAAAAAATGACGGCGATGACGCAGCCGATAAATACGTCGGAAATTCGCCACAACGCGATATCCAAATTCCCGCCCGACGCGCTGACGGTCACTGAAAGCGTAATACCAATGAGTATCCCGGCATAAGGGATTTTACTTAGCGTCAAATAGCCGCAGGTAAATATACCGAGCGCGATGATCACAATCATGCCCGAAAAGGTGTATTTCCCCGCATAAAACGAAAGAATACCGAAGATGATGCCAATCAAGGTGCCGGTCGAGCGCTGGATGGCGCGGGGATAGACGCTGCCTTTATAGGACATCGGGCCCATGATGACGACCATGGTGATCAGGATCCACGAGACGTCTTTGACCAAATCCAGTTTTGCCAATAGGAGTAAAGCGAAAATAAAAGAAATCGTTAAGCGCAGCGCATGGAAGGTGCGATAATATTTGTATTGTAAATTCTCTACTTTCATGGTCTTTTCTTTTAAAAGCACCCGCTAAATCACTATTAACTTCTGTGTTGTAAAGTTAATTGTCGATCGCGAAAACCCCTATTTCCACCGGTACGAAATGATGTCATCCAACAACGGATAGAGAGGATAGCATCTTTTTTAACTAAAGTTAACAATGGGCCAGCCTCCGGAAACCCAACCTTGTTCTTATAAGAAGATAATTTCCTCCATCAGCAGTAATGAATTGTAAATTGATGTTTTCAACGCAAGGCAATGCGAAATTTCTCATATTTATGGTGAATGGAATTCTTTTTTATGGAGGGAAAGGTGAATGACTTTAATGGGTGGCGCTGTAAATAAAAAAAACAGTGATTACTTTTAAGAAAAATGATCCTGGGGTGAAAATATTATTAATACATTAGGTTGAGATGATTTCTCACCGCGGATCATTCAGCGTGGCGGGTAAAAAGAGAAAGGTTATTTAATCATTTCACGACTAAACAACTGAGCGCCGAATAACCGTTTTCCTCTGACGTCGTTCGCACCATACGGTGAAGATACCGGCGCAGGCGATGATCGCCGCGCCGGCGATGGTTGAGCCTCCCGGCACGCTATCAAGGAAGAGATAACCGATCAGCATTGACCACACCAGCGTGGTGTAGTCGAAGGGAGCCAGCAGCGAGGCGTCGGCGTAGCGCAGGCTCAGGGTAATCAGTATCTGCGCCATACCGCCGAAAAAACCGCAGCCAATCAGCAGGAGGAGCTGCGGAAACGTCGGCATCAGCCAGCCGAAATACAGCGTTCCCAGACCGATGAACATGGTCATCAGCGAGAAGTAGAAGACAATGGCGCCGGGCTTTTCCACACCGTTGAGGAAGCGAATTTGTATTGACGACGCGGCGGTGCAGAGCGCGGCCAGCAGCGCGAAAACGACGCCGATGATCGATCCGTTTGCGACGCCGGAGGTAGACNAAAAGACAGACCCGCTGGCGCCGAGATACGCCGACAGCATCACAAGAATGCCTGAGAAACCAACCACGACGGCCAGCCAACGATAAAAGCGGACGATCTCTTTCAACAATATCGCCGCCATGATGACGGTAAATAACGGCGCGGCGTAGCTAATGGCGGTCACGTCCGCCAACGAAATATAGACCAGTGCGAGATAGTTAAAATACATACCGCCCGTGCCGGAAAAACCACGAATGAGATGGCCAAACAAATTGCGAGTTTTGATTAAATCGAGAATATTACCTTGGAACTTGAGCCAGATAAGCAGGGGAAATAGCGCTACGAACGAACGGAAAAAAATGACTTCGCCGGTGGGGATCGCGCCGTTTAATCCTTTGACGCATGCCAGCATTAATGTCGCACACAGCGCCGACATTATTTTCAGGAGTACGCCCATTTTGGAATTCATTGTCTATTTTCACTCTCTGGCTGCAATATCGGCATTCGCTTTCCTGATGCGGGAAATCGTCCTTACCATAAAGTGACTGTCTTCGCGGCCGTTAAGATAATTTCGTTCTGTCTGGATAGTTTTTCCTTATATTTTCTCCCCGTCATACAAATTGCATATCACCACACACGCTTTCCGTCTTATACATCGGCTTTCATCGCTTCTATAGTCAGACTGCTGGAAGAGTCACGCAAAGTTTTAGCGGTTATCTCTTTATTTTTAGTAAGTTATTTCATTCTGCTTCTGCCGCGCCTGCGTCAGAAGAACTCTGAATCTTAATTAAAATAGCGGGGAATTCGTGATGAAATTGAAATTGCTTTCGGGTGCCGTCTTGGCCATGCCTCTGCTGGCGGCGTTGTCACCCGCCGCCCATGCGGATTTACTCGCGGATATCCACGCTCGCGGCCAATTAAACTGTGCGGTCTATTCCGACGTGCCGCCATTTTCTTCTCCCGACCCCAAAACGCGTCAGCTCGTGGGGATGGATGTCGATCTTTGTCATGCGTTGGCGAAGGAGATGGGGGTCAAGGCCAATCTGATGCCGACCTCGATTGAGGCGCGTATCGCCGTCATCGCCACCGGCCGCGCCGATGTGCTGGTTGCCAATCTGGCGTATACCAAAACGCGCGGCAACCAAATCCAGTTCAGCGACCCGTACTATGTCGCGAAAGAGATGCTGGTGGTGAAGAAGCCGAACGAGAACAAAACGCGGGCGGACTTTAAAGATAAACGCATCAGCGCGACCAAAGGCACCACCTCCGAACAATCCATCCATTTGGCGGGCGCGAAAGCCGTCACCTTTCAGGATGCGGCCTCCGCCTTTCTGGCGCTTGAGCAGAACAAGGTCGTGGGCTTCGTCACCAACACCATGACCGCCATCAAAATGATCTCTCAGGCGAAAAAAGACGGCATCGAGCTGGGTATGATTAAAGAGCCGATGGCGCTGGAGCCGATTGGCGTGGGGATGAAGAAAGACGAGCCCGCGCTGCTGGCGGAAGTGAATCGCAGCCTGAAGGCGATGGACGACGCCGGCGCTATCGATGCTATCTGGAATACCTGGATTGGGCCGAACACCGAGTACAAGATGGTGCGCGAAGAAAAAGTGCAGCCGCTTTCAAGTCTGAAATTCGAACCGCTGGAATAACTCATGACCATGCTGTCGCGCGACGTGCCGGAGCGCGTCTCCTTGACGCTCGTCAGTCAGGGCGAGCAGGTAAAAGTGTCTACGATTGGCGGTCGGGCCTATCTGGTCGATGCGCCGGGCGAGTTCGATCTTCCGGCGCAAAGGCGCATCTGGGCGCTGGCGGCGTTACTGCGGCAACGTGACGATATCGAATCGCTGATCCCCGGCGTAACCAACCTACTAGTGCTGTTCAAGCACATCCCGCCGGAGCCCTCCGCCATCGTCCATCTGCTGCAGGACGGTTGGGAGCGCGCGCGGGCCGCCACCTCGCAGGGTAAACGGATTGATGTTCCCGTCTGTTATGGCGGCGAGCACGCGACGGATCTGGATGCCGTGTGCGAGTTCACCGGGCTGACGGCAAAAGAGGTCATCCGCCGTCACTATCAGGGTGAGTACACGGTTTTCGCGCTCGGCAGCGCACCGGGATTCGGCTATTTGCACGGCCTGGACCCGGCGCTGGCGACGCCACGCAAAAAAGTGCCGTCGCTGAATATGTTGAAAGGCACCGTGACCATCGGCGGCGCGCAGACGGGGGTATCGGCGTTAACCGGACCGAACGGCTGGAACGCGATCGGCTTCGCCGATATGCCGCTGTTCGACCCTTGGGCGGAAACGCCTGCGGTCATGGCGCCCGGAGACAGCATCCGTTTTCTGCCTGAGAGGATTGAACTGTGATTGAGGTGATGAAAACCGGTCCGTTGAATACCATTCAGGATCTTGGCCGCACCGGCTTTCGCCATATCGGCGTCTCGGTCAGCGGGGCGATGGATGCGCTGGCGCTGCGCGTCGGCAATCTTATGCTCGGCAATGACGAAAACGCGGCCGGGATCGAAGTGCAGCTTTTTCCTTTCCGCGTGCGTTTCACCGCTGATGGCGCCATTGCCCTGACCGGCGCCGATTGCCGCGCCGCTCTGGACGGCAAAGCGCTCCCGCCCTGGTGGGCCTGCGAGGTGCAAGCCGGACAGGTGCTGGAAATGTCGTATCCCCGCCAGGGCGCCCGCGGTTATCTGTGCGTGGCGGGGGGGATTGATGTGCCCGTGGTCATGGGGTCGCGGAGCACCGCGCTGCGCGGTAACTTCGGCGGGTTGGACGGCCGACCGTTGACGCAGGGCGACCGCCTGCCGACGGGAGACGCAAACCCATGTTCGCTGCCGCCGGGCGGCATTGGCGCGGTGCCGCCGTCGGTGGCTTTGGCCGACCTCTTTCCGGTCAGCCCGGAAGGCGTCATTCAACTACGGGCGATCCCCTCCGGCGAATTCGACCTGTTTGCCCACGACGCCGCGCGGTTCTGGTCACAGTCATGGACCATATCCCGGCACAGCAATCGCACCGGCTATCGCCTGAGCGGCGAGCCGCTCGTCCCGTCCCGAACGGTGGAAATGCGCTCCTACGGGTTAATCCCTGGCATTGTGCAGGTGCCTCCGGCGGGAGAACCCATTATTCAGCTGAGCGACGCCAATACGGCGGGCGGCTATCCTAAAATTGCGGGCGTCATCGAAGACGATCTCTGGCGATTGGGTCAGGCGCAGGCGGGCGATCGCCTGCAATTGGTTGAAAGCGATGCCGCCGAGGCGATTGCCGTCAACCGCGCGGTGAATGCGTATTTGCTTGGCGTCTCCCGCTGTTGTCATCAGGTCGCTGTCGCGGCGCTGAACGGCTAGATCGCCGCCGTTCGGCTTTTCATGCCGCGCAGCCGTCCATCATGCCGCGGCATCATCGCGGGCGGGTCCCCGCCACTTCTTTTCGATGATCGGCTCTCATCGCTTCCGCGCCGAGCTCCCCCAATGACTCCTCTTTGATAACACCCAGTCTGGCGGCATGACGTGCCGCTGAAAGGGATTCTGTGGGCGTCGAATTTGGCTATTGTATGGCCTGCGGGCATAAAAAAACGGGGCGCGAAATCGGCCCCGTTCATCCGTCGGCTTCGGTGAGACGGCGTTAACGCATCCCTTCGCAAAAGGTCGCCAAGCGGTCGCAGCCTTTTTGCAGTATCTCCATGCTGGTCGCGTAGGAGAGGCGGAAGAACGGNCTCATGCCGTAGGCCGCGCCCTGTACCGTCACCACGTGGTGCTCTTCCATCAGCGCCAACACGAAGTCGGCGTCGTTGGCGATGTAACGGCCGCCCTGGGTGGTTTTACCGATAAACGCGGCGATGTTCACGAACAGGTAAAACGCGCCCTGAGGTTTGTGGCATAGCAGACCGTGAATGGAGGTCAGGCGTTCCAGCACATAGTCGCGCCGCTGGCGGTAAATCTCCGCGCGCTCTTTCAGCAGATCCTGCGGGCCGTCCAGCACCGCGACGGCGGCGGCCTGAGTGAGCGTGGTCACGCCGCCGGCGTTCTGCGTATTGACGTTGCTCATCGCTTTGATCAGATTGCTCGGTCCCCCGCAAAAGCCCAGTCGCCAGCCGGTCATCGACCAGGCTTTGGAGACGCCGTTGACCGTCAGGACGCGATCTTGCAGACGGGGTTCGACTTCCGCCATTGTGTAAAAAGTCACGTCGTCGTAAATCAAGTGCTCATAAATATCGTCGCTCAGGATCCAGATGTCGGGATGGCGCAGCATGACGTCCGCGATGCCTTGCAAATCGGCCCGGCTGGCGACCGAACCGGTGGGGTTGCTGGGGTAGTTGAGCAGCAGCCATTTGGTTTTCGGGGTGATAGCCGCTTCGATGTCTTCCGGGTAAGGCTTAAAGTTATTTTCCTGCGGACAGGCGACAGGGACCGGAACACCGCCGGCGAACTTCACGATATCGGCATAGCTGATCCACGACGGAGACGGCAGCAGCACTTCGTCGCCCGGATTGATCGTCGCCATAAAGGCGTTGAAAATAATCTGCTTGGCGCCGCCAGCGGTAATGATCTGACTGATGTCGTAGTCCAGATGGTTGTCGCGCTTGAACTTACGCTGAATAGCCGCGCGCAACGCCGGTGTCCCGTCGGTGGGCGGATAGCGGGTATCGCCCGCCAGCGCGGCGGCGTAGGCGGCCTCCGTGGCATGTCGCGGCGTGGGAAAATCCGGTTCGCCGGTAGATAAGCCAATAACGTGGATACCTTGTGCGGCGAGATCTCGCGCTTTCTGCGTCATAGCCACAGAGGCGGATACGGTGACATTTTTTAGGCGATCGGCAATTTCAGGCATGTGCGGAGATTCCAGTCAGTCAGGGGCGTCATGCCGGTGAGGCCTGCCACGGCAGGATCAGGCGAGCGGCACGGTGCGAAAAGCAGGTCGATGGATGACCCAGGTTGGGAAGAGCATAAAAGTGAATCCAACGCAGAGGCCAATAGCGCTTTGTTGTGGTGACATAACCTAATGCAATGGTTGCGCGTGTCGGCGCAGCGTAAGGGGTTGCCGTCTTGCATCACTATGGTGCAAATGAAGGGACGAAGCGCGCAAGACAAGGCAAGCGAAGAGGACCTAACCGGCTGAAATTCTTGTGTGTATCGCGCCTTTTTCATGGCCGTTCGCGTTGGCCCCGATCTTGCTTTGATTAAGGTCAAGATCCCGCAGTGAGGAAGCCACGATGAATCTCCGTCGACTCAAATACTTCATCAAAATCGTTGACGTGGGCAGCCTGACGCAGGCCGCCGATGTTCTTCATATCGCGCAACCCGCTCTCAGCCAGCAGCTGGCGACGCTGGAAGGCGAGGTCAATCAGCAGTTGTTAATCCGCACCAAGCGCGGCGTCACGCCGACCGAAGCGGGTAAAATTCTTTATACGCACGCACAGGCGATCCTGCGCCAGTGCGATCAGGCGCAAATCGCCATCGACGGCGCCGGGCTGACCATTTCGGGCAGCGTGTCCGTCGGTCTGGCTCCGGGGACGGCCGCCCAGCAGCTGGCGCTGCCGCTGATGAAGGAAGTGCATCGGCAGCATCCCGGCATCGTGCTGTATTTCAATGAAAATTTCGGCACTACGCTGAGTGAACTCATCATGAACGGGCGTATGGATATGGCGGTGATTTACGGTAGCCGCGAGATCCACGGCCTGCGCTTTATGCCGCTGATGAAGGAAGACCTCTATTTTGTCTGTCCACACGTGCTGGACGCGCCGAAAAGCAGCATTTCGCTGGCTGACGTCGCGCGCTACGACCTGTTCCTGCCGCGAATTTACAATACGATGCGCAAGGGGGTGGACGATGCCTTTGTTCAGGCGGGCGTATCCTACAAGGTTAACTGTGAAATCGAGTCGCAAACCACGCTGAATGCTGCCGTGGGCGAGGGGTTGGGCTGTACGATCATGCCAGAGTCCGCCGCGCGCGCCATGCTGCAGGCCAGTAACGCCTGGATGGCGAAAATTGTCGATCCGAACATTCAGGTCTCCCTGACGTTTTGCATGTCGGACCATCTGCCGCTCTCGCAGCCCGCGAAAGTCGTCAAAGACATCCTGTTATCGCTGATGGTGAAACGCACCACGGACAACCGTCCGCTGGCGCTGGTGGGGTAATAAGTCTCCCTTATCGTCGCAAAGCGAAACCCTCTTACCGAATCAACCTGTCGCCACGTTAGAGTGCGGATATCCCCAGTACGCCGGGGCGACGGGCGGTTGTCGGACGTCGGCGACAGGCGACGATTCCGGTCGTATTCGCGTTTTGCCTGCCAACGTCCTCCTTTCCTGTGTTGACCGCCTGTCTGTCCAGCTACCCACGGGAAGCGCCCGTCGCGTGGCGAAATAATGTCGGACGAGTTGACAGGATACTTATGCAAAACAGCCCATTAGCACTCCGTGAGCTACGCGCGGTGGCCCACACAATGCGCCGCTCGGGGTTAACCCAGATAGAGATCGGCGGCAGCGATTACCATGTTCGCCTGAGGTTTGAACCGGCTTGCGATGTCTCGGCTGCGATGTCCGCGCGCGCGTGGGAAGACGAAGAGGGGCCGCAGACGGAGATTCTGCGGGCCTGCATGCCTGGCACGGTCTGTTTGCACTATCCGGGACGCGATGAGACGTTTGTTTCGCTCGGCGCCACAGTCCGGCAAGGCGCGCTGCTGGCGCTGTTGAAGGTTGGGCTGGCCTACCTGCCGGTGCTGAGTCCGGCCGATGGCACGGTAACGTCGATGCCGGTCAGGCAAGGCGATGTGGTCGAGTATGACAGCGTCATTCTCACCCTGAGAAAAACAGAGGCTTAATGATGAAATCGATAGATTTGAATGCCGATATAGGCGAAGGCTTCGGCGACTATCAGATCGCGGACGATGCGGCGCTGATGCCGCTGATCTCTTCGGCCAACGTGGCATGCGGTTTTCATGCCGGCGATGCGGCGATCATGGCGAAAACCGTCGCGCTGGCCAAACAGCATGATGTTGATCTCGGCGCGCACGTTGGTTTTCCCGATCTGATGGGATTCGGCCGCCGTCGTATGCAGATCGACCCGGACACGCTGGCGCACTACGTCACCTATCAGCTCGGCGCCCTGTCGGCGTTCGCGCACGCGGCGCGTTACCCGCTGACTCATATGAGCTTTCACGGCGCTCTAGGCAACATGGTGTCAGAGGATGAAGCGCTGGCGGACGTCCTGCTCCGTGCGGTCAAAACCTTCGATCCGAACATGATTATCAGCACGATGGCAGGAAATGCGGTGGATCGCGTGGCGCGACGCCTTGGCTTACGCGTGGTGTGCGTTTTTCTGGCCGATCGCGCCTATGAAAGCGACGGACTACTGGTCAGCCGCGCCAAGCCGGGCGCGGTCATTCACGATACGGAACAGGTCAAGGCGCGTGTTCGCCGTTTGCTGACGGAAGGCACGATCGAGAGCATCGAGGGCGACACGCTGACGCTCGATGTCTCCTCGATTCTGGTCCACGGTGATACGCCTGAGGCGATCGAGATGGTCAAAACGCTGCGCGCGACGATTGAAGAAACCGGCCTGCGTATTGCGCCGGTCTCCGAGCAAATTCGCCAGCAGAGCTGGGAGCACACCGCGTTATAAGTCGCCCTTATCGCCTCAAACCGTTTATGTCTTATGCTTGCTTGTCCTTGCTAGTTAGAGTAGGAAAAAAGATAGGACGCCCAACACGGATGTCCTGTCATCTTACAAGGAGATTAGATATGCCATTTTCAGATTATAAAACTGCATTGGTAACCGGTGCGTCCGCCGGTATTGGCGAAGCGATTGTCGAACGCCTGTGCCAGGAAGGGCTGACGGTGCATGCCGTGGCGCGTCGTGAAGAGCAACTGGCGGCGCTGGCCGCGCGTACCGGCTGTATTCCTCATGCCATCGACGTCAGCGATACGGATGCGCTGACGCGCCTCTGTAGTGAAATTCAGATCGACGTGCTGGTGAACAACGCGGGTGTTTCCCGGTCGGGTTCAATTCTGGATGCCGACGAAGAGGTGATCGATACGCTGGTGGACGTCAACCTGCGGGCGGTGCTGCACCTCAGCCGCTTAGTCGTGCCAGGCATGAAGGAGCGAAACTGCGGACACGTCATTAACGTCACTTCTATTGCCGCAGTTTACAACTTCAACGGCAACTCCATTTATCACGCGACCAAAGCGGGCGTACATGCCCTCTCCCGCCAACTGCGGTTGGATTGTTACGGCAAAATGGTGCGGGTAACGGAAATTTGTCCCGGCCGTGTCGCAACCGACATTATCGGAATTGCGATGGGTGATATTGAAGATGCCCGCCGTCGCTACATTGATGGTTTCGATTTACCGACGCCGAAGGATATCGCGGATACCGTGGCATTCGTCCTTTCCGCACCGGTCAACGTTAACTTCGGCAATATTGAGATTACGCCGACTACGCAGGTAATGGGCGGCTTGTCGACCATGCGTCCGGGCGATTCCGTAGAGTAATATAAGTACTATCAGGCGCTGAGGGAGACTAAACGATGACGCTCGATTTTTCCGCTGTTTTCACCGGTCAATTTGGATCGATGCTCGGCGAGGGGGTCATCGTTACCCTGAAGCTAGCGCTGGGGTCCTGGCTGCTGGCCATGACGCTGGCGCTGCTGTTGGTCGTGATCCGCCTGACGCATAAACGCACGGCGGTATTCCTGGTGTCGGCCTATGTGTCTTACCACCGTAACGTGCCGACGCTGATCCAGCTGATGATGTGGTACTTCGCGATCCCCACGTTGCTGCCGGAGTCGGTGCAGATGTGGATCAACGACTTCAACGCGGAGTTCCTGTTCTCGATGTTCGCACTTGGCCTGTGTCAGGCCGCCTATTTCTCCGAGGATATCCGCAGCGGACTGCGGGCGATCCCTGACGGACAGAACGAGGCGGCGCGCGCGCTGGGCATGAGCTACGGCCGCGCGATGCGACTGGTGATCCTGCCGCAGGGGCTGCGCAACTCATTGCCGTCGTTAATCAACCACACCGTGCTGCTGTTCAAGAACACCAGCTTGGCGATGGTCATCGGCGTCGCGGAGCTGACCTACGTCACCCGCGATATCGAAAACCAGACGTTCCGCACCTTCGAGTCCTATCTGGTGGCCTCCGTCGGCTATTTGGTCTTCTCTTTGCTGCTGATGGGGGCTGGCGCTCTGCTGGCTCGCCATTTCCAGCGCGTCTATGCGAGGTAATCCCGTGGCCGATATCTTCACGATTTTGCACGACAACGGGATGCTGTTTCTGATGGGGCAGTATCCGAATGGTCCCCTCGGCGGCGTGCTGTGTACGTTATTGATCTCCCTGCTGGCAATGCTGTTCGCTTTCCCGGTCGGCATGCTGCTCGGCATGGCGCGCATTTCTCCTTTCCGCTGGTTACGCTGGCCGGCGGCCTGCTGGGTCTACGCGCTGCGCGGTATTCCGCTGCTCATGGTGGTGTTCTGGACCTACTTCTGCATCCCTTTGCTGATCGGCCATAACATCAGCGGCTTCGCGACGATGCTGTGCACGCTGGTGATTTATCAAAGCGCCTACATCGCCGAGATCATTCGCGGCGGCATTCAGGCGCTGCCGTCCGGGCAGTACGAAGCGTCGCGCGCGTTGGGCATGAGTTACATCAAAACCTTCCGCATGGTGATCCTGCCTCAGGCGCTTTACAACACGCTGCCCAGTCTGGTGAGCCAACTGGTGTCCATCATCAAGGACAGCACGTTGGGTTACGTGATCAACGTGCCGGAGCTCACCTTCGCCGCCAATCAGGTCAACAATCAACTGCTGACCAAGCCGTTTCAGGTGTTCGCCATTGTGGCGCTGAGCTACTACGTCATCTGCTTCAGCCTGACGTGGTTGGCTAACCGGCTGGAAGCGCATGTCGAGCGCAAGCGGCGCAATGAAAACCCCGCAGGCACGCCGGTTGAGAAAACCGAATTATTGACCGAAACACCGTCGCTATAAGGAATGCATGATGAGACCGATGATTATGTTTAACCGGGTCAGCAAATGGTATGGCGATTATCAGGCGTTGACCGATTTGAATGCCGAGATCAAAAGCGGCGAGGTTGTGGTGGTGTGCGGACCGTCGGGGTCCGGCAAATCGACGCTGATTCGGACGGTCAACCGACTGGAACCGATTGAAAAAGGGGAAATCCTGTTCGACGGCATTGATATACACGGCACCAGCACCCGTCTTAACCAGCTGCGCACCCGAATTGGCTTTGTGTTCCAGAATTTCAACCTGTTCCCGCATGTCTCGGTCATGGACAACATCATGATGTCGCCGGTGAAGGTGCTGGGCGTCAAACGTTCGGAAGCGCGCAAGCATGCAGGCGAACTGCTGGAGCGCGTCGGGTTGTCGCACAAGGCGAACGCCTATCCGGCCCAGCTTTCCGGGGGCCAGCAGCAGCGTGTGGCGATAGCGCGCGCGTTGGCGATGAAGCCGCCGGTCATGCTGTTCGATGAACCGACCTCGGCGCTGGACCCGGAGATGGNGGGGGAGGTGCTGAACGTGATGCGCGGGCTGGCTCAGGAAGGCATGACGATGATGTGCGTGACCCATGAGATGAATTTCGCCCGCGAAGTGGCCGACACCGTCTGGTTCATGGATCAGGGGCAGATTCTGGAGAAGGCCGCGCCTGAAAACTTCTTCCGATCGCCGCAGCATCCGCGCGCGCAGCGCTTTTTGAGCGATCTGCGCCAACACTAAGGCTCATCCATCGTGGAACGACATCGCGCCGTCGCTGGTGAATACGACGGCGCGATGTCATTTGACGCTTCCCGGTTTTTTTACGGCCGTTTTTTCTGTAATTCGTCCAGCGCCATATTCAACGCCAGCACATTGACCACCGGTTCGCCCAAAAAGTAGAGGCGCGGCGGCTGCGTGTGCTCATCCACCAGCCGCCGCACGTCGCTTTCCGATAGATGGCGGGCCGACGCCACCCGGGGGGCCTGCCATAGCGCGGCCTGGGGTGAAATGTGCGGGTCCAGACCGCTGCCAGAGGCGGTGACCAGCTCGACGGGAACCGGGCCACTCGCCTGCGGATTGGCGGCGCGCAGGTCCGCCACGCGCTGTTTGATGGCCTCGTCCTGCGCCGGATTGCTCGCCGCCAGATTGCTGCCGGAGGAGGCCAGCGGGTTGTACGGCGTGTCGGCGGTTGCCGACGGACGGCCGTGGAAATAGTCCGGCCGAGTAAAGTGCTGGCCGATTAAGGCTGAGCCGCGAAGCTGGCCGTCGCGTACGATCAGCGACCCGCTGGCGGTGTCTGGAAAGGCCCACTGGGATAACGAAGTCGTTAGCAGCGGATAGGCTGCGCCGGTGACGATGGAAAGCAGGCAAAACAGGGAAAGCGTGGGACGAATCAGGTTCATACTTTGGCTCCTCAGCCCAGACCCAGAACGGTCAACAACATGTCGATCAGTTTGATGCCGATAAACGGCGCCGCGAGGCCGCCCGCGCCGTAAATCCACAGATTACGGCTCAGCAGTGACGCCGCGGACATCGGCCGGTAGCGAACGCCTTTGAGCGCAAGCGGGATCAGCAGCACGATAATCAGGGCGTTAAAAATCACCGCGGAAAGGATGGCCGAGTTCGGCGAGTGCAGATGCATCACATTCAGCTTGTCGAGCGCCGGATAGGTTGCCGCGAACGCCGCTGGGATAATGGCGAAATACTTGGCCACATCGTTGGCGATGCTGAAGGTGGTCAGCGATCCCCGCGTCATCAGCATCTGTTTACCGATGCGTACTACCTCCAGCAGCTTGGTGGGGTTGGAGTCCAAATCCACCATATTGCCCGCTTCTTTGGCCGCCTGCGTGCCCGAGTTCATCGCCACCGCCACGTCTGCCTGCGCCAGCGCGGGCGCATCGTTGGTGCCGTCGCCGGTCATCGCGACCATGCGGCCTTCGGCCTGGTATTGGCGGATCAGCGCCAGTTTGGCTTCCGGCGNCGCCTCCGACAGAAAGTCATCGACCCCGGCCTCGGCGGCGATGGCGGCCGCGGTCAGCGGGTTGTCGCCGGTGACCATGACGGTTTTGATGCCCATCCGACGCAGTTCGGCGAAGCGTTCCCTGATGCCGCCTTTGACGATGTCTTTCAGCGCCACCACCCCCATCACGGCGTTATCCTCCGCCACGATCAGCGGCGTTCCGCCAGCGCGTGCCACCGACTCCACCAGCGCGTTGACCGCTGAGGGGAAGCGTCCGCCCTGGCTTTCGACATGACGGCGAATGGCGTCGGCCGCACCTTTACGCAATCTCTTCGAACCGATATTCACGCCGCTCATGCGGGTTTGCGCGGTAAAGGGGATGAACGTGGCGTCCAGGCTCTGCAGGTCGCGTTCGCGCAGGTTGAATTTCTGCTTAGCCAGCACCACGATGCTGCGGCCTTCCGGGGTTTCATCCGCCAGCGACGCGAGCTGAGCGGCGTTCGCCAGCGCCTCTTCCGTGATGCCGGGCGCGGGCAGAAACTGGCTGGCCTGCCGGTTGCCCAGCGTGATGGTGCCGGTTTTGTCCAGCAGCAAGACGTCCACGTCGCCCGCCGCTTCCACCGCCCGTCCGCTGGTGGCGATCACATTGGCGGCCAGCATTCGGCTCATCCCGGCGATGCCAATCGCCGACAGCAGCGCGCCGATGGTGGTCGGGATCAGGCAGACCAGCAGCGCCACCAACACAATGACGCTGACCGGCGAACCGCCCCAGGCCGAGAACGGGTAGAGCGTCGCGGTCGCCAGCAGGAAGACGATGGTCAGCGCGATCAGTAGGATAGAGAGCGCAATTTCATTGGGCGTTTTGCGGCGTTTGGCTCCTTCCACCATCGCGATCATCCTGTCCAGAAAGGTCTCGCCGGGGTTGACGCTGCACTGGATTACCAGCCAGTCGGAGAGGATCCGCGTCCCGCCCGTCACCGAGGCGAAATCGCCCCCGGCCTCGCGAATAACGGGCGCGGATTCGCCGGTGATCGCGCTTTCATCCACGGAAGCGCCGCCCGCCAGCACTTCGCCGTCGCAGGGGATAATGTCGCCGGCTTTCGCCAGCACCCAATCGCCTTTTCGCAGGTTTTCGGCCGCCACCTGCTGGTTCGGCGCGTCGTGTTTCGGCTCCGCCAGTTTTTTCGCCCAGCTGGTGCGTTTGATGCCTTTCAGACTTTCGGCCTGCGCCTTGCTGCGCCCCTCGGCCAGCGCCTCGGCGTAGTTGGCGAACAGCACGGTGAACCATAGCCACAGGCTGATCGCCGCGGTGAACGTCAGTTCACCCGCCAGCCAACCCATGCTTATGCCGACGGCCAGCAGCGTCGCCAGAATACTGCCCAGGAAAACGACGAACATCACCGGATTGCGATATTGCATCCGAGGGTCCAGTTTCCTGAATGACTCGACCAGCGCGGCGCGCCACAGCGTGTTGTGCGGCTGGGAAAGCGTGTTATGTCCCATAAAATGTGTCTCCGGCAATGAACAGTGTCATCACTGCAGATGCTCGATAATCGGCCCCAGGGCCAGCGATGGAATGAAGGTCAGCGCCCCGACCAGCAGCGCGGTGCCGATAATCAGCCCGACAAACAGCGCGCCGTGGGTCGGCAGCGTCCCGACGCTGGCGGGCTGCGTAGGTCGACTTGCCAGCGATCCGGCGATGGCTAAGACGGGGATCACGGGGGCGAAGCGGCCAATCAGCATGGCGGCTCCCAGCAACAGGTTGTAGAACGGCGTGTTCGCGGACAGCCCGGCGAACGCGCTGCCGTTATTGTTGGCGGCGGACGTGAGCGCATACAGCACCTCGGTAAAGCCGTGGGGGCCGGGGTTCAACATGCCGGCTTGGCCTGCGTCGGTCATCATCGCCAACGCGGTGCCGAGCAGAACCAGCGTTGGGGCGATCAGGATGGCGAGCGCCGTCATTTTCATTTCCGATACGCCGATTTTTTTCCCCAGATACTCCGGCGTACGGCCGATCATCAGTCCGGCGACAAACACCGCCAGCAGCACGTTCATCAGCATGCCGTACAGGCCGGAACCCACGCCGCCAAACACCACTTCGCCAATCTGCATCAGCCACAGCGGCACCAATCCGCCCAGCGCGGTGAAGGAGTCGTGCATCGCGTTGACCGCGCCGCACGACGCCGCCGTCGTAATGACCGCGAACAACGCGGACTGCAGGATGCCGAAGCGGCTCTCTTTGCCTTCCCAGTTCAGCACGCTGTCCGCACCGTAGGCGGCCAGATGCGGATTGCCGTCGACTTCGGCCCACATGACCACGGCCGCGGCGACGACGAACATCATCAGCATCGCCCACAGCACGGTGTGCCCTTGTCGGGTATCGCGGATCGCCCGGCCAAACGCCAGACACAGCGCGGCGGGGATCAGCAACATCGCCAGCATCTGCACGAAGTTCGTCAACGCCGTCGGATTCTCGAACGGATGCGCCGAGTTGGCGTTAAACAGCCCTCCGCCGTTGACGCCGAGCATTTTGATAGCTTCCTGCGACGCGACGGGTCCCATCGGCAGCGTTTGCTGCACCCCCTCAAGCGTAGTGAAGGTCAGATAAGGGCTGAGGTTTTGCGGTACGCCCTGACTGACCATCAACAGCGCTGTCAGCAGAGACAGCGGCAGCAGTACGAACAGCGTCGTTCGCGTCAGGTCGCGCCACGCGTTGCCCAGCTTGTCGGTGGCGTGACGGGCGAACCCGCGAATCAGTGCGAACAGCACCGCGAAACCGGTCGCCGCGGAGAGGAAGTTCTGCACGGTCAGCCCCATCATCGTGCTGAAGTGGCTGATGGTGCTTTCCCCGGCGTAGGCCTGCCAGTCGGTGTTGCTGACGAAACTGATGGCCGTATTCAGCGCCAGATGCCACGACAGGCCCGGCAGTCCCTGCGGATTGAGCGGTAGCCATCCCTGTAGCATTAGGATGGCGAACAGCACGACGATGCCCAGCAGGTTGAACGCCAGCACCGCCGCCAGATATTGACGCCAGTTCATGTCGCCGTCCGAGATGCCGCACAGTCGCCAGATAGCACGCTCAATTCCCGCCGTGCCCGGCAGCGTTCTGTCATGAATGAGTCCCGTCAGCAGGCGTCCCAGCGGCTGCGCCAATAGCAGCAACACCGTCAGGTAGACGGCGAGGAGTAAAACAGCGTCGGCGGCCATCACAGCGCCTCCGCATGAAACAGGGCATAAAACAGGTAGCCCAGTAATAAAAAGACCAGCACGATGCCGGCGATGATTCCTGCGCTCACGGTGATTCTCCAGGTGTGAAGGGAATACGGAGGAGGGTAGAGAAAGGGAAATAAAAATGTCGTCAAATTGCGGAAGGGCGGTATAAAAATTTTGTATAAATGGCGGAAAACCGGCATCTCGCTGGAATGATCTTCACGCGCTATAACCGGTGAAAATAATGTTAACGCCTATGGCGTGTAATGCGTGTTTGTGGCTTGTCTCCGTATTCTGGACGGCCCGCAGACCAGGGAGAGACGATTATTGACCGGATGGCAGGTGCCCTTATCAGGGTTCTTTTACCCAGAGGTGGCGAGACACAAAAAGGAAACGTCGAGGCACCCAATATAATTTGAATAGGGCTGGGCAATTCTTCTGTGCCAGCTCGCCATTATCAATCACCTGACGTCCCATCATTCGCGAGATTGGCATTTTTTTATCATTGGATGGTTTGTCCTTCACCCACGCCATGTCTCGCTCAAAAATTAGCGATGGACACAAAAAAACCTGGCTCTCGATGGAAGCGAACAGACATTGATGGAACAAAAAATCCCGCATAACAGTCAGATATGCGGGATGAGTGGAAGTGAGTGGACGCTTACGGACGCAGCGTTACTTGCCGATACAGAAGCTGGAGAATATGCGGCCCAATAAGTCGTCGGAGGTGAATTCCCCGGTGATCTCGCTGAGCGCCTGTTGCGATAGCCGCAGTTCTTCCGCCAGCAGCTCGCCCGCGTAAGCGCTGACCAGCTGGTCGCGGCCTTGTTCCAGATGTTCGGCCGCGCGTTCCAGCGCCTGTAGGTGACGGCGACGAGCCAGAAAGCCGCTTTCAGTGCTGCTGGTAAAGCCCATGCTCTCTTTCAGATGGTTGCGCAGCAGATCTACGCCCTCCCCGGTACGCGCCGACAGCCTGATGAGCGAGTGGGTGCTCACATCCTCGATACCGAGCGTTTCTCCGGTGATGTCCGCTTTGTTGCGCACCACGGTGATCGGCAACGTTTTCGGTAGTCGCGCCATAAACTCCGGCCAGAGGGCGGCAGGTTCGCTGGCCTCGGTGGTCGTGCCGTCCACCATAAACAGCACTCGATCGGCCTGCTCGATTTCCTGCCAGGCGCGCTCGATACCGATACGTTCCACTTCGTCGTTGGCATCGCGCAGACCGGCGGTATCGATGATGTGCAGCGGCATGCCGTCGATATGAATGTGTTCGCGCAGCACGTCGCGCGTGGTGCCTGCGATATCGGTGACGATGGCCGCCTCTCGGCCTGCCAGCGCGTTCAGCAGGCTGGACTTACCGGCGTTAGGACGGCCGGCGATGACCACTTTCATGCCCTCGCGCAGCAGACTGCCCTGTCGGGCTTCGGCCCGGACGCCATTCAAATCGGCGATGACCGCGTTGAGCTGAGCCTCGATTTTGCCGTCGGAAAGGAAATCAATTTCTTCATCTGGGAAATCAATCGCCGCTTCAACATAGATACGAAGGTGCGTCAACGCTTCGACCAGCTGATGAATTCGACTGGAGAAAACGCCCTGCAGGGAGTTCACGGCGGAGCGCGCGGCCTGTTCGGAGCTGGCGTCGATCAGGTCGGCGATGGCTTCGGCCTGCGCCAAATCTAGTTTATCGTTGAGGAAGGCGCGCTCTGAGAACTCGCCCGGACGGGCGATGCGTACGCCCGGCAGCGTCAGGATGCGCTTCAGCAGCAGGTCCAGAATCACCGGGCCGCCGTGCCCCTGTAATTCCAGCACGTCTTCGCCGGTAAACGAGTTGGGATTGGGAAACCACAGGGCTATGCCCTGGTCGAGCACGCTGCCGTCGGCATCCATGAAAGGCAGGTAGTCTGCATAACGCGGACGCGGCAGTTTTCCCAGCACGGCTTGCGCCACGGCCGACGCGGCGGAACCGGAAATACGCAGAATACCTACGCCGCCGCGTCCCGGGGGCGTGGCTTGAGCGACGATGGTGTCGGTATGGCTCATGGTCATCTCTCTAAATTACATAAAAAAATAAGGCGGTCAGTGACCGCCTTACGTTAGAAATGAGGTTGGCAATCAGCCAGCGTTATTTCTTCTCACGGCTGTGTAAGCCCCGTTTCTCCAGCCCGCGGTAGATCAGCTGCTGCTGAGCGATGGTCACCAGGTTGCTGACGATATAGTACAGCACCAGACCGGATGGGAACCACAGGAAGAACACGGTGAAGATGACCGGCATGTAGGTCATGATCTTCTGCTGCATCGGATCGGTGACCGTCGTCGGCGACATCTTCTGGATGAAGAACATGGTCAGACCCATCAGGATCGGCAGTACGTAGTACGGGTCCTGAGCAGACAGGTCATGGATCCACAGCGCGAACGGCGCATGACGCAGCTCCACGGAGCCCATCAGCATGTAGTACAACGCCAGGAAGATCGGCATCTGAATCAGCAGCGGGAAGCAGCCGCCCAGCGGGTTGACCTTCTCCGCTTTGTATAGCGCCATCATTTCCTGACTCATGCGCTGTTTGTCATCACCGATGCGTTCACGCATCGCCTGCAGTTTCGGCTGCAGCATGCGCATTTTGGCCATCGAGGTGTACTGCGCTTTGGTCAGCGGGTACATGATGCCACGCACGATGAAGGTGATGGCGATAATGGAGAAGCCCCAGTTACCGATGAAGCCGTGCAGGAATTTCAGCAGTTTGAATAGCGGCTGGGAGATGAACCACAACCAGCCGTAGTCAACGGTCAAGTCCAAATGAGGCGCGACCGCGGCCATTTTGTCCTGAATTTCCGGTCCGACCCACAGCGTAGCTTGCAGCTGTTGCTGGCTACCTGGCTGAACGACAACCGGCGCGGCTTTAAAGCCGATGGCCGCCAGACCGTTGCCCAGATTGGCGCTGTAGAACGTGTTGTTACTGTTGGCCTGCGGTACCCACGCGGTGGCGAAATACTGCTGCAGCATGGCGACCCAGCCGCCCTGCGTGACGATGTTCAGCGGCTCTTTCATATCGCTGAAGCTGTATTTTTTGTACTTCTCGTCGCTGGAAGAGAACGCGGCGCCGCGGTAGGTGTGAAGCGCAAAGTTGCTGCTTCCGGTGTCACGGTGCGAAGGCAGATCGATGGACTGCTTCAACTGGCCGAACAGCGTCAGCTCCAGCGGTTGGGCGCTGGCGTTGTTGACGCCGTATTCCACGCCCAGCGCATAGTCGCTGCGCTTAAGCACGAATGTCTTGGTGAAAGTCGCACCGTTGGCGTCGGTATAGGTCAGCGGGATGCGGAGTTCACTCTGACCGTCGGTCAGTTCAAAGTGATCCTGCGTTGCTTGATACAGAGGACGCGCACCGTTCGCCGGATTGTCCGGACCATTTTTCCCGGTCAGACCGCTCTGCGCCTGATAGACGAAGGCCGGTGTCGTTTCCAGCAGCAGGAAAGGCTCGGTGGAGCCCAGCGTTGCCGGGTAAGACAGCAGGTTGGCCTGCTCGATGTCGCCGCCGCGAGTGTTAATCGTCAGGGACAGTACGTCGGTCTTCACCGTAATCAGTTTACCCTGACCACTGGCGGGGACGCCCTGGTTGGCGGCATCGCCGACTGCATTGTTCGTAGACTGTTGCGTGGTCTGTGTTGTGGCTGGCGGATTTTTGTCCGTTTCCCAGGCCTGCCAGATCATGAACGTTACGAATAGCAGAGCGATGAGAAGAAGATTGCGTTGCGAATCCATCGTTAATGTTCTCTGTTATTGTCGGTTTTTGGCGGTACGGGGTCATCACCACCAGGGTTCAAAGGGTGGCATTTTAATACGCGTTTCAGCGCCAACCAACAGCCTTTTATCATGCCGAATCTGCGTATTGCCTCAATGCCATATTGGGAACACGTCGGGTGGAAACGACAGTGGGGTCCCAGCAGTGGACTGATAAAGCGCTGATATCCGCGTATCAACCCGATCAGCAGGCGGGAGCCAATCGACAGTGCCGACGCCATAATTTTTCCAACGCTTCCGTCAGCGCACGGTTATCCAGATCGGCCACGCCTTTTTTCGCGATGATGATAAAGTCCATGGCAGGCAACTGGTGCTGATGCAGGCGGAAACTTTCGCGCGTCAGACGTTTGATGCGGTTGCGTTCATGAGCCCGTTTAACATGCTTTTTGGCGACGGTAAGACCGATGCGGGGATGCCCCAGCGTATTCAGGCGGCCGAGAATGGTGATTTGCGGCGTGCCAGCCCGTTGAGGTTGCTGGAAGACGAAAGAGAAATGGCTGGGAGTTAACAAACGTAACTCCCTGGGAAAAGCGAGCTTAACCACTCGTTGGGTTAGCTTTTATTACTTAGAAACGGACAGACGAGCACGGCCTTTCGCACGACGGCGGGCCAGAACCTGACGACCATTTTTGGTGGCCATACGAGCACGGAAACCGTGGCTACGGTTACGCTTCAGTACGGACGGTTGGAAAGTGCGTTTCATGGCGATTTCTACCTAAACTTGATTAAAACTTCATAGTTAACGCGTTTGGCTACTCGGCGTGAAGAAAATGACCGACGCCTCAATCGCATATACATATATATAAAATGAGGCGGGATTGTAATAATTGTACAGTCCCGAGTCAATTAACATCCGCGTTTCACCCACCCAATGTTTCCCGCTTGAGAAACACACCTGCCTAACTCAGCACAGCGTGCAGGCGCCACGCGCAGGGCGGGAATTATACGTACTCCATATTAAAGCGCAAGGATCGAGCCCAGATCCTGGTAAGAAGATCATGATCTCCCTCACCGCCATTGGCGAAAATTCCGTCTATCCTTATAGACGCCTTGGGGAAGCCCGCCGGGTGTGGGTAACCTCAATCATGACCTCCATTCCTCAGCGTTCGGGCAGGCAGGGGAATAAGAATAGCCTGTGGATAAAAAGGATCAAAACTGTGCAGAAGGGGAAGATCTCTGTTGGCGTTTAGGTTATGATCCGCCGTCCCGCTAGCGATCCTCCGTCGGGATCGTCACGGTAAGCCGCATCAATGCGCGGCGCACGCTGGCTCTTCTGATCCGGGGAGCGGGTGCCAAAAATCATGAGTTACATAACTAACGATTCTGTTTCTTTTCTTTGTTTTATCTTGTTCGAGTGGAGTCCGCCGTGTCACTTTCGCTTTGGCAGCAGTGTCTTGCCCGTTTGCAGGATGAATTACCTGCCACAGAATTCAGTATGTGGATACGCCCATTGCAGGCGGAACTGAGTGACAACACTCTGGCGCTTTACGCCCCTAATCGCTTCGTGCTGGATTGGGTGCGTGACAAATATCTTAATAATATCAATGGACTGCTGAATGATTTCTGTGGTCTGGATGCTCCGCTGCTGCGGTTCGAAGTGGGCAGCAAACCGGCGATGGCAACGGTTGCTCCGGCGGGCAACGCTGCTGCTACCGTGATCCCCGCGGCTGCGCCGCAGGCTCGTCCGGTCTCTTCTCCGGTTCGTCCGAGCTGGGATGCGCCTTCACTACATGCCGAGCACACCTATCGCTCCAACGTTAACCCGAAGCACACGTTTGATAATTTCGTCGAAGGTAAATCCAACCAGCTGGCGCGCGCCGCTGCGCGGCAAGTGGCGGATAATCCGGGCGGGGCCTACAACCCGCTGTTTCTGTATGGCGGTACCGGTCTGGGTAAAACGCATTTATTACATGCGGTAGGGAACGGCATCATGGCTCGCAAAGCCAATGCCAAAGTGGTGTACATGCACTCGGAGCGTTTCGTGCAGGACATGGTGAAAGCCCTGCAGAACAACGCCATAGAAGAGTTCAAACGGTACTACCGCTCCGTCGATGCGCTGCTGATCGATGATATTCAGTTTTTTGCCAACAAAGAGCGTTCTCAGGAAGAGTTTTTCCACACGTTCAATGCCTTGCTGGAAGGCAATCAGCAGATTATTTTGACCTCAGACCGCTATCCAAAAGAGATCAACGGAGTGGAAGATCGCCTGAAGTCCCGCTTTGGCTGGGGGCTGACGGTCGCCATCGAACCGCCTGAGCTGGAAACCCGCGTGGCGATCCTGATGAAAAAGGCGGATGAGAACGATATCCGTCTGCCGGGAGAAGTAGCCTTCTTTATTGCCAAGCGCCTGCGTTCCAACGTGCGTGAGCTGGAAGGGGCGCTGAACCGCGTCATCGCCAACGCCAACTTTACCGGACGCTCCATCACGATCGACTTCGTGCGCGAAGCGCTGCGCGACCTGCTGGCGTTGCAGGAAAAACTGGTCACTATCGACAACATTCAGAAGACCGTAGCGGAATATTATAAAATCAAAGTCGCCGATCTTTTGTCCAAACGTCGCTCGCGCTCGGTGGCTCGTCCACGTCAGATGGCGATGGCGCTGGCGAAAGAATTGACGAATCACAGCCTGCCGGAAATCGGTGATGCTTTTGGCGGTCGAGACCACACCACCGTGCTGCATGCCTGTCGCAAGATTGAGCAGCTGCGCGAGGAAAGTCACGACATTAAAGAAGATTTTTCCAATTTAATCAGAACATTATCTTCCTAATATCATGAAATTTATTATTGAACGCGAGCATCTGTTAAAACCCCTACAGCAGGTCAGCAGTCCCTTGGGAGGCCGGCCGACGTTGCCGATCCTGGGGAATCTGTTATTGCAGGTCAGTGAAGGTCGGCTGTCGCTGACTGGCACCGATCTGGAAATGGAAATGGTGGCGCACGTGGCGCTGACTCAGCCCCACGAGGCGGGTGCGACCACGGTGCCGGCCCGCAAGCTGTTCGACATCTGTCGCGGTTTGCCGGACGGCGCCGAAATCACCATCATGCTGGACGGCGATCGCATGTTGGTGCGCTCCGGGCGCAGCCGCTTTTCGCTGTCCACGCTGCCGGCGGAAGACTTTCCCAATCTGGATGACTGGCAGAGCGAGGTGGAGTTTTCTCTGCCGCAGGCCACGCTGAAGCGCCTGATTGAAGCAACCCAGTTCTCCATGGCGCATCAGGATGTGCGTTACTACCTCAACGGCATGCTGTTCGAGACCGAAGGGGAAGAGCTGCGCACCGTGTCGACCGACGGCCACCGTCTGGCGGTCTGCTCGATGCCGGTCGGTCAGGAACTGCCGTCCCATTCGGTGATCGTCCCGCGTAAAGGCGTGATGGAGCTGGTGCGCTTACTGGACGGCGGCGAAACGTTGTTGCAGCTACAGATTGGCAGCAACAACATTCGTGCGCACGTCGGCGATTTCATCTTTACGTCTAAGCTGGTTGACGGCCGTTTCCCGGACTATCGTCGCGTATTGCCGAAAAATCCCGACAAAACGCTCGAAGCCAGCTGCGATCTGCTCAAACAGGCGTTCTCCCGCGCGGCGATTCTGTCCAACGAGAAGTTTCGCGGCGTTCGTCTGTATCTGAACAAAGATCAGCTGAAAATTACCGCGAACAACCCGGAGCAGGAAGAAGCTGAAGAAATTCTGGACGTCGAATACGGCGGTACGGAAATGGAGATCGGCTTCAACGTCAGCTACGTACTGGATGTGCTCAACGCACTGAAATGCGAAGACGTGCGTATGCTGCTGACTGACTCCGTTTCCAGCGTACAGATTGAAGATAGCGCCAGCCCAGCCGCAGCGTATGTGGTCATGCCGATGCGTTTGTAGTTGCGCGAAGAGTGGAAAACGGCCAGGCGCCGTTTTTAGGTACGCCAGCGTGTCGGGCGGCATGCGGTTCGCGAAATGCGATCGTATGTCCCTGGCATCAGGCTGAAAGGCAGCGACGCTGAATGGTTGTAAAATGGCACTGACCCGTCTTCTCATCCGCGATTTTCGCAATATTGAATCTGCCGATCTGGCGTTGATCCCCGGTTTCAATTTTCTGGTTGGCGCTAACGGCAGTGGCAAAACCAGCGTGCTTGAAGCGATTTATACGTTGGGCCACGGCCGCGCGTTCCGCAGTATTCAGGCGGGGCGGGTGATTCGTCACGAACAGCCTGAATTTGTGTTGCATGGCAGAATTGACGGCCACGAGCGGGAACGCTCCGTTGGGCTGAGCAAGAACCGTCAAGGCGACAGCAAGGTTCGTATTGATGGCAGCGATGGTCATCGCGTCGCTGAACTGGCGCAACTGCTGCCGATTCAGCTGATTACCCCGGAAGGATTTACCCTTCTCAACGGCGGCCCGAAGTTTCGCCGGGCCTTTCTAGACTGGGGCTGCTTTCATCACGAGCCTGGTTTTTTCCACGCCTGGAACAATCTGAAACGTCTGTTGCGTCAGCGCAATGCAGCGCTGCGCCAAACCAGTCACTATGGGCAGATGCGGGCGTGGGATCAGGAATTAGTACCGCTGGCGGAGCAGATAAGCCAATGGCGAGCGGCCTATAGTGCCGCCATTGTGGACGATATCGGAGCCACCTGCGGCCAGTTTTTACCGGAGTTTTCCCTGAGCTTTTCCTTCCAGCAAGGCTGGGATCGGGAGAGCGATTACGCAGAACTGCTGGAGCGCCATTTCGAGCGTGACCGAATGCTGGGTTATACCGCTTTCGGCCCGCACAAGGCGGACTTCCGCATTCGTGCCGGCGGCGTCGCTGTAGAGGATATGTTGTCGCGCGGTCAGTTGAAGCTGTTGATGTGCGCTCTAAGATTGGCGCAGGGTGAGTTTCTCACCCGCAATAGCGGACTCAAGTGCGTCTACCTCATCGACGACTTCGCCTCGGAGCTGGACAGCGCCCGACGACGCCTGTTGGCGGAACGCCTGAAAGCCACGCAGGCACAGGTCTTCGTCAGTGCAATCAGCGCTGAACAGATAGCCGATATGGTCGGTGAAAATGGCAAGATGTTCAGCGTAGAACAGGGTAAAATAACCGTTCAATCACAGGACTAAAATGAGCGAGAAACGTTGATGTCGAATTCTTATGACTCCTCAAGTATCAAGGTATTAAAAGGGCTGGATGCAGTTCGTAAGCGCCCGGGTATGTATATCGGCGATACGGATGACGGAACCGGTCTGCATCATATGGTATTCGAGGTGGTGGACAACGCTATCGACGAAGCGCTCGCTGGCTACTGTAAAGACATTATCGTCACCATCCATAGCGACAATTCCGTGTCGGTACAGGATGATGGCCGTGGGATCCCAACCGGTCTTCACGAAGAAGAAGGCGTGTCAGCCGCTGAAGTCATCATGACGGTGCTGCATGCCGGCGGTAAATTTGATGATAACTCCTACAAAGTTTCCGGCGGTTTGCACGGTGTAGGGGTTTCCGTGGTCAATGCCCTGTCGGAAAAACTTGAGCTGACCATTCGCCGCGAAGGCAAAATTCATCAACAGACCTATAACCACGGCGTGCCGTTCGCGCCCCTGAGCGTGGTGGGTGAAGCTGAAAAATCCGGGACAACGGTCCGTTTCTGGCCGAGTACCGAAACCTTCACCAACGTGCTGGAATTCGAATACGACATTCTGGCCAAGCGTCTGCGTGAGCTGTCGTTCCTTAACTCCGGCGTTTCCATCCGTTTGCGTGACGAACGTGAAAAAGATAAGTCCGACCACTTCCATTACGATGGCGGCATCAAAGCGTTTGTCGATTACCTGAACCGCAATAAAACGCCGATCCACCCGAATGTGTTCTATTTCTCCACGGTGAAAGACGATATCGGGGTGGAAGTCGCTCTGCAGTGGAACGACGGTTTCCAGGAAAATATCTACTGTTTTACCAACAACATTCCGCAGCGTGACGGCGGCACGCATTTGGCCGGTTTCCGCGCCGCCATGACGCGTACTCTAAACACTTACATGGATAAAGAAGGCTACAGCAAGAAAGCCAAAATCAGCGCGACCGGCGATGACGCCCGCGAAGGCCTGATTGCTGTGGTCTCGGTGAAAGTGCCCGATCCGAAGTTCTCTTCTCAGACCAAAGACAAGCTGGTTTCGTCGGAAGTGAAGACGGCCGTTGAGTCGCTGATGAACGAAAAACTGGTGGATTACCTGATGGAGAATCCATCAGACGCCAAAATCGTGGTAGGCAAAATCATCGACGCCGCGCGCGCGCGCGAGGCCGCTCGTCGTGCCCGCGATATGACGCGACGCAAAGGCGCGCTCGACCTGGCCGGCCTGCCGGGCAAACTGGCGGATTGTCAGGAACGCGATCCGGCGCTGTCTGAACTGTACCTGGTGGAAGGGGACTCCGCGGGCGGCTCTGCGAAGCAGGGGCGTAACCGCAGGAACCAGGCGATTCTCCCGCTGAAGGGTAAAATCCTGAACGTGGAGAAGGCGCGTTTCGACAAAATGCTGTCGTCGCAGGAAGTCGCCACGCTGATTACGGCGTTGGGTTGCGGCATCGGCCGTGACGAATACAACCCGGACAAGCTGCGCTACCACAGCATCATCATCATGACCGATGCCGACGTCGATGGTTCGCACATCCGTACGCTGTTGTTGACGTTCTTCTATCGTCAGATGCCGGAAATCATCGAACGCGGGCATGTCTACATCGCTCAGCCGCCGCTGTACAAGGTGAAGAAAGGGAAGCAGGAGCAGTACATCAAGGATGACGAAGCGATGGATCAGTATCAGATCGCGTTGGCATTGGATGGCGCGACTCTGCATACCAACGCTCATGCGCCGGCAATGGCGGGCGAGCCGTTGGAACGACTGGTCGCCGAGCATTACGCCGTGCAGAAAATGATTGGTCGTATGGAGCGTCGCTACCCGCGCCCGCTGCTGAACGCGCTGATCTACCAGCCGTCCCTGACCGAAGCCACGCTGTCCGACCGCGAGCAGGTGCAGCACTGGATGGAAACGCTGGTGACGCTGCTGACCGAGCAGGAAAAACACGGCAGCACCTACAGCTTCGTGATCCACGATACTGAAGAAGGTCGCCACGAGCCGCGGCTGCGTGTGCGCACCCACGGTGTCGATACCGACTATCCGCTGGATNCCGCGTTTGTGACGGGTAACGAATACCGCAAAATCAATCAGCTGGGCGAAAAGCTGCGCGGCCTGATTGAAGAAGACGCTTTCGTGGAACGCGGCGAGCGCAAACTGCCTATCGTCAGCTTTGAGCAGGCGCTGGAGTGGCTGGTGAAAGAGTCACGTCGTGGTCTGGCGGTTCAGCGCTATAAAGGTCTGGGCGAGATGAACCCAGAACAGCTGTGGGAAACGACGATGGATCCGGAAGGTCGTCGTATGTTGCGCGTCACCGTGAAGGATGCGATTACGGCCGACGAGTTGTTCACCACGCTGATGGGTGATGCCGTTGAACCCCGTCGCGCCTTTATCGAAGAGAACGCCCTCAAGGCGGCAAACATCGATATCTGATAGCGCTTAAAGGCAATTAATCTGTATACGAAAAAAGCCTCGCCCTGTGCGAGGCTTTTTTATTACCCCTCTCAAATGCGCATTTTGGGAAGACGAAAGATTGCCCCGACAAATTGACGGTCCGCCTCCCCCCTACACGCCATAAGATTCGCCTCATGTTCATGCCAGTGGCAGGCCAGCCCAAAGGCAACGTTTGCTAAAGTTGCCCTTGCCGTAACGTTTCTTCTCTCAGCATGTCGCAACATTATTGGGAAACCAATGGAAACTCACCTGTTGTGGCTGAGATCGCTTTGGTATCGGCGGATCCTGAGGATCGCCGCTTGATGCGAAGGGGAGATGACAATGGCATCATTTCGATGACGTGATGTGGCATGAGAGGGAGAGCGGCAGCGGTTGATATAGACAAGAGCTTGGCTGAAAGTGGTTATTCGACGGGCGTTCATATCGGGCGAACCGTCGTTTTCTATTTATAACTGGTCACTCTTCTGAATTAGGAAATATTAAAAGCATAATTCCATGAATTACAGAGCATGAAATTATTATTTAATACTCGTGTGATACTCTTTCGATGAAAATAATATCACAGGGACGTTATTGCGTATGCTCATCAAAAAACCGGCAGGTTTACTGCTATCGTTCGCCATGTCGTTATCCCCTCTTTCCGGCTGGTCTGCGGAGACGTTAAAACATCCGGGCATGCTAAGCACCAGCGACGATCTCGCCAGAATGGCGATGCAGGTGAATCAGCAGTCCGAGCCCTGGTTCAAGGGATTCCAGCAGCTGAAACTTTCGCTTGGCTGGCAGCCTCGCGCCGTCGACATCGTATATCGCGGACGAAATAGCGAGCATAGTGAAAATTATCCCCAGTTATACAGAGACATCGCTATCGCCTACTCCCATGCGCTGTACTGGAAGGCCACAGGTGATGAGGCTTACGCCAACAGCGCCGTCGCCATTCTGAACGCCTGGGGCAGCACGCTCAAAGAGATTAGAGGCTCCACCGATGCCGCGCTCGCGGCGGGAATTTATGGCTACGAACTGGCGAATACCGCAGAAATAATGCGGGACTATCCGGGATGGAGCGCGCGCGATTTCGACACCTTCAAAAAGATGATGGAAACGGTCTTTCTTCCTATTAATTTGGATTTTATCGCGCGTCATAACAATACGAAAATCGACCACTATTGGGCTAACTGGGATTTAGCGCAGTTAAGTTCCATTATGGCTATCGGTATTTTATTAGACAGAAAAGATCTCTACGACCGAGCCGTCGACTATTACAAAAACGGCGAGGGAAATGGCGCGATTGGAAAACTGGTCTGGATACTTTATCCCGAACAGGGCATGGGACAAATACAGGAAAGCGGCAGGGATCAGGCGCACTCATTATTAGATATCGCGCTAGCGGGCGTGATATGCCAAATGGCCTGGAATCAGGGCGATGATTTATTCAGTTATGACGACAACCGGCTGATGAAGGGGGCGGAATATGTCGCGGCCTATAATCTCGGTAAATCGGTTCCCTACACGACCTACACCAATAGCGATGTAACCCAAACGCAGATCTCTGAGAGCGCAAGAGGCGAGGTCAGAGCGATTTGGGAATTGATCTACAACCACTACATTGTGCTGAAAGGCCTCAACAGCCCCAATATCACCGAGATAGCGACCAAGATTCGGCCTGAAGGCGGTCCCTGGTCCTATGGCGCATATCCGGGAAGCTTTGACCAGCTGGGCTATGGCACGCTGCTGTTTACGCTGGGAGAAGAGTAACGGTTCGCCGGGGCGCGATTGGCGCATCCCGGCGGCGCTGGGTATCACGATCCTTCGTCGTCCTAGCGTTTCCGCCGCTTCAGACAAAGGCAAAGAGACGTATATTAGGAAACTAGTTGGAAACTCAGGGCGTCGGCAGGTAGAAGTCGAAGCGATGGCTCTTCGTTTCCAGCATGGACTGCGCGGGGACGCCCGCGAGCGGCGGCGCATAGTCCGGGCGTTTGACCACCACGCGCTTTTTCGCCAGCGAGCGTGCCGGGGCCAGCAGCGCGTCGGCATCGTCGTCGGCGCCGACCAGCGTTTGAAATACCCGCATTTCCTTCTTCACCAGCGCGCTTTTCTGCCGGTGAGGAAACATCGGATCGAGATAGACAACGTCGGGCGGCGGCTCGATGTCTTTCAGACTCTCGACACTGGAAGCATGTAACAGCGTCAGACGCTCCCGCAACCAGCCGCCGATCTCCGCATCCTGATAACCGCGTTGCAGACCATCGTCCAATAGCGCCGCGACGACCGGGTGCCGCTCCACCATACGAACCCGACAGCCGAGCGAGGCCAGCACAAAAGCATCTCGTCCCAGCCCTGCGGTGGCGTCCACGACATCAGGCAGATAGCCTTTCTTGATGCCGACGGCTCGGGCGACCGCTTCGCCGCGCCCGCCGCCAAAGCGGCGCCGGTGCGCCAGCGTGCCGCCGACGAAATCCACGCAGATGGCGCCCAGCTTCGGCTCGTCCTGCTTGCGCAGCTCGAGCCGTTCGGGCGTTAAGACCAGCGCGAAAGGCTGGCCGTCATCCTCTATCAGTCCCCAGCGCGCGGCCAGAGCGTCGAGGGCGCCTTTATCGGCGCCCTCTTCGGTCATCAGGCCGATCTTCATCCCTTGATGCCGTAGTGTTTCAGCATGGCGTCCAGCTTCGGTTCACGGCCGCGGAAGCGTTTGAACAGCTCCATCGGCTCTTCGGAACCCCCGCGAGACAGGATGTTGTCGAGGAACGACTGGCCGGTGGTGCGGTTGAAAATACCTTCCTCTTCAAAGCGAGAGAAGGCGTCAGCCGCCAGCACGTCGGCCCACAGGTAGCTGTAGTAGCCCGCGGCATAGCCGCCCGCGAAGATGTGGCTGAAGGCGTGCGGGAAACGATTCCAGCTCGGGCTGGGCATAACGGCGACCTGAGCCTTGACGTCGGCCAGCGTCGGCAGAATCTGCGCGCCTTTCTCCGGGTCAAACTCGGTATGCAGGCGGAAGTCGAACAGGCCGAACTCCAGCTGACGCAGGATGAACAGCGCCGCCTGATAGTTCTTGGCCGCCAGCATTTTATCCAGCATCGCCTTCGGCAGCGGCTCGCCGGTTTCGTAGTGGCCGGAGATAAACGCCAGCGCATCAGGCTCCCAGCACCAGTTTTCCATGAATTGGCTCGGCAGCTCGACGGCATCCCACGGCACCCCGCTGATGCCGGTGACGCCTGCGGCTTCGACCAGCGTCAGCATGTGGTGAAGGCCGTGACCGAATTCGTGGAACAGCGTTGTCACTTCATCATGCGTGAACAGCGCCGGTTTGCCGTTGACCGGGCGGTTAAAGTTACAGGTCAGGTAGGCGACCGGTTTCTGCAGCTCGCCGTTGGCGAGGCGCATACGGCCGACGCAGTCGTTCATCCAGGCGCCGCCGCGTTTATTTTCGCGCGCGTACAGATCGAGGTAGAAGCTGCCGCGCAGTTCGCCGCTTTCATCGAACAGATCGAAGAAACGCACTTCCGGATGCCAGACATCGACGTCTTTGCGCTCTTTCGCCGTGATGCCGTAGATGCGGTTGACGACTTCGAACAGTCCGTTCAGCACGCGCTCTTCCGGGAAATACGGACGCAGCTGCTCGTCGCTGATGGCGTAAAGATGCTGTTTCTGCTGTTCGCTATAGTAGCTGACGTCCCACGGATTCAGCTCGTCCACGCCATAATGCTGCTTGGCGAAGGCGCGCAGTTCGGCCAGTTCCTGCTCGGCCTGCGGACGTGCGCGTTTAGCCAGATCGGTCAGGAAGTCCAGCACCTGCTGCGGGTTTTCCGCCATTTTCGTGACCAGCGATTTATCGGCATAGCTCGAATAGCCGAGCAGCTGCGCCTGCTCATGGCGCAGCGCCATTTTCTCGGCCATCACTTCGGTGTTGTCCCACTTACCGGCGTTCGGCCCCTGATCGGAGGCGCGGGTGGCGTACGCGCGATACATCTCTTCGCGCAGCGCGGCGTTGGAGCAGTAGGTCATGACCGGCAGGTAGCTCGGCATGTCGAGCGTCAGCAGCCAGCCGTCTTGTTCTTTGGCTTCGGCCTGCGCTTTGGCGGCCGCCAGCGCGCTTTCCGGCAGACCGGCCAGCTCATTGACGTCGGTGATCAGCTTGGACCAGCCCATCGTGGCGTCCAGAACGTTGTTGCTAAAGATTGAGCTCAGTTCGGAAAGCCGCGCGGAGATTTCACCGTAGCGTTTCTGCTTCTCGGCGGGCAGGGCGATACCGGACAGTTCGAAGCCGATCAACGCATTTTCCACGGCTTTTTTCTGCGCGGTGTTCAATGACGCGAAATGTTCGCCGTCACGCAGGTTGCGGTGGGCGCGATACAGGCCGGCATGCTGCCCCNCCCAGGTGCCGTACTCGGACAGCAGCGGCAGGCACTGCTCGTAGGCGCTGCGCAGTTCCGGGCTGTTCTGTACCGCATTCAGATGGCCGATNGGGGAGAAGATACGCTCCAGCCGATCGTCGCTTTCCGCCAGCGGCTGACAAAGATTTTCCCAGGTGAACGGACCTGGCTGCGCCACAACGTGCTCCACCGTTTTACGACAGTCATCCAGCGCGCTTTGGATCGCGGGAACAATATCGTCGGTTTTGATTTGGGAAAACGGGGGCAGGGTAAATGGGGTAAGTAATGGATTTGTCATGGCACGGTCCTGAATAGTAATGATGATCGATCCCTTGTCCCGGTGGCCGACAAGGCTGACATAACTTGCAGATTACTTTCTAAGATGGGGTCTCAGGCCATGAAAATCAATGTTTGGGCGAGAATGGCGTAGTACCCGCGCCCGGCATAGGGATACAGCGGAGAAGATTCATGCAGAAAGGTTAAAAGTCGGGCGGCGAAGGCGCAGACAACCCGCCGGGAGCGCATAAAACAGGAACCTGGGCCAGCCTGCTGAATATCGCGTTTTTTGCTCAATCATATAACGAAAAAAGAGGGAGATGTAGCATTAGGTCGCGCCTTTGATGTGTCGGACATTCCTTTTTATCAAGTTGATTTTTATGTCTAATTTTATTCTCCCCTGTTGAAAATCGGGTTTATCTGCCACGCTTGATGGAAGACGCTACCCATTTTTACCGGTTCCGCGTCCGCTTTTGCGTGCCGTGCGAAATCGGCCTGACGAGCGGAGCGGAACGCGATGATTCAGGTCTGGCGCGAGATCGCGTTCAGCGCGTTTTTGCCGTCCTTACAGGCCGTCATGCAAGTCAGACAGAGTGAGAACCATGATGAATAATTCAGTCGATTTCGTCAGTCAGGCGCAGCCGGAATACGCGAACGTCAACGACACCTTTTATCCGACATTCCATCTGGCGCCGCCGGCGGGATGGATGAACGATCCCAATGGGCTGATCTACCATCAGGGGCGCTACCATGCGTTCTATCAGCATTACCCCTATGAGCCGAAATGGGGACCGATGCACTGGGGACACGCCACCAGCGAGGACATGATCCGCTGGCAGCACCAACCTATCGCGCTGTTTCCCGGCGGTGAGAACGAGCCGGACCGCGACGGCTGCTTTTCCGGCTGCGCGGTGGATGACGACGGTGTCCTGAGCCTGATTTATACCGGCCATGTCGTCCTCCCTTCCTCTCCCGAAGAGGGCGAGAAATTACGGCAGGTGCAGTGCCTCGCCATCAGCCACGATGGCCTGCATTTCGAAAAACAGGGCGCTATTCTGCTGCCGCCTCCCGGCATCATGCACTTTCGCGATCCCAAGGTCTGGCGTGAAAACGGCGTCTGGTGGATGGTCGTCGGTGCCCGCAACGAACAAGATCAGGGACAGGTGCTGCTTTATCGTGGCGAAACCCTGCGCGAATGGGCGCTGGACCGCGTGTTGGCGGAGAGCGACGGCGAGCTGGGCTACATGTGGGAGTGCCCGGATTTCTTCCCGCTGGGCGACGAATGGCTGCTGATGTTCTCGCCGCAGGGCGTATCGCCAAACGGCTATCACTACCGCAATTTGTTTCAGAGCGGCTGTCTGCGCGGCCACTGGCGGCCGGGAGATGATTTCGACATCACGGAGCCGTTCGCTGAGTTAGATCTCGGTCATGACTTCTATGCGCCGCAGTCGTTTCTGGCCGCCGACGGTCGCCGAATTGTTCTGGGATGGATGGATATGTGGGAGTCGCCGATGCCCTCGCAGCGTGATCACTGGGCGGGCTGCATGACGCTGCCCCGCGAGCTGAGCCTCGAAGACGGGCTGCTGCGGGTGCGGCCGGTGCGGGAGGTCGAGTCGCTGCGGCGCGACGGGCAGGTGATCGCCCCGCAATGGATCGACTCGCAGTCGCTGGCGCTGACGGCACATGGCGATGCGCGGGAGCTGATGTTGCGCTGGGATCTGAACGACAGCACCGCCGAACGTTTCGGCCTGACGCTCGGAGACGGCCTGTGCCTGTTTGCAGACACGCAGTCCGGGCGTCTGGTGCTGGAGCGCCATTACCCCGAATATGGCCTGAGCGGCTATCGCAGCGCGCCGTTACCGGCGCAATCGGTGTTATCGCTGCGGATTTTCATCGATCGCTCCTCGATTGAAGTCTTTGTCGGAGAGGGGGAACGCTGCCTGAGTTCGCGCATCTACCCGCAGCCGGATCGGCGTGAGCTACAACTGTTCGCCGATCATGGTCGTGCGCATCTCGCTGGGGGCGACAGCTGGTCCCTACTGAGGGCGTAATGGCCTGAAGAGCGTCGGGCGTGTGGCCCGTAGCGGCTCTTTCAGCTTCGGAAAAGGGAACCGGTTTTCAGGTTCCCGCCGGGCTGACCCTCACGATCCGCACTGTTAAACACGTTAAGATCTCATCCAATGACCAGAAGAGGGCCAATCTGTTTTATACTCCCCCGCTGCACCCCGTTGTTTTTGCCGCGCTGCGGCGAGGGTGGGGAAAGACGGCGCGTCCGCCCCATCCACGACTCAATCACTGGATAATCATTACCCATGCTCAGCTACCGCCACAGTTTTCACGCCGGCAATCACGCCGACGTGCTCAAGCATACCGTTCAAAGCCTGATCCTCAGCGCTCTGGCGGAGAAAGATAAACCGTTCCTGTACCTCGACACGCACGCCGGGGCGGGTCGCTACAAGCTGCAAAGCGAACACGCCGAGCGCACTGCCGAATATCAGGCGGGGATTGCCCGCATCTGGCAGCGGGACGACGTGCCTGACGAACTGGATGCCTACATGCAGGTGGTGCGTAACTACAACCCGCAGGGGCAGCTGCGTTACTACCCCGGTTCCCCGCTGGTCGCCCGTCACCTGCTGCGCGATCATGACCGCCTGAGCCTGAGCGAACTGCACCCGAGCGACTTCCCGCTGCTGCGTCAGGAGTTCCAGCGCGACAATCGCGCCCGCGTAGTGCGTGAAGACGGCTATCAGCAGTTGAAAGCCCAGCTGCCGCCGCCGTCCCGCCGCGGACTGGTGCTGATCGACCCGCCTTACGAGCTAAAAAGCGATTATCAGGCGGTGGTGAAGGGCATTCAGGAGGGCTACCGCCGCTTCGCGACCGGCGTTTATGCGTTGTGGTATCCGGTCGTATTGCGTCAGCAGATTAAACGGCTGCTGAAAGATCTGGAAGCGACCGGCATCCGCCGGATCCTGCAAATCGAGCTGGCCGTGCTGCCAGACAGCGATCGCCACGGCATGACCGCATCCGGCATGATCGTCATCAACCCGCCGTGGAAGCTGGAAGCGCAGATGAAAAGCGTGCTGCCGTGGCTGCATCAGGTGCTGGTGCCGGAAGGCACCGGGCACACGCGCGTAGAATGGGTCGTGCCGGAGTAAACTCGGCTGAGCCAATGCGCTGCGGTGCAGGGCATTGGCGACAAATTACACCCGGAAGCTCCCCAAGTCGGTGGCCATTTCCGTGGCCGGGAAAATCGCCCGGCACTCCGCCAACAGCCTTTCGTTGTCTTCCTGACCGTACCGCGCGCTGATATGGGTGATAATCAAGCGTTTTGCCCCCGCGTCACGGGCCAGCGTCGCCGCCTGTTCCGTCGTGGAATGGCCGCGCTCGCTGGCGCGATCGGCCATACTGGCTTCCACCGTCGCTTCGTGCACCATCACGTCCACCCCGGCGGCCAGCATGCGTCCCGCTTCCGAGGGGCGGGTGNCGCCGAATATCGCGAGCGAACGGCCCGGCGTGGACGGTCCAAGGTAATCGGCGCCGTGTAAGGTACGTCCATCCTCCAGCGTGACGGACTCGCCGCGCTTCAGTTGCTGAAACCATGAACCGGGGCGAATGCCCTCTTCCGTCAGCCGCTCCACATTCAGCGCGCCGGGTTTGGGACGCTCTTCGATGCGATACCCGACGCAGGTCAGCGTGTGCGACATCGGATAGGCCGTCACCACACGGTGTTCGTCTTCACAGACCGGTCCGGAGGTAACCTCAACTATTTCCATGGGATAGGTGAGATAAGAGCCGCTCAGGCTCAGCGCATTGTCGACAAACGTTTTCAGGCCGGCGGGGCCGTAGAGCGTCAGCGGCGCCTGACACCCGGCCATGGAGCGGGAGCACAGCAGACCCGGCAGGCCAAACAGGTGGTCGCCATGCAGGTGCGTGATGAAAATTTTCTCGATCTTGCTGGCGCTCAAACGCGTGTGCAGTATCTGATGCTGCGTGCCTTCTCCGCAGTCGAACAGCCAGAAGGCGGGGCGCGGGCCTTGCAGGTCCAGCGCCAGGCTGGCCACGTTGCGCGCTTTCGTTGGGACGCCTGCGCTGGTGCCCAAAAATATCAGTTCCATGGTAAAACGCTCCGGTTAATTAACGGTGTTTGACGTCATCCCAGCATAAAGCGAACCGCGCCAGAAACTTGCGCAGCCGGTCGGCGTCATTCGGCTGTTTTTTCTGCTGGCGCGAGACGGCGAAGAGCTGGCGGCCCGCTTCCGACAGGCTGCTGGCCTGGCGGCAAACGTTCAGCACGCTTTCCAACTGGAGGCGGTCAAACAAATCGCATTCGCCGACGCTCTCAGGCAGCGGCGCGCTTGCGGCATCGCCGGGCGCCCACTGCCGCTGCAGACGCGAGATTTCTTCGTCTACCAGCGCGGGAGTAATGCGCCCATTATCCGCTAATGTCGCCATTCTGACGACGCTGGCGCCCAATTCTCTAAAATTACCGCGCCACGGGGCCTGCGGCGAGCAGGCGAACCCCAGAAAGCGCTGGCGTTGTTGAACCGGGGCAACCCCACGCTTATTGAATGGCTGGATTCACCGGTGGTCTACCGGCAGGACGACGTGGCGACAGACCGGCTGCGGCAGTTGATCCCCGGCTGTTTTTCCGCGCTCAAGGCGAGTCATCATTACTTCTCCATCGCGCGTAAAAACTTTCGGACCTATTTGCTGGATGAGCGCGTGCGGCTGAAAAAGTATTTTTACGTCCTGCGCTCGCTGCTCGCAGTGCAGTGGATTGCTGAGGGGAAAGGGGCGCCGCCCATGCAGTTCGAGGTGTTGCTGAACGCGATGGTGACGGATCCTAAGTTGCTGGCGGAGATTCGTGCGCTGTTGAAACTGAAATGCAGCGCGGTGGAAACGGATACGGTCGAGCGGCAACCGCATATCCATGCGTTTATCGCACGATCGCTGGAAACCGTGACGGTGACCTCGCAACCGGCGAAGGACGCACGCATCAACGCCGCGTTGGATCGACTGCTGTGTGAGACCGTGATGTTCGGCGTTTAACGTTGCGCGAGGCCCCTTAAGGCGGCCTCGCCTATTGCACTGATTTCAAAAATCCCCCCAAGGCGCTTCGCGTTTCTGACTACAATCACGCTCCGATCTTTGCCGGAATAAGATCTCTGGCGTTACACTCTATATAACTTTTTATTCACACAACCTGGATCTCCCAATGACTAAACATTATGACTATCTCGCCATTGGCGGCGGCAGCGGCGGCATTGCCTCCATTAACCGTGCGGCCATGTACGGCAAGAAATGCGCGTTGATTGAAGCCAAATATCTGGGCGGGACCTGTGTGAACGTGGGCTGCGTACCGAAAAAGGTGATGTGGCATGCGGCGCAGATCGCCGAGGCTATCCACAACTACGGCCCCGACTATGGCTTTGACGTCACGGTTAATGGCTTCAACTGGGATACGCTGGTGAAAAACCGCAGTGCCTATATTGACCGTATTCATCACTCCTATGACAATGTGCTGGGTAAGAACCAGGTTGAGGTGATCCGTGGTTTTGCCCGATTTGTGGATGCGCACACGGTGGAAGTGAACGGCGAAGAGATCACCGCCGACCATATTCTGATCGCCACCGGCGGCCGTCCGACGTTGCCGGATGTGCCCGGTGCGGAATACGGCATCAACTCCGACGGGTTCTTTGAGCTGGATGCGCTGCCGCGTCGCGTCGCCGTCGTCGGCGCAGGCTACATCGCCGTGGAAATCGCCGGCGTGCTGAACGCGCTGGGAGCGGAAACCCACCTGTTCGTACGTAAACATGCGCCGCTGCGCCAGTTCGACCCGCTGATTGTGGATACGCTGGTGGAAGTGATGAAGGCCGAAGGCCCGTCGCTGCACACGGAGTCGACGCCTAAAGCGGTGGTAAAAAATGCCGACGGCAGCCTGACGCTGCAGCTGGAAGACGGCAAATCGCAGACGGTGGACTGCCTGGTTTGGGCAATTGGACGCCAACCTGCCACTGATAACCTCAACCTTCAGGCGGCGGGCGTCGAGCTGGACGATCGCGGCTATGTGAAAGTCGATAAATTCCAGAACACCAACGTTTCCGGCATTTACGCCGTGGGCGACAACACCGGCGCGGTCGAGCTGACGCCGGTCGCGGTGGCGGCGGGGCGTCGTCTGTCGGAGCGCCTGTTCAACAACAAGCCGAACGAGCACTTGGACTACAGCAATATTCCTACCGTGGTGTTCAGCCACCCGCCTATCGGCACCGTCGGGTTGACCGAACCACAGGCGCGTGAAAAGTACGGCGACGAGCAGGTCAAAGTCTACCAATCCTCCTTCACCGCGATGTATACCGCCGTCACGCAGCACCGTCAGCCGTGCCGCATGAAATTGGTCTGTGTCGGTCCGGAAGAGAAAGTGGTGGGCGTTCACGGCATCGGTTTCGGCGTGGATGAAATGCTGCAGGGCTTCGCCGTCGCGGTGAAAATGGGCGCCACCAAGCAGGATTTCGACAACACGGTCGCCATTCATCCGACCGGGGCGGAAGAGTTCGTCACCATGCGCTAACAAAACGCCGCGAGTCAGGCGCTGACGACGTGTTCGTCATCATGATAGCCGGGCGTTCAGCGCCCGGCTTTTTGCCACCAAGACCGTGCAAATGCCGTTCTCGCCGCGTTGTGCAATGCTTCAACCCGTTTGGGGCTTTAATGTCCGAAGGGGAGCGACGCGTTTGCTGACCGCGTGAGTGATTGCCATATCATCACTATCAGGGAGACCAAGATCTTATGCCCACCCTTTTTCTTTTCTACGTCGGCGGCAGTGCGCCAGGCGCCAACATCGAATTGCACGACGTCCAGTTTGCCGCGGTCAACGAGCCGGAAGAGGCTTTCCCCCTCCTCAAGGCAGCCTGGTTCGGCGACAAGAAACAGATCCACGTCGNCAGCTACACGCCGATTACGTGGGCTGACGGCTATGACATCACGCTGAGCGAGACGTCCTCGACATCGACTCAGCGCCTCTGGTTCGTCAACATTGGCGGCTACCTGCCGGGCGAGCCTGCGGAATTGCACCAGTTCGGCTTGTTTGTGGCCCCGACGGCGGATGAGGCGAAGCAGCAGGCCAAAAAAGTCCTGTTGCACGACACGTTCAAACAGCACAAAGACGACCTGCGGGATGTGGATGATTGCCTGCTGCTGCAACAGCTGAACGGATGGCATATCCATCTCACGCCCAACCCGCACGGCACCCCTGCCGCGCCACTTTGGCAGGGGTATCTGCCGATTTAATACCTGATGCTGGCGCAGGTTAGATGGACGGCTATTTCTGCTGAGGGTTTGCACATCAGATTGCAATGTGACCCTTAAGGTGGGGCAAAGTTGATAGAGTGTGATGCGTTTGAAAAAGGCGTGATAATTCAGTGCTTTTCAACGCAATCCGCTGTTGAACTCTGTGGCAGAGCAGAGCAGAGCAGAGCAACTGCATGGCGATGATGCGTATTGTGTCTTCGCGGGTAGGGCGCGACGCGGACTAAAACTGTCCACGCCGCGTACGGCATGCTTAGTGGAACAGTGAAATCAGGTTGCCGAGAATAATTCCCACGATGCCGAAGTCAGCGTCGCCGAACGTGGTGGCCGCCAGTCCCAACGAGCCCATCAGCGGCAGCAGAATCGCGGGCAGGAAGGAAATCAGCAAACCTTGTACGAAGGAGCCGATCACCGCGCCGCGGCGTCCGCCCGTGATGTTGCCGTAAATTCCGGCGGTCGCGCCGCAGAAGAAGTGTGGGACCAGCCCGGGGACGATCACGCTCAGGCCGAACAGCGGGCAGAGGAACATGCTGATCAGACCGGCCAGGAAGCTACACAGGAAACCGATAATCACGGCGTTCGGCGCGAACGGGAACACGGTCGGGCAGTCCAGCGCGGGCTTGGCGTCTTTCACCAGTTTGTCGGCAATGCCCTTAAACGCGGGGACGATTTCCGCGATCACCATCCGCACCCCGGCGAGAATGACATACACCCCGGCGGCGAAGGTGATGGACTGAATAATGGCGAAGATCAGGTAATTCTGTCCGCCGCTCACCTGGCTTTCGGTGTACTCCTTGCCTGCAAACAGCGTCAGCACAATGAACAGAATCATCATGGTCAGCGAAATCGCTACCGAAGAGTCGCGCAGGAAGTTCAGGGTTTTCGGCACCTTCAGCTCTTCCGTGGAAGGGCTGCCTTTTCCGACGACCTTACCCACCAGCGCGGCCAGCAGATAACCAGCGGAGCCGAAGTGGCCGATAGCCAAATCATCCGACTGGGTGATTCTTCGGGTAAAGGGCTGCAGGATGGCCGGGCTGATGACCATCAGCGCGCCGAGAATCACAGCGCCGGTGGCGATCAGGCTGACGCCGCGCATCCCGCCGGTGGACAGAATTACCGCCAGCATCGCTGCCATATATAGCGTGTGGTGGCCGGTCAGGAAGATATATTTCAGCGGCGTAATCCGCGCCAGAATAATGTTCACGATCATGCCAAAGACCATGATCATGGCGGTTTCTGTGCCGAAGTTGGCCTGCGCCAGCGCCGCCACCACGTCGTTGTTGGGGACGACGCCGTGCATATTAAAGGAGTGCGTGAACAGCTGACTGAACACCGTCAGCGTGGAGGAAATGACATTGGCCCCGGCGATGAGAATCAAAAATCCCATGATGGTTTTCAGCGTGCCGGAAACCACCTCAGAGAACGGTTTCTTCTGCAGCATCAGCCCCAACAGGGAAAATAGCCCTACCAGGATGGCGGGCGTACCCAGCACATCCTTCATAATAAACTGCAACATAAGCGACTCCGTTAGCGCGACTGGGCGCGCCGTTACAGGTTGGCAGCCAGAATTTCTCTGATCTTGTTGTTATCCAACAGGTTGGTCAGGCCGAATATTTGGGCGTCGGAGCCTTGTATCTGTTCCACGATGTCCTTGGCGCCCAGAATGATATCCGGGCGTTCCGACTTGGCGGAGGTGAGATCGGTATGGCTCACTTCTGCTTCCTTACCCATTTCCGCCACGAGTTTTTTGACGTTCATTTCGACAATAAAGCTGCTGCCGAGCCCGTTGCCGCACACAATAAGGATCTTTTTCATCACAAGCCTCGTCTCAATAGTTTTCGATAACCGCCTGAATGGCGGGAAGGGAAGAGGCGGTCAGCAGCTGTTGCAGACTTTCTTCGTCGCTGAACAGCGCCGCCAGCTCGGTAATCATCCTGATGTGTTCGTCTCCAGATAAGGCGCACAGCATAATCACGACCGTCACCGGATCGTTTTCCGCCGATTCGAAATTCACCCCCTCGCGGATACACAGCAAGGACAGCCCGTTCTTACGGGCGCCCTGCTCAGGCCGGGCGTGGGGCAGCGCCAGTCCGGGCGCGATTACATAGTAGGGCCCTGACGTCTGATGGGTCGCGACAATCGCCTCGATATAGTCCTGAGTGATCGCGCCGTCGGCCAGCAGCGGTTCCGCCGCCAGCATGAGGGCCTCCTGCCAGTGGGAAACGCGGTCCACGATGTGAATGGTCTTGGGCGTCAGCCATGTAGCGAGCATGTCTACCTCTTGACTCTGGGAAGGGGTGACTCAATGTAGGTGAAATATCGACCACCTTTCTGTGATAGGTTTCTCAAAGTTAGCGCTAACATTGCGCGGAAGAGGCGAATAATGCGCGTAGTGAGACGTCGGCGGCGAATGTGACGATCGGGCCGGTTATCTTGCTCGTAGCAGTGTTACCCTGAGATTGAGCGCATCGGAATTAGGGTTCATTCCGGTCCCCAAGGGCGGCGCTCTCGGGATAGCGATGCAGGTCTGGATGAACACGGCGGCGAAGCGGCAACGACGGCGGACGAGAAAAGGGAGGCGGTAAGGATGAGAGAAAAGCGGCGGCGTAACACGGGGAAGAGCACGCTGGCCGATGTCGCCCGGCGGGTGGGCGTCAGCGCGATGACGGCGTCCCGGGCGCTGCGGATGCCGGAGAAAGTCTCGCCCGTGCTGCGCGAGAAAATCGCGACGGCGATGGCGGAGCTGGATTACGTGCCTAATCTGGCGGCGAGCGCGTTGGCTTCCGCCACGTCGCGACTGATCCTCATGGTCGTTCCCTCTTTTGCGACGCCGGGATGCGCTCTGGTGTCGGAAGCATTGCAAACGGTGCTGAAGCAAGAGGCCTACGGCATGATGCTGGTGGAAGCCAATCACTCCGCCAGCGGCGAACGCCAGCTCATCGAACGCCTGCTCGCCTATCATCCCGCCGGGATGGTGCATTTCAACTTTGACAGCACCGACGAGGGACGCCGACTGCTGATCAATGCCGGACTGCCGGTGATGCAGGTGGGAGCACTCCCTGCGCAGCCGCTGAATGTCAGCGTGGGCGTCGACTATGCAGAGGCGGTGGCGGCGCTGGTGCATCAACTGTCGCAGAGCGGCTACCGGCATCTGGGCTTGTTGTGCAGTCAGACCAGCCCGACGATCCTCAAGCAAATCATGCACGGCTGGCACCGCGCGATGCTGGCCGTNAATCATTCGCCGCATCGGGTTATCGCCGCCACGGAGCCGCCGACGTTCGCCACCGGTCATCAGCGGCTGCCGGAAATCCGCATGACCTGGCCGGAGCTGGACGCGCTGATCTGTACCACGGACGAAGTCGCCTGCGGTGTGATCATGGCCTGCCATGCGGAAGGGGTGGATGTGCCCAGCCAGCTGGCGGTGGCCAGCATCGGCGGCGGCGATCTTTCAGCCGTGTGCTCACCGCCGCTCACCACGGTCGCGCTGCCGTACCGACAGATGGGCCGGTTGGCGGGTGAACAGCTGCTGGCGGCGTTGGCGGGGGAAGAGGTTGAGTCGAGGCAGCCGCTTCCGGCCCCGTTGGTGGTGCGGGCCAGCACCCGCCAACGCTAGACGATGCGCCGTCTGGCATTGGCGGGNCGGGCTCGATTAGGCGACGTTGAACTCGCCGCTGGCAATTAGAAAGTCGATCAGCGCGGTCAGTTTTTTCACATCGTCGAGTGGCTTCTTGCACGCGGTTGCCTCGTCATCAAAGCCCAGTGCGTCGAATTTCTCCAGCAGTAGCAAGGTTTCCCGCGGATAAATTTCGCCATGTTCAGCGCGGTACTTTCCTGCTTGTTCATACCCCTTTTCTCTCTTTTGGCGGTGAATGTCCGATCAACTCTCCGGCGCGGCATTCTGATGCATAACCATGCGCCCGTGCAAAACGCACGGGCGCGATCTTGTACCGTTCTTGACGGGTAAAACGTGGGATTTTATGACCCAGGTGGTCAAAATGCGCTGAGAGCCTTTCAGGCGGTGCGCGGAACGGGGGTTATGGTAAATCGTTCACTTGTGGCAGAATTCCATGACAATGAAATCAGACGGAGCTGGTTTAGTGGAGCACGAGCAGTTTATGCAGTATGGCCGTGGGTTAGGATTGTGGCAGAACCCACGGGAAAATATTAAGCCCGAACCCCAAAGCTATTTTAGGGATGACCCGGTTTATTTAACGCCCCCCAAAGGGGAGTGGATTGACCCGGTTCAGGAATGTGAAAAAGAGCATAATCCATTAGAAAATGGTGTTTTTGTCTGGACTGAAATTAAAGGGGCCGGACACGCATTTGTTTCTGCTCACGAGCGGAATAATGCTTCTGTTTTTACCTATGGACGTTTTGGTAGAGTGGGTGGATTTCTAGAATCTGTCGGCGATGGTATTTTGAATTTTTTGCAGTTTGAAGATGCTAGAGCATATTACCGAGAAGAACTGTATAAAATGGAAGCCAAGGTTTTTCTTATTACTGATGCAGATCCTAAGATAGCTAGAATGTATTTTAAACGCCTTTGGGATGAAGGTGTTCCAGCGAAAAAGACTAAAGATATGGGGGATAGTACTAAAAGAAATGGGCATACCATTGATCAATATGATGTTACTGGTGTTAATTGTACTACCCATACGACTAAAGGCTTGAAAATGTCTGGTTCGCAAGTTTTCAAAGACGGATATGAAATCAACTCTGAGATGAAAGTTGATTACGAAGAAGATTTTGCTGTACCTGTATCACTACAACGGTATTTGGAGAAGAAAAGTGGTGATATGTCAATGATTGTTATTGATGTGACAAATGAATTTAAAAAACAATACCCTAACATTGATGGTCTATATCCTATTGATACATCAACAAAAAAAATGAAGACTTATCGAGGGGTGGCGGAATCTGTGTCATCTATTGGTTCTGTATCACCGTATTCAGTCGGTACTATTGGTGGTTTATTGGATGGTGCTTATGATACTAAAAATTAATTGGAAATCTGTTATCCGAAGAGTTGGGGTGGTTTTGGTTATCCTTGCCTATTATTTGTGGCTTACAATGGCTATTTTGTCTTTTGGTCACATCGATGATAAAGAGAGTATGATGTTATCGAGTAAGTCTGTCTCTGTGGAATACCATAAAGCAATTATAGACAGTATTTATCACGCCACAGATAATATCATTAATGTTGCATTGGTGGGTTTTCCTATTTGTATCTGTTTGATTTTTTTTATTTTAAAAAAAGTAAGGTGATAGGTAATTTTATATCGTCCCGTGATCGTGTCGCATTAGAGATGTTATGGTAAATCATTCATTTGTGGCACAATCTCGTGACAATGAAATCAGACGGAGCTGGTTTAGTGGAGCACGAGCAGTTTATGCAGTATGGCCGTGGATTAGGATTGTGGCGGAACCCACGGGAAATTATTAAGCCCGAACCCCAAAGCTATTTTAGGGATGACCCGGTTTATTTAACGCCCCAAAGGGGGAGTGGATTGACCCGGTTCAGGAATGTGAAAAAGAGCATAATCCATTAGAAGATGGTGTTTTTTTCTGGACTGAAATTAAAGGGGCCGGACACGCATTTGTTTCTGCTCACGAGCGGAATAATGCTTCTTCTTTCACTTATGGCCGATTTGGTAGGCGCTCTGGTGTTGCTGGTGTTGCTGGTGATGGTATTCTGAATTTTTTTGCAGTTTGAAGATGCTAGAACATATTACCGAGAAGAACTGTATAAAATGGAAGCTAAAGTTTTTCTCATTACAGATGCGGATCCTGTTATTGCAAGAATGTACTTTGAAAAACTATGGCACTCAGGAGTAAAAGCAAAAGAAACTCCATTTATGAGGGATAGTACTAAAAGAAATGGACACACAATTGATCAATACGATGTCACTGGTGTGAACTGTACAACTCACTCAACAAAAGGAGTAAAGGTCGCAGGATCGCAAGTCTTTAAGGATGGATACACCACTAATGCTCAGATACATGTTGATTATGAAGAAGATTTTTCAATACCAGTATCACTGAGAAGGTATTTGGAGAAAAAAAGTGGCGAGCTGTCTATGATTGTTATTGATATGACGAATGAATTTAAAAAACAGTACCCTAATATTGATAGTTATGACCCTATAAGCGAAAATTCTATTGGAATGATTGTGGAGAGGAGCATTTCTGAAACAGCCTCGAGTATCGGTGATATATCACCTTATTCCGGAGGTACTTTTGGTGGGTTATTTGAAGGGATGCATGATGTTAAAAAATAAACACAAGACATTAATACGGTGGATATGTATTTCATTTTCATTCCTGTTTTATTATTTTGTCGTGGGTGTGGTTGGTGCAATATCGTCCGATAAAGATATTGTTTATTTTTCAGAAAAAAATATATCTATTGAATATCACAGGGCTAGCATGGAAATTATGCAAGAGCATGTGAATTTGATTTATTGGGCTTCATTTATTTCTTTTCCTGTCTGTATGATCATGATTTTGTTTTTTTTTCAAAAAAATAAGATAGCGACTAACTTATATCTTGTTGTTTCTATCATTGCTTAAATGAATCAAATAGAGGGGGGTTAACTGTGAACAATACAATAGCGTTTCCCCATCCATGCCATTGTTCTAATTATGACTGTGCGCTTAATCCTGTTATGACTATTACGTATCAAGAAATTGAAGTTTTATTTGGTTTCAGAAAAGTACCTGGAGGGTGAGCTCCTTAGACTTGGTGTAGAGCCTGCCTCGCCACAGGTGTAGCTGATAGTAAAAAAGAAAAAGGCATAACCTAATTAAGGATCTTCCTGAGAGCTTTTTTTCGCGCGTAACATATTGTCCTGTAAATGAAAAACCGCCCAGATAAGGCGGTTTTTTAAGGTTCTCAGAGCTGCAATTCTTCGAACCGGACTCAATTAAGCGACGTTGAACTCGCCGCTGGCAATCAGAAAGTCGATCAGCGCGGTCAGTTTTTTCACATCGTCGAGCGCGATGTTATGGAACAGGGCGATACGCAGCTGGTTGCGTCCCAGCGCCCGATACCCCTCAATGCCATGCACCAGCCCCTGTTCGTCCAGATAGCGAGTCAGCTTATCGACGGAGNCGGCGTCCGCCACGTCAATCGCCGCGACGGTGGTCGACCGAAAGGCCGGATCCTCGACGTAAGGGGCCAGATAGTCCCGGTCGGTGGCCCACTGATACAGATGGTCCGCCTTGGCGGCGGCCTGGCGCTGTACTGCGTCAAAACCGAGCGCATTCATCCGCTTCAACTGTTCGGCGAACAGAAATAACGTGACGGTCGCCGGCGTGTTGTAGGTCTGCTGCTGTTCGCTGTTGTTGATCGCGATCTGCCAGTCAGCGAATGCCGGGATATAGCGTGTCTTGTCGGCGGCGATCTCCGCAACCCGCGCTTTGGCCTTCGGCGACAGGATGGCGACGAACAGGCCGCCTTCGCTGGCGAAGACCTTCTGCGGGGAAAACAGGAAGACGTCGACCCGCGACAGGTCGCAGGCGATCTGACCCGCCCCGCTGGTGGCGTCCACGGCCAGCAGGCACGCTTCGCCCACCTCGGGNAGTGCCGTATTCATCACGCCGGTGGACGTTTCATTCAGCGTACAAGCCACGACGTCGGCGTCAGCGGTGCTGAGCTCGCGGTGACCTTGCCCATAAGGCACCTCCAGGCTGGCGGCATCAATCCATGGAATGCGCTTGGACGCTTTAAACCATTTTCCTGAAAACTCGCCGCAAACGTGATGAACGATTCGCTGCTTCACCATGCCCAGCCCGACCATATCGAACAGCAGCGTCGCGCCGCCGTTGCCCAGCACGATGCTGTAGTCGTCCGGGACGGACAGCAGGGAACGCAGCCCTTGCTGGATCTCGTCGCACAGCGCGCGAACCGGCGCTTTACGGTGGCTGGTGCCCAGCAGGTGAGGGCCTTTGTCCATTAAACGGGCTAAATCATCCAGATAAATGAGCGAAGGTCCGCAGCCGAAACGCGGGTCGGCGGGGATAAGGGCCTCCGGAATGGTGAGCGTCATGCGTATCTCCTTAGGGAATGAGCTAATTTTTCTTTTAGATGAAGATACTCAGGATGGGCGGAAAGCGATACGGAAATTTTATCGCGGCTCGGCGGAGTCGGACGTATCCGGCTAGATTTGTGTTAGGGGGCGAGATAACCTTATCGAAACGTATTCCGTCATGAAACCGGCACCTGCTTGCGGAGACGCTAAGCGTCCGTCTTATGGCTTCGCGCAGAATGCGTCCTTTTGCGCTCAGGCCTTCTCCCCGCAAGAATCGCGGCGTTCCGCTGCGCTGCCGGGTTATCGGCCAGCCATTTTCCCGCCGGGATACGTAGGCATCTAATCGGAGAATAGAAAATATGCACCAGTATGCATTGGTGGGTGACGTGGGTGGAACCAACGCCCGCCTGGCGCTTTGTCAGTTGGATGACGGGGCGATTTCGCGCAGCAAACAGTATTCGGTCAACGACTTTCCGAGCCTGGAAGCGGTGATCAACGATTTTCTGTCGGAGCATAGCGAACTGACGGTGAAAAGCGGCTGTATCGCCATTGCCTGTCCGGTCGTCGACGACTGGGTGGAGATGACCAATCATGACTGGGCCTTTTCGATAGCCAAACTGCAACAGCAGCTAGGGTTCGACCGTCTGGATGTCATCAATGATTTCACGGCGGTCAGCATGGCGATCCCGGTGCTGCGTGAAGAGGACGTGATCCAACTCGGCGGCGGTCGCGCCGAAGCGGGCAAACCCGTGGCGGTGTACGGCGCGGGAACGGGACTGGGCGTGGCGCACCTGTTGCCGGTCGCGGGTCGGTGGATTAGCCTCCCCGGCGAAGGCGGCCATGTGGACTTCGCCCCTAACAGCGAGGAAGAGGATGCCATTCTGTCCGTGCTGCGCCACGATATCGGTCACGTGTCAGCGGAACGGGTGCTTTCCGGACCGGGGCTGGTCAATATCTACCGCGCGGTGGTGAAGTCCGACGGCCGTACGCCGGAGGAACTGAGTCCGAAGGCGGTGTCGGAGCGGGCGCTGGCGGACGACTGTCTGGATTGTCGTCGTGCGCTGTCGCTGTTTTGCGTGATGTTGGGGCGCTTCGGCGGCAATCTGGCGCTGACGATGGGGACGTTCGGCGGCGTCTATATCGCGGGGGGAATCGTGCCTCGCTTTATGGAGTTCTTCCGCCACTCCGGCTTCCGGGCGGCCTTCGAAGACAAGGGGCGCTTCAAAGACTATCTTGCGCCGATCCCGGTCTTCATGATCTCCCATAAACAGCCCGGTCTTCTGGGCGCCGGCGCCTATCTGCGCCAGCAGTTGGGCTACACCCTCTGAAGCTCGCTGGCCGTGATATCGGGGTCGCCCAACGTGCGGAAAGCCTCCGCCAAATGGGCGATGCCCGGCGCAATCCGCGCCTCGTCGATGGCGTGAAAGCCTAATCGGAAAAAGTTATCTGGCGCGTTGGAACCTAAAAAATGCGCCTGTCCCGGTTCTATCAGCNCCCCCCGATGCGCGGCCCGCCACGCCAGCCGATGCGTATCGACGCCTTCCGGCGCCTGTAGCCAAAACGCGTTGGCATGTTCGCTCCCCTCCATACGACGGCAAGCGGGGAGGAACTGCTCCAGCGCCTCATCCAACCGGTGCCAGCGGCGCGCAGAGTCTTCGCGATAGCGATGCAGATAGGCTTCGTAATAGCCCTGCGCTAGAAAATGGGCCATCTGATGTTGAATGTTGGTCGGCGGATGACGGTAGGACAGGCGACGCAGCGCCCGCAGCTCGTCAATCAGCTCCGCGGGAGCCACCAGATAACCCAGCCGTAAACCGGGCGACAGCGATTTGGAGAGACTACTGACGTAAATCACCCGGTTGTGCGTATCGCTGGCCTTCAGCGCAGCGCGCGGCTGCGGGTCAAGGTTGGTTTCCGAGTCGTAATCATCTTCGATAATGATCCGATCGTGCAGGCGCGCGTGCTCCAGCAATGCGGCCCGGCGCGCGTTGCTCATGCGAATGCCCGTGGGCGCCTGATGGCTGGGCGTGACGTAAAAGTAGTCGCAGTCGGCGGAGGCGGCATTTAACCGCAAGCCTTCGTGGTCCAGGCTATGCGGCACGATCTGCGCGCCCTGGAGCGCAAAGGTATTTACCGCTTCGCGGAAGATAGGATTTTCCACCGCCACACGCGTGCGGTGGTTAAACAGCAGCTGCGACAGCAGCGAAAGCGCGTTTTGCGAGCCGAGCGTGATCAGAATTTCATCGGCCTGAGCGATGATGCCGCGCTTGGGCAAAATCCGCTGTCGTACCTGCTCAATCAGCAGCGGCACGTCCTGATCGATATGGTCGTACAGCCAACGATGGTCGCGGTGCAGGCCGGTGATGCGACGGGTAGTTTCACGCCACTGTTCGAGCGGAAACAGCTGGGTATTCGGCTGGCCGTAGATAAATGGGAAGGGGTAGTCCATCCAGCGCGCCGGTTTCATGATGGCGAAAAAACCACTTGGGCTGACATTGAGTCGTTTGCCCCAGTCTGGCGACGTCTGCGCTTCCTCCACGGTCGTCTGCCGTCGGCGGATCTCAGCGAGCGTCTCGGGCTGGTGATAGTCCGGATGGAGAAAATAACCGCTGCGGGGACGGCTGACCAGATAGCCATCGTTCAGCAGGCTCTCATACACCAGCGCCACGGTGTTGCGCGAAATGGCGAGCTGATTTGATAACTTTCGACATGACGGCAACGCCTCTTCCACCGGGAATACGCCCGTCAGAATGGCATCTATCAGCTTTTCGCGCAGTTGCTCCTGCAGGCTCCGGCTGGCAACAAAATCGATATGCAGACAGCGATCGATCATCCTGTGGTCCTCATGGGTCTGAACGGCCTCAGGGTGAGAGTAGCAATATCCATACCGAATAGCTCGCCGCGGAGCCTGCCCGGAATTAATCGATCACGACACGGCCGTGCAGCGGCTGAGGCGGGCGATTGTTGTGATGATGCATGACGGCGCTAAAGCGTTGGATCTGCTGTTCGGAGACGGTTTGTGGATGTTTCAGCACCATCCAGCGCACGCCTTCGGTGCAGGGCGGGGTGGTCAGCGAGCCGCTGTAACGGTAGTAGCTCAGATTCTGCGGAAGCAGCTTCCGCAGCTGAATATGGGCGGTCAGCGCGTTCTCGTGAGCAACCTCGGTCGGCATCTGCTGCCAGATTTTGTCCAGCTCCGGGTTGGGCGCGCCTAGGCGATACATGACGGCGACGACAACCGCTTCGCCCTGAGCGTTGGTATGCACGAAGTGCCCTTCAAACGGAAAGGATTTCCCATCAATTTGATTTTCACTCGGTGAGTGAAAATGAAACTGTTGCAGGGTAAACGCTTCGCCGTCGACCGTTAAGGTATCGCCTTTCTTATCTTCGACTTCGATCGTGTGGCCGTTATTAATCACGCGCAGGCTGTCTTCTTGACTGAAATGCAGCTGCAACGGCTTCTGATGCGTGTGCTGAACGGTGGTGATATTAATGGGCGATTGATACATGCCGTCGCCGCAGACGTGGAAATCAGCACCCCAATGAGCGGGATCGTGTTCCCCCTCGTAAGACCAATGGGCATGTTCTGCGCTGAATACCGGTGATGAACAGGCCAGAAATAAGCTGGCTGTAAATAATGGGATATATTTCATTAACAACTTTAACCTTATCAGAAACTTATGGGGCTAAATTATACTGCGTTGTTAATCATGGGGTTAGTGATAAATCCTTATTATTTGTATGACTTTAAGCCAAGGGGTAAACCGCTTGAGGCAACGGGATAATGGGGACGGTAGATTTGTTCCGAGTGTGCACTATATCAGGTAATAGTTTTGGCCGTGCGTTATAGCTCTCTGGCTGTAAATATTTATACGGACCACATTGCACAGAGGAAATCGAGAAAGTGGCCCTAATAAGAATAGGCTGCATCAGAAAAATTATTACGATATTTGATATCACGCTTCATGACTGAAAATAATGGTTATATTAATAGAGCTATATGTTTGGTTTTTATCTGAGTGTTCAGAGAAATATACGCGATATGAAGGGCTGCTATGTGCCAATAGCGGAAGTTGGGGGGGCCAGAGACTCTCTAAAAATTTATGGTTCGTTTTGCAGGGATACTTACACTTGCTACAGCCGAAAAAATGGTGACAACCATCTGCCTCATTTCACCGTAGGTGCGGATCCCTTCATCAATAAACCGGATTGCCACACCCTGAGCGTCAGACCCCTACAACAGCATCCTTTGCTGCTGCAATAGCATCGAGAAGACTGGCTTCTGCCCACCACAACTTCATTTTCAGCAACTGGAATGCCTTAGTCATGTGCTTCGTACTTGCGTGCAATCTCTGTACAAGCATTCTCCATTCCAGGGTAAATAGTGCCTTCAGTGATGTTTAACTTAGACAACTGTTCCAGAATGACCTTTTTATTTCTGATTACATAACGTTTTAATCCAAAATCAGGGTCTAGCTCTGGTAATGTGGCGTTATTCCCAAATAAAAGAAACGCTCCCGATTGTGATGATATTCGCTCATTGCTGACGCGGCCTTTTACAAATACTATCTTCGCAAGATCACGTACATCGATTTTATTTTCAAAATATGTTTTCTCTTCCTGAATAAGATGTAATAGTTTGTCAATTGCACCTAATTCTTCGCCCTCCACCAATAATGATTTTTCTAATCTATACTTCATGTCTGATGAAATTAATGCAAGATTAGCGATGCAACTAACTGTATCTGAATCGAAGAATTTAATATTTTTCTTGGGTGTGGAAAAGGAAATTACATGGCCATCTATTTCATTTCCTTGTTTATTATACTTAACTCCACTACAAGCAAAAAAAAGTGCAATCAAAGGGTTTGATGTAATATCTAGCAATCTCGTAGGAAGTCCAAAATGTTGCATGCGCACTAATTTATCAAGCATTCTTGTATCGTTTATAAATTCGGCAGGCCTTGCTGTCAGGATCTCCCTGACCATTGAATCCTCATCTTTTAAATACTTTAGTTTTCCTTTTGCTGTTTCTCTGAATAGTGAGGGTGTTAGTTTGTATGCAATATCCGAATGCCCTCTATAGAAGACCTCTCTACTGCTGTCATGTTCTGAACTAAGCACTACACTCAAAAAATCATGGATATTTGAAATTACCACTTCAGGTGTGCTATCAGCACTTAATTCAGCACTGATTGTATTTTTGGATTTATTTCTTACCCGAAAGTTGATATCAAAATAAGATAAGAAAGTACGTGGTTGAATGTTTTTTACAGCCCAATGAGTACGGGTGAATGCGTAAGGGCCTATGATGTTATTTTTTTCTAAGTTGAGAAGGTCATCTATTTTTATATGATTAAAGGAGTGAGTGATGTCAAAGGAAAAATTTACCTCCTTGTCCTCTTCATCTAATTTTAAATTACTTATACCGCCAATTCTAAGTGATACACAATTGTTTCCATCATAGTTATACCTTTCTGTCATAAATATTGTAGGAAGTGATTCTAAAAAACTAAGAGATGTAAAAGAAAGAGGCGTTAGCTTTAGTCTGATATCCTCGGGAGTAGATTCCAGCATCCTTGACAAAGGAAAAGAATCATATCCATTTTCATTTTCAAAGACAGGCCATCTGTCATAAATCTGAGGTTCTCCGCCGACAATTAAGTTAAACATATGCGCTCGCTTTTAATTTTTTGTACGTATGATATATTCGGTGATTCAGTATTTTACAATAACTGATTTAAATATCATTACTAAAAAAGGTAGTTAATTTTATGCAGGAAGCAACCAACATCACAAATTTGTTTTTTTCTGCACATATTCATATGTGAAGGTTAAAGTAAATTTCCGAGTAAATAAGGAGTCAGGGGATGAAAAGAGCGATTTGACTGTCCGTTTCTCGCTCATAGCCGCCTGTTAATGCGGGACTGAGCGGCTGAGTGCTATAAACGGTCGTTGCTTACATTATAGATGCTATTATCTAGGATGTCAGGTTATTAGTTAACATCAAATCGGTAAAATCTAATAACGTTAAGCGTATTAAAATATTAAAGGTATTCTTTAATATTTAGGATAGTGCTGCTTTATAATAGGCTGGTCCGCAATAATTCACGCGCTTATTATTCCCGCTCAACCAACTAACGTTCATAAAGGAAAGTGATGGAAATTAATTATAAAGACATCCTTAACAATCAACTTGATGACTTTTATAATAAGATAACTCACCTGAAGAACTTTCAGGCGGTAATCAGGGGGAATACGGCCAGTCTTTTAAGCAACTTAAGTGAGAAAAAGAAGCGTATTGAAGATAAGAAAGTTGATCCTGAAATTGATGAATCCATAAAAAGCTTTTTTGGGTTACAACTACGTTGTTTTTCCTTTCCGTCCCCTTACTCGGGGATCCGTGAATTTATTGGTCATCGAAATGATGATGTTGAGGAGCAAACCTATCTACTCTTACTTCATAAAAATAAGCAATATCAGTGGCTATTAGTAGAAGCTTACGAGGTTTTTGAAGATTTCATCAAATCGATATATGGATGTGTTGGTTATATCAATCCTTCATTTTGGCCTGCCAGTGACTTCGGGGATATTGCTATTAAAGATATTCCCTCACAGAATCTGAAGTGGTTTAATGTACAAGCAACAAAAAAGAAAAAGGCACCCAAGAGTATTTTGAATCAATTCCGAGAAAAACTACCAGCACTTGTAGATATCGAGATAAACAACAAAACGTCTACTAACTATCGGCTTGCTGTGACAATGATAGAAAATTTTAGACATGTCATTGTCCACCGAAATGGCAACTTTGGAGATAAAGAAGAATTTATTAGACAAGTTATAGCCTGTTCAGGTGTGCCTAAAAAAAATCACGAAGCAGCGATTCAGTATATCCTCAAGTACACAAGAAAATTGAAAGACGTTGATGTTATATATCTCCTTGAAAAAGAAGGGCCATATCCATTTATCTTTTATGACGTATTGGATCAACTAATAGACGTTTTACTCGCGTATGCTTTTATCATTAAATGTGAACTGGACAAATATCTATTATCAACAATAGATGATTAATAACACAAAAATTTTCTAATAAATACCATTGTGAAAATAATATTGGGATACATATGGGAAGAACTTATTTAGTACAAAGATACAGGTTATAATTTTTAATCACCTTCAATGTATGCACCAAATATCAGGTCAAAGTCTCATCCACACAAAAACTTCAACACGACATCCCTATCGAACCGCAACTTCCCCTCCAATAAACATCAAATCGGCGCATTAACTTTCTACACTCATCTGAATGTTTCCCCCTCACCGCCATCTCATACAGCAAGGGGGAAACCCCTATCGTCAGCTGGGATCGCGGTCGATGGCGAACGCGGACCAGGCCTGACGCACCGGCATCACTTCCACACGGTTGATATTGATATGGTCCGGCAGCGTGGCGATATAGAAGATCTGCTCTGCGATATCTTCCGCCGTCAGCGGCGTGGTGCCGCGGTACAGCTGGTCGGAGGCGGCCTGATCGCCTTTGGTCCTGACCAGTGTGAATTCGGTTTCGGCGATGCCGGGGGCCAAATCGGTGACGCGCACGCCGGTGCCTTGCAGATCGCAGCGCAGGTTATAGCTGAACTGTTTTACAAAGGCCTTCGAGGCGCCGTAGACGTGGCTGCCGGGGTAAGGCCATTGGCCGGCGATGGAGCCGAGATTGATGATGCTGGCTCCTTTGCCGGTGTTGATTAGCGTCGGCAGCAGCGCATGCGTGACGTTCACCAGTCCTTTGACGTTGGTGTCGATCATGGTGTGCCAGTCTTCCAGCGCGACCGTCTGGGAAGGCTGCGGGGCCAGCGCCAGTCCGGCGTTATTGACCAGAGCTTTCACCGCTTTGAAGTCGGCGGGCAGGTTGTCCACCAGCGCCTGAACGGCGGCGGCGTCACGAACGTCCAGCGTCGCGATATAGGTCGGCGTTTTAGGGGATAGCTCGTCATACAGCGTTTGCAGGCGGTCCGCCCGGCGCCCGGTCAGGACCAACGACCAGCCCTGAGCGGCGAAGNGGCGGGCGGCGGCCTGCCCGAATCCGGAGGTGGCACCGGTGATAAATACAATGTTTGGCATGATACGTCTTCTCCCCTCAATCCCATGTTCCGTGAGCCCGCAGGGCTGTCCACGGTGAAAAAACTGACTTTACGAATCCCCGCGGCGGCGTCATAGGGCCAGTTAGGAAAAAGCGATGGGACACCTTCTGACCCGACGATTATCCGCAACTGGCTCTATCGCATCCGCCGGATTTGTTTTTAGTCTGCCAGAGAGAGAACAATCCCTATAGCCGCCGACCGCAAAAAAGGTCGCAGAGGAGGACACGAAGATGACCGCACCATCAAACAACACGGTCCGTCAGCTCGACAGGCAGTATGTTTTTCACTCCTGGTCGGCGCAGGGCGGCTTAAACCCGCTGGTGATTGCGGGCGGCGAGGGCTGCCGCCTGTGGGATTTCGACGGGAAGACCTATCTGGATTTCAGCAGTCAGCTGGTGAATACCAATATCGGCGCTCAGCATCCAAAAGTCGTGGCCGCCATCAAAGCGCAGGCGGATCAGCTGACGACGATTGCGCCCGCGACGGCCAACTTGGCACGCGGCGAGGCGGCGAAACGCATTGTCTCGTTGGCGCCGGAGAACTTCAGCAAGGTGTTCTTCACCAACGCGGGCGCGGACGCCAATGAGAACGCCATTCGCATGGCACGGCTGTTCACTGGAAAGGACAAGGTGCTCTCCAGCTACCGTTCCTATCACGGCAACACCGGCAGCGCGATTGGCGCCACCGGCGACTGGCGGCGGTTGCCGAACGACTATTTCCGCGGCCATATCCACTTTTTCACGCCGTACCTGTACCGCAGCGAGTTTCACGCCACCACTGAGGAAGAGGAGTGCCAGGCGGCGCTGCATCATCTGCGCCGAATTATCGAGTGCGAAGGCCCCGGCACCATCGCCGCCATTCTGCTGGAAACCATCCCCGGCACGGCGGGAATCTTGATGCCGCCGCCGGGCTATCTGGCGGGCGTGTCCGCGCTGGCGCGTGAGTTCGGCATACTCCTGATTATGGATGAGGNGATGGCCGGGTTCGGTCGTACCGGCCGCTGGTTTACCTTCGACCACTACGGCATCACGCCGGATTTGATCACGTTCGCCAAGGGCGTGAATTCCGGCTATGTGCCTGCGGGCGGGGTGATCATTTCCGATCCGATTGCCCATTTCTTCGATGACAGACTGTTTCCCGGCGGACTGACCTACTCCGGGCATCCTCTGGCGATGGCGGCGATTGTCGCGACGTTGGACGCGATGGCGGAAGAGGGCATTGTCGACAACGCCGCGCAGGTGGGCGAAACCGTGCTGGCACCAGGATTGCGTCATCTGGCGGAAAAATACGACATCGTCGGCGAAACGCGCGGAAAAGGCGTATTCCATGCACTGGAATTGGTGACCGATCCTATAGCAAAAACGCCGATGCCCGCCGACAAAATGGCGCAGCTCAAGGCCGACCTGTACGCGCGCGGCTTGCTCGGTTTTCTGGCTGAAAACCGCGTCCACGTTGTGCCGCCGTGCGTGGTGACGGCCGACGAGGCCCGGCAGGGGCTGGCGATTATTGACGATGCGCTCGCCGCACTGACAGCAACCCTTGGCTGATCCTCAACGCTTATCCCGCTGTCTTACCGCAGCGGGATATATCTGCTTCCCGCTTCGTGTTCTCGTGCTCCATGTCAACGCAAATGTGCCGCCATTTGCACCAATTTAGCCATAAATTATCGATATGTTGCTGACAACGTCAGTAATCCTGCGCATTTCGTAAGGTTACCCACTTAAGCCTGAAAATGGCACGGAAATCGCATATATCAGGATGGGAAAACCTAACCACCCGGTCAAAATTGCCAGAGGGAGAACCACAATGAGCCAATTTCTGTCCGCTGAGGAACCCTCCGTCTTGACGCTGAAATCCGCGACGGCCAGACCCGCCGTGGTGGTGCGCGACGCCAATATCATCTATCCCTCGGCCGATCGGCCGGTACATGCGCTGAAAGATATCAATCTGACGATTCGGCAAGGCGAGTTTGTGTCGTTTATCGGCCCGTCCGGCTGTGGGAAAACCACGTTGCTGCGCGCTATCGCCGACCTGGAACCGTTGACCTCCGGCGAAGTGCGGGTCAACGATATGACGCCTTCCGAGGCGCGGCAGGCGGGCGCCTACGGCTACGTGTTTCAGTCTCCGGTGCTGCTGCCGTGGCGCACGGTGCTGGCGAACGTGATGCTGCCGCTGCAAATCCAGGGACGTCCGCCTGTTCAGAGCGAGGCCATCGCGCTTGAACAATTGGCGCGGGTCGGACTGGCCGGCTTCGAGAAGAAATTTCCGTGGCAGCTGTCAGGGGGGATGCAGCAGCGCGTTTCCATCGCCCGCGCGTTAGGGTTCTCTCCGCAGATCCTGATGATGGATGAACCGTTCGGCGCGCTGGACGAACTGACGCGCGACAACCTCAATCAGCAGCTACAGCAACTGTGGTATGCCGAACAGCGCACGATGGTCTTTGTCACCCACTCGATCGCGGAAGCGGTCTATCTCTCTACCCGCATCGTCATCATGTCGCCGCGCCCCGGCCGCATCGTCAAAGTGCTGACGTCGCCGTTGCCGCCCGAGCGGGATCTGTCGCTGCGCGATACCCCCGACTTTATTCATCTGGCGCAAGAGGTGAGGGATGCGCTGGTGGAGGGGCACCATGAACATTAACGCGTTGCGCTATCACGCGCTGCCGATAGGCGTGGTTCTGGTCGCCGCCGTGGTCAGCTGGTATCTGCTCGCTATCGTCCTCAATGCGCCGGGTGCGATCGAACGCACGCTGGCGCCGAAGGGCGACTGGGGCTGGCGCGATCTGGTGAGCGTCACGTTGTCTATGTCGCGTCCGGTGCTGCCCGCGCCGCATCAAATCATTGCGGATATCTGGACCAGCCTGACGCGCTGGCCGGTCACTTCGCCGCGCAACCTGCTGCTCCACACCTGGGTCACGGCCAGCGCCGCGCTGACCGGTTTCGCCATGGGGATCGTGCTGGGCATGCTGCTCGCGGTCTGTATCGTTCACTCCCGCACGCTCAATAAAGCGCTGCTGCCGTGGATTGTGGCGTCGCAGACCGTGCCGGTGCTGGCGATAGCGCCCATCGTGTTGATTATTCTGGGCAGCATGGGGATTACGGGGCTGATGCCGAAAGCCACCATCGCTATGTACCTGTGCTTTTTCCCGGTGACGATCGCCGCCGTTCAGGGGCTGCGATCGCCGCAAAAAATGGAGATGGAGCTGGTGCACACCTATGCCGCCAGCCGGGTCGACACCTTTTGGATGGTGCGGCTGCCGTCGTCGCTGCCGTATTTGTTTCCCGCGTTTCGCGTCGCCATTGCCAGCGGGCTGGTGGGCACGATGGTCGCCGAGCTGCCGACCGGCGCGCAGGCCGGACTGGGCGCGCGTTTGCTGACCGGTTCTTACTACGGCAACACCATCCAGATCTGGTCGGCGCTGGTCATGGCGTCTTTGTTAGGGCTGGCGCTGACGGCGATGGTCAGCCAGATAGAGCGTCTGGTGATGACGTCGCGCAAGGGGGGATGATGAAACCAAAAGCGATATCAGGCGTGGTGATGCTGGTCGCCGCGCTGACGATGGTGCTGTTGGCGTTCAGTCAATGGCTGATGACCGGCGATGTCGCCGACCGCTACCTCATTCTCGGCGTGATCCTGTTCACGTTGGTTGCCGTGCTGCTGGGATTTTCTCCGTCATCGTCGCTGTGCCGTTGGCTGCTGCTGATGGTGCCCGTCGTGGGCGCGGCGGGCTGGTTGATTGTCCTCGACGGCGGCGGTGCCGCCTATTGGCTTGCGCTGACGGCGGTCGCGTTGCTGGCGTGTTTAAGCGTACAGCGGCTGGCGGGNGTCAGCGACGTCGCCCTACCGTCCAGTCTGGTGGCGACGCTGTTTGGCCTGTGGGTGCTCTACTTCTGGCAACTGCTGGTGACCGTGTTTGCGGTGCCGCAGGTGCTGCTGCCCACGCCGCTGGATATCGCGCGCGCCTTGTATGAGGGCGCCGGCATGCTGGCGGGCGACGTAATGCAGACGGTGGTGAAATCGGTGCTGATTGGCTATGCGCTGGGCTGCGGACTGGGCTTCCTCGTCGCCCTGATGATCGACCGGCTGCCGTTTTTGCAACGCGGGCTGCTGCCGTTGGCCAATCTGACCAGCACTATCCCGCTGGTGGGCGTCGCGCCTATCGCCGTGATGTGGTTCGGATTCGACTGGCCTTCGAAGGCGGCGGTGATCGTGCTGGTCACGTTCTTTCCGGCGCTGGTCAGCACGCTGGCGGGGCTGCAGGCTAGCGAAAAAAGGGAGCGCGAGCTGATGTATTGCTACGCCGCGAGTCCGCGCCAGACGCTGTTCTCGCTACGTTTGCCCGCCGCCCTGCCGTTCATTTTCGGCGCGCTGAAGGTCAACGCCACGCTGGCGCTGATTAGTGCGATTGTGGCGGAATTTTTCGGGTCGCCGACGGCCGGACTGGGGTTCCGTATCTCGACGGAGGCGGCGCGCATGCATATGGCGACCGTTTGGGCGGCGATTGTCGTGGCGTCGGTCGTCGGGTCGCTGGCGTATGCCCTGCTGGTCAGGCTGGAGAAACAAATCAACTTCTGGCACCCCGCCGTACGCGGTATGTCGTAGTCGCGATGCGGCCGCGAGACGCACGCTTTGTGTTCACTTAATGTGAGGATACCTCTGATGATCAAACGTTCTGCAATTCGTCATGGACTGTGGTTGACCGCATTGTCGCTGTGCGGCTGTTTGTCGGCGTATGCCGCCGAGAAAGTCACGCTGCAGTTGAAGTGGGTGCCGCAGGCGCAGTTTGCGGGCTATTACGTCGCGCAGGAGAAGGGCTACTACCAGGATGAAGGGCTGGACGTGGTTATCAAGCCCGGCGGCACGGATATCTCGCCGGTGCAGGTGATCGCCGGCAAGTCGGCGGACGTGATCGTCAACTGGATGCCGGACGCGTTGGCGGCGCGTGAAGCGGGCGTGCCGTTGGTCAACATCGCGCAGATTTTCGACCGCTCCGGCATGATGCTGACCTGCAAAAAATCCAGCGGCGTGAGTACGCCGGCCGACCTGAAGGGGAAAACGCTGGGCGTCTGGTTCGGCGGCAACGAGTACCCGTTCTTTAACTGGATGAACAAGCTGGGCTACAAGCCGGACGTGGATATCAAGGTCCTGAAGCAAGGGTTCAACGTCGATCCGCTGCTGCAAAACCAAGCGGCCTGCATTTCCACCATGAACTATAACGAGTACGGGCAGCTGATCGACGCGGGCATGAAACCGGACGATCTGGTCACGTTCCCGTATGAGGATCAGGGCGTTTCCACGCTGGAGGATGGTCTGTACGTGCTGGGGCCGAGCCTCAGCGATCCGGCGTTCGTCGCCAAAATGGCCAAATTCCTGAAAGCGTCTTACCGGGGCTGGAACTACGCGGTATCGCATCCACAGGAAGCGGCGGAGATTATCGTTGAGCAGGATGCGTCGGGTGCGGCCACGGTTGAGGTGCAGCAGCGTCAGATGGAGAACGTCGCTAAGCTGATCACGCATGCCAACACGCCGCAAATCGGCTACCTCGACCCGGCGGCCTATCGCCGTACGGTGGACGTGCTGCTCAACAGCGGCGGCACGCCGGTCATCAAAAAAGATCCGGGCGATGCCGCCATGAGTCACGTCGTCTGGGACGCCGCAGCGAAATAGCGAAGGTGATTCAGGACGGATTGTCGGCGCCAGGGATGGCGCTGGTTGCCGTGTACCCGTGAGAACGTGAATGATGTGGAACAGTAAAATGTCAGACGTACACCCCTCCTCGCGCCCGATGGGGTCGCGAACCGCCGAACGCGGCGAAGACCCGGAAAAAGGGCGCATCCGACAAGATAATGAGGCGATCATTTTGCAGGCGGCGGAGCAGATCTTCGCGCGTTTTGGCTTTAAGGGCGCCACGATGGCCCTGATTGCCGAAGCGGCCGGTTTGCCCAAGGCCAACCTGCATTACTACTTCGGCAACAAAGAAACGCTGTATTACACGGTGCTGGATGACATTCTGCACGACTGGCTGGCGCCGCTGGATGATTTCCAACCGCAGGCCGATCCGAAAACGGCGATTGAGCGCTACGTCATTCATAAGATTAGCTTTAGTTTTGAACATCCCGAGGCGTCGCAGCTGTTCGCCAATGAAATCTTGCAGGGCGCCCCGAGGGTGCATGCGCGTTTGCAGACCGAACTGCGTCAGTTAGTGGACGAGAAAGCGGCGGTGCTGGAAGGCTGGATCGCCGCTGGCCGTATGAAGCCGCTGGATGCCCGGCACTTCTTTTTCTCCGTCTGGTCGATGACGCAGACTTACGCTGACTTTTCGGTACAGATCGCCGCCGTGATGGGCGAAGAAGCGGGTTCTGCCGCCGCGCAGCAGCGCGCCACCGATCATGTGCTGAGCTGCGTATTTCGCATCTGCGGGCTGGAGACGTAGCGTTGCTCCGGTTTTCGCGGAGGTTTCGCAGATTAAGAAATTCCTCCCCTGCATAGGCTGTGCGGCACCGGTCGGCAGGTTGCCGTCAACCTGTCGCTATTTCCCCTTAACATCGCTTAACGCCACCTCTCTCCACGTTCTTCTTTTCAATGCCCCATAAAGATCACAAACGATCACTTTTGCTGCAAAAAAGAGGCTAACTGCACCAAATAGAGACGATCAAGTCGCCATCGTGAAAAGTTATGGCTTGATAACCCCTTGTTTTGCACGGATTAGCCTCTTGGGCAAAAGCTGGCACATAAATCGCATCATTTATTTAGAAAACCTAACCAGTTGGTCAGGATTTATTCTCGCGCCGTGGCGCGCCAGCGACGCCGCTCTGTTCTCTCAAGGGTCATGACGATCACGAGGCAACCCGGCGATATCGCGCGCCAGCTTAGAACATTGCACGCCCCTGTTTCCGACAGGGCTTGGACAGAGGAGTTCGACGCATGAAAAACCAGACCCCTGTGGGGGTAAATACCCCCGGCATCCGGGCTGAACGGCTAAGGCAGGAGGAGTACGTCTGTCAGTTTAGCGACAGCGCACCGCCGCTGACCGCCACTCAAGCCGTGATTGAAGCGGACCGCTGTTACTACTGCTTCGACGCGCCCTGCACGCGGTCATGTCCGGCGGATATCGACGTACCGAGTTTCATTCACCGCATCGCGCAGGACAACGTGCGCGGGGCCGCCGAGGCCATTTTGCGAGAGAACGTGCTGGGCGGTATGTGCGCCCGGGTCTGTCCGACGGAGACGCTGTGCGAACAGGCGTGCGTGCGCCACGATCAGGACGGCAAACCGGTGAAAATAGGCCTGCTGCAACGCTTTGCGACCGACGCCTACTTCGCCAATCCGGGGCGGCCGCTATTTATGCGCGCCGCCGCCACCGGCAAAAAAGTCGCGGTAGTGGGGGCGGGACCGGCCGGATTGACCGTCGCCCATCGGCTGGCGGTGAGCGGTCATCACGTGGTGATCTTCGACGACCGGCCCAAACCCGGCGGTCTGAACGAATACGGGTTGGCGGCGTACAAGACGACCGACGACTTCGCCCAGAAAGAGATCGCCTGGCTGCTGTCCGTCGGCGGCATTGAGCTGCGTCTCGGCCAGCGGCTGGGGCGTGATGTCACGCTGGAGCAGCTGCGCGCCGGGTTCGATGCGGTGTTCCTTGGCATGGGGCTTGCAGGCGTTAATGCGCTGGGTATCCCAGAAACGCCGCTGACCGGCGTGCGTGAAGCGGTCGACTTTATTGCGGAGCTGCGTCAGGCCGCCGATCTCAGCCGGGTGCCCGTTGGCCGTGAGGTGGTGGTGATTGGCGGCGGGATGACCGCCGTCGATGCGGCGGTGCAGGCCAAAAAGCTGGGCGCGCGCGAGGTCACGCTGGTCTACCGCCGCAGCGAGGCGGAGATGAAAGCCTCGCCCCACGAACAGGCGTGGGCCAAACAGTGCGGCGTCACCCTGCGTTTCTGGTCTGCGCCGCAGGCTATCCACGGTGAAAACGGCGTGGTGACGGGCGTGTCGTTCGCCGTGATGCAGCGGGAAGACGGCAAGCTGGTCGCCAGCGGGGAAACTTATACGCTGCCCGCGGACATGGTCCTGAAGGCGATTGGGCAGACCTACGACCCAGCGCCTGCCGGTGACGCTATCCGGCTCATCGATCGGCGCATCGCGACGGATGACGCGGGGCGAACGTCCCTACCGGGCGTCTGGGCGGGCGGCGACTGCTGCGCGGGCGGACTGGATCTGACGGTGGATGCGGTACGGCAGGGCAAAATCGCCGCCCGCTATATCGACTTGGCCTTAACCGTGTCGGGGCGTCAGGTGGTCAACGACGCATCGATCTCTGTATTGCTGGACCGGGGGTGTGCGCATGGCTGATCTCAGTACCGAATTCTTGGGCATCAAAAGCCCTAATCCTTTCTGGCTGGCGTCCGCGCCGCCGACGGATAAAGAGTACAACGTGGTGCGGGCGTTCGAAGCCGGCTGGGGCGGCGTGGTGTGGAAAACGCTGGGTATCGACCCGCATGTCGTCAACGTCAGCGGCCCGCGTTACGGCACCTTGCTGGGGGCCGACCGGCGGGTGCTCGGCCTGAACAACATCGAGCTGATCACCGATCGCTCGCTGCACGTCAATCTGGAAGAGATCGCCCGTGTGAAGCGCAACTGGCCGGATCGCGCCATGATTGTGTCGATTATGGTGCCGTGCGAAGAAGCGTCCTGGAAATATATCCTGCCGCTGGTGGAGCAAACCGGCGCCGACGGCATTGAGCTGAACTTCGGCTGCCCGCACGGCATGAGCGAGCGCGGCATGGGGGCCGCGGTGGGGCAGGTGCCGGAGTACATCGAGCAGGTGACGCGCTGGTGCAAGCAGTACTGCAGCCTGCCGACCATCGTCAAACTAACGCCCAACATTACCGATATCCGCTATCCGGCTCGCGCGGCCCGGCGCGGCGGCGCTGATGCGGTATCGCTGATTAATACCATCAATTCGGTGATAGGGGTGGACCTCGACCAGATGAGCATCCATCCCAACACCGGCGGCAAAGGCTCTCACGGCGGCTATTGCGGCCCGGCGGTAAAACCCATCGCGCTCAACATGGTGGCGGAAATCGCCCGCGATCCGGACACCGTGGGATTGCCCATCTCCGGCATCGGCGGCATTTCCACCTGGCGCGACGCCGCCGAATTCATCTCGCTGGGCTGCGGCACGGTGCAGGTGTGTACGGCGGTCATGGTGCACGGCTTCCCGATCGTGCGCGACATGATCAACGGTCTAAGCCACTTCATGGATGAGAAGGGCTACCGCACGCTGGAGGATTTCCGCGGACGCGCCGTGAGCAGCGTCACGGACTGGCGCTATCTCAATTTGAACCACGTCGACAAGGCGGTAATTGATCAGTCGAAGTGCATCAAATGCGGGCGCTGCCATCTGGCCTGTGAAGACACCTCTCATCAGGCCATCACCCACACGAAAGAGGGCGAACGCCATTTTGAAGTCAAAGAGGCAGACTGCGTGGGCTGCAACCTGTGCGTCTCTATTTGTCCGGTGGAAGAGTGCATCACGCTGCGCAGCCTGGCGCCCGGCGAGGTGGATGAGCGGACCGGCAACGTCGTCAGCGAGAAATACGCCAACTGGACCACGCATCCTAATAACCCGATGGCGACCGAGGCGCTCTGATCCGCGAGCGTTTTCATCACTGACGGTGGCGGCTTCCGCGGCGAGCGGGTGCGATCACCGCCGAAAAAGAGGGAGATAACGATGAGTCACACTCTGTTGATTAAAGGCGGCACCGTCGTCAATGCCGACCGCCAGTTCCGCGCCGACGTCCTGTGCGTCGACGGCGTGATTGCGGCGGTGGGCGATGCGGCCCAATTCGATGTGCCGGCGGGCGCCGAGGTGGTGGACGCAGGCGGCCTGTACGTCATGCCGGGCGGCATCGACCCGCATACGCACATGAATTTCCCGTTTATGGGCACCGTCACGGTGGACGATTTTTACAGCGGCACGGCGGCGGCGCTGGCGGGCGGTACGACCACCATCATCGACTTTGTGATCCCGAACCCCCGGCAGTCGCTGATGGAAGCCTACCGCCAGTGGCGCGGCTGGGCGGAAAAATCGGCGGCCGACTATAGCTTCCACGTGGCGATCACCTGGTGGGACGAAAGCGTGCACCGGGATATGGGTACGCTGGTGCGCGAAGAGGGCGTGAACAGCTTTAAGCACTTCATGGCCTATAAGAACGCCATCATGTGCGACGACGAAACGTTGATGAACAGCTTCCGCCGCGCGCTGGAGCTGGGGGCGATGCCGACGGTGCATGCTGAAAACGGCGAGATGGTGCATCTGTTGCAACAGCAGGTCTTGTCGCAAGGGATCGTCGGGCCGGAAGGGCATCCTCTGTCGCGACCGCCTGAAGTTGAGGGAGAAGCCGCTAATCGGGCCATTACCATCGCCAACGTGTTGGGCGTGCCGATTTACGTGGTGCATGTCTCCTGCCAGGAGTCGGCGGAGGTCATTGCCCGGGCTCGCGCACGAGGTCAGCGGGTCTACGGCGAGGTGCTGGCCGGTCACCTGACGATCGATGACAGCGTGTACCGCGACCCGGACATTCGCAAGGCGGCGGCGCACGTCATGAGTCCGCCGTTTCGCCCCAAAGGTCACCAGGAGGCGCTGTGGCGCGGCTTGCAGTCTGGCCAACTGCACACGACAGCGACGGATCACTGTACGTTTTGCGCCAGCCAGAAAGCGGCGGACGGCGGCGATTTTACCAAGATCCCCAACGGCTGCGGCGGCGTGGAAGAGCGTATGGCGGTGGTGTGGGACGGCGGCGTTAACAGCGGGCGTCTGACGCCCAGCGAATTCGTGGCCGTCACCTCCGCCAACACCGCGCGGCTGTTCAATCTCTATCCGCGTAAAGGCTGTGTGACGACGGGCGCGGATGCCGATTTGGTGCTGTGGGACCCGAACGGCAGCAAAACGCTCTCCGCCAAGACCCATCACTCCCGCAACGATTTCAACGTGTTTGAAGGCCGCACGGTCACCGGAATACCGGCGTACACCATCAGCCAAGGCGTTGTGGTCTGGGCCGATGGCGATCTCCGGGCGCAGGAAGGGGCGGGTCGTTACATCAAGCGTCCGGCATTTGGTCCGGACTTCAGCGCGGCCGCCGCATGGGAAAAAGCCCGCGCGCCGCAGAGCGTTCAGCGCTAACGGCTGAACAGAAACAGTGAAGCATTGACCGTGAGGAAGCGACGATGAGTAATGACATATTTACGGTAGCGGACAAGGTGACGACGGCCGACATGCGGGTCAACGGCGAACGCCTGTGGGAATCATTGATGGAACTGGCGCAGATTGGCGCAACCCCGAAAGGCGGCGTATGCCGTCTGACGCTGACCGATCTGGACCGGCAAGGCCGCGATCTGCTGGTGAGCTGGGGCAAGGCCGCAGGACTGTCGGTGGTGGTGGATAACATCGGCAACGTATTTATGCGCCGTCCCGGACGCAATAACGCGCTGCCGCCGATTGTGGCGGGCAGCCATATCGATACTCAGCCGACCGGCGGCAAGTTCGACGGCAACTTCGGCGTGCTGTCCGCGCTGGAGGTCATTCGCACGCTGAACGATCAGAAAATTGAAACCGAGGCGCCCGTCGAGGTGGTGTCCTGGACCAACGAAGAAGGCTCCCGCTTCGTGCCGGTCATGATGGGGTCAGGGGTGTTTGCGGGGGTATTCCCGCTGGAATACGCTTATGCCGCCACGGACGTGGACGGCAAGACGGTCAAGGACGAGCTGGAGAAAATCGGGTACGTCGGGCCGCAAACGCCGGGCGATCATCCCATCGGCGCCTACTTTGAAGCGCATATAGAGCAGGGGCCGATTCTTGAGGATCAAGACATCGACATCGGCGTCGTGCAGGCGGTGCTGGGGATTCGTTGGTATGACTGCGTGGTGACGGGTATGGAATCTCACGCGGGGCCGACGCCGATGGCGATGCGCAAAGATGCGCTGCAGGTTTCCACGCGCATCATGCAGGAAGTGATCAACATTGCCGACCGCTTCTCGCCACACGGCCGCGGCACGGTCGGGATGGTGCAGGTGCATCCCAACAGCCGTAATGTGGTGCCCGGCAGCGTGAAGTTTTCCATCGATTTCCGCAATATTGATGATGCATCGGTAGCGCAGATGGATGAGGCGCTAAAAGCCTATCTCGAGAGCCTGATGACGGAAACCGGTCTGAATATTCAGCTGACGCAGGTTTCGGATTATCCCGCCGCGCCGTTCCATCCAGAGTGTAAAGACGCGGTACGGCGTGCGGCGCAGGCGCTGGGCTATTCGCATATGGATATTGTGTCCGGCGCGGGCCACGACGCGGTTTACATGAGTATGCTGGCGCCGACGGGCATGATTTTCATCCCGTGCAAGGACGGCATTAGCCACAACGAAATCGAGTACTCTTCACCTGAACAGGTGACGGCGGGCGCCAATGTGCTCTTGCATGCGGTGCTGGAAACGGCGGGCGTCGTAGGGCGCGGTTAAGCGTCGGCGCGGCATAAAAGATTCAGCCCACAGCGGCGAGAGGCTGTGGGCTGATCGGGCGCCTGGATGGCGAGTGTATGCAAACGTGCTCAGCAAGATGCGTGATGACGCACGTGACGCAACCCGGCGACAGCGCCGTTACACCACCGTTTCCTGCATGGCGCGTTCTACTTCTTCTGCCAGAATAGCGATCCCCTGCTCAATCTTCTCCGGCTCCGGCACATAGTTCATGCGCAGACACTGGTAAGCGTGCGGCCACTCCTGCGCCAGTCCGGGGAAGAAGTGGTGGCCGGGAACCATCAACACGCCGCGTTGCTTTAATCGCTGATACAGCGACTCGGTGGTGATGGGCAGGTCCTTAAACCAGAGCCACAGGAAAATCGCCCCTTCCGGCTTGTGGATCAGGCAGCGATCCTCGGGCAGATAACGGCGGATAATCTCGATGGTGTGCTTAACGCGCTGCTGATAAAACGGACGCACGACGTCGTTAGACAGTCTCAGCAGGTCGCCGCGCTGGATCATTTCATGCGCGATGGCGGGGCCGATAGAGCCGGGCGCCAGGTTGATGATGCCGTTCATGTTGCTCATCGCGTCGATCACCTCTTCGGCGGCGATAACGATACCGCAGCGGGAGCCGGGCAGGCCCAGCTTGGAGAGGCTCATGCACAGAATGATATTCTGGTTCCACAGCGGCGTGGCGTCGCTGAAGATGATGCCGGGAAACGGGACGCCGTAGGCATTGTCGATAATCAGCGGGATTTCATGCTGGCGGGCCATCGCGTCCAGCTGACGCAGCTCATCGTCAGTCAGCACGTTGCCGGTCGGGTTGGTCGGGCGTGAGACGCAGATCGCCCCGATATCGTCGGTAATATGCAGCTGTTCGAAGTCGACGTGATATTTGAACTGGCCTTCCGGCAGCAGCTCTATCTGCGGGCGCNCTGAGACGAACATGTCTTCGTCCAGGCCGGAATCGGCGTAGCCGATATACTCCGGCGCCAGCGGAAACATGACCTTGCTGCGGCTGCCGTCGCTTTTTTGTCCGCCAAAGAGATTAAATAAGTGGAAAAATGCACTCTGACTGCCATTTGTCAGAGCAATATTCTGTGGGCCTATCTCCCACCCCAACGTCTCGCGCAGCAGGTCGGCCAGCGCATTCAGGAACGTATCTTTCCCCTGCGGGCCATCATAGTTGCATAGCGCATCGGTCAGTTTGCCCTGTTCCAGCAGGTCGCCGCACAGGGATTTGAAGTAGTCATCCATGGCCGGAATATGTGCGGGGTTTCCGCCGCCAAGCATGATGGCGCCGGGCGTGCGCAGCCCGTTGTTCAGGTCGTCCATCAGTTGAGTAATACCGGAGCGGCGGGTGAATTTGTTGCCAAAGACGGAAAAGTTCATAGCTTGTCAATAAATGCTGAAACACGAATGAGGCCGCCACCTTACCCCGTGTATTATCCCGGTGCAACGCGGGATGAATATCGCTTTCTTCGTTTATTCCAGTGATATTTCTTATGGCAGCATAAAATATCGTCGCGTTTAATTTAGCTTTGTGGTCGTTCCTGAGTGTGATGCTGGAGGCTGAAACCGCGTCAGCAACGATCGGTTTCACCTCCCACTTTTAGTGCAAAAAATTCAAAAACACTTAACAATTCTGTGACTCCTTCAGCAAATCCACACCAAAAAAACAGCATAAATACACGCAGTGATGGTAGTCACATTTTGGCCGGTTCGGCATTTGTAGTCTTCAATGGTTAGAGCTAAATCAATTCAGCCACTGAGGATGCATAGCATGAAAAAGTTATTGGCTTTGGGCGTTTCCCTGGCGTTGGTGTCCTGGCAGATTTCCGCACAAACGTTTGTGCTGACTGATGCTGAAGCGAATGTCGAAAAGGGCAACTGGAAGGTCGGCAGTGAGACGCTGAAGGTGAAAGACTTGGCTTTCAGCATTGAGCAGAAAGTGCTGCACGGCGGGCGTCAGGAGGGCAGTAAAATCATTACTATCACCAGCCCTGACGGACTGCAGATTACGCTGAGCCCGACGCGCGGCATGGATTTGCTGCATGTGACCGGCAAAAATATCCGCCTTGGATGGGACTCGCCGGTCGATGAGGTCGTCAATCCTAATACGATCACGCTGGAAAGTCGCAACGGACTGGGGTGGCTGGAAGGCTTCAACGAAATGATGGTGCGCTGCGGCTATGAATGGACCGGCCACCCGGTGACCAGCGACGGCATGCTGTATACCCTGCACGGCCGCGCAGGCAATACGCCCGCATCCAAGGTGGTGGTGGACATCGACGACAAAGCGCCGCATGCGATTGTTGTACGCGGTCTGCTGAAAGAAAACAGCTTCAAGAAATCCAATCTGGAGACGTGGACCGAACTGCGTTACGTGCCCGGCAGCGAGTCGTTCACTATCCACGACGTGCTGACCAACAAGGCGGATTATCCGCGCGATTACCAAATTATCTATCACAGCAACTTTGGCACACCGATTCTGGAGCAGGGCGCTCGCTTCGTCGCGCCAGTCAAAGAGATCTCTCCTTTCAACGACTATGCGAAGCCCGGTCTTAAAGATTGGGCGACCTATCAAGGTCCGACCAAAGACTTTGATGAGATGGTGTTTAATGTTTCCCCTTATGCGGATAAAGATGGCAAGACGCTGGCGGCACTCGTGAATAAGGCGGGCGATAAGGGCGTTTCAATTGCGTTCGATACTCGCCAACTGCCGGTGTTGTCCCTATGGAAAAATACGGATACCGAAAAGCAGGGTTATGTGACCGGTATTGAGCCCGGCACCAGTTATGCCTATCCGGTGACCGTCGAGCGTAAGATGGGGCGCGTGAAACAGCTGCAACCTGGGCAAAGTACGACGTTCGAACTGACTTATAGTCTGCTGAGCAACGCGGATGCGGTGCAGAAAACAGAACAGCGGGTGAAAGAGATTCAGGGGAGTCAGTCGACGGCGGTCACGGAGACGCCGATGGCGGTGGAATAATTTTCTGCGGTTTTGATTCCTTCTGACACCCCCGGTCAGCGAAAGCCGCCGGGGGTGTCGACGTTCGGGTCATGAACGTCATGATGGCGGGTTAACGCAGTTTTCTTTCACGTCGCCGGTCAGCGCGGCAATCAAGTTATCCACCGCACAGGCGGCCATGGCATAACGGGTTTCGTGGGTGGCGGAGCCGATATGCGGCAGCGCCACCACGTTTGGCAGCGTTAACAGCGGCGAGTCCACCGGCAGCGGTTCGGTCTCGAAGACGTCCAGGCCAGCGCCGAGCAGTTGGCCGTTACGTAGCGCGTCGATTAGAGCGAGCTCATCGACGACGGGGCCGCGTCCGATGTTGATCAGGATGGCGCCAGGCTTCATTTTCGCCAGCCGTTCGCGATTGATAAGGTGGCGTGTTTCCGGGGTTAGCGGCAGCGTAATGCAGAGGAAGTCCGACTCGGCCAGCAAGGTCTCTAACGTGTCGTATTGGGCGTTAAAGCGCTGTTCGGCGTCAGGATGACGGTGACGCGCGTGATAGCGGACAGGCATGTTGAAACCCAGGTGAGCGCGCTGCGCGACCGCCATGCCGATCCGGCCCATGCCCAGAATGCCTATCGTTTTGTGATGAACATCAACGCCGAACCAGTCGCGGCCGATACTGCGCTGCCACTCTCCGGCTTTGACGCGTTCTGCGGATTCGAGTGCGCGCCGGGCGGTCATGAGCATGAGGGCGATCACCGTATCCGCCACGGTATCGGTCAACACGGTAGGCGTATGCATCAGCAACGCATTTTTTTGATTTAGTGCGGCGACGTCGATATTGTCATACCCGACCGAGACGGTCGAAACCGCCCGCAGGCGCGGCAGGTGGGAAAGAAACGCCTGATCGATTTGACCGCCGGCCCCGATCAGCCCTTCAGCTTTCGCCAGGCGAGGATCGTCAACGGGTGGTAAGCCCTGAAATTCGTTGACTGTAAAGTGAGACGACAGGCGAGCGTGTAAATCTTCGGGGATGCGACTGTACAGGATAATTTCAGGTTTCATGATTTAGCTCCGCTATGACGGGGGATCGTCGATAAGATTGGAGAAATAACCCGCAGAAGGGGATTGAGTCTAAAGAATACTGCAAATTTAGTGAATCAAATTAAAAGATGTAGTGTCGTATGATCAATACCGAGCTCGTCATGGTTTTACAATAGGTTGACCTTTTGCCCATGGTTTAGGGCATTACATTTGTTAGGAGGTGGTAGAGAAGTAAGGAATACACAGCTGGCTGGATGGCTAAGCTTTTGAGTTACAAGGGACTATTTAACAAGGAAGGCGTCGATGACGCTTTATCCACCATGGATACAGGAGGAAGAAATGGACACATATTCAGCCCTGGTAGAGCGGTTGCAGCACCGGTTACAGCAGAGGGACCACACGCCCCTCTATGTGAAATTTAGCGATGCGTTGCAACAAGCTGTGCAAAATGGCGATTTGCGCGAGGGTGACTTTCTACCCAGCGAACGTGAATTTTGCCGTCTGCTAGGCATTTCCCGCATCACCGTACGCAACGCATTGAAACTACTGGAATCACGAAACGTAGTCGTGCGGACGCGGGGATACGGTACCTACATCAATTTCCAAATGGAATATCAAATCGGGAGCGCCGCCAGCTTTAGCTGTCAGGTGACGGGTAAAGGTAAAAATCCAGGTACGATGTGGCTGGAGAAGAAGGTGGTGCCGTGTAACGAAGAAGTGGCGGAACAGCTGGCGCTACCACCGGATACGCCGGTTTATTGCCTGCTACGTCATCGTTTTATCGAAGACGAACCCGTTTCAATCGTGACATCTTATGTCCCTACCACGCTGATAGGCGATCCGGAAGAGATCGGGGTTTCACTCTATGCCTACTTCAAAGCTCAGAATATTTCGCCGCAGCATACGCGTAACTGGGTGACGGCCAAGGCGTCGGATGAACACTTCGTGTCTGTGATGAATATCAAGGCATCCGTACCGATGCTGGTGCTCAAGCAGCAGGTGTGTGACGCGGCAGGCGTTCCAATCGAGTTCAGCATTAATCATTGTCGTGCCGACCGATACGTGTTCGTGTCCGAGCGGTAACGATAACGATGAACCTGACGATCTGAGTTATCGTCGGTAAACGCCGATAGCGGGACGGTAAATCACTGTCCCGCTATCGAATGCGCCTTAAACGTCCTTCCTCTTTTCCCGCTGCAATCGCAGTGTCAGTAATTGGCGAGCATAGGTGCTGATATCGCAATGATTGACGTCATCAAGTTGCTGACGCCATTGCGGATCGATCGCCTCCACGCCATGCAGCGCGCCGCAAATCGCGGTCGCCATCGCCCCTATCGTATCGGTATCGCCCCCAAGATTGGCGCACAGCACGGCGCAGCGATTGGGCTGCGTTCCAGCCAGATCCACCATCGCGATGGCCGCCGGGACGGAGTCCAGAATATCGCTGGTCGTGCCCAACAGGTGGTAAATGCGATCCATCGTACTTTCCGTACCGCCGGAATTGTTGGCAACATCCATCGCCAGCTCGATACGCGCGGCCATGGACGCGTGGTAGGTTGTCACCCGCTTTTCCTGGGCCGCTCTCGCGACGCCCGGAAGCTGGTCGCGCAGCATTTCCCAACGGACGCCATCCACCGCCTGAGAGACCGCCCAGCCGATGACGGTCGCGCCTGCGATAGCGACGTCGGATTTATGCGTCGGGCTGGAAGCGAGTTCGACCTCGGTAATAAAGCGATCGAGCGAGTGGGTTGGCACCACGCATCCTAGCGGCGAGATCCGCATGGCTGAACCATTGGTGACGCCGTTGTTTTCCAGATCGCAGATAGCCTGCCCATTTTTCAGAGCCGTCAGGGCGATTTTTGAGCTGGGACCCAGCATGACTTTGCCATAGGCATCCACCCGGTCAGCCCAGGCGAGAATGTGAGCGGCAATGGCATCAGGCACCACGTCTCCCTGACATTCAATCAGCGCATCCGCTAACGCCAGTGCCATGGCGGTGTCGTCAGTGAACTCGCCGGCTTTAAAGTAGCGGGCGACAATATTGTCCTGCGGGCCGTCTAAAAAACGATCTATCCAGCCAAAGTGCGCCTTGACTCGCGTACGGGGCCAAAGTTCGGATGGCATACCCATAGCATCTCCCAGCATCTGGCCGTAGAGTGCCCCTGCAATGCGACTTTCTTTTTTTTGCGACATGATCATTTCTTTTGCGTCTCCCCGATCAAAACAGGATAGCGCCCTTCCGCAATGCGGAAAGACGCTATCTTCTGTGAATTCTTTAAATGTTAACGTACGACGGGGTTATGTCATGGTATTGCCCGTCCATTTTGACTTTGCTTGATCTCAACCGGTTTTACGCCTTGCGCAGGCTCTCTGAACAGTGCGAGAAAGGTGATAAAGATGACGGCAATCATGGCGCTGCCAAAGCCCCAAATACCAGCCCAGTGGAATGTCAAACCCTGTACCGGTTCGGGGTAGGAGAACCATTTTTCCATCAGCTGTCCCCCCAGTCGATACCCCAACAGACTGCCGATTCCCTGGCATCCGAGCGTGATCAGCCCCTGCGCCGCCGTGCGCATGAAGACCGGAGACTTTTTATCGACGTAGATATAAGCGGTGACAAAGTAAAAGTCATAGCTGACGCCGTGGAGAAGGATGCCGATGAACAGCAGGGCGTAGGTGAACAGCTGTTCGGTGCCGCCAAAAATAAAAAGCAGATAGCGAAGCAGCGCGGTCGCCAGACCCAGAATCAACACGTATTTGATGCCGAAGCGCTTGATGAAGAAAGGCAGCGCCAGCATGAAAAAGATTTCCGAGAACTGTCCCAGCGTCATCCAGCCGGTGGCGTTCGGCATACCGATTTCAGTGAGATAGCCGTTGGCGAAGATGTAATAAAACGAGAGCGGCATGCTGAACAGGAATGAGCAGATGAAGAAGACCAGAAAACTGCGATCTTTCAACAACACGCGCGCATCTAACCCTAGCATGACGGAGAGGCTGAGTTTTCCGTGGCCTTTCGGCGGGGTGTGCGGTAGACACAAGGCGAACAGCCCGAGCACGGCGGAGCTGGCGGCGGCAATCAGAAGCGGTATTTTGGTGGCGGTGATATCGCCGTAGCCCAGCAGCGTAGGGAGAAATCCGCAGGCGATGCCCGCGGCAATCCACCCCAAGGTGCCCATTACGCGTATCTGCGGATAGTCACGCTCGACATCCGCAACGTTGGAAAACGCGATGCTGTTGGTTAACGCGATGGTCGGCATATAGGTCAGGCAGTAGGCCAGCAGCAGCGGAAAGAAGCTGTTGAAATGGGTTTGTTGCGCGGTGAAAAACATGAGGGCCGCCCCGACCAGCATCAGCAGCGCCAACACCTTTTGCGCCGGGAAAAAGCGGTCGGTCAGCGATCCCACCACGATAGGCGAAATGATGGCTGCAATGGCGGTGCAGGAGTAGCACCAGGCAATTTGAGTGGGAGTGAAACCGTGATGATTGAGAAAAGGCCAGAGCGTGACGAACCAAGCGCCCCAGATGAACCATTCCATCATCATCATAAAGGCCAGTTTAGCCATGGTTTTATTCATACAATATTCCTTTATTGTCGTTAACGTAAAAACCCCAATACAGACCAGCGCTGACGCAATCCTGGTCCGTATTTCTTCCCGTTGTCACACATCGGCGATGGCGGTGATACCTCCGCCGAAGTGAGCAATGCCTACATCGTGGCGGCCCGCGGAAAAAAGCTGCGGCCAGCGCGATAAGCAAAACAGTAAAATGCGAGGCAATCCTTTCCTGCATTATTTCAACCTACATTATCACGACAGTATGACAGCAAAAGAGGGAGATTTCGCCCCTGCGGGACTGACTCCGTCCATCTTGTTCGGCTTTGCCGCGATGGCCTCTTTCGTTGCCCGTGGCGCGGGGTTAACGCTGCTTCGGGTGGCAAATACAGTCAGTCGTATGGTCGTTGACCAGCCCCACCGCCTGCATGTAGGCGTAACAAATCGTGGGCCCAATGAATTTGAATCCGCGTTTTTTGAGCGCCTTCGACAGGCTCTCCGAGGTGGTCGTCTGAGCAGGCACATCGGCCTGCGTTGCGTAGAAGTTAGTCACGGGGCGGTGGTTGACGAAAGACCAGATGAAGTCAGAAAAATTTTCGCCCTGCGCTTCCATCGCTAAACGCGCCCGGGCGTTAGCGATGATCGCTTGGATTTTGAGGCGGTTGCGGATGATGCCCTTGTCTTGCATGAGTCGGGCGATATCGTCTTCGTTCATGGCGGCAATCTTAACCGGGTCAAACTGGTGAAAGCAGTGGCGATAGCGTTCGCGCTTTTTCAGTATGGTTATCCAGGAAAGGCCCGCCTGCTGTCCTTCCAGACAGAGCATTTCGAATAGCTTGTCGCCATCGGTGCAGGGTTTGCCCCACTCGTCGTCATGATAGGCCAAATATAACGGGTCGGCCGTCACCCAACCGCAACGATTCATGGCATGCTCCTCTGATAATTTCCGCTAAGATTCGCCACGGGTTCATGACCCCTGACCCTCGTGAATAACGTCTACTGCCGCACGGTATTCCCCGTGAACCGCCGTATCATCACACGCTAAATACTGTATGAACAACCATGCTTTTGTGGGGGCCGATCGCAAAAGGTAAAGAGAAACCGCGTTAAAGTTCAGCGATGACGGCCGCTGGCATGGATTTGAGGTGGCGGATTTCGATATTTAAGCGTAAATGAATAATGAACAATGCAATGTATCCCGATGATTCGTCTGATCGCGCAACAGACCCTATTAGGTTTTGGCGGCGGTCCGCGCCAGATTGGTTCTCCAACGTGGGACTCGTCGTTTGTAGTCTAAGGCGATGATGTCGCCAGCGGTAGTATCAGAGTCTGGACGTGAGCGGCAATGCGTCCGTGGATGTCACATTTCATTGAAATATATAACTATTAATGAGAAATATTCTATGTCAGGGGTGAAGGGATGGCTGTAGAGTGGATTATCGCTTATCTGGCGCTTGGTGCCATCGTTGGATTTATGGCGGGATTATTAGGTATTGGCGGCGGCGGCATCATGGTGCCGATATTGACCGCCATGTTTGCTGCACAGGGCGTACAAAATGAGCATCTGGTCCATCTGGCGTTGGGGACCTCGATGGCCTCCATCGTGATTACCGCCGTCTCCAGTCTGCGCACGCATCATCAGCATCAGGCCGTGTTGTGGCCGGTCGTTTGGCGTATTACGCCGGGAATTCTGGTGGGCACATTCTGCGCCACCTGGCTGGCCGCATTATTGCCGACTCAGGCGCTGGCGATCTTCTTTTCCTGCTTCATGGCCTATATCGCGTTTCAGATGGTGATGAACTTCAAGCCAAAACCTAATCGTCAACTGCCCGGCACGGTCGGAACCTCGCTGGCGGGGCTTGGTATTGGCGGTATTTCGGCGCTGGTGGCGATTGGCGGCGGTTCGCTGACGGTGCCGTTTCTGACCTGGTGCAATGTGCGTATTCAGCAGGCGATTGGTACGTCGGCGGCGGTTGGTTTGCCGATCGCGCTGGCGGGGGCGTTGGGTTATATGGTCAACGGTTGGGATGCCCCCGGACTGCCACATTACAGCCTGGGCTACGTATCGCTACCCGCAGTGCTGATGATTTCGCTGGTGAGTTTCTTCACGGCGCCGGTCGGCGCTCGACTGGCGCACCGTCTGCCGGTCGCGACGCTGAGAAAGATTTTTGCGGCGCTGTTGCTGTTGCTGAGCTTGAAAATGCTGCAAACCGTGTTTTTCGGCTAACGCTCCGGTTCCCGCCCGTTTCGCCTTCATTGGCGGGAGCGAAGGACGGCGGCGAATGCCGTAAGCCCTTCGCGCAGTCACGTTCGAATGCGATGGGTTTTGGCCCGGATTGCCGTCGCGTTCGGGCTGGGAAACCGCGTCCCGCCACGCGTGGTAAATTCGTCCGGATATGAACTTGTTGCCGCATTCCGGCTGTATATCTTGCACTCAGAGGGTATACTGGCGCATTCATTGTAAATCCACTTGTATCGCGTGCGAATCCAAATGCAAAAGTTTGATACCAAGACCTTCCAGGGCCTCATCCTGACGTTACAGGATTATTGGGCGCGCCAGGGCTGTACCATTGTTCAACCGTTGGACATGGAAGTTGGCGCGGGAACCTCTCACCCCATGACCTGCCTGCGGGCGCTCGGCCCAGAGCCGATTGCCGCCGCCTATGTCCAGCCGTCACGTCGTCCTACCGATGGACGCTACGGCGAAAACCCCAACCGTCTGCAGCACTACTATCAGTTCCAGGTGATCATCAAGCCGTCGCCGGAAAACATCCAGGAGCTGTATCTCGGCTCGCTGAAGGCGCTGGGTCTTGACCCCACGATCCACGATATTCGCTTCGTTGAAGACAACTGGGAAAACCCGACGCTGGGCGCCTGGGGTCTGGGTTGGGAAGTGTGGCTGAACGGCATGGAAGTGACGCAGTTCACTTACTTCCAGCAGGTGGGCGGTCTGGAATGCAAACCGGTTACGGGTGAGATCACCTACGGGCTGGAGCGTCTGGCGATGTATATCCAGGGAGTGGACAGCGTTTACGATCTGGTGTGGAGCGATGGCCCTCTCGGCAAAACCACCTACGGCGACGTGTTCCATCAGAATGAAGTGGAGCAGTCGACCTACAATTTCGAACATGCCGACGTCGATTTCCTCTTTACCTGCTTCGCGCAGTATGAAAAAGAGGCTCAGGAACTGCTGGCGCTGGAAAACCCGCTGCCGCTGCCTGCCTACGAACGTATCCTGAAGGCCGCCCACAGCTTCAACCTGCTGGACGCGCGCAAGGCGATTTCCGTTACCGAACGTCAGCGTTACATTTTGCGCATTCGCACGCTGACCAAAGCGGTAGCCGAAGCCTACTACGCCTCCCGCGAGGCGCTGGGCTTCCCGATGTGTAATAGAAAAGAGAGCTAACAGGCCATGACTGATAAAACTTTTTTGGTGGAAATCGGCACGGAAGAGCTGCCGCCGAAGGCTCTCCGTCAGCTAGCGCAATCTTTTGCCGCCAATTTCAGCGCTGAACTGGATGCGGCAGGCCTGACCTACCAGGCGGTGAACTGGTTCGCCGCGCCGCGTCGTCTGGCGCTCAAGGTGACCGCGTTGAGCGCGTCTCAACCGGATCGTGAAGTTGAAAAACGCGGACCGGCCATCTCGCAGGCGTTCGACGCCAGCGGTCAGCCGACCAAGGCGGCCGAAGGATGGGCGCGCGGTTGCGGCATCACCGTCGATCAGGCCGAACGCTTGACCACCGACAAGGGCGAATGGCTGCTGTTCCGTGCGCAGGTCAAAGGCCAGGCGGCGCAAACTCTGCTGCCGGGCATGGTGAGCGTGGCACTCGGCAAACTGCCGATCCCGAAACTGATGCGCTGGGGCAACTCAGATGTGCAGTTTGTTCGCCCGGTTCATACCGTGACGATGCTGCTGGGTGACGAGCTGATCCCCGGCACCGTGCTGGGCATCGAATCTGCTCGCACGCTGCGCGGCCACCGCTTCATGGGCGAAGCCGAATTCACCATCGATAATGCCGATCAATATCCTGAAATTTTGCTCGAACGCGGCAAAGTGGTTGCAGACTACGAAGCGCGTAAAGCGATGATCAAACGCGATGCAGAACAGGCCGCGCAGAAGATTGGCGGAAAAGCCGATCTGAGCGAAAGCCTGCTGGAAGAAGTGGCGTCTCTGGTCGAATGGCCGGTGGTGCTGACGGCGACATTCGAAGAAAAATTCCTGGCGGTGCCTGCGGAAGCGCTGGTGTATACCATGAAAGGCGACCAGAAATATTTCCCGGTTTACGACGACGCGGGCAAGCTGTTGCCGCACTTCATCTTCGTAGCCAATATCGAGTCGAAAGATCCGCAGCAGATTATTGCGGGTAACGAAAAAGTGGTGCGTCCGCGTCTGGCGGATGCCGAATTCTTCTTCAATACCGACCGTAAAAAACGTCTTGAAGACCATCTGCCGCGTCTGGAAACCGTACTGTTCCAGCAGCAGTTGGGTTCACTGCGAGATAAAACCGATCGCATTCAGGCGCTGGCCGGATGGGTGGCGAAGCAGATTGGCGCAGACGTCAATCATGCAACGCGCGCGGGCCTGCTGTCCAAATGCGATCTGATGACCAACATGGTGTTCGAATTCACCGATACGCAGGGCGTCATGGGTATGCACTATGCGCGTCATGACGGTGAAGACGAAGATGTCGCGGTCGCGCTGAACGAGCAATATCAGCCGCGTTTTGCTGGCGACGATCTGCCTTCGTCTCCGGTCGCGTGTGCGTTAGCTATCGCTGACAAAATGGATACCCTGGCTGGGATCTTCGGCATTGGTCAGCATCCGAAAGGCGATAAAGACCCGTTCGCGCTGCGCCGCGCCGCGCTGGGCGCTCTGCGCATCATCGTAGAGAAACAGCTGCCGCTGGATCTGCAAACGCTGACGGAAGAAGCCGTGCGTCTGTATGGCGACAAGCTGACTAACGCCAATGTGGTCGATGACGTAATCGAATTCATGTTGGGCCGTTTCCGCGCCTGGTATCAGGAAGAAGGTCATACGGTAGATACCATTCAGGCAGTGCTGGCGCGTCGTCCGACCCGTCCGGCCGACTTCGATGCCCGCGTGAAGGCCGTCAGTCACTTCCGTACGCTGGAACAGGCGGTTGCGTTGGCGGCAGCCAACAAACGCGTGTCCAACATTCTAGCGAAGTCGACCGAAAGCCTGAATGACAGCGTGCAGGCCTCGCTGCTGAAGGAAAAAGAAGAGATTCAGCTGGCGACCTACGTGACCGCATTGAACAGTAAACTGGCCCCGTGGTTCGCTGAAGGGCGTTATCAGGAAGCGCTGGTTGAGCTGGCGCAGCTGCGTGAGCCGGTGGATAGCTTCTTCGACAAGGTTATGGTGAACGCGGAAGAGCAGGAGGTGCGGATCAACCGCCTGACGCTGCTCAACGAACTGAGTAACCTGTTCCTGAAAGTGGCTGACATTTCGGTGTTGCAGTAAGAATTTGTGCTCGCTGAATGACGACAGGGCCTTAATGGCCCTGTTTTTTTAGGTGGGTGCGGTTGAGTGTGACATGGCTGCGTTGCGGTATCTCACCGCAGCCTCTACGGGGAGAACAGCCAGATTATGCGCGCTGTTTTTCATCTTGCGGGAAAGCCGTTCGGCTATGCTTATCAGGGGAATCTTCTATGAGCAAGACGGCGAAACAAAAAACAGGAGTAGTAGACATGTTGGCGGATATCCGTTCGCGCTGGCTGATGCCGGTGATTATGGTTTTGATGACGCTGCAACTGGCGGCCTGTGGTGATAAAGACAAAGAGCAGCGCCAGGCGTTCAACGCATTCTTGCAGGGTGTGGAACAGGAACCGGGGCGTCAGCTGCCGGGATTGACGGACCAGCAAAAGCAGAGTTTCGGTCGTTATGCGCAGGATTACGCGATTCTGACGGGCTTTGGTCAGCAGTTGGATCAGGCGCTGGCGGGCAGCTTAACGCCGATGCTGGAGCAGGTCGCACGCATTCGCGTGCCGCAGGATTATCTGACTGAGCGGGAAAATCTGCGTCAAAGCACCGGCGCTCTGAATCTGCTCAGTCAGCAGACGCAGACCGCCAAAGTGCAGGCGGACAACGCCCGACACGCGCTGAAGCAGCCGGAAGACGTTCAGGCGGTTTATAACCGGGTGTATGAGCGTGTGGTGACGAAACCAGCGACGGCCGTCGCGGCGGTGGTGCCGGTCAGTATCTCTTTTGCGCAGACGCTGGTGCAGGTCGGCGACTATCTGCAAACGCAGGGCGCTCAGGTGACATTCAACGGCAATGGCGTGCAGTTCCAGACGCAGGCGCAGGTTGACCAGTACAACGGCATGATGACGCAGCTTTCTTCGCAGCAGCAGAATCTGGCGACGATCTTGAAGGCGCAGCCGCTGATTGCCGTGCGTTAAGTGTGAATGACGGGCTGAGAGGGTTTTCTTAGCCCGTCGAGGTGACTCGCGCTTCCGGCGTTGCCGGAGTGTGATATTACGGGTTGTAGGTCAGCTGCTGTGCATGACCGCTGGTCAGCGCCTGCTGCCCGCTGTTTTCCCGCTCCTGCGTACTGGAGAGACGGAAGACCGCAATGGCATTGGACAACACAATCGCCTGCTCTTCCAGCGAGCTGGCGGCGGCGGTGGACTCCTGAACTAACGCGGCATTCTGCTGCGTGCTGCTGTCCATATCCACGATGGCTTCATTAACCTGCGCAATCCCACGGCTTTGCTCATCCGAAGCAACCGTAATTTCGCCCATGATGTCATGGACGTGCGTGACCGAAGTCACGATGTCGTGCATCGTTTTCCCTGCATCATTCACCAGTCTCGCGCCGTGCCCGACCTGATTCACGGAGGTGGAGATCAGCCCTTCAATCTCTTTCGCTGCCTGAGAACTGCGCTGCGCCAGATTACGCACTTCGCCGGCGACCACGGCGAATCCTCTGCCTTGTTCACCGGCGCGAGCGGCTTCGACCGCGGCGTTGAGCGCCAGAATATTCGTCTGGAAGGCGATGCCGTTAATCACGGAAGTGATTTCAGCAATGCGTTTCGAGCTGCCTTCTATTTCAGACATGGTCTTGACCACCTCTTCCACCAGTTTGCCGCCGGACTGCGCGGTCTGGGTGGCGTCCAGCACCAGTTTATTGGCGTGATGGGCGTTGCCGGCGTTCTGTTTCACGGTCGATGTCAGCTGTTCCATGCTGGCGGCGGTTTCTTCCACGGCTGCCGCCTGAGACTCCGTGCGGGAAGACAGATCGTCATTGCCCGCTACGATTTCTCGGGCGGCGGTGTTGATCTGGCTAACGCCCAGACGAATATCGTCAATGATGTTGTGCAGATTGGCTTTCATCTTCGCCATCGCGTTTAGCAGCATCCCGAGCTCGTCGCGACGGGTTGTGGCGATCGGCATGGTGAGGTCGCCGGCAGCAATGCTTTCGGCGATACCGACGGTCTGGTTCAAGGGTTGTGTAATCTGGCGAGAGATATACAGGGCGATGGTGATACCCAGCAGCAGCGTGATTAGCGCCGTCAGGGACAGCCACAGCGTAGCTTCGTTGATATCTTTCTGGGTCGCGAGTGTTTCGTTGTCCACCATGCTGGTGACCTGTGAAATCAGGTTACTGGCCTGGACGCCGAGCAGATCGACCTGTTTGAGTTCTTCCTGATAAGCCGGAAGATAGGCTCGCACCTGAGATTTGTAGTTCGATAGCGATGTGACGAGCGGAGCCAACTGTGCTTTACGGTCTTCAGGTTGCGTCTGGATTAACTGGTTCAGCGTTTGTTCGGCGTCTTCCTGCGCGGCGATGAGCGACTTCTCCGCGTCCTCATTCAGGGCGAGCAGCAGGCCGCGGGCCTGATAGCGGATGTTGGTGAGTTTGAGATCCAAATTGGCTATTTGGAGTTGTAGCGGAAAATTACCTTCATTTTTAATCTGTTGCTCAAAGGCATTTAATGCGGTTTGCGTGTCAGAAATATTCCAGCTTTGTCTTATCTGATCTTTTTTATTTACCGCATCCACATAATCTTTTTGTTTTTTCTGATATTCGACAATGGCATCAGATATTTTTTGCAAACGGTCTTCGTAATCTAAATACCAGGACTTATTTTTTGCTTCGCTGACTAAATTGACGATGTTGTTAATATGTTTGCTATTGTTTTTGATGGCATCGGGGTGGTACCCCGCGCTGTACAGAACGCGATAATAGCGAGCCTGGTTGACTTCATCGTTGATCTGGGCACTAAAAGTCGCTTTATCGAAGCGATCTTTCAGCGTCCCGATGTACATCATCCCAACAGCAGCTATAAGGAGGGTCAGCGCTAAAATTAGAGAGAAGCCTAATCCTAACTTCTTACCTACCTTTATATTTTCTATTTTAATCGCCATTTTACTCTTCCATTATTAATGAACTCAGTCATTAAGGGAGATCCCTAATGTGTTGATTTGCTATTTGTTTTAGCCAGAAGAATATCTCCCCCGACCTGGACAGGATGGTGGAAAATAATCAAAGAGGGCTCGAGAAAATTATCGGCATGCTAAAGGAAAGCTTTACTATTTACTTCGGTATTAAGGAATGAAATGCGGAAATAAAAAACCCGGAATAATTAAGGTTATTCCGGGTCGGGGGATGAGCTCGCGCTAACGGCGCAGGCTATCTAGGGCAGATTATTTTTTTGCTTCGGCAAAGCGTTTTGCGGCTTCGTCCCAGTTGACGACACTCCAGAACGCTTTGATGTAGTCCGGGCGGCGGTTCTGGAATTTCAGGTAGTAGGCATGTTCCCACACATCGAGAGCGATGATCGGGTAGCCGGACGCGCCGGAGATGGCTTCACCCATCAGCGGGCTATCCTGGTTAGCCGTTGAGACTACCGCCAGTTTGCCGTCGTCTTTCAGCACCAGCCAGGCCCAGCCGGAACCGAAACGGGTTGCCGCTGCTTTCTCAAAAGTTTCTTTGAAGGCGTCAACGCTGCCGAAATCGCGTTCGATGGCGGCTTTCAGATCGCCGGTCAGCGTGGTGTCCAGCTTCAGGCCTTTCCAGAACAGGCTGTGGTTGGCATGGCCGCCCACGTTGTTGCGCAGCGCGGTTTTCTTATCAGCCGGGACCTGATCCAGTTTGGTGATCAGTTCTTCCGGAGACAGTTTCGCGAATTCCGGCAGGGATTCTAACGCGGCGTTGCTGTTGTTGACGTAGGTCTGGTGATGTTTGCTGTGATGGATTTCCATCGTTTGCTTGTCGAAATGCGGTTCCAGTGCGTCATAGGCATAGGGCAGGGATGGCAGTGTGTAACTCATATTTTGCATCTCCATTGTTGGCGTGCATTGGTATAGATGGAGCGGCACTTGGTTTGTTAGTCCCGCGTAAGCATGAAGTTCATTATAGTTAATTAAATGATATTGAAAATGGTTATTCTTGGCTTTCTGCCGTTTCGTCCTGATTTTAATCCTTTTTCAACAGTCACTTATAAGAGAATGGTTGGGCCTAACAACCAATTAGTCTAAGCGGTTAGTCGCGCAGGCGCTGAGGATGGGTGTAAACCGTCGCGCGCCCCGGACGACAAAATCCCACCAGGGTGAGCTGACTGCGTTGAGCGACGTCGACGGCCAGCGAGGTGGCGGCGGAGACGGCGAAGAGAATTTCTACGCCGCAGAGCGCGGATTTTTGCACCATTTCATAGCTGGCGCGGCTGGACACTAACGCCGCGCCCTGCTGCCAGGGCTGACGAGCGCGCATCCCCAGCAGTTTATCCAGCGCGACGTGTCGGCCGACATCCTCGCAACCCCCCAACAGCGCGCCTTCCGGCGAAATCCACGCGGCGGCATGGGTACAGCCGGTCCGCTGCCCGACGACCTGCACATCGGGCAACCGGGCCAGCGCAGACGCCAGCCGCGACAGTGAAAATGTCTGGGTGAAGGGAAGCGGCGCTATCGGCCTGCCTATCTCCTCCAACTGCTCGACGCCGCAGACGCCGCAGCCGGTGCGGCCTTCCATTGCGCGGCGTCTGGCTTTCAGCCCGGCAAAGCGACGGCTGGAAAGCTCAATCTGAACTTCGATGCCGTGACAGGCTGGCACGACGTCGATGCCGTAGATGTCGTTCGGCGACTGAATAATGCCTTCCGACAGTGAAAAACCCAGCGCGAACGCTTCCAGATCTTTGGGTGAGGCCATCATCACCACGTGTGATATGCCGTTGTAGACCAGAGCTACCGGCACCTCTTCCGCCAGCCAGTCGCGACGAGGCTCTGCCAACGCCTCCTGATGCCAGATGGTGCGCCGACTGGCCCCGATCAAGGGAGCTTGCGTATCTTCACGCTGGGAATGGTTGTTTTTCACCCGTACTCCTGCGGTCGTGATGTGACGTCGTGACATCAGTATTTCACCGCATGCGGCGGGACGCGAATGTTATCTCCCCCGGGTGATGACGAATATGCCTGACGACGTAGGATGCGCTGTTTCGCATTAGGTTCCATTTGTTGCCTAAAAATGAGCGCTGAATCGAATTCCCGTCTTTTTCAGACCGCCTGTATCTATCACAATTGATTAACATCCTCTAGGATGAATCCAACGATTTTCTGTTTAGGTAAGCATACCGTTCTGTATCAGCTGGCCGTGTGTCGTCACTGCGAATACAGCGCTCAGTCCGCAGCATCAGCATACAAAGGAGACAGAAATGACCTATGACACTTCTTCCAGTTCTAGCTCAAGCCGTGTTTCGCCTGGAGCCTACGGCTTCGATGTCAGCCTGAAAAAACGTTACGAAAACTTTATCGGCGGCGCCTGGGTGCCTCCGTCCAGCGGGGAATATTATGTCAACCTGACGCCCGTTACCGGACAACCGTTATGCGAAGTCGCCAGCTCAAATACCCGCGACGTAGATCTGGCGCTGGATGCGGCGCACGAAGCCAAAGCCGGCTGGGCCGCGCTGTCGGCTGCCGAACGCGCGCAGATCCTGAACCGCATCGCCGATCGCATGGAAGAGAATATCGATCTGCTGGCGAACGCCGAAACCTGGGATAACGGCAAACCGATCCGCGAAACCCGCAATGCCGACGTCCCTCTCGGCATCGATCACTTCCGCTACTTCGCCGCCTGTATCCGGGCGCAGGAAGGCGCGATCAGCGAAATCGATCACGACACCGTGGCTTACCATTTCCACGAGCCGCTCGGCGTGGTCGGGCAGATTATTCCATGGAACTTTCCGCTGCTGATGGCGTGCTGGAAAATGGCGCCGGCGCTGGCGGCAGGCAACTGTATCGTACTGAAGCCCGCCAAACTGACTCCGCTCTCGGTCCTGTTGATGATGGAGATCATTCAGGATCTGCTGCCGCCGGGCGTGATCAACGTGGTTAACGGCGCAGGCGGGCAGATCGGCGAATATCTGGCAACATCGCCGCGGATCGCCAAGGTCGCCTTCACCGGCTCGACCGAAGTCGGCCAGCAGATCATGGGCTATGCAGCAAAGAACGTCATTCCGGTGACGCTGGAGCTGGGCGGAAAATCCCCCAATATCTTCTTTGCCGACGTCATGGACAAAGAGGACAGCTTCTTCGACAAAGTGCTGGAAGGGTTCTCTCTGTTCGCCTTCAATCAGGGCGAAGTCTGTACCTGTCCGAGCCGGGCGCTGGTGCAGGAGTCTATTTATGAGCGCTTTATGGAGCGCGCCATCAAGCGGGTGGAATCCATTCGCGTCGGCAACCCGCTGGACGCCCATACCATGATGGGCGCGCAGGTGTCGTCGGGACAGCTGGACACCATCCTCAATTATATCGATATCGGTAAGAAAGAGGGCGCACAGGTGCTGACCGGCGGGCGTCGCAAGTCGCTGAACGGCGATCTGACCGAGGGCTACTATCTGGAACCGACGATTTTGCAAGGCAGCAACAACATGCGGGTATTCCAAGAAGAGATCTTCGGACCTGTGCTGGCGGTGACGACGTTCAAAACGCTGGACGACGCATTGGAGATCGCCAACGATTCCCCTTACGGGCTGGGCGCGGGCGTATGGAGCCGTAATGCGAACATCACTTACCGCATGGGGCGCGGCATTCAGGCCGGACGCGTGTGGACCAACTGCTACCATGCCTATCCGGCGCATGCCGCGTTCGGCGGTTACAAACAGTCCGGCATCGGGCGGGAAAATCACAAAATGATGCTGGAACACTATCAGCAGACCAAATGCCTGTTGGTCAGCTACTCCGACAAACCCATGGGCTTGTTCTAGGCATCAAATGGGTGCGACGTTAAGTGAACAGGGCTGCCTCGGCGGCCCTGTTGTTTATCTGCCGACATTTCCCCGCAATCACATTGAGTTGCCGCGGGGCACCCTATAATCTGTTTATTATTGTATAAAAATAGGGCGAGGGCGTGGATGACCGACAGGATCGGCTGGGTGGACAACCTGCGGGCGATAGCGTGCCTGATGGTGGTGATGGTCCACAGCGCCGCAGGGTATGTCACCGATGGCAGCGCGGTGGGGACGCTCTATTGGGACGTCGCCAATCTGCTGGATTCCGCCTCTCGCGTCTGCGTGCCGCTATTTTTCATGATTTCAGGCTACCTATTCTTTGGAGAGCGACAGGCTCAGGGTAAACACTATCTGCGCATCGGTTGCTGTCTCTTGTTCTACAGCCTGTTGGCGCTGTGTTATATGGCGTGGCTCACTCCCATCAATCCGTGGCTGGCGCTCCGAGACAGCCTGCAAAAACCCGTGTTCTATCACCTGTGGTTTTTCTATGCCATCACCATCATTTACCTGTTTTCTCCGCTGATTAAAGTGCGTCAGGCGTCGGGTTATGCGCTGGCGGCGGCGATCGTATTGCTGGCGGTGGTCGCCAATCCCAATATGCCCGCGCTGATGAACGGTCAGCATCAGATGCTGCCGGTGAACCTATATATGTTCGGCGATACCATCTATTACCTGCTGTACGCCATTACCGGCAGGATCGTCGGGATGATGACGATCCCCCGCTGGGCGGCGCGCGTGGCGTTCGGCGTCTTCGTATTAGGGGTAGCGCTGGTGACGCTGGGGACTCGCCATCTGACGCTCATCAACGGCGACTTCGATCAAACCTATTATCTCTACTGCGGACCGCTGGTGTTTCTGGCCGCCTCCGGTCTGTTGGCCAGTGGAAAATATTACCTCAACGCGGCACCCTTGCCGGGACTGGCGCTGATAGCACGTCATTCTCTGGCGATTTACGGCGTTCACGCGCTGGTGATCCATTATTTACGCACGCATCAACTGGCGCTCGAAAGCGCCCCGGTGGCGGATATTTTTTACGTCTTTGCGATGGCGCTGGCGGTCGGCCTGCTGTTTTCGTTGGGGCTACAGCGCATCGACCGTCGCCGTCTGGTGAGCTAGGCCTGACGCGACTGAGCCCGGCGCAGCTGACGCGCCGAGGAAAAGCCGGCCAGCAAGGCTGCTTTTTCCACGCCGATGCCTTGCCTGATACGCTGTTCCGCCACGGTAAGCCGCAGCTGTTCGTGATACTCGCGCACGGTAATCCCGACATGTTCCCGAAACAGGCGTGTCAGGTGGCGAGCGCTCACATGTACACGGTCCGCCAGCTGATCCAGCGGCCACGAGGATTCTGGTGCCGCAGCCAGCAAATCCTGCGCGCGGTGGATCACAGGATGGAGATGATTACGGTGCTGTAGCCAGGGCGACAGCTGGTCGTCGTTACCTGCGCGGCGGAAGTAAACCACCATCTCCCGGGCCACCTGCGTAGCGTGCAAGCTGCTCTGGAAACGGGCGATCAAATGCAACGCCAGGTCAATGCCGGCGGTGATCCCCGCGCTGGTGTAGACGTTGCGGTCCTCCACGAAAATACGATTTTCTCTAATTAATGCCGCCGGAGCCTGTTCGGAAAGACGGGCGAGGATATCGTGATGGGTGGTGCATTGATAACCGTCCAGCAGCGTCGCCTGCGCGGCGAGCAGCGATCCGGAGCAGATGCAGACCAGCGTCAGTGTTTGGCGTTCGAGTTCAGACCGCCGCTCGCGCAGCCAGTCGCGGGCTACCTCGGCCAGCGGTGTGGCGAAATAATGTTCGGACGGGGTGACGCCGGGGACGATCAAAATGCTGTCCGGCGGCATCGGCGTCGGCAGCGGTTCCAATTGGTTGAGAGTGAGTCCGATAGAACAGCGCAGACTCTCAACCGGACTGATGTAATGCAGGTCAAAATCGCCGGCCAGGCGTAACGCTTCCGCCGGTCCGGCGACGTCGAGCGACAGTACGCCGGGCAACATCAAAAAATAGACCTGACGTGCCATGCCGTGTTTACTCCGTAGGGGTCAACGCCGCCAGACATGCCTCGACGCTGCTTAGGGTCGCGAACCGGTTATTCAACACGGTTTCGGTATGATGTTTTAGCTCGCTGGCGCTCAGCGTTTTTCCGTCGTGCGTCATCGGGAAGGTCAGCGTTGCTTCAGTCACGAACGTTACCTGATAGCCCAGATCGGACGCAACCCGCGCGGTGGTTTCGCAGCACTGTTCGGTGCGCATGCCGCAGATAATTAAATGGTGAATACCTTCTTGCTGTAACCATTCATGCAGTCCTGAGTCAGTCAGGGCGTTATGAACGTGTTTGTAGACTTGTTTATCCGGCTGATGATGGAGAAAACGCTGCCGTGTGACGAAGCCTGACTCCAGCGAGAAAGGCCCCTCTGTCGCGACGTGAAACACATCCACCAGCGCGACATTTTGCCGTTTACAGCCATCGATCAGGCGTAGCAGCGCTTCCTGAAATGCCGGGAGATCGTCCTCCTGCCAGAAAGGGCGATGTAAGAAAGAGTCTTGTACATCAATAATTAACAGTGCAGTGCGCGACATGGTTTATCTCCTCGTTCATGTTGTTGGCTATCATGCGCCCAACGTTGAAACGAAAGAAGGCCAGATCCGGACACGATAGGGCTAAATCCGGACCAGAGAGACATCGGCGAGGTGTCGCCAACGGATCGTGATACCAGGGCAGCATGAATTTTTTGCCAAAATCCTAACGAGTCTCTTCCTGTCCGGCTGAAAAGATGTTTAAATTATAAATCATATATTCTGCATAAATATTCATTGTGAAGTACGCGATTAAAATGCCGTCGACCGTGTGAATCGCCGCGATCTTCTTCTGCATTTTGTCCAATATAGTGCGATGTAACTTACGTAATTCGGCGTTGGAGTGGTTACACTCAATGCCATCTAACTCGAGCAGGGATTAATTGTTATGACGACGATTTTGAAGCATCTTCCGGTTGGTCAACGTATCGGCATCGCTTTCTCCGGTGGGCTGGACACCAGCGCCGCGTTGCTGTGGATGCGTAAAAAAGGCGCGGTGCCTTATGCTTACACAGCGAACCTGGGTCAGCCGGATGAAGAGGACTATGACGCTATTCCTCGTCACGCCAAGGAATATGGCGCGGAAAATGCGCGTCTGATCGACTGCCGCAAACAGCTGGTCGCAGAGGGTATCGCCGCGATCCAGTGTGGTGCTTTCCATAACACCACCGCCGGTATGACCTACTTCAACACCACGCCGCTAGGCCGCGCCGTGACCGGCACCATGCTGGTGGCCGCGATGAAAGAAGACGGCGTGAATATCTGGGGCGACGGCAGCACCTATAAAGGCAACGACATCGAGCGTTTTTATCGCTACGGCCTGCTGACCAACGCGGAACTGCAAATCTACAAACCCTGGCTCGATACCGACTTCATCAACGAACTGGGCGGCCGTCAGGAGATGTCCGAGTTTATGGCCGAGGCGGGCTTCAGCTACAAAATGTCGGCGGAAAAAGCTTACTCTACCGACTCCAACATGCTGGGCGCGACACACGAAGCGAAGGACCTGGAGTTCCTCAACTCCAGCCTGAAAATCGTTAATCCGATCATGGGCGTCAAGTTCTGGGACGAAAACGTGAAAGTGCCTGCTGAAGAGGTCACCATCCGCTTTGAACAAGGGCATCCGGTTGCGCTTAACGGCAAAACCTTCGCTGACGACGTCGAACTGATGCTTGAAGCCAACCGCATCGGCGGCCGTCATGGTCTCGGGATGAGCGATCAGATTGAAAACCGCATCATCGAAGCGAAAAGCCGGGGCATCTATGAAGCGCCGGGGATGGCGCTGCTGCACCTCGCCTACGAGCGTCTGGTCACCGGGATCCACAATGAAGACACCATTGAGCAGTACCACGCTCATGGTCGTCAGTTAGGCCGTCTGCTGTATCAGGGACGTTGGTTCGATCCGCAGGCGTTGATGCTGCGTGATGCGCTGCAGCGTTGGGTCGCCCGTGAAATCACCGGCGAGGTCACCGTTGAGCTGCGTCGCGGCAATGACTTCTCTTATCTGAACACCGTGTCCGACAATCTGACCTATAAGGCTGAGCGTCTGACCATGGAAAAAGGCGACTCTGTCTTTTCACCGGATGACCGTATCGGGCAGCTGACCATGCGTAATTTGGACATCACCGACACGCGTGAAAAACTGTTCAGCTACATGGAAAGCGGCCTGCTGATCACAGGCAGCGCCGGTGTGCCGCAGGTGGAAAGCGGTGAACTCTTGCAGGATAAAACCCAAAAATAATCGTCGGGCTACCGTCTGATGCATTGAAAAAGGCATACCGAGGTATGCCTTTTTTTGTCATTGTTGCTGCGGTAGGCGCTGATCGCGCCGTCTTCCGGCACCACCGCCCCCTCTGATTTTCGCGAGGAATCGTGTAAAGCGGCGGCGGGATCGGCAATCAGGGATAAAAACGACCTCTGTTTCTTGGCAGATTACGTATCAACGTGAGGGGTTGCGTCAAAAGCAGGGCGTCCTCGTCAAATGGGACGGCACCCCCGATTCCGAACCTGACTCACCGCGGTGCCTTCCTCCATCCATAAAAGTCCCGTGACGGACTTTTCTCGTTTACTCGAACAAGATCGTTAATTAGACAAATTGTGGATGTTATCCAGCAATACATGACGAGAAAACAGATGACGTTGTTTTCCGAAAATAATATCGAAGCTCATATTGCTAATAAAACGGGGCGGCTCGCGGTCGGACGAGACGGTTTTCCGGTATTTCAGCGGCGGAATATTATACGTTTTCGTAAAGCAGCGGGAAAAATGAGGCAACGAGGAGAAACCACACGCATAGCAAATATCGGTCAGAGACCAGTTAGGCGAAATATGAATAATCTCTCTCGCCAGCGTGACGCGTACGCGCCAGATCCATCGCATGGGCGTAATATTATAGACCTGATTAAATAATCGGCAGATATCGAACTTCGATTTGCCACTCACGGTTTCGAGTTGTTCCAGCGTGATGTTATCGCCGATATTCTCAATAATATAGTCGATGATCCCTACCAGCCTGGTTGCTTTATTATTGTTTTCCAAGGTCTTTTTGAGGTTGGGGTGGCGACGATACATATCCTGGATAAGATTATGGTTGAAGCTTTCATTATCCAAGGTGTGGGGGTAGGCATTATGTAGATTCATGGTGTCATCCAAAAATGTATTTACCGTGCCTGGAGCGGTTAATAAAAATGCTGAAAACGGCGTTGGTATTGGGTTGTTAATTATTGTCATTGCTGTCATTGACAGGGTGACTCACGCAAATTGTGTGCCATATTTGGAATGGCCTTTTTCAGCGGGATAAGTAACGGTTTTTCCACTCAGCATTCCATTTTTGGGATGGCGACATTTCGTTATTGGGATTATTCGTCTCGAAAATGGTCAGTGTTTTAAGCGTGATCGGGATTTTAATAACAGGAATTCGTTAAGACTTGTTTCTAAAGGTCATACCGCAAAAATATCCGAATCGACCTGGGATCAAGGGAGGAGAAACGCCCGCGATGCAGCGTTGCTATGTATGCGTTTCCATCAGACGTACGTGATCTCGAACCGATCGCTTTCAGCCGACATGACTCGCAAGGATGAAAAATGGACAAGGTGAATAGGGAAAGCGCGATAAATCGGGCGCAGAGCGTGATTATCAGCCAGGAAAACACGTTGGATTTTTGTGGTAGCGCTGAGCATAGCGCGCGAAAACTGGCGGGCCCACAGTGTGTTTTGGTCCACCGGGAGACGCTGGATCGACCGGAAACATCTGCCAAGGCGCGATTGGCCTGCCGGATGGCGCCGCACGATACGCTCACCGCCAGCAAACTGGCTGAGGGCATTCTACGCTGCCTGCTGGCGCCGCTGTGCCGCGCGTTGCCGCACGAGCTGGCGTTTGCCCGCACCCCGTTAGGTAAGCCGTTCTTGCCCCGATATCCACAGCTTCACTTCAACCTCTCCCACACCGAGGCTGCGTTTGCGTTCGCCATCGCACAGGGTGACGCGGTAGGGGTCGATGTCGAGGGAAATCGCGGGCGTGTCGAGCATAAACGCGGCGTAGCGAAGCGCTTTTTTCATCCTGATGAAGCGTGCTGGCTGGATCAGTTTTGCGATGAAGAGGCATATGCACAGGCTTTTATTCGGATATGGACTCGCAAAGAAGCCTATCTGAAGGCGTTGGGACTTGGCCTGAGCAAGCCGTTGGACTCGTTCAGCTGTCTGACGCGGGAAAACGGGCGGATTCAGGTGCTGGATGACTCTCGCCCCGCGAACGCGCAGATGGAGGAAGTCTGGTGTGACGAAGCGAGCCTGGCGCTCAACTGCTGCATTTTATCGGCCAACGAGACTACGTTGAGCTGGCGGTTTACCACCCTGACTGAGTGGGACGCGCTAAAGGACTGGCTGGGTTAACGTCGGCTAACGCTCAGGGCGGCGCTTGTCGCGTGCCGTTCAGCGGTGTGAGCAGAGAGAGTAAGCCAATGTTTGCGTGATGTTTCCCGCCACCGACGAGAAAGAGAAGAAGGCGCCCTTTGCCGATATCCCGATCCTTAAAGGGCGTAGCATCCGTGGTTTTCTCCGGTATCGACGCACAGACCACGATGAGTGGTATGCACGCAGAGTGTCAGCAGAGAAAGAAAGCGTTTCCATCCTGATTTTCATCTCTCGTCATCCCGCTGGAGCATGAAAATAACTGGTACGGACAGACAAACAACATCCATGCTGATAACGCGACGATCCGTCTTCATCCCTGTTCGAATGGCGCAATCCTGCGCTCTGACCGTGACGTTATTACATCCTTGTATATTTCCGCCTGCTTACGCCAGCGAAAACGCTTCCTGAAAAGGATTATGCCCGGTGCCCGCGGGCATTGTTGTCTGAAATTGTGAGAGTGAAGAATAATTGCAGTGTGCCCGATAAACGCCGTGCAGGGTGGCGCGAAGTATCGGCGCAATCATTGCGCGCGGTAGTAAACGGAGCAACTGCCATAGGCGGCGCCCAGCCCGATGGACAGCATCACGTGCGGTTGCCCGTTGCGGACGGCGGGCAGCGCGGCAGGCAGCAGCAGGAGGGGGTCCACGGTGCAGCAGTGGCCGATATCCGGCAACAGGCCGAGCGAGATGGCTTCGCACGGCAGCGGGTAACGGCGCATATAGCGACGCCAGCTGATACGGTTGATGTTGTGGGGCAGCAGCGACAGGCTGTCGGGATCGCCCGCCTGGGCGCCTGCCAGAGCCTCCCTCACCATGTCGTCGTGGGCCTGATAAAACGCTGTTTTCGCTTCCCGGCCGCTCTTCCGTCCATCATAAAATTCCATTCGCTGGCCCAGAAAGGGTTTTCCCAACCGTAAACCAGCGCCTTCACGCTCCAGTAGCAGCGCGGCGAATGCATCTCCAATCAGCGTGTAGCCCGGCACGTATCGCCGCGAGGCCCCTAAAGGCGACAACGTTTCGCCGGCGATAATGGCGACGCGTTTTGCCTGCTTGTCTTCCAGTAGCCGATGGGCGAGCTCCAGCGCCCAGAACAAAGTAGCGCAGTGCTGTTGGTCCAGTTCGTAGCAGCCCGCTGAGTCGCTGACGAACGGATGACTCTGTTTCAGCCGCGCGAGCCACGCCGGCTGTTCGCGATACAGCGCCGGCATACCATGCACATAAATGAGTGCGTCGATGGGAACGTCAGGTCCGGAGGACTGCTGCATCAATTGGCTAAGAAGTTGATAAAAAACGCCATAAAGAGAGACGGAGGCCTCCAGCGCGGCGATGCGGCGAAAGCCGAACAGCTGGCAGAACGTGTTGGCTTCGCGGGGGCTATAGCCCGTTTGGATAATGATGTCCTCAGCGCTGAGGCGAGCCGGTGGAACCCAGGTGGCTAAGGTATTGATGTGTATCATGCATCCTCCGTCCTGATCGCCGTGGGATTCGGGTATCAACAAACAGGTCAGGTTTTTTCGTGCAGAAAATGCGTCAGACTATCGAGGGTATGAAATGCGTCGAAAACGTTTTCATCCATGAGATCGAACAGGTCGCCCGTCAGCTTTCCATGGGCTTCATAGTGGTCGCTGAGAACGGCAATCAGGCTGATGAGATTGACGGAATCCAGCAGGCCGTCATGGGCATACATCGGCGCGCCCTGGAATATGGCGTCGATACGTCCCTGATCGATACCAATGGCTTTCAACAGCTCGCGTACGAGTAATTGTGTTGCATCGTCACGGCGATGCCCAGATTCTGAGTGCTTCATACAAACTCTCCGACACGCTGTAATTGTGCGCAGTATAACGGCCGATTGGGGGGCAACTTGTTCTAAATTGCATATGGCGAGCGTGGGCTATTTGTATACATATTCGAGGTAACTGTGTGTGTTTTAGGTCTTTTTACCCGATGATGGCGACGTTTTGTCTTGTCGGTTGAGCGCGTCTTTCAAGAGGAAAGTAGGGGGGAGGCGGACGAAAGGTAAGCGATACCATTAAAAAGCCCGTCGTACTTGCTGCCCTTCAAATTGCAGGTGTGTTGGCTAAGCATGCTCACCCGAATCACTGACTTGAGTCAGCTCATCGGGATTCGCTCTCTTGCCGCCTTCCTGCAACCCAAATTATCCAAAGTCTCTGTGGTAAAAGCCGGTTTAGCGGGTTTGGCGTTGACGCGAACCGCCTCGTCTGCGGCGCTAAATAAGAGTGGTATCGACCTCCGGCAGCGACTCAAAGCCGGGTCTGGCGAAGTAATATCCCTGAGCGAAATCAATCCCGATCCCTTTAAGAAAATGATATTCCTTTTCTGATTCAATGCCCTCTCCCAGTACCTTAATGTTGAGCGATTTCAACATGTTGACATTGTGAGTGACGATCGTCTGGCGTGTTTTGTCCTGATCGATGTTGCGGATCAGCGCCATGTCCAGCTTGACGATATCGGTTTGAAAATCCGCCAGCAGACTCAGCCCGGAATAACCCGACCCGAAGTCATCGATCGCCGTTTTGAAGCCCAACTTTTTGTAGCATTCTATGATCGTCTGTATGCGCTTACTGTCATGGGCCTGCTCGTTCTCGGTGAACTCGAACATGATGTTTTTTATCGGAAACTGGTACTTTTTGGCCGCTTCCAGCGTGGAGCGAATGCAACGTTCAGGACGATAAATCGCGTTGGGTAGAAAATTAATGCTTAGCATGCCGGACAGCTTCAGTCGTGCTGCAAGCGCGATAGCCTTGATTCGGCACAGCTGGTCGAAGCCGTAGCGCTTGTCGTTGCTGATTTGCGAAATAATGCTGAAGGCAGACTCGTTATTGCAGCCTCGGACCAAGGCTTCGTAGCCAAATACGCTTTTGGTCACGCAGTCTACGATAGGCTGAAACGCCATCGTGAAGTCGAGGCCCAGATTATGGCTGTCCGCGCAGTGAGCACAGCGCGACGACATAAAAGGGGGCGATAGGGAGGTCATGGTTAGCAATTTCCTGGATGATGGAAAAAATGGACGCGTTCACCCGCCGGAAGCGGGGCGATAAGATCGTGACGCCCTCTAATAAATGTATAGCTCGTAAGCTGATGAACTGCGTTCACTTGGCAATTTATCGGCAATATTCAGGTAAGAATTAAGGGAAGTTGACCGGGCGATGCATAAAAAGACGGACACGGCGAGTTATCTGGATGATAAACATCGAGATATCCAAAACGGTGCGGTAAAGCGCTTTCCGTAGGAGGTGTGCGGGTGCGGTGAGCTGTCTCGGGGAATGATGCCCGCCCGCGTGGGAAAGCCAACGGGCGGACACCGTGAAGGTTACCAGTAGCGGGCGATTTCCTGGCGCAAGGCGTCGGCGATGACGCTTCCGTTTTCACCGGCTAACGCCCGCCCGGCGATAAACGTTTTGGCGTTAATGCCTCGGAAATGCTGCAACGCCTCAGGCACGATACCGCCGGTGATCGACACCTCAAATCCCATCTCCGACAGGGTATGCATGCGTTGGATATCTTCAGGCGTCCAGCCGACTCCGGCCAGCTCCGCGTCTCGCGAACGGTGGTAGATCGCCTGCGTGATGCCCAGTTTTCGCCAGGCCTGCGCGTCTTCCCACGTCCAGTGGCCGTAGAGCTCCATCTGAATTTCTCTGTGGTAGTCGTCCGCGATGCTTTTACAGGCGGTGATCGTTGCAATATGGGCCGCAGCGGACACCGTGATCCAGTCCGCGCCTGCGGCAAAGGCCATTTTTGCCAGAATAGCGCCGCCGTCCGTGGTTTTCATATCGCAGACCAAAATATGGTCGGGATACTGCTGGCGCAGCGTGCGGACGGCGTTCATTCCTTCGGCGAAGGCCAGTATGGTGCCGACTTCAATGACGTCGACATACTCCGCCACGCGAGCGGCCAGATCGACGGCGGTGGGAAGATCGGTAGAGTCCAGCGCAATCTGTAATAAGGGCTGAGTCATGGTATGAGCATCCTTTTTCAGTGTTGAGACGGCGGCATGCGCCGTCTGGGTCATGATGAGCGGTGAAACGGCTTATGCCGCGAGCATCATTCCATTGTGGCGTCAGTCTGACCGTAGTAAGCGTCAGCGCCGTGTTTGCGGAAATAGTGTTTGTCGGACAAAGTTTGCGGGAGGCGAATATGGTCATTCAGCCGCCGCGTCGCCAGCGCCATCGCCGCCACCTCTTCCAACACGACGGCGTTATGCACCGCTTCCTCGGCATCCTTCCCCCAGCAGAAAGGAGCATGGCCATAGGCAACCACGCCCGGCACGGCAATGGGGTCGATCTCCCGTCGGCGAAAGGTTTCCACGATGCTCACGCCCGTGTTTTTTTCATAGTCGTCGGTGATTTCCTCTGATGTCAGCGGGCGGGAGCAGGGGATATCGCCGTAGAAATAGTCGGCGTGGGTGGTGCCCAACACGGGGATATCCATACCGGCCTGCGCCCATATCGTCGCATGACGAGAATGGGTATGGACGATGCCGCCGAGACGAGGGAACGCCTGGTACAGCACCAGATGCGTGGCGGTATCGCTGGAAGGTCGAAGTCGCCCCTCGATGACGTTGCCGTCCAGATCGACGATGACGATATCGTCAGCCGTCATGGCGTCGTAGCTCACGCCCGACGGTTTGATGGCGATCAGCCCGCGTTGACGATCGATCTGCGAGACGTTGCCCCAGGTGAGGGTGACCAGCCGGTGGTGCGGCAGCTGTCGATTAGCGGCCAACACCGTTCGTTTCAGGTTGCTCAACATCCGTTATCCCTCCTCGTTGGCCGCCTGCGCGAGCGCATTGTCGATCGCGCGGTACACCTCGTTCTTGCTACGACATGTGCGCAGTCTGTCGAGGTTGATGCCGGTAGGGCTGCTCTCGTCCTCCAGCGTTTGGGTGACCTCCGTCAGGCCTACGATATGTTCGTCGGACGTACTGCCCGCCAGCGTGATCAGCACATCGACAGGTTCATCCTCGCCATCGAAGATGACGGGAGTGGCCAGCGTCACCAGTGCGAAGGCCGTGCGTATGACGCCGTCTTCCGGACGTGCATGCGGCAACGCAAGGCCGGGGGCGATGACGAAGTAGGCGCCCATTTTCTCAATGCTGCGGATGATCGCGGCATGATAGCCAGGCTCAACCGCGCCGGCGGTCTCCAGCATGCCCGTACCGATCCTAATCGCTTCCCGCCAGTCGGCCGCATGGGCCTGAAGCCGGATAGTGTCGTTATCTATCAGTGATTGCTTGAAGTTCATGGTGTGCTCCTTTCTCGGCCGTTCCTTCAGCCGGACGTTAGCGGGAAAAATGCGTTCTGATCAGGTTGAGCAGTTCGTCGCCAAATGACTGGGGATTGAGCATGTTCTGCACGGCCAGCACGAATTTGCCTGCACCTGGCTCTATCTCTCCCGCGAGGTGGCGTGAGGCGACGATGATGTCGGTCATCGCGAGCTTCGATTTGTAGTCCGCCACCGCGCACGACTCCATCACATGCGGTATGTCCCTTTGCTCTAGGAACTTGGCGATTTTCATTTTCATCATCATGGATGACCCCTGCCCATTACCGCAGACGGTCAGAATACGCACGGCCCGTTCCGCATTGACTGGCTCGGGTTTGGTGAGAGGCAGCGTCGCGGCCGCAGGCAGATCCGACGTCGGCGCCGTGGCATCTTCTTCCGCGCGTAAACGTCGGGCGGCGAAAAACATATAGGTGACGGCGCCGAGCAGGAGTACGCACAGGAACAGCGGCGACCAGGACAGCCCCTGCATAATGGGGGGGAACAGCAACGCCCAGTCGGCCATGCCCATCCAGCCGTTGAGCGGCGTGCCGTGGTGGGCGAACAAGGCAATCGCCCAGGCGGAGCCCAGCACTTCAATGACGCCCATCACGAAGCAAATCTTCATCACGGCTTTCCAGCCGCCGAAATGGTTGGCGAAGACGCCAATGGTGGCGTTAGAGAAGAACATGGGCACAAAGCCGGGAATGATGACGATGGGCGATTGGAAGGCGAGGAGCAACAGTAACGCGGCGAACTGACCGGCGGCGCCCCACATAAAACCGAACACCATGGCGTTTGGCGAGTAGGCGTAGATGGCCGCGCAGTCGATGGCGAGCACGGCGTTGGGAATGACCCGCTCCGAGATGCCCTTGAACGCCTCCGACAGTTCCGCGACGAACATGCGGACGCCGACGACGATAATCTGAATGGCCACGGCGAATTTCAGGCCGGTTTCCAGAATATAGATACTCCAGTGGGTGGAACCGGCCATCATCTGCAGGTTCTTCAGGCCGAAGGAGAGCAGAATAATGCCGAAGAACACGGTCATGACGATGGCGGTCGCGGCGATGCTGTCGTGAAAGATGTTCAGCCAGCGGGGAAGTTTGAGGTTATCGACGCTCTCTTTGGGATCGCCCAGCCGGTGGGCGATTTTGGTCGCGATCCACGACGCCGCCTGCTGCTGATGACCGATGGAGAAGCCTGCGCCGCCGGTGACGGCCTCCGTCGGCTTGAACATGATGTTGGAAAAGATGCCCCAATACAGCGCGATGATCACGGCGGAGGCGATAATGGTTTCCCACATCGTGGCGCCCAGCACCAGATAAAACATCGCTATCAGCCCGGCCTGCTGAAACATGATGTGGCCCGTCAGCATAATCGTTCGAATACCGGTATAGCGGCGCAGCACTACCATCAGGATATTCAGGGCGAGCGCCAGTAGAACGGTGTAGCCCACCCAGGCGTAGCGATCCCCCATGACGGACATCGTCGCCATCATGGCGGTATAGGGGTCAATGACCGAGCCGCTCAGCCCATGATATTCGGCGATCTTCTCTATCACCGGTTTGAACCCTGCGACTAGCGTATCGGCGCCCACCTGGACCAGCATGAAACCGATGATGGTTTTGAGCGTCCCTTTGAGGACCGTGGAGATATCCCGCCGAAGCAGCAGATACCCAATCAAGGTGACCAGTCCCAACAGCAGTGGCGCTTTGGTCATAACCTGGCTGTAGAAGATGTGAAAAATAGCGTATAGCGTTTCCATGATGCCGCTCCGTATCGGTGAAGGGCCATATGCCCGACGGTGATAACTCAATCCCTGTTACCTGCGTCCTTTCCTGCCAACGTGTGATTTAACTTCTCCTGCTGTTTTGTCGAACCGAGAGAAATCACGAATTTTCATGACGTGATTTCTTTGTGATCTTTTTAATCATCATAAACAAGCGACGATGAAGATCAAGCTGTGCGTTGTGATTATCACTTTAGTTTATTGTTGTTTGTCTCTTGGTACTGAAAATGTAATATAAATAATGAGTTAATATCTTTGTTTTGTCGGTTTTTGTGAAGAGGGGTTGGTTTTTGGGGTGTTAAAACCGTCAAGTCAGCTCGTCAATAGATGCGAAAAGTAATCATTGATAATCATATTTGTGATTGATATAGTCATTTTCAATCACCGTGATCGCGTTTTTGTGATGAGCACCTGGGGCAAACGAAAAACACGGGGCGGGGGAACAGAGTCTGCGACCCATGGAAACCGGTCGACGGCGGTTGTTGTCATCATGCAAAAGGATAAAACAATGAGCAAAGTAACTGACATTACCCGGGAGTCATGGATATTGAACACGTTCCCCGAATGGGGGACCTGGCTCAACGAAGAGATCGAGCAGGAGGAGGTCGCCGCAGGGACGTTCGCCATGTGGTGGCTGGGCTGTACCGGCATCTGGTTAAAGTCTGCGGGTGACACGCAGATTGCCATCGACTTCTGGTGCGGCACCGGCAAGAAAACCCACGCCAATCCCTACATGAAAAAGCAGCATCAGATGATGCGCATGGGCGGCGTGCGCAAGCTGCAACCCAATCTGCGTACGTCGCCGTTTGTTCTCGACCCCTTCGGTATCAAGAAGATAGATGCGGTGTTGGCGACGCACGATCACGCTGACCACATCGACATCAACGTGGCGGCGGCGGTACTGCAAAATGCGGGCGACCATGTGAAATTCATCGGCCCCGAAGCCTGTGTCGAGCTTTGGACGGGATGGGGCGTGCCGGCCGAGCGCTGCATCGTGGCGCAGGTCGGGCAGGAGATCGCGATTGGCGATATCACCATCAACGTGCTGGACGCCTTTGATCGCACCGCGCTGGTGACGCTGCCTGAGGGCGTGTCCTCCCGCGATAAAAGCATTCTGGACGGGATGGACCGGCGCGCGGTGAACTATCTGGTGAAGACCAGCGGCGGCAATGTGTATCACTCCGGCGACTCGCACTACTCCAACTATTTCGCCCGGCACGGCAACGACAATACGATCGACGTGGCGCTACTCTCCTATGGCGAAAACCCTCGCGGCGTGACCGACAAAATGACCTCGTCGGATATTCTGCGTGCCGCGGAGTCGCTGAATACGCAGGTGGTCATCCCCTTCCATCACGACATTTGGGCGAATTTCCAGAGCGACCCCGGTGAAATTGAGCTGCTATGGCACCGGAAAAAAGACCGTCTAAATTACGGCTTCCAGCCGTTCTTCTGGCAGGTGGGGGGAAAATACGTCTTCCCGACGGACAAGGCCAAAATACATTACCAGCATCCGCGCGGGTTTGACGATATCTTCACGGATGAACCCGAGCTGCCGTTTCGCTCGTTCCTCTAACGTTCTCTGGACACGAGGTGCGCGATGTATCACCTGAATAGCGGGTTGCGGCTGGGCGTGTATGAAAAGGCCATGCCGGCGCGGCTGGATTGGGAGCACAAGATTCAGGCTGCCAAAACGCTGGGGTTCGACTTTATCGAAATGTCCGTCGATGAGTCCGACGAGCGCCTGCAACGCCTGGACTGGGGCGATGAGGAGATCTTTCGGTTGCGCCGTTTGTGCGAGCATTACGGCCTGCCGCTGCACTCCTTGTGCCTGAGCGCGCACCGTCGTTTTCCGTTTGGATCGGCCGATCCCTCGGTGCGGGACCAGGCGGGCGTCATCATGCGCAAAGCCATCGGGCTGGCCTATAAACTGGGCGTACGCTGCATTCAGCTGGCGGGCTACGACGTGTATTACGAACCGCACAGCGAGGCCACGCATCAACGCTTTATCGACGGCATGCGCGAGAGCGCGCGTCTGGCTGAACGGGCGGGCATCATGCTCGGCGTGGAGATTATGGATACGCCTTACCTGAATTCGCTGTGTAAGTTCGAAGTGCTCAAGAAGGCGGTGCCTTCGCCTTACTTTATGGCCTATCCCGATGTCGGCAATATCACCGGCTGGAATTACGATACCTGTACCGAGTTGCAGATGAGCGGCGAACATATCGTCCAAATCCACCTCAAAGACACGCTCCGTGTAAGCGCCGAGTCTCCGGGACAGTTCCGCGACCTGTGCATTGGGGAAGGGGAGGTGGACTTCCCCGCCATTTTTCGCACGCTGGCCGGAATGCACTATTCGGCGCCGCTGGTTATTGAAATGTGGGCGCAGGATGCGCATTGGGCCGATCACCTGCGGCAAGCCAGGGCGCGTTTGACGACGATGGCGCAGGAGGCAGGATTGGCATTGAATTGACGAGAGGACAAGCGGGTGGGGCTGCGGCTCCGCCCGGTGCTTTGATTTTTGAAAACAGCGTTATACAATCATAAGACATCATAAATAATCATAAATCAGGCATGAAATGACAGAAACACAACGACACAGCGCCATTCTGGCTCTGCTGAATGAGAAGCGCCATCTGACCGTGGCCAGCCTGATGCAAGCGTTCTCAATTTCTCCGGCGACGGCGCGTCGCGATATCAATAAGCTGAATGAAGCCGGGCAGGTGCGCAAGGTGCGCAACGGCGCGGAGGCGCTGATGCCGACCAGACGGCTATGGTCGCCGCTGGACAGTCAAAACACCTCGACTCACGATCAAAAAGTCCGCATCGCTCAGGCGGCGGCCCGGCTGGTGCAGCCGGGTGAGAGCGCGGTCATCAACTGCGGCTCCACCGCCTTTCTGCTGGGGAAGGAAATCTGCGGGCGGGACGTTCAGGTCATCACCAACTATTTTCCTCTGGCCAACTATCTGATTGAGCAAGAACACGACGGCGTCGTCATCATCGGCGGGCAGTACAACAAGAGCCAGTCCATCACCCTGGCGCCGCAGGATGAGATTTCGTCTCTGTACGCCGGACATTGGATGTTCACCAGCGGCAAAGGTCTCACGGCCGAAGGGTTGTACAAAATGGATATGCTGACGGCGATGGCGGAACAGAAAATGTTGGATCACGTCGGCAAACTTGCGGTGTTGACGGACAGCAGCAAACTCGGCCAGCGCGCGGGTATGCTGTTCTGCAACGCCGAACACATCGATGTGCTTATCACCGGCCGCGATGCCAACCCGGAGGTCATTCGGCAGCTGAAGGAGAAAGGCGTCGAGGTGATGCTGGTCTAGTGCTGTACGGGCATCGGGGCGTGTTCAGGCGATGAAGCTTCACGCCGGACTCTGCCAACTTCCCGGGTTCGCCGGCGGGCCTGGTTATCCTCTGCGGTGATTTGGGCGTTTAACCGTCAGACAGGGGTCGTCGGCGACGGCGTTGCGGCCGTGGTTCGGTGGCCGCAAACGCGTCCTGACGTTATCGCGGGGCGGTAACCGGCTGCGGGGCTTTCTGGGGCGTGAGTATCGGATAGTCCAGCACGATGAGGTTAGCCAGAATCGGGCGGAAAATCGCTTTCAATGCATCGTGTTTTGGGTGGGGCAAATAGCGCTGCCGCGCCGCTTCGTCTTTAAACGTCATCATCACGCAGTGTGTGAAGCCCTCATTTTTCCCTTCCGGACTGTCGTTACATCCCCACTCAACGCTGACGACGCCTTCGATGTCGGCCGGCATCTGCAAAAAAGCCGATTTCACCCGCTCGATATCGGCTTCCTCGGCCTCCTCCTTGAAGGTGATAAGTAAGATATGGCGTATCATTTATGACTCCGTTTGTGATGTCCTGCAAAGAGCATAGCCCTTTACGCGGCGACTTTCATGGCGGGTAATCCGCCTCTGAAACCCGCATGCCGGCGCTGTGTTTTTCCGCCATGCCCGTCAAACGTCCGCCGCGCGCGCACTCTACAGCCCCGAAAATACCGCCGTCTCAGCGCTCGGCGTTAGGACGATGGCTGATACGAAACGAGACTCGCTGCGGATGGTTGACCGACACCAGATATTCCACCGGCTGTTGAAAGCGGTCGGCGATTACGCCGCGATAGATCAGGGCCGGGCTGTCCGGCGGGGCGTTCAGCAGCGCCTGCTCTTCTTCATTCATGACCCCGACGCGAATGGTGCCCTCGTCGGAAACGCCGAAGAGGCGGTAGCGCTCCGCCAGCAGCCGATACAGCGACCCGCTCTCCTCCAGCATCTCAGCCGTCAGATCCGGCATCAACGCACGGGGCAAATAGCTGGTTTCTAAGCAGAAAGGTTCGCCGTCCGCCAGCCGTAGTCGCTTGATCATCACCACCGGATCGCCCGTTTCAATGCTCAGTAGAGGGGNGATCCGGGGGCTGGCGACGGTATCTTGAAAATAGATTAAGCGGCTGCCGGGCACCGCGCCGTTCAGCTCGGTGATCTTGCTGATGCCCTGCTCGATAGCCTGCGTCAGCGGTCGTTCAATGGCCGTCTGAGTCAGCCAGGTGCCCTGATTGCCGCGTCTCTCCAGCAATCCGGCCTCGACCAGTTCATCGATGATTTTACGCAGCGTCATTCGGCTGATGCCGAGCAGTACGGCGAGATCGCGCTCGGCTGGGATCTGATCGCCCTCGTTGTATTCCGGCGTCTTCAATACCTTCAGCAAAGCCTGTTTGGCTTCCAGATACGCTTTACGCGGACGGCGTTTCCCTGTGTTCGTCTTGTTCATGGTCTGTTTTCTGGTCCGATTCATGCCAAAGAGAGCGTGATTGTCGCAAAGGTTTGCGCTTGTTTTATCATCAGTTATGCCGTTTTTTCGCCGTATTATCCCCCCGTGCTAACCAGACCACAACACCCTAACACACTATTATAATTGAATAATATGGATAAATTCGTTGCCCGGTATGTACGATCGGCGTATATCTCTATTGGTATATTTTACGGTATATTTATAGGGGGTGAATGATGAAAACGCTTGCCTGGGTATCCCTGAGTCTGGTGATGGCGCTCCTCTCCAGCCCAGTTTTCGCGCTGCAACAAATTCGTTTCGGCACCGACGCCACGTTCCCGCCGTTTGAGTTCAAGGCGGCGGACGGGCGGCTGCAAGGTTTCGATATTGATTTAGGCAATGAGATCTGCGCGCGTCTGAAGGCTCGATGCGTCTGGGTGGAAAGCAGCTTCGACGGCCTGATCCCTGCACTGCATGCCCGCAAATTCGACGCAATCCTCTCTTCGCTCTCCATCACAAGTGAACGACAGAAGGCCATCCACTTTTCTCACAAATTATTCAACACGCCGGCGTATCTGGTCGCGGCGAAAGACAGCGGGCTGAAGCCGACCGCCGAGTCGCTGCGCGGTAAACGCGTCGGCGTGCAGCAAGGGTCGGTATTTGAAATCTACGGCCAAAAGCACTGGCGAGATGAGGGCGTTGAACTGGTGTCGTACCCCAGCGCCGAAGCGGTCTATGCCGACCTGGTCGTCGGACGGCTGGACGCCACGCTGGATGATGCCACGGTGGTGACCGAGGCGTTGCTCAGTAAGCCAGAGGGCAAAGGGTTNGGCCTGATCGAGCCGCAGGTTAAAGACGATGCCGTTTTTGGTCCGGGCACCGGCATTGGCGTCCGCAAGCAGGATACGCCGCTGCTGCAACAGCTTAATGGCGCCATCACAGAGATACGTCAGGACGGCACGTACGACAAACTGGCGAAAAAATACTTCACTTTCAATGTCTATGGCGACTAATTCATGAATACAGCAGCGATGATCTCCTCCTTTATCGAACAGCGTTTCCGCCCGCAGGGCGGCCTGCGACAGGTCTTTCTGGTGGCCTGCGGCGGGTCGCTGGTGGACATGTATCCGGCGAACTATTTCCTGAACCGCGAATCCACAACGCTGCACAGTCACATGATGACCGCTAACGAATTTGTCCACGCGCCTCCGAAAAGGTTGGGCAAGCAGTCCCTGACGATCGTCTGTTCTCACGGCGGCAACACGCCGGAGTCGGTGGCCGCAGCGGAGCTGGCTCAGCGGCGCGGCAGCGTGACCGTCACGCTGACCCATAACGAGGCCGCGCGGCTGATCGACTTTTCGGACGGCAATCTGCTGTATGCCTGGGGGAATGACAGCCAGGTGGTCAATAATCCGATGGCGCTGATCCTGAGCCTATGCGTTGAGGCGTTGCAGCAGGCCGAGGGCTTTGATGGCTACGCCGACTTTCAGGCGGGCATGGCGCAGATCGACGAGATTATCGACCAGGCGCGCGGACAGGTGCAGCCGCTGACGGCGGCGTTTGCCGAACGCTATGCGAAAGAGTCGCTGTTTTACATTCTGTCCAGCGGTGCGTCTTATGGTCACGCCTACGGCTTCGCCATCTGCTCGCTGATGGAAATGCAGTGGCTGAACGCCGCTTCCATTCACAGCGGCGAATATTTCCACGGGCCGTTCGAGGTCACAGACCACAGCACGCCCTGGATCCTGATGATGAACGAGGGTCGCACCCGGCCGCTGGATGAGCGCGCGCGCGACTTCCTGCATCGCTATGCCGACAAGGTGGAAATTATTGATGCCAACGCGCTGGGGTTGGGCGTTATCCCGGCTGGCGTGGTGGAGTATTTCAATCCGATACTGTTCTATAGCGTCATGTGCGAATACCGCGCGGCGCTGGCGAAGGTGCGCCAGCATTCGCTGGAGACGCGGCGTTACATGGGTCAGGTGGATTACTGAGGTAAGGATGATGAAAGTCCTGGGACTTGGCGATAATGTCATCGATCGATATACCCATACCGGCATCGGCTATCCGGGGGGCAATGCGCTGAATTTCAGCGTCTACGCGCGCATGTTATCGGCAGAAGCCGCTTATCTGGGCGTGTTTGGCGACGATCGTGCGGCGGAGCACATCCGCCGCGTGCTCGAACGGCGCGGCATTGGTCTCGAACACTGCCTGACGGTCTCCGGCGAAAGCGGCCACGCCAATCTTACCCTTGAGCAAGGGGAGCGCGTGTTTCTCGGCTCTAATGCGGGCGGTATCCGTCAAAGCACCTCTATGCGTTTCGTGCTGGAGCATCTCTCGTGGCTGGGCCATTTCGACCTGATCCACACCAGCGCCTACAGCTATATCGACACGCAGCTGGCGGATCTCGCCGGACTGCCCGGCCGGTTGTCCTACGACTTTTCGGATGATTTTGACGCCGAACGGGCGCAGGCCCAGTGCCGCTGGCTGGATTACGCCTTTTTCTCCTGCGCGGACCGCACGCTTGATGAAACCCGTCGGCTACTGCTGGCGGCTCACGACGCAGGCTGCACGTGGGGTATCGCAACGCGCGGCGCAGAGGGCGCGATACTGTTCGACGGCCATCATTGGATCAGTCAGCCACCGGAGCCGATCGCCCCCGTCGATACGCTCGGCGCGGGAGATGCTTTCATTACCGCATTCCTGCTGGCCCACCTTAACGGCAAAACGCTATCTGCCAGCTTGCGTCAGGGCGCCCACTTTGCGGCGCGCATCTGCATGATTGAAGGCGCCTTCGGTGAGGGAATGCGCTATTGATGGGATGCGTGGCCCTGTTTCGGCCGCTGCGCGAGCTGGGCGATTAGGCCCTGTGAAAGCCAGCCATCGTCGCCCTATTTTCGGCTCTCAGCGTGCTGGCCGCTGTGCCGCATCGCGGCTGCAAAGCGTTCAGCGCAACCGGGTCGTTTGCACGTCTGATAATGGGCCTGCCTCTTTGAAGGGGGCGCATTGATATGCGGTCGGCCTCTACGTGACTTTCGCGGAGAGTGCCGGCAGCCGCACGGCCAAATGTCGCTACCGGTGGGACAACAAATAGTCGACACTCTGGCCTCGATGGCCGGCACTATCGCTATAGGTCGTGGAAGGATCGGTGGCGACGCGCACATCGAACCGATTAAACGAATTATCGTTCAACGCATGTCTGACCAAATCGTCGGAATGTAACGACGGCAGCCCGGCTTTCGCCAATTTTCGCTGTAACTCCTCGGAACTGAGCGGTACGACCTCCCGGAGACGCCGGGTATCGCTCCGGTGGGCGGAGTCAGAGGCATCCCAAAGCAAATGGTTGTGTGTCGCCATCAGCTCCGTCATCGGCGCATGGGTGTCGCGTTGCATGTCGTGCAGGACCGATTGGTCCAGCGTGCATGCGCTGGGATGCGTTGGCCAGGCATCCACGACCACCGTATTGCGTTCGCCCCACGTAGGGTCGCGAGGGTCGCCCAGCATAACGAACTCGTGGCTGTTATTTTCCGGAAGCTGGAGACGTACACGGCATATGGGCTGCGACACGTTGCGTTCTTTCAACGCGGCGACGGCGACGGCGGCATGTACCGCACAGTTGCCCCCCTGGAATTTCTGCGCCCGTTTGATCTGATTTTCGATTCCGCCATGAGGAAACTTTTGGTATGCCAGATGCATTCTCGCCCAGCTCTCTCCCGATGAGGCCCGGACATCCTGCCGCTGATTTCCCGCCCCGTGCGGGAGCATATTTTTGACGACGCGGTTCGCCCAGCAGGCGTCGGCCAGTGCCGACAGGGTGCCGGATTTCACTACGACATTTTTGTGCTGATAGCCTGACAACCCCAGCTGACTGGCGCTGCGGGTATCATGCACTTTACTGCCGGTATCATAATTCTCGACAATCGCGCTATACGTTGAAGAGGAAGAGGATCCGCGGAAAATGTTAAACCTAGGCATCATCGCCTCCTTAGTTTGAAAGGGGTGTCCCCAGCAGGAATACAACCTAGGACTATCCCCTTACTCCTTTTTGGAAACGGGTTGTAAACCCGCGTGAGGGGGAGAAAGGGTTTCTTGGGACTGATTGGCCATGGGGAGAGACTTCCCGCAGCAGTATGAATCCGCCCGCATCAGAAAATCATGGAACGTCTTCGCAGCATGCTCTACGGATAATTCGTCTAACGGCTGACGGACGTACAGCACCATTTTTTTGCTCTGACTGTCGTACCCCAACGTGATAGCCGGATGACGCAGGCTGAACAGGTTCTCCGCCAAAAGCGTCTGAAAACCCTCGGGTGTCCGCCACGCGTGCGGGGCAATGAACGTTGCGACGATATTCAGATACCCTGGTTGGCTGCCAATCAAATGAATATGCAAATCGTGGTCGAAGACCAGCTGATAGATGTCTTCCTCTGGACGCGGCGGCGGTAGCTCGCCGGGCTGATATCTCTGGATAATGGCCCGAGAAATAACATGAAATTTTTCATTCAACATAACCGATGCTCACGTGACTGGGTGTTAGTGAGTGGCATCAGTGGGGGAAGGGTTCCCGGGTGTTGTGATGATTTGTTTTCCATTGTCGTCGAGAAGCCGCCGCGTTCTATCTCCGCAAGCCTTCGTTCAGCGCCATCGACCCGACACGACTAGGGCGAAACAGGCCTTCCGATGCGACTCGGGGTTATCCCAGCCCACCCACGCAACTGAAAAGTGCAAAATGAAAGGGGGGAAGCCCTGAATATCAGCAAAGATTTAATAAAAATGTATTAAGACAACCGCCTGAATAAAAAACGGCAATGCTCAGATTACGTTTTATTTAATACATATATATAACCAATGAAGGTCACTCAGAAGATTTATAGACACAATCATCTGTAAAGCGTTAATTTTTACTTCCGCCATAAAGAAACCTTAAATGACTATTTTGATCTCACTGATTTTTATGGCTGACTTAGCGCTTTGATAGAGTGAATTTTACTTATTGCGACATTTTCCCGAAGCAAACATAGTGTTTCTCTTTATTAGATAAAATTAAATAACGAAAAACAGTAAAATGGGAGGTAACAATAAGTCGGGATTGAATAATAACAAAATGAAATTGAAATTTATTTCACCGCCTACTTGCGAATAATCTTTAATAATGAAATCATAATCGCCTATTCCAAAATATCGGACGCCTTTCTCAGTATTTATCGGTGAGGGTTATTTTCTTGTTCAGGCAGGAAGCATTAGAAAACAAGAAACTGAAATGGCAAGGAAGTGCTATTTTACTTTCAGGACTTTCACCTTGGGTGATTATGATTATTTGCGCTATTTTTATCGCAATGTTTATGATCTTCATCACCCAAGGTAATTATACGCGCCGGGCTAACGTCAGCGGTGAAATATCAACTTGGCCGCACACCGTCAGTATTGGCTCCGGCGTACAGGGATTTGTCGTAAAGCAGTTTGTATCGGAAGGGCAGATAATAAAAAAAGGCGATCCGATTTATCAAATCGATGTCAGTAAAAGTACCGTCGACGGCGTAGTTAGCGATAATCAAAGACAAGATATTGAAAGCCAACTGGTGCGCATTGACAATATTATCTCACGGCTGGAGCAAAGCAAAAAACATACCCTGGAAATGCTGGAAAAACAGAAAGCACAGTATATTAATGCATTTAAACACTCCTCCGATATTGTCCGCCAATCAGAGGAAGGATTAAAAAAAATCAAACAGTACATGGACAGTTATCAGCAGTACCAGGCCAAAGGGTTAATCAATAAAGACCAATTAAGCAGCCAGATAGCGTTGTATTATCAACAGCAAAATGACTTATTAAGCCTCAGCGGACAAAATGAACAGAATGCTTTACAGATTACCAGTCTGGAAAGCCAAATTCAGACCGAAGCAGCGGAGTTTGATAACCGGATATACCAAATGGAACTTCAGCGCTACGATCTGCGAAAGGAGCGGGTGAATACCAATGTGGGCGGAGAGATCATTATTCGTGCCTCATCGGAAGGAATAATAGATTCATTAAGCGTCACCGAAGGGCAAATGGTCAATCCTGGCGACAGCTTATTACAAATTATTCCGAGCAATATAAAAAGCTATTACTTGGTGGCTTGGGTGCCCAATGACGCAATGCCTTATGTCTCGGTTGGCGACAACGTCAATGTGCGTTACGAGGCGTTCCCCGTCGAGAAATTCGGCCAGTTTGCTGCAACGGTCACTATGGTATCGAAAACGCCGGCGTCTCCACAGGAAATGCAGACTTATCAGGGCGCGCCAAAAAGTACTCAAACGGCGTCGATTCCCTACTATAAGGTGGTGGTGAAGCCTGAAAGAAAGACCGTCCGTTATGACGGCAAATCGTTGTCCCTTGAGAACGGTATGAAGGCGGAGATCACGCTCTTCCTGGAAAAAAGAAAGATATATCAGTGGATGCTTTCGCCGTTCTACGACATGAAGCAGAGCGCAGCGGGGACGGTCAATGAATAAGGCATTATTCAAATCTATCCTCGGCAAAATGGATCTAAAGCTGTGCCGCCGAATTCCGCTGGTGCATCAGACCGAAGCATCGGAATGCGGACTGGCCTGTCTGGCGATGATCTGCGGATATCATGGAAAGAATATCGACCTGATCGCCCTGCGGCAGCGCTTCAACCTTTCCGCACGGGGCGCCACGCTGGCCGGAATCAATGACATCGCCGAGCAGTTGGATATGTCCACGCGGGCACTGGCGCTGGATCTTGATGATATTAGCGCATTGAAAACGCCGTGCATTTTGCACTGGGACTTCAATCACTTCGTGGTACTGGTCAGCGCAGGAAATCGTCGCTTTGTGCTTCACGATCCCGCGCGCGGCCGCCGGACGGTCGGGCTTGCCGAGATGTCGCAGTATTTTACCGGCGTCGCGCTTGAGCTTTGGCCCAGCAGTCAATTTGCCGCAGAAACGGTGAAAAACAGGGTGCGTCTGGGGACGTTGATTCGCAGCATCTCCGGCATTAAAGGGGCGCTGACCAAGATTTTTTGCTTTTCGTTGGTGATTGAAACCATCAATTTGGTGGTGCCGATAGGCACGCAGCTGGTGATGGACCACGCTATTCCAGCGGGCGATAAAGGTTTACTGACGTTGATATGCGCCGGTCTGCTGTTTTTTATCCTGCTGCGCACGGCGATAAGCACGATGCGGTCCTGGTCGTCGATGATCATGGAGACGCTGATCAATGTGCAATGGCAGGCGGGGCTATTTACTCATTTGATGCACCTGCCGCTCAGCTTTTTCGAACGGCGCAGACTCGGAGATATTCAATCCCGTTTCGACTCCTTGGACAAGCTGCGCAAAACGTTTACCACCAGCCTGGTGGGGGCGATCATGGATGGCATTATGGTGGCGTGCGTCCTGGTCATGATGGTGTTGTACGGCGGTAATCTGACCCTGGTCGTGCTGGGGTTTAGCGCGGTGTATGTCCTTATCCGCCTGCTCACTTACGACCGCTATCGCCAGCTGTCGGAAGAGTCATTGATTCGGGGGGCGCGTGCCGGTTCCTTTTTTATGGAAACGTTATATGGAATCGCCACCGTCAAAATGCAGGGCATGAGCAGTCGACGAAGCAGCCACTGGCTTAATCTGGAAATCGATACCATTAACACGGGAATCAAGGTGACTAAAATGGACCTGCTTTTCGGGGGCCTGAATACCTTTATTGCCTCCTGTGACCAGGTGACGATCCTGTGGCTGGGAACGAGTCAGGTCATTGATAACCAGATGACCATTGGGATGTTCGTGGCGTTTGGCGTATTCAGGGAGCAGTTCTCCGAACGGTTGGCGTCGTTGACCAACTTCCTGCTTCAATTACGCATGATGAGCCTGCATAACGAACGTATCTCCGATATTGCCTTGCATCCGCGTGAACCCCACAAGATGGGTATTGGCAATACAGTTGAAGGGCGGCCGATTTTGCTGGAAACCCGTGATTTGAGTTATCGCTACGACAGCCAATCCAAAGCGGTATTCAGCGATCTGAGCCTTCATATTGCCCCGGGGGAAAGCGTGGCGATAACCGGGCCTTCCGGCGCGGGGAAAACAACCCTGATGAAGGTATTGTGTGGTCTGTTCGAAGCGGAGTCTGGCTGCGTGCTGGCCGACGGCGTGGACATACGCCAACTTGGCGTGAACAACTACCATAAAATGATCGGCTGCGTAATGCAGGACGATCGACTATTTTCCGGGTCGATAATGGAAAATATCTGCGGATTTGCAGAGAATATCGACGCCGAATGGATGATGGAATGCGCCAAAGCCAGTTACATTCATGACACCATCATGGAGATGCCGATGGGCTACGAGACGCTCATCGGCGAATTGGGTGAAGGACTTTCCGGGGGGCAAAAACAACGCATTTTTATTGCCCGTGCGCTGTATCGCAAGCCGGGAATGCTATTCATGGATGAAGCGACCAGCGCGCTGGACAGCGAAAGCGAGGATTATGTGAGTCAGGCCATTAAGCAGCTGAATATCACACGCATCATGATTGCACACCGGAAGTCGACGATTAACGCTGCAGACAGAGTCATCACGCTACAGGCACCGCAAACATAAATTAATCGTGATGGTTCTAATTTATATTTAAAATTAAATAGAGTCATATTATTTGATTGTTAGAGCGGTCATTATTATATCTTTGTTAAAGACATAATAAAATAAATAAAAAGTCAGATTAAAAAACTGATATGCAATAAAGGAAGAGATTAAGTTATTTATTCACTTGCTTCAATTAAGATTGTGGTATAGAAATAGATAAACGCTACAAATGGTAAAAATAAAATAAAAACCAGAAAGCAAAAGCACGGCGTTTTATGTCACTATCAACCTCAATATTTGAAAGTATTTATAATAAACAATTAATAACCGCGCGTAAGCATTAAGTGGTATCAACTTTACATTCTACTTTCGCTTGCAGTTTTGATAATTTGAATAATAGTGTGTTTGTGGGTGAGAAAATCAATAGAACCGACAAATATTTTTATCTTAGATATTTATTTAAATCCCAAGTTTCAACCTCAGTCGTATTTTATGGCTGATTGAAAAAGTGTTCATAACCTGTATAAATGGGTTAAGGACAGAGTTATAGCAATATCATTTTTTCATCTTAAAGGAGATACAAAATGAAAAAGCAAAATAAACTGCGTGAGTTGAATGCTAAAGAAATGAAAGCCGTAGCTGGTGGCTTCCGTTTCACCGCTCAGTTCTATCTCGGTAAAAGACCTGGTCCCGGCTGAGGTCGATAACTAGGTATTCATGCTCTGCGTTAGATGACATTAAGTCAAAAGGGCCCACGAGGTTATATTGAGTTAAGTATGGGCTCACTGCCGGGCAGTGAATAATCAATATCTACAACATCGAGTTGTCTTTATTGCATAAATAAACCGCCCTTTATTTCGGCTTTTTCTCACCGAAATAAGGGCGGTTTTCTTATTTTTTCAGTGAAAGTAATGGTTGAGATCATTTGATCTGCGCCCTATTAATTGATGCGCCTCGTTTTTAGTCATGTCTCCATCAATAGTGTTAAGGGCATTCTTATTAAAGAAAGCTTTTCTATGAACAGATTGTTATTTTCCCTCTAAATCGGGGGAAAGGGTTCCTTTAGGTTGTGATTATTTATTTTTCATCGACGTCGAGAAGCCGCCGGATCGCCGCCGCGTTCTGCTCCCATTCGCCCGCACTCAGCGCCATCAACCCGAAATATTTCAGGAAAAATAGACCTTCCGTCGCGAGAAAAGCGATGCGTCGGATGTCGTCATGATCGTCTTCTCCTAGCGCGAACTCACGCTCCCGCTCCGCATACCATTCGCGTACCGAGCCAAGATAATCCGGAGACTGCAAAAGCGCGGATAACAGCACCGCAGAGCGCGAGACGTTGTTTTCGTCATCTTGAGATGTCGTTACCACATGCGCTTTGAGCTTATCGCCAGGCGTGGCGGTGTGCCCCGACAGTTCAGCTAATTGCTTTTGGTAATACACATCCCAGCGCTTGATCATGGCTTCAATCATGGATTCCTTGTTGCCGAAGCAAGACTGAACGCCGCCCTTGGTGATACCTGCCGCTTTCGCCACGGCATCTATCGTCAGTCCTGCCGCGCCCAGTTTTGATACCACGCCTTCTGCGGCATCCAGCACGGCTTCTCGGTCAATAGTTGGTTTTCTTCCCACTTGAAACCTCTTTTATACAGGGTGTTAAGGTCGTTAGTCATCAATGACCGGAAGTCAGCTTGAGGCCCGCGACAGAACCCACCAAGAGACAAATCAGTAACCCACGGACCAGTGTTGCAGGCTCGTGATACCAGATTATACCTACCAGCACCGTTCCCAGCGCGCCGATCCCCGTCCAAACCGCATAGGCTGTACCGATGGGGATGCTCCGCGCTCCCAGCTCCAGAAAGCACATGCTACCGATGACGCAGACCAGAAAAGCCAGCGTCCAAGGGATGTTTCTAAAACCGTCGGTATAGCGCAGGCAGGTGGTAAAACCCACCTCCAATACGCCCCCCATCAATACGTAAATCCAAGCCATCGTGTTAGCTCCTGTGTGTGATTTAAATACAAGTGTATTTTAATTTTTGGTGTTTGCAATACGGGAGTATTTAAAAAAGGAGTAGAGGTTGAGGGGAGATGCTTAAGGTGCTTGGAACTAAAGTTGGAGGTGATCCTGATCCAAATCCTCTTCCATTCAAAAACAGAATTCCGGAATGGTAAACACTTCCCTGAACAGAGGTGGTGCCGATGAAAAGCTCTCGATTCACTGAAGAACAGATTGTTTTAGTGATCTTCCCCCTGAAAAATTATCACGATAAATCAATGAATTAATTTTTCTTACTATGAGTTTGGTAACTATCAACTTGAGTTCCACTCGGTTCGACACGTTAAACGCCACTGGCATAAGCCATTGATAAGGGGGTACAAGAATTATTGATGCAGAGTTCTTGTAGTTAGTGCCCAACTACGGTTGAACGGGAAAGACGAATCTGCTGACAGCGGCCTTGTACACCCTGTTATCACGGTACAGAAATTTCCCAACTTGCTGAACCTTCGAAAAACCACGCGTTCAGGTGGTTTTTCGTTTACAGAGCAAGAGATTACGCGTGAAAAAGGGTCTTAATAAGATCATTTTTTGTTTATGCAACACCTAACGTAATATTACTAAATTTAAAAAACGGTGATAACCTGTATATATCCCGTATAAAAAATTACTTATCTAATCTTTTTAAAAATAATTAGAATCAATATCACACTAATTGGAAAGCCAATCAATACCACCGAACGCATAGAGTCCATAGACTCCCTCATATCCGCTAATATCGCAAAATGATATTCAACTGATACTGTTTTATCAGATAAAAAAACCATCCTTTCTTTATCTTGAACATGCCCAAAAGAAACAAGAGCGATACTTATAAAATAAAAAAAAGAGACAAGAAGAATACTGCCCCATCGAATCAAAGCCTTGCATTTAGTTGTTAACATCATAAGCTCCATCGAATAATCCACCGACAGTTCCACCGGAATAAGGTGAAATTTTTCCTATGCCAGAAACGACTTCAGATACGCCCCTTAAAATGACATCTTCACTCACTGGTGTATAGTTATCAGTATTAGGATATTGTTTTTTGAACTCATTCGTCATATCGACAACAAGCATGGAGTTCTCTTTACTCTTGCTCTCTAAATACCTGCGAAGTGATACTGGAATTGAAAAATCTTCTTCATAATTAACATTTATCTGAGAGTTAGTGGTATATCCACCCTTAAAGATTTGTGTTCCCGCTATTTTCACGCCTTTTGTTGCATGAGTAGTACAATTAACCCCCGTAACGTCATATTGATCTATTGTTCGACCATTTCTTTTAGTATTTTCTCCCATTTTTATGGTTTCTTTCACTTTACTTCCTGAACGCCATAATTTCTCAAAGTACATCCTTGCAATCACTGGATCCGCATCTGTAATGAGAAAAACCTTAGCTTCCGTTTGGTATAGTTCTTCTCGATAATATTTTCTAGCATCTTCAAACTGCAAAAAATTCAGAATACCATCGCCGACAACCCCAGCAACACCAGACCGCCTACCAAATCGGCCATAGGTGAAAACAGAAGCATTATTCCGCTCGTGAACAGAAACAAATGCGTGTCCCGTCCCTTTGATCTCGGTCCAGACAAAAACACCATTTTCTAACAGATTATGTTCTTTTTCACATTCCTGAATCGGGTCAATCCACTCCCCTTTTGGGGGCGTTAAGTAAACCGGGTCATCCCTAAAGTAGCTTTGGGGTTCGGGCTTAATATTTTCCCGTGGATTCCGCCACAATCCTAATCCACGACCATACTGCATAAACTGCTCGTGCTCCACTAAACCGACTCCATCTGGTTTCATTGTCATGGAATTTTGACACAAGTGAATGATTTATCATAACCCCCGCAGCCTGAATCGTCCCGGTCAATTTCATCGAGATTCTGACGGCGATCAGCTTCCTTCCTGATCGCTATTTCTCTCATAGCTAGAAAGTTCCCTGACCAACGTATCGTCCTATCAAAGTATCGTTACTACTTGACCTTGGCCTAAAATCAGAAGGACGAAGCTCTCTAGTTTATGACTGCATTAATTTTAGGCCAAGGTCAATTTTTTGATATATGCTATTAATGTTAATGATGCTTTACGGAGGAAAGGATGCCTTTAGACATAGCTTATTCAATTGAGATTGAAGATTTTATAGATCCTGACAAAGCATATGATTTGTACTGGTCAGGGACTATTAAAGACAATCATGCATTTGTTTGCCCAGGTACTGACTGCCAGGCACAAGTCACTTGTGCCAATTTATATGTTGAATCGCAAGATATGAAGGTAGTACCGCATTTTAGAGTTTATGGAAAGCACAGCAATAGCTGTGAGGTTTTCAATAATAAAAAAATATCCTTCTTACAAGAGGCCAATTCTACTCAAGAAAAAGAAAGAAAATCTATTAGTACCTCTATAGTCGATAAGTTTATTTTAGCTAGGCCTGATTCATATTACGACTTAGAAAATGAACAAAAGGATACGTCGCTCTCTGCAAAACAAAAACGAGTGAGAGCTAAAAAAATCATTAAATCTTTGGAGCTAAAGCAAGCTGGATTTGTTGGTAATATATACTCAGTAAGAACAATTGTTAGTCGATATATTAGATATACTAAAGATGGTAGCATAGATCACAGGTTTTTAAACATCAAAGGAAAAAATATATCCTTTAAGTCTTTTTTCAAACGTCTATCTAAACAGAATATAGACGAGCTTCCACTTTATGATTTGGTATATCATGGATGGGCATACATAGATAAATATGAGGTTGGTTATAGGGTGAAGTTTATGACTTCTCTGAAAAATAAAAATGAAGAGTTAACAACTAGTTTTTTTATTTTTAATAATTTGATTGAAAATTATAAAATAAAAAATCTTGTTATCAGCAGGATCAAGAAGATTGTTCTGATGCAGAAACCCAAGGCTTATGTTTTTATATATGGTAAACCTTCAGTAGTTAAATATAAAAAAAACAATAAACACTATGTAAACTTTAAAGTTAATAATTTAGACTACATTGACGTAAATATAGATCCTCCTCTATGAGGGAAGCCAACATTTAGCTTCCCCCATAGACGTAAATTACTCAATATTCTGAATCTGTTCCCGCATCTGCTCGATCAGCACCTTCAGCTCAATGGCGGAGGCGGTGATGTCGGCGTTGATGGATTTAGAGCCCAGCGTGTTCGACTCGCGGTTGAACTCTTGCATCATGAAGTCCAGACGGCGGCCGACGGCTTCCTGCTTGTTGAGGATTTTGTAGGTTTCCTTCACGTGCGCTTCTAAACGGTCCAGCTCTTCGGCGACGTCGACGCGTTGCGCCATCAGCACCAGTTCCTGTTCCAGCCGGTTGTTCTCCAGCTGCACCTGCGCGTCTTCCAGTTTGCTGACCAGCTTTTCACGCTGCCATTGCAGGATGTTCGGCATATGGGCGCGAACTTTGGCGACTTCGGCGCTAACGCCCGCCAGACGCTGTTCGATCAGCGCTTTCAGCGCGTTGCCCTCGCTTTCACGCGCGGCGATGAAGTCATCCAGCGCGGCGTTCAGCGCCTGCATCAGTTCGGCGCTGATGGCGTCCAGGTCCTGCTCTTCCGCCGCCATTACGCCCGGCCAGCGCAGGACATCGACCGGGTTGATTTCCCCTTCGTCGCTCTGCATCTTGACCCACTTTGCGGCTTCAACCAGCTGTTTCGCCAGTCGTTCGTTCATAATCAACGAACCTTGCGCGCGGGGATCCAGTTCAAAACGCAGGTTGCATTCGATTTTGCCGCGCGTCAGCCGGTTGCGGATACGTTCGCGCACCACGGGTTCCAGACTGCGGAACTGCTCCGGTAAACGGATGTAAGTTTCCAGATAACGTTGGTTGACGGAACGCAGCTCCCAGGCTGCGCTTCCCCACTCGCCTTTAATTTCTCGCCGTGCGTAAGCGGTCATGCTACGGATCATCGGTGCATACCTGTCAGAAAAATGATGGAAGGATTATAACGTCGCGGGATACGGCATGATAGCAAAAGCGGTCCGGCGCGAAGGAACAAGGCGGGTTCGCGTGAAGCGCGACAGGGCCTCTCCCTGGCGTCAAATGGGCGCGTCAGTCGCCGTACAGAGAAAGAAGGCCGGTGAATAACAGGCTGATCCACCGGCGCTTGTGCGGGTACATACTGTGTTTTGAGATCGAAATTTTACGCCGCCTGCAGGAAAGAGGCGCATTGATTGGCGAGCTCGGCGCATTTGTGTTTAAGCACCTGTTTTAGCTGTAGCGCCTCACGTGACTGCGGCGTGTCGCGACGGCTGATCATCATCACCTCGAACGGCAAGGGCTGAATAATCGGGACAATTTTCAGCTGGTCGGTGTAACGGCGCGCGGTGAACAAATCCACAATCCCGGTACCGCCGCCGGCCAGCACCATATCGGCGATGACGGAATAGGTTTTGATAAACAGGGAGGCGGCCGGTTGCAGTCCGCGGTCGTTGAGGGCGCGATGAACCACCCGGCCCAACGGGTCTTGCTGCTGCATCATCAATAAGTTGTTCTGACACAGCCACTCCAGCGAGACGGGGCCTTGATGCGGGTTATCTTTCGGCAGTAACGCGACCATCGTGGACTGGCACAGCGGTTCGGCGACCAGGTCGGACGGCACCTGCTGGCCGAAGACCAACGCCAGATCCAGCTGATGTTGCTGGATCTCCTGACACAACGTGCTGAAGTGTTCGGTCACCAGCTCCACGTTCACCCGCGACGACTGCTGGTGAAACGCCACCATCGCCGGCGCGACAATCATCTGGCCGAACGCATGCGCCGCGCCCAGACGCACCGTCTGGCTTTGTCCTTTGCGAATTTGTTCCGTCAGGGCATTGATGGACTGGAGCTGCTCATGCAGCGCCTGCACCTGCGGGATCAGTCGGTGGCCTTCGTCCGTGACGACCATGCCTTGCGTGCGGCGTTCGAACAGGGCAAAGCCAAGCTGTTGCTCGGCGTGGTTCAGCACCCGGCTGACGTTCGGTTGGGAGACATTCAGTAAGCGCGCCGCGCCGCTAATGGTGCCAGCCTGAAGAATGGCCTGAAAAACTTCGATATGGCGTAGTCGCATAGCCTGAACCTTAAGTCATTTTGCCAACAGTGTGGCGGATGGAAATCGAACCGCCGGAGGCGAAACGCATCAAACTGATTGTTGCAAATGCAACATTTACGCCATGTTGTTATGACTTAGGAGAGAAAAAGGCACAGGCCCGCGATGCAGGGAAGGGGGAAAAGACCGGGACGAGCAGGGGACGCGGCTAGTTTTCTCCATGATGGTGCGGTGTCCCTCGCCGCCAGACCGGTTTGCACCAAAATGGTGAAACTAAGTCGAGGTGCCACGTCACAGTGGGGAAGTCATCGTGGGAAAGAGGAACCGCACGAACGCGCTAAATGGCCCGCCGATTTTCGGCTGTTGGGCGGAAGATGGCTGCCATCGACTGCCTGACGGATGAACGCGCTCGCCCCCTTGGGGCGAGCATTTACATTCACCGATAGATCTCGACGACCGGTTCCGCGCCAACGTAGCCATAGCCGCGGTACATCCCTTCGCTGTTGAAGGTCAGCGCGATATTGCCCGCGTGGTCGACGGCGATCAGGCCGCCGCTGCCGCCGAGCGTAGCCACTTTGTCCATCACGACCCGTTCGGTTGCCTGCGCCAGCGGCAGCCCGGCGTACTCCATCAGCGCGGAGACGTCATAGGCGGCCACCGTCCGCATAAACACTTCGCCGGTGCCGGTGCAGGACACGGCGACGGTCCGATTGTTGGCGTAGCAGCCCGCGCCGATGACGGGGGAGTCACCCACGCGACCGACCTGTTTGTTGGTCATACCGCCGGTGGATGTCGCGGCCGCCAGATTGCCCGCCGCATCCAGCGCTACGGCCCCGACGGTGCCGTATTTATGATGCGGATCGATCGGATCGCCGCCGGAGACGNCGCCATCTCCACCATGATCCAACACGATCCTGTCGCCGTCCGCCTGCGCCTGTAGCAACTGCTCGTAGCGGTCATCGGTGAAGAAGAAGTCTGACTCGACCATCTCCAAACCGTGCTTCAGGGCGAAGCTTTCCGCGCCTTCGGCGGTAAACATGACGTGCGGACTCAGTTCCAGCACCTTGCGTGCGGCCAGTATCGGATTGCGGATGNGGCTGACGCCCGCCACGGCGCCCGCGTCCAGCGTCCGCCCGTCCATCATGCTGGCATCGAGTTCATGCGTGCCTTCATGGGTAAAGACCGAGCCTTTGCCCGCGTTGAAGAGCGGGCACTCTTCCAGCCGCCGTACGGCTTCGGTGACCGCATCCAGCGCGCTGCCATTGTTAGCCAGCACGGCCTGACCGCTGCGGACAATCTCCTGCAATGCGGCGCGATAGCGCTGCTCTTTTTCACTGTTCATCGCGGCACGGGCGATAGCGCCTGCGCCGCCGTGGATCACAATCACCGGTTTCATGATGTTCCTCGTTGGGGGGCGAGAGCGCGTCGTCATGGGTTCGCGTTCCCGCTTAGCGTGTCGGTCTGAAGACGGCGTTAGTTCTGGGTTGAGGCCAGATAAGAGAACACGCACAGCAGATTGATGATCTCCGCCATGTCAGGTGCGGTGTAGCTGACGGTGATCGCATCTACCCGCTCAACGTTCGGGATCAGGCAGAACAGGTCGGCCATCACCGGTTTCGCCACCATAATCTCCAGATGATAAGGCGCGCACAGGCGCGTCGTTTGTTCCTGATGCGCCTGCTGGACGGCGTGGGTCGCCGCCTGGCGAATGGCGTTGCGCGCTTCTTCGGGGCTCAGGGATTCGGCGGCGGTCTGAGAAATGGCGCGTTTCACGCAGGCGTAGCCGGTCGCCGGGTAGTAGCGTTTAATCCACTGCTGCAAGACGTCGTCGCCGCTCACCAGCCATAGCGGGGTATCCAGCTCCGCGCCCGCCGCGGCGTAAATGTCGCTTTCTCCCATCACTTCGTCGTTGATTTTGACGCGATAGAAGGCCCGGCTGTTGATGGNGTGCGCCAGCACGCCGAACTCCCCGGCGGCGCTGTGGTAGCCGATAAACATCAGCCCGTCGAACGGACCTTCCTGCAGACCTTCCACCATTGACAGTCCGCGCGGCTTGCCCTGCACCAGACGGGCGCGCGGGTCGATATTGTCCGCCCGCAGGTTGGTCATGGACGCATGGCTGTCGGCAACCACCACTTCGCTGGCGCCCCCGGCGAAGGCGCCTTCGATGGCGGCATTGACTTCCTGCTCCATCAGCGCGCGCGCCAGCGCATATTCCGGATGGCCGGGACTGCACTGTTCCGGGCGCATCACGCCGGCAACGCCCTCGATGTCCGCTGAAATAAAGACTCTCATGATAATTTCCTCACTCAAAAACGTGTTGCGCGAGCTTGTCCAGCACCTGGGTCAGCCCCGGTCGGAAATGGCCGCGAAAGCCGGTGACGGGCTCTGCCTGTAACAGCGCGTCCAGCACCGCATGTTCGGTGGCGTCCGCCGCCGCGCTGAGCAGCGGCTCCAGCCGTTCGTCGTCGGGCGGTTCGGGGGTTTCGCAGGTAGAAAACGCGACGGCAATATCGCCGGAACCGTGTCCCCAGTAACTGCCTAACCGTCCCAGACCCGCGCCCGCCCGTTTGGCGATACGGCTGAGCTGACGAGCGTCCAGCGGCGCGTTCGTCGCCATAATAATGATGATAGATCCCGCATCGCGCTGCGGCGCCAGTTCGGGCAAGAGCGGGGCGATAGCTTGTCCCATCGGGACGCCGTCCAGCGTCAGCGAGGCGAGGGTGCCGAAGTTAGCCAGCACCAGTACGCCCAGCGTCGCGTCCAGATCGATGATGTATCGCGAAGCCGTGCCAATGCCGCCTTTGAGGCCGAAACAGCTCATCCCGCGTCCGGCGCCCACGCTGCCGCGCGCGAAAGCGGCCGTCGCCTCGTCCAGCGCCGACTGCGCCATCGATTCGGTCACGGCCAGCGCCTGAATATCATTGAGCCAGCCGTCGTTGCACTCCAGCGCCAGCGGATTGACCGTGGGCTGGGAACGGCCTAGCTCCGGGTTGCGGCGGATGGCGTCGCGCACCAGCGTGGTGAACAGCGTGCCGACCGCCAGCGTGTTGCTGAGCAGGATGGGGGTTTGCAGCTGCCCCAGCTCTTTTATCTGCACCAGTCCGACCGGTTTGGCGAAGCCGTTGAGCACGGCGGCGCCACAGGGCAAGGGATGCGCGAAGAGGTTGTCTCCGGGCGGCACGATGGCGGTGACGCCGGTTTGCACATCGTCCTGCGCCAGCGTGCTGTGGCCGACGAGCACCCCGGGCACATCGCTGAGCGCATTGTGCGGACCGCTCATAAACCGCGGGGTGCCCAGCTGGCGCTCATCCCGCCAGCGCTGTAGCAGCGCGTTCAGCCGCGCCTGTTGATAAGCGCTCATGATCATCTCCTTACCCGTTCAGCTTCGGGTCGAGCGTGTCGCGCAGCGCATCGCCCAGCAGATTGAACGCCAGCACTGAGAAGAAAATGGCGAGGCCGGGGAATACGCTGACGTGCCACTGTCCGGCCATCATCATGCTGCGGCTCATGGCCAGCACGTTGCCCCACTCGGGGACATCCGGCTCCGGCCCCAGGCCGATGAAGCTCAGGCTGGCGGCCGTCAGAATGCTGGTGCCGATACGCATGGTGAAATAGACAATCACGTTGGACAGCGTGCCGGGCAGGATGTGGCGCAGCAGAATAATGCGGTCAGGCGCACCGGCGCAGCGCACCGCTTCGACGTAGGCCGCCTGCTTCAGCGACAGCGTCGAGGCGCGCACGATACGGGCGAAGACCGGCACGCTGAACACGGCGACGGCGATAATCACATTGTTCAGCCCTGGGCCGAGGATGGCCACGACCGCGATAGCCAATAGCATACCCGGAAAGGCGAACAGCACGTCCGAACCGCGCATGATCAGCATGTCCACCCAGCGGCCGTAGTAGCCCGCCAGCAGCCCAAGCGCGATGCCCGCCAGCATGCCCAGCGTGACGGAGAAAATGCCGATATAGAGCGAGATGCGCGCGCCGTAGATGATACGGCTCATTACATCGCGTCCCAGATCGTCCGTGCCCATCCAGTGGCTGGCGGACGGCGGAGAGGCCAGCGCCATCCAGTCCGACTCCAGCGGGTTGTACGGCGCGAGCCAGGGCGCGAATACCGCCACCAGCACGAGAAACAGAATGAATCCGCCCGACAGCATCGCCATCGGATTGCGCCGCAGGGCTTGCCAGAAGTCGCGCCACGGCGAACGAATGGTCGTCGGGTCCGCGGGGGAGGCGGCCACGGCAGGTTCAGTAGGCAGTGTCATCGTCGTCGCTCCTAACGCAGGCGGATGGCTGGGTTGACCACGGCGTACAGCAGGTCGACCAGCAGGTTAATCAGAATGAATTCAAAGACGAACAGCATTACCAGCGCCTGAATGACCGGCTGATCCTGCGTCTTGATGGACTCGATCAGCAGCCAGCCGAGGCCGGGCCAGCTGAACACGCTCTCCACCACGATGGAGCCGCCGAGCAGAAACCCGAACTGCAGCCCAAGCATGGTGATAACCGGGATCAGCGCATTGCGCATGACGTGTTTCCAGACGATCAGCCGGTTGCGCAGCCCTTTGGCTTTGGCGGTGCGCACGAAGTCTTCCTGCATCACCTCCATAAAGGCGGAGCGGGTGAAACGGGCCATCACCGCCGCGACTGAGGCGCCGAGCGTCAGCGCCGGAAGGATCAGGTCGGACGGCCGGTTAAAGCCGCCGACGGAAAAGACGCCGAACGGCATGGCGACGAACTGGATCAGCAGCAGNCCGAGCCAGAAGGGGGGCATCGAAATACCGCCCACGGCGAGGCTCATCAGCGACCAGTCCTGCCAGCGGCCGCGCTTCAACGCCGACAGCACGCCGATCAGCAGGCCCAGGACCACTGACCAGGCAAACCCCGCCAGCGCCAGATACAGCGTCGGCATGAAGCTCTTCTGGATGACGCTGAGCACCGGCTGCTGGGTGCGGTAAGTCACGCCCAGGTCGCCGTGCGCCAGACCGCCGAGCCAGTTGAGATACTGCTGCGGCAGTGGATCATTGAGTCCCAGATGCTGGCGGGCGGCTTCCACCGCTTCTACCGTGGCGTCGGGACCGGCGTAGAGCCGCGCCGGGTCGCCCGGCAGCAGCTTGATAAAACCGAACACCAACAGGGAGACCACCAGCAGTACCGGGATCATTTCCAGCAAACGTCGAATTAAATAGGCAAACATGGCGCTCCCCTGTGTAATTACTTGAACTCGGCCTGATCGAAGATCAGCGAACCGTCGGCCAGCATGTAAACGCCAGACAGATTTTTGGCTTTACCGACCAGATTGTCCGGCGCGCCAAGGAAGACGACGGGCGCATCTTTCCAGATCAGCTTCTGCGCTTCAGCGTAGGCGGCGGCGCGTTTGCCCGCGTCTGCGGTGGCCAGACCGGCGGCGATGGCTTTATCCACGGCCGGGCTGCTGTAGTAAGCGACGTTGTAGGATGTCGGCACCCAGGATTCGGTGGCGTACAGCGGNCGCAGCGCCCAGTCGGCATCGCCGGTAGACGGAGACCAGCCGTTGTAGAACAGGTCGAATTCGGCCTTCTTCGGATCGGTCACGCCCCACAGCTTCTGGTCGCGCATCCCGGAGTCCATCGGCGTGACCGTCACTTTGACGCCCACCTGCTCCAGCTGCTGCTTGAAGAACTGCGCGCTGCGGATGTAGTCGGTGCGGTTGGTGGTCCACAGTTTCAGCGTCAGGCCGTTGCCGTAGCCCGCTTCCTTCAACAGCGCCTTGGCTTTGGCCGGGTTGTAGCTGTAGTTGGGGTCGGTCTGCGGCTGGAAGAATTGCACGTTCGGCGCCATCGGCGACTGTGCGGTCGTCCCTAATCCGGCGAAGCTGACTTTCAGCCAGATATCGCGGTTGATGGCGTAGTTCAGCGCCTGGCGCACGCGGACGTCTTTCAGCACCGGGCTTTGGTTGTTCATCGCAATCCAGTACAGGTAAATACCGGCGTCGCTCTGAATAGCCAGCTTACTGTCGCTTTTCACGGTATTCACCAGATCGGACGGCAGCGGATAGATCACGTCGCTCTGACCCGCTTTCAGCGAAGCCACGCGGGTGGAGTCTTCCGGCGCGGGGTAGAAGGTCACGCTGTCGACCTTCGGCCAGCCCTGTTGCCAGTAATGGTCATTTTTCACCAGCTTGACGTCTTTACCCTGTTGCCATTCGCTGAATTTGAACGGGCCGGTCCCGACCGGATGCACGCGCAGCTGGGCTTCGTCCGGATACTGTTTTAGCGCCGCCGGGCTGTGCATGACGGCGGACGGGTGCGCCAGCGTGTTGATAAATGCGCCGAAGGATTCGTTGAGGTCGATTTTGACTTGCGAAGGCGAAAGCACCGTCACGCTTTTGATCATCTTGAACAGGCTGTTGCGTTTCAGACCTTTGCTTTGGTCGCTGAGGCGATCCAGGTTGGCTTTTACGGCCTCGGCGTTGAACGGCGTGCCGTCCTGGAAGGTGACGCCATCGCGCAGCGTGATGGTGAACTCCGTGGCGTTATCGTTGCTGGTGTAGCCGGTGGCGAGCCGGGGCACCAGTTTCATCGCGCTATCGAACTGGAACAGACGTTCGAAGATGCCGCTTTGTACGGAGTAGCTCAGCGTATCGGACGTATCGTGCGGGTCGAGGCCGGTGATGTCGGCATACATGGAAACGCGTAAATCCTGCGCCTGGGCGGCGGCGGCCAGACACAGGGATAGCCCGAGGGCGGCGGTGGAACGGCGAAGTCGTAGTTGCATGGTGTCTCTCCTGCGTGATGTTGTGATTCGAATAAGCGTTTTTATGTGTTGTTTTCGTGAATGCTGACCCAATGGTGCGGCGCGNCCTGACGATATGTCGCCTTGGTGACCTTCTCGCTGGCTTTTTTCAGCGGGGAAGGGATTTCGCTGTCGTCCAACTGACGTTCGCTGCGTCGCAGGGGATCGGCCACCGGCACTGCGGAGAGCAGACGGCGGGTGTATGGGTGCTGCGGATGATTGAACACGGACTGTCGTGGCCCGATTTCCACAATGCGCCCGAGGTACATGACCGCCACGCGGTTAGCGATGCGTTCCACTACCGCCATGTCGNGGGAGATAAAAATCCACGACACGCCGGTCTTCTGTTGTAAATCCATCATCAGGTTGACGACCTGCGCCTGAATGGAGACGTCGAGCGCGGACACCGCCTCGTCGGCGATGATCACTTCCGGTTGCAGCGCCATGGCGCGGGCGATGGCGATGCGCTGGCGCTGTCCGCCCGAAAATTCATGCGGGTAACGCTGGGCGTGTTCCGGCTCCAGACCAACGCTTTTAAGCAGCGCCTGCACCTGCGGCGTCGCCTCTTCCAATGACTTCACCAGTCCGTGCAGCATCAGTGGTTCGGCGATAGTAAATCCGACGGTCAGACGCGGATTGAGCGAGGCGTAGGGGTCCTGAAACACCATCTGCATCTTGCGGCGCAGCGGTTGAAACGCCTTATCCTTCAGCAGCGAGACTTCTTTGCCCTGAAACTGAATGCTTTCCGACTCGCTGTCGACCAGCCGCAGCAGCGCGCGGCCGGTGGTGGATTTGCCGCAGCCGCTTTCCCCGACAATCGCCAACGTCTCGCCCGGCCAGATGCTGAAGTCGATTTGCTCGACCGCGTGGACGTGATGCGTGACGTGGGACAAGATGCCGGTGCGTACCGGGTAGTAAACCTTGAGGCCGCGGATATCCAACAGCGGCGGCGCGTCGTAGCGCGCGGTGATGTGGTCGTTTTCAGGCGTTTTCTGACGTTGGCCGAGCAGTGGGAAGCGGCGCGGCCAGCGGCTGTTTTCCATGTCGCCCAGTTTCGGAACGGCGGCCAGCAGCGCCTGGGTGTAGGGGTGCTGCGGCGCGGTGAAAATGGCTTCGACCGTCCCCTCTTCGACCACGTCTCCCCGGTACATCACCACGACGCGGTCGGCGATTTCCGCGACGACGCCCATGTCGTGGGTGATAAACAGGACGGCCATGTCGCTTTGCTGCTGGAGGTCGCGCAGGATTTGGAGAATGCGCGCCTGCACGGTGACGTCCAGCGCGGTGGTGGGCTCATCGGCGATCAGCAGCTGCGGATCGCAGGCCAGCGCCTGCGCGATCATCACCCGCTGGCGCATGCCGCCGGACAGCGAATGAGGGTAACTGTTCATCACCCGATCGACGTCGGCGATACGCACCTTGCGCAGCAGCGCCCGGGCCTTGCCGTCGGCGGCGGCCGCATCACAGATCTGATGGTCTAACAGCGCTTCGGTCAGTTGGTCGCCGACTTTGAGCACGGGGTTCAGGGAGGTCATCGGCTCCTGAAAAATCATCGCCATTTCCCGGCCGCGCAGTTGGCGGCGGGCGTCGTCTTTCATTTGCAGCAGCGAGTGCTGCTCGCCGCCGCGCGTGGTGAAGCGAATATCCCCGCGCTCGATGCGCGCAGAGGGGGCCAGCAGGCCCATGACCGTCAGCGAGGTCACGGATTTACCCGAGCCGCTTTCACCCACCACGGCCACCACTTCACCCTTGTTGAGCGTGAACGAAACGCCTTTCAGCGCCCGATGGTTGCCGGAGCGGCCATCGAAGCTGACGCTCAGGTCGTTGATTTCCAGCACCGGACGCGGTGCGCTGCCGGATGCTATGGCGGTGGTCGGTTTTGTGGACTGGGTATCCGTCATCGTCACTCCGGTGTATGCGGTTATAGCCAAATGCGGCCGAGGTTATAGGTGAGGTAAGGGGCGCTGTCCGCCGCCAGCCAGATGGGGCCGTCCAGATCGACGTGGATGGCGCTGAGCGTGACCGGCAGCGCGGCTTCCATCGCCAGCGAGGAGCCGAGCATGCAGCCGATCATGATGCGCAGACCGCACCGTTTGGCCTCGTTGACCATCGCCAGCGCTTCGGTCAGGCCGCCGCACTTGTCGAGCTTGATGTTGATCATTTCGTAGCGATCGCGCAGCCCGGCGATGTCCCCGCCGTGATGGCAGCTTTCATCGGCGCAGATCGGAATCGCGTGGATGAAATCCGCCAGCGCGCCGTCTTCTCCGGCGGGCAATGGCTGTTCCACCATCGCGACACGGCAGGCGGCGAGCTGCTGGAGCAGAGGACCCAAGTCGAGCCCTCCCCAGGCCTCGTTGGCGTCGACGATCAGCGTCACGTTAGGGGCCACCTGACGAATGGCCGCCACTTTCTCCACAATCTGCTCGCCGTTCAGCTTGATTTTCAGCAGCAGCGCACCGCGGGAAACCGCGTCAGCCGCGGCTTTGACCATGTTCTCCAGCGTATCGAGGCTCAGCGTTTCGGCGGTAATCACGGACTGCGGCGACTGAATCGCCAAATGTTGCCATAGCGTCTGTTTGTTCAGGGCCGCGTTGAGCCGCCATAGCGCGCAGTCGATCGCATTGCGTGCCGCGCCCGGCGGCAGTAAAGATTGCAGGTCGGTCAGTGAAACGCCGCGCTCTACGGCATCCCGCACCGTTTCCAACTGGCGGACAACGCTTTCAGGGGTTTCCTGATAGTGGGCGGTCGGCGTGCATTCGCCGCGGCCGATAAAGCCGCGTTCTTCCAGCGTCACCCGCACCACGGTGACCGCGGTACGCGTACCGCGAGAGATGGCGAACGGGCGAGCCAGGGGCAACTCCACGGTTTCGATCTGCATCTGTCGCATTGGCTTACTCCTGCTCTTTCAACAGCGCGGCGATGTCCTGCATGCCGAAACGAACGGAGTCGGTTGCCGGCACGCCAAAACGTCGGCTGATCTCCTGGCAGTAGTCACGCGCTTCCTGTTCAGTGTAGTTGGAGGTGTTGATGGCGAAACCGGCCAGCTTCACCTCCGGGCTGGTGACGCGCGCGGCGCGCAGGTTGGCGTCCACGCACTCGTCCAGACTCACCATCGGCTGGTGCGGAAGATGACGCATGTGCGGACGGCCCATTTCGTGGCACATCACCAGCCAGTGCGGCTGCGCGCCGTGGATCAAGCCGGTGCTGACGCCCGCGTAGGAGGGGTGGAACAGCGAACCCTGACCTTCCACGATATCCCAGTGGTCGTCGTCATTGGCGGGGGACAGGGCTTCGGCGGCCCCGGCGATGAAGTCGGCGATGACCGCGTCAATCGCGATCCCTTCGCCTGCGACCAGCACGCCGGTCTGGCCGGTGGCGCGGAAGTCCGCCTTCATGCCCAGATCGCGCATCGCCGCTTCCAGCGCCAGCGAGGTGTACATTTTGCCGACGGAACAGTCGGTGCCGACGGTCAGTATGCGTTTGCCGCTGCGTTTTTCGCCGGAGCCGACGGACAGTTCCGGACGCATGTGGCGGATGTCGAACAGCTGTACCTGGTGCTTCTCCGCCAACGCCTGCAGCCCCGGTACGTCAATCAGACGCTGGTGCAGGCCGTTGGCGACGTTCATGCCGGCCTCAATCGCGGCGCGTACGGTGTCCAGCCAGTGTGGCGGCAGGAATCCCCCGGCGTTCGCCGTGCCAAGCNCCAGCGTTTTGGCCCCGCGTTCAGCGGCGGCGGCGATATCCAGATCGTCCAGACCCAGCGAAAGGGTGCTGCCCGGCAGGCGCAGTTGGCCGACGCACTGCTCCGGACGCCACGCATGGATGCCGCGTGCAGTTTTAATCGCCAGAGGATCGGTCACGTCGCCAAGGAAAAGCAGGTAAGGTTGAGGGATCAGCATAATGTCGTTTCTCATCGTTAATGGAATAGGGCAGAACCTTCGGCGCTCGGGGGATGTAGACGCGAACCTGTTTTCATCCGGCGAACCGCCTGTGTACCGTGTCGGCCCGACGTTGCGCTGTTGTCATCTTCCGCGTCGTTCGTGCCTGCCGGGGGCCAGTTCTCTGCCTATGACTATTTCACGATGCCTGAGTGGTGACGAATACTTGTTTGTCGGTGGGGTATAGCCTGAGGGTATAGGTGAGTTTTTATCTATTTCATTGTTTTAAATAGATAAAATAAGAAATTCGGGTGCGGCTACGGTGTGTGATAAACCCGTGTTATAGGGCTAAAAGTAGGGAACACAACGCATGCCCGGCAATCAGCAAGGCAATGAAAATAAAGGTCAGCGTGAATCCGCGCATAACGATGGTGCGTGGAACGCGGTAGGTCTGCGGCGCGCTCTGGATGGCGTTCAGGCGCAGCGGAACCCAGATGAAGATCGCAAGCGACGCCAGCAACAGCAGAAGACCAGCGGCCAGCAGCAGCGGTTGGGTGCTTAACGTTCCGGCCTTCAGCAACAGGGCCGTGTTGACCAGCAGCAGGATGGCGGTGCGCGACCACGCCAGCACGGTGCGTTCCGGCTGAACGCCCGGGTCGCGCGGTAACGGGGAGGAGGGCACCGTGAGCGCCCTACAGTTGAACGATCAGCAGCGCCAGCGCGATGGCTACCGCGCCAAGTCCGCAGGCGAAGACGACCAACAGGGAGGTGTAAGGCAGGGGGAGGCCGTTGCGCATCGCCCGTTCGTTGCCCGCCCAGCGCCGGTAGGCCATCCCCGCCATCAGCGCCGCGGCCAGAGCCAACAATACGGCAATGCCCTGTCGCACGGCAGGCGACGCCAGCGTCGTCGTAAACTGGTCGATGGCGACCGCGCCAGCCAGCAGGGCCAGCGCGGTGCGGATCCAGGCGAGAAACGTGCGTTCGTTGGCCAGAGAGAAACGGTAATCCGGCGCCGTTCCCTGCTGTTGCCAGGGGCGTTGGGTGTGAGGATCTTGGTCGGTTTGTCGCGCGTCACGCATGGCGTAAATTCACTGGTTGATGAAAAGTCGAGCTAACAGTTTACATGCCGAAAGGAGGTGGCTCCAGCCGTTCGGGACGTTGTCGCCCGCGCGCTTCGCGCCCGTTTTAATCCGCCGGGCCGGTAGGCATGGCCGGGTGAAGTCCGTATAATGCGCGCCAGTCAACATTCACCCGCCGGAGAGAAGCCATGCGCCCTACAGGCCGAAGTGCACAACAGATACGCCCGCTCACGTTAACCCGTCATTACACCAAACACGCGGAAGGTTCCGTCCTCGTCGAATTCGGCGACACCAAAGTGTTATGTAATGCCACGGTGGAAGAAGGCGTACCGCGCTTCCTGAAAGGGCAGGGCAAGGGTTGGGTTACCGCGGAATACGGCATGCTGCCGCGTTCGACGCACACCCGTAATGCGCGCGAAGCCTCACGCGGCAAACAGGGCGGACGCACGTTGGAGATTCAGCGCCTGATCGCCCGTTCTCTGCGCGCCGCGCTCGATCTGAAAACGCTGGGCGAATATACCATCACACTCGACTGCGACGTCTTGCAGGCCGACGGCGGCACCCGCACCGCCTCCATCACCGGCGCCTGCGTGGCGCTGGCTGATGCGCTGAATGCGATGGTCGCCAACGGCAAACTCAAGAAAAACCCGCTGAAAGGCATGGTGGCCGCGGTCTCCGTCGGTATCGTCAACGGCGAAGCGCTGTGCGATCTGGAGTATGTCGAAGACTCTGCCGCAGAAACCGACATGAACGTGGTCATGACCGAAGATGGCCGCATGATTGAGGTGCAGGGCACCGCAGAGGGCGAACCGTTCAGCCATGACGAGCTGCTGGCGCTCCTGGCGCTGGCGCGAGGGGGTATCGAAACGATTATCCAGGCGCAGAAAGCGGCGCTGGTGGAATAAAGAGTTTTGAAGAAGCGGCCCGGAGGGTCGCTTTTTTTTCGTCTGAACAAAATCGCCTGCGATTGGCGTCGCGGCGCTTACGCTGTTAGCGCGGTCATGCATTGTGCGACGCTATGTGTTCATCCTTAGCACGAGCGCTGTCAGCCGGCCGTACTTCAAATAGGAAAGTTTCCCTGCGGCAGCGCGTCGGGTCGTGTGGCGGGGCGCGGAAGTCAGATGCTATCGGCCAAGGGGAGCAAACGCTGAACGTTTTACCTCAGGGGATATTCCCCGGTCGTCGTCCAAAGGCCGGTTGGCTCAGAGGACGCTGTTTTCGGTTTGTCGCCGGGTATTCATCCATCATCACAGGAGAAGTTGCCATGAAAGCCTATCAACGCCAGTTTATTGAATTCGCACTCAGCAAGCAGGTCTTAAAGTTCGGCGAGTTCACGCTGAAATCCGGGCGCACCAGCCCCTATTTCTTCAATGCCGGTCTGTTTAATACCGGGCGCGATCTGGCCTTGCTGGGGCGGTTTTATGCCGCGGCGCTGATGGATGCCGCCATCGAATTCGATGTGCTGTTTGGGCCAGCTTACAAAGGCATTCCCATCGCGACGACGACGGCGGTAGCGCTGGCGGAACATCACGATCGCGATCTGCCTTACTGCTTCAATCGTAAGGAAGCCAAAGATCACGGCGAAGGCGGCAGTCTGGTCGGGAGTCCGCTGGCGGGCCGCATCATGCTGGTGGATGATGTCATCACGGCGGGCACGGCAATCCGTGAGTCGATGGATATTATTTCCGCACAGGGCGCGTCGCTGGCGGGCGTACTCATTGCCTTAGATCGTCAGGAGCGTGGACGCGGCGAGCTTTCCGCCATTCAGGAAGTGGAGCGGGATTATGCATGCAAGGTGATTTCCATCATCACCCTGAAGGATCTCATTACCTATCTGCAAGAGAAGCCGGAGATGGCGGAGCATCTGGCCGCAGTGCAGACCTATCGCGATCGCTACGGCGTTTAACCGTGTGGCAGCGCCGCCGGCGAGCGGTGCTGCCATTCATCGTCCCAGCGTTTGGCTTTATGCGAGCTGGGCGGCCAGCATCGGCCAGCGAAGGTCGAATTCCTGGGTGGGGAGAAAGCGAAACTCCGAACGGGTATAGCGGGACAACATGCCTTCGCAGAAAGCCAGCAGCTGACTGGCAAGCAGCGTTTCGTCATGCTTGAACGGCGCTCCGCCGCGCATTTTGTGTTCCCGCAATACCTGCTTGATCTGAGATTCGATACGGTCGAACAGTTGGTTGATCCTTCCCTGTAAACGGTCCTGTTCAAACATCAAGGCATGGCCGGTCAGGATACGGGTCAATCCCGGGTTTTTTTCGGCAAATCCCAAAATCAGCAGCAAAATCAGACGAAGACGATTAAACGTCTCCTTTTCATCCTGCAAAATCAGGTTGATACGGGTGGTCAGGCTGTCTTCGATAAATTCGATCAGGCTGTCGAACATCCGGGTTTTACTGGGAAAGTGCCGGTAAAGAGCCGCTTCAGATACGCCGACGTTTGCAGCCAGTTTCGCGGTAGTGATCCGTTGACTGCCGTCGCTGGATTGCAGCATCTGCGCCAGTGCCTGCAAGATTTCCTCGCGACGGTTCCTTTTCGTATTTTCTTTCTCTGCCATGTCTGAAAAGACCCTTGATAAAGATTCAACTGCCCACACCAGATAGCGCCACAGTCGCATTAGTTACGCTGTGGCTTATAGGTTTTTTTCGAAAGAATAGATGTGGATCAGTGACGGCCCGAGTGACCGAAACCACCTTCTCCGCGTTCACTGTCGGTGAATTCGTTAACCAGATTGAATTCAGCCTGAACGACAGGCACAAAGACCATCTGCGCGATGCGCTCGCCGGGTTCGATCGTAAACGGCGTCGAGCCCCGGTTCCAGACGGACACCATCAACTGGCCCTGATAGTCGGAGTCGATCAGCCCGACCAGATTGCCCAGCACCACGCCGTGCTTATGGCCCAAACCGGAACGAGGCAAAATCACCGCCGCCAGCGAAGGGTCGCCGATATGAATAGCCATACCGGTCGGCAGCAGGGTGGTTTCGCCCGCGCCAAGTTCTACGGCGCTATCCAGACAGGCGCGCAGATCCAGACCAGCGGAGCCTGGCGTTGCATACGTCGGCAACGGGAATTCCTGTCCGATGCGGGGATCGATAATTTTTACGTCAATTTTTTTCGTCATATCGGCTGACAATCTCGTCAATTAGCTGTTGGCCCAGGAGACGCTTGCTGCCGAGCGGCAACTGTTTGTCTCCTCCGTGCCAGAAAAGGTGCAACGCGTTGGTTTTCGCATTGAAGCCGCGGTCGGCTTGGGACACGTCGTTTGCGCAGATTAAATCCAGTTTTTTGCTGGCCAGTTTCTGCCGCGCGTATTCTTCCACATTAGTGGTTTCGGCAGCAAACCCGACAACATAAGGCCGATGAGCCTGCATCGCCGCAACGTCGGCGATGATATCCGGATTTTTGATCAGGGTGACAGTCATTTCATCGCCCTGCTTTTTGATTTTTTCACTCTCCACATTTTTTGCCCGATAGTCCGCTACGGCGGCGCAGCCGATCACGATTTGCTGTTCGGGGGCGGCGGACATGACCGCTTCATGCATTTCCAGCGCGCTGGCGACGTCGATACGCCGTACGCCGTTGGGCGTCGGCAGATTGACCGGGCCTGCCACTAGCGTGACCGCCGCGCCGCGCGCCGCAGCCGCTTCGGCAATGGCGAAACCCATCTGACCGGAACTGTGGTTGCTGATGAAACGGACCGGGTCCAGCGCTTCTCTCGTCGGCCCTGCAGTGATCAAGACGTTCAGATGCTGCAGATCGGCGGTTTGCGCGAAAAATTGCTTCGCATGTTCCACGATATCCATCGGGTCGAGCATTCTGCCGGGGCCAACGNCGCCGCAGGCCTGGCTGCCGCTGTCCGGCCCCCAGACATGCACGCCGCGTTCGGTCAGCCGCGCGAGGTTGTCCTGCGTCGGAAGAGCGCGATACATCTGTTGATTCATCGCCGGCGCGACGGCCAGCGGCGCGGCACTGGCCAGACAGGCCGTCGTCAGCAGGTCATTGGCCATACCGACCGCCAGTCGGGCGATAACGTCAGCCGATGCGGGGGCGATAATCACCAAATCGGCCCATTTACCGAGCGCGATATGCCCCATCGCGGCTTCGGCGGCCGGATCCAGTAAGTCGTCCGCCACCGGATAGCCGGAGACGGCCTGAAGTGTGAGCGGCGTGATGAACGCTTTAGCGGCAGGCGTCATCACCACGCGTACCTCCGCGCCTTCATCCCGCAGGCGGCGGACCAGCTCGGGGCATTTGTAGGCGGCGATGCCTCCGCTGATACCCAGTACGATATGTTTGCCGGCGAGCGCGAGCAGACTGGAGAGTTCCGTCATCGTTATGTCCGAGTGTGAGCTAAAGAAAGTGTCGGGCATTTTACCATAAGCGTCCGAAGGAAACGGAATCTTGTCATGGCGATACGTGTTGCAACGATAGATTGCGCATCGCCTCGCATCTTTTCCTCCGGCCCCTCGTTAGCCCCCTGTCCGCATGCCAGAATGCCCTCAAGACTCAGGGAGGGAGACACTATCATGATGTGGCTAAACGGGCAGGCGCCGCGGGAAAAACTGATACGGAAAGGGGCCTGTGCATTGACAGACACGGAACTGCTCGCCATTTTTCTGCGTACCGGATTGCCGGGAACGCATGTTATGCAGCTGGCGGAAAATCTACTGAACCAGTTTGGGTCGTTGCATCAGTTAATGACGGCGGAGCAGACCGAGTTTCGTACGGCTCGTGGCATCGGGCTGTCCAAATATACGCAGCTGCAGGCGGTGGGAGAGCTGTCGCGGCGGTTATTTTCCTCACGATTAGCGCGCGAAGACGCCATGATCAGCTCGGAGGTGACGCTGCAATATCTCCAGTTGCTGCTGGCGCATCGCGAACGTGAAGTTTTTTTAGTCCTTTTTCTAGACAATCAGCATCGTGTCATTCGCCATCAGGAGATGTTTGCTGGTACGATTAACTGCGTAGAGGTGCACCCGCGAGAAATTGCTCGTGAGGCGCTGAAGGCGAATGCGGCAGCGTTGATTCTGGCGCACAACCATCCGTCGGGAAAGGCAGAGCCCAGTCAGGCTGACCGCGCCATTACGGAACATATCGTCAAAGTATGCCAATTGTTGGACATCCGCGTGCTTGATCACCTGGTTATCGGGCACGGTGAGTACGCCTCTTTTGCCGAGCGCGGGTGGATTTAAGGCATATTTCGACGATCCTGAGGGATCTTTAGCTGTTCGGGACTTGAGCGCATACGCTTCAGAGCGTATACTACGCCACCTTTGAGAATCTTGGGTGTGGCGTTAAGAGCCTATCTCAGCAGGTTTCCCCTGATGACAGAGTCTTTTCAGTGAAGTTGCTGAGATGGGCTCTAGAGCCTGACGAGGCGGCCAACACCCTATACGAAGCTCGAGCTGATTTGATTTTTGGAGAATAGACATGTCCCGAGTCTGCCAAGTTACTGGCAAGCGTCCGGTGACGGGTAACAACCGTTCCCACGCACTGAATGCGACCAAACGCCGTTTTCTGCCGAACCTGCACTCACACCGTTTCTGGGTGGAAGGTGAGAAGCGTTTTGTTACGCTGCGTGTATCTGCTAAAGGTATGCGTATTATCGATAAAAAGGGTATTGAGACGGTTCTGGCCGACTTACGTGCCCGTGGTGAGAAGTATTAAGGAACTGAATCATGGCTAAAGGTGTTCGCGAGAAGATCAAGCTGGTTTCTTCTGCTGGTACTGGTCACTACTATACCACTACGAAGAACAAGCGCACTAAGCCGGAAAAACTGGAACTGAAGAAATTCGATCCCGTTGTCCGTCAGCATGTGATCTATAAAGAAGCTAAAATCAAATAATTTTAGTGGATTATCAAAAACCCGGCTTCGGCCGGGTTTTTTTGTGTCTGCAATTGGCGAATACGGCTGTGGTAGAGTGTTGACCATGACTTTTCACGGGAGGAAACATGCCTGAATTACCAGAGGTGGAAACCAGCCGCCGGGGGATCGAACCCTATCTGGTCGGACATACCATTTTGCATGCGGAAGTGCGCAACGCGCGCCTGCGCTGGCCGGTATCCCCTGAAATTATGTCACTGAGCGATGAAGCGGTGCTCAGCGTGCAGCGTCGCGCTAAATACCTGATGATCGAACTGACTCGCGGTTGGATTATCGTCCATCTCGGCATGTCCGGCAGTTTGCGTGTGTTGCCGGAATATGTGGAGCCCGGTAAGCATGACCATGTTGATTTGGTTCTGGAAAGCGGCAAAGTGCTTCGCTATACAGACCCTCGACGCTTCGGCGCCTGGCTGTGGAGCGCGGACCCGGCGACGAGTTCCGTGCTGGCTCATTTGGGACCGGAACCGCTCAGCGATGCGTTCAGCGGCGACTACCTGTTCGAGAAATCGCGAGGCCGCAAGACGCCGATAAAGCTTTGGATCATGGATAACAAGCTGGTGGTCGGCGTGGGTAACATCTACGCCAGCGAATCCCTGTTCAGCGCGGGCATTCTGCCAGACAGAGCCGCAGGCACCTTGAGCGAGGCTGAATTCCAACTGCTGGCGGCCACGATTAAGAAAGTGCTGCTACGCTCCATCGAGCAAGGCGGGACCACGCTGCGGGATTTCCTTCAGTCGGACGGGAAACCGGGCTATTTCGCGCAGGAACTGCAGGTCTACGGTCGCAGCGGAGAACCTTGCCGTCACTGCGGGACGTTGATTGAAAGCCTGAAACAAGGGCAACGCAGCACGTTCTTTTGCCGCACCTGCCAACGCTGACGGCGGGTCAGGCCAGCTTTTTCTGTAGGGCTGCGGAGATTGGCGGGGGAAGAAACGGATCGATGTCGCCGCCGTGCCGGGCGACCTCTTTCACCAGCGTGGACGAAATAAAGGACCACTGCTCCGCAGGCATCAGAAATACGCTCTCCAGTTCGGGCATCAGATGCGTGTTCATCTTCGCCAGCTGCCACTCATATTCGAAGTCCGATACTGCCCGCAGTCCGCGTACCAAAATATTCGCCTGATGCTTCTGGGCAAAATGCGCCATCAGTTCGCTGAATCCCATGACTTCCACGTTGGTCAGATGACTGGTCACTTCGCGCGCCAGCGCAACGCGTTCTTCCAGCGTGAACAGCGTGTTTTTGCTGGGACTGGCGGCAATCGCCAGGATGAGATGGTCGAACATCCGGGCGGCGCGGGTCAGCAGGTCGAGATGGCCATTGGTCAACGGGTCGAAGGTGCCGGGATAAATCGCTCTAGTCGTCATGATGTTTACGCTGGTTATTCAGTGCCCACAAGCCAGTATATTTATTAAACGTATACTGCGCATTGACTATCGCCAACAGCAGTCCGCGCTTGCCGTCCAGAAAGCCGGCGCGCAGCAGCCAGGTCTTGGCGAAAGCGCCGAGCGTATGGGTCAGGATGGAAAGGTAGCTGCAGCGTTTGCCCGCCTCAAAACGCGACTGCGCCCAACTGGTAGCGTAGTCGAACTGCTTTTGCTGAAACGCGAAAAAGTCCCGGCAGGTGAGATGTTCCAGATCGCCTGCCAGCGAAACGACGCGTGCATCGCCGTAATCCAGCGACTCATGCACTGCGTTATCGTTGTAGCGATAGTGGCGCGGGTAGAGGCGGATCACCTCATCGGGATACCAGCCGCTGTGGCGCATAAAGCGGCCTAAAAACAGATTGCGGCGCGCGCAGCGGTAAACGGTTTTTCCATCGGGCGCCGCGAGCACTTGCTCAATCGCGAGTTTCAGCTCAGGCGTGACGCGCTCATCGCAGTCGATCATAAAGATATAGTCGCCGCTGGCGTAGCTTTGCGCCCGTTGTCGTTGTCGGCCGAAGCCCGGCCAGTCGTGATGCTGAAACACCTGTGCGCCGTACTGACGGGCGATCGCCTGCGTATCGTCGCTGCTGCCGGAATCTAAAACGATGATCTCGTCTGCCCAGGAAACAGAGGCCAGACAGTCCGGCAGTAGTTCTGCTTCATTACGGCTGATGAGCACAACAGACAGGCGAGGATGGCTCATTATTGTCTCCGCGGCGGTAGATAGGGTTCCAGTAGTTTTAGCAGACTTTGCAGCGCGCCCTGATTTTTATGCAGCACCTGTACCGCGTGACGGCCGTAATACTGGCGATAGTCATCGTCGGAGAGAAGATTGCTGACCTGTTCGACCAAGGAGGCGGTATCCGTCACCGTGATCAGGCCATCAGACTGCTGCAGTCGAGCGCAAATATCTTTGAAATTGAACGTATGCGGTCCCATCAGTACCGGGATGGCATGCGCTGCGGGCTCCAGCGGGTTATGGCCGCCGCGTCCAATCAGGCTGCCGCCAACAAAGGCCAGGTCGGCGATGCCGTAGAGCAGCATCAGTTCGCCCATCGTATCGCCGATGACCACCTGCGATGAGGCCGGGGGGATAGCGCCTTCGCTGCGCAGGGTGTAGTCGAGACCGGCCTTGCTGACGATAGTTTTGGCGTCGTTGAAACGCTCTGGGTGGCGCGGCACCAGAATCAGCAGCAGGTTGGGGAAGGTCTTTAGCAGTTCGCAGTGTGCGTCGACAACGATCTTCTCTTCGCCGTCATGGGTGCTGGCGGCAATCCACACCGGGCGCTGGGAGGCCCATTGACGCCGCAGCGTCACCGCCTTCGCCGCGAGCTCCGGTGTCACGGAAATATCAAATTTCAGGCTGCCGGTCACGTTCAGCTGTTTGCGTTTCAGGCCCAGCGAAATAAATCGTTCGCCGTCTTCCGCATTCTGAACGGCGATCAGGGTGATACGTCGCAGCAGGGTGCGCATCAGTTTGCCCAGCTTTTTGTAACCGGCGGCGGAGCGTTCGGAAAGACGTGCGTTAGCGATAACCAGCGGAATATGGCGCTGATGCAGGGCATCAATCATGTTGGGCCAAAGTTCGGTTTCCATCACAATGACCAGCCGCGGCTGAACGTGATTCAAAAAGCGCTTCATCGCGCCCGGTAAGTCATAGGGGAGATAGACGTGATACACATCTTTGCCGAAGGCGGATTGCGCTCGTTCCGAGCCGGTCGGCGTCATCGTGGTGACGGTGATGGGGAGAGACGGATAGCGGTAGCGTAACGCTCTCACCAGCGGCACGGCGGCCAGTGTTTCTCCCACGGAGACGGAATGCAGCAGGATACCTTCCGGTTTTACGGTGTCTTTGTAGAAGCCATAACGTTCACCCCAGCGCTTGCGATAGGCAGGGATTTTACGGCCGCGTAGCCAAAGACGAATCCAGATCAAAGGCTGGATGAGGTAAAGCAGAACGGTATACAGCAGCTGTAACATAAGTATCTATATTTAAGTCAGAGATAGCGAATTCTATATATTTATAGCCGCTAAATCTATCACTTACGATAACGGAGGCCGCGATATCCCTTTTTTTTGGACCTATGTGTAATACGCGTTTAATCAATATGTTGCAACTCTTACACCTTGTCGTCATGTGGCCGTAACTCGCTGTAATATTTAGGGTTTGTGGTAAGTGGCGTGATGCGTTTCCCCACAATAACGTTATGCAAAAAATTATATAATTTATATAAATAAAAATTGAAAAAAGAGGACGAAATGACGTCCTCTACTAATAACGTCACACGGGGGTTATCAAGTCTCGTCATTATTAACAAAAGGCTAAATAGCCGGTGAATATATTCTCTTTTTTCTGATTATTGTCTTAGCGCATCGCTATTTCCTATTTCGGTAAATATTCTCCGCATTAATTTATTATCCCCAATAATGCATCGAAACTTTTGGGGTATCTATTTTCTTGTCGTTATCGTATTGCGGTGGCCAGAGATACCCATGGCGGCATCGCTCCTTTTTCGCTGGGTTAAAGAGAAATAGCGTTACGAAAAAATAAATAAACAATTGAATTATAACGATAATATTTCATGTTCTGTCTATTGTATAGAGCAGGTTTCTTTTCAATGTGGCATGGGCGTGTCGCGATAATATCGCGGTGTAATACCGGCGTAGGGGCCTTGATTCTTGGCGGTGTTGCCCTGTTTTCTTAACGCTGCGTTTATTTGGGAAAGAAGCTCGATGCAAAGAACAGAGTCAGGATTATCTCCCCGGCGTTATTTTCTTTGATAGCCCATTTTCTTCCGATGAAAAAAACGAAACAGAATTGTGCCTATTCGCCTATTTTTCTGTGAACAATGGAGGATGTCGGTTCGTGGTTACCGTCTCAAGCGGGCGTTATATCCCGCTCTTTCAGATAAATCCCGACATTATCGCCGTGTCTGAGGGGTAAAGCCGGAATGTTAATAAACACGGGAGAGGCATTTTGTCTCCCGCGGCTGTGGTGGGGCTGAACAGCCGCCACAGCCCTGGGCGGCGTGTCAGGGGCGCTTTGCCGTAAAATCGCGGCGGTCAGTGAGCCGGTTTACGCGCGGCAAGCGCGAGATAGGCCGCGCATATAGATTTGATGCGGTAGCGCTCCAGCTGGGACTTATCGATTTCCGGCGGAGACGCCAGAACTGACTTCAGCGCCGCTGCCAGCGAGTCGTCGGTCAACGCCGCCAGACCCTGCGCCAGTGGGCCGGTCAGTATCTCTTCAGGTCCTCCGGGGCAGCGTGTGCTGACGACCGGCGTTCCACAGCTCAACGCTTCAACCAGCACGTTGCCGAAGCCTTCGCTGTCGGAACTCAACACCAGCAGGCGGGCATGGCGGATATAAGGGTAGGGGTTGTCGCAGAACCCTTGAAAAATAACGCGATCGGCCACGCCCAACTCGACGGCCAGCTGCCGTATGCGCTGTACTTCCTCGTCCCGGCCTTTACCCAACAAGACCAACGGCATCTCGATGCCGCTCAGCGCATAGGCACGAATCAGACGGTCGTGACGTTTGTTCGGATGGAAACGACCGACGTGCACCAGATAATCCGTTCCGGCGCGTTCGCAGGGCTGGTCAGCCAGTGCGGCAATCGCCGCAAAATCAAACGGGTTGTTGATGACCGCCGCGTTGGAAGGCTGTACCTGAAAGGCGCTTTGTAAATCCGACAGCACCGCTTGAGACACCGCAACGATGTTGCGTTGCTGGTAGACCCGCTGAATTTTGACGCGTTTCAACCAACGGGAGAGGCCGGTTCGATGGCCGAGATACGACGGGGAGAACATGCCGTGCAGGCAAAACCAGACATTGTTGGGATTTAGCGCCCGGCTGCGGGCCACAATGCGGTCGGTCTTGTGCAGGTTTGACAACACCAGATCAAACGGTCCCTGCTGCGCTTGCGCACGTTGGATCGCCGCATCCAGCATCGCGGCGCGGCGGCGAAGTTCGGTGAGCTTGCGCCAAGGCGCTCGGCTGTGGTCGGCGATCGTCTGATAATCCACGCCTTCCGGCACAGGGTATTCGCAGACGTCGCGCAGCGAAAATAGCGAAACCTGATGGCGCTGAGCCACAAAACCTGCGGCCAGCGTCAACACCACTTTTTCTGCGCCGCCGCCGGGCAGACCGTCGATGATCATCAAGATACGCATGTGTTATTCGTCCAGTAGGGTTCGATAGAGCGCGATAAGCTGCTGAGAAAGCTTTTGCGGCGACGCATCGATAATGCGCGCCCGAGCGGCGTCGCCCATGCGACTGCCGGGTGCGGCGGCGGGCAGCGCCATCACGGCATCGGTCAGCGCCGGGATATCGAGCGCATCGCAGACGAAACCATTTTCACCGGCCCGGATGAATTCCGATCCGCCGCAGGTCGTGGTCGTGATGACGGGGAGTCCGCAGGCCATCGCTTCCAGAATCACGTTGGGGAAGGGGTCGTAGAGCGTCGGCAGCAGCAGGCCGTCGGCCGCATGATAGTAAGGCTGCGGATCTTTCTGCATACCGGTAAACCGGATACGCGATTCGCATCCCAGTGAGGCCGCCAGCGCCCGGTATTGACGTTCCGCTTTATCCTGTCCGACGACGATCAGGTAGCGGTCCGTTCCGGCGATGGCCCGGATGGCGGCCGCCAGCCCTTTACGCTCGAAGCCGGAACCGACGTAAACCATGACGCATGCGTCCTGCGGCAGCGTCAGCGCGGTGCGCATTGCCCGGCGCTGCGACTCTTCCGCAGGTAAAAAGCGCGTGCTGTCGATAGCGTTATAAATGACGTGGATCTTGTCTGCGCTGAGACCGAACTCTTCGATAATTTCCTGTTTAATCAATTCTGCGTTGCAGATGACCGCTTTCAGCTGCGGCGCCCGGTACATATCGCCTTCGGCCTGCATGACGTAGCGATGGAATCGGTTGGAGAAAAGTAACGGTTTGCGCCAGGCGGGAAGCAGACGCGCGCGCTGCATGAGCCAGCGACGATGAACGCCGTCGCCCGCGCGATAAATGTCGCATCCTGCGATACGTTCGTGGCTCTGCACCAAATCGAACTGCTCTTTCTGCCACAGGGCGCGGGCGGCGTTGGCGAATCCGCGTTCACGCCCGACTCGGGTCCAGTAGCGGGGATGACACAGGTGCAAATGCCAGTCCGGCTTCTTTTCACCCTGCCACTGACGCGTAATAACGTTCAGCTGTAAATCTTCATCTTCAAGCGCTTCCAGCGCGCGGCTCACAAAGCGTTCGGCGCCGCCGTCCGGCCGATATTTCTGCCGCACGATGGCGAGGCGAAAATGACTCATGATAGTTGTCTCCGTACCGCGGCCGTTACCGCCTCGACGGGGATCAGGTCGAGATAGCGTTGTTGTGTGCCGGTATCTATATCATCCGGATCGGGTAGCGTGCCGTAATCACCGGCCCAGATCACCTCTCCCGGCGCCTGCCAGGGACGCCAGAAGTGAAGTTTGGAAGGACCGAACAGGGCGATGCTGGGCGTTTGCAGGGCGGCGGCCATATGCATAGGGACGGAATCTACGCCCAAAAACAGGCGGGCATGGTCGATAAGCGCCGCCAGCTGGCGCAACGTTAGCTGGCCGGAGAGCGAGACCACGCCGTGGGATGGACAGCGCGCGAGAATGTCAGACACCATCTTTTGCTCTTTGGTCTCCGGTCCGGATGTCACCACGATCGTGTGCCCGTCCTGCTGCAGTGCGGAAATCGTCGCCGCCATATTCTCTTCGCTCCAGCATTTGAACAGCCAGCGGGAGGTCGGCTGGACAACAATGTAGGGGCCGTCAACCTGCTGCTGGCGCAGCTTTTCCTGACACTGCGCCCAGTCTTCGGCGGTATATCCCATCGTGACCTGCGTGCTGACGGAAGGAATGCCTAGCGGCGAGAGAATGGACAGATTTTGTTCCACGGTGTGCTGATGCCCATGCTGCGCGGTGCTGACTAAATCGCTGTGGCAGTAACGCCAGAGCGGATGCTGACGCTTATCGAAGTCAAAACCCAGACGAACCGGCGCACCGGTCAGTTTCGCTATCAAGGCGCTTCGCCACTGATCGGCCAGGTTGATGACGAGATCGTAGCGCTGATGACGCAGCAGGCTGATCAACTGCCACTCTTTGCTGAGCTGGGTCCGCAGCCCCTGTTTCTTCCATTGGCGATCGATGGCGAAAATGCGATGGATGCGCGGATGGGCTACCAACATGTCCTGCGTTTCGAGGTACAGCAGTACATCGATTTGGGCATCCGGATAAGTTTGACTCAGGGTGTTGATGACCGGAGTGGTTAACAGCATGTCGCCATGATGGCGAAATTTTATCAGCAGAATGTGCCTGACGGCATGGGCTGTGGTGTGATTCATCAGCGGCGTTTCTCATTGCAAGCAGAGGGCGATTTTAGATGACATCGCCAGGAGTGGCTACTATTGATCCCCGGCGAACTGTGTTCTCCGTTTAATCTGTGTATCAACATCTTCAGTTACAATAATTACTTTTCAGGGCGACAGTAGCGGTTTAGGCTGCCCACGTCACCGACTTACGTAAATTTACGTCCTAAGATTATCAGGCGCAATTTCCATGTGTAAACCAGCATTTATCATCACGATCGACACGGAAGGAGACAATCTCTGGCAAAATAATGACAGGATTTCGACAAAGAATTCTCATTATTTGCCACGGTTTCAGCAGCTCTGTGAAAAGTACGGTTTCAAGCCCACCTGGTTGACGAATTACGAGATGGCGTTGGATCCCGCCTATATAGAGTTCGCCAGGGATGTCATTGCCCGAGACCAGGGAGAGGTCGGGATGCATCTGCATGCCTGGAACAATCCGCCTGAGTTTGATCTGACCGGGAATGATTGGCGCTATAAACCTTATCTGATTGAATACCCCAAAGCGCTGATGCGGCAGAAAATCGAGTACATGACGTCGTTACTCGAAGATACGTTCCAGCGCAAAATCCGCAGCCATCGCTCTGGCCGCTGGGCGTTGAACGAAGAGTACGTTCAGCTGTTGATTGAGTATGGCTATGAGATTGACTGTTCCGTCACGCCGTTGGTGAACTGGCGGTATTCGCCGGGCGACCCGGATGGGCAAGGCGGCACAGACTACAGCCGCTTCCCACACAACGCTTACTTCATGGACCCGACTAACATCGCGCAGCCGGGGAACTCCACGTTACTGGAAGTGCCGATGAGCATTCAGTATAAGCACAGCGGCTTCCTCAACGCGATGACCCGGATATATGATCGCCTGCGCGGAAAACAGCGCAGCGCTTCCGTGAATTGGGTGCGGCCGAAAGGCGGCAATCTGCGTCAGATGGAGTCGGTGGTGGAAAAAGTGTTGGCCGACGGTAGCGACTACGTGGAGTTCATGCTCCACTCGTCGGAATTTATGCCGGGAGGCAGCCCGACATTCACTACCGAGCAACATATCGAAATGCTCTATCGCGACTTAGACGCGTTATTCGCCTCGCTGGCAGAGAAAACAGAGGGCAAAACGTTGTCGGAATATTATCAGGGAATTAAGGCTGTTTAGATGAAGAAAGGCTGGAAATTTAAGCTCGTTGATCTGTTTTTGCATCTGTATACCCGCGGCAAGGGGCGGCTTCAGCCTCCGCAGCAGCTCGTTACGGAGAGCGCGTTCTCCCATATCGTCATTTACTCCACCACCGCGCTCGGCGATTTGATGTTCAATACGCCGGCGATCCACGCGGTGCGCCAGCGCTTCCCCCAGGCGAAGATCACGCTGGTCGTGCATAAGAAGCTGGAAGCCTTCGTTGAAGGTGGGGAAGATTGGCAGCATGTCGTGTGCTGGAATACCAAAATCAAAACGGTTCCTCAGCTGGTGCGGGACATTCAACAGTTCGGTATCCCCGACTTGGCCATCATTCTGCATTCACACGATCCTTATGATTATCTGAGCGCGGTGATGTCAGGGGCGAAATACGTACTGCGTGATAACTATGTCGATGGCATCACGCCGATGGATCGCTGGCTGGCGGGATATGTCATCGGGTTTCGCGGGCACGTTATTCAGCGCAAGCTGGCGCTGGTTTCTATGCTGGGGGCGGACATCAGCGATATCAGCATGCGCATTCCTTTTGCGGTGCCGCCTGTCGACAAAGCCGGGCGCGGCACGGTGATTGGTTTTCAGATGGGAGCCTCAACGTCTGAGCGCTGCTGGCCGGTTGAGTCTTTCGCCGCGGTGGCCGAGCATTTTCTCGCTACGGACCCGACCTGCCAGATTGCGCTGACGGGGTGGTCTGGGGATAGTCCATTGGCCGAGTCGCTGCTGCGGCAGGTCGATCCGGCGCTGCATTCACGCATCGTCAACCATATCGGTTCGTCCAGTTTGAAAGAGCTGGTGGGGTTGATCAACGGTATGGATGTGCTGGTGACCGGAGATACCGGGCCTCTGCATATTGCGATAGCGCTTAAGGTGCCGACGGTGAGTCTGTTTGTGACCGCGGAGCCGCACAGTACCGGCCCTTATCAGGATCCGGACTTGCACGATGTGATTTACGGCGCCACCAATAATCTCGCTATTCAGCAAGGTCATGTGATGGAGGCGATTGAGCCTCATCTGGTGATTGACCGGGTAGCGCATCGTATTGAGCGGATAAAGGCGAAAGCGGACGGCATGACTCACTGAGGCGGTGCGGCCCTCTCTTTGATGGCCTGCTTCGTTGAGCCAATAAAAAAACGCCCCTGACGAAAGCCAAGGGGCGTGATGTTTAGCGGGCCAGAAAACCGAACAGATATCTGAACCACCACATGGGTTTCCAGAGCGTGTTTTTCTTTCGCGCAGGCGGCGTACGGTGGACGTTTTTCACGATTTTCCAGCTGAAGTTCAGAAACATTCTGCTGTGGCCGAACTCTTCGCCGTAGGTTTCGATCTCATGTTTCTTTTTATCATCGACGGGCGTATTGGCCGAGAGATCGCGGTCGAGCGTGTGATACGACTTATTACGGTTCACATTCCTTTCGGAACACAGGTATTTCTTGGATAGATAACGCTGAATGGAGCCGTGATACTTCTGGTATTTCACGAAGCGATAATCTTCCGCTCCGTAGTTGCCCGCAAACTCCTCATCGTAGCCGAAGAAGCGCATAAAACGGGCGCGGGACATGAAGAACAGGTTGGAGTGGCCTTTGTAGATTTTCTGCGGATTTTCCGCCGAGTTACGATAGAGCTTGAAGAAGGTACGTCCCGGATTACGCCTTTCCGTCATGTAGCGCAGCGTATTCTCATGGATGATGTGGTCGAGATCGGTCATGACGATTTTGTCGGACTTGGCGTACAGCACGCCGAGGTTCCGTGCGCCGGCCTGGTTCCAGGGAATGTTCTCGTTAATCTTGAGCCAGACAAGGTTCAGGTTGAATTCAGGAATCTCGTAGCTGACCGGGGAGCCGTCGTCGACGATGACGAACTGGATGACGTCCAGCAGATCGGGGGAGTATTGCTCGTACTCGCGCAACAGCGAGATAACGGACTCGATATCGCTTTGGTTGCAATAAAAGTGAGTGACGTAGCTTAGTTTGATATGGGACTTATCAACCCTGTTAATTTCTAGAATGTTTTCCATGACGGCCTGTGAGTAAATAATAATTAATCTAAAGTTATTATATGGTTGAATACACTGTATGCAATAAAAAACGGAATACCATCATGGCGTTGATGATATTCCGTATACCTTTAACCGTTCGCGGTTTTTGTGGACGGCACCGATTTATAGGCAATAATCCCCAAGAGTAGCCCGCTCAGGAACATATATTCTTCCATATAATGATCTAATAATATTCTGTCTACCATTGACCGGAAGAAGAAACCGCTCGAAAGAAGTAATAGCACTACGCCAACGGTTTTGTTTTCTTTAAAGAATGCCCGAATGGATATTTTGAATATCATAAGATTGTAAATAATCCACAGTAGCATTCCGAGAACGCCGTATTGCAAACCATATTCCAGAAGACCGCTATGACTATGGCTGATATCGATTAGCGGATTGTGATATTTCTCATGCAACCGTTGTAAAAATGCGGTTTTGCTGGTGCCAATTCCCAACGGATGTTCCACGATAAATTCCGTTGCCTGATGGACATAGGCGATACGACAGGCGTTAGAGTGGCTGACCGGCGTGCCGTCCGCGTGCAGCGGGACTACGCGTTCCGGGCTATTGAAAATAAAACAAAAGCTATTGCTGGGGGCATTCCAACCAATTTCTACATCTTCTTTGATGCTTTTCCAGCGAGGATCTTTTTCATAGGAAAACAGGCCGACGCTCACCACCGTACAAATTATAAGCAGAGAGTACAGGCTTAATTTCCACAAATTAATGGCGTGGATTTTTCTAATAATAAAGACCAAGCTGATGGATAATATTCCAAAGATCATGCCGACCGTGCCCCAACGGGTATTGGCAAGACCGGTGGCGATGACGTTGGAAAAAATCAGCGCGACGACAACGCCGGTATTCAGCGTCAGCAGTCGGCGATTTTCCAATATGCGTAACAGTAAATCTGAAAAAATGATGATGCTTATCAGGTTGATTTGAAAGCTGAGTTCCAGTCGGGATGGGAAGATATAGGTTTCCCCCCACATGATAACCCCGGACCTAAAGTAGATATATGCAATCGTCAGAATATGGAGGAAGATGGGTGCCCAAAAGCTCAAAATAATGGCGGTAATCAGTTTTTTATAGCTCAGATTTGGAAAATTGAACGCCATAATCGAATAAAAGACCAGGCCGTAGACAAATAACATCAGCGGCCTCATCCATTGACTGTGCCAGGCCCTCATCGTGTCGTGCAAGTGGGGGGAAAATAAGAGCGCGCATGACAACGTTACGACGGTCATTATGCCTAATATCACCAGCACATTTTTTATCTTGCCTGTGTCCAAGTTTTGCAAAAAGCGTCGGTCTTTGAAAAAAAGTAACAGGGAAAAAACGAAGGCGCCGTAAATAAGTAAATTTCGGTGGAAAGGTAAAAGTTTGCTGGGAATAGCCCAAAAAGAACACAGCAATAACGTTATTGCCAATAAAAATAGCGCAATGGGTTTACGGCTCGATATCGACATATTTACCTTCTGGGAAAAATCACCAGCTCCCTTTCTTACATTCTGTATTTTCGTATAAACAAGGTTAAACATGACATCAAAGTATCCCATTGATGAGAGGGAATAGTCTTATTTGTCATTTTTTATACTTAGAAATCATGTTTTTTGATCGATCGACAAGCGGGAAAAAATATCGGCGCTGGTTATTGAACGCATCGTTTTATCAGGGGATACGACGGCAATCTGATTTTTCCCGTATCCGCCGATTAATCCCGGATCCGTCGGGCCATAAAGCGTAATATTTGGCCGATCGAGCGCCGCCGTCAGGTGGCTCAGCCCGGTATCCACCGATACGACGGCCTTTGCGCCAGCTAATACCGTCGATACCTGTTCCAGATTGAGCCGCGGCAGCACATCCACGTGGGGAAAGCCTTTCGCGAGTCGCAACGCGCGCTGGTGCTCATGTTCCGCTCCCCACGGCAGCTTGATGCGTAGGCCACTCGGTTGCGTCAGCGCGATCAGTTCGCGCCAGCGGTCTTCCGGCCAATGCTTCTCGTCACGGGTGGTGGCATGCAGGAAAACCAGATAACGCCCGGCGTCTTCCGGCGGAGAGGCCAGGAATTTAGCCGCAATCGAATAATCCCCGGTTTCGGCAGGGCGGCGATAGTTCAGGCTGATAGAGAACAGNTCGCGAATGCGCTCGACGGCATGCTGCTCGCGCGCCACTCGGTGGCGGTATTGATAAAACCAGCTGGCCAGCGGCTCGCGGGCGCTCTTCCAGTCCAGCCCGTGCTTATTACCATGCGCCAGACGCGTGACCAGCAGCGCGCTTTTGATCAGTCCCTGTGCGTCGATGACCGCATCGTAACGTTGGGAACGCAGCAGCTGCTTGAACGTCGAACGCTCCTGGCGAACGGCGGCGCTAAACCAGCTTTTGCGCCAGCGGCGAATCGCCACCGGGATGACCCGGTCAACGGCCGGATGCCAGCCAGGGATCTGGGAAAATCCCTCTTCAACCACCCAGTCGAATTGGATGCCCGGCACGGCGTGCATCGCGTCGGTCAAGGCGGGTAGGGTGTGCAGGACATCTCCCATCGAGGAGGTTTTCACGATCAGCACTCTCATGCCTGCGCCCCTCGCGTATTCACATGTTTTTCCAACGCGTTCAGCACCTGTTCCGGATGAATGTCGATCAGGCTCTGATGATACCCCTGTTCCGCATCGCCTTTGCGCACGCGGTGATAGCCGCTGATCAAGCGGATCACTTCCGCATCGTTGGAAAGCGGCGGAGTAAAGTCGGGACTGCTAGGACCGTAGAGAGCGACGAGCGGCCGATTCAGCGCGGCGGCGACGTGCATGAGACCGGAGTCGTTGCTGACCACGGCTCGGCAGGCGGCCAGCAGCACGACCGCCTGATCCAGCGTGGTGTTGCCTGCCAGATTGAAGCAATCGGCCTGAGCCTGTGTCGTCAGAGCGTTGCGAATGTCTTCGCCTGCCTGACGGTCGTTGGCTGAACCGAACAGCGCGACCTGATAGCCGCGTTCGATCAGCGCTTGAGCCAGTGCGCCGTAGTGGTAATGCGGCCAGCGTTTGGCCGGACCGAATTCCGCGCCGGGACAAAACCCGATCAGCGGCCGGTCGCCCGGCAGACTGAACTCGGCGAGTGCCGCTGAGATTTCGGTCTCGGAGACCTGCAACTGCGGCCACGGCAGCGACGCGGGCAGATCGTCCGCGCTGTTAATCGCCTTCGAGTCATAGCCGAGCGCGACGTATCGTTGCACCATCAGCGGAAAGGCCGCCTTGTCCAGCACGCGAACGTCATTCAGCAATCCATAGCGCATTTCGCCGCGCCAGCCGGTGCGCTGGGGTATCTTTGCGAAAAACGGCACCAACGCGGATTTGAATGAGTTAGGCAGGACGTACGCACGGTCGTAGCGCTGAGGCCGGAGTGCGACGCCCAGACGGCGACGCTCACCCAGCTGGAGCGCGCCGTGACCTAGCGGCATAGCGAGCGCTTGATTCACTTCCGGCATGCGCGCCAGCAGCGGACGGCACCAAGCCGGCGCCATCACGTCGATGACGGCATCCGGATGTTCGGCCTTGAGCGTGCGATAAAGACTGTGCGACATCATCATGTCGCCAACCCAGGACGGGCCGATTACCAGAATTTTCATACCGTTCGAGATCCCCTACGGTAACGCAGGATTATGCGTCGCGGTTAAGCCAGGCCATGTAGTCGGCTACGCCTTCAGCGACGGTGTGGAACGGTTTGTCATAACCGGCCGCGCGCAGTTTGGTCAGATCCGCCTGAGTGTAGGACTGATAGCGGCCCTGCAGTTTTTCCGGGAAGGGAATGTACTCAACGCTGCCGGTCTTGTGGTACTCCAGCACGGCGTCGGCGACGGCCTGGAATGACTCAGCCCGGCCGGTCCCACAGTTGAAAATACCGGAGACGCCCTGTTTCCAGAACCACAGGTTCACGGCGGCGACGTCGGCGACATAGACGAAGTCGCGCTTGAAGCTTTCGCTGCCGGAAAACAGCTTCGGATTTTCGCCCTGATGGATTTGTTGATTCAGGTGGAACGCCACGCTGGCCATGCTGCCTTTGTGGCCTTCACGCGGCCCGTAGACGTTGAAATAGCGGAAGCCGCAGACCTGCGAGCCTGCGTGCGGCAGGATTTCACGCACGTACTGATCGAACAGGAATTTGGAGTAGCCGTAGACATTCAGCGGCTGTTCGAACTGACGCTCTTCCACGAAATCCTTGCTACGTCCGCCATAGGTGGCGGCGGAAGAGGCATACAGGAAGGGGATGCTGCGTTCCAGGCAGTAATGCAGCACCTCTTTGGAGTACTGATAGTTGTTATCCATCATGTACTTGCCGTCCCACTCGGTGGTGGAAGAGCAGGCGCCCTCGTGGAAAATCGCTTCGATATCACCCAAATCGTCGCCGGCGACGATATTGGCGATGAAATCTTCTTTATCGATGTAGTCGGCAATATCCAGATCTGCCAGGTTGGCGAACTTGGTGCCGTCTTTCAGGTTATCAACTACCAGAATGTCCCGGTAACCTTGGTCATTCAACGCTTTCACGATATTGCTGCCGATAAAGCCGGCGCCGCCAGTCACGATAATCATGGGAATTACCCTTGCTAAGCTGTTAGGTGAGGCACCGCGCCTCACGCTATCTATTGGGCGCTATCATAGCATTTCATTTTCCAGCGGACAGCCTGGCATTATTTTTCTGCCGGCGGCGTCCCGATGAGGGGAGCGCCCATCCAGGTTTGCCAACGTTGCTTGAGATAAACGACGGGAGCGCTGTTGCCCATGTGCTCACTAAGTTGGCTAAGCACCTGCGGCGGGGGCATCGGCGGCAGCTGGCGTTTAGTGCGGCACTGTTGCGGCGCGCGAAACGCGTTTTTCGATGCGGTGTAGACCGGCAACGGCCGGTAATGCTGCGGCTCCTGAGGTTCGTTCAACAACTGGCTAGGTCGCACCNGTACGATATCGGAGGGCAGGGTGGGCAGCATCTGTTGCAGTACACGGAGGGTGTTGGGATGCGGATGGCCGATGGCGATGGCGGAACCGTTGCGGCGGGCCAGCTCGACTGCCCGGCTGAACTGTTTGCGAATGTCGGCTTCGTTCTGGCTATCGTCCAGAAAAACCCTGCGCTTGACGACTTTGACGCCAGTGCCTTCCGCTGCGCGGCTGGCCTGACTGCTGCCGATTGTCATGCTGTCCAGAAAGTAGAGCGGGTAAGCGGCCATGGCCTGCATGACTTTCTGCATTCCCGGCAGGCTGGCGGTCATAGCGCTGCCCATGTGATTATTCAGCCCGACGGCATAGGGGACTTTGCTGACTGCCTCGCGCAGAATGCGCTGAATCTCTTCGCTGCTCATGTCCGGACGCAAAGTGTCGCGCTCCAGCGGCTGCTTACTCATCGGGGCCATGGGCAGATGGATCAGGACTTCGTGGCCCTGCTGGTGAGCCTCCGTCGCCATTTCTCGTGCGTTCGGCGCATTCGGCAGCACCGCGACGGAAATCGCCGTCGGCATAGCCAGCACCTGGCGTTCATTGTGGAGGCGGTAGCCGAAGTCGTCGATAACGATAGACAGTTTGCCGGCCCAGGCCGGAACAACCAGGCCACACAGGGCGATAGCCGAGATAACGCGAGAAATGAATGGACGCAAAACTACCTTCCTAACCAGGGGAGTGGGTTAACGGCCTGACCTTGACGTCGAATTTCAAAATAGAGCGCCGGCTGGCTTTGTCCGCCGCTGGTGCCGACGAGCGCGATAGGTTGACCAGCCTTGACCTTGTCGCCGACGGATACCAATGCGCTCTGGTTATATCCATACAGGCTCATGTCGCCTTTACCGTGCTCGACCACCACCATCAGCCCGTAGCCTTGCAGCCAGTCGGCCATCAGCACGCTGCCGTCGGCGATGGCTTTGACCTCGGTGCCTTCCGGCGCGCCGATCACAAGACCTTTCCAGCGGAGTTCGCCTTGCAATGGCTCGCCGTACCGGTGCAGGGTTTGACCGCGAATCGGCCAGAAAGCCTGTCCATCCGGTTTTCCCAGACCGCCGGTGCGCGCCATCAAAGAACGTTCGCTATCGGTAGGGGTGTAGCGGGTGCCGCTGCGTTTCGCCTTGTCTTCTTTCTCTCTGACGCGCGCGGCCTCCCGAGCTTCTCGCTCGGCGCGCGCGCGCGCTTCCCGTTCGGCGCGGGCGATTTTGTCGCGCAGGCGCGCTTCGTTTTGGCGCAGTTCGGTCAGCTGCTGTTGGTCTTTTTCTAGTGTGCTTTCCAGCGTGCTCAGCGTCTTCTGGCGTTCGCCTTGGGCCTGTTCGAGGGTTTTCTGCTGCTGCTGTTGTTCGCTGAGCAAACTTTGCTGACGCGCCAGCCGGTCTCCCAGCGCCTGTTTTTGCTGCGCAAGGTCGGTGCGCGTTTGCTGCAGATGGGCGATAGATTCCTGACGGGCCTGATTCAGATATCCGAAGTACGCCAGAATGCGTTCGCGACGCTGGCTTTCCTCGCCGCTCAGAATGAGTTGAATTCCGCTGTGCTGACCCTGACGGAAGGCGGCATCCAGCTGTTGTGAGAGCAGTTGCTCCTGCGCTTTCTGTCGCGACTGCAGTTTGGCGATGGAGGCGTTGAGCGCCTTGATTTCCTGCGCGAGACTCTCCAACGTGCCGCGCGTTTCGCGCAGCTGGCGGCTGGATTGTGAAATCGACTGTTCCTGCCGTTTCAACTGCTCCAGCAGCGCGCTGCGGCGTTGCTGTTGCTCTCTCACGCTCTTCTCTTTAGCCGCGATATTCTGCTGCAAAGATTTGAGCTGTTGTTGGCTGTCGTCGGCCGCGCTGCAAAACGGCAACAGCAAAGCGCCAATGCATAATGCACTGGCGCAGCGAAGTCGCCGGCGTTGCCGGCCTGTTGTCCGTAACGGTACAGAAAACGCGCTTTTATTCATGATGATGGATTATTCCACGATGCACAGCCGCTGACCAGTTGTCTCACTCAGGGTTTCTATTACTAACTGTGTGCGAGAGACGCCAGCGCAGGCTGCAATGACATCAATAATAGATAAGCGGAAGGCGCTCCGCATAAAATGATCGTTCGCGGCGCTTTATGGCGGGATTTTATGTAGCTACGCGCAGATTCGCTCCGCGATGTTGGCTTTCAGGCTGTAATTGCCCTATCGCGCAGGTATACTCAAACACCTCAATATTGATTGCTTAACTGATTCCGGAGTCGTTACACCTCATGCAAGACATTATGCAAGAGATTATGCCATTCGTTAGCAGACACCCGATCCTCAGCCTGGCCTGGGTTGTGTTGCTTGTTACGGTTATCGTGCTTACGTTTAAAAGTAAGTTTTCGAAGGTGAAAGAGGTTGCTCGTACAGAAGCAATCCGACTCATCAATAAAGAAGATGCGGTCGTTGTGGATTTGCGTACGCGCGAAGAGTATCGCCGTGGACACATCGCAAGTTCTATCAACCTGTTACCTAACGATATTAAAAACGGTAGCTTGGGCGAACTGGAAAAACACAAGGCTCAGCCTGTCATCGTGGTCTGCGCTAACGGGATGTCTTCTCGTCAGCCGGCGGAGCAGCTTTTCAACGCGGGCTTTACCCACGTCGTGATCCTGAAAGAGGGTCTCACGGGTTGGAGCGGCGAGAACCTTCCACTGGTGCGCGGCAAGTAACCCGGACGGCTGTCCGTCGCGTCCGCGGCAATGATTGACCGGGCGCGGGGCTTTAGCGATGGCGTTGACTTTCCGCAGACAGGGAAGCGCGTCAAGGAAATCTAACAAAAGGTATTTTTAACTATGTCCGAACACAACAACGTCGAAACTTCATTCCAAATCCAGCGTATCTACACCAAAGATATTTCTTTCGAAGCGCCGAAGGCACCGCAGGTGTTTCAGCAGGAGTGGAGCCCAGAGGTCAAACTGGATCTGGATACGGCGTCAAGCCAGCTGGCCGATGACGTCTACGAAGTGGTACTGCGTGTCACGGTGACTGCGCTGCTGGGTGAAGAAACGGCGTTCCTGTGTGAAGTTCAGCAGGCGGGTATTTTCACCGTTTCCGGTTTGGAAGGTCCGCAGCTGGCTCATTGCCTGGGCGCCTACTGCCCGAACGTACTGTTCCCGTATGCGCGTGAATGCATCACCAGCCTGGTTTCCCGTGGCACTTTCCCGCAGCTAAACCTGGCGCCGGTCAACTTTGATGCTCTGTTCATGAACTACCTGGAACAGCAAGCTTCCGAAGAAGGCGCCGCCGCGCCGCAGCTGGATGCCTGATGAACATGCCTGATGCTTCCATGACCGTTATCGGCGCCGGCTCTTACGGCACCGCACTGGCGATCACACTGGCGCGCAACGGCCATAACGTGGTGCTCTGGGGACATGATCCTGTCCACGTGCAGGCGTTGCAGGATGCCCGGTGCAACCAGGCGTTTCTGCCGGATGTGCCTTTTCCGGATACGTTGCTGCTGGAGAGCGATCTGACGCGTGCCGTGGCTGCCAGCCAAAATATTCTGGTGGTGGTGCCGAGCCATGTCTTTGGCGACGTCTTGCGCCAGATCAAGCCGCATCTGCGCGCGGACGCGCGCATCGTTTGGGCGACCAAAGGGCTGGAAGCTGAAACGGGGCGTCTATTACAGGACGTGGCACGGGAAGCGTTGGGCGACGCAATACCTTTGGCGGTGCTGTCAGGGCCGACGTTCGCTAAAGAACTGGCTGCCGGCCTGCCTACCGCTATCGCGCTGGCGTCGACGGACAGCCAGTTTGCCGATGACCTGCAGGAACTGCTGCACTGCGGCAAGAGTTTCCGGGTTTATCGCAATCCGGATTTCATCGGCGTGCAGCTGGGCGGCGCGGTTAAAAACGTTATCGCCATTGGCGCGGGCATGTCTGATGGGATGGGCTTCGGCGCGAATGCCCGTACGGCATTGATTACCCGAGGCCTGACGGAAATGACTCGCCTTGGCGTTGCGCTGGGGGCGGACCCTTCGACGTTTATGGGGATGGCCGGATTGGGCGATTTGGTTCTGACCTGTACCGACGATCAGTCGCGTAACCGACGTTTCGGCATGATGCTGGGGCAGGGGATGAGCGTAGATGCGGCCCGTGACCAGATTGGTCAGGTTGTGGAAGGTTACCGCAACACGAAAGAAGTCATGGCCCTGTCCAAGCGTCTCAACGTCGAGATGCCGATTACCGAACAGTTGTGGCAGGTCCTTTACTGCGGCAAAGATGCACGAGAAGCCGCGCTGAGCCTGCTGGGCCGGTCGCGTAAGGACGAGAGCGCCAGCTAATCCCTTTTCAAGGATAACGGGTATTCGCCGCCTGGTGGCGCCTATCTCGTTTTGCCCTGCAGAGAGAAGACATGACTTTAGTACGCGATGGACTTCAGAGGACGGTTGCAATGTCGAATGATGAATTAGAGCTGGTCTGGAATAACATCAAAGATGAGGCGCGAAGTCTGGCCGACTGCGAACCCATGCTGGCCAGTTTTTTTCATGCGACGTTGCTGAAACATGAGAATCTGAGCAGCGCGATGAGCTACATGCTGGCAAACAAGCTGGCCAGTTCCACCATGCCCGCCATCGCCATTCGTGAAGTGCTGGAAGAGGCCTACGGGGCCGATCCTCAGATGATTGTCTCCGCCGCGCGCGATATTCAAGCCGTCTGCCTGCGCGATCCCGCGGTGGATAAGTACTCTACGCCATTGCTCTACCTAAAAGGGTTTCACGCGCTGCAGGCCTACCGCATCGGTCATTGGCTCTGGTTGCAGGATCGCCGTGCGCTGGCGGCCTACTTTCAAAATCAGATCTCTGTGTCCTTTGGGGTGGATATCCATCCTGCGGCGAGCATCGGCTGCGGCATCATGCTGGACCATGCGACCGGGATCGTCATCGGCGAGACCGCTATCGTGGAAAACGATGTGTCGATTCTTCAGTCGGTCACGCTGGGCGGAACCGGTAAAACGTCCGGCGATCGCCATCCCAAAATCCGTGAAGGGGTGATGATCGGCGCTGGCGCCAAAATTTTAGGAAATATTGAGGTAGGACGTGGAGCCAAAATCGGCGCTGGCTCCGTGGTGCTGCAACCGGTTCCTCCTCATACCACCGCCGCCGGTGTGCCGGCGCGTATCGTGGGCCGGCCTGAAACCGATAAACCTTCCATGGATATGGATCAGTATTTCAACGGCGCTCACGGTTTTGAATACGGAGACGGCATTTGAGCGCCGTCGATCTTGATGCTCTCAAGCGCTCTGGAATGAGGCGCACACTCGGGCGAAACGCTTTGCGTCGCCTGTCCTCGTGGTGTGATCTTCGCTGAAGAGCGACGCGATTTTTCTGCCTGAGACCACACATGTTATTTCTATTTTTCCCCATCGCCGCACCCTCTGAAAAGATACCGCCTTGACAGCGGCTGCGCGGATTTTTATGAGTAATTGAGAACTGGATATGTTGTTGAAATTGGCTGTACCTTCTCGGTGTTTACCCCTTTTGACCGTACTCTCGGCCCCGGTGATGGCTGAAGATATGGCTTCCAAAAACGCTTCCATAAATGCGGAAGAGCAGGAAACGACGGCGTCGGAGGCGGGGTTTTGGCAACGGGCCAAAACCAATCTGTCCGCGACCTGGAATGCGCCGCAGTCATACGATCTCTACGTACCGACAATCACCTGGCATAACCGCTGGACTTACGACAAAGAAAAGACCGACCGCTACAATGAACGTCCGTGGGGCGCGGGCTTCGGCGTGACGCGGTTTGATCAGGATGGCGACTGGCACGGCCTGTATCTGATGGCGTTCAAGGACTCATTCAACAAGTGGGAGCCGATTGGGGGCTACGGCTACGAAAAACGCTGGCAGCCGACGACCAATGGCGATTTCCATCTGGGGCTGGGCTTCACGGCGGGCGTGACCATGCGGGATAACTGGAACTACATCCCGATTCCGGTGCTCCTGCCACTGGCCTCCATCAACTATCAGCGTTTGTCTTTCCAGGCGACCTACATTCCTGGAACCTACAACAACGGCAACGTATTCTTCGCCTGGCTGCGCTGGCAATTCTAAGTTCTTAACGTGAAATGCGGCTGACAATTGTGCTTTATTTGTTCGGTTGTCAACCGCATTGATGAAAAATCGCGCGTAGAACTCATTTACAATAGCGGTTCCTGTTGAGTGCTATTTGAGTGGGTCACCCCGTGCTATTACTGATTGTTACGACTATTCTGTGGGCCTTTTCCTTCAGCCTGATTGGCGAATACCTGGCGGGTCACGTCGACAGCTGGTTCTCGGTGCTGATGCGCGTCGGGCTCGCCGCCCTGATCTTTCTGCCTTTCCTGCGCTGGCGGGGCTATGCGCCGCGGGCGCTGCTGCTTTATTTGCTGGTGGGCGCCTGCCAGCTGGGCATCATGTACCTGTTCGCTTTCCAGGCCTATCTCTATCTCACCGTGCCGGAGTTCCTGCTGTTTACCGTCATGACACCGCTGTATGTGACGCTGATTTACGATCTGCTAAAGCGTGAGCCGCTACGATGGGGCTACGCGCTCAGCGCGCTACTGGCCGTGGCGGGCGCGGCGGTGATTCGGTACGACGGCATCAGCGGACAGTTCTGGTGGGGCCTATTGTTGGTGCAGGCGGCTAATATCTTCTTTGCCATCGGACAGGTTGGCTATAAGCGGCTGATGGAGGTCTACCCCATGCCGCAGCACAGCGCATTCTCCTGGTTTTATTTGGGGGCGCTGAGCGTTTCGGTGGTGGCCTGGCTGCTGTTCGGCGACGCGCATAAGTTGCCGACCACCTCGGTGCAGTGGGGCGTACTAGTATGGCTGGGAATTGGAGCGTCCGGCATCGGTTATTTCATGTGGAACTATGGCGCGACGCAGGTGGATGCCGGAACGTTGGGAATTATGAACAACTTTCACGTTCCGGCAGGCCTGCTGGTCAATTTCGCAATTTGGCAGGAACGACCGCATTGGCCGAGCTTTATCGTCGGCTCGGCCGTTATTCTATCGTCGTTGTGGGTACATCAGCGTTGGGTTGCGAAGCGTCCCGCACGAACGGCAGATGCGAACAGGCGTGCTGACGCGCAGAACGAATAAAAGCGTCAATCACCGGCTGACGCTGCTCGCCATCGCGCACTGCGGCGTACAGCCGGCTCCACAATCCTTTCCCCAGCGTTTTGGTGACGACCAGTCCCTGACGTTCGAAACTCTCCACCACCCAGTGCGGCAGCGCGGCGATCCCCATGTGGGCCGCCACCATTTGGATGAGCAGCAGCGTATTGTCCACGCTCTTCAGCGCCGGGCTGACGCCCGCGGGTTGTAGGAAGTGACGCCAGATATCCAGGCGTTGGCGCTGCACGGGGTAGATCATCAGCGTTTCCTCACTGAGATCTTCCGGGTCGATCTGCTCTTTGGCCGCCAGCGGATGGTCGGGGGACAGCACTAATCGGACTTCGAAGTCGAACATTGGCGAATAGTGCAGACCGCTGCGCGGCAAAATATCTGAAGTCATCACCAGATCCAGCGTTCCTTGCTGCAGAGCAGGCTGCGGGTCGAACGTGACGCCGGACTTGAAGTCCATGGCGACCTGCGGCCAGCTCTGATGAAAATTTTCCAGCGCCGGCGTCAGCCACTGAATGCAGCTGTGGCATTCAATAGCCAGACGCAGCGTGGCCTGGTGAGGTTCGTGGCAGGCCTGCAGCGCCTGCTGAATCTGCGGCAGCACCTGCTCCGCCAACTGCAGCAAAATATCCCCTTGCGGAGTGAATCGCAGCGGTTGGCTCTTACGGACGAATAGCCGGAATCCTAAACGTTGTTCCAGATCGCTAAATTGATGCGACAGCGCGGATTGCGTTTGATGGAGCTGTGCGGCGGCGGCGGCTAACGATCCTGTATTGCGCAGCGCCAGCAGCGTCCGTAAGTGTTTAAGTTCGATCATGAGAGTCCTTCACAGTGACAGTGAATAAATTGCGCTTGTGCTTACTACACTACCTGCGGATTATGGATGTGTAAACATCTGGACGGCTAAATGGGAATTCAAGCATGGCAATTGTAAATCATACTCTCGGTTTTCCTCGCGTCGGCTTACGTCGTGAGTTGAAAAAAGCACAGGAAAGCTATTGGGCAGGGAACACCACCCAGGAAGAACTGCTGGCCGTCGGACGCGATCTGCGCGCCCGTCACTGGCAGCAACAAAAGGATGCTGGCGTGGACCTGCTGCCGGTGGGCGATTTTGCCTGGTACGATCACGTATTAACCACCAGTCTGCTGCTCGGCAACGTGCCGGCGCGTCACCAGAATGCGGATGGCTCTGTCGATCTGGATACGCTGTTCCGCATCGGTCGTGGCCGTGCGCCCACCGGCGAACCGGCTGCGGCGGCGGAAATGACCAAGTGGTTCAATACCAACTACCACTACATGGTGCCTGAATTTACCCAGGGTCAGAGCTTCAAACTGACCTGGACGCAGCTGCTGGACGAAGTCGATGAAGCGTTGGCGCTGGGTCATAAAGTGAAACCCGTCCTGTTGGGACCGGTCTCCTATCTGTGGCTGGGTAAAGTGAAAGGCGCGGCATTTGATCGTCTGTCGCTGCTGAACGATATCCTGCCGGTGTATAAACAGGTTCTGGGCGAACTGGCGAAACGCGGCATCGAATGGGTGCAGATCGACGAACCGGCGCTGGTGCTGGAACTGGAAGACAAATGGCTGACGGCGTTCAAACCGGCGTACGACGCGCTGCAGGGGCAGGTGAAACTGCTGCTGACCACCTATTTCGATAGCATCGGCCAGAATCTGGATACCATCAAAGGGCTGCCGGTTCAGGGGCTGCATGTTGACCTGGTGCATGGCAAAGACGACGCCGCGACGCTGAATGCCCAACTGCCGGCGGACTGGGTGCTGTCTCTTGGCGTGATCAACGGCCGTAACGTCTGGCGTGCAGACCTCAGCACCTGGTACGAACGCCTCCAGCCGCTGGTCGGCAAACGCGCGCTGTGGATCGGCAGCTCCTGTTCGCTGCTGCATAGCCCCATCGACCTGAGCGTAGAAACGCGTCTCGACGAGGAAGTGAAAAGCTGGTTCGCGTTCGCGCTGCAGAAATGTAGTGAGCTGTCACTGCTGACCACCGCGCTGAACAGCGGCGACGGTAAACCGCTGGAAGTCTACAGCGCGCCGATCCGCGCTCGCCGCACCTCCACCCGCGTACACAATGCGGCGGTGGAAAAACGTCTGGCCGCCATCGTGGCGAAAGACAGCCAGCGCCAGCATCCTTATCCGCAGCGTGCGGAAGCCCAACGCGCACGCTTCCAACTGCCGTCATGGCCGACGACGACCATCGGTTCATTCCCGCAAACGACAGAAATCCGCAGTTTGCGTCTGGACTTCAAACAGGGTCGTCTGGATGGACAGCACTATCGGACAGGGATTGCTGAACACATCAAACAGGCGATCACCGAGCAAGAGCGTCTGGATCTGGATGTTCTGGTGCACGGTGAAGCCGAGCGTAACGACATGGTCGAGTATTTCGGCGAACATTTAGACGGTTTCGTCTTCACGCAGAACGGCTGGGTTCAAAGCTACGGCTCCCGCTGCGTGAAACCGCCCGTTATCATCGGCGACATCAGCCGTCCAGAGCCGATCACCGTCGAGTGGGCGAAGTACGCGCAGTCCTTAACCAGCAAGCCGGTGAAAGGCATGCTGACCGGTCCTGTGACCATCCTGTGCTGGTCATTCCCGCGTGAAGACGTCAGCCGTGAAACCATCGCCAAGCAGATTGCGCTGGCGTTGCGCGACGAAGTGGAAGATTTGGAAAAAGCCGGCATCGGTATCATCCAGATCGACGAACCGGCGCTGCGTGAAGGCCTGCCGCTGCATCGCTCCGACTGGAAAGCCTACCTGGAATGGGCGGTGGAAGCGTTCCGTCTGAACGCCGCGATTGCTCAGGACGACACGCAGATCCACACCCACATGTGTTACTGCGAGTTCAACGACATCATGGATTCCATTGCTGCGCTGGATGCTGATGTCATTACCATCGAAACCTCGCGTTCTGACATGGAGCTTCTGGAGTCGTTCGAGGAGTTCGAATATCCGAACGAAATCGGTCCCGGTGTTTACGACATTCACTCGCCAAACGTCCCAAGCGTGGAATGGATTGAAGCGCTGCTGCGCAAGGCGGCGGAATACGTCCCTGCCGACCGTCTGTGGGTGAATCCGGACTGCGGTCTGAAAACCCGCGGTTGGCCGGAAACGCGTCAATCACTGGCCAACATGGTGCAGGCGGCCAAACGTCTGCGCGAAACGCAGGCCTGATCGCTGACGAGAGAGCCGTCCCGTCAGTGTCCCGGCGCTTCGCCGGGACGTATCAGTCCGCAGGCATGAGCCACCCGCTGGCTCATCAATGTCTCAACGGGGGAACGAAAGTTTCCCCGTTTTTTATGGCGCATCCATCCGGTTTTCTCACTCTCGCTTCCTATTTTTTTAGCGCCTGACGCGGCAGTGCCTCGACGCTAGTCGATACGCGTGTTCCTCTGGATTAAGCCCCCGTTGTCGAAGACGGCGACGGGGCTTTTGAATGGCTATCGTTAGAACGGTGTTTGTTCGGTGATTTTCTTCATGTTGATGTAATAAAAGGATTTATTTGCTGACTGAATGTGCCGAGGGTCAGCTGAGGCGCTGCAAATAGGGGGGGAGCGTGGGTTCCGGAAGTACGGACAGGACTTTCAGTTTTTTCAGCGTGCGATTCTGAGCATTCGCCAGATGCTCATCCAGGGTCTGCGCTGCGAGGTCCCAGCACCCTTCCAGCAGTTGTTCGTAGATCACCTGATGCTCGTTTACCATGGCTTCATCAACGGGCAGCGAGAGCGTTTCATGGAAGATGCGCGCGATAGTCAGGGTCGAGTGACTCTGCCGAAGAATATCAACCAACGTGCGGTTGCCCGCAAACTCCAGGCTGAGCAGATGAAGATCGTCTTCGACCTGCTCAAGTTCGGCACCCGTGCTGACTTTACTGGTTCGAATGCGCTCAATATGCATTAGACTGGCATCGATGTGTTTCTGAGGGATAAGAGGCCCTGCCCGACGCAGCGCGGCGGGTTCAAGACTGGCGCGGACTTCATAATGCTCGCGGATTTCACGGGCGGTTAGCGGCCCAGCCAGCCATTGGGAGTAAGGCTCTTTTTCTACCAGACCACGATCGCGCAGTCGCATCAGGCTTTCGCGAATAACGTTGCGGCTGACGTGGTAAAACTCGGCCGCACTGGCCTCGTTGAGTTGGTAATGACCGAACACCATACAGGTCGACAGCGCTTCATGCAGGTCGCTGAGCACCTTTTCACCGGTGCTGCGTGTGTCCACCAGCTCTTGCTGCTGATCGAACCCCAGCATGGTGCGGTTGAGCGGCATACGCACAGGCTCAACTTCCTGATCTTCCGCCGCCACGATGAAACCGCGGCCTTCGAAGCGACTGATCAACCCTTCTTCATGCAAAAGTCCGAGAGCCCGGCGGACGGGAACGCGACTGGTACCGAACAATTCAGCTAGCGGTCCTTCCAGCATGACCAATCCAACAGGCAACGTGTTTGCCTTGATGGCCTGCTGCAATACCTGATGGATCATTTCGTAGCGTGCTGTGCCACGAATGTCCGGTTTTTTATTATCGTGTGTAGTTAACATCCTTTATGACATCGTCTCCTGCCATGCGCATGACGTCATTATCGCACACCTCTGCGGCGATGTGCGTGACTGATGGCGGTTAAAAAACAGCCTATTTGGATAATACACGTTCAATAATGGATGTTTTAATATAAGGTACGTTTATGGATAATACTCATCGAGATTGTGAGTTTTTAGGCGTAAATATCGATATTTGGTCATTTTTAAAACTAAGGCGATATATTTATCTAATATTTTCGTTTTTAACGATGCCCTTTTATTTTTTTGCGCTCTTAATTGCCCATTTAACTGGCGAATAGTGACGCGCCAATTAAATAGATAGCTATCTATTTGAGGCATTTTCGGCGGATTAAACGCGTTTTGCTCGGAAAAACAAAGGACTGGAGAGACCTGCGACATCCGGCGTTGGCGGGAGAGGGGAAAAGACCTTTTCTATTCGCTGGAGGTGCCCCGGCGAAGCGTGATCACAGACCACTCGTGTGATGACTCAGCGGTTTTGCTCGCGGTTATTATTGAAAATCATAGGATAAAATCCCGAATTCGCCGGCGGGATCGCTTTCTCCATCTGATTATCTGCTATCTATATTTTTACGCGGTGGGTTATGGCGCGTTCTATGCGCCGTAGCCCGTGCTTTGATTATCGACGACGGCCCATCCACAGCGGCCGGATTAGGGAGGATAGAATGTCATTACAGGATAAACGCGTCGTTATCAGCGGCGCGGCCAGCGGTATAGGGTTCGCTATCGCCGAACTTTTCTCACACCATGGCCCGCGCTTGCTGTTGTCCGATCGCGATGCGGAAGGGTTGGAACATGTCGTCGAGCGCTGTCGCCAACGCGGGGTTGAATGCTATGGCAGCGTCGTGGATGTTGGGACGCCGTCGGGAGCGCAGCAAAGCGTTGATGACTGCGTTCGGTACTACGACGGTATCGATGTACTGATTAATAATGCGGGGCTGTTGACGCAGGCGCCCTGTGAAGCGATCACGCTGGAGATGTGGGAGGAGATGATGGCGGTAGATCTGCGCAGCGTATTTATCTCTTCCCAGCGGGCGCTGCCGTGGATGCGGCGTCAGCGTTGGGGACGCATTATCAATATCGCCTCTCAGCTCGGTATCAAAGGCGGGGCCGAGCTGTGCCATTATGTGGCGGCGAAAGCTGGCGTCATTGGCTTTACCAAATCGCTGGCGCTGGAGATGGCTCCGCACAATGTGCTGGTCAACGCCATCGCTCCCGGCCCGATCGCGACGCCGATGGTTGACGGCATCAGCAGCGACTGGAAAAAAGCCAAAGCCGCTGAGCTGCCGTTAGGGCGGTTCGGCAACGCTGACGAGGTAGCGCCAGCCGCGCTGCTGCTGGCCAGCGATCCTGGCGGCAACCTCTTCGTCGGTCAAACGCTGGGGCCGAATTCCGGCGACGTGATGCCCTGATCTGAAAGCATGCCGACGTCGCTTTCGGGCATGCTCCCGATAACGGCCACTGGCCGTCGGTTGATGATTGCGGTGTCGTCGATTGTGGACAATGGTGCCACAATAGCGTTCTCATCGGCTCACGCGCGCCAGCCCGAGGTTTCACGAAAGATTTTCAGGGCTGTTTAACGGCGTGCCTGTTGATGATGACGTCGGTATGGCCCGTCTCAATTGAGTTTTAAAGGTATTATTATTGTGAAAAAAAAGCACATCCCCGTCATTTCCCGGGGATCTCTTCTCGTTTCTCCCCGTCAGCACCTCGGCGAACAGCCCGTGATCTCTCAGCGCCCTTGCGGCGAGGGAACATGATGAGGCGGGGAAACTGGCTTTCAAAACGCGAAAGCGGCACGGGGCGCTTTCAGACTCCGGTGATCATGAAAAGCGGCGGTCAATGATGAAGAGCAACGGTGTGACCTTACGAGTACTGGGAACCTCAGTGACGCTGCTGGAGCTGCTGCAGAAGCAGGCCGAGCAGGATTTGGGCATGAATATCGACTATCGGGTATGCAGCGTGAAAGAAGCGCAGCGTATCGCCGTCATGCACCCTGAAAGTTACGATCTCTATGACCAGTGGTTTCACAATATCGACTTTGTCTGGCCTGCACAGGCAATCCAGCCGCTTGAGATCGCCAAACTGCAGTATTGGGATGAAATCAACGACCTCCCGAAGCGAGGCAGGCTGTTACCCGGTCAAGCGCTGAGCCGCGGTAGCGAACCCTCGCATCGCCTGTATGTGCAGGATAATGGCGAGCTGGGCGCCAACCCTACCGATAAAATCAGTATGCTGCCGCTGACGCACAACACGGACAGCTTCGCCTATCAGGTCGAGCGGCTGCCGGCTTCACTCGTCGGTAAGGAGGAGAGCTGGGGATGGCTGGTGGATCCCGCATTCTTTGGTCAGGTCGCGTTACAGGATGAAGCCTCCATGGGCGTGTTGGACGCCGTGCTGGCGGTGCAAGCGCGTGGACTGTTCAAGTTTGGCAACGTGGGCAACCTGACGCTGGAAGAGATCGACCGACTGGCCGACGTATTGGCTGGCCTGCGTCGGCAAGGACATTTTGCCGCGCTGGGTTCGACGCATGATGAGGCCAGCAAACTTATCGGCAATCAACTGGTGTGCATACAGAGCCTGTGGGCGCCGACGTATTTTCGTCATCACTTCCGCCAAAAAGGGTTCAAGCTGGCGGTGCCGCGCGAGGGTTATCGCGCCTGGTACGGCGGTTTGTCGATGTCGCGCTGCGTCAGCGGGCGCGTAAAAGAGGCCGCCTATGATTATCTGAACTGGTGGCAGTCCGGCTGGCCGGGGGCGGTCATGGCGCGGCAGGGCTACTATATTTCCAACCCGCAGCGTACGCGCACCTATCTCTCTGACGCCGAATGGGATTTCTGGTACGGCGGCAAACCTGCGGTCGAAACGCTGCCGGATGCGCACGGTAACCCTCTGATAATGCCGGGCGAAATGCGCGACGGAGGGAGTTACGAGCAGCGCATGGGGCACATTGCCGTCTGGAATTCGGTGATGGATGAACACAACTATCTCGTGCGGCGTTGGCAAGACTTCGTCCATGCCTGATTGCTGACGCGCGCCTGGCGTATGCGCTGTCGATAAGCCACTCATGACGCGATGATGGATGACGCGTCTCGCGGACTGAGCGACATCGTCGTCCTTATCGCAGTACGAAAAAATCAATTCATAATAGTGTGGTATCACTAAATGATTACCCTCTCCGGGAGCGACCGCGTTCACGGAGTTACCGGGTAAACGGCGCTGGGGTAGGGCGATGCCCTCTGATTCACTACATCGATGGAGAGCGATATGTCTGATGTATTTCATCTGGGATTAACCCAGGAAGATGTTCATGGTGCCGAACTGGCGATTGTGCCGGGCGATCCGGCGCGGGTAGAGAAAATCGCTCGTTTGATGGAGAACCCGGTATTCTTGGCGTCTCACCGCGAATTCACCTCCTGGCGCGCGGAGCTGGCCGGTAAGCCGGTGATCATCTGTTCGACCGGCATCGGCGGGCCGTCCACGTCGATTGCGGTGGAAGAACTGGCGCAGCTGGGTATTCGCACGTTTCTGCGCGTCGGCACGACCGGGGCTATCCAGCCTCATATCGCCGTAGGCGACGTGCTGGTGACGACGGCGGCGGTGCGTCTCGACGGAGCCAGCCTGCATTTCGCGCCGATGGAGTTTCCCGCCGTCGCGGACTTCGCCTGCACGGCAGCGCTGGTGGAGGCTACTCGCGCCGCCGGCCATACGCTGCATGTCGGCGTCACCGCCTCTTCCGATACGTTCTATCCGGGGCAGGAGCGCTACGATACCTTCTCGCGCCGGGTCGTGCGCCGTTTCCGTGGGTCGATGGAAGAGTGGCAGAGCATGGGGGTGCTGAACTACGAAATGGAGTCCGCAACGCTGCTGACGATGTGCGCTAGCCAGGGGCTGCGCGCGGGGATGGTCGCGGGCGTTATCGTGAATCGGACTCAGCAGGAAACCCCCGATGCCGCCACGATGAAATTGGCCGAAACCGCGTCGGTGAACGTGGTGCTGGCGGCGGCGCGCGCGCTGCTTTCCTGAATCCATTCATTTCCACTCATTAAAGGAACGCTATGACGTTAGCTAAGACGCTGCACCCTTCCGTCCTGCCGCTGAACGGCGGGATCAATTTTCGCGATCTGGGCGGCCTGGCCGCGGCCGACGGTCGGCGAGTGCGCCCCGGCAAGCTGCTGCGTGCTGGCGCGCTGGATGAACTGAGCGATCAGGATCGCACGTATCTGGCCGATGTGCCGGTCGCGCACGTGGTCGATTATCGCGATATCTCGGAGGCCGCGCTGCGTCCGGATCGGCTGTGGGCGGGTGTCAGCTATCATGCCGTGCCGGCTAACCCGCCGAGTCATGAAGTGACGGCGAATCTTGAATCGCTGGGGTCGGAGAAGCTGGCCGAGCTGGATGCGCGCGCTTTCATGCTCACCGTGTATGAACGGCTGCCGTTTGATAACAGCGCCTATCACCATCTGGTCCAGTTGCTGCAGGCACCGGACGAGGGCGCGTTGGTCCAGCATTGTGCGGTCGGCAAGGATCGGACCGGCGTCGGCGTTGCGCTGGTGTTATTCGCGCTGGGGGCGGATGAACAGACGGTGATGGACGATTATCTCCTGACGGAAACCACGCTGGAGCCGTTCCGCCAGCGCCTGATTGAGGAGCTGACGCCCGTGTTCGGCGAGGCGGCAATGCGGCCGTTCGCTTTTATTTTATCGGCTCGAGAGGAGTTTCTGCAGACGGCGCTGCGTACGATACGTGAGCGGCACGGCTCGATAGACGACTGGTTGATGCGGGATTACGGATTGGATGCGTCAGCGCGGGAACGCTTGCGCGAACGGTATTTAGATTAAGCGCGCGAGCGAAACGGCGGGCCGATCTTGCCGCACGATAATGGCAGGGGNGGCCCGCAGGTGGAGAAAAGGCCTGGGCCGAGACGACGGCGTGAAACGCGTCGTCTCGGTCAGACAGGCGGAAGGCTCCACCGTCTTTTGATTCCCCGGAATCAACCGGTATTGCGCATCCCCGCGGCGACACCGGCGACGGTGATCATCAACGCCTGCTCGACATCGGGGTCCGGCGTCTCCTGCTGGCGGCAGCGATGCAGCAGTTCGGCCTGCAGGACGTTGAGCGGATCGGTATAGACGTTGCGCAGCGAGATGGATTCCGCGATCCAAGGCAGATCCGCCATCAGGTGGTCGTCGTTGGAGATGGTCAGCACGGCTTTGATGTCCTTTTCCAACTGCGCGCGCAGCTGATGGCCCAGCGGCCATAAATTCTCCTGCACCAGTCGCTGATCGTAGTATTCCGCTAACCACAGGTCGGTTTTAGAGAACACCATTTCCAGCATGCCGATACGGGTGGAGAAGAATGGCCAGTCGCGGCACATCGCTTCCAGCTGATCCTGTTTGCCGTCATCCATCACCTTCTGCAAAGCCGCGCCCGCGCCTAGCCAGGCCGGGAGCATCAGACGGTTTTGCGTCCAGGCGAAAATCCACGGGATGGCGCGCAGGCTTTCCACTCCGCCGCTCGGCCGACGTTTGGCCGGGCGGGAGCCCAGCGGCAGTTTGCCCAATTCCTGTTCCGGCGTTGCCGCTCGGAAGTAGGGGACGAACTCTGGATTTTCGCGGACGTAGTAGCGGTACATATCGCAGGAGGTCCGTGCAAGCTCGTCCATAATGTGGTGCCACTCGTTCTTGGGTTCCGGTGGCGGCAGCAGGTTGGCTTCCAGGATGGCGGAGGTGTACAGCGACAGGCTGCTGACGGTGACTTCCGGCAGGCCGAATTTAAAGCGGATCATCTCGCCCTGTTCGGTCACGCGCAGACCGCCCTTCAGGCTTCCCGGCGGCTGCGACAGCAGTGCGGCATGCGCCGGGGCGCCGCCTCGGCCGATGGAGCCGCCGCGTCCGTGGAATAACGTCAGCGCTACGCCGTATTTCTCGAAGGTTTTGATCAGCGCGTCCTGCGCGCGATATTGAGCCCAAGAGGCCGCCATCACGCCCGCATCTTTGGCGGAGTCGGAATAGCCGATCATGACCATCTGTTTGCCCTGGATCACGCCGCGATACCAATCGATATTCAGCAACTGCGTCATCACGCTGTCGGCATTGTTCAAATCGTCCAGCGTCTCGAACAGGGGAGCCACTGGCAGCGTGTAGGGACAACCGGCTTCCTTGAGCAGCAGGTGGACGGCCAGAACGTCGGACGGCGTGCGCGCCATCGAAATGACGTAAGACGCGATGGCGTTCTGCGGGGTTTGCGCAATGACCTGGCAGGTATCCAGCACTTCCTGCGTTTCCGGGCTGGGCTGCCATTGGCGCGGCAATAGCGGACGTTTGGAGTTCAGTTCGCGGATCAGGAACGCCTGTTTATCGGCTTCCGACCAGCTCTCGTAGTCGCCCAGTCCCAGATAACGGGTAATTTCGGCGATCGCTTCGGTGTGATTGGTGCTCTCCTGACGGACGTCGATGCGGACCAGCGGCACGCCGAAGCAGTGTACTCGGCGCATGGTGTCCAGCAGTTGCCCGTCAGCAATGATGCCCATGCCGCAGGCGTGCAGAGAGCGGTAGCAGGCGTACAGCGGATCCCATAGCTGCTCGTTACAGACCAGCAGGTTCTGCGGCTCGGAGGCGGATTTTCCTTCGAGCTGGGTATCGAGATAGTTTAGCGTCGCGACAAGCTGCGCGCGCATTCTCTTCATCAACTGGCGATACGGCTCCTGAACGCTGTCGCCGCCGGCCAGCTGCTGCAATTCGGGCGTACACGTGGACATCGACAGCTCGGAAACCAGCTCCTGCACGTCGTTCAAAAACAGCGCCGCCGCTTTTCGGCGACCCAGCAGCAGCACGCGACGGGTGATCGTCGCCGTGACGTTAGGGTTGCCGTCGCGGTCTCCCCCCATCCATGAGGTGAATCGGACAGGCGTCGCCTCCACCGGCAGACGATAGCCGAGTTCCCGCTCCAGCTGTTCGTCCAGCTCGCGCAGAAAGGCGGGGACGCCCTCCCATAGGCTGTTTTCAACCACGGCAAAGCCCCATTTGGCTTCATCGACTGGCGTTGGGCGCTCTTTACGAATCTCGTCCGTGTGCCAGTACTGGGCGATGAGCTGACGCAGGCGGCGCATTATCTGATGGTGCTCATAATCCGCCAGATCGTCATGATCGAGCTGTTTCAGGCAGTGGTTTACCTCGCCCAGCTTGTGGATCAGGCTACGACGGGTAATTTCCGTGGGATGCGCGGTCAGGACCAGTTCAATGGAGAGCGATTCCACGGCCTCGCGGATCTGGCTCTCGTCCAGTTTGTTGTTGTCTTTCAGACGGCGAATGGCCAGCGCCAGCGTTTCCGGATTACTGGCCGCCTCTCCGTGCGGGGAAATGGTGTGATATTGCTCGGCGGTATTGGTCAGGTTGAGAAACTGGCTAAAAGCGCGCGCAACGGGCAGAAGTTCTTCGTTAGAAAGGTTTTGCAGCGTATTCAGCAGCTGTTGTCGATGTTCATTGCTGCCTGCGCGGGAGGCTTTGGAAAGTTTTCGAATGGTTTCAACACGCTCTAGTATGTTTTCTCCCAATGCGTCTTTGATGGTGTCCCCAAGCAGTTTGCCGAGCATACTAACGTTGCCGCGCATTGCGGAATATTGTTCATTCATATTTGTCCTGACCCGTCTCTCGTTGTCCTGTAAAAATATTACGCTTTAAAAGTGGAGTGATGTTTTTGTCTGGCAATAGAGGATCGCGCCCGTCTGTGGTGAGCACTATCTTTACAGTTGTACCCGTTTCTGTAGGGAAAAGGCAATTTGCGAAATTTAATCGCCTGATCCCTAAGATAAGACTAGCTTATTAAGGTCAAACAAACCCAGATAGGACAAGGGTTGACGAGATGTCCTATAGGGGTAAAAACCCGTAAAACAGCAGGGTTTTTGTGTTTTCACGTAATTAATCGTGCCGTCATGGGCGTGTTTTGTGGTTTTTTATTTCACATATGACCCGCTCTGATAGCGTCCATAACTGCTTATTTCGCGATTATTCAGAATAAATTTTTACATAGCGATCTGTCGGAAGGCGCTGAAGCTGGCGCTTCCAGGCCGCAAGCGGTTAGGCGCAGAGGCAAAGCGTGAAGAATTACCGATGTTGAAGGGAACGCGTCTTGCCTATCTATGACAGGCAAGACGGAGAGATTAGTGCTGGCAGAAACGATGAATTAGCTGTGCGATCAGCGTACGTGTCGGCTTGATGAACGACGTATCGATGTACTCATCCGGCTGATGTGCCTGATTGATAGAACCGGGGCCGAGCACCAACGTTGGGCAAAGCTGCTGGATAAACGGCGCTTCGGTACAGTAGTTCACCACTTCCGTCGGTTGTCCCAATAACTTTTCCACCACCTGCGCCAGAGGGCTATCGGCCTGACACTCATAGCCGGGAATGGGCGGATGCAGTTCGTTGATGGTCAAGCGCCCCGGCCAGCGGGAACTGACCGGCTCCAGCGCCTCGGTCACGAGGCCGTTGATATCGTTCAACGCCATGCCGGGCAGCGGGCGGATATCCATATGCAGTTCGCAACAGCCGCAGATGCGGTTGGCCGCGTCGCCGCCGTGAATATGCCCGAAGTTCATCGTCGGGTAGGGAATATGGAATGTGGGATTGTGATAGCGCTCTTGCAGGGTATTGCGCAATGTCATCAGGTGAGTGATGGACTCGTGCATTAATTCAATGGCGTTGACCCCGCGCGCCGGATCGCTGGAGTGACCAGACTGGCCCTGAATGCGTATCGCTTTGGACATGTGGCCTTTGTGCGCGCGCACCGGTTGCAGTGAGGTCGGCTCGCCGATGATGGCGCAATCCGGTCTGATGCGCGTGGATTCGGAGAAATATTTGGCGCCTGCCATTGTGGTCTCTTCGTCGGCCGTCGCCAGAATATAAAGCGGTTTGGTTAGCGTGGCCGGATCGATGTCGCGCAGCGTATCCAGAATGAAAGCGAAGAACCCTTTCATGTCGGCGGTGCCCAGACCGTACAGCCGGTTGTCGTGTTCGGTCAGGGTGAAGGGATCGCGCGTCCAGCGCCCGTCGTCGAACGGCNCGGTGTCGGTATGACCCGCCAGCAGCAGACCGCCGCTGCCTTCTCCCCGGCGCGCCAGCATGTTGAATTTATGGCGCGTTCCGGGTACGGGTTGCACTTCAACGTGAAAGCCCAGATCGGTAAACCAGCCTGCCAACAGGTTGATTAATGTTTCATTACTTTGGTCCAGATCGCTATCGGTGGCGCTAATGGATGGCGTAGCGATCAATGCCCGGTACAGCTCAATAAAAGGGGGTAAATTCATCTTCACTGTTGACAGCCTCTGGTTTGAATAGTATCAATATTCATGCATTTTTTGTGAATAAAAATACATTATTGCCAGGTGAAAGAAAATCACAAACTGCGGCGCGGACCGCGCTTATGCTTTTTTCTGGCATCGTGGGGGGAGCGGCTTATCCGCATCAGTCCCCGGCTCTCGTCTCACCGATCGCGATATAACAAAGGTATACGGATCTCATGTTGAATACGTTGATAGTTGGTGCAAGTGGTTATACCGGCGCGGAGCTGGCACTGTACCTGAACCGTCACCCTCAGATGAACATAACCGCTTTGGCGGTTTCAGCGCAAAGTGTAGATGCGGGAAAATCACTCTCCGATCTGCATCCCCAGCTTAAAGGCGTTATCGACTTGCCTGTCCAGCCGCTCACCGACGTTGCCGACGCGGCCAAAGGCGTCGACGTGGTATTTTTAGCCACCGACCACAAGGTGAGCCACGATCTGGCGCCGCAATTTCTGGCGGCGGGCTGCACCGTGTTCGACTTGTCCGGCGCCTTCCGCGTGCAGGACGCCGATTTTTACAGCCGCTATTACGGCTTCGACCATCAGCATGCCGACTGGCTGGCGCAGGCCGTGTACGGGCTGGCCGAGTGGCAGGCTGAAGAGATCAAACAGGCGCAGCTGATCGCCGTGCCGGGTTGCTATCCCACGGCCTCTCAGCTGGNGCTGAAGCCGCTGGTGGAAAGCTGTCTGCTGAATACCGACCAGTGGCCCGTGATCGACGCCACCAGCGGCGTTAGCGGCGCCGGACGCAAGGCCACCATGACCAACAGCTTCTGCGAGGTCAGCCTGCAGCCCTACGGGCTCTTCACCCATCGACATCAGCCCGAAATTGCCGCGCATCTGGGGATTCCGGTGATTTTCACCCCGCATCTGGGCAATTTCCCGCGCGGTATTCTGGCAACGATTACCTGCCGTCTGCGTCCCGGCGTGACCGCACAGGACGTGGCTGAAGCCTACTACAACGCCTACCACGACAAGCCGCTGGTCCGGCTCTACGCTAAAGGTGTTCCGGCGTTGAAGTCCGTGGTCGGCCTGCCGTTTTGCGATATCGGTTTCTCGGTGCAGGATGAACATTTGATCGTCGTATCCACCGAAGACAACCTGCTGAAAGGCGCAGCGGCGCAGGCGGTACAGTGCATGAATATTCGTTTTGGTTTCCCTGAAACCCAGTCCTTACTCTGATTATTTCTGAGGCGCAAAGACCCATGAATCCGTTAATTATCAAGCTAGGTGGCGTACTGTTGGATAGTGAAGAGGCGCTGGAGCGTTTGTTCGACGCGCTGGTTGAGTATCGTCAGCAGCATCAGCGCCCTCTGGTCATCGTGCACGGCGGCGGTTGTCTGGTCGACGACCTGATGAAAAAGCTGTCGCTGCCCGTCGTGAAAAAGCAGGGTTTGCGCGTCACGCCTGCGGATCAGATCGACATCATCACCGGGGCGCTGGCGGGGTCCGCCAACAAAACGCTGCTGTCATGGGCGGTAAAGCATAGCATTCAGGCCGTCGGGTTGTGTCTGGCTGACGGCGGCAGTACGGTGGTGACGCGGCTGGATGAAGCGCTGGGTCATGTCGGCAAGGCGGAAGCGGGTTCTCCCGCTTTACTCACAACGCTACTGGGGGCCGGTTATCTGCCGGTCATCAGTTCCATCGGCATTACCGCGGAAGGTGAACTCATGAACGTCAACGCCGACCAGGCGGCGACGGCATTGGCTCAGACACTGGGCGCGGACCTAATTTTGCTCTCTGACGTCAGCGGCATTCTGGACGGCAAGGGCCAGCGCATCGAAGAGATGACGGCGGAGAAAGCCGAGGCGTTGATCGCCCAAGGCATCATCACAGACGGCATGGTGGTCAAGGTCAACGCCGCGCTGGACGCCGCGCGCGTACTGGGGCGTCCTGTGGATATCGCCAGTTGGCGTCATGCCGAGCAACTGCCGGCGTTGTTTAACGGCGTCTCTATCGGCACGCGTATTTTGGCGTGATGCCGAGTTTATCGACACCTGACTCGCCCTGCCGGACGAGTCGGCGTAAGACAGTCTTTCTGGCGGGCGATGGAGCGCCATCCGCTCGTCATCATTTGAATACCGGGAGTTAAAGTTATGGCTTTGTGGGGCGGACGGTTTAGTCAGGCAGCAGATCAACGTTTCAAACAGTTCAACGATTCACTGCGGTTTGATTACCGTTTGGCGGAACAGGACATCACGGGCTCCATCGGGTGGTCTAAAGCGCTGGTGACGGTCAATGTCCTGAGCGAACAGGAACAGCAGCAGTTGGAGCAGGCCTTAACGGTTCTGCTAAAGGAAGTTCAGGCCGATCCTCATGCCATTTTGCAAAGCGATGCCGAAGATATTCACAGTTGGGTGGAGCAACGCCTGATTGAAAAGGTGGGCGATCTGGGTAAAAAACTGCATACCGGCCGTAGCCGTAACGATCAGGTCGCGACGGACCTTAAGCTATGGTGCAAAGCGCAAATCCATGAACTGACGGAGACTATTCGGCATCTGCGTGAGGCGCTGGTAGCGACGGCGGAGGCGAATCAGGATGCGGTCATGCCGGGCTACACCCATCTCCAGCGTGCTCAGCCGGTGACGTTTGCTCACTGGTGTCTGGCCTATCACGAGATGTTGGCGCGTGACGAAAGCCGTTTAGCCGATACGCTGGCTCGTCTGGACGTCAGTCCGCTGGGCTGCGGCGCGCTGGCGGGGACGGCCTATCCTATCGACCGTGAACAGTTGGCCGGCTGGCTTGGCTTCGCCTCCGCGACACGTAACAGTCTGGACACGGTATCAGACCGCGACCATGTGCTGGAGCTGTTGTCCAACGCGTCGATCGGCATGGTGCACCTGTCTCGTTTCGCCGAAGACCTGATTTTCTTCAACAGCGGGGAAGCGGCATTTGTGGAGTTGTCCGACCGCGTGACTTCCGGCTCTTCCCTGATGCCGCAGAAGAAAAACCCGGATGCGCTGGAGCTGATCCGCGGTAAATGCGGACGCGTACAGGGCGCGCTGGCGGGCATGATGGTCACGCTGAAAGGACTGCCGCTGGCTTACAACAAAGACATGCAGGAAGACAAAGAGGGCTTGTTCGCTGCGTTGGATACCTGGCATGACAGCCTGATGATGGCCGCGTTGGTGCTGGAAGGTATTCAGGTTAAGCGTCCTCGTTGCCAGGAAGCGGCAGAGCAAGGCTATGCCAACGCCACCGAACTGGCGGACTATCTGGTCGCTAAAGGCGTCCCATTCCGCGAAGCGCACCACATCGTGGGCGAAGCGGTGGTGGAAGCCATCCGTCAGGGAAAAGCGCTGGAAGCGTTGTCATTGGCCGAACTGAAAACGTTCAGCGGAGTCATTGAAGACGACGTGTACCCCGTGTTGTCGCTGCAGTCCTGTCTGGATAAGCGCGCGGCGCAAGGCGGCGTGTCTCCGCAGCAGGTGGCTGCGGCTATCGCGGTTGCCAAACACAGCTTATCCTGATGCATCAAGGAGGCGGATTCTGTCCGCCTCCGTTTCATTCCACTCCTGAATCCGTATCGCATTTCCCCCTTTTTTTCTTTCAAATCACGGCCATGACCTGAATCCTTTCTGGACATCCATACAGCATGCTTTTACCTTGACGGGCAGCGGCAAGAGAACCCGGAGGCGGTGTGGCAATCACCCTTTTTTACGGCATTGGCGGAGGCGTGGTCGGTCTGATGATCGGCTGGCTGGTGGCGAGTTTGTTACAACAGCAGCGTCATGCGCGCTATGAAACCGAACGTCAGTTGCAGGAGCAATCTCTGCAGCAGGCGCATCAGGCCCTGAGCGAGAGCCGAGAGGCGCGTCAGCAGGATCAGACTCGGTTAAACGATCAAGAACGCGAGCTGCGGCTTTTACACGGTCAGCTGGCGGCAGGTCAGGAAAAACTGTTGCAGATGACGGCGCTGCGAGCCGAGTGCGAACAGCTGAACCAGGAGCTGCGCGCGCTGCGAGAGGCGAATGGCGCTCAGGAAGCGGAACTGCGTGAGGTGACGATCCGGCTGGAAGAGACGCGGCTGGCGGCGGAAGAGAAACAGCGCCTGCTGATCAACAGCGAGCAACGCCTGTCGGCGCAGTTCGAAAATCTGGCCAATCGTATTTTCGAGCAGAGCGGTCGCAAGGTCGACCAGCAAAACCAGTTAAGTCTGGACCGGCTGCTGACGCCGCTGCGGGAACAGCTTGATGGCTTTCGCCGTCAGGTACAGGACAGCTTTGGCGAAGAAGCGCGCGAGCGTCATACGCTGGCGCACGAAATCCGCAATCTTCAGCAACTCAACGCCCGAATGGCGCAGGAAGCCGTCAATCTGACTCAGGCACTGAAAGGCGACAACAAAACGCAGGGAAACTGGGGCGAAGTCGTTCTGAGCCGGGTGCTGGAAAGCTCCGGGCTACGGGAAGGGCACGAATATCAAACGCAGGTCAGCATACAGACGGGGAGCAACGGCAGGATGCAGCCGGATGTTATCGTCCGTTTACCGCATGGGAAAGACGTAGTGATCGACGCCAAGATGTCGCTGGTAGCGTACGAACGCTATTTCAATAGCGAAGACGAGCTCGATCGAAGCGCTGCGCTCAATGAACATCTGGTTTCTATTCGTAGCCACATACGGTTGCTGGGCAGCAAAGATTACCAGCAGCTTCCGGGCTTGCGTTCGCTTGACTATGTGTTGATGTTTATTCCGGTGGAGCCCGCATTCTTGCTGGCCATCGACCGGCAGCCGGAGCTGATCACCGAGGCGCTCAAAAACAACATCATGCTGGTCAGCCCGACCACGCTGTTGGTGGCCCTTCGCACTATCAATAACCTGTGGCGCTACGAGCAGCAGAGCCGTAATGCGCAGCAAATCGCAGAGCGGGCCTCCCGTCTATACGACAAACTGCGGTTGTTCGTCGACGATATGACGACGTTAGGACAGAATCTGGATCGGGCTCAGAGCAGCTATCATCAGGCGATGAAAAAAGTCGCATCCGGCCGCGGAAACCTGATCGGGCAGGCCGAAGGATTTCGTTCGCTGGGCGTGGAAGTGAAACGGCCCATCAAAACGTCGCTGATGTCGGATACGGACGTGATGAGCGTGGAGTGCCATACCGATGAGGACGTGCCGAATGAAACGTTTCATGACGAAAAATCCGGTTAGCGCGCCTATTCAGGGGGTGTAGACTTTTGGCGTTCGGCGGCACCCCGCCCGCGCGCATCAGCCCGCGGCGGCAAAGAAGGGCAGTGGCTTTTAACCTGGGTCTGTTACACTCTTCGTAAGTGGGGAAACCCGGATTTTGACAATAGCAGGCGGATAACATGGCAGACGATTCGGAGAAAACAACGCACTTTGGTTATCGCACCGTGGCGAAAGACGATAAAGAGACCATGGTGGCTGACGTTTTTCATTCTGTGGCGGCAAAGTACGACTTGATGAATGACCTGATGTCTTTCGGCATCCATCGTATCTGGAAACGCTTTACCATCGAATGCAGCGGCGTACATCGCGGTCAACGCGTACTGGATTTGGCCGGCGGCACCGGCGACCTGACGGCGAAATTCTCGCGTCTTGTCGGCGAAGAAGGAGAAGTGGTACTGGCGGATATCAACGCCTCCATGCTGCAGGTCGGCCGCGAGAAACTGCGCAACAAAGGCGTTATCGGCAACGTCAGCTACGTGCAGGCGAATGCGGAAGCCTTACCGTTCCCTGACAACACGTTTGATTGCATCACTATCTCTTTCGGCCTGCGCAACGTCACCGAAAAAGAGCAGGCCCTGCGCTCCATGTTTCGTGTATTGAAGCCGGGCGGTCGTCTGCTGGTGCTGGAGTTCTCCAAACCGACGACGAAAGCGTTGAGCAAAGTCTACGACCTCTACTCCTTCCACGTGCTGCCGCGCATTGGCGAAATGGTGGCGCGCGACGCGGGCAGCTACCGCTATCTGGCTGAGTCTATCCGCATGCATCCGGACCAGGACACGCTGAAGTCCATGATGGTCGACGCTGGCTTCGACAACGTCAATTATTACAATTTGACCGGTGGGGTGGTTGCCCTGCATCGCGGGTTTAAATTCTGAGTCTGGACATGCCAATGCGGATAATGCCTGTACTGACGGCTGCGCTGGAAACGGCGCTCAATCAGTTACTGTTTCGTGATCGAAGCATGAAGGCGGCCCGTCAGCGCCTGCATGGAAAAACGCTGCGTATCGATATCGCCGAGCTGCGTGCGCCGCTGGTGCTGATTTTCAGCGAACAGCGGCTGGACGTCGTCAGCCAGTGGGCGTCGACGCCGGACTGTCGGCTGGTGACTCAACTGTCCGCGCTGATCCAATTGCGCGATCGCCAGCAGCTGTCCGCGCTCATGCGCAGCGGCGAGCTGACGCTGGAAGGCGATATACAGGTGGCTCAGCAATTCATCGCTCTTCTCGATCTGGCAGAAATCGACCCGGCTGAATGGCTATCGCCTTACGTGGGCGATATAGCTGCGGAAGGGCTGAGCCAGACTGCACGTAAAACGGTCGGCGCCGTCAGTGGGATCCTGTGTCGTCAACGGCACTATTTGTCGGAAACGCTGACTGAAGAGTGGCGGCTGCTTCCGGGAAAACTGGAGGCGACGTGGTTTGGGGATGAAGTCGAGGCCTTGGACCACGAGGTGGACGCATTGTCTGAAAGACTGTCAAAACTGGAGGAAACGCGATGACGCCGGGGGAATTAATTCGCCTTTATCGTATTGTCTGGGTATTGCTGAGCTACGGACTTGACGAACTGATCCCACGCGTGCCGCTAACCCTTCCCGTCCGTTTCGTGCGGCGTCTGCTGTTCTGGTTACCTAATCGGCACCAGAATCAACCGCTGGGGGAACGTCTGCGGCTGGCTCTGCAAGATCTGGGGCCGGTCTGGATCAAATTCGGCCAGATGATGTCTACCCGACGCGATCTGTTTTCTCCCGCCATCGCCGATCAACTGGCGAAACTGCAGGATCAGGTCGAACCTTTCGACGGAGAGCTGGCGCGCCAGCAAATTGAAAAGTCGATGGGCGGCAAGTTGGAAAACTGGTTCGATGACTTCGACGCCAAACCGCTGGCCTCGGCTTCCATCGCTCAAGTGCATACGGCGAAGCTGAAATCGACGGGCAAAGATATCGTCATCAAGGTGATTCGCCCGGATATCCTTCCCGTCATTCAGGCGGACATCAAGCTGATGAAACGGTTGGCCAGTTGGCTGCCGCTACTGATGCCGGATGGCCGTCGTCTGCGGCCTCGTGAAGTGGTGCGTGAGTATGAAAAAACGCTGCTGGATGAGTTGAACCTCCTGCGAGAAGCCGCCAACGGCATTCAGCTACGACGCAACTTCGAAAACAGCGGGCTGCTTTACGTGCCGGAAGTCTACTCGGACTATTGCACCGAACGGGTGCTGGTGATGGAGCGGATTTACGGGATCCCGGTGTCGGATATGGACGCGTTGAAAGCGCACGGCGTGAACCTGCCGCTGCTGGCGGAACGCGGGGTTCAGGTTTTCTTCACACAGGTTTTTCGCGACAGTTTCTTCCACGCCGACATGCATCCCGGCAACATTTTTATCAGCTACGAACACCCTGAAGATCCCCTGTATATCGGCATCGATTGCGGCATCGTCGGCTCCTTGAACAAGGAAGATAAACGCTATCTGGCGGAAAACTTTATCGCCTTTTTCAACCGCGACTACCGCCGCGTGGCCGAGCTGCATGTCGATTCCGGCTGGGTGCCTGCGGATACCAATGTCGAAGAGTTCGAATTCGCGATTCGGACCGTCTGTGAGCCCATATTCGAAAAGCCGTTAGCGGAAATTTCTTTCGGTCATGTATTATTGAACCTCTTCAACACGGCGCGACGCTTCAATATGGAAGTTCAGCCGCAGCTGGTCTTGCTGCAGAAGACGCTGCTGTACGTCGAAGGCATTGGGCGTCAGCTGTATCCGCAGTTGGATTTATGGAAAACAGCCAAGCCATTTCTGGAAACCTGGTTGAAAGACCAAGTGGGCATACCCGCCATGGTGCGGGCTTTCAAACAAAAAGCCCCGTTTTGGGCGGAAAAACTGCCTGAAATTCCTGAACTGCTCTACGACGGACTTCGCCAGCACAAAAAGCTGCGAGAGAGTATGGAACATTTAGCGGATGAGCTGCGTGTTCAGCGGGTGCGGCAAGGCCAGTCGCGTTATCTTTTGGGCGTTGGCGCGGCGCTGCTGGTGAGCGGTACCGTGTTGCTGGCCAGCCATATCGAAGCGAACATTGTGCCCTCCGGTATGATCGCCGCCGGGATTGTCGCCTGGATCGTAGGATGGCGTTGTACGCGTTGAATAAGATCGTAATCAGTAGCATGATTGCCGTTATAAAACACGGCAGTTTGATAATCCCCTTGCATAAGAGGTAGTGACATGGGCGGTATTAGTCTCTGGAATTTATTGATCATCGCAGTCATCGTGGTGTTGCTGTTCGGAACCAACAAATTAAGAACGCTGGGTTCGGATCTGGGCGCTTCCATCAAAGGCTTCAAGAAAGCTATGAGCGACGATCAAACGTCTGCCTCGGATGAAAAGGCGCAGCAGCAGGATGCGGATTTCAACACGAAAACCGTCGCTGAACAGCAGCCGGAAACGAAGCAGGAAGAAAAGAGTCAGTCAAAAGAGCGGGTGTAATCGGTGTTTGATATTGGCTTTAGCGAACTGCTGTTGGTGATGGTTATTGGACTGGTGGTATTAGGTCCGGAGCGTCTTCCCGTGGCGGTAAAAACGGTGGTGGGCTGGATTCGCGCTTTACGCTCTCTGGCATCATCGGTGCAAAACGAACTGGTTCAGGAAATGAAGCTGCAAGAGTTGCAGGACAGCCTGAAGAAAGTGGAACAGGCCAGCAACCTGCAGAATCTCTCGCCTGAGCTAAAAGCCTCCATGGATGAGCTAAAGGAAGCGGCGGACTCCATGAAGCGGACGTACACGGTGGACCAGCTAGGCGAAGAAAAGAAAAGCGACGCGCCGAGCCAGCCGTTGAATGACCCCGAAGCCGCCCACGATGGGGTTATCGAGCACGAAACGACGACGGTGCCCACTGCGGTGGAAAAATCCGCCGTGGCCCAAAGCCCGACTGCTGATAACACTGCCAGCGAGTCCGGCAAGGCGAAAACCCCTTCGCCCGCTGCGACACCCTCGTCTCCCTCTCAACCACGTGATGATCATTAATCTATGGCCGTTGATGAAACCCAGCCGCTGATCAGCCATTTGATCGAGCTTCGTAAGCGGTTGTTGAATAGTATTCTTTGTGTTCTGGCAGTCTTTGTCGTGTTGGTCTACTTTGCGAACGATATCTATCAGATTGTCTCCGCACCGTTAATCAAACAGCTTCCCGCTGGCGCCAGCATGATTGCGACCGATGTCGCCTCGCCGTTCTTTACCCCAATCAAACTGACCCTGATTGTCTCGGTGTTCGCTTCTGCGCCGCTGGTGTTGTATCAGGTTTGGGCCTTTGTTGCGCCGGCGCTGTACAAGCATGAACGTCGCCTGATGATGCCGCTGTTATTCTCCAGCAGCCTGTTGTTCTATCTCGGCATGGCCTTCGCTTATTTCATCGTATTTCCGTTGGCATTCAGTTTTTTTGCCCAGACTGCGCCCGCCGGCGTGATGATCGCGACCGACATCAACAATTATCTGGATTTCGTCATGGCGCTGTTTATGGCGTTTGGCGTGTCGTTCGAAGTGCCGGTAGCTATTGTGCTGCTGTGCTGGAGCGGTGTGGTGACGCCGGCAGAGCTAAAGCAGAAACGTCCTTATGTACTGGTTGGCGCATTTGTCGTCGGTATGCTGCTGACGCCGCCAGACGTCTTTTCCCAAACTCTTCTCGCGATACCGATGTATCTGTTGTTCGAGATAGGGGTCTTTTTTGCCCGCTTCTACGTTGGCAAAGGACGTCGAAATGACGAGGAAAACCAGGAAGACCCTGCGCCGTAACGGCGGCGATTGCCGGAAAGCCCGGTGCCGCCCCAGCGCGGTCAAAACGTCATATTGGACACCTCTCGCCGAGAGGTGTTGTTTTTTAAGCGTCTCGTGACACATGGGACACAGATGTGAACCGCAGGACTGACGTCGATGTTTGATATTGGAGTTAACCTCACCAGCTCACAGTTTGATAAAGATCGCGAACAGGTGGTGCGGCGCGCCCGCGAGGCTGGCGTCACCGGCCTGCTGATTACCGGCACCAGCGCCGAGGAAAGCGAACAGGCGCTGGCATTCAGCGAAGCCGTTCCCGATTACTGCTGGTCGACCGCAGGCGTTCATCCACACGACGCCAGCACCTGGACAGAAACAGTGGCTGAGCAAATTCACAGGTTGGGTCAGCGCGATAAAGTTGTCGCTATTGGCGAATGCGGTCTGGACTTTAACCGCAACTTCTCTTCCCCCGAGCAGCAGGAACACGCATTTAGTGCCCAATTGGCGCTGGCTGCCGAACTGTCTTTGCCGGTGTTTCTGCACTGCCGTGATGCGCACGAACGTTTTATGGCGTTGCTGCAACCGTGGCTGGATAAAGTGCCTGCCGCCGTCGTTCACTGCTTTACGGGCGATCGTCAGGCGTTGAGCGACTGCCTGAATGCCGGACTGATGGTTGGCATCACCGGCTGGGTCTGCGACGAACGCCGAGGTCTGGCGCTGCGCGAACTACTGCCGCACATTCCGGATGAGCGGCTACTGCTGGAAACGGATGCGCCTTACTTGCTACCGCGGGATTTAGAGCCTAAACCCACTTCCCGACGTAATGAGCCCTGTCATCTTCCCCATATTGTCCGGCAGGTAGCCGCCTGGCGCGGACAAGACGCCGTTTGGCTGGGTGCGATGACGGATGACAATGCCCGCCGGATTTTCCGGCTGGCTTCGACTGGAGAATAATTCTATGAGCACTGCTTTTCCCGGCGCATTCCCTGGACGACGTCTGCGCCGACTGCGTCGTCATGACTTCAGCCGCCGCTTGGTGGCCGAAAATCAGGTGACCGTAAACGACCTTATCTACCCTGTGTTTGTCATGGAAGGCAAAGCGACGCGTCAGGAAGTGCCATCTATGCCGGGCGTGTATCGCCTGACGATAGACGAACTGGTGAAAGAGGCGGAAATCGTCGCCAAACTGGGTATTCCCGTGTTGTCGCTCTTTCCCGTAATCGAGGCGGATAAGAAGTCGCTTCATGCGGAAGAGTCCTACAACCCGGACGGGTTGGTACAGCGGGCGGTGCGTGCGTTGAAGGCCGCGGTGCCTGAGCTGGGACTGCTGACTGACGTGGCGCTGGACCCCTATACCACCCACGGTCAGGATGGGATCATCGACGACGACGGCTATGTCGTAAACGACATCACGAAAACCATCCTGGTTCGCCAGGCGCTGTCTCACGCGGAAGCGGGCGCGGAAATCGTTGCCCCTAGCGACATGATGGACGGCCGCATCGGCGCCATTCGTAACCAACTGGAAACTCAGGGGCTGGTTAATACTCAGATCATGGCGTATTCCGCCAAGTATGCCTCCTGTTTTTACGGACCTTTCCGAGATGCGTTGGGTTCCTCCGGCAACCTGAAGGGCGGTAACAAGAAAACCTATCAGATGGATCCGGCGAACGGTGCGGAAGCGCTGCAGGAGATCGCCCAGGATCTTCAGGAAGGCGCAGATATGGTGATGGTGAAGCCGGGTATGCCGTATCTCGATGTGGTCCGTCAGGTGAAAGACACCTTCGGGGTGCCGACGTTCGCCTATCAGGTCTCCGGTGAATATGCGATGCAGATGGCGGCGATTCAGAATGGCTGGCTGCAGGAGCAACCGGTGGTGATGGAATCACTGATGTGCTTCAAACGCGCCGGAGCGGATGGGGTATTGACCTACTTCGCGAAACGCGTGGCGCAGTGGTTGCGTGAGGAATCTCTGCAGCGCTAACGGCAATCGCCGTCAGCATTTTTTAAACTGGCGGTTATCAATACTCTGCTTAACCTGTTTATTCAGCAGGTTAAGCAGCAGCATGGAACGCGCCTCGCCGTCGGGCTCCGCATAGATGGCTTCCAACCCGTTGAATGTCCCTTCCGTAATCGTCACGGTATCGCCCGGCTGCGGGGTTTCCGGGTCCGTCATCACTAACGTCGGGTTCAGGGCTAGTTCGTCAATCACTCCCTGAGGCACCGTCGCGGGCAGCGCGCCAAAACGGACGAAATGGCTGACGCCGCGCGTCGCGCTAATCGTGGTGGTGTGAATGTGTTCAGGATCGAAAGCGACAAACAGATAATTGGGAAACAGCGGTTCGCTGACCTCGGTACGTTTTCCGCGTACAACCTTTTCAACGGTAATCATCGGGCTCAGGCAGTTGACCGTCTGACGTTCCAGATGCTCTTTTGCCCGCAACAGCTGCCCGCGCTTACAGTAAAGTAGATACCAGGATTCCATAATTTCACTAATCTATTGCAATTTTCGGCAAGAATAACAAAAGCGGCACGGGATAAATAGCGCCCGCAGGAAGCGACAGTTTGTAGAAGAAACTTTATAATAACTGCACCACCGAACGTCCTGATGAACAGCATGAAATACCGTGATTTACGTGAATTCCTTTCCCTTCTCGAAGAAAAGGGCGAGTTAAAACGCATTACCCAGCCCATCGATCCTCATCTTGAAATGACCGAGATTGCGGATCGTACTCTGCGAGCCGAAGGCCCGGCGCTGCTGTTCGAAAACCCGATCGGCTACGATATGCCGGTGCTATGCAACCTGTTCGGCACGCCGAAACGCGTCGCGTTGGGGATGGGGCAAGATGACGTCAGCGCTCTAAGGGATGTCGGCCGACTGCTGGCATTTTTGAAAGAGCCGGAACCTCCACGCGGATTCCGTGATTTGATGGACAAGCTTCCCCGTTTCCGTCAGGTACTGAATATGCCGACTAAGCGCGTGTCGTCCGCCGCCTGTCAGGAAAATGTATGGCAGGGCGACGATGTGGACCTGACGCGCATTCCCGTGATGCACTGCTGGCCTGGCGACGCGGCGCCGCTGATCACCTGGGGACTGACAGTCACCCGGGGTCCGTTTAAGGAGCGGCAGAATCTGGGGATCTATCGCCAGCAGGTTCTAGGTAAAAACAAGCTGATCATGCGCTGGCTGTCTCACAGGGGCGGCGCGCTGGACTTCCAGGAGNGGTGTCAGGAACATCCTGGTGAACGCTTCCCGGTCGCAGTGGCGTTGGGAGCCGATCCGGCGACCATCCTCGGTGCGGTGACGCCGGTGCCGGATTCGTTATCCGAATATGCGTTTGCCGGACTGCTGCGCGGCCATAAAACCGAGGTGGTGAAATGTCTATCCTGCGATTTAGAAGTGCCAGCCAGCGCGGAAATTGTGCTGGAAGGATACATTGAGCCGGGAGAGTTGGCCGAGGAAGGTCCCTACGGCGATCACACCGGCTACTATAATGAAGTCGATAAGTTCCCGGTCTTCACGGTGACGCACGTGACCCAGCGCCAGAACGCCATCTACCATTCAACTTACACCGGCCGTCCGCCGGATGAGCCGGCGGTGTTGGGCGTGGCGTTGAACGAAGTTTTCGTGCCGTTGCTGCAAAAGCAATTTCCAGAGATCGTCGACTTTTATCTACCGCCGGAGGGGTGTTCTTACCGTCTGGCGGTCGTTACTATGAAGAAGCAGTACGCCGGGCATGCCAAACGAGTGATGATGGGCGTGTGGTCGTTTCTGCGGCAGTTTATGTACACCAAATTTGTTATCGTCTGCGACGATGATATTAACGCCCGTGACTGGAAAGATGTCATTTGGGCGATCACGACGCGGATGGACCCGGCGCGAGATACGCTGTTAGTGGAAAATACGCCCATCGACTATCTCGACTTCGCTTCTCCGGTTTCCGGACTTGGCTCCAAAATGGGGCTGGATGCAACTAATAAATGGCCGGGCGAGACCCAACGAGAGTGGGGCCAACCGATAACCAAAGATCCGCAGGTCGTGGCTCGTATCGATGCCATCTGGGATGAGTTAGCCATTTTCGATGACAGCGGAAAACGGCGCTAATCGACCGTTGCCGTCATTCCCCATTTCGCTTTGATGACCCTACAGAGGGAACGCATGACAACATTGAGCTGTAAAGTAACATCAGTAGAAACGATCACCGATACGGTTTATCGGGTTCGTTTATTACCTTCAGCCCCGTTTTCCTTCCGTGCCGGCCAGTATCTGATGGTAGTGATGGACGAGCGGGACAAGCGTCCGTTTTCTATCGCATCGACGCCGATGGATACCGATTTTATCGAGTTGCATATCGGGGCGTCGGACATGAACCTTTACGCGATGGCCGTCATGGATCGCATCCTGAAAGAAGACACTCTGGAAGTGGATGTTCCACACGGCGAGGCCTGGCTGCGAGACGACAGCGATCGTCCGTTGATTTTGGTCGCGGGCGGCACCGGTTTTTCCTATGTCCGTTCGATTTTGCTGACCGTGCTGGCTCATCAGCCCCAGCGTCCGGTCTCTATCTATTGGGGCGGACGGGAACCTCAACATCTCTATGATTTGGGCGCGCTGGAGTCGTTGGCGGAACAACACCCCAATCTGCAGGTTGTGCCGGTGGTTGAACAGGCGGAAGACGGCTGGCGAGGTCGCACCGGCACGGTGCTGAGCGCGGTGCTGCAAGACTTCGGCTCGTTGGCTGACCATGACATCTACATCGCCGGTCGTTTCGAAATGGCGAAAGTCGCGCGGGAACGTTTCTGTAATGAGCGTGGCGCGCAGCAAGAACATCTGTTCGGCGACGCGTTCTCCTTCATTTAAGGCCTTCCTTTCGCGATATCCGGCTCCGTCTATGACGGGGCCGGTTTGCTATTTATTGCTTGCTTCCGTGTGCACGGTGCTGATTGTCTGTTCTCCGGCGCATCCCGCTGTGCGTTTTGTTCTCGGCGTTATTAAGATTGATTGCGGGAGCGAGGAAAGACTAGACGTTGTTCTGCTGGCGTCAGGGGGCGACACTGCCGGATCCCTAGCGCTGTGTTAACATAAAAATACGCTGTGGTAGATGGAGATACTGATGGAATCGCTGGCCTCTTTGTATCATCAACATGTCGTGACGCTGCAAGAACGCACGAAGGCGGCGCTTGAACGCGGCAATCTGGACGCATTGCTGATCCACTCCGGGGAGCTGATGACGCTGTTCCTGGACGACCACGACTATCCGTTCAAAGTGAATCCGCATTTCAAAGCGTGGCTGCCGGTGACGCAGGTGCCGAACTGTTGGCTATGGGTCGACGGAGTAAANAAGCCGCGGTTATGGTTCCATTCTCCCGTAGATTTTTGGCACAGCGTCTCTCCGCTGCCGGATAGCTTCTGGACGAAAGAGTTCGACATCCAGGTGTTTCGAGAGGCTGACGATATCGGGCACGCGCTGCCTGTGCCGCGTCAGAATGTGGGCTATATCGGCAGCGCCATACAACGTGCAGCCGAACTCGGCATGACCCCTGAGCACATCAATCCCCAACGCGTGCTGAACTACCTTCACTATTATCGCGCCTACAAAACCGATTACGAGCTGGCTTGCATGCGTGAAGCGCAGAAAACCGCCGTCTCAGGTCACCGCGCCGCGCTGGAAGCGTTTCAGTCCGGCATGAGCGAGTTTGACATCAACCTTGCGTACCTCACGGCGACCGGCCACCGCGATAGCGACGTGCCGTATGACAACATAGTGGCGCTGAACGAGCATGCCGCGGTGTTGCACTACACCCAACTGAAGCATCAAGTGCCGGGGGAAGCCCGCAGTTTCCTGATTGACGCCGGCGCGCAATACAACGGATATGCGGCGGATATCACCCGTAGCTATGCCGCTCAGCATGACAGCGATTTTGCCGCGTTGGTCAAAGATCTCAACCAGGAACAGCGAGCGCTGATTGATACGATGAAATCGGGCGTGCGCTATACCGAATACCATGAACAGATGCATCGTCGGCTTGCCGGACTGCTGAAGCGACACAAGCTGGTGGGCGGCCTTAGCGAGGAAGCGATGGTTGAACAGGGGCTGACGCGACCGTTTTTGCCCCACGGACTCGGCCATCTTCTGGGGCTGCAGGTCCATGACGTCGGCGGGTTTATGCAAGACGATGCGGGCACCACGCTGGCCGCGCCCGAGTGCTATCCTTATTTGCGTTGCACGCGAATGCTGGAGCCCCGAATGGTGGTGACTGTCGAGCCTGGACTCTACTTCATCGATTCCCTGCTGGAACCTTGGCGCGCCGGCGCTCTTCGTCAGCACTTCAACTGGCAGAAGATTGATGCGCTGCGACCTGCGGGCGGTATCCGCATCGAAGATAACGTCGTCATCCATGACAAACGCATTGAAAACCTGACTCGCGCGCTGAATCTGGACTGATGTCTTCTTATCCGGTACCCGCTGAGCAGGTCAGCGTCAGCGAAGAAATTAAAAAAAGTCGTTTTATCAGCGTGATAAGCCCTGCTTGCGGCGTAGAGGCGGCAAAAGCCTTTATTCTTGCCCAGCGGGAGCAGCATCCTGCGGCTGTTCATCACTGCTGGGCCTATGTGGCGGGCGCGCCCGATGATTCCCAACAGTTGGGTTTCTCCGATGATGGTGAACCGGCGGGCACGGCGGGCAAACCGATACTGGCTCAGCTCATGGGCAGCGGTATCGGCGAGGTGGCGGCCGTCGTCGTCCGTTATTACGGTGGCGTCAAGCTTGGCACTGGCGGGTTGGTACGAGCCTACGGCGGCGGTATACAGCAGGCGTTAAAGCAAGTCACGCTTACACAGCGGGTACTGCTACGAGAGTATCGACTTCAGTGTGATTATCCCTTATTGGCGCCTGTCGAAGTCATCGTGCGTCAGTTGGAAGGGCAGATTGTCTCGACGGAGTATGGCGCTGACGTCAGGCTTCAACTGGCGTTGCCTTTACACGCCACCGATGAGGCCGATCGCCGATTACGAGATATTAGTCGCGGTGCGTTGCAATTACTGCCAATTTCACAATAATCCCAGCGCGAACTCATTGAACTTTTTGTTAAGGAAGGCCCTGTAATGCACTTGCGCGCCATAACCCGCATCGTTGGCCTGCTGGTCATCCTCTTTTCCGGCACTATGTTTATCCCTGGCCTGGTGGCGCTGATTTATCGCGACGGCGCGGGTAAAGCCTTTACGCAGACATTTATCGCCGCGTTGATTATCGGGCTGGTGCTCTGGTTCCCCAACCGCAAGCATCGCCATGAGCTTAAAGCGCGAGAAGGCTTTTTGATTGTCGTGCTGTTCTGGACGGTGCTGGGAAGCGTCGGGGCGCTGCCTTTCCTGTTTACCGACCGGCCAAACTTAACAATAACGGATGCGTTCTTCGAATCCTTTTCCGGACTGACGACGACCGGGGCGACGACACTGGTTGGTTTGGATTCGATGCCTAAAGCTATCCTGTTCTACCGTCAGATGTTGCAGTGGATGGGCGGGATGGGGATTATCGTGTTGGCGGTGGCCATCCTGCCGATTTTGGGTGTAGGGGGAATGCAGCTCTATCGCGCAGAAATGCCCGGCCCGCTCAAAGACAACAAAATGCGGCCCCGTATTGCCGAAACGGCGAAAACGCTGTGGCTGATTTACCTGTTGCTGACGGTATTGTGTGCGTTGTCTCTATGGTTAGCGGGAATGCCGGTCTTTGACGCCATCGGTCACAGTTTTTCGACGATTGCGATAGGGGGATTCTCTACGCATGATGCGAGCATCGGCTACTTCAACAGTCCTACCATCAATACCATTATTGCGATTTTCCTACTCATTTCAGGCTGTAACTTCGGCCTTCATTTCGCGGTATTGAGCGGCCGCAGCCTGAAAGTGTATTGGCGCGATCCCGAATTCCGCATGTTCATTTTCGTCCAGATGTCGCTGGTAGCCGTTTGTACCGTCGTTCTGTGGTTCCATAATGTGTACAGCTCGGGGATAGATACGCTGAATCAGGCGTTTTTCCAGGTGGTTTCGATGGCGACGACCGCCGGGTTTACGACGGACAGCATTTCACATTGGCCGTTGTTCCTGCCCGTGTTGCTCCTGTGCGCGGCCTTTATCGGCGGTTGCGCAGGTTCAACGGGCGGCGGACTTAAAGTGATCCGTATCTTGCTGCTGTTCTTACAGGGGTCGCGCGAGCTTAAAAGGCTGGTTCATCCCAATGCGGTCTATACCATCAAGCTGGGACAGCGCGCTTTGCCAGAAAGAATACTGGAGGCCGTATGGGGGTTCTTTTCCGCCTATGCGTTGGTCTTTATCGTCAGTATGTTGGCCGTTATCGCGACCGGCGTTGACGATTTTTCGGCGTTTGCCGCCGTTGCAGCTACGCTAAACAATCTTGGTCCCGGTCTGGGCGTGGTGGCGGACAACTTCACCTCAATGAATGATGCTGCAAAATGGATACTTATATTGACGATGCTGTTTGGCCGTCTCGAGGTATTCACGCTGTTGGTGCTGTTTACGCCGACCTTCTGGCGGGAATAACAAAAAGAGGTTTCCTTAGAATGAAAGCATTGATCCTGTTTTCCAGTACAGATGGCCAAACAGAGGCGATAGCAAATGTCATTGCCGATGAACTGAAAGAGAAGCAAGAATGCGATGTCGTCAATATTGACGATGCCGATAAGGTTGAACTTGCCCAGTACGAGAAAATTCTCTTGGGGGCATCCGTGCGTTATGGACATTTTGCGCCGGCGCTGGACCAGTTTATCCAGCGCAACCTGGTTTTACTGCAAAATAAGCCGAGCGCTTTCTTTTCGGTGAACCTTACGGCGCGTAAACCTGAAAAAAGCACGGTGCAAACCAATGCTTATACGCGCAAGTTTCTAACTCGTTGTCCTTGGAAGCCCGATTTAGGGGCGGTATTTGCCGGGGCGCTGCGTTACCCCCGTTATCGATGGTTCGACCGCGTCATGATTCAGTTGATTATGCGAATGACGGGCGGGGAAACGGATACCTCACGTGAGATTGAATATACCGACTGGCATCAGGTCCGCGATTTCGCTCAGCAATTCGGGCAATTAACGCTGAAAAAAAAGGCATAATGAGGATTATTGCAACGCATTGATGGAAAAAGACTCGCTTGAATATCTTTTTGCATTTAGCGCTTGTCAGCCCGAAATAACTCCCTATAATGCGCTCCCACTGACACGGCACAGCGGACAACGCAACGCGGTGACAGTCGGAGAAAAACGAAGAAAGTCGTTGACTCTGAATGAGGTAAGTGTAATATACGCGGCCTCACGTTAGTCGCCACGGCGGCAACGAAACGCTCTTTAANAATTTAATCAGACAATCTGTGTGGGCACTCACAAGACACTATCGCAACTAGATACGAAAAAGTCTTGAAGAGTGAACAACAGTTAATTCATTACGAATAAACAGTAAATTCTTTGAGCATCGCTATTAACTTAGCAAATCAAGCTTTTAATTGAAGAGTTTGATCATGGCTCAGATTGAACGCTGGCGGCAGGCCTA
>NZ_JIBQ01000001.1 GCF_000688695.1 Lonsdalea quercina subsp. quercina | reverse complement strand
TACCAGACCACCGTCACCGCGTCGGATAACGGCAACGTCTGGAGTGTCAGCGTACCGGGTGAGGTGCTGGCCGATAACTCGCAGATCCATGCCGAAGTGACCACCACCGATGGGGCAGGCAACGCCACCACGGCCGGTGCTGACCACAGCTACATCGTTGATACGGCAGCACCGGAAGCGTCGATCACCATTGATGACGTCACCGGTGACAACACGGTGAATATTGCCGAAGCGGGTCAGCCGCAGGCTATCACCGGCCGCGTCGGCAACGACGTGCAGGTGGGCGATACGGTGACTGTGACTATTGGCGACCAGTCGTATCAGACCACCGTCACCGCCTCCGATAACGGCAATGTCTGGAGCGTGAGCGTACCGGGCGACGTACTCGCCGGCAACAGCCAGATCCACGCCGAAGTGACTACCACCGATGCGGCGGGTAACCCGACCACGGCGGGTGCTGACCATAGCTACGCGGTCGATACGGCGGCGCCTGAAGCATCGATCACTATTGACGACGTGACCGGTGACAACACCGTCAATATCGCCGAAGCCGGTCAAAATCAGAACGTGACCGGTCGCGTCGGCAACGACGTGAAGGTCGGCGACACGGTCACCGTGACTATTGGCGACCAGTCGTACCAGACCACCGTGACGGCGTCGGATAACGGCAACGTCTGGAGTGTCAGCGTACCGGGCGACGTACTCGCCGGCAACAACCAGATCCACGCCGAAGTGACTACCACCGATGCAGCGGGTAACCCGACCACGGCGGGTGCTGACCATAGCTACGCGGTGGATACGGCGGCGCCGGAAGCGTCGATTACCATCGATGATGTGACGGCAGATAACACCGTCAATATCGCCGAAGCGGGTCAGAATCAGAACGTGACTGGCCGCGTGGGCAACGACGTGCAGGTCGGCGACACGGTCACCGTCACTATCGGCGATCAGTCTTACCAGACTACCGTCACCGCGTCCGATAACGGCAACGTGTGGAGTGTCAGCGTGCCGGGCGAGGTGCTGGCCGGTAACTCGCAGATCCATGCCGAAGTCACCACCACCGATGGTGCAGGCAACGCCACCACGGCGGGTGCTGACCATAGCTACGCCGTCGACACCGCCGCGCCGGAAGCATCGATCACTATTGACGACGTGACCGCTGACAACACGGTGAATATCGCCGAAGCCGGTCAAAATCAGAACGTGACCGGTCGCGTCGGCAACGACGTGAAGGTCGGCGACACGGTCACCGTGACCATCGGCGACCAGTCGTACCAGACCACCGTCACCGCGTCGGATAACGGCAACGTGTGGAGCGTGAGCGTGCCGGGCGATGTACTGGCCGGTAACAGCCAGATCCATGCTGAAGTCACCACCACCGATGCGGCGGGTAACCCGACCACGGCATCTGCCGATCACAGCTATTCCGTTGATACGGCGGCGCCGGAAGCGTCGATCTCCATCGATGATGTCACCGCAGATAACACCGTCAATATCGCCGAAGCCGGTCAGTCGCAGGCTATCACTGGCCGCGTCGGTAACGACGTGCAGGTGGGCGACACGGTGACCGTCACTATCGGCGACCAGTCTTATCAGACTACCGTCACCGCCTCCGATAACGGTAACGTATGGAGCGTGAGCGTACCGGGCGATGTGCTGGCCGGTAACAATGAAATTCATGCCGAAGTGACCACCACCGATGCAGCGGGTAACCCGACCACGGCATCTGCCGATCACAGCTACGCGGTCGATACCGCCGCGCCGGAAGCATCGATCACTATTGACGACGTGACCGCTGACAACACGGTGAATATCGCGGAAGCCGGTCAGAACCAGAATGTGACCGGCCGTGTCGGCAACGACGTGCAGGTGGGCGATACGGTGACCGTGACTATCGGCGACCAGTCGTACCAGACCACCGTCACCGCCTCCGATAACGGCAACGTGTGGAGCGTGAGCGTACCGGGCGATGTGCTGGCCGGTAACAATGAAATTCATGCCGAAGTGACCACCACCGATGCAGCGGGTAACCCGACCACGGCATCTGCCGATCACAGCTACGCGGTCGATACCGCCGCGCCGGAAGCATCGATCACCATTGACGACGTGACCGGTGACAACACGGTGAATATCGCCGAAGCCGGTCAAAATCAGAACGTGACCGGTCGCGTCGGCAACGACGTGCAGGTCGGCGACACGGTGACCGTGACCATCGGCGATCAGTCGTACCAGACCACGGTGACGGCCTCCGATAACGGTAACGTATGGAGCGTCAGCGTGCCGGGCGAGGTGCTGGCCGGTAACAGCCAGATCCATGCCGAAGTGACGACNACCGATGCAGCGGGTAACCCGACCACGGCGGGTGCTGACCATAGCTACGCGGTCGATACGGCAGCGCCTGAAGCGTCGATCACTATTGACGACGTGACCGATGATAATACCGTCAATATTGCCGAAACGGGCCAGCCGCAGGCTATCACCGGCCGCGTCGGCAACGACGTACAGGTCGGCGATACGGTGACCGTCACTATTGGCGATCAAACTTATCAGACTACCGTGACGGCGTCGGATAACGGCAACGTCTGGAGTGTCAGCGTGCCGGGCGACGTACTCGCCGGCAACAGCCAGATCCACGCCGAAGTGACTACCACCGATGCGGCGGGTAACCCGACCACGGCGGGTGCTGACCATAGCTACGCGGTCGATACGGCGGCGCCTGAAGCGTCGATCACTATTGACGACGTGACCGCAGATAACACTGTCAATATCGCCGAAGCCGGTCAGCCGCAGGCTATCACTGGCCGCGTCGGCAACGACGTACAGGTCGGCGATACGGTCACCGTGACTATTGGCGATCAGTCATACCAGACTACCGTCACCGCGTCCGATAACGGCAACGTGTGGAGCGTCAGCGTACCGGGCGATGTGCTGGCCGGTAACAGCCAGATCCACGCCGAAGTGACCACCACCGATAATGCAGGCAACGCCACCACGGCGGGTGCTGACCACGGCTATACGGTTGACACCACCGCACCTGAAGCATCCNTCACCATCGACGATGTGACCGCAGATAACACCGTGAATATCGCCGAGTCCGGTCAGAACCAGAACGTGACCGGCCGCGTCGGCAACGACGTGCAGGTCGGCGACACGGTCACCGTGACCATTGGCGATCAGTCGTACCAGACCACCGTGACGGCGTCGGATAACGGCAATGTGTGGAGTGTGAGCGTACCGGGCGAGGTGCTGGCCGGTAACTCGCAGATCCATGCCGAAGTAACCACGACAGATGCGGCGGGTAACCCGACGACTGCTGCGGCAGAACACGGTTACTCCGTTGATACGGCAGCGCCTGAAGCGTCGATCACTATTGACGACGTGACCGATGATAATACCGTCAATATCGCCGAAACGGGCCAGCCGCAGGCTATCACCGGCCGCGTCGGCAACGACGTGCAGGTCGGCGACACGGTGACCGTGACTATCGGCGACCAGTCGTACCAGACCACCGTGACAGCCTCCGATAACGGCAATGTCTGGAGCGTGAGCGTACCGGGCGATGTGCTGGCCGGTAACACTGAAATTCATGCGGAAGTGACGACGACGGACGCAGCCGGTAACCCGACTACGGCATCTGCCGATCACGGCTACGCCGTTGATACGGCGGCACCGGAAGCATCGATCACCATCGACGATGTGACCGGTGACAATACCGTCAACATCGCCGAAGCGGGTCAGCCGCAGGCTATCACCGGCCGCGTCGGCAACGACGTGCAGGTGGGCGATACGGTCACTGTCACTATCGGCGATCAGTCTTACCAGACCACCGTCACGGCGTCGGATAACGGCAACGTCTGGAGTGTCAGCGTACCGGGCGAGGTGCTAGCCGATAACTCGCAGATCCATGCAGAAGTCACTACCACCGATGGTGCAGGCAACGCCACCACTGCCGGTGCTGACCACAGCTACATCGTTGATACGGCAGCACCGGAAGCGTCGATCACCGTTGATGACGTCACCGGTGACAACACGGTGAATATCGCCGAAGCCGGTCAGCCGCAGGCTATCACCGGCCGCGTCGGCAACGACGTGCAGGTGGGCGACACGGTGACAGTGACCATCGGCGATCAGTCGTACCAGACCACCGTCACCGCGTCGGATAACGGCAACGTGTGGAGTGTCAGCGTGCCGGGCGACGTACTGGCCGGTAACAGCCAGATCCATGCCGAAGTGACCACTACCGATGCAGCGGGTAACCCGACCACGGCATCTGCCGATCACGGCTACGCGGTCGATACGGCGGCACCAGAAGCATCCATCACTATTGACGACGTGACCAGCGACAATACCGTCAATATTGCGGAAGCGGGTCAGCCGCAGGCTATCACCGGTCGCGTCGGCAACGACGTGCAGGTGGGCGATACGGTCACCGTGACCATCGGCGACCAGTCGTACCAGACTACCGTGACGGCGTCGGATAACGGTAATGTATGGAGCGTCAGCGTACCGGGCGAGGTGCTGGCCGGTAACAGCCAGATCCATGCCGAAGTGACCACCACCGATGGGGCAGGCAACCCGACCACGGCATCTGCCGATCACGGCTACGCGGTCGATACCGCCGCACCGGAAGCGTCGATCTCCATCGATGATGTCACCGCAGATAACACCGTCAATATCGCGGAAGCCGGTCAGCCGCAGGCTATCACTGGCCGCGTCGGTAACGACGTGCAGGTGGGCGATACGGTCACCGTGACTATCGGCGACCAGTCGTACCAGACCACCGTCACCGCGTCCGATAACGGCAATGTCTGGAGCGTGAGCGTACCGGGCGAGGTACTGGCCGGTAACAACCAGGTCCATGCTGAAGTCACCACCACCGATGGTGCAGGCAACGCCACCACGGCGGCTGCTGACCATAGCTACGCCGTCGACACCGCGGCGCCGGAAGCATCGATCACCATCGACGATGTCACCGCTGACAATACTGTCAATATCACCGAGTCCGGTCAGCCGCAGGCCATTACTGGTCGCGTCGGTAACGACGTGCAGGTCGGCGACACGGTGACCGTGACTATCGGCGACCAGTCGTACCAGACCACCGTCACGGCGTCCGATAACGGCAACGTGTGGAGCGTGAGCGTACCAGGTGATGTGCTGGCCGGTAACAGCCAGATCCACGCCGAAGTCACGACGACAAACGGTGCAGGCAATGCGACAACGGCAGATGCCGACCACAGTTACACGGTCGATACGGCGGCGCCGGAAGCCAGCATCACCATCGATACGATCACCGACGATGACTCAATCAATCTGGCCGAAAGCAATCAGCCGCAGACCATCTCCGGCCGGGTCGGCAACGATGTGCGTGTCGGCGATACGGTAACGGTTAATGTCGCGGGTCAGTCTTATCAGACCAGCGTGACGACCGCCGCGGATGGGGCCAAGGTCTGGAGTGTCGTTATTCTGGGCAGCGTTCTGGCTCTGGATACTGTGGTGCACGCTGCGGTCACCACCACCGATGAAGCGGGGAATGCGACGACGGCGACGGCCGACCACACTTACACGGTCGATACGGTGCTGCCGGATGCCAGCATCACCATCGATGATGTGACCAGCGACAACACCATCAACATCGCTGAGTCTGGACAAACGCAGACGATCTCCGGTCACGTTGGTAACGACGTGCAGGCAGGCGATATCGTCACGATCAAAGTGGGCGAATTTAGTTACCAGACCGAAGTCACCGTCAATGACGAAGGAGACACTGTCTGGAGTGTGACCGTACCGGGCGACGTGTTGGCCGGCAACACGCAGATTCATGCGGAAGTGACGACCACGGATGTCGTCGGCAATGCGGCAACGGCGTCGGCGGACCATAGTTACGCGGTGGATACGGCGGCGCCGGAAGCCAGCATCACGATTGATGCGGTCACGGCGGATAACACCATTAACCTGGCGGAATCGGGTCAGACCCAGACTATTACCGGCCGTGTCGGCAACGATGTGCATGTCGGCGATATCGTCACCGTCAGCGTGGGGGGACAGACCTATCAGACGAACGTGGTCGCCGCCGCGGACGGCAGCTATGTCTGGAGCGTAGAGGTTCCGGGGAGCGTGTTGGCGGGCGACTCTCAGATTCACGCCTCCGTCACGACGCTGGATGTGGCCGGCAACCCGACCACCGCGACAGACGATCATGGCTACGGCGTGGATACGGTCGGCCCGGATGGCGGTAGTCATACGCTGACCGTCGCAGAGGATACGGCGTTGGCTATCTCCTGGAGCGATCTGGGCGTGTCCTCCGACACCAGCAGCATCGTAATCTCTTCGCTGCCGGACGCCAGCGCGGGTACGTTCTATTACAGCCAGGGCGGCGAATGGCATCAGGTGACCGTTGGTCAGGAATTAACGGCGGGCGATACCGCGTTGCGCTTTGTTCCTGCGGCCAATGTGTCCGGTAACGGACTGGCGGAGCTGAGCTGGCAGCCGGTCGATGCCGCGGGCAACACCGGCTCTCAGGGCGAAGTGTCCATCAATGTCACGCCGGTGGCGGATGCGCCAGTCGTATCGCTGGATATCTCCAGCGGTGAAACCGTACCGACGACCCCGTCTTACATCAAGGTCAACGGCGGTAGTGAAAACGGCGGATTCGACGTTCAGGACGGCAAAATTGTGCGTATCGGAGACAACGTGCGCATCTGGCTGTCTGAAGGCGATACGGTGCCTGAAATTGTGGGTAACGGCGTGGTCGCTTACTACGGTCAGGGGAACACGAATGGCACCAGCAGCCAGTACACCGACCTGTTCGTCGTCCATGACGGCAGCGGTTACTATCAGGACGGCAGCTGGCGCTCGCTGAACGCGGTGACCGGCAATAGCGGGACGGAAGCTTCAGGTACGCGTCCTGACTATATCTTTGTTGAAGGTACGACGGCTGACGGCTACACCACCTACGTCGGTCCGAACAACAATGCCGCCACCAATGTGAACACGTATGACTCCGTGACTATCACGTATCAGGGCAATACGTTGATCAGCGGCGCAAACCATCTGGACGGCATTATCTACGGCGACGGCAGCTACATCGCGGCGGATAAGCAGGACTTCAAGGAAGAGTCTGTGGCGGAACAGGCGGGTTATCAGCAGCATGAGTTGACCGTGTCTGCCGCGCTGACCGACCTTGACGGCAGCGAGCAGCTGTCGGGCATTACGTTGACGGGGATTCCGGAAGGTTCCGTGTTGACCGATCACATCAATAACGTGACGGTCACCGTCGGCGCGGACGGCGTGTACCTGATTACCAATGCTCAGCATTTGGACACGCTGGCCGGAACCATCACTATCCAGACGCCTGTTGATGCCGGTAAGTTCGACATCATTGCGCAGGCGACGTCGACCGAAGTGGCGAACTATGATTCGTCGACCGGCTACTCTTCGCAGGAAGTCGAACAGTTCGGCGCGACGATGGGCACCACCGGCGACGATACGCTGACGGGGACGAACAGTAACGATCTGATCGTGGGTGACGTATCCGGTCTGCAGATCATGGAAGGGCAAAACTACAATATTGCCTTCCTGGTGGACTCCTCCGGCAGTATGTCGAATGACAGCATCAACAAGACGGTAGCTTCGTTGACCACGGTCTTCAACAACCTGATCAAGAGCACGTCGGACGTTCATTCAGGGTCGGTGAATGTGTTCCTGGCGGACTTCGATACGAAAGTCGGCCAGACCATCTCCGTCAACCTGTCGGATTCGACCGCCTTGTCCAAACTGGTCGCGGCGCTGCAGACAATGACGTCCGGCGGCGGTACGAACTACGAGGATGTGTTCAAAACTGCGGCGAACTGGTTCCAGAGCGATACCGTGGAAAGCAATCCCGGCACCAATCTGACCTATTTCATTACCGATGGTGAACCGACCTATTATCAGGCGGGGGAAACGGATACGGTTAAGGTCAGCAGCCGTACGACGCTGGATATCGACTCGTTTGATTACCAACCGGGCCAGACCTACTATATGAACATCTCCGGGGTAAGCCGTGAGGTGATCAGCAGTACCGGCGACGTCTACTACTACTCCAACTCGGGTCGTGGCGGCGTGACGCGGACGGTGATTGGCCAGGTTCATGCCGAGGGCGACGGGACTTACGAGATCTCTCATCTGGCGGGCACGGGTTACAACGCCAACTCGGCGACGATGTCGAACTCGTCTGAAGGCTATGCCTTGCTACATTCGGTATCGAATGTGGAAGCCATCGGGGTTGGGGATTCGTTGAACGCATCGAGCCTGAAAAACTACGATAGCGACGGCGTGGTCTTGGATCATATCGATCCGGCCCAACTGTCAGAAGCGATTCTGGGATCGAACCAGTCTCTGACCGGCGGGCACGATACGCTGCTGGGCGGTAACGGCGACGATATCCTGTTCGGCGACTCTATCTCGTTCGACGGCATCGACGGCAATGGTCTGCCGGCCTTGCAGCAGTATGTCGGCAACCAGCTGCATCTGGGTTCGGATACCACCGCATCCGTTCAGCAGGTACATGAGTATATCGCCGGACATAGCGCTGAATTCGATATTGCCAGTTCACAAGGCGGTAATGATACGATTAGTGGCGGTTCGGGTAATGATATCCTGTACGGACAGGGCGGTAACGACAACCTGGACGGCGGATTGGGTGACGATATCCTGTATGGCGGAAGCGGCGATGATGTACTGAGAGGCGGGGTCGGCAACGACACGCTCATCGGCGGCAGCGGCGCGGACACCTTCGTCTGGAAGGCGGGCGATACCGGTTTCGACACCATTAAGGACTTCAATCCGGCGGAAGGCGACCGCATCGACCTGAGCGATCTGGTCGGCGAGCTGGAAGCGGGAACGGATATCAGCCACTATATTCGCATTGTGGATAACCAGGGTTCGCCAACGATTGAGGTGAGTACCCAAGGCCAATTCACGGAGCAGGGTGGCGCGACGCCGGACACGTCCATCACGTTGGAACATTACAACGGGACGATGCCTTCTCTGGAAAGCCTGATTGCGAAGCCGGAACATAGCTCTTAGTCATCAAGACTTAACGCGCAATAGGCAACACAAAGGAAACCGGACGTTATGCGTCCGGTTTCCTTATTGGCAGTATGTGAAAGGACAGCCTATGTTTTATATATTACGAGATAACGACGGTAACCTGGTTCGGGTGGAGCCAACCCCTTTCGAAGGGATGAACGGCGAGCTGCTACAGGACTCGGTTGAGGCACAGGCGTGGATGAATAATCAACAGTCGATTCTTTCTAGTCTGGAACAGCTGCGCAACAGCGACCTGGAAATGGTGCGAGTGCTGGAGGACCTGATTCAGGTACTGACCAGCAAAGGGTTGCTGAATATCACTGATTTCCCGCAGGCGGCGCAGCTGAAATTGATTCAGCGTGCGCAGGCGCGTGAAGCGTTAGGGGGATTGGATGCGCTGATTCGAGATGACGAAGAGGGGATGTTTTGAAACTCGGTCCTGATACGAACTGACTTGCCGTTGCCGGCAAGTCAGTTGCCTGGACTCAGGATAGCGACACGGGGAAGGGTTCACCCAACAGTCGGCCCATCGCGCCTTTAATGCCAAGCGCTCGCAGTTCTTCCAGCTCGCCTTTCGTTTCCACCCGTTCCGCGATCAGCGGCAAATCAATACTATTCATCGCGCGTTGCAGTGCAGTGATAAACACCTTCTTATCCTCCGCCTCATCGATATCACGAATATAGCTGCCGTCGATTTTCAGGTAGGCCAGGCCCCATTTCGACAGATTGCCGATAATGGTAAAGCGGCCGCCAAAGTGCTGCAGCCCCAGTTTACAGCCGAACTCGTTTAGCAGTTTCACCAACAGGTCGAGCTGCTTGGCGTCGGGCAGTTGGTTTTCGTCCAGTTCCAGAATTAGACGCGCGGCCCGCTGCGGATGCGCTTTCAGCGGCGCCAGCCATTCGGCCATCAGTTGCAGATCCAACACGGTGCTGCCGGACAGGCTTAAGGCCAGCGTGCCGTCGTACCGCTGCAGATAGGCGAGGGCATGTTTCATCATGACCTGATCAAGACGCGTGTTCCATCCGAAGCGTTGAACCCACGGCAAGAATTGCCCGGCGTTGATGGTGTTGCCTTCCTGGTCGAGAATGCGGGCCAGCACTTTGTGATGAAGGATCTGACCGGTCTGAGCGCAGTCCATCACCGGCTGCAGGAACAGCTGGACTTTTTCCTGCGCCAGCAATGGATCCAGCAGGGTGAACCAGTGATGGCGGTCCGCCACCCATTGAGATTCCTGGCCGTCTTCCTCTTCTTCCGCATGGATATCCGAATTGCGTTCCGCCTTCATCAGCAGGCGATCGCCTCTGATAAACAGCGACGCCGGCGAATCCCCATGCTGGAACGATACCAGCGCCAGGCGAGCCACGGGAGACACGTCCGTCTCGCCGGTCAGAAACAGCGCCTCGATTCGGTTCGACAGTTCGTCAGCCAGTGCTTGCGCCTCTTTCTGAACCAAACCGGGACAGAAAATGGCGAACTCTCCGCCGCGGATACGCGCGGCGAGGCTGTCGGCTTCGACATAACGTTTCCTGCATTTCAGGATATTTTGCGCGACGGAGGCCAGCAGGGCATCGGTTTTAGCCGCGCCCAGACGCTGGTTCATGCCCGCCAGATCCTGCAGTCGCAGCATAATCAGATAACCGGTGGAGGCTTCCTCATCGCTCAGGCGAGTTTCCAGCTGGATATCCATCGCGCGGCGGTTGGCCAGTCCGGTTTGCGGATCTTGATAGGCTTCCTGACGTAAGCGCTCGCTTCGCTGAGCTTCCTCTTCGAACAGGGTCTGCAATTTGGTGACCATCAGGTTCATGGCCTGAACGACCCGGCGCAGCTCCGGCGTTTTGGGCAGTTTGGGGATGCTCAGGAACTCGCGACGACAAATCGCGAGCGACTGTATGACCATATCATCCAGCGCGCGCAGCTGACGACGCAGGAACCAGGCGCCGAGCACCAGTCCGATTGCGCCGCATGACAGCAGCCAGAGCAGCGAAGCGGAGGTGCCTTCCCACAGTCTGGAGATGGCAAACATTGGGTGGCTGACGACCTCGACCCGCGCCGCCTGTTCCCAGCCGCGCATCACGATGGCCTGACCATTGCCGGGCTGCAAGTCCACCAGCCGGACAAACCAGGCGGGAACGTTCGATACTTCCGGCGAAGTCGCGCGCTCCATCGTCACCTTGTGGGTTTCCAGATCGATGACGCGAATACTGGAAAAATAACCGCTATCGAAAATAGAACTGACCAGTAGTTCCACCATCGCCGGATCGTCGATATTCGGCGTGAGCGCCACGCCCAAAGCCGTGGCGGCATCCTGAGCGTGCGAGTGCAACTGGTTGTTATATTGATCGCGTGAACTTTCCAGGTTGGCGATAAAACTACCGCTGAAAATGAACAGCATAAACAAACAGATGGCTATCAGTAATTGTTTAAATAGCGACATTGCCCCATCCTACTCATCAAGAGAAAATCCTTCTGCGCGCATTTTAATTAATAAATCCTGCCAGCGAGACAGTCGTTTGCTGTCGCCGGCGCGTCGGTTGCCGCCTGAGCCAGGCAGCCAGAGTCCGTCGCCATTAAAGGAATATACCGGCAGCAAATCCTTACGCTGGGTGGCGGGACGGATCTCGGTGATCAAACTATCCAGGATCAACGGGATGGCGTTGGGTGAAGGGTAATAGCTCAGCACCATATGCGCACGGTTCAGGCTCAGCGCTTTAACGTAGGTGATACGCAGCTTTTCACGTTCGACGCCAAGGTGAATGAGCGTCAGATATTTGGCGATCGCATAGTCTTCGCAGTCGCCCATCCCTTTTCGCAACATCTCGATCGGCGTGGCCCAGTAATCTTCCTGCTGCCAGACGTCGATATCTTCCCGGTAAGCTATTCTGTCATTGAAAAAGCGGTTGACCGACTCCAGTTTTTGACTTTCGGTCGCCGTTTGCTGCGCCTGCATCAACGCTTGCCAGGCGGCTATCCGCTGGCGTGCTTCCGGCGTGGCCTGACCATAGCGCTGATCGGTAATTGAGTTGATGGCGGAGAAATTCCAGTCCGCATAGAGCGTACCCGCCACCAGCAGCAGGCTGCCGATGATGAGGNTTAATAGAACATGAACTAATGACTGGCGCTGCGCATGAAATTTCAACGTGACGTCTCTGTTACCCACCGGTGGATCCGGACTCCGTGGTCTGAAATTGACGCCTGAACAAACAAGCATTGTAGACCGATGCCGCATAGCTTACTTTGAACGGCTGAAAAGTGCCATGTGATAACGATAGCAGGTACGACTGATTTATCACGAAGCTGATACGTATCAGCTTCGCGTTTATAAGCGAGGAAGCGTATGGATTTAGGGGCATTGGTATCCGAGAGCCGTCACCCGGCGACGATGGATTTGGATCGTATGGCGACGCTGGACATGATGGCCCTCATCAATCAAGAGGACCAGCAGGTGCCGGAAGCGATTCGGCAGGTGCTGCCGGCGATTGCCCAGGCGGTGGACATCACTGCCGCGTGCATGAAGGCGGGCGGTCGGCTGATCTATCTCGGCGCGGGGACCAGCGGACGTTTGGGCGTGCTGGACGCTTCCGAATGTCCTCCGACCTTCGGCCTCGCGCAGGGGCGGGTGATCGGGCTGATCGCGGGCGGTCCCGGCGCATTATTACAGGCGGTGGAAGGCGCGGAAGATAACCCGGTAGGGGGCGAGGCCGATCTGGCGGCGCTGTCGCTGACCGCCCAGGACATGGTGATTGGGCTGGCGGCATCCGGCAGAACGCCCTATGTGATTGGCGGCCTGGAGTATGCGCACCGCATCGGCTGCCATACCGCGGCCATTTCCTGCAATCCGGCGTCGCCGATCGCCCGGCTGGCGGAGATCGCCATCTCTCCGGTCGTCGGGCCGGAAGTGCTGACGGGGTCGACGCGGCTGAAATCCGGCACCGCTCAAAAGCTGGTCCTGAATATGATTTCCACCGGCGCGATGGTCAGGTTGGGCAAGGTGTACCAAAATCTGATGGTGGATGTGAAAGCGACCAACGCCAAGCTGGTGGATCGCGCCTGTCGCATCGTTGTGGAAGCTTCCGGCGTGGAGCGCGACATCGCGCGGCGGGCGCTGGAACAGACGGGGTATGAGGTCAAACCGGCCATCGTGATGATTCTGACCGGCTGCGACGCCGCTCAGGCGCAGGAAAAACTGGCGCGGCATCAGGGATACCTGCGAGACGCCATACAGGAATAGCGCAATCCGCTTTTCACAACCCATGACAGCAAAACGAGGCGGGGATGCTCCCGTCATACATAAAGGAGCCGGTTTTGAACGATAAGCAAAATTTGCGCGTCGTATTTTTTGATTTGGACGGCACACTGCATCAGCAGGATATGTTCGGCAGTTTTCTGCGTTTTCTGATCCGGCGTTTGCCGTTGAATCTACTGGTGGTCATCCCCGTGCTGCCGGTAGTCATGCTTTCGCTGCTGTGCGGGGGCAGGGCGGCTCGCTGGCCGATGAGCTGTTTGTTGTGGGCCATCACGGTAGGCCGCGGCGAGGCGAAGCTCGAACAGCTGGAAAAAGCGTTCGTGGATAGTTTTCGCCAGCAGGTGACGCCGTTTCCCGAGGTACAGCAAAGGTTGACCACTTATCTGAGCGCCAGCGATGCTCAGGTGTGGCTGGTAACCGGCTCGCCGCAGCGGTTGGTGGAGGCGGTCTACCGCGACGCGCCTTTTCTGCCGGGCGTACGGCTGATGGGCAGCCAAATCTCCCGCCGCTATGGCGGGTGGGTGCTCACATTGCGCTGTCTCGGCCGGGAAAAAGTGGTGCAGATGGAACGCCATCTGGGCGTTCCGCTGAAGCTCTACAGCGGTTACAGCGACAGCAAACAGGATAACCCGCTGCTCTACTTCTGCGAACACCGCTGGCGGGTAACGCCGCAGGGGAGTTTGCAACAGCTGGAGTAATTCCTCTCCATAAAACGCCGTGTACAGGCTCGTCATCCTTCCTGTGGCAGGTGCGTTGGCCCTAATCTCTGATTGACGTCAGCGCACCGGCGGCGTTTGCCGTCTTACCGCCTTCCTGCAACGCGACTCATTTCGAGTATAATGCCCGCCGCTTACGAGGAATTGACGGGTAAAAGAGGCACGATGAACAGCGTAAATGATGATGAATTCTGGATGCAGCACGCGCTGACGCTGGCGCAACGAGCCTGGGATGAAGGCGAAGTTCCCGTCGGCGCGGTGCTGGTACTGGACAACCAGGTCATTGGCGAGGGCTGGAACCGCTCTATCGGTCAGCATGATCCCACCGCGCACGCCGAGATCATGGCGCTGCGTCAAGGTGGAAGAGTGGTGCAAAACTATCGTCTGCTGAACAGCACGCTGTATATCACGCTGGAGCCGTGCGTGATGTGCGCGGGGGCGATGGTGCACAGCCGTATCGGGCGTTTGGTATACGGCGCCGCCGACGCCAAGACGGGCGCGGCCGGATCGCTGGTGGACATTTTACGTCACCCTGGCATGAATCATCAGATTGAGATCACCTCGGGCGTGCTGGCGGAGGCCTGTTCAACGCAACTGAGCGACTTTTTCCGTCAGCGGCGGAAAGAGCAGAAGGCGCGCCGAGCGGCGGCCAAAGGGGAATCACTTCCCTGACGAAGACATTCCGGACTGCACCAGCGCCGGAGAGACGGCGGGATAGCCTTCACCCGCCTGCTTGACGTGCTGGGCTTTGTTCTCTTTTTCCGTCAGGTAGCCGACCAGGCTGATCATATAGCGACGGATGTTTTCCACATAGTTGTAGGCTTCGTGACCACGCGCGTAGCCGTTGGCAGTCTGCTGGTAATAGCGTTTCTGACTTAGCATCGGCAGCCGCATTTTAACGTCCGCCCAGCTGTCTGGGTTGCCTTTCTGCTTCTCGGTCAGCTTGCGCGCATCCATCAAATGGGCGTAACCCATATTGTAGGCCGCCAGCGCGAACCAGATTTTCTCGTCGTCCGGAATGGAGTTCGGCATACGTTGCATCATCAGCGACAGGTATTTCGCGCCGCCGCGAATGCTCTCCTCGGGATTCAGCCGGTCGACCACCGCCAGGCTTTCCGCCGTGTTCTTCGTTAACATCATCAGACCGCGCACGCCGGTAGGCGAGGTCGCCAGCGGATTCCAGTGCGACTCCTGATAAGAGATGGCGGCCAGCAGCTTCCAGTCCATCTCCGTGGCATAGCGCTCAAACAGCGACCGCAACCCCGGCAGGGTATTGTCGATCGCATTCAGAAACGTGGTGGTGTCTACGTAGTCGAACTCCCCGACGTGACCCAGATATTTCTCTTCCAGACGCGCCAGCGAGCCGTCTTCGGTGATCCGGCTGAAGAAGTCCAGCATGGCGGCGGACAGGCTATCGTCGTGGGTCTGACGCATATACCAGTTCACCGGCTCTTCATCGCTGAGATCGAACGCGACAGCCAATTGCGGATAGATGCGCTGCAACAATCCGACGCTGATAGAGTCGGCAATCGTGTAATCCAGCCGTCCATCGACCACCTGCTTAAGCAGATCCAGCTCGGAAACATTCGTGCTGGTTTCCCAGCTCAGGTTCGGAAACTGTTTGGACTGCTGCTCGCGCAACGTGGATATTTGCGCGGAGCCGGACAAGACCGCCAGTCGCCCTTTGAGCTTGCCAAGCGACGTGGGACGCGGCGAACCCAGTCGATACACCAGCTGCTGCGAGACGGAATAGTAGGTGGGGCCGGCACGGAACGACTGCGTCCGATCATCGCTGTAAATCAGGGCTGCTGCCAACATGTCGGCGTCGCCGTTGTCGAGATCGGCGAATAATTCATCAATGTTCTGACGTGTGGAAACGACCAGCTTCACGCCGAGGTAATCGGCGAATCGTTTAGCCAGTTCATAATCGAGCCCTGACGGGGAGCCCCGGTGTAGGGAGTAGGTCAGTGGAGAAACAATCGTACTGACACGTAGCTCACCACGTGAAAGGATTTGCCTGAGTTGGTCGTCTTGGCTGCTGCGCCAGGGAATATTCGGCCACAGCGCCAATGCCAATAACAGTGCAATCACCCCGATGAAAAAATAATTTATCGTTAAACGCTTCAAGGAATTTGATGTCTCTCGGCGGCCTTAAGGCCTGTCTGTCTATTAGGCAGTTTCTTATGCTGAGTGTCCCAGAGTCGGGGCATTTTGCGTAACAAACCGCCAGGGTGCAACTTTTATTGCCCTGGTAACGAATTGGTCACCTATCATCAAAGATGTTCGACTATTGCCGCGCAAACGGTTTCGTCGCGCGGCGGTATTCTCTATAATGTGCCGCGTTCCCCCTCCTGTAGCGCCATGGTGCCCCGCTATCGGTGCATCGAAGACGAGAGAATGTGAAATGATGGAAATACTGCGTGGTTCCCCGGCTTTATCGGCTTTTCGTATCAACAAACTATTGGCGCAATGCAAAGACAATCTCCTGCCCGTCAGCGATATTTACGCCGAATATGTGCATTTTGCCGACGTGACCGCACCGTTAAGCCCCGATGAAAAAACGCAGCTGGCCCGCCTGCTCAAATACGGCCCTTCACTCCCCGAACACGATCCGGCAGGCCACCTGCTACTGGTCACGCCTCGTCCCGGCACTATTTCTCCCTGGTCTTCGAAAGCCACGGACATCGCGCACAACTGCGGTCTGAACACCGTTCGTCGACTGGAGCGCGGTTTGGCCTTCTATATTTACGCGCCGACGCTGAACGAAGCGCAGTGGCGGTCGCTGAGCGAACTGCTGCACGACCGTATGATGGAGACGGTATTTAGCGAGCTACAACAGGCGGAGCGTCTGTTTGAACAGCACGCGCCCGCACCGCTTCAGCGGGTGGACATCATGGCGGAAGGGCGCCAGGCGCTGGAAGCCGCCAACCTTCGTCTCGGCCTGGCGCTGGCGGAAGACGAAATCGACTATCTGATCGACGCGTTTACGCGCTTGAACCGGAACCCGACCGACATCGAACTTTATATGTTCGCGCAGGCCAACTCGGAACACTGCCGACACAAAATCTTCAACGCAGACTGGGTTATCGATGGCGTGAAACAGCCCAAATCTCTGTTCAAAATGATTAAAAACACCTATGAACAGACGCCGGATTTCGTGTTGTCCGCTTATAAAGACAATGCCGCCGTCATGACAGGCTCCGCCGTGGGACGTTTTTTCCCCAACCCGCAGGGCCGCTATGAATATCATCAGGAAGATGCGCATATCCTGATGAAAGTGGAAACCCACAACCATCCCACCGCGATCTCGCCGTGGCCGGGGGCCGCAACCGGCTCCGGCGGCGAAATTCGTGATGAAGGCGCGACCGGACGCGGCGCCAAGCCGAAAGCCGGACTGGTTGGTTTTTCCGTTTCCAACCTGCGTATTCCCGACTTCATTCAGCCGTGGGAGCAGGACTTCGGCAAGCCGGATCGCATCGTCAACGCGCTGGATATCATGCTGGAAGGCCCGCTGGGCGGGGCGGCGTTCAACAACGAATTCGGCCGTCCGGCCCTGACCGGTTACTTCCGCACCTACGAGGAGTCGGTCGACAGCCACAACGGCACGGAAGTGCGCGGTTACCACAAACCCATCATGCTGGCGGGCGGGATCGGCAACATTCGTGCGGATCATGTGCAAAAAGGTGAGATCTCCGTCGGCGCGAAGCTGATCGTGCTGGGCGGACCGGCAATGAATATCGGTCTGGGCGGCGGCGCAGCCTCTTCCATGACCTCCGGACAGTCCGATGCCGATCTGGACTTCGCCTCGGTGCAGCGCGATAACCCCGAAATGGAACGTCGCTGTCAGGAAGTGATCGACGTCTGCTGGCAGCTCGGTGACGAAAACCCGATCCTGTTCATTCACGATGTGGGCGCGGGCGGCCTGTCCAACGCCATGCCGGAGCTGGTCAGCGACGGCGGCCGCGGCGGTCGTTTCGAACTGCGCGACATCCTGAATGACGAACCGGGCATGAGCCCGCTGGAAGTCTGGTGTAACGAGTCGCAGGAACGTTATGTGCTCGCGGTCGCCCCAGAACAGCTGGCGACATTCGACGCCATTTGCCGCCGCGAGCGAGCGCCGTACGCCGTGATCGGCGAAGCGACCGAAGAACAGCATCTGACGCTGAACGATCGTCACTTCGACAATCAACCGATCGACATGCCGCTGGAAGTGCTGCTGGGTAAAGCGCCGAAAATGCAGCGCGATGTGACCCGACTGCATAACGAAGGCAAGCCGCTCAACTTTGACAACATCTATCTGGCTGATGCCATCGAGCGGGTGCTGCATTTGCCGGCCGTTGCCGAAAAAACCTTCCTGATCACCATCGGCGACCGCAGCGTGACCGGGATGGTCGCACGGGATCAGATGGTCGGACCGTGGCAGGTGCCGGTCGCTGACTGCGCCGTGACGACGGCCAGTCTGGATAGTTACTATGGCGAGGCGATGTCTATCGGGGAGCGCGCGCCGGTGGCGCTGCGTAACTTCGCGGCGTCGGCCCGTCTGGCGGTGGGGGAAGCGCTGACTAACATCGCCGCCACGCACATTGGCGATCTCAAACGCATCAAGCTCTCCGCCAACTGGATGTCCGCCGCCGGGCATCCTGGCGAGGACGCGGGGCTGTATGAAGCCGTCAAGGCCGTCGGCGAAGAGCTGTGCCCGGCGCTGGGGCTGACAATCCCCGTAGGCAAAGATTCGATGTCCATGAAAACCCGTTGGCAGGAAAACGGGGAGGATCACGCCGTTACGTCGCCGCTGTCGCTGGTTATCACTGCGTTTGGTCGCGTCGAAGACGTGCGGAATACCGTCACGCCGCAGCTGCGCACCGACAAAGATAATGCGTTGCTGTTGATCGACCTTGGCGTCGGTCATCACGCGTTGGGCGCGACGGCGTTGGCGCAAGTTTATCGTCAGCTGGGCCGTAAAACGGCGGACGTGCGCAGCCCTGAACAGCTGGCCGGATTCTTTAATGCCATGCAGAAGCTGGTGGCCGACAAGGCGCTGCTGGCCTACCACGACCGCTCTGACGGCGGCCTGATGGTGACGCTGGCGGAGATGGCCTTTGCCGGTCATTGCGGCCTGTCAGCCGACATCGGCAGCATGGGNGAAGACGGTCTGGCCATTCTGTTTAACGAAGAGCTGGGCGCGGTCATTCAGGTTGAAGCCGCACGACGCGCGGAAGTTGAGCAGGTGCTGGCGGAGTTTGGTCTGGCAGAGTGCGTGCACTATCTGGGTCGCGCGGAAGAGGGCAATCAGTTCGTCATCTCGTTGGGTAAAGAAGTTATTTATCGTGAGAAACGCTCCACGCTACGCAGCTGGTGGGCAGAGACAACCTGGCAGATGCAGCGTCTGCGCGATAACCCGCAGTGCGCTGATGAAGAGCATCTGGCGAAAGAAGACGATAGCGATCCGGGTCTGAACGTTTCGCTGAGCTTCGATCCGCAGGAGGATATCACCGCGCCGTTCATCAATACGCAGGCGCGTCCGAAAGTGGCTGTGCTGCGTGAACAGGGCGTCAACTCGCATGTGGAAATGGCCGCGGCGTTCGATCGAGCCGGATTTGAGGCTATCGATGTCCATATGAGCGACCTGCTGGCGGGTCGGCGCGGCCTGCAGGACTTCCAGGCGCTGGTCGCCTGCGGCGGCTTCTCCTACGGCGATGTGTTAGGCGCAGGCGAAGGTTGGGCGAAGTCGATTCTCTTCAACAGCCGCGTCCGCGATGAATTCTCGGCGTTCTTTACGCGTCCGCAGACGCTGGCGCTGGGCGTGTGCAACGGTTGTCAGATGATGTCGACGCTGCGTGAACTGATCCCTGGCGCGGAGAACTGGCCGCGCTTCGTCCGCAACAAATCAGATCGCTTCGAAGCACGCTTTAGCCTGGTGGAAGTGGCTCAAAGCCCTTCTTTGTTTATGCAGGATATGGCCGGTTCGCGGATGCCGATCGTCGTGTCGCATGGCGAAGGGTTGATGGAAGTGCGTGATGCCGCGCAGCTGGCCGTCTTGGAGCAACAGCAGCTGGTGGCGTTGCGCTTCGTCAATAACTACGGTCAGGTTGCAGAAAACTATCCGGCTAACCCGAACGGTTCGCCGCGCGGGATTACCGCGGTGACCAGCGTTGGCGGGCGCGCCACGATCATGATGCCGCATCCTGAACGTGTATTCCGCACCGTCAGCAACTCCTGGCACCCGGATTCCTGGGGAGAGGACAGCCCGTGGATGCGTATGTTCCGCAATGCGCGTAAGCAGCTCGGCTAAGGGTTTGCAACTTAGCGGAATCACAGCAAGAAAAAGGGACGATGTCCCCGAAGCCGGACACCTTGTGTGTCCGGTTTTTTATGGGTCTAAACCGTGACATTACGCTGTAACGAACGATCGGATAATACGCCGTTGCCGATCCGAAAGATGGTGTGTTTTGCAGCCGCGCTAGGTTTCCCGCGGAGCCTTGCAAACGGCACAGGAAAGCGGCATGGGTAGCGCTGAAAGAACGCTGCCGTTTTCCTGCCCTATGGCGGGTTTCAACCCACTTTTAAATATGTGCTCCGAACGGGCTGTCTCATAGTCACGACAATGCTATTTTTGACTGTCTCCTAATGGAGACATCTATTTTATTGATAAATATGAGTTTTATTTTTTAACTATTGTGGTGTCGGTTTTTAGCGACAGAAAACCCAGAGGCGCAAGGCGATATCGTCTTATTCGCAGGGAATAAGCGAAATAAGAAGAAAATGGAATTTAATTTCGATTAAACATCAATTAGTTATGATATTGCATGGATTGATGGCACGGTAGATGCTATAGCTTATGCAGCTGCTCATTCAACTGGTTATGACAGCGAAGCAGAACCACCGCTTTTGCTCATAACACCTGGAATGATGCCATAAGAAATGGTGCCTATCGTCCAACATTAACGATAACTGTGCGTGCAAACGAACTTTATCATCCCTCGGACGACACGTTGAGTGAGGCACCCCCTCTTCAGAGACCCGGTCAAACTTCCCGTTTGACCGGGTTTTGCTTTTTTAGCGCCTCCATGCCGTGAAACGCGCTATCTCTGCGAGGCGTTTCGCATTCTTTCCGGCAACCTGGCCGAATTTCGCGATAGGCTGACATACGCTTCGCAGGTCGCAGGCGAAAACATTGCACTTTCGCTGGAGTGGGCTAGCATCGAGCAAATGAACAGGTAACGAGATGATTTCATTGAAACGATGGCGTTTGTTCCCCCGATCTTTGCGGCAGCTGGTCATCATGGCGTTCTTGCTGGTGCTGCTGCCGTTGCTGGTGCTGGCCTATCAGGCGTATGGCAGCCTGAATGCCCTCAGCGAGCAGGCCGCCATCATCAACCGCACTACGCTGACAGATGCCCGACGCAGTGAGGCGATGGCCGGCTTGGCGTTAGCGTTGGAACGCAGCTATCGTCAATATTGCGTGCTGGACGATCGCACGCTGTCCCAGCTGTATCAAAATCAGCGCAGGCAATATGCTCAGATGCTGGATGTTCACGCCCCGGTTTTGCCCGACCCCCAATCACCGCAGCGCCTGCGGCAGTATTTGACGCAACTGGCGGAGATGCGCTGTCAGAATAGCGCGCCGAGCGGTGAAGCCACGGCGCTGCTGGATAGTTTCTCGCAAGCCAATACGCAGATGGTACAGGTGACGCGAGAAGTGATCTTCTCCCGCGGGCAGCAGCTTCAACGGACTATCGCGGAACGCGGCCAATTCTTCGGCTGGCAGGCGCTGTTGTTGTTTCTGGTCAGCGTGCTGCTGGTCGTACTGTTTACCCGCATGATTATCGGTCCGGTAAAAGGCGTAGAGCGGATGATTAACCGCTTGGGGGAAGGGCTGCCGTTGGGACATTCGCCCACGTTCAGAGGCCCCCGGGAAATTCGCTCGCTGGGGCAACGTATCATCTGGCTGAGCGAACGTCTTTCCTGGCTGGAAGCGCAGCGGCATGAGTTTCTTCGGCACATTTCGCATGAACTCAAAACGCCGCTGGCGAGCCTGCGCGAAGGCACGTCGCTGCTTGCGGATGAGGTCGCAGGACCGCTGACGGAAGACCAGCGGCAGGTCGTGACCATTCTGGACAGCAGCAGCCGACATCTACTACAGCTGATAGAGCAGCTGCTTGACTACAACCGCCAGCTTGCCGATGCGCCGACCGAGCTCGAGCAGGTCGATCTGGCGGCGATTGTCGACGCTGTTGTGGCCGATCATAGCCTGTCGGCGCGCGGAAAAGCGATGAAGACGCTGGTTGAGCTGGACGTCAAAACGTGCCGCGCGGAAACTACGCTTGTGATGAGAGTGCTCGATAATCTCTATTCCAACGCGGTGCACTATGGGCAGGAATCCGGTAACATTTGGGTGCGCAGCCGCAGCGTCGGTTCGCACCTTCAGATTGAGGTCGCCAATACCGGCGCGCCCATCCCGGAAGCCGACCGCAGCATGATTTTTGAACCTTTTTATCAGGGCGCACGTCAGCGCAAAGGCGCAGTCAAGGGCAGTGGGCTGGGGCTAAGCATCGCGCAGGACTGCCTTCGGCGAATGCGCGGCGAGCTGATTTTGGTCTCGGTAGACTACGCCGACGTCTGTTTCCGTATCGAATTGCCATTAACCACCGAGAATGAAGCATGAGTGCACGGTTGTTTCGTATTTTAGCCCCCCGCTGGCGAGCTGTGACAGCATCAATCCCGTGGGTCCGTGTGTTACGAACCTTGCTGTTCTCTCCACCCCTTTTAGCTGGCTGCGCGCCACATGTGGGCGGCGGCACCGCTATGATTGTTGAAGCCAATCGCGCCCCCGATCGGCAGTTGGCCGATTATCGCAGCGTGGAGTGCCGCGCCATCTGGCTGGCGAACAGCCGCGAAGCGATGACGAATGCCTTGTACTGGCTGAGGGCGATGGACTGCGCGGCTCAGCTATCCCCATCGCAGGCGCTGACGCGAGCCAATCAGACACCGATGTCTTCAGACTGGGCTGGACTCTGGAAACAAAGCCTGCTGCGCGAGCGGGCGGGTGCCGTTCCCGCGGAGCAGCGTCAGCGGATTGCCCGGCTGGCGCAGGAGAGCGAAGACGTGCCGACGGATCTTATTCCCTTGCTGCAACTGTGGATGGACAAGCAGCAACTGGCCGCGTTTCAGGACGAAGAGCGGGGGCGAATGCAGCGGTTGCAGGACGATCACGAAAAAGCGCTGGCCGATCTTCGGGAACAGCAAAATCAGCTGCGTGAGCAGTTGGACGCCACGACGCGCAAGCTAAAAAATCTGACGGATATCGAGCGTCAGCTGTCGGCGCGCAAAGCGGTGCCCGCTGATTTCTCAGAGGGGGAGGAGCGTCGCGGCTCCTCTTCGGGACACTCGTCGTCGGAGACGAGTGCGAAGCCTCAGAATGCCGAGACCTCACCGGCGCAGCCCGGTTCGAAAACGGGAGCCAACAATCCATGACGACACGGCAATCCGCCAGCCTGCTGTTGGTTGATGACGATCCCAGCCTGCTGAAGCTGCTGGGGATGCGTTTGACCAGCGAAGGATTCAACGTAACGACCGCCGCCAGCGGTCAGGACGCGTTGCGTTTGCTGGTACGCGAAAAAATCGATTTGGTGATTAGCGATCTGCGGATGGATGAAATGGACGGCCTCGCGCTGTTCGCGGAGATCCAGAAGCAACAGCCGGGGATGCCGGTCATTATTCTGACCGCGCATGGCTCCATTCCGGATGCGGTGGCGGCGACGCAAAAAGGGGTGTTCAGCTTCCTGACCAAGCCTGTCGATCGCGATGCACTCTATCAGGCCATCGATGAAGCGTTGTCGGTGGCGGCGCCCGCTCGGGATGATAGCTGGAGAGAAACGATCATCACTCGCAGTCTGTTGATGTTACGTCTGCTGGAGCAGGCTAAAATGGTGGCTCAGTCGGATGTCAGCGTGTTGATCAATGGTCAGAGCGGGACCGGAAAAGAAGTGCTGGCACGGGCGATTCATGCGGCCAGCCCGCGGGCAGATAAACCCTTCGTGGCGATTAATTGCGGCGCGTTGCCGGAGCCGCTGCTGGAGTCAGAGCTATTCGGCCACGCCCGAGGCGCGTTCACGGGCGCGGTAAGCAGTCGTGATGGTCTGTTCACCGCGTCGGATGGCGGAACGTTGTTTCTGGATGAGATCGGCGATATGCCGTTATCGCTGCAGGTTAAACTGCTGCGAGTGTTGCAGGAACGCAAAGTCAGGCCGTTGGGAAGCAATCACGATCTGGATATTGATGTGCGTATTATCTCCGCGACCCATCGCAACTTGCCCAAAGCGATGGAAAAAGGGGAGTTTCGGGAAGACCTGTTTTACCGCCTCAACGTTGTGAATTTGAAAATTCCGGCGCTGAACGAGCGTTCGGAGGATATTCCCTTGCTCGTCAATCATCTGCTGCGCGAGGCCGCTGCGCGCCATAAACCGTTTGTGCGCAGTTTCTCCACGGACGCCATGAAACGCTTGATGACGGCGAGCTGGCCGGGTAACGTGCGCCAGCTGGTCAACGTGATCGAACAATGTGTGGCGCTGACCAGCGCGCCGGTCATTAGCGAGGCGTTGGTCGAACAGGCGCTGGAAGGCGAAAATACGGCTCTGCCAACCTTCGCGGATGCTCGCCACCAGTTCGAGCTGAACTATCTGCGTAAACTGCTGCAGATCGCCAAGGGCAATGTCACCCAGGCGGCTCGTATGGCGGGACGCAATCGGACTGAATTTTATAAACTGCTGGCGCGCCATGAGCTGGACGCCAATGATTTTAAAGACTAGCTATGGGTAAGTATCGTGCTGATAGCGGGCGCGAGTTGATGCGCGGCCCATCGCATAAACGATGCCAGGCTACGGCCGTGACAAAGTGATGATTAGGATTTCTTGATGAAAAAAATTGATGCGATTATCAAGCCCTTCAAACTGGACGACGTTCGTGAAGCGTTGGCGGAAGTAGGGATTACCGGCATGACGGTGACCGAAGTCAAAGGGTTCGGTCGACAGAAAGGCCATACCGAACTGTACCGCGGTGCGGAATACATGGTGGATTTCTTGCCCAAGGTGAAAATTGAAATCGTTATTGCTGACGATATCGTTGATACCTGCGTCGAAACCATTATGCGGACGGCTCAGACGGGTAAAATCGGCGACGGGAAAATTTTCGTTTATGACGTAAGCCAAGTCGTGCGTATTCGTACGGGTGAAGAAGACGAAGCGGCGCTTTAACCTTCTCTCTTCGACGGCTTATGGGGTTTTGACGTCCTCCTGGACCACTGAAAACCCTGCTGAATCAATGTCGGCCGCATCATCGCGTCGGCGTTGATTCAGGTAGACTCGTCCTGCCTTTCTCTTTACCCTGCCCAACTGCCCAACTGCCCAACTGCCCAACTGCCCAACTGCCCAACTGCCCAACTGCCCAACTGCCCAACTGCCCAACTGCCCAACTGCCATTTCCTGCTCTCTGATCCCATGCCTGGTTATGTATTGGCGCTAGGTTATTCCACCTCTTACTGTGTTTCAGCTGTCTTCGCCGGAATGACTAGTCTCACCACGCTTTGCAGCCTGCGGGGAAGGGGGCGGATACGCGGGGAACGCTGATCCTGTCACTCAGATTTTGGTTGAAAGGTTCTGTTGGCCCTATTGCGATAAGGCACAGAAAACGCAGGCGGAAAAAACTGGCGACCTCATCAGTCAAGATCAAAGGGTTAACATCGTGAGTTTAATGAATTCATTTAGGTTTTGTTTATTGACATAATATCAGTGCGTGTTGAATGCCTTATTTAGCGCTGCGTCAACATTCTGTTGAATGATTAAAATCTCTAGAGTGATAACGGCAAAATGAGCGTGATGTCGATGGATGAATAATAAAGGATAGCTTCAGTAAGAGGTCTGAATCCTAGAATTGAAAATGGAATGAACACAGTTTTTGTCAATTGTTGTCATTTTTTATATCAATCAGAGTGCCAATATTCTTTAAGCGAAAATAATTCTTTTTCACGCATAAAAAAATGTGTTTTGCTTTGTCGAAATATAAACGATGAGGTGAGCGAATTTTAGCCATAACTCATCCGCTCATGTTTGAATGTGTAAAATAAAAAAAGCAGCGTAAATACGGTTGTATTCACGCTGCTTTTATCTATGGGCCGGGGTCAAACCGTTATTTACGGAATGTTGACCGGCTATGGCTTAGCACGTTTTATTTTCGCTAGTAGTAGGCGTTCCGGATTAGATTTTGCCGTAACCCGCACCCGACATGATGGTTTTGACTAAGTTGGTGTTCATCGTTTGTACTTTGTAAGAGTAAGGGATCTTAGCAGTGTAGTTTGTGAAACCACAGCTTGATAAACCAGCGGCGCTATTGTTGATAAGCGAATTTTTATCGGTAAAGACTTTGCCGTTAAACGCCTTCACGACAGCACACTTGGTCTTGAGGTTGGTAATGTTGAAGGCATTGCTCTCTGACAACAGACTGCTGCTGGTGCCGATACCGAAGCTATAGAGATAAGCGTAGACGGAGGCATTCACGTTACCGACAAAGACGTTGTTAAATGCATGAACATTGCCGAAACGTACGCGCGGAGCACGTTCGCGCACCTGGTTGAACAGGTTGTTGTAGAAGGTCACGCGCAGTTTGCCCGCATCCTGTGAGCCATTGCTATCGCTATGGCCGATCAAGATGGTCTTGTCGTGCTGTTCAAAACGGTTGTTGGAGACGGTGATATAGTCGGAACCCCGTTTGATATCCAACGTGCCGTCATGCTGTACATAGGTTTCACCGTTTTTCTTGGTGTATTTGTTGTCGGTAAAGCTGCCGTCGCTAAAGGTGACATGGTCTATCCAGACGTGGTGAGACGTAATCACATTGATGGAATCCCATTCCGCATTCCAGCCATCGCCCGATTCATAATGCGGTGCGACGTCGACGGGGGTTTCAATATAAATATTACGGATAATAACGTTGCTGGCGCCGCTAATCACCAGCGAACCCTTGGTAAATTTACCCGAACTCCCGATGCCGATAATGGTGGTATTTGACGGGATGAGAATCTGGCTGCGCGCCTTCTGGTCGTTGAAGGAGGTATAGGCTTTACCTCCGCTGATATCGATAGTCCCTGTAATTTGAATGATTTTCGCCGTGTTTTTGGCGGCTAGCGCTGCTTTGAACTCAGTGATGTTTTTCGCCGTGTAGATATTGGCGGCGGTGGCGGCTTTGCCCCCCGTGGTTGTTCCGTTCTGAGTCGCCCACCCAACGGTTGCCGCAGTACGGCCTTGAGCGCTTAGCAGACTGGCGGCCGAGGCGTTGGACGTCATTAACGCGGCAGTGATACTGGCAATCAGCAGTGGTTTGGCACAGGAGTAAATACGTGAAAGTGATCCAGAATATCCTGATTGTGTCTTTTTAGATAAATGAGTGGCGTTCATTAAGAAGTTCCTTTTTCGTTATAAAAATGATTAACCAAATCCTTAATTAATTAAGGTGTGTGAAAGCATTAAGTAATTGGCCCGTATTATTCAGAACTAAAATCTTATTTTTTTGATCAAAGTCGTTTTTCTGAGAGAAAGTTAAAATTAAACGAAAAAGGTATTACTTGGTGGAAGATTAAGACGAAAAGAATATTGCGCGATGTGATTATATACATTGATAAATGAAGAGATATTATTGAAATTCGTATTATTCCTATCACTTTTTATAGGTATTACTGAAAGGGGGTTCCTGATTTGTTATTGGTATTTTCTTATTGACTTATTAATTTATTTTATTTTGGATAAATAACGTTAGGATGAAGCGGCAACCCCGGATTAATAACCTTTGCGCGATTGCCGCTTTTTTATTTAGAGTTTACCGAAACCGGCATTTGCGGCGATTTCGTCAGACAAGCTGGTCGTCATCGGTTGCACGGTATAGCTGTACGGGATGGTGTCGGTGTATGCCGTAAAGCCGCAGGCAGACAAATCGACCTCGCTGCCGTTCAGCATGGAGCCTTTATCCGAGAAGATTTTGCCGTTAAAAGCTTTCACCACTTTGCAGCTACTGCTGAGATTGCTGATGGTGAAACCGTTACCCTCGGACAATAGGCTGCTGCTGGTGCCGATGCCAAAGCTGTACAAGTAAGGATAAACCGTGTCCTTCACGTCACCGATATAGACATTATTGAAGGCATGTACGTTGCCGAAACGAATTCTCGGCGCACGTTCACGTACCCGGTTAAACAGGTTGTTGAAGAAAGTGACGTGCAGTTTGCCTTGGTCTTGGGCGGTATTGCTGTCGCTATGGCCAATCAGAACGGTTTTATCATGCAGCTCAAAGCGACTATTAGAAACGGTGACATAGTCGGAACCGCGTTTGATATCTAGCGCTCCGTCGTGCTGTACATACCTTTCGCCATCCTTGGTCGTGTACTTTTCGTCCGTAAAACTGCCGTCGCTGATAGTCATATGATCGATCCATACATGGTCGGCGGTCTGAACATTCATCGCATCCCATTCTGCATTCCAGCCATCCCCCGACTCATAATGCGGCTCAACGTCGACCGGCGTTTCAACATAGAGATTCCGCAAGATCACGTTGCTGACCTCTTTGACGATCAGCGAACCGTTGGTGAGTTTGCCCTGGTCGCCAATACCGATGATTGTGGTGTTGGAAGGGACCTGGAGCTGGCTTCGTGCTTTTTGATCGTCAAAGCTCGTATAAGCGGTGCCGCCGCTGATGTCGATAGGCGCCGTAATCTGGATGATTTTACTGGCGCTGCCGGCCGCCAGCGCCGTTTTGAACTCGTCGATCGTCGCGACGCTGTAGATATTCTCTTCCGCTGCGGCGGATCCACCGGTGGTAGATCCGTTTTGTGATGCCCAACCGACGGCCGGTGCGGTGGTCAGGGCTTCCTGCGTCAGCACAGAACCAGCGATTGCGCTGGAAGACATCAGTGCCGTTGCAACGCTGACGAACAGTAAACACGCCGGCGTTTTTAGCGAGAAGGGGGAAGAGGTCAATCGGCCGGGATGGCTTGGTCCATTGCGAGGTATAAGACGACTCATGAGGTTATCTCCTTATTGTGCCCACGTAGCTCGCCTACGTTTCCCTGGTGTGAGAATGAAGGGCGGGTGGTTGAAATCCGTTCAATGCGAGGAAATTAGCAACCCACATAGTTAGGTTCAATATCGTTATTAGTAATAATTATTCTCGGTCAAAAGATAATATAAAAAATACTTAGTATCAGAATGGTCTTACAGACCAATAAGAGAAAATTTCAAAGGGAACAAGAAGGGGAAGGGCGCGGCGTCAGCGAATGGGATCGCAGGCCAACATGAAAAAGATACAGGTGCCTGATGAGAAAAAGTCGCTCCGCACGGGGAGGGAAAGAAAAGCGCAAACCCTTGCGCCGCCTGAGGCCAATCGTTTGCGCAAAAACCTCCGTCAAAGCCTATCTTCGCTGGTGAGAATCGGTTTACACTATAGGCCAGTGCCTTTCGGGGCGATTATATTGCGTTGTAAAAAATGCACGTTAGCTGAGTCAGGAGATCCGGATGTTAAAGCGTGAAATGAACATTGCCGATTATGATGCCGAGCTGTGGCAGGCCATGCAGCAGGAAGTAGTGCGTCAGGAAGAACATATTGAGCTGATTGCTTCAGAAAACTACACCAGCCCACGCGTCATGCAGGCACAGGGATCTCAGCTAACCAACAAATATGCGGAAGGATACCCGGGCAAACGCTATTACGGCGGTTGTGAATATGTCGATATCGTTGAGCAACTGGCCATCGACCGCGCGAAAGCGCTGTTTGGCGCAGACTACGCCAACGTACAGCCGCACTCAGGTTCTCAGGCCAACTTTGCGGTTTACACCGCGCTGCTGCAGCCTGGCGATACCATTCTGGGCATGAACCTGGCTCACGGTGGCCACCTGACTCACGGCGCGCCGGTCAACCTCTCCGGTAAGCTGTACAACGTCATCCCTTACGGTATCGATGAAAGCGGCAAGATTGACTACGACGAAATGGCCGAGTTGGCGCATACTCACAAACCGAAAATGATCGTCGGCGGCTTCTCCGCTTATTCCGGCGTGGTCGACTGGGCGAAAATGCGTGAAATCGCTGATAGCGTGGGCGCATACCTGTTCGTTGATATGGCGCACGTTGCGGGTCTGGTTGCTGCCGGCGTTTATCCGACACCGGTGCCTCACGCGCACATCGTGACCACCACGACGCACAAAACGCTGGCGGGTCCGCGCGGCGGTCTGATCCTGGCGAAAGGCGGTGATGAAGATCTGTATAAGAAACTGAACTCCGCGGTATTCCCGGGTGGTCAGGGCGGCCCGCTGATGCATGTTATCGCCGGTAAAGCCGTCGCGCTGAAAGAAGCGATGGAACCTGAATTTACCGTTTACCAGCAGCAGGTAGCGAAAAACGCCAAAGAGATGGTGGAAGTCTTCCTGACGCGGGGTTTCAACGTGGTTTCCGGCGGTACGCAAAACCACCTGTTCCTGTTGGATCTGGTCAGCAAAGACATCACCGGTAAAGAAGCCGATGCCGCGCTGGGCCGCGCGAACATCACCGTCAACAAAAACAGCGTGCCGAACGATCCTAAGAGCCCGTTCGTGACCTCCGGTATTCGTATCGGTACGCCGTCCGCCACCCGCCGTGGCTTCAAAGAAGCTGAAGTGCGCGAACTGGCCGGATGGATTTGTGACGTGCTGGATAACATCAACGACGAAGCGGTAATTGAGCGCACCAAGCAGAAAGTGCTGGAACTTTGTGCTCGTTTCCCTGTTTACGCCTAAGCCTGCGAAGCGTGCTCCGTCACGCACATCGAATAAACGCCAGCGCAACGCTGGCGTTTTTTTATCTGTCGGCCTGGTTGCGCCAGTCAAACATCTTTGCCAAAGTAGCCGGCCGAACACAGGAGAACCCATGGTTTTACGATCCACTCGCTGGCTGGCTCTCAGCTATTTCACCTACTTTTTCTGCTACGGCATCTTTTTGCCTTTTTGGGGGCGTTGGCTGCAGGGAGAAGGTTTATCGGATGAAACCATTGGGCTATTGCTCGGCGCTGGTCTGGTCGCTCGCTGCTGCGGGAGTCTGGCTATCACGGCCGGGGTCGGGCATCCGTCCCGGCTCATCGGCGCACTGCGCGGTCTGGCGCTGGTCTCGCTGATCATGGCTTTCGGGTTCTGGCTCGGCAATGCGTGGTTGTGGCTGCTGCTGGTCATGATCGGATTCAACCTGTTCTTTGCGCCGCTGGTGCCGCTGACCGATGCGCTGGCGAGCACTTGGCGTAAACAGCTCACGATGGACTACGGGCGGGTGCGGCTGTGGGGATCTATCGCATTCGTTATTGGTTCTGCGGTCACGGGCGATCTCGTTGCCGTCTGGGGACATCCGGCCATTCTGATGGTTCTCTGCGTCGGCCTGCTGTGTATGTTGTTAGGCATGCTGTTTCAGCCGGAAACCGCGCCCCAGGCGGCGGCGTCTCAGGCGACCGATCTTGCCTCAACCCCGTGGCGTCAGTTATTGAGTGAAACCGCCGTGTGGCGCTTTATGCTCGGCGTCACCCTGTTGCAGGGAGCGCACGCCGCGTATTACGGCTTTAGCGTCATTTACTGGCAGAATATGGGCTACTCGGCATCGGTCGTGGGATATCTCTGGTCGCTGGGCGTGGTTGCAGAGATTGTGATTTTTGCGCTCAGTCATCGTTTATTTCGGCGCTGGACGGCACAGGGGTTGCTGTTGCTCTCGGCCGCGTGCGGCGTGATCCGCTGGGGACTGATGGGATCGACCGTGTCGCTGCCGTGGCTGATCGTGATTCAGCTATTACACTGCGGGACGTTTACGATATGCCATCTGTCGGCCATGCGCTTCATCTCCACGCGACAGGGCAGCGACGTACTGAAGCTGCAAGCGGTGTATTCCGCCTTGGCGATGGGCGGCGGAATCGCTCTGGTCACGGTCTTTTCCGGTTATCTGTTCAGCCATCTGCAGGGCAAAACGTTCTGGGTGATGGCATTGCTGGCGGCTCCGGTCCTGTTTTTTCGGTTGCCGGGTACGGCAAAGACCTCCCTGAAGGAAAATCATTAATCAGAGGTGATGATGGTATTCGGTGCAATCACGTCGCGATGGCCTAGCCGATTGGCGGCGGGGCTGATGATTGCGGGATCGGGTGCGATCCCGCAGGCGTTGGCGCATCCGCACAGTTTTATCGACATGCGCATGACCGTGGAGGGACAAAACGATCTCATCACCGGTCTGCGCATGACGTGGACGATGGACCCAATGACCTCCGCCGATCTCCTCTATGATGCGGGAGCTGCGTCCAAAGAGGCGGAAGTCTGGAAGAAACTGGCGGCGGAAGTTATGGCCAACGTGCTGGGGCAGCACTATTTCACCGACATCTTTCGCGACGGCAAACCGGTTAAATATGCGCCGGTGCCAAGCGAATATCATCTTTCTCGTCACGGCAATCAGGCGGTGCTGGAGTTCGTGCTTCCGTTGGCCCATCCCCAGCCTTTGGCGGGAAAACCTCTGCTGATATCCACCTACGATCCGACCTACTTCGTCGATATGTCCTACAAAGAGGACAAGGCGATCGCCGTTAATCCGGCATTGTCGTCGCGCTGCCATACTACGCTGACGACGCCGAAACCGGACGCTTCGCTACAGTCTTATGCGCTCTCGTTGGATAAAAATGACAGCCCGGACGAAGACATGGCGCTGGGTCAACAATTTGCACAGCGGGTCACGTTGCAATGCCAATAAATCTCTCTTCTCATTCCGTTGGTCATACTCGCCGCGCTGTGTGGCCGCTGTTGATCCTGCTGCTGGCCTTGGGCTGGGGACTCTATGAAGTCTGGGCTTGGTGGCCGGATATGTTACGCCAAAGCGTCATTTGGCAAAAATCGCTTCACCAGCAAATGTCGCAGTTGATGGAGGCGGTCAGCACGCAGCCGCATCGCGCCGGTTGGAGCCTGCTCGCGTTCAGTCTGACCTACGGCATTTTGCATGCGCTTGGGCCGGGCCACGGCAAGGTGGTGATCGCCACCTATCTCGCTACGCATCCGTCTCGCCTGAAGCGCAGCCTCCAGCTCACCTTCGCCGCATCGCTGTTGCAGGGCATGGTCGCGGTGATGCTGGTGACGATAGTGCTCTCCGTGTTGCAGCTCTCCAGCCGGGTGCTGCACGTCAGCAGTTTTTGGATAGAGAAGGGCAGTTACCTGCTGGTGATGCTGCTCGGGGTGTGGTTGTGCGTACGGGCTGTGCGGCGGCTGTTTGCGGCGCGAGCGGGGTCCCGTCCTCCCCGCATCCAGCGGCTTGCGCCGCTGACGGCAGCGCCGTCGTCGTCGGTGTGGCGCGTCGAGAATATCCGCGGTTCTGTTTTGCATGACGCGGGATGCGGCTGCGGGCATCAGCATGTTCCGCAGCCGGAAGCGCTTACCGAAGACGGCGGGTGGCGTGCTCGCTTAATGGTGGTGCTGGCGATGGGATTACGTCCCTGTTCGGGCGCGATACTGGTGCTGTTGTTCGCCAAAGTCCTCGGGGTGTATGTCTGGGGAATTTTGTCCGCGTTGACGATGGCGTTGGGCACCGCCTTTACGCTCTCCCTGCTGGCGGCGGTGGTCAGCGCCTGCCGACGGCTGATGACGCGCCTCGGCGCAGAACGGGCTTCACCTCGATGGCAGCAACTTTTCTGGTGTGCTTTATCCCTGAGCGGCGGCGCATTGCTCATGGTGGTGGGCGTGGTGCTGTATGTCAGCGCCCAACCCGCCATGATGGGCGGCATTCGCCCGTTTGCGGGATAGTTCTGGATTGATCGGCGCGGCTTCGCTGAGGNGGAAAGCCTGCCGGTCCAAAGCCCCGGTGTAGCCCAGGGCGGGAGGGTTACTTACTGCATCGGCTCTGTGACCAGTCCGTCGATCATCACCTGCGGTATGCCCTGTGAACAACGCTCAATGCGTCCTCGTACGCCGTAAACGCGCGCCAGACTCTCTGCGGTAATAACCTCTGCCGGCTCCCCGTCGGCAATCAACTGACCATTTTGCAGCATCAACACGTGATCGCCGTGGCGAAGCGCGATGTTAATGTCGTGAACCACCACAACGGTGACGATGTTCCGGCGCTGGGTTTCTCGACGCACCAAATCCATCACGTGGAACTGGTAGTTAAGATCGAGCGCGCTGAGCGGTTCATCCAGCAGAAGCAGCGACGGCTGACGGATCAGCGACTGCGCCAGCCCGACCAGCTGTTTCTGCCCCCCGGACAGCTGGTCCAGATAGCTCAGCGCCAAATGCTCGATACCCAGCTGTTGGAGTAGTGTCATGACCTCGTCTTTATCTTCGCGCTGAGACAGGCCTCCGCTGGCGCGCTGGGCGACGATGATCGATTCCAGGACGTGCAGATGTACCCCGGCCGGCAGCGACTGGGGGAGGTAAACCACCTTTTCGGCGCGTTGGCTGAAAGGAAGCTGCATCAGGTTCACGTCGTCCAAATAGACGTTCCCTTTCGCATTGCCCAGCCCGGCCATCGCCCGCAGCAGCGTGGATTTTCCGCTACCGTTCGGCCCCAGCAACACGGTGATTTTGCCTCTCGGGAGCTTCGGCACGTTGAGGTCCGCGATCACCGGGCGCTTGGGATAGCCCGCGTGGAAGTGAGTCAGGGTGAGCCCTTTAGGTGACGAATTCATACGCTCCCCCTATGCCGCAGAATGATACTCAGGAAGAAAGGCACGCCGACCAGTGAGGTGACAATGCCGACGGGAATGATGACGCCCGGCAGCAGGTTCTTGGACACCACTGAGGCCAGCGACAGCACCAGCGCGCCGGTCAACGCGCTGGCCGGCAGATAAAAGCGGTGATCTTCGCCGAAAATCAGTCGGGCGATATGCGGCGCCACCAGGCCGATAAAGCCGATGGGACCGACGAAGGCGACCGAAAGCGCGGACAATATGCTAATGCGCAGCAGCGTCGCCAGCCGCAGGCGGCGGACATTGATGCCGAAGCTGATCGCCCGGTCTTCGCCCAGACGCAGCGCCGTCAGCTTCCACGCGTTCATCATTGAGAGCGGCATGACCACCGCCAGCACCAGCAGCAGAACGCCCAGTTTTTCCCACGATGCGCGGGCCAGACTGCCCATGGTCCAGAAGACAAGCCCTTGCAGCGTGTCTTCGTTGGCGACGAACTGCAGCATAGACACCAGCGCGTTAAAGGTGAAGACGAGTGCGATGCCGAAGAGCACCACGCCTGAAGTGGCAACCTGTGTCCAGCGGGTGATGGCATCAAGCAGCAACGCGGCCAACAGGGCGAACAGGAACGCGTTGGCGGAGATAAACCACTGAGCCGGAATGCCGGGAAGGCCGATACCCAGCACGATGGCCAGCGCCGCGCCAAACGCGGCGGCTGAGGAGACGCCCAACGTAAACGGGCTGGCGAGCGGGTTATTGAGGATCGTCTGCATTTCGGCGCCTGCAAGCCCTAGCGCCAGACCGACGACGACCGCCATCAGCGCATAGGGCAGGCGGATATCCCAGACAATCACGCGAATGCCAGCATCCGCCGCCGCGGGGTCGGTCAGCGTTTGCCACAGCGTTTTCAGCGGCAGGCCCGATGGGCCGAGGACAAAGTCCAGCAGCAGCGAGGCGACGATCGCTATCACCAGGACGGCCATAATCAGCATGCGGTGTCGGACGATATGCTGATAGCGATGCATAATGCGGTTTTCGGCAGTCGGGCTACCGCGGTGAGTCGATTCGGTCGTAACACTCATGAAAGTTACTCAGCCTGTTTCCAGGAAAAAATAAATTCGCTGTCGGGCAACGTCGTGAAGCGGCGAATAATGTCGTGGTAGGAGGCGTCCGGATTCAGATCGCTGAACTGCTGAGGGTAGATTGCCTTAGCCAGATATTCCATACCAACGACATTGTACGGGTGATTATAGAAATGGTGGTATAGGCCGAATGCTTGTTTTTTCTGCACGGCCGGAATTTGCGCCACGCCGGTCCGGCTGAGCAGTTGGTTTCCTCTGCCATCGAGATTCGCCTTGTCCGCGCCATAACCCAGCTGCAACAGCGGACTGGCGCCGTCGCCGCGTTTTGACCCGGTCATGATGTAAACGTCAGGTTTCATGCTGATGAGTTTTTCCAAAGACACGTAACCGTAGGCGCCCGGAAGCAGCGCTGAGCCGATATTCCGTGCGCCGACGGCTTCGACCAGTCCGCCCCAGCCGTTATGTGCATGGCTGAAGCAGCAGGATTCAGAACGACCGGCCAGCGCTTCGATGAATACATTGGCTTTCGGCGCGATGGAGGCGGTGCGTTGCTGAATAGCGTCGAGATGCTGGCGATAAAAATCCGTATAGGCTTTAGCGTTATCTTCGCGGTTCAGCACGCGTCCCAGCAGGGTTATGCTGGCGGTCGTGTTTTTGACGGGCGCGATTTCAAAATCGATGAAGATGACGGGGATGCCGAGCGTGCGCAATTTGCTGAGTATACCGTTATCAGTCAGCGAGGGTTTGGCGCGCATTTGCGCGATCATCAGGTCGGGCCGTTGCGCGAGTACGCTTTCCAGCTCGATATCGCCTTTGTCGCTGAATCCCATTTCCAGGATGGACGCCGCCTGCGGCCATTTGCCTTTCAACATGTTCCATGTCGCGGTGTCGGATGTTCTGGGCAGGTTATTCCAGGCCACCAACCGCTGAAATGGATTCTCGCGATCCAACAGCGCCAACGCCATGATGTCGCGACCGTCCTGCAAGACAATGCGCCGGGGCTCCTGTTTGAGCGTGACGTTCTGCCCGTCGAGATCGGTCACCGTGACGGGATATTGCGTGGCATGGCTAATAAAGGAAGCCGTCAGTGCGGCGACCAGCAAAACGTGTCGAAACAGGTGGTTGAACATAACGCGACTGCACTCCGTCCTTAAAATGAGTTTAATAATTATTATCATATGTAATCGGGTGAGCTTTCAACCAACAAAAAAGTTAAAAAACAAAAGTTAGCGAGCGTTGATGTATTCGACCTTTATGCCACTCATGTGCGGGAATTTGCGCCTTTCATCTCAAAAAAGCGACCAGGCTGCGGAATGATGAGGTTATTTAATACAGCCGGAAACGACCTAGGGTCGCTGACGCATGGGGTTGTTGTGCATGGGGAATCCTCGGTACAGTCCCTCGGTTTCTGTCTGGTCTGGAGGCATCGTTATGATGAATCAAAACAACTGGGGGGATGAGATGACCCGCTCGGCATCAGTGCGTCAATGAGGTCTTCGGGCTGAGATAGGGAGTACGTCCCGGCGAGTGTGGCGCTTGATGAAGGGGGAAACGTGACTGAGGTCTAAAAGGTAAAACGCTCGGGGGTGATAGCAGGAATAAAAGAAAATGGCGGTTAGCCGACCGTAGTCGACTAACCGGGAGAAACTTAACGTTTCAGTGCATCGCTCAGGTTGTCGCGGACGTTGGACAACAGGGATTTCACGACGCGCGGGTTGCCCGCGACGATGTTGCCGGTCGTCAGGTAATTGTGGCCGCCGACGAAGTCGGTCACGATACCGCCTGCTTCACGTACCAGCAGTTCACCGCCAGCGAAGTCCCACGGCTTGAGGCCGATTTCGAAGAAACCATCAACGCGGCCCGCGGCAACGTAAGCCAGATCCAACGCGGCGGAACCGGTGCGGCGGAAGTCCGCGCACAGACCGAACAGACCTTCCATCATGCGGAAGTAGCTGGCGGAGTGCTGTTTGTGCTTGAACGGGAAGCCGGTGGCGAGAATGGTGCCGTCCAGGTCGCGAGCGTTGCTGCTGCGCAGACGATAGCCGTTCAGCTGAGCGCCCTGACCGCGAGTGGCGGTGAACAGCTCATTACGCATTGGATCGTAGACGACCGCGACTTCGGTGCGGCCTTTGATGCGAACAGCGATGGAAACCGCGAAGTGCGGCAGACGTTTGATAAAGTTGGAAGTGCCATCCAGGGGATCGATAATCCATTGAACATCCTGGTCTTCTCCGACCAGTTCTCCGCACTCTTCACTGATGATGGTGTGCTGAGGGTATGATTTGCGAATGATTTCAATAATCAGGCGCTCTGCATCCCGATCGACATTGGTGACAAAATCGTTACTGCCTTTCTGGCTCGCCTCGACGGCGTCGGGCGTTTCATAGTTTTTGGCAATTAAATTACCGCCTTTACGCGCGGCGCGCACGGCAATGTTCAGCATCGGATGCATGGTATCGTCCACAAGAATGTTAAAGAACAGAAATCGGCGCGCAGTATACCAGCAAAAGAGAAAATAGCGAAGATTGTGTTAACATAGTCCGCATTTCCTTTTTCGCACTATTGAGTCAGCATGTTAGAAAATATACGCATTGTCCTGGTGGAAACGTCCCACACCGGCAACATGGGATCGGCCGCTCGGGCGATGAAAACCATGGGGTTGAGCAATCTTTATCTGGTTAATCCGTTGGTTAAGCCTGATTCACAGGCGATCGCGCTTTCCGCCGGCGCGAGCGACGTCATCGGGAATGCGACGCTGGTTGAAAATCTGGATCAGGCGCTGGAAGGCTGCAGTCTGGTCATTGGGACCAGCGCCCGCTCGCGTACGCTGCCGTGGCCGATGCTGGAGCCCCGCGAATGTGGCGTTCGCAGCGCGCAAGAGTCGCGTCATGCGCCTGTCGCCATCGTGTTTGGCCGTGAACGGGTCGGGTTGACCAATGATGAACTGCAGAAATGTCATTATCATGTGGCGATCCCGGCGAACCCGGAGTACAGCTCGCTGAATCTGGCGATGGCGGTGCAGATTCTGTCTTACGAAATCCGCGTCGCGCATCTGGATAACGAGCAGATGGATACGCCCGATCATGAAGAAACCCCGTATCCGTTGGTGGACGATCTAGAGCGCTTTTATCAGCATCTGGAATCCACGTTGCTGGAGACTGGTTTCATCCGTCAGTCGCATCAGGGGCAGGTCATGAGCAAGTTGCGCAGACTGTTCACCCGCGCGCGTCCGGAAAGTCAGGAGCTCAATATCCTGCGTGGCATCCTGAGTTCTATCCATAAAAATGACCGGTGAGTAGCGAGTAATAGTTGAGTGTTTTACTCGGATAAATACTTGACTGAAATACTCGGGAATGACAGACTAATATCACATTTCGACCCTTCCTGTGTTCAAAAACACGGGTTCACTCTACGGATACCATTGATATGAGACTGACTTCTAAAGGCCGTTATGCTGTTACCGCCATGCTGGATGTGGCGCTGCATTCTCAGGAAGGCCCTGTTCCTCTGGCCGACATCTCTGAACGTCAGGGCATTTCGCTTTCGTATCTTGAACAGCTGTTCTCCCGTCTGCGTAAAAACGGCCTGGTTTCCAGCGTTCGTGGACCGGGCGGCGGCTATTTGCTGGGAAGAGACGCTAACGATATCGCCGTCGGCGCGGTTATTTCCGCCGTTGACGAATCGGTCGATGCGACCCGTTGCCAGGGGCGTGAAGGCTGCCAGGGCGGCGACCGCTGCCTGACGCACACGCTGTGGCGCGACCTGAGCGACCGCATCACCGATTTCCTCAACAACATCACTCTGGGCGAGCTGGTCAACAACAAAGATATTCTTGATGTTGCCGACCGTCAGGATGCCGATACGCGCCGTACCTCTACCGGCCGCACGCAGGAAACGATCAACGTTAACTTGCGCGCCTAAAAAAGGTTCGGGGACGTCTGACAACGCATGGCGTTGGCCCTGAGGGGTACGGGCAGGAGCGCCCGACTATAAACAAAACGCAGAGTACGTTTTGGTGTGAAGTACGGAGTTAATGAGCAATGAAGTTACCCATTTATCTGGATTATTCAGCCACGACGCCGGTTGATCCGCGTGTGGCTGAAAAAATGATGAAGTTCCTGACGATGGACGGTACGTTCGGCAATGCCGCGTCCCGTTCGCATCGTTACGGCTGGCAGGCGGAAGAAGCGGTAGACGTCGCACGCAACCAGATCGCCGATTTGGTTGGCGCGGATCCCCGTGAAATCGTCTTCACCTCGGGCGCCACGGAAGCGGATAATCTGGCGATCAAAGGCGCTGCCGCCGCTCATCAGGAAAAGGGTAAGCACATCATTACCTGCGTGACGGAGCACAAAGCCGTGCTGGATCCCTGTCATCAGCTGGAACGTGACGGGTTCGACGTCACCTATCTCACGCCGATGAGCAACGGCATCATCGACTTGAATGAGTTGGAAGCCGCTTTTCGCGACGACACGATCCTGGTTTCCATCATGCATGCCAACAACGAAGTTGGCGTGGTGCAGGATATCGCCGCTATCGGCGATCTGTGTCATCGTCGCGGCATCCTCTACCATGTTGATGCCACGCAGAGCGTCGGTAAATTACCGATCGATCTCGGCCAGCTCAAGGTCGATCTGATGTCGTTCTCCGGTCACAAGATTTATGGCCCGAAGGGCATCGGCGCGCTGTTCGTTCGCCGCAATCCGCGGGTGCGTATCGAAGCCCAGATGCACGGCGGCGGCCACGAGCGCGGAATGCGTTCAGGCACGCTGCCGGTGCATCAGATCGTGGGCATGGGCGAAGCCTATCGCATCGCGGCGGAAGAAATGGAAACAGACTCTTCGCGCCTGCGGGCCTTGCGCGATCGGCTGTGGAACGGCATTCGGAATATTGAAGAAATATATCTGAATGGCGACCTGTCTCAGAGCATCCCCAATCTTCTTAACGTCAGCTTTAACTACGTCGAGGGCGAATCGTTGCTCATGGCGTTGAAAGACCTGGCGGTGTCCTCCGGTTCCGCCTGCACTTCCGCGAGCCTCGAGCCCTCTTACGTGCTACGGGCGCTGGGGGTTAACGAAACGCTGGCGCTCAGCTCTATTCGCTTCTCGTTGGGACGTTTCAGCACGGAAGAGGAAGTGGATTACGCCGTTAGGCAGGTACACAAAGCCGTCGACCGGCTGCGTAGCGTCTCTCCAGGCTGGAAAGCGTTCAAACAGAACGCGAAGAACGCCAGCATTGCCATAGCGCCTCAATCCTAAGGCGTTTGCCATCATCCTGACAGGTGTTGTTGACCGGGCAATTCAGTTCGGTCAACGTTGAAGCCAACTTTCCTTGTCATCAATTGATTATCCTGTCCAAGGGTAGAATTAACGCTCGATTCAGGTGGCTTAAACGCCCCATGATGCGTTTCACGCTTCAGGTTGTTCACGGCTTTCTGCCGATCTCCCCGGATTCTCGGTCACCTGACTGGCTCTAAAATGTCCTTTGCGCTGATACAACGTGGGATTTCTCCTGTTTTTGTGCATGCTTCCCGACGAGTTACGTCAGTGACAGGGCGCAGGTATGCTATCTTGACTCGAGTTTTTGCCGCAGGACTGATGGGGCAGGAGTGGTCATCACCTGTCCTGGTACGGGCATCGTGAACGCAGAGCGATGACAAAAGGGCGGTGCCTGAAAAACGTCAGGTGACCACTGAGGGCAAAGATGACGTGTGGGGCGTAAAAACGCCACATTACACTATATTGATACACGCACTGGCTTAGGCACCGTCAGCCTGCTCGGCGAGACGGATTGATTCGGGAGCGGCGGTCGAATATCGCCATACCGATCCCTGCAAGAGCGACCTCTCTGCATGATGGAATGCGTAGAGGGATGATTTGAACGATCGACCAGCGAACCGTGACCTGAAAAGGTTGGAATAAATGCGGTTCTCTGGTTGGATAAAAGCTGAATAACCAGCACGACAGGCGCGCCTTCGAGGCGGCCGAATTTCTTTTCTTCATGGCTGACCCGCCTGATTAAAGAAATGCGCAATAGGGAACGTGATTATGACAACCGAAACTATGCCGATTACCCTTTCCCACCAGCCGGCTGATGCTCGCTGGGGCGAAAAAGCAACGTTAACCTCTGGCGAACAGGGGTTCACCATCCATCTGACAGGCGAAAAACCGCTGGCCATCATCCAGCGCGCCGGCCGTAAAATCGACGGTCAGGGCATTAAACACGTCAAGCTGGAAGGCGAGGGATGGGACCTCGAAAGTAGCTGGGCTTTCTGGCAAGGCTACCGTGGACCCAAAGGCCAGCGCACCGTTGAATGGGCGGCGTTGGATGAAGTTGCGCAGCAGGAGTTGGACCGCCGCCTGAAAATCGTCGATTGGGTGCGCGATACCATCAACCTGCCGGCGGAATCGCTGGGGCCGGAACAGCTGGCGACCCGCGCGGTCGATTTGCTGTGTTCCGTCAACTGCGACGCGGTGTCTTACCGCATTACCAAAGGCGAAGATCTGCGTCAGCAGAACTATTCCGGCCTGTATACCGTTGGGCGCGGCTCAGACCGTCAGCCGGTATTGCTGGCGCTCGACTACAATCCGACCGGCAACCCGGATGCGCCGGTGATGGCGTGTCTGGTCGGTAAGGGCATCACGTTCGATACTGGTGGTTATAGCCTCAAGCCCAGCAGCTTTATGGATTCGATGAAGTCCGATATGGGCGGCGCAGCGCTGGTGACCGGCGCATTGGCAATGGCGGCGGCGCGTGGACTCAAACAGCGCGTCAAACTGTATTTGTGCTGTGCCGACAACATGGTGAGCGGCAACGCGTTCCGTCTGGGCGACATCATCAGTTATCGCAACGGCAAGACCGTGGAAGTGATGAACACGGATGCGGAAGGGCGTCTGGTGCTCGCTGACGGCTTGATCGACGCATCCGCACAGAAACCGCAGTGGATTATCGACTGCGCCACACTGACCGGCGCCGCGAAAATGGCGTTGGGGAACGACTACCATGCGCTGTTCAGTTTTGACGATGCGCTGGTCGGGGATTTACTCACCAGCGCAGGACGTGAGGGCGAACCCTTCTGGCGTCTGCCGCTGGAGGAATTTCACCGTCAGCATCTGCCATCCAACTTCGCGGATCTGAATAATATCGCCAGTCCCGCGCATTCAGCGGGCGCCAGCACGGCGGCGGCTTTCCTGTCCTACTTCGTGGAAAACTACCAGAAAGGGTGGCTCCATATTGACTGTTCGGCGACCTATCGTAAGGGCGCTGTCGATCAATGGTCGGCTGGCGCGACCGGGCTGGGGGTGCGCACGCTGGCGGACTTCCTGCTGAGCAAAGCAGGCTGAATAAGCGACGGCGGGCAAGTCAATACCCGCTTCGAAACAACGCGCGGTCACGCCGCGCGAGCATAACAACAGGCCTGCGCGGCTTCCATGTTACGCGCAGGCCTGAAAGCGTTGAGGAAGACCATGGAATTTTCACCACGAAACACGCTGGAAGAGGCGCTGATGCGCGCTGCGACGGAGCCTGCGCATCGGCCCGAATTTTTCAATGAACTGATGACAGCCACGGTGTACGTACTGGGAAACAGCGACGGCGACACGACTTTTGGTGAGCAGACGCTTCAGGCCGGAAGCCATGTGCATCTTCAGCATTGGGAGAAGCCGGATGGCAGTTCCGCAATCCCATTTTTTTCTTCCCTTGAGGCTCTGCAGTCGGCCATCACCGAAGAACAGTCCTTTTTGGCCTTGCCCGCGCGAGCGCTGTTCGAGCTGACACAGGGCGCCGTGTTGTTCCTCAATCCGAAATTGCCTTACGGGAAAGAGTTTCTGCCGCAGGAGGTTGAACACCTGCTGGCTGGCGAAGGTACCGGACTTGTGACGAAAAAGGTGATTGAGGAGGACACACAAGTCCTGATTNGTCAGCCAGCAGAAATGCCCGCGCAGATGATCGACTCTTTGACCCAGCTATTTGCGAAATATCCCGCCGTGCGCCGTGCGTTTCTGGTGCAGATTCAGGAGCAGGGAGAAGAACAGCCGCACCTGCTGGTCGGCATCGATGTGGATGAAGACGTGGAAGCAATCATTCAGGCGGCCGGCACCGTTGCCAGCGACACGTTACCGGATGATCGTCCGATTGACCTCTGTGTCGTTGCTGAAAACGAACCGGGCATCAGTCACTATATGATCAAGCACACTACGCCATTTTATGAGCGGAAGTGGGGCAGCTTTCTGCGTGATTTCAAAAACAGCGGTCACGCCTGAGCGGATAATGCCGCTTGACCGCTTGACCGCTTGACCGCTTGACCGTATAGCTGCAAAAGCCAAAAGCCAAAAGCCAAAAGCCAAAAGCCAAAAGCCAAAAGCCAAAAGCCAAAAGCCAAAAGCCAAAAGCCAAAAGCCAAAAGCCAAAAGCCAA